>VGFP01000014.1 GCA_016868855.1 Bacteroidota bacterium | reverse complement strand
ATGGTACAGCCTCCAAATCCGCCACCCATCATCCTTCCACCCCATAACCCTTTGCAGGATTTACACCATTCAACCAACTGATCCAACTCTTCACAACTTACGTTGTATTTATTTTTCAGTCCCTCGTGCGATGCATTGAGCAAGGAACCAGCAGCAGTCCAATCGCTTGTTGAAATAGCTGCAACAAACTGATGCAGTCTGGTATTCTCCTCAATAACATAGCTTGCTCTTAGGTATTCGTTTTCACTGAGCAGGCTGCGATGCAGATCAAGATCTTCATTACTCAGATCTCTGAGTGATGTCGCCTCTATCCCTTGTTGGTTTAATTTTTCAACTACTGATTCGCATTCATGTCTTCGTTGGTTGTACTCCGACGACGCCAGTTCATGTTTGATGCAGGTATCAATCAACAGTATTTTATTTGTTTTTAATTGAAGGGGGACGAATTCAATATCCAAATTTCTGCAATCAAGTTTGATCGCCATGTCTTTTCGCGCATGTACACTTGCAAACATGTCCATGATCCCGCATTGGAGTCCCACGTAATTATTCTCAGCTTCCTTCGCAATGTGCGTCAGCTCAATATTTGAAAGATTGAAATGAAAGAGTTCATTGAATGCTTTTGCAAAAACAACTTCCAACGCAGCAGATGATGAGAGTCCGGCGCCTACAGGAACCTCCGATTGTATGACTGCATTAAAAGGTTGGATGGTGAGTCCGCGTGCGCTGAATGCATGCATCACTCCCCAAACATAATTGATCCAATGACCTGGTGACGGATGGGTTGGAATATCCTGAAATGCTACCTTGTCGTTCAAGTCCGATGCAATGACAGTTGATATTTGATTGGATGATGGGGCGATTGCAATCGAGCAATATTTATCGATCCCGGCCGGCAGTACAAATCCACCGTTGTAATCGGAATGTTCTCCAATCAGATTGATCCTGCCTGGAGCCCTGAAAAACCTGGGTGAATGTTGAAAATTTTTACTGAATTCCCTGCTTAAAAAATCTTTTGTCATGGCCATTTCTATGTGAAAACCAGGATAATCCGTTCACAAACTAGTTAAATTGAACCAAACAGTCCCTTTTGTGTTACGATATTGGGAAAATCGATTGAAAATCAGGTTTTCAGGCCTCCCAGCATTTCCCTAAAAACCTGAAAATCGTGAATTTTGCACTCCATTAAATCGACAGCCAATATGCCAGAGCAACAGGACGATATTTTAGAACAGATTACCAGCTCAGAATACAAGTATGGATTTGTAACCGATATCGAAGCGGATGAGGCACCCAAGGGTTTGTCTGAAGACACCATCCGTTTTATTTCAGCCAAAAAAAATGAACCTGAATGGATGCTGGAATATCGACTCAAAGCCTTTCGTCATTGGCAGAAAATGGAAGAGCCTGTTTGGGCAAATGTCAATTATCCCAAAATTGATTTTCAGGACATCATATACTACTCTGCTCCCAAACAAAAAGTTGCCCCCAAGAGTCTGGATGAAATTGATCCCGAACTGAGAAATACATTTGAAAAGCTGGGCATTTCGCTGAATGAGCAAAAGCGACTGACAGGCGTAGCTGTTGATGCAGTCATGGACAGTATATCTGTAGCAACCACATTCAAAGAGGAATTATCCAAAGTGGGTGTAATCTTTTGTTCCATGAGCGAAGCAATTCAGGAACATCCTGAATTGGTGAAAAAATACCTTGGCTCGGTTGTGCCTGCAACTGACAACTATTTTACAGCATTGAATGCAGCAGTTTTCAGCGATGGTTCTTTTTGCTATATCCCAAAAGGGGTAAGATGTCCTATGGAACTCTCCACCTACTTCAGGATCAACGCAAAAAATACTGGACAGTTCGAAAGGAC
>VGFP01000013.1 GCA_016868855.1 Bacteroidota bacterium | reverse complement strand
ACCCGCGCGAGCAGTTTTTGGGCAGAAATTGTTACCCATGCAATGGAGAGCGAGAAACTACAACAAGCCGTTAAAAATTTTGTCAATAAGATAACAGACAAGATTGGTGATGCGCTGAAATAATCAATACCCCCTACCTTTACATCATGTTCTTAAAATACTTATTGCTGGGCTTCTTGTTCTATTTTCTTTTCAAATTCATTGTTGATTTTGTCATTCCCCTTGCCAAAACAACCCGACAAGTAAAAAAACAGTTTGATGCAGTTAGAGAACAGCAACAGCAGTTTTATCAGAAACATCAAGAGCCAACTCCAACACCCAAGCAAACATCCAAGTCCAATCAGAATGACTACATAGAATTCGAAGAAATCAAATAAGGGCCGTTTACTTCATCAACAACTGTACCGCTTCTTCGTCTTTATACTCCCTCGCTAAATCCATTAACTGCGACTTCAACGATGCTATGAGTTGCTTGGAGGCACTTTCAATGATATTGTGCATCTCTGTTGGATCTGATTTGATATCAAACAGTTCCCAGCGATCAATGGGTCCATAAAATCTGATCAATTTGTACTGCTCTGTTCTGATACCGACATGAGGAGCTACCTTGTGGGGCTCTGGATATTCGTAATAATGATAGTACATGGACTTGCGCCAATCTTTCACAGGTTGAAGATTGCTGACAAGATTTTTGAAACTTTTTCCTTGCATGTCTTTCGGTACATTCACCCCTGCATAATCTATCAAGGTGGGAGCAAAATCAATGTTGACAATCATTTGGTCTACTTTGCTTCCTGGTTGAATCTTTCCTGGATATTTCATCATGAAAGGAGTTCGCAGGCTCTCTTCATACATGAATCGTTTATCAAACCATCCATGTTCACCCATGTAAAATCCCTGATCGGAAGTATAGATTACAATGGTATTGGAAGCGAGTCCGGTTGAATCCAGATAATCAAGAATTCTCCCAATATTTCTATCCATTGATCTGGCGGTAGCGAGATAATCACGCAAATACCGTTGATACTTCCATTTCACCACTTCAATGCTGTCATGCTTGATTTTTTCATAAGACTGTTGCGCTCTATCATAATAATCCTTGTACACCTTTTTTTGCTCTTCGTTCATTCTTCCGAACATGCCTCTCTTGTTGTAATCAACACCTATCTTCAAATCATCATGCATCAACATGGTTTTGGAAATGGTCATGTCCTGGTTGGCTGCTGCCTGTCGTTTATCATATCCATCAAAAAAGTTTTCAGGAAAAGGAAATTCGAGATGTTCAAACTCTGGCAAGTCACGGGGATCTGGCATCCAATTTCTGTGGGTTGCTTTTTCACCAACGACCAGAAAAAACGGTTTTTGCTGATCTCTTTTATTCAACCACTCCAATGAAAAATCACTGATCAAATCAGTTACATAGCCATTGTATCTTGTGGTATCCTTGTTCATACCAATGAAATCAGGCTGAAAATAATTTCCTTGATCTGGCAATACTTTCCAATAATCAAATCCATTGGGTAACGTCTGCAAATGCCATTTACCAATCCACGCTGTCTGATAATTTTTCTGTGCCAGTATTTTTTGAATTTGCTGTTGATCTGGATTGAAAAAACGGTTGAGACCATTGTCTTTGAGTCCGTTTACATGGCTATATTTCCCAGTAAGCAATACGGCTCTGCTGGGTGCACAAATGGAATTGGTGACAAACACATTGTTGAACAAAGCACCCTCGCGTGCAATGCGATCAATATGCGGTGTTTGCATCAGTTTGCTCCCATAGGCACTGATAGTTTGCTGGGTATGGTCATCTGAAAAGATAACAAGTATGTTGGGCTGTTGCGCTTGCAGGTGTAAAGACACAAGCAATACCAGCAAGAAAGGTGGAATGATTTTCATAAAGAAGCATCCCGCATGGACTGCGGGATGATGTTTTATTTTGCTGGTGTAATAACGATATTGCGGTATTCAACTGGACCATGATCTCCCTGGAGGAGGATAGGTCCGGGTTCACCCTCTTTGCTGTCAAGCGCACCTCCTGTAATTCCTGGGATGATTTGATCGCAAATAACAGTCTT
Source organism: Bacteroidota bacterium (assembly GCA_016868855.1). Lineage (GTDB taxonomy): Bacteria > Bacteroidota > Bacteroidia > Chitinophagales > Chitinophagaceae > Pollutibacter. The sequence goes on along the minus strand of VGFP01000013.1, from coordinate 615 downwards.
CCCGTTTGCTACAACCGTAACTTTTCTTCCAACCAATGTTATGTCAAATATTTGCCATTCACCTGCTGGATTGGCAGCCATTTGATTGGGTGTAAGGAAACCATATACTCCACTGAATAGCGTTGACGAAGGCTCCATACCATAGCTATCTTCTACTTGAACTTCGTATCTGCCTCTCAAATAGACACCGCTATTGCTACTTTTTGGATAGCGGAATTCGATGTGCAATTTAAAATCAGTAAATGTCTGATCTGTCATGATGTTTGAACCAGAGCGTGGACTCTTCATGATATCATTTTCAACGACCCATTGGTTATCTGGTTTTTGGGTATGCCATCCTTTGAGGTCTTTACCGTTGAAGAGTTGAATAGGTGATCCCCAGGTTGGTTCTTTTTCTCTGCGCAATGATGGAGCACGTACCCCCGTGAAAGTGTATGTTTTGCCATTGCTTGCATAAATTTTACCTGAAAGTTCATCATTCTGCAATGTTCCCTCGAATACCATGTCTTTGTCATTTCTCTCCCATTGTGGAGGGATGATGAAACTGACTTTTCCGTCATTTAAGTTTATTTTGGCAACCGGACGTGCACTGCCACCTTCAGCAACAAAATAACC
>VGFP01000012.1 GCA_016868855.1 Bacteroidota bacterium | reverse complement strand
TTCAACATTTTCTTTTCCAATGTTGAAAGTTTTTTGAAATGATCTGTTTCCAATGCGTGCACATGCTGGATCAATGTCTTGTCAATTGCACCTGCAACCTGTTTGAGCTGTTGAAATAATTTTTTACTCTCGTCCTCCTCCTTTTTCAGGTCAATCGATTTTCCAGCGAGTTTTTGAACATATTCATTGGACAATTGAATTTCCTCTTTGAATAAATCAGCTTCAGACAATTGCAATTCATTCAATTTGTGTTCCTGCACCTTGTCCATCAACATAAAACTATTGCGCAGGGTCAGGACAGGGAATGGGACTTTATAATGCTGGAACAATCCTTTCAACTGCATCCAATAGGCCACTTCAGAACCTCCACCAACAAACAAAATATTTGGAAGGATCGTTTCCTGATAAATACCGCGTAAGATTACATTGGGACTGAAACGATCAGGATTTTCTTCCAATTCCTGCAAAATTTCTGTTTCAGTAAACTTGATGACAGTGTCATCGACCGAATAGATATTCCCGCGTTTATCAATGCGGTTGCGGATGCCATCGCGGAGATAGAAGAGGTTAACGGGACGTGGATTTACCTGCAGCTTATAAAATTTTTCAAGTTCCTGATTGGTTTGACCAACAATTTTTTCGGCTGACTGATGGAGCAGATCATCCTTGATGATATGTTTGATGGTAGCTTTCAATCCCCTATGATCAGGCTGCAAAACAAGCAATCCCTCTGATGCAAACAATGCATTCAATATGGAGAATGTTGCACCTGCGATGTCCTGCCCCTTGGCATAGGCCTGCTTAATCATCTCCATTAAAGCGGGACCAAATGGCAGATGTCCCAATTCTTTTTCAATATCCTGGACCAACCCCAGCAATCCCTTATCAACCTTCATCCTTCCTACGGCCCCTTTCTGGTCAGAATTCCATTGGAAGGTCTTGCCATTCATTTTAAACTTGGACAGTTCCTCAAAATCATTGTCCTCACTACCAATATAAAACACGGGTACAAAATTGTACTCAGGCAAAGCTGTTTTCAGCTTCTTGGCGATGGCAATAATATTTGCAGTCTTATAAATAAAGTAGAGGTAGCCTGTAAAAACATTCGGTTGGTGTGCGGTACATATGGTGAAAGTGTTTTCATCCTTGAGCAAATCAATATTTGCTTGTTGCGTCGCACTGGGCTGAGCATTGATATAAGCCTCAGTGAAAACTTCCTGAAGGAGTCCCCGGTTGTTGGCAAAAGCCTTCCTCGATTCGATAGCTGCTTTGACACCATCAAGCGTCGGTTCGTACTGATAAAACTTTTTGAGAGAATCTTTTCCCTGCAAATAATCATAGATCAAATCCGAGAAGGAGTTGGTTTCTTGATAGTTGATGTATTTGCAGTGGGAGGTCATTGTGGGTTACAAAGTTAACTTCATTCGACGAGTTATATGTTCTAATTGTTGTAGTTGTTGTAATTGTTGTCATGGTTTTCATTGTTATCATGATAATCTGAAAACAATGATAACTTGACAACAGCCTATGGCTGGACAACAATAATTACTTACTTCACTGTCTCAACTGCTTCCCCCTCCAAATCATAATCATACGCCTTGGTGATGTTGACCATTACAAAATCGCCGGGTTGGAGTGGTTTTTTGGAATGCACGATCACTTCGTTGTCGACTTCCACACTGTCAAACTCAGTTCTGCCGATGTATCTGCCGGCTTCTTTTTTGTCAATCAGCACCTTCAGTTGCTGTCCTATTTTTTCTTGGTTTTTTTCAAAGCTGATGTCCTGCTGGAATGCGATAATCTCCTGCGCACGGGATTCCTTTTCCTCTTGAGAAAGTTCATCAACCAATGCATAGGCAGAAGTATCCTCTTCGTGTGAATAGGTAAATACGCCTACCCTGTCGAACTGCATTTCCTCCAAAAATTGTTTGAGCTCTTCCACATCTTCTCTGGTTTCGCCGGGGAAACCTGCGATCAATGTTGTTCTGAGACAAATGCCTGGGATGCGGGAACGAATTTCACCAATCAGGTCCTTCATTTCCTGCTGGGTGATTTGTCGCTTCATTGCCTTGAGCATCTTATCACTCGCGTGTTGAAGCGGCATATCCAGGTAATTGCAAATTTTAGGCTCCTCTTTCATGACATCGATGATGTCGAGCGGGAATTTGGATGGATAAGCATAATGGAGACGTATCCATTCGAGTCCCTCGACTTTCGCAAGCGCCCTCAGCAGATCAGGAAGCATTCTTTTTTTATACAAATCCAATCCGTAGTACGTAAGTTCCTGTGCAATCAGCATGATCTCCCTCACGCCCATTTTCACCAATCGCTCTGCCTCTCTAACCAATTCTTCCATCGGTTTGCTGCGGTGTTCGCCGCGCATCAATGGGATCGCGCAGAAGGAGCAGGTTCTGTTGCAGCCTTCGCTGATTTTCATGTATGCATAGTGGGAAGGCGTACTTAACAGTCGCTCTCCGACCAATTCTGCTTTGTAATCAGCATTCAGTGTTGACAGCAATCTGGGAAGCTCCATCGTCCCAAAAAATGCATCTACCTCAGGAATTTCATTTTCGAGGTTGTTCCTGTATCGCTCGCTCAGGCAGCCTGTCACATATACTTTATCGAGTTTTCCTTTGCGCTTCAATTCAACCTGATCCAAAATGGTATTGATGCTTTCTTCTTTTGCCTTGTCAATAAATCCACATGTATTTACAATTACAATATTGTGATCAAGTTTTGCATTTTCATGCACCACATCAAAATCATTCGCAGCCAGTTGTCCGCTCATGACCTCACTATCGACCATGTTCTTGCTACAGCCGAGGGTGATGATGTTTACTTTGTTTTGTTTTTTTGTTTTCATTATTAAATAAATACAGTTTTCATTGTTGTCTTGCCTGGAGGCAGTTGTCAGGTTATCGCTGTTTGATGAAAACAATCAATACAGACAACAACGAAAACAATGACAACAACTATAACTCATGATTAGAACCCCAACAACGAATCCACAAACTCTTTCCTATCAAACACCATCAAATCTTCGGCTTTTTCGCCTACGCCGATGAACTTGACAGGTATATTGAATTGATTGGAAATAGCCAAAACGATACCGCCTTTTGCCGTTCCATCCAATTTTGTAATCGCCAATGCGGATACATCTGTTGCAACGGAAAAATGTTTCGCTTGTTCAATCGCATTTTGTCCGGTTGTTCCATCCAATACCAACAATGTTTCATGGGGTGCATCCGGAATCACTTTCTGGATCACGCGCTTGATCTTGCTCAGCTC
>VGFP01000011.1 GCA_016868855.1 Bacteroidota bacterium | reverse complement strand
TTCAAATGGTTTTCAAGAAGCAACAATACCTATGTGCGTGCCATTCGTTGGGCGCACAAGATGCACCATAAGCATTTGGGAAAGCATGATGGTGAAAGTTTCGGCATGTTGTACGTCCACAAAAAATACTGGGAGAAAGTCCAGCGCGACAAGCAGTTGATGAAGAACAAGAAAGTGGAGTATGCGCCGGAATAGGTTTTAGGTTTTAAGTTGTAAGGTATAAGTTGATATCATTGTTGTCATTGTTATCGTTGTTGTCTACTTATAGTTTATATACAAATCATTATTAACAATGACAACCAGGACAACAATGACAACCAACAACTTACAACCAACAACTTACAACTTCATTGTTTCCGGCGGCGGCTGTTCGGGCTTGAGTTTGATCATGCGCATCTTGTCTGAGCCCAGTTTATCCAACAAGAAAATTTTATTGATTGAGCAATCAGAAAAAAATCTGAACGATCGCACTTGGTGTTTTTGGGAGGAAGGGAAAGGCTTTTTTGAATCGGTTGTTTGCAAGCAGTGGAGCAGTTCATGGTTTCATGCCAATGGATATTCATCTTTGAATGAGCTGGGATCCTATCGATACAAGATGATCCGCGGAATTGACTTTTACAGGCATTGTTATCAGGTTATTTCATCATCACCGAATGTTACGGTCGTTCATGATAAAGTTATATCGATTCAACAGGAATCAGATGGGGTAAGGGTTTTCACTGAAAGGGGGGAACACAAGGGGGGGTATGCATTCAACAGTATTTTGTTTGATGATCCCTTGCAACAAAAAAACGCACATCATTTGTTGCAGCATTTTAAGGGATGGGTAATTGAAACGGAGGAAGATGCATTTGATGTTGATGCGTGTACATTGATGGATTTTCGGGTGGATCAACATCATGGAACAACATTTGTATATGTGATGCCGCTGACGCAACGAAAAGCATTGGTGGAGTATACCTTGTTTACAGAGCAGTTGTTGAAGGATGATCAATACGTAGATGGATTGAAAAACTATATCAAAGATTATCTACAGGGTGTGAACTATCGTATCGAGGAAGAAGAATTCGGGGTTATACCCATGACCAGTGCTAAGTTCAAGCGAAAGGAGGGGAATACGATGTTTATTGGAACTGCCGGCGGACAAACAAAGGCTTCGAGTGGATTTACATTTATGTTTATTCAGAAGCAATCAGCCATGATCGTGGAGCAGTTGAAAAAAACAGGCAATCCATTTTATCATCCATCAAAAATAGATCGACGCTATCATTGGTTTGACAGGGTATTGTTGAATGTGTTGATCAAGCGCCGCGTTCCAGGTGATCAGGTCTTCAAGAAAATGTTTCAGAAAAATCCCATCGAAAGAATTTTCAGGTTTCTCGACAATGAAACCAATATGGGGGAGGAGATACGTTTGATATCTACGCTTCCTACTATTCCATTTTTAAAAGCCGGATTCGAAGAAATTTAATCTTTGGCAGATGCTGCCAGCTAGGGAGTGGGCAATTATGAGTACCATCCAGATTCAAAAAGCTGCTGTGGAAAGGATGCTATTTTCTTTCCAAAAAATTCAGTAGCGCTCTTCAGAGAAATAACAATAAGTCGCGCATCCTTCTCAGCAAGTCGACTTACGCTGAGAAGATCGACTAAGAGGTTGTATCTTTAATGGGAACAAATTTATCTGAGCTCATGTTAAGATATTTATCCATTTCCATTCTTTTTTTTCTTTCCATTGAATCTGTCGCACAGCAAAAAACATACTGCAATCCCATCAACATTGATTACGGATATACTCCCATCCCAAATTTTTCAACCTGGGGGCGCCACCGTGCAACGGCTGATCCGGTCATTGTAAATTACAAAGGAGATTATTACTTGTTCAGCACCAACCAATGGGGATACTGGTGGAGCAAGGACATGAGCAATTGGAACTTTGTTTCAAAAAGATTTTTACGCCCCTGGCACAATGTATACGATGAACTCTGCGCTCCTGCAGTTGGCATCATTGGTGATACCATGGTGGTGATGGGGTCAACCTACTCAACGAATTTTACGATATGGATGAGCACCAATCCCAAGGCAAACGATTGGAAACCCTTGGTGGATTCATTCAGCATCGGCGGATGGGATCCTGCATTTTTTACAGACGATGATGGAAGGTTTTACATGTACAATGGAAGCAGCAACCGCTGGCCACTGTATGGCGTAGAATTGGATCGGAAAACATTTCAACCAATTGGAACGCGAAAAGAATTGTATTTCCTCGAGAGCTGGAGATATGGATGGCACCGATTCGGAGAAAACATGGATGATACTTTTCTAGACGGTTTCATTGAGGGGTCATGGATGACCAAACACAAAGGCAAATATTATTTTCAATATGCTGCACCTGGAACCGAGTTCAGTGGATACGCAGATGGCGTTGCTGTAGGCAATGGTCCACTTGATTTTTTTCAAAACCAATCCGACCCGCTGAGCATCAAAGCAGGTGGATTTTCGAGAGGCGCGGGACATGGTGCGACTTTCCAAGACAATCAGGGTAAATATTGGCATGTATCGACGCAAGTCGTTGCTGTCAAAAATAATTTCGAAAGAAGATTGGGTATCTGGCCGGCGGGATTTGATCAAGATGGTGTGATGTATACCAATACTGCCTTTGGTGATTATCCTCATTATCTCCCAAGTGATACAGCGGATCATTTGAAAAGCAGGTTCACAGGATGGATGTTACTAAACTATAAAAAACCTGTGCTGGTTTCATCTACCTATGGCAACTATGCAGCCAACAATGCTGTAGATGAAAGCATCAAGACTTATTGGTCAGCTGCAACGGCCAACAAGGGTGAATGGATTCAAACAGATCTAGGAAATATTTCCACTGTGCATGCTGTTCAAATCAACTATGCCGATCAGGATGTCATATTTCTGGGCAAGACGACGGATCAGTTCCATCAATACAAATTGTATTATTCAACCGATGGAATCAAGTGGAATATTTTAGCTGATAAATCAGCCAATAAAACAGATGTTCCGCACGATTATATTGAATTGTCAAAGCCATTCCAGGCACGTTTTATCAAAATGGAAAACATCCATATTCCCTCAGGGAAGTTTGCCATCAGCGGACTCCGGGTATTTGGCAATGGAAATGGTGCAAAGCCTGATGCAGTCAAAGAATTTGTTGTATTGAGAACAGAGAAAGACAAGCGCAGTGCTTGGTTGAAATGGAGTCCGGTTGACAATGCCTATGCATACAATATTTATTTAGGTACAGCGCCTGATAAGCTGTATACATACATCATGGTGCACGATGCCAATGATTATTATTACAAAGGAATGGATCTGAAAAAAACATATTATTATAAAATTGAAGCCATCAATGAAAATGGCGTATCTGTTTCTTCTAACATAATTAAAGTTGACTGATATGAAAAAATTGCTTGCCTTTTTAACGCTTGGCTTCATCACCATTGCTTCTTTGCATGCACAGGATCAAAAGATGAATGCATTTATCAATGCATTGATTTCTAAGATGACGGTTGATGAAAAAATTGGACAATTGAATCTTATAACACCGGGTTCTGATATTCCAACCGGATCTGTGGTAAGCACCAATGTTGAGAAAAAAATTGCTGAGGGTAATGTGGGTGGTTTGTTTGGTGTGATTGGAACGGAGAAAGTTAAGCAAGCGCAAGATATTGCCATGCAAAAATCAAGATTGAAAATTCCTTTGCTGTTTGGATCTGATGTAATTCACGGGCATAAAACAACATTTCCCATTCCATTGGGAATCAGTTGTTCTTGGGATACCGCTTTGATCAGATTTGGAGCAAGCGTTGCAGCCAATGAAGCTACAGCAGATGGATTGAATTGGGCATTTTCTCCGATGGTTGATATTGCACGTGATCCAAGGTGGGGAAGGGTTTCAGAAGGTTCAGGGGAAGATCCATTTTTAGGATCTGCCATTGCAAGTGCCATGGTAAAAGGATATCAGGGAAATTCTTTGGCGGATAAAAATACCTTGCTTGCCTGCGTAAAACATTTTGCATTGTATGGTGCAGCAGAGGGCGGAAGAGATTATAATTCTGTGGACATGACCAAAATGAAAATGTATAATGAATACCTGCCGCCGTACAAAGCAGCAGTTGATGCAGGAGTTGCAACGGTGATGAGTTCATTCAATGATGTTGATGGAGTGCCTGCAACTGGTAATAAATGGTTGCTTACAGATTTATTGAGAACACAATGGGGATTTAAAGGAATGATTGTAAGTGATTACACATCCCTTGGAGAAATGGTAAATCATCGTCAGGGAAATATTTCAGAAGCGAGTATCAAGGCCATCAAAGCAGGGCTAGACATGGATATGGTTACAGAAGGTTATTGGGGAACTTTGAAGAAATCATTGCAGGAAAAAATGATTTCTATCACAGATATTGATCGTGCTTGTAGAATGGTATTGGAAGCAAAATATAAATTGGGTTTGTTTGAAGATCCTTATAGATATATTGATCCAACCCGTGCCGCAAAAGAAGTATTGAGTGAAAGCAATCGCGTAGTAGCAAGAAAAATTGCAAGAGAATCTTTTGTATTGCTGAAACATAATAATAAAACATTACCATTGAAAAGAGCAACGTCAATTGCATTGGTGGGTCCACTTGCAAACGACAAGAACAATATGCTTGGAACCTGGGCTGTGAGCGGTGATCCACAAAAATCAGTTCCTGTGATGGACGGCATGAAAAATGTTGGTGGTAGCAGTTTGAACATTCGATATGCAAAAGGAGCTAACATAACAGATGATCCAAATTTAGCACGTCAGGCAAATGTGTTTGGATTGAGAGTGGATATTGATAAAAGGAGTGCTGATGAAATGTTGCAGGAAGCATTATCCATTGCTCGCCAATCAGATGTAGTTGTTGCAGTGGTAGGTGAAGCATCTGAAATGAGTGGAGAGGCTGCAAGCAGAAGTGATATCACACTTCCGGCAAGTGAGCAGAAGTTATTGCAAGCATTGTATGCAACGGGTAAGCCTGTTGTGGTAGTTATTATGAGTGGAAGACCGTTGGTGTTGACAGGTTCCATTGAAGGAGCTGCAGCAGTGCTTCAAACCTGGCATGCAGGAACTGAAGCAGGTAACGCGATTGCTGATGTTCTTTTTGGTGACGTGAATCCATCTGGAAAATTATCAATGTCGTTTCCATACAGTGTTGGGCAAATTCCCGTTTATTATTCTCAGAAAAGAACTGGGCGGCCCATCGATCCAAACAATAAATTTTCTACGAAGTATTTGGACGCACCCAACGAGGCATTATTTCCATTTGGATACGGACTGAGCTATACTAATTTTGTATATAGTGATTTGAAACTAAGCAGCAGCAGTTTATCTAAAAGTCAGTCGGTTGATGTAGAAGTAATTTTAACAAATGCTGGAAGCTTGGATGGAGCTGAGGTTGTGCAGCTGTATGTGTTGGATCAGGTACGAAGCATCACTCCTCCGGAAAAGGAGTTGAAGGGTTTTCAAAAACTGATGTTGAAAGCAGGCGAATCTAAAACCATTAAGTTCACTATCACCGAATCCATGCTTCGTTTTTACAACGCAGATCTGAAGCATATTTCAGAACCGGGTATGTTTACTGTAATGGTAGGAGGGAATAGCAAGGATGTATTAATGAAGGACGTTGAGTTAAAATAAGTTAATGATTCAATACATATTACAATATTTACATATAAGTAGCCCATATTATTGAGTTTTAGTAAAATATTTGATAT
>VGFP01000010.1 GCA_016868855.1 Bacteroidota bacterium | reverse complement strand
TATCTTTGCCGCCCCCGACGGATGTCGGGGGCGTTTTATTTTTAAAGCCTAAACCAAAACAGATATGCAACTGAAAGGATTGGTTCGTTTTTTTGCGATTGCATTGATCCTCATTTCAATCTACCAGCTTCATTTTACACTGGTTGTTCGCAACCACGAAAAGAAGCAGGAATCGAAAGCATTGGCTTATGTGAAAGCCAATTTTCCGAATGCTGATACCGATACGAAGGACCTGGAATTCAACAAAAGATTCCGCAGATTGTTGGACAGCACCAAGGATGTGACTGTTACATACGGTATCACAGGGGAAATCAGCTACCAAAAAGCGAAGGAGCAGGAATTGAACCTTGGACTCGATTTGCAAGGTGGAATGAGTGTGACGTTGGAAGTGGAATTAGAGGGACTCCTCAGGTCACTTGCCAACAACCCTAAAGATGCAGCATTGAACAATGCCATCAACGAAGCCATCATCCAGAAATCCAGCAGCGATGCGGACTTCATCACGTTGTTTGCGGACGCGTATAAAAAACAAAACCCAAACGGAAGACTGGCTGCCTTGTTTGCAGGGACAGGCGGACCCACTGTAAAGATTGATGACAGCGACAACGACGTCATCAACAAATTAAAGCAATCAGCAGATGGAGCGATCAGCAATACTTTCAATGTGCTTCAAAAGCGTATTGATCAATTTGGTGTTGCGCAACCCAATATTCAACTCGATAAAACAAAGGGAATCATCACGGTAGAACTTCCTGGTGTAAAAGATGATCCTGAACGTGTTAGAAAATATTTACAGGCAACTGCCAACCTCCAGTTCTGGGAAGTATACAATATTGGAGAACTGAGCAAACCATTTGAAGATGCTGAAAAAGCATTGAAAGCTTACTATGATGGAACGGGCGCAACTGCCGGAAAAGATACTGCTGCAGCTGCAACTGCACAAACAACCCCAAAAAACGATACCACCAAAGCTGCTACCATTGGTGAATTGGTTAAAACTGCTCCAGCTGCAAAAGCCGATAGCAGTCCCGCTTCAGTCAAATCATTCTTTGCCATCTTCCAACCCATCCCTCCTCAACAGGATGCATCTGGAAGAATGTCATACGCACCAAACCTTGGTTATATAGCAGCCAGAGATACTGCAACTTTCAGCGAATACATGTCCATCGAATCTGTAAAAAGCCAGTTCCCCGGAAATGTAAAAATCGCATTTGGTGTTCCTGAGTTGAACGACAAGGGACAAAAAAGCGATATCCTTCCGGTATATGGTTTGAAGACCATTGAGGGAAGCGATAAAGCAAGATTGGAGGGAGATGCTGTACAGCAGGCTTCACAAGATTATGATGACCGTGGTCGTCCTGCGATCAAAATGGCCATGACCAAACAAGGTGAAAGAATTTGGGGTGAATTCACCACCAACAATGTTGGAAGAGCCATTGCAATTGTTCTTGACAATGTTGTTTATTCAGCTCCCAACGTAATCAATCCAATCACAACTGGAAATACCGAGATCAGCGGAAACTTTACGATCGAAGAAGCGCAAGACCTTGCCAACATACTTCAATCAGGTAAACTTCCTGCACCTGCTAAAATTGTTCAAGAGCAGGTCGTGGGACCAACACTGGGTGCATCAGCCATTGAAGGTGGTGCAATGTCATTCAGTATCTCATTCATCGTCATCTTCATCCTCATGCTTGTGTACTACAACACAGGTGGATGGGTTGCAAATATTTCACTCATCCTGAACCTCCTGTTCACCGTAGGTGTATTGAGTGCATTGGGTGCTACTTTGACTGCCCCTGGTATTGCGGGATTGGTATTGACCATCGGTATGGCAGTTGATACCAACGTTATCATATTCGAACGCATCAAGGACGAATTGAACTTTGGCAAAAGCTATCAGCTTGCCGTATCTGAAGGATATAAAAGATCAATGGCACCGGTACTCGACGGACATATCACAACCTTGCTTACAGCTGTGATCTTATTTTATTTTGGATTGGGACCTGTACTTGGATTTGCGACAACGCAGATACTCGGTATTCTGCTCTCTTTGTTCTGCGGTATCCTGATTTCACGTCTGGTTACAGATTTCTGGACCAAAAAACAAAGACATTTTGAATACTTCACAGGAATCAGCAAAAGAGTGTTCAAACATGCCAATTTCAAGTTTATCGAATACAGGAAAATCGCATACATCATATCAGTAGTAGTATTGGTACTCGGTGTTGGTGCATTGTTCAACGGGTTCGATCAAGGAGTTGAATACAAGGGCGGAAGGAGTTATACTGTACGTTTCGACACGCCAACACAAAATGAAAAAATCAGAGAATCACTCAAGGGTGTATTCGGAGAATCTCCTGTATTGAAGACGGTGGGTGATAACAAAACACTCAACATCACTACTTCATTCATGATTGACAATCCAAGCAAAACAGCTGATTCAACAGTTGAAGTCGCATTGTACAATGGATTGAAGGAAAGTTTACCTGCGGGACTCTCCTATGCTGATTTCAAAAAATCATACAAACAAAGTTCACAAACTGTACAACCGTCTATTTCAGATGACCTGAAAAAAGGTGCAGTAAAAGCAACCATCTTCGCGTTGATTGCCATTTTCCTTTATATCTTCCTGCGTTTCCGCGATTGGAGATATTCAATGGGAACCATCATCGCTTTGTTGCACGACGTTTTCGTAACGCTTGCTGTATTTTCATTCCTGAAAGGTGTTGTACCGTTCCCACTTGAAATTGATCAGCACTTTATCGCAGCCATCCTTACTGTGATTGGTTTCTCGATGAATGATACTGTGATCGTGTTTGATAGAATCAGGGAGTACAGTGGGAAGATGAAATCAGAACCAAAAGGAACTATCATCAACAAGGCCATCAATGAAACCTTGAGCAGAACCATCATGACTTCATTGACTGTATTCATCACGTTACTGATTCTCTTTATTTTTGGAGGAGAAGTAACCAGAGGATTTGCATTTGCGATGTTGATCGGTGTAGTAACAGGTACATACTCATCTATATTTGTTGCAGCTCCAGTGCTTGTGGATATTGCGAAGGATAAGCCTTTGGGTGCGAGCGCTTCAAAGTAAAAATTCTTAATTGTCAACCGTCAACTGTTAACTGATAACGGTTGACGGTTTTTTTATACCGCAAAGGAAGTCCCACACCCACAAGTAGAACTTGCATTTGGATTGTTGAAAACAAATCCCCTTGCATCGAGTCCGGTTTTCCAATCTATTTCCATTCCAAATAAATACAATTGATGTGCCGGATCGATCAAACATGGGAGTCCCTCGATTTCATAAACCTCATCCCTCTCCTTCTTTTCATCCATTTCCAGGACATAGCTGAGTCCGGAGCAACCTCCACCTTTCACGCCAATGCGCAGCATTTTTGAAGCATCTGTATTTGCACCAAACAACCTGGCCAACTCCTCTTTTGCAGAGGATGTCAATGTAACGGGCAGAGATGATATTGTTTCCATGACACAAAATTAATAAGGAAGCGCCAATCATCAATTCAATTCCGATGCGGTACATTTGTTAAATCTTTACAATGATGGGTGACGCGAAATACAATGATTCAGGTATAGAAATCAAAAAGCTCTATCAAAAGGATGATACCCCTGCAGATGCATCCCTGCCTGGCTCTTTTCCTTTTACGAGGGGGATTCAGGAGGATATGTACCGCGGGAAGCTTTGGACCATGCGTCAGTATGCTGGATTTTCAAGGGCGGAGGAAAGCAACAAGCGATATAAATTTTTACTCGAACAGGGTGTAACCGGACTCAGTGTGGCATTTGACCTGCCAACCCAGATTGGATATGACAGTGATCATGCCTTGGCTGAGGGAGAAGTCGGCAAAGTGGGCGTTGCCATCGACAGCATTGAGGACATGGAAATATTATTCGACGGAATTGATCTTGAGAAAGTTTCCACCTCCATGACAATCAACGCCACCGGATTTATTCTGTTGGCCTTTTATGCGGCCGTTGCCAAAAGAAAAGGAGCGGATATTTCAAAATTGAATGGAACAATTCAGAATGATATCTTAAAAGAATATGCAGCCAGAGGGACATATATCTACCCTCCCCAGCCCTCCATGCGCATCATCACAGATATCATGGAATGGTGCAGCAAGGAAATGCCGAAATGGAATACCATCTCCATTTCTGGATACCATATCCGTGAGGCAGGCAGCACTGCAGTGCAGGAAGCTGCATTTACGTTGAGCAATGGAAAATCATATGTTAAGGCTGCCCTGGAAAAAGGAATCGATATCAATACACTCGGAAAACGTCTTTCCTTTTTCTTCAATGCACACAACAATCTTTTTGAGGAAGTAGCCAAATTCAGGGCTTCCAGAAAAATATGGGCAAGCATAATGAAAGAATTGGGCGCTACAGATCCAAAGGCAATGATGTTGCGTTTTCATACCCAAACAGGAGGAAGTACGCTCACGCAACAACAACCACTGAACAATATTTCAAGGGTAACCATCCAGGCTTTGGCTGCAGTGTTGGGCGGGACACAATCACTGCATACCAATGGATATGATGAAGCACTCGGACTCCCAACGGAGGAAGCTGCACAGGTTGCACTTCGATCACAACAAATCATCGCCTTTGAAAGTGGTGCTGCAGATACAGTGGACCCATTGGGCGGTTCCTATTACGTAGAACAGCTTACTGCAGCAATGGAAAAAGAAATCAAAGAGCTGATTGATTATATCGATCAAAAAGGCGGAAGTGTGAAAGTTATTGAGGAAGGATATATGCAAGAACAAATTGCAGCAAGTGCCTATCAGTATCAAAGAGCCATTGAAGAAAATAAAAAAATAATTGTTGGCGTCAATCAATTCACGACGCAGGATGCTTCCAATACACCTGTATTCAAGATTGATGATCAGGTGAGAATGGCACAGGTTGAAAGATTGAAAAAATTAAAATCCAACCGAGACCAGCAAAAAGCAAGTGCTTGCTTACAGGCCATCAAAGAAGCTGCAGCCTCCCAAACCAATTTGATGCCACTTGTAGTTGATGCAGTAGAAAACCATTGTACACTGGGAGAAATATCAGATACGCTTCGAGCTGTTTTTGGGGAACACAGACAATAATCAGCTGTACATTTCCATTCTCAATTCCTGTACACGCTTATCCTCCAGGTATTCATCAAAGGTCATCAATCTGTCAATTGAACCCTTGGGAGTCAATTCAATAACCCTGTTGGCAACTGTTTGCATGAATGTATGGTCGTGTGATGTAAGCATAACAACTCCAGGAAAATTGATGCACCCTTCGTTGAAACTTTGAATGCTTTCCAGGTCCAGGTGGTTGGTTGGCTGATCGAGCACAATGCAATTTGGATTTTGCAACATCATTCTGCTCACCATGCATCGAACTTTTTCACCTCCGCTCAATACCTTGGTTTTTTTCATGATATCATCACCACTGAACAGCATTTTACCCAGGAATCCACGCAAGAAAGGCTCATCTGCATCTGTAACATGCACAGGCACAAATTGTCTCAACCAGTCCAATAATCCCAAGTCTTTCTTGAAATAGTCAGCATTTTCAATCGGCAGATACGTTTTTGTTATAGTAGTACCCCATTCAAACTTTCCTTTGTCAGCTTGTATTTCACCATTGATGATTTCAAAAAATGAAGTAACAGCCAATGGGTCTTTACTTACAAAAGCAACTTTATCACCCTTGCTCAATGAGAAAGAAACCTTGTCAAACAATACCCTGCCATCGACTGACTTTGACAATGCATCCACTGCAAGGATCTGATTACCTACCTCTCTTAATGGCTGAAAAATAATTCCTGGATATTTTCTGTTGGATGGTTCAATTTCTTCAATGGTAAGTTTTTCCAATGCTTTCTTTCTGGCAGTTGCCTGTCTAGACTTAGAAGCATTCGCACTAAAGCGTGCAATGAAATCAAGCAACGCCTGACGCTTGTCCTCTACTTTTTTATTCTTGTCACTCAACTGACGTGCCATCAATTGAGATGATTCATACCAGAATGTATAGTTGCCTGTAAATACCTTGATCTTCTGGCGATCCACATCAGCCACATGTGTGCAAACAGCATCGAGAAAGTGTCGGTCGTGGCTCACAACTAAAACAATGTTCTCATAATCGGCCAAAAAATTTTCCAACCATCCAATGGTTTCAATATCCAATCCATTGGTGGGCTCATCCAACAAAAGGATATCCGGATTGCCAAAAAGGGCTTGTGCCAACAATACGCGCACCTTCATGTTTGAAGGCATATCCTTCATCAAAGTTTGATGGTATTGCTCCGTTACACCCAGATCACTCAATAAAGTCGCAGCATCACTTTCAGCGGTATAACCACCCATCTCCCCAAATTCTGCTTCCAATTCACCAGCACGAATGCCATCTTCCTCAGAAAAATCTTCCTTGGCGTAAATCTTTTCCCTTTCCTGGGTGATCTCCCACATTTTTTTGTGTCCCATGAGCACAGTACTCAACACCGTTTTTTCATCAAACTGAAATTGATTTTGATTCAATACCGCCATGCGTTCACCAGGTGTGATGTCTACAAATCCCTTGTTGGGTTCGATTTCACCACTGAGAATTTTCAAAAAGGTACTTTTTCCTGCACCATTGGCACCAATCACACCATAACAATTGCCTTTGATGAAATTGATGTTCACTTCATCAAACAAAACTCTTTTTCCGTAGGCCAATGTAATGTTGCGAGCACTGAGCATGGTGATTGATTTACTTTTATGGGTCTGCAAAGTTAGCCATTTTCAGGCTGATTTTCGGCATTAATGCGTATCTTAATACCGCAAAAAAATGAACGTATGAAACGGATACAACTGGCTCTATTCTTGGTGTTTGCAACACTTGTGATTTCATCCCGTGCGCAAGCTCCTGTGCAGCAGCAAATCGAAACCAAAGCAAAAGCAATCTCTCCCAAACTCATTGAATGGAGAAGACATATCCATCAAAATCCTGAACTTGGAAACAGGGAATTCAAAACACAGGAATACATCGCCAATCACCTTGCCAAGTTG
>VGFP01000009.1 GCA_016868855.1 Bacteroidota bacterium | reverse complement strand
TCCTCCACATCGCAGAAATACAAAGAAGTAAATAGTTCTTGCAAGCAAATAATATTTGCACCTTTCTCTGCTGCTTCCTTGATTCCTTTCACAGCCTTGCCCATGTTCTGCTTTGCATCCGAAGAACATGACATTTGAACCAGTCCTACTTTAAAACGTGACATATTATTGTTTTATGTTTCATTCAGCACCAGTTGTTGCAGGTTACTGATGCCAATGTTTTTTTGTGAAACAAATCCCTCGCCATACTTCACGCCGATTCTCTTACCGATCAACCTAGCCCTCGAAATGATTGCTTCTAGAAAATCCGGCGTTGATATATATGTTTGTGTACCCTTTGCCCCCTCTGCACTTGTATGAAATTGCGTAGTATATGCTTTGATGGACTCCATGCGTTGCTCAAATACATCGGAAATATCCACAATCAAATTGGGTTCATAAAACCTGTCTTGTATGTAATGCAAAACATGTTTGGGTCGCCATCTTGCTTGCGGCTTACCATCCTGATCAAAAGTCTCAATTTTTGATAAACCAGCAAGGAAAGCAGATTCAACGATAAGCTTGCCTGCGCGTCCATGATCCGGATGTCGGTCGTCTAAAATATTGGCAAGGATGACTTCGGGTTGATATGTTCGAATGGCACGGATCAATTTCAGCTGGTGCTCTTCATCGTTCTTGAAAAATCCATCCCGCATTTCCAAATTTTCTCGGATAGAGAGACCCATGATCTCCGCAGCTTTCTTGGCCTCGGCATCGCGTGTTTCTGCAGTACCTCTGGTACCCAACTCCCCTCTGGTCAAATCAAGCACACCAGCTTTGTTTCCCTTTCTAACTTCATTGATGAGGGTACCGGAGCAACTCAACTCAACATCGTCAGGGTGTACACCTATGCCTAGCACAAATAGTTTCATGTGGTGAAATTGATGCGTAAAGATACATTTTTGGATGATGCCGGGCTACCCAGCTTAGACGTGGCCGTACATTCTGGCGACCTCCAATACGATGCTTTCCATTTCAGCATCCGGACCCTTGGGGTCATAGTCCTGTTTCAAGCTACTGCCGAATACCCATGCTACGGTTTGCCAGAACCTGGCAGTGAATCCGCCACGGTATTCTTTGATCAAATCATAACAGGTATTACGGGTTTCACGGTTGATCAACTTCATGAGAATTTTACCCTGATAAACCGATAAGGCAGTCAGTGGCTCCGTGAATTCTTTTTTCAATTCTTTTTCGCGTGTACTCAAATATTTCTTACGCTGTTGTGCATCTTGAATTTTATTCAAATTCATCACTACATCGTTGATGATATGGCTTGCCTTTTTAGCATATGGATAGGTGACGTAGACTGCATTGCGCAAACGAGTCCATTTCTTCAGATATGCCCGCTGTTCGTCAGTCATTTTTCCCACCACATTCACCTGATCCATCACCTTGTACGTCATGGTATCACCCTCGTAAACAATATAGGGCACCCAAAGTGTGTCATGCTGTCCGGATTTCCATTGGGCATCAGCGCTCGATACAATACCAAGGAGTAATATGATGAGCAGGTGGCGCATAACTACTAAACTACGTATAATTTGGATTTCATCCTGTTCCACATGCTCAATAAAAATCCAACTACCATGATAACCGTGCCCAACCATAATAAATTGATCCAAGGGAAACGGTAGGCCTTTAGCGTGATGTAACGCATAACTGCATTGGACTCCTTCAGTCCCAGCTTGACTTCTTTTCCCCTGCGCTCTAAAGCAAAAATCAAATTCTGCTCCATTATGGTATCGGTCTTAACAGAACTTCCCCCGTCCTTCACAAAAAAAGCAGGTGTTGAACTGAACTTTCTACCATCCTTGGCATACACGCTCAACTCAGACAACCAAGCACTGTCAACCACCGGTAAATCTTTGTTGTCATTCTTATTTGCTGCGAGCAATCTGTCAACCACCACAAACCCGTTTGAATAAAATACAGTGTCGCCAACACTTACTTGCTGATAATTGAATGCGGCAGTGTCTTTGATATTGTCCGGATTCAACCATGAAGTGATGTAAACAAATACATCGTTTGAAAGATAATGTCTTGCACCCGGATTGGAAGAGAGATTGGTGCCTTCGCCTGATTTCATCAGGAAGGCATTGGGACGAACATCAAATTCTTCCACAATGCTGTTGTCGGCAGTATCTGTCTTGAGAAACTTGATTTTGAAATAAACCCTGTCATCCTTTTCAACTGCTGAATCTCCCAAATACGTAACAGTATACTTTCCCATTGGTGTGGGCACGTTATAAATCAGGGTAATATTTTCACGTGGATCTTCATCTTTACCTTTTGCATCTTTGAGTCCCGCTACTGCAATTCCAGTTCGGTTTTCTGATATCAATTCTTTTTTGGAGGATGAAATCAAAATACCCACGAGCATCATCCCAAATCCAACATGCGCAATGGAAGAACCTGCAGCTTTCATTTTCCACTTGATCACAGCAGCCAAATAATGCAAATTGGCGATGACTGCGTATACAGATGAGAACAGGGCCAAGTGAATGGCTGCCAAATATCCCAGTCCATACTTATCATATTCAATGTTTCCAAAATAACTGATGCTGACAGCAACCACGAATGCCAACGCAGTCGGTATCCATAGTTTTGACCAAATAAATTTCCTTGTCGTGCTCTTGTATTTGAGGTACTGCGTCATGGCCGTTAGCATTCCCAAAATAATCGCAACCAGAACCATGATGCGGTTGTATACAAACTCAACATCCTCTCCAATGGCCCATTTTGTTCCAAACAATTTATTGAAGAAAGGAAGTGATGTAAGGATGATGATATAGAGTCCAGCAATGAATAGCAGCAGTGAACCAACGAACATCCAGAACTCGCGACTGTCAAGGTTTTCCTCTTTTACTTCAACTGGAACATTTTTCCGATCACGGAAATAAAAAATCAGAGGGGCTGACAAGAATGCCAGCATCATGATGATCAAATGCCAATAGAGTGTGCTGCCTTCACCTGTAAATGAGTGAACGGAAGTGTCACCCAATACACCAGTTCTAGTTAAGAAAGTGGAATACAGTACGAGTAAATAAGATGCAACGATGAACATGTAACTGGCCTTCAATGAATGTCCAGTGCTTTGAAATATCAAAAGCGTATGAATACCCGCAACCAACAGCAACCATGGAACAAGCGATGCATTCTCCACCGGATCCCATGCCCAGTATCCTCCGAAGGTGAGTGATTCATATGCCCATGCGGCTCCCATCATGATACCCAGTCCGAGGATACCCGCACAAAACAATGCCCATGGCATCGCAGGACGTATCCAGCCTTTGTGGTCTTTTTTCCAGAGTCCCGCTACTGCATAAGCATAGGGAACTACAGCAGATGAGAATCCAAGAAATAGAATGGGTGGATGAATAACCATCCAATAGTTCTGCAACAATACATTCAAACCATTTCCGTCCGTCAGGTATTTGGAGAGATAATCTGGATCCTGAAAAATCGGTGCATCAGGAAATTCATTGCGCATCAAAACAAATGGATTTGAACCAATGCGCAGATCGAAAAAGTAAATTCCAATCAAGAAGCTTGCAAGAAAAACCTGCAGCAGGCTGATGACTGTCATCACCGGAGCTTGCCATTTCTTTGAAAATTTCAACAACAGCAAACCAATCACTGCATTCCAAAAACCCCATAACATAAAACTTCCTTCCTGTCCTTCCCAGAAACAACTGAGCAAGTATTGGACATCCAGACTCCTCTTGGAGTGTTGATGGGCATATTTGTATTCGAAATAATGATTGTAGATGATGAGATACAATGTTACAAATACCGCCAAAATTGAAACGGCGTTGATCACAAAAGCAGCTCTAGAAAGCGATTTCCACGGTTTTTCATCCAATGTATCTGTTAAGCGGGTTGTTTTGTAATAAGAGAAAAAAGCCACTAGGGCTGCAGCGAAAGCAAGCAAAGTAAAGAATGTGCCGATTTGTCCAATCAGCAAATGCTCATCCGTGTATTTGATCATAATTGAGTTGACTTTTCGTCCTTGTACTTAGAAGGACATTTAAGTACGATTTCTTTGCATTCGAATGTGCCATTTTGCATAGCACCTTTCATCACCACCCTGCTGCTTTTTTCAAAATCAGTTGGCTTTGCGTTTTTATATACCACTTGCGCAATAGCACCGAGTGAATCAACAGCAGTAAATGACAAATAATTCGGATCCTTGATGGGATCGTAAACGATGGGTTGGGTGGTATCGACCTTGGCAATGATGTGGACGAACTTGCCTTCTTTTCGTTGAGCAGATTCAATAGAATCATAGGTGCTCATGTCACCCATCAAACTGATCAATGCAGCAATGGCCAAGGCCACCAAAACGAGTCCAACGATTTGTATTTTTTTCATAGCAGTATGATCCGCAAAATTACACCAAATTAGTACTCAAAATCGTTGCGCGGGACTTTAGTTTTTTCTTAACTTGCGCTCCCAAATTTATACAGATCAAATGATCGCAGACCTATCCAGATTCGACCCCAACGGGGTCAGCGAAGCGAATAACAACGTATTCGGACTCCCTTTTACTGAAGAAAATGCATCATTGATCATTGTCCCCGTGCCCTGGGAAGTGACGGTAAGCTTCAAATCCGGCACTGCCAGATCACCTGAACATATATTGGAAGCGAGTCTGCAGGTTGACCTGTTTGACACCCAGTTTCAAAACAGTTGGAAGAAAGGGGTTTTCATGAAGCCGGTTGACAAAAAAATTCTCCTCAAAAACGATTACCTGAGGAAGGAAAACGAACTCTATCTGCACTTCATCAATTCAGGTGAGAAAATTGAAACCAACAAGTTCATGTGCAAAACACTCAAGGAAGTAAATGAGGGATGCAGGTTCATGAATGATTGGGTATATGAACAAACAGTCCCTCAGTTGAGCAAAGGCAAAAAGGTAGGATTGCTCGGCGGAGACCACAGTGTAGCCTATGGCTTGATCAAAGCCCTCTCTGAAAAGACCGATGCATTTGGAATATTGCAAATAGACGCCCATTGCGACTTGAGAAAATCATACGAAGGATTGGATTACTCACACGGATCCATCATGTACAATGTGTTGAACGATTTTCCTCAGGTTAAAAAACTCATACAATTGGGCATCCGTGATTATTGTGAAGCAGAATGGCAGTGTATTTGTGAAAGCGACAGAAGAGTGGCGACCTATTTCGAAAAGGAAATCAAAGAAAGACAATTCGAAGGTGAAACCTGGTCACATATCAGCGATGAAATCATCGACCAACTTCCCCAAAAAGTTTATATCAGTTATGATGTTGACGGACTCGATCCAAAATTATGTCCGCATACTGGCACGCCTGTTCCAGGGGGATTCGAATTGGAGCAACTCAATTATCTCTTCAAAAAAATAATTGACAGCGGCAGGGAAATCATCGGATTTGACCTGAGTGAAACCGGTGTCAGCAAGGATGGATGGGATGAAAATGTAGGTGCAAGAATTTTGTTCAAGTTGTGTAACTTGATGCTGAGCCAAAATTAATCAAATGTCAAAAGGCAGGGTTTACGATTATGTTGTGGTGCTCAAAAACAACAACAGATCAGTGATGGAGAAAACAGGATGGATGCTTTCATTCATGTCGCTGCTTCCAATCAGTATCCTTATTTATCAGGACCCCGGTTCCTTTCTGGCCTATTTGCTGTTATTTGTTGTTGCTGCGTTGATGATCAGCTTATACATCGACAAACGAAAAGATAAGCGTCCACAGTTCCTTTCCCTGCTCCTTTGTATTGGTGTTGGTCTCATTTCTGTTTCAGGAAATTTTTTACTTGGAGTCCTTTATGCAATCGCAGGCATCAGTGAACGATTTTTATCCGCGAACATTGAAATTGGATTTTCAGATCAGCAGATTGTCCGCAAAGGCATCACTACGAAAACATATGCCTGGAATGAACTCAACAATGTGATGATCAAGGATGACTTGCTCACGATGGACTTCAAAAACAACACCCTTCTTCAAGCATATACAGATGACGAAGATGATGAAGAGTACGATGTGGAGGATGAGGAGTTTAACGATTATTGCAGGAAGAGGTTGGGGTAGTTGTCGTTGTTTTCAAGTTGTTAGTTGTTAGTTATTAGTTATTAGTTGTTAGTTGTTTAAATTATAATACACGATAACCATGACAACCACGAAAACAATGAAAACAATGGCAACTAAATAAACTTACAACCAACAACTTAAAACTTATTTCGCAAGATCATATTCAAAATCCCCTCTAATCCTCTCCATCGGTGGATTGAAATAACCAAATTTCAAATCAGGGAATTCATCTCTCAGCAATTGCATCATTTCTCTGATACCGATTTTTTCTGATTCCTCTACAATGCCCATCCTTCCCAAATACCAATCAGGATCAATATTGAAATTTCTCCATTGAATCATTTTCAGGTTGGTCTGTTTGATCAATTTTCTGAGTGCTTCATATTCGGCCGTAGTATCAGTCATTCCGGGAAAAACGAAATAATTGATGGAGCTCCATCCACCAAATTCATTCACAACCTTCAGACTTTCTACAATGTCTTCGAAGGCATAGTTATTGGGACGATAATATTTTTCATACCAAGTTTTTTGTGCTGAGTTGGTGCTCACCCGAATGGAATCGAGTCCGGCTTCACAAAGCGCCTTCACTGCCTTTGGCATGGAACCATTGGTATTGATATTGATGCTGCCCCTTGGCGTATGTTTTCTGATTTCAATGATGGCCTCTCGAATGGTTTCCCACATCAGCAAAGGCTCACCTTCGCATCCTTGTCCAAAACTGACAATTGGAAAAGGAGCATTCATCAAATGCGGAACAGTAAACTCAACAATTTCAGCTGCAGTGGGTTTGAACGTCAGCCTGTCCTGCGTAGAGGGAATGCTCTCCTCTTCAGGCTGAAATGAAATACATCCTACACAATTGGCATTGCAAGCTGGTGAAGTTGGAACAGGACATTCCCATCTGGATAAAAACATATTTCTGGCAGCGGGACAAGTATAGGTTCTGCAGCATTTTTCTGCGAGGTGATTGACCAGACGGTTGTTGGGATAATTCTTTAAAAAATCTTCTACCCCATTTTCAATTTTCACGGCATCGTATCCACTGCACTCTTGGCGTATATCTTTTTCAATTCTCAATGCTGTTACATAAAAGGCATCATCGTACCAACCCGCCGCTGTGTAACAAAAAAGAGGAAGTGTTGGCGCATCAGCTGCTGTTTCAAATGCTGCGATGTATGTACCGGTATGTGCAGGTGGAATAAATGCAGCAACTGCCCATCCTTTTTCGCACAAACGCATCTCACCTGTCTTGACATCTATTCCAATCGCCTTTCTGCCGGGAAGTTCATACAATGAGCCTCCATCAGGCAATGCAATCCACTCATCCAATTCAACAGGCATCGCATCCCATCCGGCCCTGCCCACTGCATAGAGTGACTGGTCCTCAAAAATATTGCCCTTGCCGTCGGAGTAGAGGAGGAAAGGAGATGAGTTCACTTTTTAATAAGTTATAAGGTTGTAAGTTGTTAGTTCTAAGTTTTGAGTTAAAACATTGTGCAAGGTATTTCAAAAAGAATAATTATCATAACTTAGAATGTATAACCTACAACTTAGAACTAACAACTTACAACTGAATGTCAACATTAAAAAGCAAAAATATAAAAGCAGCCTCCTACACCATTTTGGTATTGACTGTTCTTTGCTTGCTATTCTTCTTCGTATCATGGGCGCCGCCGGTGCATGATGCACCTGAGCAAACCGAGGACATCGAGGTGGAATTGGGTGATGCCCCTGAGGGAAGCAGTGGTGGGAGTCAGGGTGCAAGCGCATCTGAACCACCCATACTTGAGGAAAATAATTCATTGGCTCCTGCAGAAAAAGAAATTGCCACCAGTGATGTTGACAAGGAAGCACCTCCTATTGTAAAAAAGCAAACAAAAAAAGAAGCCATGGTTTCAAAGAAACCAGCGGTGGAATCCCAAAAAACAATAGCAGCTGTTGAGGCTCCCGCAGCCCCGCCTCCTGCTCCGAAATATGTGTACAAGGGAGTAGGGACAAATAACGAGGGACAAGGTACGGGGGACAAGGGTGAAGGGAATAATCTCGGAGGTACGGGTAACAAAAGACAAGGGACTGGAGACAAGGGAGATGGAATTGGATCTGGAGGCTTATCCATTGTCAGGGGCTTACAAGGAAGGAAGATCAGTCGATTTCCATCTTTTACAGACGAGTTCAATGAAAATGCAAAAGTCGCTGTTGACGTCAGAGTAGATCCCAACGGAAATGTGATCGGCGCCAATATTCAGCCAAGGGGAACAACAACAGCCAATGCCAGCATCAAAAATATCGCCTTGCAAAAAGCCAAATTGCTCAAGTTCTCAACCAATACTGACGCAGCTGATGAAGAAGTTGGGACAGTTGTCTTTGTATTCAGAGTGAGGGACTGAGAGGTGTTGACGGTTGACGTTTAACGGATGACTGTTGACGGTTGTTTAATGTTGGTTTTAAGTTGTAGGTTGTAAGTTGTTAGTTGTTGGGGGTTGGGTGTAAGTTGTAGATTCATTGTAATTTGGAAATTGCTCCCTGTCAACCAGCAACCGGCAACTGTCAACTGTTAACTATTAACTGTTAAGCGTCAACTGATAACTGTCAACCGTTAACTGTCAACCGAAAACTGAAAACTCAAAACCCGCCGCGGCGGGCAAGCCCAAAACTTTCTAATAATCTCTCTTCAACAACCAAAGCGTGAAGAACATCAGGAAAATCAAAACACCAGT
>VGFP01000008.1 GCA_016868855.1 Bacteroidota bacterium | reverse complement strand
TAGCCCATGATGACATCAATCTTGTTCTTTTTCATCAGAAACTGAACGCCCTTGCTCATCTTATCGGCCACACCACGGCTGCGCTTCACCACTGCACCAAAATCATGCTCAACATTGCTGGCTTTGATACCATAATCGGCACTGTGTTTCATGTAATCATATACCTGGGCACTTTTCAACAGGGCCTTGGTAGGAATACATCCCCAGTTCAGACAAACGCCACCCAAACTCTCTTTTTCAATGATTGCGACTTTGAAACCGAGCTGAGATGCTCTGATGGCAGCAGGATAGCCACCGGGACCACTTCCTAATACTAATACATCGTATGCCATGGTAATTGATTTATTATTGAGGGGCAAAATTACTTCTAATGGGTGAAATGGCAAAAAGGCAAGGCTGGGGGGATTTCAAAAAAAAGCTACCTTAGAAACGTGGTACAGAAAAAGAAAATCAACTTTGAGTTGTTCAATGGAAATGCAGCGCCAGGTGTTGCTTCCAAAAATGCTTCTCTCAAAAAGTCAATCATCAAAAAGATTGACCGGAAGTCACATTGCACGATCACCGAACTAAGCAAAGAGCTCAATATCAGCGTTCCCAAAACCACCACCCTGATCACCTCTCTGGCAGAAGATGGTTTCATCTGTGATGAAGGCAAGCTGGACTCAACAGGCGGAAGAAAAGCCAGCATATTCGGACTCACCGCTGATGCATGTCATTTTGTTGGAGTTGGCATAAGCCGATATCATATTGATTTTGGAGTGATGGATTTCAAACGTGGAATTAAAATTCCATTCCAGCAGGTTGCATATAAATTCGAGAACAGCAAGGAGTCACTCAATACCCTGATTGAAGCAATCAAAGAATTTTTGAAGAGCATTGAGCAGGAGAAGTTGAACATCGCAGGACTCGGAATCTCTATGCCAGGAAGGATCAATCCCAAAAATGGAAAATCGCTCAACTACTTCAATTTCACAGAAGAACCATTGAATGATTTGCTGCAAGAGGAATTCGATGTACCGGTTTTTATTGAAAATGATTCTCGCGCAATGGTATACGCAGAGATGAATGCAAACGATGCATCCAATGAAAAAAACCTGGTTTTCATCAACCATGATTATGGAATTGGTATCGGCATCATCATCGATGGAAAAACATACTATGGAAAATCCGGTTACAGCGGCGAACTCGGACACATCCCACTGTTCGACAATGAAATCATTTGCATTTGTGGAAAGAAAGGTTGTTTTGAAACAGAGGCATCCGGATTTGCACTCAAGAGAAAATTCAAAGAGAAATTGAAAAGCGGCTCGAGCTCATCTGTTCTAAAAAATAAAAAAATAGATGACATCACCCTTCCTGATATTATTTATGCAGCCAAACAAGAAGACATGCTTGCCATTGAACTGTTGGCGGAAGTGGGTGAAAAACTTGGCAAAGGATTGGCGGTACTGATCAATATTTTTAATCCTGAGGCCCTTATCATCGGTGGCTTGCTTGCAGAGACAGGTGACTATATCAGGCTTCCTGCAAGAAGTGTGTTGAATAAATTTTCTTCTGCAATGGTAAACAATGATACCACCATGCGTTTGTCAAAATTGGGAGAGCATGCCGGAGTGATTGGCGCATGCCTGATCGCAAGAAGTCGCGTTATATTTTAATAAGCCTGCGCGAACAAAACCCTTTGCTGACTTGGTTTTCCGGAAAATACGCAAGTTCCTGTTTCTAATTTATTGTTGAGCGGAATGCAACGAATCGTTGCCTTGGTTTCTTCTTTGATTTTGTCTTCGGTTTCACCAGTGCCATCCCAATGAGCTGAAACAAATCCACCTTTTTCACTGATGACTTTCTTGAACTCATCCCATGAATTCACTTCCGTGATGCTGGCATCTCTGAAAGCAAGTGCTTTGTTGTATAAATTTTGCTGGATCTCCTCCAACAATGATTGCACGTAGGTTGAGAGTCCCTCGGAAGAAACCGATTTCTTTTCTTTGGTATCTCTTCTCGCAATTTCAACTACGCCGTTTTCAATGTCCTTCGGACCAATAGCGATTCTAACAGGCACACCCTTCATTTCATATTCTGCAAATTTCCATCCTGGTCTCGCGTTGTCTGAATCATCATACTTCACAGAAATGCCTACTGCTTTCAAAGATACCAAGATGCCATGCACTTTTTCATCCACCAATGCTTTTTGCTCTGGTCCCTTGTAAACCGGAACAATCACCACCAGCAATGGAGCAATTTTTGGAGGAAGTACCAATCCCTCGTCATCGCTATGGGCCATCACCAATGCACCAATCAACCGGGTTGAAACACCCCATGATGTTGCCCAAACGTATTCTTGTTTGTTTTCTTTCGTTAAATACTTCACCTCAAATGCCTTTGCAAAATTTTGTCCAAGGAAATGTGAAGTGCCCGCCTGGAGGGCTTTCCCATCCTGCATCAACGCTTCGATGCAATATGTTTCCAAAGCACCTGCAAATCTTTCATTCGGAGTTTTCACTCCCTTGATCACAGGCAGCGCCATATAGTTCTCAACAAAATCTGCGTATACGTGCAACATTTTTTCCGCCTCTTCGATCGCTTCTTCTGATGTAGCATGGGCGGTATGTCCCTCTTGCCACAAAAATTCTGCAGTCCTCAAAAACAAGCGCGTTCTCATCTCCCATCTCACCACATTGGCCCATTGATTGATCAACAGAGGTAAATCGCGGTATGATTGAATCCAGTCCTTATATGCGTTCCAAATAATCGCTTCGCTCGTGGGACGAACAATCAGTTCTTCTTCCAATTTTGCTTCGGGATCAACGATCAGTTTTCCTTTTTGATGGGGATCTGTCTTTAAACGGTAATGGGTAACCACTGCGCATTCTTTGGCGAATCCCTCTGCATGTCCCTCTTCTTTTTCCAAAAATGACTTGGGCACAAAAAGCGGGAAATAAGCATTTACGTGTCCGGTTTCCTTGAACATCCTATCCAGCTCGTCTTTCATGTTTTCCCACAGGGCATATCCATACGGCTTGATAACCATGCATCCACGTACAGCTGAGTAGTCAGCCAGTCCACCTTTGAGGATAAGGTCATTGTACCATTGTGCATAATCAACCGATCTGGATGTCAATTCATTGCCCATGTTTGGAAATTTTTGGATGGATGGCAACTTTAACGAGATTTAAACGTCTAATCATTAAAGCGCGATTGCGCAAATGTAGTAACTTAGTGCTAATCTTTAAATCCGTTGTTATGAGAAAGATCATGGCAGTTTTATCGGTAGGAATCCTTTTGGTAGGATGCAGCACAGCATACAGATCTGGACAGACTCCAGATGATGTTTATTTTTCTCCCGCCAGAAACAACAGTGGCTATGTAGTGGTGGATGATGAAAATGGCAATGGCAGTTACAATGCTGCTGCCGTTCCCATGCAGGACAGGTATCTGAGAATGAAAACATTTGGCGGATCCAGATGGAATGTATTTGATGATGATTATGCCTACTGGAACAACCCATATTGGAACAACAGGGCATATTTTGATATGATAAGATTTGGTGACTTCAATGGAATTGGATTCAACAACATGGTACTTGGCAATCCATTCATGTTCAATCCAATGAGTTATTACTATAGTCCGTTTTCTCCCATGTACTACGGACAACCGGTTGTTGTGCTGAATACATTCAAAACAACAGTGGCTCCAAGAAACTCCGGACCAAGAGTGTATAACCTGAACAATTATACTCCCCCACGTCAAATTTCAAACTACTCAAAGTTTGGAAGCAGTGCAAGTCAGTATTATAACAACAACAGCAATAACAGCTACTACAGAAGCAACAATTACAATACTGGCGGCTCTAATAGAATCTTCAGCAATAATTCATCTGGTGGAAGCTATGCTCCATCCAGCACACCATCCTCTGGATCCAGCGGCACTGCACCCGTGAGATCATTTCCGAGAGGGGGAAATAACTAAACAGCCGTTGTAGTAGTTGTAAGTTGTTAGTTTTTAGTTGTAAGTTTTAGTCGATAACTCTGACAACTTGACAACAACTACAACAATCATAATAACCTACAACCAACAACTTACAACTCTTAATGAAACGTCTTCTATTCATATTCCTTCTTATTTCGTTTAAATCTTTTTCTCAAGAACCCGCTGATGCGATCAGGTATTCGATGACTGATCATGGCGGGACTGCCAGGTCGAAAGCGATTGGCGGTGCGGTTGGAGCATTGGGAGGTGATTTGTCGGCGGCCTATGTGAATCCTGCAGGACTCGGTTTGTACCGAACCAGTGAGCTGGTATTTACCCCTTCGTTTCATTTCAACAACAACAAATCAACCTACCTCAATTCAGAAAAAAAGGAAAGAAAAGCTGCCAATGATTTCAACAATGTTGGCATGGTGCTGCCGAGAGATGGATCATACAATGGACGATGGAGCAATTTTACATTTGCCATTGGCTTGGTCAATACTGCCAACTTCAACAACAAGTTTGTTCTTTCCGGCAACAATAACCAAAGTTCATTCTCTGAAAAATACTTGGAAGAGCTGGTAAAAAACAACGTGACCGATCCCAACAAGGCCGCGACCAATTTCCCATACGGTTCGAGTCTCGCGTTTAATACCTACCTGATCGATACGCTGTTGAATCCAAACAATACCATCAAGGGTTATAGAAGTCTTGCTCCTATTGCATCCGGACTTCAACAGGAAAATACGGTTACCACTGTTGGTGGGATACGTGATTTTTTCATGAGTGCAAGTGCCAATTATTCTGATAAGCTTTATTTCGGAGGAACAGTCGTCTTCAGCAGATTGAGTTATGAGCGAAACAGTATTTATAGAGAATCCGATATGACGAAGAAGCTGAACAACTTCAATTATTTCGAATCTGAAGATTATCTATATACGAGTGGTGTTGGAACAGGCATTAAGTTGGGCGTCATCGCCAGACCTGTCAAGGAATACAGAATTGGAATTTC
Organism: Bacteroidota bacterium; assembly: GCA_016868855.1. Classification (GTDB taxonomy): domain Bacteria; phylum Bacteroidota; class Bacteroidia; order Chitinophagales; family Chitinophagaceae; genus Pollutibacter. The sequence continues at coordinate 5,193 of VGFP01000008.1, read as the reverse complement.
CTATCACAGTCCCATTGTATACACCATGATCGATAATTATTCTGCGAAGATCACCACAGATCTGGAAGGATACATGGGCAATGGTGTTTTGAAACAGAGCTCATTGGATCTCAACAATGGCTCCATGGGTGAATACCAATACATCTTTACGCGACCATCGAAATTATTACTAGGTATGTGTTACACATTCGGTGCAGATGAGAATGTAAAAAACCAAAAAGGTTTTATCACGGCTGATGTAGAGTACGACAATTATAAAAATGCAAAATTTAGACCCTCTCTGAATACATATAACAACAGCGGAGCCGATTATTTAAATGAAGTAAATGGTGTTATTCGAAATGAATATAAATCCGGACTCAATCTTCGCTTGGGAGGAGAATTGAAATTCAATACCCTGATGGCCAGAGCAGGTTTCAATTACATGACCAATACCTTTACAGCAAATGATCTGTCGAATAAACGCATGAATGCAAGCGCAGGTGTGGGTTATAGAAACAAGGGTTATTTTGTTGACATCACTTATGTATATCAAATTTGGAACAATGCTTATTTCCCATACAGACTGGAACAGGCATTTTTTGCTCCTTCTTACATGAAAACAAGCAGCAGCAATATCATCTTCAGCATCGGCTTGAAATTCTAATCACTTCCTGAAATTCAGTAACTTGCCGCATGGCCATTTTAAAATTCAGGGTATTTCTCGAAGAAGACGATACCGTCTACAGAGACATAGCCCTCAAGCATACACAAACCTTTTATGAATTGCATCAGTCAATTCTCAAGGGATACGAGTTTGACAGCATTCATGAAGCCATATTTTTTCGCAGCAATGATTTATGGCAAAGAGGCAGAGCAATCAGTCTCGAGAAATACGAAGGCGTTGAATACAAGGTTGAACCGCTTGATATGATTGATACGATCATTGGATCTGAGATCAAGGATACAGAACAGAAATTCATTTATGTATATGATCTCAAAAAGAACTGGACTTTCCATATACAACTGATCAATGTCTCCAAGGAGGAGAATCCCAAGCTTACCTATCCTGCCATCACCAGAAAAGAGGGAATTGGTCCAAGTCAATATGGTATCAAAAGCATTTTGGGTGATAAGTTTGCTGATATAGAGGAAAAATACGATCTCAGTGCCATTGGGGAGGGATTTACAGATGAAGGGGAAGATGAAGGCGAACAAGATGATGAACTCGGCAGTGAAGAAACAGGCGGCGAAGACGAAAATACTTTTTAATTACTTATCGGTTGCAGTTCTCCATAAGCTGCCAATCGCATGAAAGAAAAACAATGCATCATCGTTGCAGGTCCCACTGCTATTGGGAAGACTGCCGAAGCCATCAGACTTGCAAAGCTGTACAATACTTCCATTATTTCAGCTGATTCCAGACAGTGTTACCATGAGTTGAAAATTGGCGTTGCCAGACCAACTGATGAAGAGTTGAAAGAAGTAAAACATTATTTCATCGCCAATCATTCCATCACTGAAAATATTTCTGCTGCCACCTTTGCAAAAGAAGCAAGCGCTTACCTTGATGAAATTTTTAAGGATCATAACATAGCCATTGTCTGCGGTGGAACAGGCTTGTACATCAAAGCACTGGTGGAAGGATTGGATGATATCCCTCCCATCCCCGATGAAATCAGAGCAGAAGTTACTCAGTTGTACAAAGAAAAAGGAATTGATGTTTTGAGAAACAGACTCCTGGAATTAGATCCATTGTTTGCAGAGCGGGGTGATGTTCATAATCCACAGCGGATGATGCGGGCACTGGAGGTGGTGGTGTTTACCGAGAGGTCGATTTTTGAATTTCATCAAAAAAGGGAGGAGGGAGGAGGGAGAAGGGACGAGAGACGAGGGACAAGAGACAAGGGAGAATACAAAGACAACAACGATAACAATGACAACAATTACAACAACTACAACGATTACAACAACTACAACAATTCAACAATAACTTTCACGTACAGGATTATAGAACTTCACCGCGAAGAGCTCTATAACAGAATCAACAAACGCGTTGATAAGATGATTGAAGAGGGACTCGAAGATGAAGTGAGGTCGTTGATTGCTTACAGGGATTTACCTGCTTTGCAGACCGTCGGTTATAAAGAGTTCTTCGATTATTTTGACGGAAAGTGCACCCGCGAAGAAGCAATTGATAAAATAAAGCAGCATACAAGAAACTATGCCAAGAGGCAGGTTACATGGTTTAAGCGAATTACAGTTGGCGGTTGACAGTTGACCGTTAACTGATAACCGTCAACTGTTAACTGTTAACTGCCATTGACCAGGCGTAAAATGAATACTATCTTTGCACAATGAATCTAACATTCACCAATGAGGAAATTGAAATAATTTCCAATACTTCAAAAGCCGCTTCTCGTTTGAAGATGGAGGCCTTTGTAGTGGGTGGATTTGTCCGTGATAAAATATTGAATCGCCCTTGCATGGACATTGATATTGTTTGTCTGGGAGATGCGAATGAATTAGCCTCGGAACTCAGCAATCAATATGCTTCACAACCCAAGGTTTCTTGGTTCAAAAATTATGGCACAGCACATGTTCGCATCGGGGAATATGACGTAGAGTTTGTAGGAGCAAGGAAAGAGAGTTATTTACAGCATTCCCGCAATCCCATCGTTGAAGCTGGAACATTACAAGACGATCAGGAGAGAAGAGATTTTACAATCAATGCGTTGGCATTTTCAGTTGACAGTTTACAGTTAACAGTTAACAGTCAACTGTCAACTGTCAACTTAATTGACCCCTTCAACGGCATCGAGGATCTGGAAAAAGGAATCATCCGCACTCCCCTATCACCAGAAAAAACATTTTCAGATGATCCACTCAGGATGATGCGGGCCATCAGATTTGCATCTCAATTGAATTTTTCGATTGACTCCAATACGTTGTTGGGCATACATGATTCTGCAGATCGGATTTCGATCATTTCTCAAGAAAGAATTACTGACGAGCTCAATAAAATATTGATGTCTGATAAACCTTCTATTGGACTCGATCTGCTTTATACTTCTGGGCTATTGAAATTGATTTTTCCCGCATTGGTAGACCTCGCAGGAGCAGAATACATTGACGGAAAAGGACATAAAGATAATTTTTATCATACCCTGCAGGTAGTAGACAATATTTGTCCGCATACAAACAACCTATGGTTGAGATGGGCAGCATTGTTGCATGATATTGCAAAACCGGCAACCAAACGCTTTGAAAATGAGGTGGGGTGGACGTTTCACGGACATGAAGTAGTTGGCGGAAGAATGGTTCCGAAAATTTTTTCAAAGCTGAAACTGCCAATGCATGAAAACATGCGGTATGTAAGAAAGCTTGTTGAATTGCATCTTCGGCCGATTAGTCTCACGAAAGAAAACATCACAGACTCCGCTATCAGAAGATTGCTTTTTGATGCAGGAGAAGATTTGGAAGATTTGATGACGCTCTGTGAAGCAGATATTACTTCCAAAAACGAAGCCAAAGTCAAACGCTTCAGATCAAATTTTGAATTGGTGCGTCAACGACTGAAAGAGGTAGAAGAAAAAGATGAAATCAGAAATTGGCAACCACCCATCACAGGTGAACTAATTATGTCAACGTTCAACCTTCAACCATGCAGAGAAGTTGGAATCATCAAAACCGCCATTCGAGAAGCCATATTGGATGGAGTGATTGAAAACAATTATGAGGCTGCTTACGCGCTCATGTTGGTTGAAGCGGGGAAGTTGGGGTTGTGTAAGTGAGAGAGGAGGGTGAAGAGAGGAGGGAGTAGAGATAAGTTAGAGAAAAATGATTTCAATAATGAAAATAATTCACCTGCTTAGGTTTAAGAATTAATTTAAATAGATTCTAAATTTTAGAGCTGTCTGTTACCCTCCTCTCTTCACCCTCCTCCCTAGTATCTTAAACCGACACATTAAAATCCCTCAATGCATCATTGAGACTGGTTTTCAGATCTGTGCTGGGTTTGCGTTGACCAATGATCAAAGCACATCCAACCTGATAATTTCCTGCAGGGAATTCTTTTGTATATGAGCCTGGAATGACGACAGATCTTGCAGGCACCCTTCCTCTGTATTCTTTGGGTGTTGGTCCGCTTACATCTATGATCTTGGTGGACTTGGTCAGAACCACATTTGCACCAAGTACGGCTTCTTTTTCTACTACAACGCCTTCAACAACAATGCATCTGCTCCCCACAAAACATCCATCTTCTATGATGACAGGTGTTGCCTGCAAAGGCTCCAACACTCCACCAATGCCCACACCACCACTGAGATGCACACCTTTTCCAATCTGCGCACAGCTTCCAACCGTTGCCCACGTGTCAACCATGGTTCCTTCATCAACGTATGCGCCAATATTGACATAAGAAGGCATCAGTACAACATTCTTTGCCAAATATGCTCCATAACGGACAACAGCATGAGGTACAGCGCGAACGCCCAGTGATTTGTAGTCTTTTTTCAAGAGCATCTTGTCGTAAAACTCAAATGGTGCCAGTTCCCAAGTCTGCATTTGTTGAATACCAAAATACATCAGAATGGCTTGTTTTACCCATTCATTCACCTGCCAATCATCCCCTGCTTTTTCTGCGACACGCAAACGTCCTTTGTCAACTTCCTCAATAACAGACCTCACAGCATCCGCATAAGCATTTTCTTTCAGCAAATCACGGTTGTCCCAAGCAGCCAATATTTGATCTTTCAATTGCATCCTGTAAAATTTTTGCGAAGATAAGAAGGGTTGCGGGTTTTGGGTTTTGACTTTTGGGTTATTTTTATCAAGTTGACTGTTAACGGTTAACTGTCAACTGCTAACTGTCAACTAAAATAAAACAACTATGATTTCAACCGCTGTAATCAGCTACGGCATTTCAAGCAAAACCTTTCACATCCCTTTTATTACAACGCATGGGGGATTTTCACTTGATATGATCTTGGAAAGAAATGGGGAGACATGCAAAGAAAAATTTCCAAGAGTTAAAGTGGCGAAAACGATAGAGGAAGTATTGAACGATCCTTCCATTGAGCTGGTTGTGATTACCAGTCCCAATACCACCCATTTCCCATATGCAAAAGCAGCATTGGAGGCAGGAAAACATGTGGTGGTTGAAAAACCATTCACGAATACTTCCGCAGAAGCACTTGAACTCATTGAGCT
>VGFP01000007.1 GCA_016868855.1 Bacteroidota bacterium | reverse complement strand
GGTTATGGCCAAATTCAGGGGGTGTTGTAAATCGTCAGCATAAAGTGGACAAAATATAGTAAGCAAAAAGGGGTGGTTCGAACTCAGAGAGTAAATAGTTTATTTGAAGCAATCCCTTTGCTGGCGGGCGATTCATCGAAAAATAAAAAAGCCGATTCATCAAAGAATCGGCTTCAGTTCAATAAAGTGCCCAAGACTGGATTCGAACCAGCACGCCGTTTCCAGCGCTACCACCTCAAGGTAGTGCGTCTACCAGTTTCGCCACCTGGGCAAGAAGAATGTAAAATTATGAAAAATAGGAAGCAAAATGACTAATCACTTCATAAAAGCCAGCCTGAAAGTCGTTCCTTTACCCAATTCTGAATTTTTAACCGTCAGCTTGCCATTGTGGTATTCCTGCACAATCCTGCGGGCCAGTGTGAGTCCGAGTCCCCAACCCCTTTTTTTAGTCGTAAATCCAGGGTTGAAAATTTCATTTTGAAGAGCTGCAGATATCCCTTTTCCTGTATCAGTGATATCAACATGTACCTCTTCTGCTTGCTCGATAATTTCAATGGTGATCATACCAACACCTTCCATCGCATCCAATGCATTTTTTAAAATATTTTCAATCACCCATTCTATCAATGCAGCAGACAACAATAAGTTTATTGGATGCGCAGGATGATTGACAATTTGAATTGATATTTTTTCAGATGCTCTTTTTTTAATGTAGTCCACTGCATGAAACACCAATGACACGATATCGGTCTCGGTTTTTTTAGGAACACCTCCTATCATACCAAAGCGATCTGCAATCAGTTTCAACCGATCGATGTCTTTTTCCATTTCTGGCAATACCATACCTGGCTCTTTGCCCTCCTGCAATAAAACATTCCAGCCAGCCAATGCAGAAATGGGAGTACCCAATTGGTGAGCGGTTTCTTTTGCAAGTGAAGCCCAGAGCTGATTTTGAATGGATTTGTGTCGATTGCTCAACCATGTCAGTATGATGATTGAAAAAATGACAACAATCAACAATTGGATCATGGGAAAATACCTCACCTGTTTGAGCAACAAAGATTCACCGTAATAATATCGATTGAATTTTTTTCGATCCTCCGACAAGTAGGTTGTTATATAACTGCCATTTTCTTTCAATTGCTGCAGGCGGTCTACCAAATAATTTTCGTCCTTTACTGCTTTCTCAGCATCTACATTTAGATAACTCATGATGCTGTCCTTTTCATCTGTTTCAATAACAGGGATATTTTTTTGCTCGGCAATGATTTCAGCTGACAAGGTTAAATCATCACCAGGATAAGCATTGGCGATCATTTTCTGTGCAGCCACCCACTCTTGCATGGTCTTCTCCTCCCTTTTTGAAATCTCCTCCGCCAAAAAATTTGAATAAAAATATGAACCGATGACAATGCCAATGGCTACGATGAAGATTGCTATTTTCCAAAAAGAGTATGTTCGCATATGAGAGCGGGTAAACAAATTTGATGAATTATAACATCTACACAAATTATTTTCATTGAGAAGCGCCTAAATTTGTTGGATACATGAATCTTTCACAACAATTCCCTTCAGTTGGAGTCGTAATTCTCAATTGGAATGGCAGGCATTTTCTTCAGCAATTCTTGCCATCAGTAATGGCAAGTAACTACCCGGCATTGAAAGTATATGTAGCTGACAATGGTTCTACAGATGATACTCTAGTTTTTCTGAAAAATAATTTCCCGGGGGTTCACCTTATTGAAATGAAACAGAATGCCGGATTCACAGGTGGGTATAACGAAGCGCTGAAATATGTAGACGATGAAATATTGGTTTTGCTCAATTCAGATATAGAAGTTGACCCCCATTGGATCCATCCTGTTGTTGACATGTTTTCGAGTGACAACAACATTGCTGCGATCCAGCCCAAAATACTGGACTATAAAAGAAGAGATCATTTTGAATATGCTGGTGGTGCAGGCGGCTGGATTGACAGCCTGGGATATCCTTTTAACAGGGGTAGAATATTTGATGAAGTAGAAAAGGACCTCAATCAGTACGATCAGAAAGAAGCCATTTTTTGGGCGTCGGGCGCTGCGATGTTTGTCAGGAGAGCATGTTTTTTTGAAGTTGGTGGATTCGATCCATATTTCTTTGCACATCAAGAGGAAATTGACCTCTGCTGGAGACTCCAATTGGCTGGTTACAAAATCATGGCATGTCCTGAATCGATCGTTTATCATGTGGGTGGCGGAACACTTCAAAAAGAAAATCCACAAAAAACATACCTGAACTTCAGAAACAACCTGATCATGTTGTTTAAAAACAACAGGGGGCTGCACAAATGGTATGTCATTGTATTCCGTCTCTTGCTGGATGCCATCAGTGCATGGAAAGGATTGCTTTCTGTTAATTTTCCATTTTTTGCATCCATTGCCAGAGCACATTTTAGTTTTATGAAATGGCAGTTGATTCATAAAAAACAAAGTATTTTTCCTCAAAAAAGAGTTCATTCACCCAAGGGAATCTACAAGGGAAAGATCGTATGGGATTATTTTATACTGGGTAAAAAACGGTTCTCCGAAATTGTTAAAAATTAAGCTGTTGATTTTATTCGGTTTTGCTACCTTTGCACTGCAAATAATACTCATGCAACAAAGTCATGTAAATCCGGAGGAACAAAAAGATTTTGGCAGAAACTGGGTTTCTTCCTCACGCTTTCTTTTCCATGTACAGCTATTTGCATTCCTCGCATTTGTAATGGGTGGCTGCTATGGCCTCTATTCCAAGCATTACAAAGGAAAACCAAAGGTTGAAGTGCAGGAAAGCTCCCTTTATACTCCAAAATACAAGTAAGAAAATAATTTGTCGGATTGCATTAATCGTTATTTTTGCAGCCCACAAAAGCTCTTATACTTGCGGAAGTAGCTCAGCTGGTAGAGCATAACCTTGCCAAGGTTAGGGTCGCGGGTTCGAATCTCGTCTTCCGCTCAAAAATTCCATCTCAGATGGAATTTTTTATTTTGAGTCGTATTGCTTTCGCCCGGGTGGTGGAATTGGTAGACACGCAGGACTTAAAATCCTGTTCGCCGAAAAAGCGAGTGCGGGTTCAAGTCCCGCCCCGGGCACTTCTCAAAATCTACATCATACTCTCTTAAACACAAATTGGAGTACAATACTGAACATGACTACAGCCATGGCCCCAATCACGTTCAACCAAAGCCAACCAATATCCGTGAAGGCATACATGCCCAAAACACATAATTCACCAAGAATAGCTGCATAAAAAACTGCGTTCCCCTCCACCTTTTTCAAATAAAAGGCTACCAAAAATATTCCCAACATCACACCGTAGAACCAGGATCCCAATATATTGATAGCCTCAATCAAGCTGCCCAAATTGGTGGCAAATTGCGCAAATACAATACAGAAAACACCCCAAAACAAAGTATACATCCTTGATAACCTGAACTCTTCCTCATCGGTCGTGTCTGCTTTGATAAATTGTTTGTGAAAATCGATCAAGGTGGATGATGAAAGTGCATTCAGCGATGCTGCAATGCTTCCCCAGGCTGCTAAAAAAATAACAGCAATCAATAATCCAATCAAACCATGTGGCATATGATCCATCACAAATCGTATGAACACATAATTGGTGTCATTGGTCTCAACCAAAATACCTGATTCTTTGATCAGAGATTTTAGTTTTGAGCGCAACTGCTCACCCTCCACCTGCAATTTTTTAAGTGCGACCACATTCTCGTCGTGATGCGCTTTTCCACTTTGAATAATCAGCTTTTTCTGATCGCTGATGGACTGATGGGCTTTCTCCAATTGAGTGATCTGCTCTTTGTATGCAGTCTTTTTCAACTTTGAGATGGCAAGGTCATTGAAATACAATGGTGACGTATTGTATGCATAGTAAACAAAAACCAATACACCTACCAGCAAAATGAAAAACTGCATGGGGATTTTCACAATGCCGTTCATTATCAGACCAATCCTGCTCTGCTTGATGGAGCTTGCGGTAAGATAACGACCAACCTGACTCTGATCGGTGCCAAAATATGAGAGCGACAGAAAAAATCCACCAATGATTCCACTGATGATATTGAAACGGTCATTCCAATTGAACCCATCCTCGGTCATTCCAGTGGTGATGACATTCATTTTTCCAAACTCCCCTCCAACTGTCAATGCCTCTGTCAATCCCATGCCTTCGGGCATCATTTGGATCAACAAATAAGCAGCCAAAAACAATCCTGCAAAAATGATGGCCAATTGTAGTTGCTGTGTATATGCAACTGCTCTCGCACCTCCGCTGACACTGTAGACGATCACAATACCTCCCATGATCACATTCGTGAGATAAATATTCCAATCCAATACAGATGAAAGAATAATAGCAGGGGCATATACACTGATTCCGGTTGACAATGCACGGGAAAGGAGAAATAAAAAAGAAGTGAATGTCCTGGTCTTTTTGTCAAACCTTTTCTCTAGGTACTCGTAGGCTGTGTAAATATTCAGTTTGTGAAAAATAGGCACAAACGTGATGCATAAAACAATGGTTGCAAGAGGGAGTCCGAAGTAATACTGCACAAACCTCATACCATCGGTGTAGGCCTGTCCAGGTCCGGATAGAAAAGTAACGGCACTGGCCTGTGTTCCAATCACACTGAGCATGACCATGTACCAAGGCAGTTGCCTGCCGCTTCTGAAGTATCCATCGATGTCCTTGGTTGATCTCCCTTTGTATACACCATACAATACCACCAAAAGCATTGTAAACAAAAGCACCAACCAGTCGATGAAACTCATCTTCTATCCCGTTTGTACAAAATTGCTGCAATTAAAATTCCTATCAGCAGTCCCAATGCAATTTTTTTCCTTACCAACGCAATCACAACTCCAATGGCGAGTCCCACAATGAGTCCAAATACAGGCGAACGGGTCGGATTACTTGACTTCATTCAATTTGGCATTTGGATTCGAAATGAGGTTGGCGAAGAGTCTGTATGCTCCTGGAACTCCTGCAGGCAATTCCCTGTAGAATACCAAGCCTGTATAAATAAATCTCCCTTTTCCTTCATTGCGAACGATCAGACTTCCATTCAAATCACCTTCATTTTGATCATGCATGGCCAAAACTGCGCGGTAATTAGCTGAAAAGGAATCAGCAAAATAAATTCCTCTTTCCTGTACCCATCCCTTGAAATCATCTGCAGTAATCTTGTTGGGAAAGTTCAACACTGGATCCTTTGGATCAATGAATTTTATTTCACAATCTTCTTCAGTGATCCTACCTCTTGAAATAGTAAAAGGCTTGGGTCCAATTTTCATTTTGGCAAGGAGTCCAGCGAAACTATTTGTATTGTATTGCACCACCATATTCCCACCGTTTCTGACATAATCCATCAACATATCATATTTTTCGTCCATCCATGCATGCACATTGTAAGCGCGTACGCCCAATACTATGGCATCGAAGTTTTTCAATTTTTCTGCTGTGATATCTTCCCTGCCAAGCTCCACCAAGTCATATCCCATCAGCTGAATAGCTTCAGGTACCTTATCGCCTGCACCTACAATGTATCCGATTTTTTTTCCAGTTGTCTTGAGATCCACTTTCACCACCACCTGCTCATTCTTGCTGAAATAAACAAGTGTCGGTATGTGTTCATAAGAAATAGAATGCATAAAGGGAGCATCATCTGTATCGCTGCTTTGTAAACTTTTGTTTGATGATGAAGCTGTGTTGATCAACACAGGCTTTTTGGCGACTGTAGATACTTTTGAAGGAATAACATATACCGGATGGATGAATTCACCAATGGCAGGATCAACATTTCTGAATGTAACAGGTACTTTCACCAACATCTGCTCATTACCGATGCGAATTGAAACACTGGCCTCAAAACTTGGCCTGTTCTCCCCCATGCCGATCAGCCGCTGATCTGTTACATTGAAATGACCCTTGTTCATGGAGTTTGCCAACCAATAAGGTTGAGAAACAGGATGATCAGTTGCAATGGACATCAACAAGGACTGAGACCAATTCACATTTTGTTTGAGAGCAGCATTAGGGGCCCATTGCTTTGCATTGAGTTCAATTTGAGAGACATTTACTTGCACATCAGATCTGTTGTTGATCGTAAGATTTACTTTCAGTGAATCGCCCTGTTTGATGAATTGTTTATCACTGATCGCCTCTATGTGAAATCCCATAACCATCCTGATCAACTTTTCCACTTCAGCAGTCTTTAAGTTCTTCCAATATTCATCTTTGATGCCTGAGAGTGCTTTGCGGATTTCCAGCAAGGCGTTGACAGAGGCTTCGGGGTGATTGACATTGTAAGAAGCAATCAATTGATCAACCAGTTTATTGATAGCAGACCCACCTTCTACCCTGTTCCATGAACAGTCAATGCCCTCCATAGGATCTTTCTCGGCAGCATCGCCGAGCGTATGAACAAAATATTCAGTAGCTGTTCCCCTGGCTGCAGCCGAACCGAATCCCTGTGAACGATGCTGACTCCTGCTGTCGGCAGAAATCTCGCCAATGCTTTTACCCAACAATGGCAAATAATCACCCACTTCTATTTTCATTTGATTGTCGGAGGTGGTATTGGTCCCAAAAAAACTGAAGGTATTCCACATGATTCTCTTCACCTTCCAAGTTGTAACGCCATACTTCAATTGCTCCGGAAATTTGTTGGGATCTGCTGCAGCAATGAATGCTTCTCTGGCAATCACAGCTGAACCCGAATGGTGCCCGTGTCCAGCGCGGCTATCCTCTGGGAAACGCGTGATGATGATATCCGGACGAAAATTTCTTATCACCCATACTGCATCTGAGAGGATTTTCTCTTTGTCCCAAAAACTGAGTGCTTCTTCGGTTCTTTTTGAAAATCCAAAATCAAATGCCCTTGAAAAAAACTGTTCTCCGCCATCCGTTCTCCTCGCTGCCAACAATTCCTGTGTTCTTATCAATCCTAATTCAAAACCCTGCTGATTGCCGATGAGATTTTGTCCACCATCTCCACGGGTCATCGCCATGTATCCGGTGCGGTACTGTCTTGCCCTTGCCATGTACGCAATGAGTCGCGTGTTTTCATCATCCGGATGTGCCGCCATGTAAAGAACGGAGCCAAGCACATTCAGTTTTTTCATTGCATGGAGAATTTCACCACTGCTCCATTGCTGAGACTTTTGTGCCTGTGAAGTTTGAAATAACATTGCCGAGAAGAAAGCTACAAGGGCCAGGTGCTTTAATTTGATCATAACAGGGAAAATGGAACGCATACGTTGATTATTAGTTGTTGCACTAAAATAAACAAATAGCCACTATGAATAAGATTTTAGCATTCATTTCTTTGCCATAACTCGATATCTTCATGGCATGAAAAAAGCAGTCAAAACTTTAGCTCTCACATTTTGGATAATCGCTATGGCCATCAGCCATGTCTGCGCGCAAGTCAATCCCTATCAGTACAGTATTTCAAAAACTGCTGAGGGAAAAAATGGAGCCGTTTCTTCGGCCCACCCACTGGCGAGCATGGTTGGATGTGAAATACTCAAAGCTGGAGGCAATGCCTTTGATGCCGCCATTGCAACACAACTTGCATTGGCAGTGGTCTATCCAGGTGCGGGAAACATTGGTGGCGGAGGATTTTTAGTAGCACATACCAAGAAAGGAAAAACAATTACAATCGATTACAGAGAAAAAGCACCTGCTGCTTCCAGCAGAAATATGTACTTGGATCAAAATGGGAATCCCCTGCTGGAAATGAGTCAGAACGGACATCTGGCGAGTGGTGTGCCGGGAACTGTAGCGGGACTTTTCAAGTCGCATCCATACGGTAAACTTTCTTTTGATAAATTGATTCAACCTGCGATTGACCTTGCCGAAAAAGGATTTGCCATTACTGCCGCAGAGGCAAGATCGCTCAATGGCTCCAAATCTGCTTTCATCAAATACAATACCATTCCACCAGTCTTTGTAAAATCAACTTCATGGAAAGAGGGTGATACACTGATTCAAACGGAACTCGCAGCGACACTGAAAAGAATTCAACAAGAAGGTGCAAAGGGATTTTATGAAGGAGAAACAGCAAGACTGATCTTTGAAGAAATGAAAAGAGGCAAGGGGAATGTCAGTTTGGATGACTTGAAAAATTACCAGGCAGTTGAAAGACCTGCCATCTCATTCGACTACAAGGGATATACCATCATCGGAATGCCCATGCCCAGTAGCGGGGGACTCCTCATGCAGCAAATGATGAAGATGATTGAAAGCCGAAACATAGCATCAATGGGCTTTCATACACCTGCATCTGTTCAATTGATGATTGAAGTAGAGAGACGCGCTTATGCTGACAGAGCGGAATTCATGGGGGATCAAGATTTTGTTCGCGTGCCTGTAAAAACCCTGTCAAGCAAAAAATATCTTGAAAAAAGAATGTCGGATTTTATACCTGGAAAAGCAACATCCAGCGATGTAGTCAAGCCAGGTAACATCAATCCAGAGAGCGAAGAAACAACCCATCTCTCTGTAGCAGATGCAGAAGGAAATGTTGTGAGCGTGACAACTACATTGAATGGAGGATATGGCTCTAAGACAGTTGTTGCCGGTGCAGGTTTTCTGCTCAACAACGAAATGGATGACTTCAGTGTAAAACCCGGCGTACCAAACATGTTTGGTGCTGTCGGCAAAGAAGCCAATGCCATCGCACCAGGAAAAAGAATGTTGAGTTCTATGACCCCAACAGTTGTACTAAAAAACAAAAAACCTTTTCTTGTAGTGGGAACACCAGGAGGAACCACCATTCCAACTTCGGTTTTCCAAACTTTGGTCAACATCCTCGAATTCAATCAAAGTCCCTTGGATGCCGTAAACCTTCCCAAATTTCACCACCAATGGCTGCCCGATCAAGTCGCCATTGAAAATGATTTCCCCTCCACTGTTCAAGATGCATTGAGCAAGATGGGATATTCATTTCAAAAGAGAAATCAAATCGGCAGAACAGAAGTGATCAAAATCAATTGGCAAGGCAAAAAAATCAAAAACATTGAAGCAGTGGCAGATAAAAGAGGCGACGACCATGCTGCTGCATATTAAACTGCATTATAACATTTTGTTGAACTACAGCTCTGGTCCAGATTGGTTAACTTTGTAGGAAACCTGGTTTCTGAAAAAAGCAGTTAAAATAATAGGCTATGTTATTGGAAGCATCCTGACGCTATACCTGTTGTTTTGGTTATTGTCGAAAGTTCCTTTCATCCAGCAGAAACTCATCAATATTGCAACTGATCAACTTTCCAAAACCATTCATACCGAAGCCAAAATAGGTGGAGTTGACTTCAGCCTCTTTAACACCTTCAATTTACAAGATGTACTGATCCGGGATGAACAAAAAGACACCCTGCTGTATGCAGGTAAATTAAGCGTGAGCCTGACTGACTGGTTTTTCACACAAAAGCAGTTCACGGTCTATTCATTTGGATTGGAAAATGCAAACATTCAATTGCAACGAACTGACAGCACTTGGAACCATGCATTTATCGGAAAGGCATTTGCCAGCAAGGATACCATTGCCAGTCAGCCGAGCCAATTGATGATTGATATCAAATCACTTGATCTTAAGAATGTTCAGTTTATGATCAAGGACAAATGGCGAGGGGAAGACCAATCCATCCAAATCGGGACATTGCATCTGAATGCATCAGAAATCAATCTGGCAAAAAAGAAAATATTGATTCAGGATGTTTATATCACAAAACCTCGTTACAAGATTTTTCAATACAATGGCAATCGACCGGATTCGCTGATTCCTGTTTCAGATCCGAATATCAAAGAACATTGGAACAAAGAGGGCTGGTATGTGCAAGCGAATGCGATTCAACTCGAAAAAGGACTGTTTCAATTGGACATTGATACAATTGGCACCACCCTTCCCTATTTTGATGGCGAACATTTTCAATTTGCCAACATCAATGGAAATCTTGATCAAGTAAGATTTGCAGGTGAACGAATCACAGCATCACTGCATCTTTCAACCAAAGAAAGAAGCGGATTTGAAGTAACTAAACTGCATGCAGATATGCAGTTGGACCCCAGCAGTATGAGCTTCAAAGACTTGAGCATTATAACTCCTTACAGCAGAATACAAAACTATTTTGCAATGGATTATTTCTCCTTCACAGATGATATGAGTGAATTCATTCACAAAATCAACATGAGGGGCTCTTTTCGAAACAGCATCATTGATCTAAAAGACATTGCTTTCTTTGCACCCGAACTCAATGAAATGCCCATCAAATTAACAGCAAACGGCATTGTGACAGGAACAGTAGATGATCTAAAAAGTAATAATATCAGTTTGAAATGGGGAAGCAACAGTGAACTCAAATGTAAAATCGACATCAAGGGACTCCCCAACATTGAAGCCACCCGCCACACTGCAAATAATATTTACATCAGCACCAATCCGATTGATTTTTATAAAATACATAACCAAATCAAGTCATCATTGGGTGTTGACCTATCCCCTCTCCAGTCCATGAAATATGTGGGTAACGCTTCAATGGTTGGAGACCATCTCAAAACAAAAGGAAAATTGAGCACATCTATTGGAGGCGTTCAAGCCGATGTAGACATCGCCAAACTTGGTTCAGATCAACTGGAGATAAAAACATCCGGAGACATCATACAGATGGAGTTGGGAAAATTGTTTCAATTCAATGACCTCCATAACACAAATGCACATTTCAATATTTCCTCGAAAAACGGCAATACCAAATTTGATACAAAAATTCACTCTATTGACTACAACAATTATACCTACAGCCATTTAGATGCATCAGGAAATTATGCTTCAGGTATTCTCACTGCCAACCTGGATATCAATGATCCAAATCTTGACGCCCAATTGTATGCAGGGATCAATTTCAAAGGCAGCAGTCCCACTACCACAGCTGTCTTCGAAGTCAACAAATCAAATTTACTCCCACTGCATTTCACTAAAAATCCCATTTCTCTGACTGGGAAATCAATCCTAAATATTGAAGGCGATAACCTTGACAATATAAGCGGTGAGGGAAGATTGGAAGATGTTGTATTTACAAAAAACAAGCGAAAATATATTTTCGACAGTGTAGTCATCAAGGCCGAAAAACATCAGGACTTTAGAAGCATAACACTGAGCAGCAATGATATCGAAGCCAATGTAAAAGGGAATTTTACATTTGAAGAATTACCTGCCACCCTGGGTTATTATTTTGGCGAATTCTATCCTTTTTATTTCAAAAAATCTCTTGCCCCAAAGAAAGAGCAGGACCTGATGTTTGATTTGAATGTAAAAAACGCCAATTATATTTTGGCGCTGACGGACAATGGATTGAATGGATTGAGCAACAGTAAAATCAAAGGAAGGATCAACTCTGCCACAAAAGTTTTTGAGCTTGATGCTACCATACCAAAAATTGCATACAACAAAACTGCTGTATACGACCTGGAACTCATAACAAGAGGAACTGCAGACAGTATCAATACCAGCTCAAAAGCGAGTTCGGTTGTTTTCAACGACAGCCTGTTTTTTCCAACCAATACCATTGAAATTCATTCTTCAAAATCATACTCAACCATTGATCTTACCACCAGTTCAAATCTGGCGCAATATGGAGCCAGACTCTCAGCCAACATTGAAAATATCCAAGATGGCGTATTGATTCATTTCAATCCTTCAAAAGTTGTTTTCAATGAAAAAACATGGAATACCGAGAAAGGTGGAGAACTGTTGATCAGCAAATCCAAATTTGATGCCAGCAACTTCAAGTTTGTGAACGGAGAGCAGTCCATCGGACTCATGACGCTCCCAATCGAAGCCAATCAACTGCAAATATTTATCCTTTCACTCAACAAAGTAAACCTGGGCGAATTGCTTCCGATCTTTATAAAAGAACCTCGCATTCAGGGAATAACAACAGGTGACCTTACCATAGAGGATCCGTTCAATCATTTAAAACTTTACCTGAATGCACAAACAGATAAAACGAGGTTTGAGGATGACTCCATTGGACTCACATCTATCAATGGATTTTGGGACAACCTGGAAAAAAAAGCAAGCTTTTTCTTTGAGTCTGAAAATCCCCTTTACAAGCTCAACGCAAGAGGAAAACTTGATTTAAAAGATTCGCTCAACAAAACCATTGAAACAGACATCAACATTCAAAATCTTCAATTGTCTGTTTTAAAACCATATTTGGGAATTGTTTTCAGCGATATGAGTGGCAAAGGAAATGGCTATCTGAGAATACAAGGAAATCTGGATGAGCCGGATTTGGTGGGAGCTGTAAAGGTATCAGATGCCAAAGTCACAATCGATTTCACAAGATGCACCTATACCCTTCAGGATCCAACCATCACGTTCACCCCGGATAAAATTGATTTCGGAACCATACAATTAAAAGATGCGAATGGTTATACAGCCAGTTTCAAAGGGGATCTCGAACATCACTTTTTCAATAGATTCAATTACAACCTGAGTGCAACTTCAAGAAAATTATTGGTTCTGAATACAAATAGAAGTGACAACAACCTGTTTTACGGAAAAGCAGTTGCCAGATTCAATTTTTCTATAACTGGTCCGGATGAATCGATTAAAATGTATATGAGTGGTGCTCCGGTTGACAGCTCAAGTATCAATATCCTTACTTCAACCAACAGCAAACAGTCGGCTGATGTTGACTTTGTTGTCTGGAAGACCTATGGAACTGAAATGAAATCAGCGGCAATTTCAAGTGGCAGTAATTTTGTAATAGATATGGATCTGGTAGCCAACCCTTTCCTGAGAATGAATGTTGTATTGGATGAACTGACAGGTGATATTATATCCGGTCAGGGCTCAGGTAATCTAAAGATTCACACTGGATCGAAGGAAAACTTCAGCATGATCGGCAGATACAATATTGAAAACGGTAGCTATAATTTTAACTTTCAGGATGTTTTCAAAAAGCCATTTAGGTTATTGGGTGGGGGAAGCAGTTATATCAGCTGGACGGGCGACCCCTACGACGCTGACATCAATATTGATGCACTCTATACTGCAGAAAAAGTGCGCATGAGCACATTGTTTACTGACCCAAGCAACCGGGGTATTTCTGGAGTAAGCTCTGATGTATTGAGAGAGATCAGCGATGTGGAAGTCAGATGCAATCTCACTGGAACCTTGAGCAGGCCTAATCCAAGCTTTCAGATTCTCATTCCGCAGGGAAGTGTTGTAAAAAACAATGCGACCATTGAAAACAAATTAAAAACCATCAACCGAGATGCGTTGGAAGTGAGCAAACAAGCAACTTACCTGATTGTATTTAAAAGCTTTGCACCACAAGCCGCAGTAGTGGCAAGCGATCTGAACTATGAATTGCTGAACAGCACCATTTCAGGTGTGATCAATGGAATTCTTTCCAACAGCATTCAGAATTTCTTTACAAAAATGCTCGGATCTTCAGTAGATGTCAACTTCAACTACTCCAGAACAATGACCACACTGGGTGGAACTGCAGGTGCAAACAGAACAGGGCCAAATAATTTCAGGGAAAATGTGAGTCTTCAGTTCATCAAAACAATGATGAATGATAAATTGATCATTACGTTTGGCAGTGATTTCAATTTTGCCGCAGGAGCAGCCTCCCTTGCCACCAGCTCTCAAAACTTTCTTTTCCTGCCGGATGTGAACGTAGAATATAAAATAACGCCGGATGGGAAATTCAGGACATCCTTCTTTTACAGAAGCAGTTTTGATCTGCTCTCTTCTTCAGGCAAAAGAGACAGAACAGGTGGTAATATATCGTTCAGAACAGAATTTGACAGGTTCTTTGAAAGAAAGAAAAAGACCACTGTTGAGAGCGATAAAAATGAACATTAGGTTGTTTTGAGTAACTGAATCTGCTCTGTAAACTTTTCTATAGAGAGCGCATCATCCACATTGAATGTTCCGATTCGTGTCCTGCGCAATGAAGACAAGTAAGCTCCGCATCCCAATGCCTCTCCAAAATCATTCGCCAAGCTTCTGATATATGTTCCTGTAGAGCAGACAACTTTAAAATGTACAACAGGCAATTGAATGGAAGTGATTTCAAATAAGGTGATTGTAATTGGCCTTGGGTCCATTTTCACTTCCTTCCCTTTTCGTGCAAGAATATAAGCGGGAGTACCTGATTTTTTAATAGCTGAGTGGGCAGGCGGTGTCTGCATGATTGTACCGGTAAACTGCTTGGTTGCGCCCATGATTATTTCGGTGGAAATTTCACTGCAATCAGCTTTAGAAACAGGGACTGATTCCAAATCATAGGTGGGTGTAGTAGCTCCCAACGTGAAAGACCCTGTATACTCCTTCTCAGCTGCCATGTACTCATTGATCTTCTTGGTAAATTTTCCTGTACAGATGATAAGGAGTCCGGTTGCCAATGGATCCAAGGTCCCAGCATGCCCAACTTTGCTGACCCCTGTCAGAATCCTGATCTTTTTTACAGCATCGAAAGATGTCCATGTAAGCGGTTTATCAATCAGCAATACTTTCCCGTTTAAATAATCATCCTTCCATTGTTCAGCTTGTGTATTGTACATTTGTCAAAGTTACCATTCTATAAACAAACCCTCCAAAGGCAGTCAATATGTCCCTTGCCCATCACCAGGACCATCAGATCAGATACAGACAGCAATTTGACAATGCCAAGCATTACCTGATTCCTTTTATTGCATCAACGATGCCACTTGATCAACATACACATGTATTGGATATTGGATGTGGTGATGGAGGTGTAATGGGGGCCATGTTGGAGAGGGGATGCAGTGCAACAGGAATTGAGTTGAACAAACTGAAATTCGAATTTGCATCCGAAAATATTGCAACACATATCAACAATGGCAAGGCTACTCTCATCAACATAAATATTTATGAAGAAGAAGCACTGGTCACTTTGAAAGAAAAATTTGACCTGATCATTCTCAAAGATGTCATTGAACACATCCCCAACCAGGAAAAATTCATCCCCTATATCAAACAGTTTTTAAAACCCGGTGGCCGAATATTCTTTGGCTTCCCCCCATGGTATATGCCACACGGCGGGCACCAGCAAATATGCGAGAACAGGTTCTTAGGATTCCTTCCCTACTTTCATTTGTTGCCTAAACCCCTCTACAGGGCAGTACTGAAAACATTTGGAGAGTCCGATGGCACTGTTCATGAGTTGATGGAAATCAAATACACAGGCATTTCTATAGAGAGATTTGAAAAAATTGTTTTGAACAGCAACTATGTGATTGAAAAGAAGCAGCCATACCTCATCAACCCCATCTACAAAGACAAATTTGGATGGAATCCCAAAAAACAGTTTGCGATCATCAATATGATCCCATTTATAAGAAACTTCTTAACCACCTGCGTATACTATGTCATTAGAAAATAAAAGATGGCAGCAATTTTTTTTTACAGCTATTCAAATTTCATTAGCTGTTTTGATCTTTACTGCATGCAACAATGAAGAAAGCAAAACAGAAAACATTCCTAGCGAACCAACCCTGCCTGCACCTCTAAACTTATCATATACAGTTGTCAACGCATATCCGCATGATACTGCTGCATTTACCCAGGGACTAGAATGGTATGGTGAAATATTGCTTGAAAGTACAGGCCTTTACGGTAAATCGACTTTGAGACAGGTTGAGCCAATGAATGGCAAATCAAAAAAACAAATCAACAATGAGAAAGATATTTTTGCTGAAGGCATTACTGTAATGAGGGATACGGTATATCAACTCAGCTGGGAGAATCATTTGATTTTTCTTTATGATGCAAAAACCTTGAAGCTGCTCGGAACAAAAAATTGGAACTATCAGGGATGGGGAATTACAAACGACGGCAATGCGCTCATCATCAGTGATGGAAGCGATAAACTATATTTCGTTGAACCCAATTCCATGCAGGTTAAAAATATATTGAGTGTTAAAGACCATATAGGTCCGGTTAATAATCTCAATGAACTGGAAATGATCGAAGGATATATCTATGCCAACAGATGGCAATATGAATACATATTGAAAATTGACCCCATGAACGGCAATGTGGTGGCTACTATTGACTTAACTGATATACTTCGGAAAAACAGCAAATCCGATTTATCCTACTTGTCACAAAACAATTCTACTGCCCAAATCAACGGAGCTGTGTTGAATGGGATTGCATACAACGCTGCCAAAAAAACAATTTTTGTGACAGGAAAACTTTGGCCTGAAATCTTTGAAATCAAGCTGCAATAAGGCTTTAGCGGGTTTATTAATATTTTAATTAACTTTAGGACTCAATTCGTTGAAATGATTGACACATTTGAGAAAATCCCCATAGAAATTCATGAAGACAGCAAATCGGCGTCTAAAAAAGTTGCACAGCAGATAGCCGCGTTGATCAAAGAAAAAGCCGCGAAAAGTGAGCACTGTGTATTGGGAATGGCAACTGGTTCTACCCCAAAAACACTTTATGCTGAGCTGGTAAGATTGCACAAAGTAGAGGGTCTCAGCTTCAAAAACGTCATTACATTCAACCTGGATGAATACTATCCCATGAAACCTGATGCTCCGCAGAGCTATCATGCATTCATGCACAAGCACTTGTTCCAGCACATTGACATCGATTCGAAAAATATTCATATTCCAGATGGCACCATAGAAAAATCATCCATGCATGCATATGCAGCTGCATATGAAAAAGCAATTGATGATGCAGGAGGGATTGATTTGCAAATTCTGGGCATTGGCTTGAATGGACATATCGGATTCAACGAACCAGGGTCGAGCAGAAACTCTTTAACAAGAATAGCAGCATTGGACAATAGCACAAGACTGGCCAACGCATATGAGTTCAGCAATATTTCAGATGTTCCAAGGTTGGCGCTTACCATGGGACTCTCAACGATCCTGAAATCAAAAAAGATTGTACTGCTGGCTTTTGGTGTTAGCAAAGCAGAAATCATTCGGTCATCAGTAGAAGAGAAAATCACTGAACGCATCCCAGCAAGTTTGTTGCAGGAACACTTTAATTGTGTTTTCCATTTGGATCAGACATCTGCATCCAAACTCACAAGATATGAATCACCATGGCTGGCTGGTCAAATAAAATGGACTGAGAAATTGATCAGAAAAGCTGTTTCAGCTCTCGCCATACAACTCAACAAGCCATTGCTCATGTTGTCTAAAGAAGATTATCTGAACGAAGGCTTGGCCGATCTGCTGGAGAAACATGGGCCGGTTGGGGATATCAACCTGAGGGTTTTCAACGGACTAAGAGATACCATTACAGGATGGCCTGGCGGAAAACCTACAGAGGAAGTCCCCCGTCACCCAGAAAGAAAAAATCCCGCTCAAAAACGTGTCATCATCTTCTCTCCTCACCCAGATGATGATATCATCTCCATGGGAGGCACTTTCCTGAGATTGGTTCAACAGGGACATGATGTACATGTGGGTTATCAAACTTCTGGAAATATTGCCGTCAGCGATGAGTTCGTATTGAGACAAATAGATTTTGCAGTTGAATTTGACGGTAGTTTTTCAATAGACACCAGCAGAGCCAGTAACATTTGGAAAGACGCAAAGAAATTCATCCAAACAAAAAAGCTACACGACAAAGACACTCCTGATATTAGAAGCATCAAAGGCATGATCAGAAGAACAGAAGCCCGTGCAACATGCAGGTATGTGGGAGTAAAGGATGATAACATCCATTTCATGAATTTGCCATTTTATGAAACCGGACTCATTGAAAAAAATCCCCCTACCGAAGAAGATGTTCACATTCACATGGAGTTGATCAAAAAAATCAAGCCGCATCAAATTTTTGCTGCAGGTGATTTCGCCGATCCACATGGAACACATAAAGTTTGTTTCGAAGTTATGTTTGAAGCTTTGAAAAGATTGAAAGCAGCCAATGACCCTTCTGTTGCTGATTGCAGACTTTGGTTGTACAGAGGTGCTTGGGCTGAGTGGGATATTTGGGACATCGACATGGCAATACCCATGAGTCCGGATCAGATTCTGGAAAAACGCAATGGAATTTTCATTCATCAATCTCAGAAAGATGGTGTTGTATTCCAGGGAAATGACAGCAGAGAGTTTTGGCAGAGGGCTGAGGACAGAAATGCTTCAACAGCTCAATTGTTTGATCAGTTGGGATTGCCGCAATATGCTGCCCTTGAGGCTTTCATGCGCTACGAATACTGAGAAATACGCCTGTCCTATCATATAAAATATTTTCATTAAATTTGCACCCTCTAGGCCCCGTAGCTCAACTGAATAGAGCATTTGACTACGGATCAAAAGGTTTCAGGTTTGAATCCTGACGGGGTCACGAAAACCAAACATAACCCATTATAAATGAATAATTTGCGATGGGTTTTTTGTTTTTGGTTAAACATTGGTAAAACAACTCATACATTCTCTTGCAGTTAAACGCATCAATTTTCGCAACTGATAATTGAATGTACGGATAAATTGGTTATCACAAATCACAGTTGCTACTTCCAATCACACGCAAGTTTATTCTAGAGAAGAAGCTATCATCACTGAGTACCTCTTTCAGAATATTTGACGACTAGCTTGATCACAGATAAAATAATTTACATGCGGATTAGATAGCTATAATGACCCCCCGCAAATAAAATTTAATTACAAGCCCCCCATATACTTCTCAGTTAGCAGTACTTCATGAACCAACCCCACCTCCTTTTTGAAGCTCCGCTAACCCCCTGACATCTGCTATAGGAGCTACCTCTCTCTAACCCCAGACATAATCAGGATATCCAAGACAAGAAGGTTATACTAACCATCAGCTCTACCTGCATCTTACTAATCATCTGCTCCCCCGCATAAACTTACTACCTGGTTTACTTGAACTACAACAGTGGTGCACAACTGAAAAGTACTCGTATGACTTGGCTAGTATCTATTAATCACAATTAAAAACCACAAACATGGTAACAATCACCAACTTCTACGAAGTAGAACGCAAGGATGGAACAAAGTTCATCAGCTTAGAACTAACCGGGCAAGCTGAGCTCATCCAATCACAAAACACAGGTAAATGGTATGCCACTGTACGCAAATGCAGGATACCGTCCACCTTTGATGCCAACATAGCTCAAAGTATGCTTGGTCAAAGGTTGCCAGGTGAAATACTCCGGACAATCTGTGATCCGTATGATTTCACAAACCCACGTACTGGCGAAGTAATGCGTTTGCAGCATAGCTACGCGTACAGTCAAGACAGCAAGCAGGAAAACCTGATTGGACACACCCGTGTCATGGAGGTAGCAAGCTTGTAAAAGAAGCCACAAAGTCCCAAATAAAAGGAGAGGTTGTATCTACAGCAGTAGGACACCCACAGACAAGGATTGATATCCACTACCACTACATAAGACTGGTAAGATCAAACCTTCCTTGTGGTTAGTGGGTGCTTTGTGCACGGGGATCAGTGTAAAAGCTGGTCCCCTAATTTTAATCCCTGAGGCAACGAACAGAGAACCCATTTACCTTATTGGTGGTGTACCTGTAGACATTGCCATAGTCGTAATTCAGGAGGCGGGACCAGGCATAGTAAGTATTGAGCTCCGAAGAACTCCACCAGTAACCGAGCTTCCCAAAGTAGTAGAATGAACCATTGCCGTCACGGAAACCGCCCGGAAGACCTGAAAATCCGCTGCTATTGGTGCCGTTACCGTTTTCAGCCCAGCCCTGCTTGGATTTCATTTTAGCACCTGCTTTTTCTGCTCCACCCAAATAATCAGTAAGTATAGTCCATTCGGCATCGGAAGGAATATGATACCCAACAGGCGCGAGACCTCTTGAATCACTTACTGCATACCAATTATACAACTTACCATATTTTGCACCATTTGCTGGTGCGTTTTCATAATAGCACCAAGCTGGTTGTTTGTTTTCTCGTGCTCTATCCCATTCTTCATTTGTTTTCGCTTGAGGAATAGGGTCTCCGTTTCTAAAGGTTGAAACATTCAAATTTTCCGCCATCCAAACCTGCTCCCCAATTTTCACTGTCTTATACACTCGTCCATCACGAGGGTCCTTGAATGATCCGTATTGCTGGGCAACCGATTGCAAGCACAGTATACACATACTAAGAACCAAAAGAAATTGTTTCAGCATTTTTATCAATTTAAACTCTAATTTATGAAACTTCAAACAGCCCAACGTAAACGGGCAAAAATTAAAATGGGACTGCAGGGTCCCTCTGGATCTGGTAAAACTTATTCTTCCCTACTGATAGCCAATGGACTCTGCGATGACTGGTCCAAAGTTGCTGTAGTGGATAGTGAAAACCACAGTGCAGACCTGTACGCCCACCTGGGAGCTTACCAAGTGTTACCGCTATCTGCCCCATTCAGCCCAGAGCGTTACATCCAAGCTATTCATACCTGTGAACAAGCAGGTATGGAGGTAATAATTCTGGACTCTGTAACGCACGAGTGGGAAAACCTGATAGACACTCATGCTTCCATGACTGGGAACAGCTTTACCAACTGGAGCAAAATCACACCGAGACACAATGCGTTTATCCAACGTATCCTACAGTCCACCTGTCATATCATCTGTACAGTAAGGACCAAGCAGGACTACACTTTGGTAGAAAGAAACGGACGGATGATCCCAGAAAAAGTGGGGTTAAAGTCAGTCCAGCGTGACGGCTTAGAATATGAGTTCACACTAACTTTTGATCTGGATATCAAGAACAATGCTACTGCATCAAAGGACCGTACTGGGCTGTTCTATGGTAAACCAGAACAGCGGCTTTCTGTAGAAACAGGGAAACTAATCAAGGACTGGTGTGAAGGAGGCTCTGTAATAACAGTTGATGAGATTAGTGAACGTATCGGTTCATGCTTATCTATGGATGAACTTTTGACCTTGTACAAGATGTTTCCCCAGTACCAAGAATTACTTGAGATTCAAAAAGACGAATCCGATAACTCAAATCTGAATTAAGATCCAAATATACTTTCAAATTGCTTACTAAACTAAATGCGTTCAAAGGAAATCAAAATCATCAGAATCAGGCCCCGTTGGCTGGTGCTAGCGCACTTGCACAACCCGGAACAGAAGGCGTCGGTTGCGGAGGAGTAGCGTCCTTTTTTCGACAGGTACTAAAAAAAATAAGGGCGAACCCGATGATAAGCAATCGATTGATTCTCATAAGTACAGTTGAGATACAAATTTATAGATAAATCGTAAGGAAGCAACAACTCGTTTTTCGTAGGTTTGTCCTCTAAATTTTGAATCCATGAGAAAACTATTTTTTGCTGCGGTATTATTGATTAGTGTAGTAGGTCGGGCAATGGCTGACGAAGGAATGTGGCTACCTCTGTTGTTAGGTAAGCAAGTGTATGACGATATGGTCAAAAAAGGGCTAAAGCTGACCAAAGAACAATTATATCAAATCAACAAACCCTCTCTAAAAGATGCAATCATCATTTTTGGTGGAGGATGCACGGGAGAAATTGTCAGCTCCAAGGGGCTCATTTTTACCAATCACCACTGCGGTTATGATGCAATTGCCAGCGCCAGTAGTGTAGAGAAAAACTACTTGCGGGATGGATTCTATGCAAAAACAACTACCGAGGAAATTCAAACTTCACTCTCAGTACAATTTCTGTTGCGCATTGACGATGTAACTAAAGAAGTATTGGATTCCTTACAAGGACTAACGGGTGCTGAACGCGTACAAAAACAAGCAGCCGTGTTAGCTGCTATCAATAAAAGAATGAGCAATGCCGCAGAAAGTATTGAAACCAGAGTAAGTTCACTCTTCAAGGGCAATCAGTTTCTGGCATTTGTATACCAGCGCTATTCTGATATCAGGTTAGTAGGCACCCCTCCTGAAAGTGTTGGAAAATTTGGCGGAGATACTGATAACTGGGAGTGGCCCAGACACACTGGAGACTTTTCCGTATTTCGTGTATATACCGATGCTGCTGGCAAACCTGCAAAATATAACGCTGGTAATATTCCCTTGAAACCTAAATGGTATTTGCCTGTTTCCTTAAAGCCGTTGAAAGATGGGGACTTTGCCATGATCTGGGGTTATCCGGGAAGTACTAATCGATACGAAAGCAGCTATGGGATACGATTGGCTACTGATATCAACAATCCAACCCTAGTTAGTTTAAGAGATGTTCGCTTGAAGTATATGTTTGAAGAAATGAAAAAAGATCCAGCTGTGAAATTACAGTTGGCTTCCTCCTACGCAGGCATTGCCAACTACTGGAAATTTTTTGATGGCGAAACTAAACAGTTGTTGAAGTATGATGTAGTGGGACAAAAAAAGA
>VGFP01000006.1 GCA_016868855.1 Bacteroidota bacterium | reverse complement strand
GTGGTGCCCATTGAAAATTCTCATCTTTATGTTGATGCCCTGAAATCCAATGGGGTAGAGGCAGAGCTGTTTGTATATGAAACAGGGGGACATGGATTTGGTATGATCAATAAAACGAGTTCAGAAAGCTGGATCCAGGCTTTGAAATCCTGGTTACAGAAAAACAATATTATTCAGTAGCCTTTTTCTTGTGTTGCATGGCATTGATCCATACGCCGGCAACGATTAAAATTCCTGCTATGATTTTCGTGACTGTCAATTCCTCTTGCAGGATGAATACAGCGCCCAGTGTCCCAAACAATGGTTGAAAATATACAAAGCTTCCTGTTTTAGAGGGACCCCATTGTTGTACTCCCCAATTCATCAGCATGTAACTCAAAAAAGTACCAAGAAATAAAATATGGAAAAACCAGTAGTAAGAGGATGCTGGAATGGTGGACCAGGAAACATGTATAAAATCTGAAATGCAATATGGGGTGCTGACAATTGTCCCTATCAGAAATACATATTTCAGCACAGTAATGAAATGGTATTTGCCTGTAATATTTTTGATCAGGATCAGGTAGGATGAATAGCATACTGCTGCGATCAAAACCATTGCGTCACCTATCAGTGTTGCAGGATTTTGTGATGTTCCAGCATTTCTTGTCACAATCATCAGCCAGGCGCCTGAAATCCCAAGCAGGAGTCCCAGGATTTTATTCCAACCAAATCTTTCTTTTAAAAATACTGTTGCCAGGATGGATACAAAAATGGGTGTTGCCATGTTCAGCAAAGAGGCATGAACGGGATTGGTATGTGCAATGCCATTGATCGACAAAATCTGGTTCAAGGAAATTCCAGTGATGGCTGCCAAGAAAATAGTGAGCAAGTCGCCTCTCTTTATTTTTTCATTTTTACCTATGATATATGGAATAAAAAAGAAAACCACTGTAGCAAAAACCATTCTCAGGTATCCCAAGGAGATGGGGTCAATGAAGATGGGAGCTATTTTTTTTACTGCAATGACGTTGGTACCAAAGAAAAAATTGGCGGCTACCAAGGCAGCCGCCGTTTTAAATACATCTGACTTGTATGAATTAGTATTTGAATACTTTTCCACCAGCCATTACTTCTTGTGTCTTTTCATCGAATGTTACTTTCTGACCTGTTCTTGCAGCTGCATTGGTCATGATGGTTGCAATCGAATGCGTATAACCTGCCTCTACAGGGGCGTTGGGCTGTTTTCTGCTTCTAACACATTCCATCCAATTGCGCACGTGTACTGAAGTCAGCATATCGCCCCCTGTATTCGCGCCTGTTTCAACCTTGATAGCCAAATCGGTAAGATTTACCTCCTGCAACAGATTGGCCTTCATGTTCATTGCCTTGGCTGCTCCTTCCCTGAGTCCGCCTTTGGGTGAAACCTTGTTGGTCATCAGGTTCAATTCACCGCCATTGCTGTAGTAAATTTCGCTAGGATTTTCATCACCATGGTGCATCCTCGACATGAATACAACCTGGAATCCTTTGGAGAGGTCATCTGCCGGTCCGTATTCGAATACTGCCGTAGTAGTATCCCAATTCCTTCTTCCATCTTGCCACTGATAAACTCCTCCATTGGCAACTACGCTTCTAGGATGTTTCAATCCAGTGAACCAATGCACGGTATCAATTTGGTGACTCATCCATTGTCCGGGCATGCCTGATGAATAAGGCCAGAAGAGACGGTATTCCAAATATTTTCTTGGATCAAATTTTTCGAATGGTCTGTTCATTAAATAACGTTTCCAATCGAGATCCTCTTCGCGGCATTTTGAAACAAGTTCAGGTCTTCTCCACCTGCCTGGTTGATTCACATTCCATGTGAGTTCAACCATCGTAATGTCTCCGAACTTTCCATCTTGGATAAATTTTGCTGCAGCATGGTAGTTGGGACCAGATCTTCTTTGTGAACCTACCTGAATAATTCTATCTGATTCTTTTGCGGCTTTCAATGCAGCACGATTGTCTTCCATTGTTTCAGCAAAAGGTTTTTCAACATAAATATCCTTTTTTGCTTTCAATGCTTCGATGGTATGCAATGCATGTTGAAAGTCAGCCGTTGAGATGAATACCGCATCAATATCTTTGAGTGCATACAATTCTTCGTTGTTCTTGCAGCCAATGATGTCATGCTCCATTTTCTTTTTTAAAAACTCAACACCTTCTTCTCTTCTGTATTTCCAGATATCTGATACTGCAACAATATCAAAATTCATTTCATTGTAATGATGCATAAATGCAGGGATATGTGACTGACGGTGTCTGTCGGAAAATCCGATTACACCGCAACGCACCTTGTCGTTTGCGCCCAGGATATTTCCGTAGGATTTGGCAGTCCACCCCATGGAAACCAATGCGGTAGCCGCTCCAGCCTGAGATGTTTGTTTGATAAATTTTCTGCGAGGAGTCATATGGTTTGTTTTTATAGTTTGATAAATAAGTAATAGTTAATATTATATACCGCTGAAAGCAACGAGTCCGCCGTCTACATAGATATCCGTTCCATTCACAAAAACCGATGCGTCACTCAATAGATAGATCAATGCACCAACAAGTTCTTCAGGTTTGCCCATCCTTCCACCAGGTGATTTTTTAATGACGAGATTTCCTCTTTCTGTCAATGAGCCATCTGGATTGGTAAGCAGGGTTCTGTTTTGCTCGGTGAGGAAAAAGCCGGGCATAATGCCATTGACCCTTACTTTGTCACCATGTCTTTTGGCGACTTCCACTGCCATCCATCTGGTGAAGCAATCTACGCCTGCTTTACCAAGACTGTAGCCCAACACTTTCGTGATGGATTCTTTTGAACTGACAGATGAAATATTTACAATGCTTCCACCACCTTGTTTGGCGATGACAGATCCAAATATTTTAGTGGGTATGATGGTGCCCATCAAATTCAAGTCCAGTACCTGTTGGAGTCCCTCGAGGTTCATATCAAATACGTCCTGATCAGGTTGGATCACTCCCTGAGGCATATTTCCGCCCGCACCATTCAGCAATCCATCTATGCGTCCGAATTTTTCAAGCACTGCATCTCTCACATGCTCCATGTCTTTTACATCCAATACATTTCCTTTCACAAAAATGGCTGAACCACCATGCTTGTTGATTTCATCTGCTCTTTTATTTCCCTCTGCTTCATTCCTGCCAATGATGGCAACTTTGCCTCCAAAAGCGGCAATTCCCTCAATGAATGCCTTCCCAAGTATACCGGTTCCTCCGGTCACGACGATCACTTTGTCTTTTAGGCTGAATAGGTTGTTGTAGTCCATGGTATGAGTTGTAGGTTGTTGGTTTTAAGTTGTAATTGTTGTAGTTGTTGTAATAGTTGTAATTGTTGTCATGGTTATCATTGTTATCAGTCGTAGGTTCTTTCATCAATCACCTTCTCTCTTCTTTCTTTTCCCTTCTCCCTTCTCTCTTCTTTCTTTTCCCTTCTCCCTTCTCTCTTCTTTCTTCTCCCTCTCATTCACTCATCGCTCTCAGAATTCCCATCTGCAATCCTCTGATCTCTGCGAGTCCGCGAAGTCTTCCAATACACGAATAGCCCGGGTTGGTGACTTTCTTCAGGTCATCAATCATCTGGTGACCGTGATCGGGTCTGAAAGATATCTGATAGGGGACTTCCTGCTGAATTTTTAAAAGTTCTTTCAGTACAGCGTACATGTCGTTGTCACCTGCCAAATGATCATCCTCAAAGAAATTCCCTTGCTTATCTTTTTTTACATTCCGCAGATGTGTAAAGTGTATGCGTTTGCCAACTTGTTTTATCATCTCAGGTAAATTGTTGTTGGGATTGGCACCAAGAGAGCCGGTGCAGAAGCAAACACCATTGCTTTTGTTGGGAACGGCATCTAAAATGAATTGTAGATCTTCCATGTTTTTGACAATCCTCGGCAATCCCAAAATATCAGTCGGAGGGTCATCCGGATGAATGGCCAATTGGAGTCCCAATTCATCACAAAGCGGTGTAATCTGCTGAAGGAAGAACACCAGGTTGCTTCTCAAAACATTCGCATCAATATTTTTATAGCGTGCAAGTTTGGTGCGCATCCCTTCAATGGTCTCTTTCTTTTCTCCGGGAATGCCAAACATTACTACACCAGCTAGATGGTCCAATTGTTCTTTAGAATAATTGGCATGACGTTTTTTCGCTTCCTCTTTGATTTCCTGAGAATAGTCTTTCTCTGCATTTTCTCTTTGCAACAAATAGATATCGAATACTGCCAGGTCAACCCAATTGAAATACAAAGCCTTTGAACCATCTTGCATTTCTAAATCCAAATTGGTTCTGGTCCAGTCATTCACCGGCATGAAATTATAGGTAACCACCCGGAGTCCGGCTTTTGCAATATTTCTAAGGCTCTCCTTGTATTTTTCAATCCACTGCAGGTAGTCGCCTGACCTTGTTTTGATTTCTTCGTGGATGGTAACACTCTCAATCACATCCCATGAGAGTCCGTATGATTCAATCAGTTTTTTTCTTTCCATGATTTCATCATAAGTCCAAACCTCCCCATGTGGTACATGATGCAATGCGGTGACAATTCCAACGGCACCAGTTTGTTTGATGTCTTGCAAGCTGACCGGATCGTCCGGACCAAACCATCTCCATGTTTGTCTTAGTTCTTTCATCATTTATTGTGTTACGATTTCAACTTTCTCTATGCTGTTCTTGGGTATTTCTTTTTTGCGTATAAAAATAGATTCATTCGTTTCTTTTGAAATTATCCCTGTTGCAATGGTCTTTCCATCTTTCCCGATCACTCTTATTTCAATGGATTTAGAAATAAAATATTGATAAGCAGATTTTTCATAGCTGTTTACCTGAGGTGGAATGACTCCCTTGCCATTTTTGGTCGTGATCAATATCACCCCTCCAAATCCCCTTGCACCATAAAGCGATGCAGCTGCATTGTCTTTGAGAACAGTGATTTCTGCCACATCCAATGGATTGATCAAACTGATGTCACCATCGTACATTACCCTGTCAACAACAAAAGCAGCGGGGACTTTCCCTTTCATGTTTCTAGCATCTCTGATATATACCTGTTGTTGACTTCTTATGCCGGTATTGATGCTGACATCCACACCAGGTACCGTTCTGAGCATATCATAAATATTCCTGACAGTTCCTGCACTGGGATCCTGTGTGGTTTGTGCAAAGCCGAATGAAAGCAAATGCAATGACAATATGGTAAGTAATGATCTCATTTGCCTTTGTTGGCGAGCGCTCTTGCTGCTGTTGTTGTATAATACTTGGCAATCATGTTGGGGACTTCCCAGGAGGGCATGTTGTTGTTTTTCAGGTATTCAAGATATTTCTCTGTAACTCTTGCAAAGTGGGTCTCGTGACTTTCTTTGTACTGATCCGGGATGATCACTTCCCAACCTTTGCTGTTTCTTTTGAGGGAAACACCCGGAAATTTCAAGTTGATTTTTTGGATGGATGCATGGAGGCTTTGCTCAAATGCCTGGTCAGCCGAACCCACAACGTAAAGAGTCGGTTTGAAATTTTCTTCCTTGCCCTGGCGAATGATCAAGGATGATTTAGTGCCCCTCATCAGCGAATAATGCGTATCACCTGTTCCCTCCGGAGCTTTGTAATTCCAAATCACAGATACTTTGGCATGTACTCCGTTGATGGTATAAGTGAATGCTCCATTGCACAATACTTGCAGGTTGCCATCATTGTTGATATTGCTTTGCAGGTAGGATGGGATTTCTTTTTCTTTTGTCACCAACTTGAACTCATCCTTGGTCATCAATGTATTCCAGCTTTTGGCATCGAGGATTTTTATATTTTTTTTATAGTCAATGATCTTTTCTGGAAAGCATTCCCATTGAATCAGATCAACCAGATGGGTAGTGACATCTACAATTCCTTCCCCCTCTTGAGTTACATCAAAAAACCAAGCTGGGCGCTTCAGGACACTTCCCGATACATATTTGTAAAAATGGTGGATACTTTCCTTTGTTACAGAGGGGTTATCGGGACTCCCTTTTTCGAGTGTTCCAAAAACGGATGGATCCATGGACAGTTCACGCTGCAGCATGGTGGTGATTTCATAACGCTCTGTCATGATATCGTATAGCTGCAGTTTTTTTTGTTTTGAAATTTCAAATGCTTTTTTTAACTGATCAAAACCGTCTTTATTGATCACCATTGGCTTGTCGGCAAAAACATGGAACCCATTTTGAACGGCATTCAAAATGTAGCTTGTCTTTAATTGATTGTTACCAGCAAGCACAACAACATTTCCTTTTCGCTCATTGATCATTTGCTGAAAAAAATCTTTTCCCTCGTAAACAACCTCATTCCATTTGGTGGGTTGATCTGCTCTTGAATTGTAACCTTTGATTCTGTCAAGGTGCAGCTGAAGGTCATTTCCTTTTTCAGCATACACATGAACAGTAGGATCTACTTCAGGATACATTGTTTTTTGAACAAGTGCAGCATGGAAATGTCCGGGATCTACCGTGACCAATTTCACTTTTTGTTGTGCTGCTGTAAAAAATCCAGATAGGGTTAGTAACGGCATCAATAACAATTGTGCTTTCATCTTCATTATGATAATCCTTTAATCAGGTAGGGGAATCGGTGTGGTCTGTTTAATAAACTGTTCGCTTCATCGTCGTTTATAAATCTTTCATTCATATGATCCCACTTCAGTGTTCTGGGGAGTCTCATCGCGATATGGTGTATGAGGCAAGTGCTGCAGGAGCGATGTCCCACTTCAACCGGAGCGATGGGTTGTTTGCGTGTGATTATGCTGTTCAGCCAATCTCCATGGTGTTCCTCGCTTCTGTAGAGGTTGATTTCATTTGCACCGATAACTGATTCAATGATTTTTGGATTGCTTGCAGTGAGGGCTTTTTGATTAGGGACTGCAGGTTCATTCGGACTCGCTTTGTATTCGCCACGGGTTACAAATATCCAACCCTCTGTTCCAACAAACTTTATTCCATTTGGCAGTTCCGTGCTTACGGTCATTTTTACTCCATTGGCATACTTGCCGTAGGTGGTGAAAATTCCGTGCACATCCCACATGCCTGATGTTGGAAAATCTGCTTTTCCCCAAACTTCAACAGGACCTGCATATTCAGTATCCATTGCCCAGTGTGCACAATCGATATGGTGTGACCCCCAGCCGGTAATCATGCCTGCTCCAAATTGTTCGCAACGAAGCCAACCTGGACGGCTATAATCATTTTGTGGATGAACTCTTTTTTCAGTATAGTAAACGTATGGTGTTGAACCCAACCATGCGTCATAATTAAATGTGGATGGAATCGGCTTTTCAGGTTCTACTTCTCCACCGGGATCGCTGGGAAGTCCGATGTAAACTTCTTTCAATTGTCCAATTCTACCATTCCTAACCAGTTCTGCAGCATATCTGAATTGTGATGAGGATCGCTGCTGACTTCCTATTTGCAGAATCCTGCCTGATTTATGTACGGCATTGCTCAATGCCCTTCCTTCTGCGATGGTCAGTGATGCTGGTTTTTGCAGATATACGTCTTTCCCTGCCTCAACTGCATGTATGCCCAAGTATGCATGAGAATGATCAGGGGTGGAAATTAGCACGCCATCGATGTCCTTGTTCAACAGCAACTCACGGTGATCATCATACATTTTTACACCATCATAGGCTTTGCCTGTTTTGGCAGTATAATAATCATTCACATATTTTTTTCCGTCTTCCAATCTCTTTTTATCAAGGTCACATACAGCCATGATTCTTGCATGATTGTATTTCAGTGTTTCACGCATATCGTGATCTCTTGAAATCCTGCCTACGCCGATGGCTGCAATATTGAGTGTATTGCTTGGTGCATTTTTACCGAATACGCTTGCAGGCACAATGGTAGGAAACCCAAGAGTAGCAATGCCCGTTGCGATGCCTGTTTTGACTGTCGATTTAACGAAATCTCTTCTGTTGAATGGCTTTTTCTTTTGCATGATTAATTTTTTATTTGATCATCGCGGTGGTTTGAGAATGACCGGTTAAAGTCAATCCCTTTGGATTGAGAAATTACAAATTTTATCCCTTGCAGCATGTGGTTTTTATAAACAGGGTCCTTGTATGTTTCCTTGCTGTGTCCAATCGTTGAAATCCATGCCCTTCCGCCCTGAAATTCATTGTACCAAACTGCAGGGTAGAACTCGGCATAGGTGCCGGCATTTTTCTGGATGAGTTCTTTTTGGGAGGAATCCAGGGTAGTGAATCGGTGTGTCATCAACACATTGGTCACGGGATAAAGCTCTTTGCCAAAATAACATTCATCCTCTCTTGTCCAGCTGAGCGGCACATTTTTCATTGAAGGATGTTGCCGGTCCAATACCTGAAAACTGAATGACTGAAATTTGGCATGCCATGAAAAAGTACATCCGATCAGCATTTTAAACCATTTCCAGTTTCTCTCTGTGCCGGTAACTGAATGGAGTCCAACCAACGCTCCACCCGCCTCAATATATCGTCTGAAAGCCAATCGTTGTGTATCGGTATCAAATATATCATTGTTGGTGCTGGGGAAAACCAACAGGGTGTATTGTTTTAAATTTTCTTCTGTAAACATTGAGGGATCATCTGAGACAGTGATATTGATTTTTTGTTCTTGGGCAAGCAATTTGAGAGCTTCTACTGCAGATGGGATGTTGTCATGCACATATCCTTTGCCGTTTTTGGTATAGACCAACATGGAGATGTTTTTCTTTGCATGTTGTGACCAGGATGACTGGGCAAGAATAAAAAAACAAGCAACGAAACAGAGGTATTTGACACGCATAACAACCGTTGAATTTGGTGCTTGTAATTTACGCAAAAAAGAACCTCTACAAGGGATTGGTTTTACGAAAACGTTGTAGGTGTGCCGCGAAAATATACGCCAGATCAAATGATTAATTCATTATCTTGAGTGATACAAAACTGCTGCCATACATGAACAATAAAATGACCAATTACAGGTGGACTGTTGTTTCGCTTTTATTTTTTGCAACAACTATCAATTATTTAGACAGGCAGGTTTTAAGTCTATTGTATCCACTGTTGCAGGAAAAATTTCATTGGACAAATTCTCAATATGCCGACATAGCATCTGCCTTTCAATTTACTTATGCAGTTTGTTTGTTATTTGCAGGAAGGGTCATAGATAAGTTGGGTACAAAAAATGGGTACTCGCTGGCAATCATTATTTGGTCTCTTGGGGCGATTATTCATGCATATGCAAATCCAATTGGTGATTTTATATTGGGTACGTTCGGATGGATCGGAATTGCTGCAGTACCAGCCTCTGTTTTGGGGTTCATATTTGCCAGGGCTTTTCTTGCTCTTGGTGAGGCTGGAAATTTTCCAGCAGCCATTAAGGTTACTGCAGAGTATTTTCCAAAAAAAGAAAGATCTTTTGCAACCGGCATATTTAATTCAGGAGCCAATGTAGGCGCCGTGCTTGCCCCTTTGAGCGTGCCCTGGATTGCAAAAGAATGGGGTTGGGAATTGGCCTTTATCATCATTGGCGGCATTGGATTCATATGGTTGATTTTTTGGTTTATTTATTATGCTCCCCCGCGTGAACAAAAGCGACTCTCTAAAGAAGAGTTTTCTTATATACAACAGTCAGAAGAGGGAGAAGAGATTTTGTCTGCAAATCCAAATGAGAAAGTTAAATGGACAAGGCTTTTTGGTTACAAGCAAACCTGGGCTTTTTCATTTGGAAAATTCATGACGGATGGTGTTTGGTGGTTTTTTCTTTTCTGGTTGCCAAAATTTTTGAAGGACAAGTACCATATGACAGGCACCGATACAATGATTCCATTGGTTGTTTTATACAGCATGGTCATGATTGGATCTGTTGCCGGAGGTTGGTTTCCGGCCTATTTTATGAAAAAAGGCTATTCGGCATATGACGGCAGGCTCAAAGCCATGTTTATCATAGCACTTTTCCCTCTCGTTGTGCTTTTTGCTCAACCATATGGCAGTATCAGCTACTGGGTGCCGATCTTATTAATTGGAATCGGCGCCTCCGCCCATCAAGCATGGAGTGCCAATATTTTTACGACAGTATCAGATATGTTTCCCAATAAAGCAATCGCATCCGTTGTGGGAATCGGTGGAATGGCAGGTGGCATAGGTGGCGTGATGACAAGTAAAGTAGGAGGAGCGCTTTTTGATCATTTTGAAGCGCAGGGAAATATTGAATCAGGATATACCATTATGTTTACTTTTTGTGCACTCGCTTATGTGATTGCATGGTCAGTAATGAAACTGCTTGTACCAAAGTATAAAAAAATTGATGATCTCTAATATGTGATTATGAAAAAGCAACGAAGAGAATTTCTGCAACAATCTGCTGCCGCTACACTTGGATTCTTCATTGTTCCGCGTTTTGTCATCGGTGGAAAAGGGTATACCGCACCCAGCGATATGATCAATCTTGGTTTCATCGGAACAGGAAAGCAGGCGAGGGGATTGTTGAATTCATTCAAGGACAAGGCAAATATCATTGCAGGATCAGATGTGGATCTAAACAAATTGCATTATTTCCACTCCCTTGCCAGTAAATATTATACACAGGCACGTGCAGAAGGAAAAAATTCTGGTTACAAGGGATTTACTGCATATGATGATTACAGAGAGATCATTGCAAGAAAAGATATCGATGCAGTGGTGATTGCAACACCTGATCATTGGCATGCTAAAATGTCAATCGCGGCGGCCAATGCCGGAAAGCATGTGTATTGTGAAAAACCGCTTGCGCACAGTGTTGAAGAAGGACGTGCCATGGTCAATGCAGCAAGAAAGAATAAAATTGTATTTCAAACGGGCAGCATGCAGCGTTCCTGGAAAAATTTCCGACATGCATGTGAACTGGTGCGCAATGGGTATCTCGGTAAAATCAGTGAAGTGATTGTAACAGTGGGAGATTCTCCATGGACATGTGATCTTCCTGCACAGCCTGTTCGTCCGGGGGTGAATTGGGATCAATGGATCGGACCTGCTCCGTTTCATGATTTCAATGCTATTCTCTCACCACCCGTGGAGGAAGATATTTTTCCCCGTTGGAGAAATTACAAGGAGTATGGCGGTGGCATCATTGCTGATTGGGGTGCGCATATGTTTGATATAGCACAATGGGCATTGGGAATGGACGATACGGGTCCGGAGCAACTCATTCCCCCTCCTGGAAATGCAGCCAAGGGACTCAAATATGTTTACGCAA
Organism: Bacteroidota bacterium; assembly: GCA_016868855.1. GTDB lineage: Bacteria > Bacteroidota > Bacteroidia > Chitinophagales > Chitinophagaceae > Pollutibacter. Next base: position 11,497 of record VGFP01000006.1, on the reverse strand, counting down.
ATGGTGTGGTGATGAAGCACGAGGATTTTGGCAGGGGATCTGCAGTGAGGTTTATTGGAGAGAAGGGCAAGCTGGATATCAGCAGATCATTTTTGGAAAGTGATCCTGCCAATCTTGTTACCGCAACCATACAGCCCAATGAAGTTAGATTGTACAATTCGAATGATCATTACCTGGATTGGCTGGGATGCATCAAGACAGGCAACAAGCCGATTTGTGATGTTGAAGTAGGTCATCGCACCAGCTCTGTTTGCTTGATTGCCAATGTAGCATATGCATTGAGAAGACCATTGCAATGGGATCCAAAAAAAGAGCAATTCAAAAACGACCTTGAAGCAAACCAGCTGCTGAAGCCCGTGTTCAGAGAGGGTTGGAGCTTGACTTCAGAAAACTAATGCTGCTTCATGAAAGGAATTAATATGATTCAGCTCGCAAAGGAGCTGGGACTCTCGGTCTCAACTGTTTCCAAGGCATTGGGTGACAGTTATGAGATCAGTGCGTCTACCAAAAAGCGGGTATTGGACCTTGCAAAGCAGTACAATTACAAACCCAATCCTTTTGCCAGCAGCCTGAGAAAGAAAAAAAGCAAACAGATTGCGGTCATCATTCCCGACATCGTCAATAATTTTTTTGCATTGGCAGTTGATGGCATTGAAAGTGTTACGATGAATAAACATTATGATACGTTTATTTATCTGACCCATGAGAACTTAGAACGTGAAAAAGCAGTGTTGGAGCATTTGGAAAGTGGACTCACATCCGGTCTAATCATTTCGGTTTGTACCGGTAGGGAAGGGTATGGACATTTTCAGCAGTTCTATGAAAATACCAAACTGCCCATCGTATTTTTTGACCGTGTACCGGATTTGCTGCAATTTCCCAAGGTGATCTCCAATAATTATGATAGTACTTTCGAGGCAACTCTTCGCTTGGTAAAGTCAGGTGTCAACAGACCTGTATTTCTAACTACGGAGGAGCCGTTGTATACTTCCATAGAGAGAAGAAGAGGATTCCAAGCGGCCTTGACCAGTCAACATATTCCCTTTACTGATGATATGATCATTGAATGCAGTGATGATATGGATAAAAATTATTTGATCATGAGAAAATTATTGTCAGGCAAAAAGCGTCCAGATGGCATCTTTGCTTCCATTGAAAAATATGCCATCACAACCTATCAGGTTTGCAAAGAATTAAAAATCAATATCCCCCGGGATGTAAAGATCATTGGCATGACCAACCTGCGGACAGCAGCATTGCTGAATCCCTCTTTGTCAACCCTTTCTCAGCCGTCATTTGAGATGGGAAGAGAAGCAGCTTCTCTTTTGATCAAGATGATTGAAAAGAAGTCATATTCTGCTGCAAATGATATCATCGTCCTCAACAATGAATTGACCATACGTGAATCGGTGTAGAGCAATCGAAATCCTTTGCGTAAAATAAATCAATGTTGTCCGGGTCTTTTGGTTTGTTTTTCGAATTTTAAACACAATTTATTTCCATGTCAGTCAAGTCTCATTCTTTTATAAACGATCATTTTCTCTTGTTATCACCTGTGGCAGAGCGTTTGTATCATACGTATGCTGCCCATCAGCCCATCATTGATTTTCATTCTCATTTATCTCCCGCAGATATTGCAACGAATAAAAGATTCGATAATATTTCACAGGTATGGCTGGCTGGCGATCATTACAAATGGCGTGCAATGCGCACCTATGGTATACCAGAAAAATATATCACAGGAGATGCCAGTGATCAAGAAAAATTTATGGCATGGGCGAAGACGGTCCCCCACACCCTGCGCAATCCCTTGTTTCATTGGACGCATTTGGAGTTGAAAAATTCTTTTGGCATCGATCAACTCTTGAATCCGGATTCAGGCAGTCACGTGTATGATCATTGCAATCAATTGTTGGCGGGAGATGAGCATACTTCCAGAAAGTTTCTTGAAAAATACAATGTGGTTTATCAAGCTACGACCGATGATCCAACGGATGATCTTCGGTTTCATCAAATGGCCAAAAACGATCCTTCGTGCAAGATCCAATTGGTGCCCAGCTTTCGTCCGGATAAGGCATTTGCCATACATGATGCTGCTACATTTCTGGTTTACATGGATTCGCTGTCTGCTGTTTCGGGTATTCAGATCAGGGATATGGATTCGCTGTTGACGGCCTTGCAAAAGCGTGTTGATTATTTTCATTCAAATGGTTGTAGCATTGCTGATCACGGCTTGCAGCAGCTTCCCCTTGCAAATACTTTTACTTCAAAACTTGATGCTGAATTCAAAAACTTTTTATCAGCTCGAGGAGCTCAATCCTTTTCAGATCCAGATGCTTTTGTCTTTCATGTCTTGACATCCCTTGCAAAAATGTATCACCAGCGAGGATGGGTACAACAATTTCATTTGGGGGCTATTCGAAACAACAATTCAAGATTGTTGAAAACACTGGGCGCAGATGTTGGAGTGGATTCCATTGGTGATTTCAGCCATGCATCCAGGCTATCCTCATTTTTAAATACTTTGGACTCAGAAGATACCTTGGCGAAAACCATCATTTATAATTTGAACCCTGCCGACAATGCAGTTTTCGCTTCCATGATCGGAAACTTCAATGATGGTTCAGTAAGGGGCAAGGTGCAATATGGACCCGCATGGTGGTTCCTGGATCAGAAAAACGGTATGGAAGATCACATGGATGTATTGTCTGACATGGGACTCCTTTCCTGCTTCGTTGGAATGATTACGGATAGCAGGAGCTTGCTTTCATTCTCCCGCCATGAGTACTTCAGGAGAATACTTTGCAATCTGCTTGCTGAAGACATGCTCAAGGGAATTATTCCAAACGATGAGAACTGGATCGGATCAATGGTGGAGGATATTTGCTTCAGAAATGCAAAAGTTTACCTCAATGTATAATTCAATGCGAAACTGAATCACGGCCAGGATAATGATGGCATATGTGGAATATTGTGTAACTTAAACAAAGTTCGGTTATGAAATACGTATTGATGTTTTTCACTTTCTTGTCTGTTTGTACAACTACCGAACTATTGCAGATACCTTTAACACTTGATACTACTAGGACTGTCACAATACCAGCGGGAGTTACTTTTGTTGAAGAAACAATTACTGTAAAACCTTCAGATGATCCTGATTTTCAGAAATATTTAGATAAAATCAAAGGTTATACAATTGAATCAGTAAGTTTATCTGCAGATAAGGCTATATTGATTTCAGGATTACTTGAGCTTCCAAATAAAGCAGTTGCAGGCATCATTGTTCAGTTTCCAGAATATAATTTTAGTACAATGAAAACAGAGCTTCTTCATGATGGTAAGGATATTAATCTTGGGTTAACTGGAGACCAATTGGCAAAAATGGCAGAAAGTATTCAAAAAAATGGCAGCATGCAAATGAAAATTACGGCTTTCACAAGTAGCTTTTATGGTAAGTTTGATTTAAAAGTTAAAATCAACCTTAAGGCTAAACTATAGTTCTAATTGATCTCATTTTAAAGAGCATCAGATATCCGATGCTCTTTTTTATGCCTTTATAAAACTTTCAACCTCATCTATTTCCTTGTTCTCGATTCTGACAGTTATATATTTTTTCAAACCTTCCAGCTTAACTACCCATATATCTCTGCTACCGGTTTTGATATTGATGGCTCTGATAATCTTATAGTCATCGTAGTTTCTTGTAACAAGCTCTTTGGTTTCATCCGGCAAGTTGTGCTCGTATCCATAGCTGATATCATACACCATTGACCCTCTTTGTCGATAGAGCGCATTGTGACCCATATCTTTCACAATGAATTTTGCCAGATAATCCTTGTCATACTTGTACCAAGCCAGGTTTTCTGCCTCCGGGAATGATTTTCTGAATGCATCATAGAGTCGTTGGTTGACTTCCGTAGCGGCTTTGACTTTCACTTCAGGCAGGGAAACAACTTTCTCTTTGTCTTGTCCAATAGCCATTTTCATCATCAACAATGAGAATGCTACAATGCGTATCCATAATTTGAACATAGAAATGATTTTACGTGATCAATGATTGATCAAAGTAAAATCAATAGATTTCATTTAGAAATGAGCCCCGTCAACCAGGTGCATGACATTTATGCAAGCATATGTCATTCAAGTATTTTGGTTGATCTGGTCATTTTTCCATCTGCATTGACTCCCTCCAAAACGATAAGCAATCTTTTGCTCAGGTCGTTGTTGAAAAATTGGATGCGGTTACGTGGGCTCTTTTTGTTGGTGATGACAAATGGGTTCCAGTAAACGGTTGTTCTGATGTCCGTCTCAGGATTTTCACCTGTATCGTATGCTGGGTTATAAAATTCCTTGAACCTGGAATATCCCCCGAGCACCGTAGAGAACATTTCCTTGTTGCTCTTGCTGTTGTTTCCGGAAGATCTGCTGCTTCCTTTTTTTGTATAGACTGCAATAGCTCCACCAGCACCTCCTCCGATCGAACCGAAGAAGGGGGGTCTGAATACCTTTACCATGGCAATATCTTGCATGGTGATGGTTTGAAGAACATTTACCTGCGATGGCATTTGATCCAGAAATAGATCAGGTGTGGCTCCTCGCCATGTCATACCCACATTGATACCGCTTCTTGAGATTTGGAGTCCGGGTACCCTGCTCTGCAGATAATTGAATATATCGAATCCAGTTTGTGCTGCAGGATCATTGATTACATCAAATACAAATGCATCACCGCCTGAGAACATACCAGTTGCATATTCCTTTTCAATCGCATCTTCTTTTGGTTTTGTTCTTGATTTTACAATGACTTCCTGCAGGGTTTTGAATTGAGATCTATTTTTCCAATCCTCCTGCAATTTGAGGAAGTAAGCCATCCTGGATTTGGCAAGGCTATCGCTCCAGGTATATAATTTTTCCTGTTCGGTTATGACTGAACTGATATCGTTTGCTTTAAGCAATCCGTTGTCAAATTGAACAGTTGCTACTTCATTCAATTTCTGATTTTGATTGAAGCTGTAATAAATTCTTACGGTATCATAAAAGAACAAATCGCGGTTTTCAAAATACCCATCTTTTGAAATGGGCTGGAACATAAAATTTTTGCTGCTGTCTTTATATTGAACAATCATGTTCATCAGCATATTGTCGGTTCCATTTGCCATTTTCAATCCATATACCTTTCCGGATATCTTCATGCGTTCCATTTCAGGCATGTATTTGAGGGAGGGGGGGATGCCTTTTTTTAATTTTTCCCAATCTATTCTTCTCCATCCGTGTGTGAGCATTACCAGGTCAAGATGATTCAGGACAGTCTCTGCATCGCTGGAAAGATAATAGCCTGGATTGTGAATTTTCCCTTTGATCTGATTGCTTAAAAGCAAATCCGAATATATGGTAGCATAGGAGAGTGATGTGTCAACGGATGCATCTATCACAGCTACCGACATGTTGGTTTCGGTGGTATCTGAAACGTACACATCAAAAACATTTTTACCTCTTTTGTTCAGCGAGGTCAATTGCGTGATGATTTTGGCGCCAAATTCATGGGTTCTGTTGTTCACATACATTACTCTTTCGCAAACAGGCAGCCAGTCACTCGTAAACAATGTAAACTGAACAACTCCGGTATTCAATTCTGCGATGGGAATGCTGGCATTGGTGATCAATTTTTCGCTGGCATTGATGTTGACACTGTAGAGTGGCAATTGATTCATGTGGACGAGCAAGGTCAGTTGTTTGAAGTTGTCTGGAACTTGTGCTGTTCTCTCAATTTTTACAAGGGCTGCTTCATTGGTTGATCGGACAGAAAGCGTGATGCCTTGTGGTTTTGCAGCAGGTAGTGGGGTTGTATAAGATACATTGGATGCATCTGTCCATTTGATAAAATATTTCTCTGCAGGTTTTGGATTCAGATAGAAACTACCCATGCCATCATGCATCGTTTTCAGTGTATCCAGCACTTTGTTTTTATCATTCATCAAAAAGCCTTTGATGTTGACAGGTTTTCCGTAATTGTTGTTGGACTTAAAAGCTACCCTCGAATTGATGCCAATTACCAAGTCGCCCCCCTCTGGAAAAACATTCAATACAGACACTGGTTTTGGCAGCTGATCAACCTGTATAACATCATTGTTGATGACGATATCCTTGGTATAGAGAAAAGCCGAATCATCATTCAGCGCCCATTTGGTAAATACTTTCATCCTGATGAAGTTTCCCTGATAGTCGGATGGAAGTTCATACGAACCCTTGGCAGTCGCTTGAAATAGCGGAGAAACAGTCTGGGTAAGTATTTTGCCTTTTGTATCGAACCATTGTACATAGACCGACTTGCTGAGTCTTGTCAGTCCTTCTTCATCGAGAATATATACTTTGTACCAAATCGTTTCTTCTTTGTTGTAGGTGTTTTTATCAAAATGAACATGAAATCTTTCTTTTGGAGAGTAGTTGTAATAAACATTGAGCATGGAATCAACTCGTTGAGCCATGACCTTGGGAATCACATTCAAAAAAATGCAGGACAGTAGAATGATCTGAAAGTTCTTTTTCATCATAACCAGAATAATGCTGAAAGTTAGTCCACTTGCCAAATACAACAAAATGGATGTCAGGCTGAATTGTTAATGAATTGTGTATCTAAAAGAAAAACCACCTGCTCATGCAAGTGGTTTTCGTGACCCCGTCAGTTTGCCCTGGCTGGTGTTTGGTTGCCTCTCATTTCATGTTATTGCATGAAAATCAGCAGTTAACACAAAATTAATATTGCAACTATGTAAAGCTGTATGCATCAAAATGCATCTACTGTTTTACCTATGTTTTACCACAAAACCGCAATATAATTTTGCCACCCATGATACCAGGTATTTCACTTTTCGTTTTTAAGAGCAAGGTTAAAAAAAATGGTGATACTAAGATTTACATCCGCTTCACCAGCAATCGTAGATGCTCCTACATCTGTACAAACATCACTGTTCCATATAAGTTTTGGGATGTTCGGCACCAGCGTGTAAAGCCGTCCTATAAGCTTGCAAATGGAGTGAACATGCTGCTGGAGCGAAAGCTATCTGAGATTCGCGAGCAAATGATGATAAAGGCACTGCACTCAAAGCACATAACTCATAAGCAAGCTAAATCAGTCGTCGTAAAAAAGGGTGAACTCTCTTTTTTTGCAATTGCTGATACCTACGTTGATCAAGTTGCAAAGTCTGGTCAGATTGGCTCTGCTGATAAAATCCGGTCCATCTTTAAGAAGTTTGAATTATACCTGGGCAATCGGAATGCTACACTCTATGATATCGACGAATCTGTTTTGATTGAATATCAGGTGTACTTAAAAAATAAGTTGGGTAACTCAGTTACCACCGTTCATACAAACCTTAAAAGTATTAGAAGGATATTCTCTATTGCAGTTGAGAGGGAAATCATTGGAGTTGAAAGTGATCCTTTTAAGAAAATACGTTTGAAATCGGAAAAAAGCATTCGTCCCTTTCTCTCAGAGGAGGAGCTTAAAGCTTTGGGTGATCTCAAATTGGAAGCTGGCGGTTCCTTGGAAAGATCACGGGATATTTTTATTTGGACAGTACTTTCTGGAGGTATGCGTATCAGTGATGTTCTGCTTCTCAGAAAAAAGCATATCGATGGCGATTACATTACAACTCGTATAAAAAAGACTGGACTGCCTCACAGGATAAAAATGCCGCCAATGGCAGTTAAAATAATTCAAAAGTATATAGCAGAGATCCCTTCTTCTGATGGATATGTTTTTCAATTGCTACCAGAGCAAGTAAATGCAGGTCAGAATGAGCGGTTGGATAAAGCAGTGTGCAGTGCAACTTCTTTGTACAACCGAGATTTGAAAAAGTTAGCCGAGTTGGCAGGGATTAATAAGAATATATCCAGCCATATTGCGAGGATCTCTTTCATCACCTTGTCAGTCAGCAACGGAATTGACATGACAACCATACAAAACGTTGCTGGCCACTCTGACCTCGAAATGACCAGCCATTATTCAAAATATGTTGATAATCAAGGAAGTAAGGCTCTTGAAAAGTTAGAGAAAAATATTTTCCCAAAAAAATATTAATAGAAACAAAAAAGTTACTAAGTTTGCAAAAAAAGAATATATGAGTTGTTTAAGCGATTATCGCTCCATCCGAAATAATAACTACTTCGAGGAAGATTCCCTCAACAACCTTGCTACAGGAAAGATTAAAACTGAAATCGACCATTTGGTTAAGAGGCTGACGATTCTGGTTGAAGGTAACGAGGATCTTATTGAGACTACGCTGTCTATTATTGCTGATCTGGCTTTTTACAAGGCGGCACTTGAGACGAAAGTTAGCCCTAACCGAATTCCTGATAATAGTAAACCAGATAGGGTATACGTTCAGATGCGCGGTGCTGTGCCATACGCAAAAGGTAAAAGAGTATGGGTAAGTCACTACATGGGAAAACTGGAGGAAGTCTGTGATGGTGCTGGTGAAATTCTTCATAATAAATTTTGTCAGGGAAGGGAAGCAGTAATCATAAAGCTGGTAGAGAGACTAAAGGATTCCGACGGGTAAATTTTTTTAACCATTTTATAGAAACAAAAATGATACTAAGCAAAGTGAACACCTATAAAAACTATTATTCAAAGCAAGAATTGTCGAAGGAGCTCGGTATTTCAATAAGGACAATTGACAATTGGCTTGCTTCTGGCTTGATAAGCTACACAAAGATTGGTAGGAGGGTGATCTTCTCAAAGGATGATGTAGATGAATTCCTTGCAAGAAATAAACGTGACGCCTACTACTTTGATGATGAAAATAATTTGAAACCAATTCATGAAAAGCCTGGTGCTCTATTTTGAAAAATATTGATATGAATGATTCTAAACTATCGCTCTCTAGGCAACTTCTTGAACAGCTGCTGCCCGATTTAGAAGCCGAGAGTCCAAGAAAAGCAGCAGGACTAGCTGATGATGTAATCCTTGATGAGAGGACCTTGCTCATCATAACTATTGAGCATACTTTGAAGGTTGCGCAGGAAAAAAACTGGCCTTTAGTAAGCTTTGAGCAAGGGCTATATATCTATAGCGGCACATACTGGGTGGTTATTTCAGAAGATGCGATACGTGACTTTTTAGGCAAAGCTGCCGAAAGGATCAAGATTGACCCTTTCATTGCTCGACACTTTCGCTTTCGTGAGAACCTTCTCAAGCAGTTTTTTAGCAGTGCTTATTTTCAACCTCCGCAGCCTCCACAGGACCAGGTTTTAATTAACCTTCAGAACGGAACTATTGTTATTGATAGGGGGAAATTTTATCTGAAACCATTTGATCGCAATGACTTTTTGCGTTACCAACTTCCATTCCCTTACGACCCAGATGCTGAAGCAAAACGGTGGAAAGAGTACTTAAAAAGAGTGTTGACTGAAGACAAGCAGAATATTCTTCAGGAATATATGGGCTACTTGTTTATTAAGGCATCACAGCTTAAGCTAGAAAAGGTATTGCTTTTGTATGGCAGTGGCAGTAATGGTAAGAGTGTCTTTTTTGATTGTATTATGAAGTTGTTAGGATCAGAAAACATAACAAATTATTCCCTCCAGAGCTTAACCGATAATACAGGTTACACTCGCGCCTCAATTTCTGGCAAGCTTTTAAACTACTCCTCTGAAATTTCGAGCAAACTTGACGTTACAAAATTTAAGCTTCTAGCCTCAGGCGAACCGATAGAGTGCAGGCAGATCTACGGAAAACCATTCATATTAACTGATTACCCTAAATTTATCTTCAACTGTAATAATTTACCCAGGGACATCGAAGTAAATGAAGCATTTTTTCGTCGCTTCTTAATCATCCACTTTGACCAAACCATTAGTCCTGAAGAGCGAGATGTGGAGCTTTCCACCTATTTAACATCCCATGAACTGCCAGGCATTTTTAATTGGTCGCTGCAGGGGTTAGACCGATTGTTGAGCCAGCAGGGTTTCACCAGGTGTTCTGAGGTTGACATGTTCATTGAGAATTTTAGAAAAGAGAGTGATTCAGTTCAAATTTTCCTAGAAGAAGCCAGGTATCAAGTAAGTTCGGAAGGCTATGTATTTCTAAAGGATTTGTTCCATGAGTACAAATTCTTTTGCAGGGATAATTTTTATCCTCTTATTTCTAACAGGGCTTTCGCAGAGAGGCTTAGGTCAGGTGGAATTAAGGTTCATCGAATAAGCTCGGGAAATATCGTGTATGTCAAAAAAGATTAAAATCTATATACATTATCTACATCTGCTTCATTAAATAGGATGTGTCCTGTGAAGCTAATGAAGCAGATGTAGCAATATTTCGTAACAAATTAAAACAATATAAAATGGTACATTTTGAATTTGATCGAGAAGTTTTATGCATCTTACAAGAAGGGGATACTTTGGAATATCCTTCGTATTGGATTCCTGAACGACAATTAGCGGAAATCGATAATGATTTTTCTGAATGCTCATATTGGATACTTCAGCTGGGTGGTAAGGAATGGATTCCTAGAGACATGCTGTATCGATTGGCAAGAGAAATTCAGCAACGCTTTCCTGAAAGCGGCATTGATTGGGATAGAACATTTTACATACTTGATAATGTATTCTAAAATTAAAACTGAAGATTCCTATGAGAAAATATTATATATCAGTAATAATTGAAGGTAATGTAAATGACGTAGTGTCTTTTAAAAACCTAGTTACAAACAGTGATGGATACTTTGATCCGCATTCTTACTTCATGAGTTTTAGTTTACCTCCTGATCCATCTTTGCCTAAAGAACTACTTTTTGGTAATTACGATTTTTTTGATCCTGATGAATTAATAGTGGGTGAGAAATCCAAAATGTGTTTTGAGTCTTTTTGGAACCAAAGTATCAATGGCTACTTTAGTGGAAATCGCAGCAGGTTATTTCAACTTAAAATTTCATTTGATGCCATTGTCTTGTTTCAAAGTGAGTGGTATGCAGTGAGTAAAAAGTTTCCTGATCTGCTTTTTTTTATTTCGTTCTCGGATTCCAATGAGAATTATGAGGGGCATTTGATTTTTTCAGACGGTAAAATTTACCGATCATCATCACAAGAATATTTTAAGGATAGAGATGGGTATAGTATTTGCCTAGACAAAAAAATGAATTGGTTTTATGTGCGTCCCTTAGATTTAAAATGGCAAGGTTTGGATCCATTGTATGTTTATGAAGATAAACTTGTGCAATTAATTGATCAGCTTTCAGAAGTTGTTGATCCCATAGAATTTTGCAGTCACTTTCCAGTTGAATCTTTTCCAGGCTGGCAAATAATAGATGATCGTTATTTTCAACCACGCCCTAATACTGTATTTTATCCTTATCCTATGAAGGTTAGCGAGCTTGCAGCACTAGGTATACAGCTTAAAGATGAGAAGGGGGGTGGAATGAGCTGGACGCTTGATTAGATCAGATTTTTACACCAAGGGTCTTTTTTTGATTAACCCACCTTTAATTTCTTTTACGGG
>VGFP01000005.1 GCA_016868855.1 Bacteroidota bacterium | reverse complement strand
ATCCACACGCTCAGACAGCTCACTATTGAGGAATGCTATGAGTTGGCAGATGCCATCACCAAAGAGGATTGGAATGAAATAAAGGAAGAATTGGGTGATGTTTTGCTTCATATTCTCTTTTATGCAAAAATTGCAACCGAGCAGGACAAGTTCAATATTGACGATGTGGTGGAAGGCATCAAGCATAAACTCATTGCAAGGCATCCCCATATTTATGGTGATGTAAAAGTTGAAAATGAGGATGATGTAAAGCGCAATTGGGAAAATCTGAAGCTGAAGGAGGGGAAGCAGTCAGTGTTGAGTGGAGTACCCAGGTCTCTGCCACCCATGGTGCAGGCGATGCGGTTGCAGGAGAAGGCCAAACAGGTTGGATTTGAATGGGAGAACAAAGAGCAGGTTTGGGAAAAGGTTGAAGAGGAAATGGAGGAGGTCGAAGAAGCAGTTCAATTGTTTGAAGATGGAAATACTGAGAAAAACAGGGTTGAAGAGGAGGTTGGCGATTTGTTTTTTTCACTGATCAATTATGCCAGGTTTCTCCAAATTGATCCCGAACAGGCATTGTCTAAAACCAATCACAAATTCATGTCAAGGTTTCAGCAAATGGAAAAAATTGTCAATGGTCAGGGTAAAAAAATGACTGACTTAAACCTAGTAGAACTGGATCGAATCTGGAACGAGGTCAAAAAGTCCTGATCATTTGTAGTTGATCAGAAAATCTTCAAATTCATTCAGACCATAGCTCGAAAGATTATTGGACGATAGTAGTCCGCCTTTTTGTGAAGCCAAGACTCCATATCGAATGTCTTTGTATCCATCGGTGTTGTGCGCATCTGGATTGATGGACAGTATTGCACCTTTTTCTTGTGCAAGTTGAATCCATTTCCAATCAAGGTCCAGCCGCCTTGGATGGGCATTGATTTCAATCACAACCTTATTGGCAACGCATGCATCAATGACTTTTTCATGGTTGATGGGGTAGCCTGCTCGACTCAGCAAGAGTCGTCCTGTAGGGTGTCCCAGTATCCTTGTCGCCGGATGTTCAATTGCCTTGATGATCCTCTGCATGGCTTTCTCTTCAGTCATTTTGAGGTTTGAGTGAACCGATGCAATCACCAGATCAAATGTGCCCAAAATGTTATCAGAGTAGTCCAGATTCCCATCATTGAGTATATCGCATTCGATGCTCTTGAATATTTTGAATGGAGCACATGTTTTGTTCAGTTCTTCGATGTATTGATGTTGGGCTTTGATTCTCTCTTCTGATAAGCCGTTTGCATAAAAAGCTGATTTGCTGTGGTCGCTTATAACAAGGTATTCAAATCCCTGTTGCATGCAATTGGCAGCCATTTCCTTAACAGTTTGGAGTCCATCGCTCCAATCACTGTGTGTATGGATGATCCCTTTTATATCCTTCACCTGTACGATGGCGTCCTGATCTAGAATATTTGACCCATCAATGAGATCAGGATCTTCTCTCAAATAGGCGGGGATAAAATTGATTCCAGCATTTTTGAAAACATCCTCATCAGATGCTGCCTCTTTGAAAGAGTCAGGAAATGCTTTCGCCCAACGCTCAAAAAAAGCATCGGATGCATTCAATTTGAATTCAGTTGCTGTGAATTTTTCTTTCTCTGAGCTGATGATTTCTATCTGAATCTGCTCAGCCCCTTTGAAGATATTGGTCGCTTCGGTGGATGGATCTGGTTGGAAACCATTTTCAGTCATTTCTTTTTTAACCCTATCGGCCGGACAATCTGTGAGCAGTTGCAGCTTTTCAAGTGTAGGCATCTGTCTTTTGAAATCACCTGTGAGGATCCAGCGAAATCCTGACAAACTTTTTTCAAGCAATTGCATCAAATGCTGTGCATATTCCTCCAGTTCGGCGTAAAGAAAATGCCCCTGATGTCTTAGATAAAATCCGATGGCATCAGCAACATTTTTTTGCGTCTTCTCTCCAAATCCCTTGTAAAGCAGCAATCTGTTTTCGTTGCAGGCATAAAGCAGTTCGCCTATTGTTTCGATGCCCATTTCTTTCCAAATGGTTGAAATCTTCTTTGGGCCCAATCCTTTGATCTGCATCATCTCAAGAATGCCCTGGGGTGTTTTGGCAATCAGTTCTTCAAGTATGTGCAGTTTACCAGTATCCAGGATCTCAATGATTTTGCTGGCGGTAGAGCTTCCAATGCCTTTGAGTCCGGCTAGCTCCTCCCTTGCAACTTCAGCCAATTGTACCGGAAGTTTTTCAATGTTGAATGCCGCTGCTGCGTATGATTTTGATTTAAAGCTGTTTTCCTGATGGATATCCATCAACTTACTGAGCAGGCTGAACTGGTCTGCAATTGCGTAATTGTCTGGCATGAAGCGAAGGTAAGGTAGGGGAATAAAAAAGTCCCGCACCTGGCGGGACTCGTTATTTTGCCTAGAAGAGAATTACTTCTTCTTAGCAGCTTTCTTAGCAGCTTTCTTCTTAGGAGCAGCTTTTTTAGCAGCTTTCTTCTTAGGAGCAGCTTTTTTAGCAGCTTTCTTTTTAGGAGCTGCTTTTTTCTTTGCGGCTTTTTTTGCAGTTGCCATTTTGTTTAGAATTTAATGGTTAGAAAAAATGGGTTACGATGTAAAAGTAAACACACTTTTCCGAAACTGCAAAATTTTTTTTAACAGTAAGTTAAGGGATGCTTAATTGGCAGCAGAAACTGGTTGAACAGAAACGATGGTTTTGTTCTCTTTTGACTTTCTGAATTCAACAACTCCGTCAGAAGTTGCGAAGATGGTGAAGTCTTTTCCAACGCCAACATTCTTGCCTGGATGGTATTGTGTACCGCGTTGACGCAAGATGATATTGCCTGATATGGCAGGTTGACCACCAAAAATTTTAATTCCCAATCTTTTGCTTTGAGAGTCGCGACCGTTCTTTACACTACCTTCTCCTTTCTTATGTGCCATGACGTTATGGTTTAAATCGACTGATAAATTTGATTAAGCGATGCTTTCAATTTTGATTTTGGTATACAGCTTGCGGTGACCAATTTTTTTGCGGAATCCTTTTCTTCTTTTCATCTTGAATGCAATTACCTTGTCACCTTGTTTCTCGCTGAGGATTTCAGCGTTCACCTTTTGCTTGACATCTTTTCCAACAGAAAGGTTACCAGCATTGTCGACCAACAATACTTCCGGTTGAATTTTGTCTCCTGCCTTCCCTTCGATATGGGGCACGTACAATTCCTGACCTGCTTCAACCTTAAACTGATGACCCGCTATCTTAACTATTGCGAACATGATTCAAATTTTTAGGAGTGCGAAGGTAAGGAGATTTTAGCTTTTTTGCAAGTCCAGCTCCAAAATTTCTTCCCTGTAAAGCTGGTAGAATTGGCTGGGTCAACCTACCTTTGATTGAGGCCTATTCCATTGAAAATGAGTATAAAATCGCAGTTGGCAAAACCTTTTGCTGACTACATATATAAAGGTATCCAGCGATCCATGCGGACGGCACTGGACGACCAGGATAAAATCCTCCTGCATCTGATCGGCAGGGGAAAATCCACCAAATTTGGCAAAGACCATCGACTGGGCGAGGTTTCTGATCACAATGCCTACCGTCAGGCTGTCCCGGTCAGGGATTATGAACAGATCAAGACCTATATTCAGGATATAAAGGATGGGAAGTCAAACATCCTTTGGCCAGGTAAGCCTATCTATCTGGCTAAAACTTCCGGTACCACTTCGGGTGCCAAATACATTCCCATCAGCAAGGATTCCATCCCTAATCACATCAATACCGCCCGAAATGCATTGCTAACCTATATTGCTACCACAGGAAATGCAAATTTTGTATCCGGAAACATGATTTTTTTGTCCGGCTCTCCAACCCTTGACAGAATAGGAGGCATTCCTACAGGAAGACTCAGCGGAATAGTCAATCACCATATACCGGGTTATTTGAAAAGAAATCAACTTCCGAGTTTTGAGACGAATTGCATAGAGGATTGGGAAACGAAGCTGGACAATATATTAAACGAAACGATTGAAAAGAACATGACCCTCATCAGCGGCATACCACCTTGGATGCAGATGTATTTTGACCGACTGATGGAAAAGAAAGGGGAAAAAGTAGGTGAGATTTTTCCTGAGTTGAGTGTATTGGTGCATGGAGGTGTGAACTTTTCTCCCTATAAATCAAAGTTGATGGACAGCATAGGTAGAAAAGTGGATACCATTGAAACTTTTCCTGCCTCTGAAGGATTCTTTGCGTTTCAGGATACCAAAGATGAAGAGGGACTGCTGTTAAATACCAATTCTGGAATCTTTTTCGAATTTGTTCCTGCTGGAGAGATTTTCAATGATCATCCCACACGTTTGAGTTTGAGGGATGTCAAACTGGGGGAGAATTATGCGCTGATTATCAATAACAACGCTGGACTCTGGGGCTATAATATTGGAGATACTGTAAAATTTGTATCACTGGATCCCTATCGTATCATTGTAAGCGGACGCATCAAGCATTACATATCCGCATTTGGGGAACATGTTATTGGAGAGGAAGTCGAATACAGTCTCATGCAAGCAGCTGCAGCATTCAATACAAAAATTGTTGAATTTACTGTTGCGCCGATGGTGGGACAACAAGAAGGAAAATCTTATCATGAGTGGTTTGTGGAGTTTGAAGAAATACCGTCTGATCTTTCAGCTTTTTCTGAGGCTATAGATCAAAACATGAGAAAGAAAAACATTTATTACGACGATTTGATACGCGGCAATATTTTGCAAAAGCTCGTTGTTCGTCCATTGAAAAAAAATGCCTTCATTGATTACATGCGTTCACAAGGCAAGTTAGGCGGACAGAATAAAGTCCCACGCCTCAGCAACGACCGCAAATTGGCAATTGAACTTGAAAAACTGATCCAAATCCTTTAAATTCATTCCATGCAATTTGATTTCTCGCATCAATTTTCTGAAGAAGAATTGCCGCCAGCTTCGCTCAAAAGGATAGGAATTTTTGGATGTTCCGGGTCCATCGGAAAGCAAACGCTCGAAGTGATACGTCTCTATCCTGACCTTTTCAAGGCTACGGTACTTACAGCACATTCCAATCATGATTTGCTCATCAAACAGGCATTGGAATTCAAACCGGAAATGGTTGTTATATCCGATACCACCAAATACAACTTTGTAAAGGAAGCATTGGCTGGAAAAGAAATCAAGGTATTGGCAGGAGATCCAGGGTTGGTTGAAGCAGCTGCATCAGATACCTATGATTTGATGATGGCAGGAATTGTTGGTTTTGCCGGGTTGAAACCAACCATCAAAGCAATTGAAAAAGGAAAAACAATTGCACTTGCCAACAAAGAGACACTCGTTGTTGCTGGTGATGTGGTGATGAAACTCGCCGAAGAAAAAGGAGTCGCCATTATTCCGGTTGATTCAGAACACTCGGCCATTTTTCAATGCTTGGTGGGGGAGCAATCCAATCCAATCGAAAAAATTATCCTGACTGCTTCAGGAGGACCTTTCGTTGGTAAAAAACCGAATTACCTGGTAAATGTAAAAAGGGAGCATGCGATTCAACATCCCAACTGGAGCATGGGAGCAAAGATTTCGATTGATTCATCTACATTGATGAACAAGGGACTCGAAATGATTGAAGCCAAATGGCTCTTCAATCTTGAGCCTGCTCAAATTGAAGTCGTCATCCACCCCCAAAGCATCATCCACAGCATGGTGCAATTCAAAGACAACAGCATCAAGGCACAAATGGGATTACCAGACATGAAACTTCCCATTCAATATGCCATGACTTATCCGCGCAGATTGCAGAATGAATATCCAAGATTCAATTTCGCCAAATCTGCCGTCATGAATTTTGATCCACCGGATATCAAGACCTTTAGAAACCTTGGACTCGCTATCACTGCCTTGCACAAGGGCGGTAACCTGCCTTGCATCATGAATGCTGCCAATGAATTGGCTGTCTATGGCTTTTTGAAAAACAGGATTGGATTTTTGGATATGACTGAAATTATTGAAAGAACCATGGCTGAAATTCCATTCATCGAACAACCCACACTGGAAGATTATTTCAACAGTGATGGGGGAGCAAGGAACTTTGCTGCATCTTTAATAAATCTCTAGCAGTTAATTGGCTATTTTTGACACTTAAATCTTGACAATGTTGCCATTTGTTTTATTGGACATCAATTGGGGAGCTGTTGGACTTCAAGCAGGTCAGCTGATACTCGCTCTTTCTATACTTGTAATACTTCATGAATTTGGACATTTTCTACCGGCAAAAATTTTTGGATGCAGGGTGGAAAAATTCTTTCTCTTTTTTGATCCATGGTTTTCATTGGTCAAAAAGAAAATAGGAGATACGGTATACGGCATCGGTTGGCTGCCTTTGGGAGGATATGTGAAGATTTCTGGTATGATTGATGAGAGCATGGACAAAGAACAAATGAAGCAGCCTGCTCAACCATGGGAATTCAGAAGCAAACCAGCATGGCAGCGATTGATCATTATGATCGGAGGAGTAACAGTAAATGTTCTCCTGGCATTCGTTATTTATGCCATGACGCTTTTTGTTTGGGGGGAAACCAAATTGCCCAACAAAAATCTTACAAACGGAGTATGGGTGGTTGATACAGTAGTAAATCAGATAGGGTTGAAAACAGGTGATAAAATTCTCGCTGTAAACGACAAGCCCGTTAACTATTTTGATGACATGAATGCAGCGATGCTTCTTGGTGATCACATGACCATTGAACGCGATGGACAAGAGAAGGAGCTGGTTATCCCCGTCAACTTTATCGAAAAAGTAGTTGAAAAAGGAAAACGTTCCATTTTGCTGCTGCCCCGTGTTCCATGTGTGGTGGGTGAAGTAGGGAAGGGTACACCTGCAGAAGCAAACGGACTACTTGCCAAGGATCAAATTGTAGGGATCGATTCTCTGAAAATAGATTTTTATGATCAGCTCAAACCAGCCATTCAAGATCGTGCAGGAGATGCTGTTCAATTGCATGTATTGAGGGAAGGTAAAGCTGTTGTATTGAATACAATCATCAGCAAAGACACATCGATCGGTTTTTATCCTTCTGTTCCGAGCATGGATGAGATGAGCAGACAGGGACTCTATACATTTGAAGTAAAACAATACAGTTTTTTTGCATCTCTGCCAGCTGGTGTGATGAAAGCGATTGATAAGTTGGGATTCTATGTCTCTCAGTTTAAAAAAATTGTAAATCCATCTACTGGCGCTTATAAAGGCGTTGGAGGTTTCAAATCAATGGGCTCCATTTTTCCAAAATACGGATGGGATTGGGAAGCATTTTGGAACATTACTGCATTTCTTTCCATTGCTCTTGCATTCATGAACTTGTTACCCATTCCGGCACTGGATGGCGGACACGTTATGTTTACTTTGTATGAAATGATCACAGGTAGAAAACCAAGTGACAAATTCATGGAGTATGCTCAGATTGTTGGAATGGTTCTCCTCTTTGGTTTGATGATCTATGCCAATGCCAATGATTGGTTGGGGTGGGGGAAGTGATTGAAAAGCGGTTAACAGTTAACCGTTAACCATTAACGGTTACAGATTGAGGTAGTAATCTTTCAGGTTATATATGAACTCATTTGTATACTGATCCTCGTTGTTCTTGATTACAATTTCTTCAACTGTTTCTTCTGACTGTTTGGTTTTTGAAAATGCAAACATGATTCTAAAAGGATCGTGATGGAAAGATTGCTTAACAACCGCTTTCTTTAAACAATGCAGTCCATAACTTTTCGCTACTGAAATTGTTTCTTGATCTCTGTATGCAGGCATCAACAGATAGAAACAGCCTTCTTTTTTTAATAGATCAAATATTTTTTTAAACAGTATTTCAAGTGTCAACTCATCTCCATGTCTGGCTAGATTAATGGATGATTTATCTGATTTCAATTGACCTTGATGAAATGGTGGATTGGATAAAATGATATCATATTTATAATCTGGATTAAAATCTATGATATCATTAAATATACAATTGATACGATCTTTCCACGCAGAACTTTCAACATTCTGCTTCATTTGTGCGAAGCATTCTTCTTCTATCTCGATGATATCAATATTGGTTTCATTTTTTTGGGCAACCATCAAACTCAATAATCCAGTGCCTCCCCCAATATCAAGTGCTAGTTCGGATGATGGAAATTGATTTGCCACCCATGCTCCAAACAATGAGGCATCTGTGGTCACCTTCATGACACAACCTGCCTGATCTATTCTGAATTGTTTGAATTGAAAATAATTATTTGCCATGTCTCAATCCCAAGTTGCTCTTGCGCTTGCTGATGCATGCAGGTTGGAGGCCTCTCCTTTGAGGAATTTATAATAGCCGGTGATGGCAATCATGGCAGCATTGTCTGTACAATATTCAAAACTGGGCACATGCAGTTTCCAGTTGTATTTTTCAGCTTGTTCTTGCAAAGCATTTCTGAGTCCCTTGTTCGCAGAAACACCCCCGGCGATGCATATATTTTTAATGCCTGTCTCCATACTCGCTTTCTTTAATTTATGCATCAGGATATTGATGATGGTTTGCTGAATGGACGCACACAAATCATTCAAGTGATCGTGGATGAAATTCGGATGTTCCTTCACTTGTTTTTGCAAAAAATACATGATCGATGTTTTCACACCACTGAAGCTGAGATTCAATCCTTCAATCTGCGGCTCAGGAAAATGAAACCGGTTCGGATCACCTGTTGATGCATATTGATCAATCAATGGACCACCAGGGTATGGGAGTCCCAGGAGCTTGGCTGACTTATCAAATGCTTCTCCAGCAGCATCATCGATGGTTTCACCGAGTATTTCCATTTTCAGGGGATCGCTGCACAGGACAATCTGCGTATGTCCGCCGCTGATTGTCAAACATAAAAATGGGAAACTTGGCAAAGGAGATTCAATCAAATTAGACAGCACATGTGCCTGCATGTGATGAATGCTTATGAGTGGAATATCAAGACTGAGTGCGAGTGATTTGGCAAAACTTGTTCCTACCAGTAATGCGCCAATCAGTCCGGGTGATTGTGTAAATGCAATAGCATCCAAATCTTTGAGATCAATGCCAGCTTTTTTCATTGCCTGATCAACCACTGGAACAATGGTTTGCATATGTGCCCTGCTGGCAAGTTCTGGGACGACACCTCCGTATTTCACATGTGCATCTTGTGAGGCAATGACATTGGAAAGTATTTTACCATCCCGGCAGATGGCAGCCGAAGTTTCATCACAAGATGACTCAATTCCGAGGATGATGATCCCTTCACGTTTCATACTGCGAAGGTACAATGGAAGGATGAATCGGGTTATTTAGATCTGATGGCTACTACAGGATCCATTTTGGATGCAATCATAGCTGGAATGATACCTGCGAGCATTCCGATGGCGATGCAGATGAAAATGGCGAGTCCTAAAATTTGTGTTGATACAAATATGGGGAAGTTGAATGCCGAGCTCAGCAATTGGGCCAATATGACGACGAGGATGATGCCTATTAGTCCACCGATGATACAAATAAGTGCACTCTCCAGCAGAAACTCCATCAGGATGGTCCTTCTCTTCGCGCCAATGGCTTTTTTGAGTCCAATGATGGGTGTACGCTCCCTGACAGTTACAAACATGATGTTTGCAATACCAAAGGCACCAACAATCAAGCTGAGGAGTCCGATGAGCCATCCGCCGAGGTTCACACTTCCGAACAAATTGGAAACTGATTTGCTGAAATCGCTGATGGCGTTCAACGCGAAATCATCTTCTTCTGTCGGGCCGAGTCTTCTGATCGATCTCATTGCACCTTTCAATTCATCTTTCAGTGCATCGCTGCTCATGTCATCCGGACCCTTGATGATGATTTTGGGATTATTCCATCTTTCATTGAAAAGCATTTGCTTCATGAACTTATAGGAGAGAACAATGCTCTTGTCAAACTCCCATCCATCGATGAAACTTTTACCCTGTTTTTTTACAACACCCACTACGATGGCTTTTTTATTTCTAAGGCCAACTTCCTTTCCAATTGCTTTTTCAGGTTTGCCAAAAAGCATTTCAGCGTTGTCATATCCAATCACAATATTGGGTGTGCCATAATCAAAGTCCATTTGATTGAGATATCTGCCATATGCGATTTCAATGGGCTGGATTTTATCGAACTCATCTGTGATGCCGTGGTAATTGATTCCATCCAGTTTGTCGTTGTCAAATTGGATGAATGATTGGGTGGTAAAACTGAAAACAGCATTGATTTTTGCGCTCATTTTTTCTTTGATGAGGCGCATTTCCATCAGCTTGGGACTAGGCCTGTTCACATATTTCCACCATGGATATTCAGCACCTCCCTGGTAATCCCATTTGTCAATGTAAACTGTATTGTTGCCGAGTGATTTTACTCCGTCTTGAATATTTTTTTCTAAACTGCTCACGGTAGAAAGTACGCCTATGATGCAAAAGATGCCGATAGTAACGCCAAACAAAGAAAGGAAAGTGCGCAGTTTGTTTTTTGTCAGTTCCTGCACCGCCAGTTTGAGGGTTGTCGAAACAATCTCGAGGGTCTTTCGCATCCAACAAAATTAAATCATTGGCCTAAGATGGTTAGCAAAAATTTGGTGAAGGGGAAATCTGCATGACGAACGGGCAAGTTGATGTACATTTGCGCCCATTGAATCCATGAAATACTACAACGAAATACGAAAACGCAGGACTTTCGCGATTATTTCTCACCCTGATGCCGGTAAGACCACGTTGACTGAAAAGTTTTTGCTTTTTGGAGGTGCCATTCAAACAGCCGGAGCAGTAAAGAGCAATAAGATCAAAAAGCATGCAACCAGTGATTTTATGGAGATCGAGCGTCAGCGAGGTATCAGTGTCGCCACCTCGGTGATGACATTTGAGTACAAGGGGATGCTGATCAACCTGCTTGATACACCCGGACACAAGGACTTTGCGGAAGATACCTATAGAACCCTTACAGCAGTTGACAGTGTTGTCTTGGTGGTGGATGGTGTAAAGGGTGTTGAGGAGCAAACAAGAAAACTCATGGAGGTCTGTCGCATGCGAGATACGCCTGTGATTGTTTTTATCAATAAGCTCGACCGTGATGGAAAGAATCCGTTTGATCTGTTGGATGAAATTGAGAAGGAATTGCGCATTCATCTGCATCCATTGAGTTGGCCCATCAACATGGGAAAGGACTTCAAAGGTGTATACAGTTTATACGATAAAAGTCTGCTGCTTTTCAATGCCAATCAAAAAGCAGCGGAAGAGGACAGTGTACACATTGATGATCTGAGTGATCCCAATCTGGACGATTTGGTGGGTGACAAAGATGCCGCACAGTTGAGAGAGGATGCGACGCTGATTGAAGGAGTGTACGGTGATTTCGACAATGATGCTTACCTGAAGGGACAAACAGCGCCGGTTTTTTTCGGAAGTGCTATCAATAACTTTGGCGTGAAGGAATTGCTGGATACATTCATACGCATATCTCCAGAACCAAGGAACAGGGAGACCAGTGCCAGGATCATTGATGTGCATGAGGACAAATTCAGTGGCTTCGTATTTAAGATCCATGCAAATTTGGATCCCAAGCACAGGGATCGAATTGCCTTCCTGCGGGTTTGTTCAGGCAAGTTCGAGCGGAATAAGTTTTATCATCATGTGAGGTTGGACAAAGATGTGCGTTTCAGTAATCCATACAGCTTCTTGGCGCGGGACAAGGACGTTATCGAAGAGGCCTATCCAGGTGATGTGGTTGGATTGTTTGATACCGGAAATTTCAAGATCGGTGACACCTTAACAGAGGGAGAGGATTATTACTATTCCGGCATCCCAAGTTTCTCTCCAGAGATCTTCAAAGAGGTGATCAATAAGGATCCCATGAAGACAAAACAGCTCGATAAAGGCTTGAATCAACTTACAGATGAGGGTGTAGCTCAATTGTTTACACAACACAATGGAAATCGAAAAATAATTGGTTGTGTTGGTGATCTCCAGTTTGAGGTGATCCAATACAGGTTGCTTCAGGAATATGGCGCTTCCGTTCAATTTAACACTTTGCCATTTTATAAAGCATGCTGGCTGACGACAGAAAACAAAGCCAAGCTGGATGAATTTACCCGGTTCAAAACGGGCAATATTGTGACCGACAAAGATGGGCACTTGGTTTACCTAGCCCAAAGTGAATGGTTCTTAAATACTGAGATTGCCAATAACCCGGAGATACAGTTTCATTTTAGTTCGGAAATACACAAATAGTTCTAAGTTGTAAGTTTTAAGTTTTAAGTTGTAGTTGTTGTAATTGTTGTCGTCGTTATCAGGGTTGTCAAGATTATCGTAGTTTTCATGGAGTAAGCAACTTTACCCTTCCCCCTTCTCCCTACTCCCTTCACCCTCCTCCCTTGTAACTTGTTACTTGTCACTCGTCCCTCCTCTCTCCTCCCTTCTCCCTTAAACACCTGTATAATTAAACGGACTAATCCCTTTCAACTCCTTTTTAACCGACGCTTTTACTTTAAGTTTATCAATAAATTGGTGAATGGATTTTTTGTCAATCGAAGTTTTGCCTCTGGTGAGTTCTTTCAAGGCCTCATATGGTTGAGGGTAGTTTTCTCTTCTGAGAATGGTTTGAATGGCCTCGGCAACTACGGCCCAGTTTTTATCCAGGTCGGCATTGATGGCAGCCTCATTCAATAATAATTTGCCCAATCCTTTGTTGATAGAATTGATGGAAATCATGGTATGGGCAACTGGAACACCGATGTTGCGAATAACAGTGGAATCCGTCAAATCGCGTTGGAGTCTAGATACAGGCAATTTGGCTGATAAGTGTTCAAATATCGCATTCGCAATGCCCAAGTTTCCCTCTGCATTTTCGAAGTCAATTGGATTGACCTTATGTGGCATGGCAGAAGAACCCACTTCGCCTTTTCTCGTTTGCTGGCGGAAGTATTCCATGGAGATGTAGGTCCAAATGTCCCTGCAGAAATCAACCAGAATCGTATTGATTCTTTTCATGGCATCAAATTGGGCAGCCAAGTGATCGTAGTGTTCAATTTGTGTAGTGTATTGCTGGCGTTGGAGTCCGAGTTTATCTGCACAAAACTTATTTCCAAATTTCACCCAATTGATTTTAGGGTAGGCGACATGATGTGCATTGAAATTACCCGTTGCTCCACCGAATTTGCAGGAGTAGGGTATATGGTAGATGAGATGGAGTTGATCTTCCAGTCTTTCTACAAAAACCATGATTTCTTTACCCAGTTTAGTAGGGGATGCAGGCTGACCATGTGTTCTGGCCAGCATGGATATGTTTTTCCATGATTTAGCCAGGACTTTCAAGCGAATGATGAGATTGGAAATTGCAGGGAGGTATTCGTTTTCCATTGCTTCTTTCCACATCAATGGGATCGCAGTATTGTTTACGTCTTGTGATGTGAGTCCGAAGTGTACAAATTCCTTCAAATGTCCCAGTTCAAGCGCATCCAATTCTTTCTTCATGTAATACTCAAGTGCCTTCACATCGTGGTTGGTGACTTTCTCCAGGTTCTTGATTTCACTCGCCGTTTCATTGTTGAATTCATTGTATACTGTTCTCAATTTATTGGCCTTTGCAGATGGTAATGCAAAGAGCTTCTCTTGAGAGAGTGATATAAAATATTCGGTCTCTACTCTCAGTCTGTATTGCATGAGTGCGAATTCAGAGAAATAGCCAGCGATTGAATCAACTTGTGATCTGTATCTGCCGTCAATAGGTGAGATGGCTGAAAGTGTGTGAAGTTCCATGAAGATCTTGAATTGGTGTAACTTTGCGGCAAAATTACGTCAATATTGGTGGAAAGGAAAATCAGGGTTGGAGCGGTCAGTTACTTGAATACCAAGCCATTTATATACGGATTGGAGCATGGACCCATCAAGGATGAGATTGAGCTCTTGTTGGACTATCCTGCCAATTTGGTGAAGATGCTAAAGTCTGACCAGATTGACATTGGGCTGGTCCCGGTTGGTGCTTTGCCCAGTTTGGGTGAATACCATATCATATCAGATTATTGTATCGGTACCGAGGGCGAAGTTGCCTCTGTGGCAGTTTTCAGTGAAGTGCCCATGAAAGAAATAGAAGAGGTCTACTTGGATTATCAGTCCAGAACATCTGTCCTGCTCTGTAAGTTATTGTTTGAGAAGCATTGGAAGAAAGATGTAAAGTTTATTTCAGCTGAAGATGAATCCTATATTGATAATATCAAAGGCAAAACAGCAGGACTCATCATTGGTGATCGTGCGTTGATGCATCGATCTAAATTTACTTTTATCTATGACTTAGGCTTGGGCTGGAAGGAGATGACAGGATTGCCTTTTGTATTCGCCGTATGGGTGAGTTTAAGTAAGCCAGATTTTTCCTTGGAGGATAAATTTAATCAGTCAATAGGCATTGGTGTTTTAAAATATGACTCATCAATTTTGTCAAATTTCAAGGCGTATGATGTACATAAGTATATTACTCAGAATTTGAGCTATGAATTAAATAGCCTCAAAAAAAGAGGATTGGATTTTTTTATTTTGAATCTCTAAATGCAAAAATGTTGAGTTGAAGGTCAAATGAAGTATTGATTTTCTTTTTAATAAAGGGAATCGGATAGACATTATTAGCTTCTTTGATGTAAAATTTAAATCCAGCGTCATTGATAATTTGCAGGATTTCGGTTAGATTACTTTGTTCTTCAAATGTTGAATGATATTCAACAAAAAGGTTATTGACTAGATGAAGTTTTTGCTTACAATCTTTTATTACTTCATATTCTGCACCTTCAATATCTATTTTCAAAAAATCAACCTCTTTATCTAAAACCTCATAAAGTCTAATTGCTTTCAATTTGATATTTGAATCAGGGGTTTCTGACTTACCAGAAATTTTCCCTCCCATTGCTCCTGATGCCTGGAAGTTTATTTCATCATTTGAGATCCATACTGGATTTTGAAAAATATGTACATCATAAAACTTCCATTCATTGATGTTTTTTTTGAGTAATTCGAAATTATTAATATCTGGTTCAAATGCTAAAACAGTAGCATTTGGATATTGTTGTTTGAAGTATAATAAACTCATTCCAATATGTGCGCCGCAGTCAATAATTAATGGATTTTTCTTTTCGGAATGGAATTTGTAAATATTTTCAAAAAATATTTCTTTTAAGCAATGTATCAGCTCCTCATTACTCCTGTAATTTATGAGTTTTCCACATGCTTTAATTGACTTTAAATTGTCGGAATCATTATGTTTAATGATTTTCTCCTTCAACCAGCCAATACCTAATTTTCGATAAGGGGACTTTCTGAAAATAATTTTTATAATATTAGGAGTAGGCATATTTATTTATTGTTTTTACCAAGCAATACGAGATGTATTTTTGAAAACTTTTCTATTTGAATGATTTGGATGTTTGATACAAGTGCAATTTTCTCTAGTAGATCCAAATCAAAAACATGGTGATGAACGCACCTGTTTTCAATATTTTTTAAAGTTCTTTGTTTGAAGTCTTCATAATTTAGACCTCCTGGATCAATCGACAGATCGTGGAGTGCTAAGACTTCCTCAAAATGCGTTTGATCATCTTCTGTTGTTTTTTTATTTAAGTCATTTATGAGATGATCAATTGTTGTAACAGGCCTTTTATGATCAAAAGTGCCCTCCTTGTTCGGTAGGATAAATAAAAAGTATCCACCAGGTTTAACAACTCGCTTCCACTCCTGTATTGTATTTAATGGATTTGCCAGATGTTCAATATTATGTGATGAGATAAGAAAGTCGTATTTTGAATCAATGATACCATTTAGATTATTTGCTTCTTTTATGTATTGTTTACCAATTTTATTTCCAAATTTAAAATGTTGTCCCTCAGTCAAATCTCCTTCCCATATAGTATTGCTGCTAAAGTTGACATTATCAAGACTTTTAATTACTTTATATATGGGTAAAAAACCTCTCGAGCCGAAACTATAAGTTGGACCACCAATTTCTATTCCATTTTTACTTTTGAATTGAACTTGAATATTTTTATATCCATCCATCCTCTTTGGAAAGTATTTTCTAAAAAATATTTCTACTGGGGATAAGAACTCTCTCATTTTATTTACCCATTTTATTTTGTCTGAAATCTATGTATGCTTTTGCAATAGCTGCGATAGTAGCTTTTTTTTCTCTTCCATAAAAAACTGCATTTTTAATTTCATTAAAAATTGGTTGCCATGAGAGGAATCTTATTTCGTTTCTATATAAATTACGCAAATAGAGTGTATTTCTGATCATATAGTAAATCCTCTTACTGTTGTGAATTGCCCGGTATTCTTTTCTAAGCAAAGGGGTGATGGCAAGTGAAGATTCTCCTAACGAGTGGTTTAGGAAAATGTCATTGAAGAGTATTGTTTTATATGCATTTTTGAATAGTTTTAAGCAGTACTCTGTGTCCACACCATCGATAAATAATTTTTCATCAAATAGACCGACTTTATTCGCAATATCTATATTAATTACACTACCTGATGTAATAAGTATTTTATTTAATTCAGCATCCTTAGTATTCTTTCTTTTGTCATGTACAACACCAAACATCCCAATATCTTGATCTTGACTTGATTTAATTTTTTCTATATAATCATAAATTGTTGTTCCAGAAAAAGACGAATCTTGATCCATTGTAAGGAGAAAATCAATGTTTTTATCTTCGCAAATTTCAATTGCATTATTTAATCTAAAAGCAATTCCTTTATTTTCGCCGTCCCATACATAGTAAAACTTATCATTGTTTTGGAAGTATTTTGCTGCATCATTATTGCTGGAGTTGTCATAAATCAATAGAAACTCTAAATCCTGTAGATATGTTTCTATATTATTTGAGATATTATTCGGTGGGTTGTACAATATAACTGTTCCCGCAATTCTCATATATGTCGTAATTTCATTTGTATGACTCCTTTTGTTTCAATATGTATACCAGCGTATAAAAGGTTGAATTACCTTCAGAGGTTGTTAGAAAGTATTCGATTACAAACTTACAAAAATTATGAGGTTATAATTACAGATGACTCTGGTTCTGACTCTACTGTATATGATTATGTTATTTCGTTGGGGTCTGGCATGAATATAGTTTACCACAAAAATCAAGTTCCATTAGGAAGCCCCAAAAACTGGCTTGCTTCTATTTCCCATGCCAAGGGTGATTGGATAAAGATCATGCACGATGATGATTATTTTACATCTCCTGATTCTTTGCAGGATTTTGTAAATCAAATTGACTCAACTGTGGATTGTATATTTTCTGGGTATGATGCTGTTTATGAAAATGGACAAATTAAAAATATGACCATATCCTCAAATAGGTTCAAACAATTTGTTCATCAACCGTTGAGTCTATTTTCAGGTAATATTATTGGACCTCCATCAGTCATGATGTTCAGAAAATCAGTTACAGAGACATTTGATGAAAGATTAAAGTGGATTGTGGACTGGGAATGCTATATACGATTGGCTTCTAAATACAAATTAAAATATATATCAAAGTCATTGATTGAGGTTAGTTATAATGATTCTCAAATTACCAATAGCTGTTTTTTAAATCCTACTGTTGAAATTCCTGAAACGCTTATTTTCACCAACAAGTACGGAAATAATTTGTTTAAAAATATTCTCGCTTATGATGCATGGTGGAGACTTATCAGAAACTTGGGCTTAAGAGATATAAATGAACTTAAAAAGTATTCAAGTGATATTCACATCAATAGTAATATTACTAATATGGTACGTTTTCAATCAAATATTCCATTGGCAATTTTAAAAATGGGTATTGCTTCAAAAATGTTAATGTCAATTTCATATTTATTCAACCGAGCAAGATGATTTCAATTATTATCATAAACTATAATACTTTTAATATTACCAAACAATGTATTCAAAGTATTATTGATAATACCAGGGATGTTGCGTATGAAATTATTTTGGTTGATAATGCTTCCACAGAACGAAATGCTGATGTATTCAAAGATATATTTCCACAAATTAAATTGATCAAAAGTCCCGAAAACACAGGATTTGCAAAAGGAAATAATTTAGGTATTGAGCAAGCATTGGGCGAAATTATTCTATTGTTAAACAGTGATACTTACTTCAATGAAAATGTATTGAGTAAAGCCTTGACAAAATTTAATATGCTTTCCAACATTGGGTTCCTAGGTGTAAAAATGAAATATCCCAATGGAAGAGTACAATTCACTGCCCGAAAATTCAGGTCAATAGGATGGGAGATTTTAGATCTGTTCCGTTTCATCCCTTTTTTAATGCCATACACCGTTCGTGCCAGATTGATGCAAGGGAAATACTTTAAAGGTGATTTTGATATGGAATGTGATTGGTTGAATGGGGCATTTCTTATGTTCAATAAATCAATTCTTGAGCGTTTACCCGGACAGAAATTAGATGAGAGATTTTTTATGTATGGGGAAGATCATCTTTGGGGTTTTCAATTAAAGCAATTGGGATTAATAAATTATTTTTTCCAAGGAACATCTTTGATACATATTAATAATGCAAGTACTGAGACTTCAAAAAGAATCAGGTTATTACAAACTATATATATGCATGAGTTAGATATTATGAGAATTAGAAAAGGTTCAGGACTTTACTATGTGATATTCTCACTCATTTATAGAGTCAAAGAACAATGTAGGATTTTTATCAAGTCGCTCTTCAGTTGATTATATATACCTGCTTGTCTTTTCGATGATGTTCCTCCAATTATACCTTTTATAGAAAACATCGGGTATGTTTTCTATTAGTTTGGAGCTATCTATGATTTGGGTTACAAAACTGCTCCAGTCTTTATTTGTAACGATTTTAAGTTTATTGCCGCAAGCGTATTTGTCAACCCCAATTGCACCGGCCTCCGTAGAAATACAGGTACAATTCATTGCCAAGGCTTCAATTAATTTTGTTTTTACACCGCCTCCAGATATAACAGGATTGATGAATATATCTGCTGCCTTGGTATATGAATCAATATCTTCTACGAAACCTAAATAATGTACATTCTGGTAATAAGAAAGTTTCGATTGAATTTCTTTGTCAAGATTTTTACCGGCAATGATCAAGTTGAATTGAAAGTCTTTCTCTATCAGTTTTGGTAAAATATTTGATACAATGTATTCAACTGCTTCCTCATTGGGTTTATAGTCCAGCGCGCCATTAAAAAATATGAGTGGCTTTGATTCATTCAATGAGTACTTTTTGGATATAATCTGCTTATATTCTTCTTTGTCTACAGGTGCATTTTCGATAAATACTCCATAGGGCAAAAGACTTATTTCTACTTTATCAATGTTCATGTGATGATACATCCATTGAATGTCATCTTCAGAAATCGCAAAAACATGGTCTGCATTTTTCAATATCCATGTTTCATATATCTTGAGTAATGGCCACCACCATTTTTGTAAAGTCTGGAATCTCAGATATTCTATATTGTGTGTGTGAATAATCAACTTAATTTTTAATAATCGTTTAAGTAAAATACCCATCCAGCCTATATATGGATGTTCAATAATTAGGGTCGAAATTTTCTCTCGCTTTAATAATTTGTAAGTTTTAAATAATCCTATGAAATCAATATAACTGAGGGGATTTCTTTTTAGGTATTTTTTTAATTCATAATTCGATCCAGATGGCACATTATTATTTTCAGTACCAATGACAGTCAATTTTACGGTTGTTGCCAGATTTGAAAAAAAGTTTGAAATATATTTTTGCCCACCAGATTCAGATGGTAAATATTTATATGACGCAATAGCAGCTATTTTTTTCATGAGGCTGCGCCTATGGTGTATTTTTGTTTGATTTGAGTAAAACAAACAAGTTCCCAATCAGAAGTAGCCAAATGATTCCACTTGCTGTAATTGCAATGGGCACTCCTTTAGAAAATGAATCAGGTTTGAATTCAAATTTAATTTCGTGCTTTCCAGCAGGTATTATCAGTCCTCTGAGAACATAATTTGTTTTGTATATATTGGACTCTTTGCCATCGATATAGGCCTTCCATCCTTTGCTATAATATACTTCACTGAAAACGGCAAATCGGTTGTCAGTTGAGAGAGAACTGTAGTAAATCCTGTCATGGTCATTTTTTATCAGCCAGATTGAATCTCCCTGCATATTTTTAGCGATGGGGGCATCAATTTTTGCCTCAATCAATGCCGTATTTCTGATATTCAGACTATCAAGGGTTTTTATCAATTTTGCTGGTTCTGTTATAACTGAAACAGAATCCACGTACCAACAAGGACCTGCAGCAGTTGGATTGACTTGGTATTGGATTTGATTGGACTGAGGATCTTTGAAAATGATATACTTTGTATTGAGCATATCGAGTGTAGGAGCACAATTGGGAAAATTATACAATTGTTTTTCAATCAGATCTTGGTAGATACTCAGCTTCGCGGCATGATAACCTCCAATATTCTGATGAAAGACACTTGGGGTAGCGTAACCATTGAATGCGGCACTTACTCCATTGGTGATATCAAAAACCCGATAATAGCTTGTATCTTTTGCGATCTCCAAATTATGTGGTGCAGGAGTGAATGTTTGAGCATATTCCTCTTCTTCTTGGTAGTTGTTCTCGTTTAAATATTTGCTGTCGATCCCAAAGATGTCAATCAGTGATGCTGCTGCTACAATTACCAAAGCCCAGATGGCACTTAATTTTTTCTGGAAATAAAGCCAGATGGAACCGGCGGCAATCAAGATGAACAAAAAGCTTCGCATTATATCACCCCAAAAGAGTCCCTTTCTATCTTCCTGCAATGCTTCTACAAATGCCCTGGCTGAAGGGAGTATTGCATTTCTCTGCTGTGGATCTGAAATTTCGCTGACTTGCTTGATTAGATTCTCATCATTCTCGGTTTTGAAATCAGATGTCAGGTATAGCATCAATGCCAGGGCAAAAACACCTGCCACGACCAATAATCCCTTTTTATATTTTTTGATGGCATCTGTTGCTTTTTGATTGAACAGCAATTCCTGCGCTGCAATCACCGCACTCAGGGCAAAAATGAAAGTTGGTATCACCAATATCATGCTGGGTGCCCTGAACTTATTGAATAATGGAAGATTCTCCAATAAGAAAACATTGAATCCCTCAAAATAATGTCCCCAGCTGATCATAAATGCTATCAATGTTGCAGCTATCATCCACCATTTGTGTTTATTTGGAATGAATGAGAGTCCAAGTATTGCCAAAAAACAGATGATGGCGCCTGAATAGGGCGGACCCGCTGTACCTGAAGTGATACCTCCCCAGTAAAACTGTAGAAATCCTTGTAGCTGTTGCGCCAATTCTTGGGGCATCTGTTGAAGCGCTTCAATGGCTTTTGATTTATCCTCTGCTACTTCCAAGTTACCGGTACTGCCGCCATAGAGCCTTGGAAACATCATCACAAGCGGTTCAGATTTGAATACACTGTAACTCAGTGCGTAATCTTTGTTCAATCCACTTTTGCTGAAATTGCTTTTGCCGTCAGCCAATACCGTACCTCCGCGAATGGATTCTTTTGAATATTCATACGTTGTCCCCAATAGCACTGCATTGCTGGCAATGCCAAGAACAGTTGCAATGGCGGCCAATCCGACCACTTTAAAGATGTGTAAATATTCTTTTTGCTTCAACCAGTTTACAAGATATCCAACCGACATGCACAGTATCACAATGAAGGTGTAGTATACTATTTGCGGGTGGTTGACGCTGATGATCAGTCCTGAAAACAATGCGGTTAATGCAGTCCCAAGCAAATATTTCTTTTCAAAAAGCAGGATGATAGATCCGATCAATGCCGGTATATAGGCAATGGCCAGCATTTTGGTATCGTGTCCAACTGATATGATGATGGGATTATAGGTCGCAAATGCATAGGAGAGTCCGCCTAAAATTCCCAGGTAGGGATTTATCCTTAAAATTTGAGTGAGAATATAAAAACACAATGCAGCCAGCACGAAAAAATATAGAGGTTTTGGCAGACCAAGTGTCATCAGGTTGTACACATACCCCAGAGAAAATGGGTTGGGGGCGTACATGGCAATTTGATAGCCGGGCATACCGCTGAACATGCCATTTGACCAAAGTGGAAGTTCCCCGTTTTTTTCTTGGTATTTCCTTTGATCCTCGTACATGGCCTTCCACTGAACGTTGTCAGACTGCTGAAGCACTTTCCCTTCAAGGGCGGGTTTGCAGAATATGGCTGCAACAACAACAAAAGTTACAACTGCGATGAAGTGGGGCAGCAATGATTTTAGGTTGAATTTCTTCATTTTTAGCGCTTTGGTACCTGAAACAAATGTACTGCTAAAACCCTCTTTTTCAGTCATTTTTACACATGTTTACAAATAATCCTGTAACATTTATGAGTTTTTTTTAAATTGCATCATCCATCCAAATCCTACTTGAGAAACCGCTGTTTTCACCTAAAAAACATACCATGCGGATTTCTAGAATTTCTTTATCTGTACTTGCAACTATCGTGTTGTTTTCCTGTTCGAAAGTTGAACTGGTTGATAAACAAATTATTCCTCAGCTTGACCTTTCTTCTGGTAAATCACCTTTGCATGCAAATGAAGCGAATGCCAAATATATTCCTGGAGAATATATAGTTGTGTTCCATGACGATGCCGATGTAGACTTAGAAGTTGAAAGATCTGAACGCGCAAATGGCTTCAAGGCAAAATATAAATACCAACATGCACTGAAAGGCTTTTCAGCTACTCTTCCAGTTCAAGCATTGAGAGGCTTGAGAGAAAATCCTAAAGTAAAATATATTGAGCAAGATCAGGAAGTATATACTATCGCAACTGTTCAAAGCTCAACTCCTTCATGGGGTATTGATCGAATTGATTCAAGATCATTAACTCTGGACAAGAAGTATATTTATACTGCTACAGGTCAAGGAGTAGTAGTTTATATTATAGATACAGGTATAAGGTTTGATCATCAAGAATTTGGAGGGAGAGCTGTATTTGGTTTTGATGCTTTTGGTGGTAAGGGTACTGATGGTAATGGACATGGTACACATGTTGCGGGAACAGTTGGTGGAAGAAATGTTGGTGTTGCTAAAAATGTAAAACTTGTTGCTGTACGTGTTTTAAATAATTCAGGATCAGGTACAAATTCAGGTGTTATTGCTGGTGTTGATTTTTGCGCCAATGATCACATTAAAAGTAATAACATTGCAGTTGCAAATATGTCTCTTGGAGGAGGAGGTTCCCTTGCACTAGACGAAGCAGTTTCTAATGCAATTTCGAAAGGTATTGTAATGTGTGTAGCCGCAGGAAATTCAAGTGCTGATGTAAAAGATTATTCTCCAGCTAGAGTGCCCGCTGCAATAACTGTAGCAGCATCTACATCTACAGATGCGTTAGCAAGTTATTCAAACTATGGATCCTTAGTAGATATCATAGCTCCTAGCAGCTCAATTTACTCTTCCTGGAAAAACAATTCAAAATCATATAATACAATCAGTGGTACATCAATGGCCTCGCCACATGTTGCAGGTGTTGCTGCGCTTTACATGCAGAATTCTTAAATTAGAACACCATCAGATGTACAAGCCGCATTAGTAAACAACGCAACAAGTGGGATTATCAGTTTTGCTACAACCTCTACAACTTCTAATAAGCTTCTTTTCACAAATTATTAGATTGAATATTTTGCTAAATAAAAAAGCATCCCCCGGGATGCTTTTTTATTTTATTCGTAATTTTCAAAAAATAAAAGAAGATGAGTTTCATCAAAGAGTTCAAACAATTCGCCCTAAGGGGGAACCTGGTGGATATCGCTGTGGCATTTGTCATCGGAGGTGCCTTTGGGAAAGTAGTCTCCACATTCACGGAAAAATTGATTGCGCCTTTGATTGGACTCCTGACAGGGGGCACCAATTTCTATGACAAGAAGTTAGTCCCTAAATCTGAAATCAATGAAGTGGTTGATCCAAGTGGTAAGGTAGTTATTCCACACGGAGCAGAAGTGGCCATAGAATGGGGCGCTTTTGTGACAGTGGTGATTGACTTCATCATCGTTGCCTTCGCCATGTTCCTGATCATCAAAGGCATCAATGCCCTGAAGAAAAAAGAAGAACTCTCTGCACCTGAAGTTTCCAAGACTGATCAACTGCTGACTGAAATAAGGGACTCACTTAAAAAGTGATTTTACCAAATCAGCTACGACTTTATCAATCGGGAGACTCACTGCGTGTGCGCCAAACTCCTCCATGGGAACCATCCTGAAGGTTTCTGTCTCCCCGGTTTCATTGTATATGGCTAATTGGGACTCATCGAAATCAAACGCCTTATTTCTTAGTGGAACCCTTATCAATTCCAATGGCTCAACTTTGTAGTAAATAGAAACGATTTGATGCTCAGGGTTGAATGCTGACATCTGAAAAAAATCAGTGGTATATAAGTGCTCTTTTACATCCACCTTTACATTCATCTCCTCCATAAACTCCCTGGCCAAACATGCTCGTGTGCCCTCGCCGAATTCCAATCCTCCTCCGGGAAACTTAGTATAATAGTTTCCACGAATAAACTCATCACTTACCAAGACCTGGTTATCTTCTGAAATGAGAATACCGTATACTCTTATGTTGAACATGATCAGATTTCTATTGTTCCTGAATAGACAAATTGCACGGGACCAATCAGCCAAATATTATTGAACTCCTGATTACCTATACGATCAAATGCAATTTGCAATGCCCCACCTTCCACTTCAACGTTGGTTAGTTGAGGTCCCATTTTTTCAGAGGATGCCAAAGCAGCGGCAGTTGCACCTGTTCCACAACTCAATGTCTCATTTTCAACGCCTCTTTCATAGGTGCGGATTTTAATTCCATTGCCAACTCTTTCCACAAAATTCACATTTATGCCTGCTTCCTTGAATGACTCACTGTATCTGATGTTTCTGCCTTGTTGAAAAACATCTACTTCTTTCACACCATCAACATATTGAATGAAATGAGGAGAGCCTGTATTCAATATCTTGTCAGTTCCATGTACTTCTACTCCATGTACATCTTGCATTTTCAATTTGATCAATCCATTGTCAAGGATGATGGCATCATGCGGACCATCACTGGCTGTAAATTGATATGATTGTTTGACAATTCCTTTGTCATGCGCAAATTGCACCAAGCATCTTCCTCCATTGCCGCACATGCTGCCCTCTTGGCCATCGGCATTGTAGTAACGCATCTTAAAATCAAATCCATCCGCATTTTCAAGCATCATGAGTCCATCGCTGCCAATGCCAAATTTTCTGTCGCATAAAAATGCAACCTGCCCATGGGTGAGTCCATCGTATGCACCATCTCTGTTGTCGAGCACAACAAAATCATTTCCCGTTCCCTGATATTTGCTAAAAGATATTTTCATTTAGATTCTTTCAAGTGTGGTTCGAATAAGCTTGTCCATTGCAGCATCTGCATCACTGGAAAACTTTCCAGCCAACCTATTGGCTACAATTGCACTGAGTGACAAACATTCGTGCCCCAGTAATTTCCCCAAGCCATAAATTGCAGCAGTCTCCATCTCAAAATTCAATATGCGCTGATTTCCCCAGCTGAAAGCCGTGAGATCATGGTTGAGATGCGGATTGGCGAGTCCCATTCGGATGACCCTGCCCTGTGGACCATAGAACCCCGGACAAGTCACGGTTATTCCGCTATGCGCGATATCTGCAAATGTTGACAGCAATCCTGCATTGCCAGAGGTGGCATAAGGTTGAATGTTAGGAGAAAACCTTATCTGCGATTTAAACTGATTAAGCAAATCAATTTCATGCTGATCATCATGGCGTGCATAATAATGCAGGAGGTTATCGAGTCCAACTGCATGGGTTGAAGCGACGATGCTGTCCACTTCAACATTCTTTTGAAGCGATCCGGAAGTGCCAATGCGAATCCATTTCAACTTTTGCTTTTCTTTTTTCTCCGTCCTTGTTTCAAAATCAATATTCACCAATGCATCCAATTCATTGAAGACGATGTCGATGTTATCCGTACCAATTCCGGTTGAAAGAACAGTGATTTTTTTGTTGCCGATCCATCCGGTATGGGTGATGAATTCGCGGTGATGGGATCGGTGTTCAATGCGGTCAAAATACCGGCTCACTTTCTCAACCCGGAAAGGATCTCCGACTGTTATAATGGTTTCACCAATTTCATCGGGACGAAGATCCAGGTGATAAATGGCGCCTCTGTTGTTGATAATCAGTTCTGAAGATGCAATGGGGTTCATTGAATGGGGCTCTTTATTAATCCGTTCAAAATTAGTACTTTTGCAACGGTTCAATAAGGTTGAATCAATGGGTCCTGTGGCCGAGTGGCTAGGCAGAGCTCTGCAAAAGCTTCTACAGCGGTTCGAATCCGCTCGGGACCTCCAAGCGAAGTGAATCTTCGCTTTTTTTCTTATGACCAGATACTCTAAATGGATCAGTTTGTTGGCTTTTGCCCTGTTGGTTGCTGCATGTTACCTCCCATGGGCTTTTTATGCGGATGTAGACAAACATTTCAACGGATTTTTTTCTGAAAAAAACATCTACGGCAAACCCTATAAATTGCTTTTCTTTTTTGCAGGATTCACCACCCTGAGTGCCTTTATCAAAAATTCATGGCTCAAACGGGCAGCTCTTTTGGTTGGTGGATTGAATGTGGCATACGCCATTAAAAACTTTCTGTTGTTCGGATCATGCTACCGGGGGTATTGTCCCGAAAAAGAAATCGGACTCTATCTGATGCTGATTTCTTCTGTCGTGATTTTTGTGATGAGTTTTTTGCCTGAGGGTTTAATACAGCCAGGGAAGAGGGAGGAGAGAGGAGGGACGAGTGACAAGTGAGAAGTGACAAGGGAAGAGGGAGGAGGGACGAGAGACGAGGGAGAAGGGGAAAGGGGATAGGGATAAGTGACTAGGAGATTTGATGATTAACCGTCAACTGTCAACCGTTAACTGTCAACCGTTAACTGTCAACTGACAACAACTGACAACAACTACAACCTATAACTTACAACTTAAAACTTACAACT
>VGFP01000004.1:60000-61128 GCA_016868855.1 Bacteroidota bacterium | reverse complement strand
CGCCGTTTACTGGGGCTTCAGTCAGGAGCTTTGACTTGCGTCGAACACCCTTCCTTAACCTTCCAGCACCGGGCAGGTATCAGGCTCTATACGTCATCTTTCGATTTTGCAGGGCCCTGTGTTTTTGCTAAACAGTTGGTTGGACCATTTTACTGAGACCACCCATAAGGTGGTACGCTTTATCCCGAAGTTACAGCGTCAATTTGCCTAGTTCCTTCTCCACGGCTCACCCGAGCGCCTTAGAATATTCATCTCGTCTACCTGTGTCGGTTTGCGGTACGGGCCGCTGTAGCCTAACCTTAGAGGTTTTTCTCGGCATCTTTTAGGTCTCTCCCATTGGCCGAAGCCGCAGTGTACTTTCGCACTTTGCCACATCTTACGGATTTACCTGTAAAACGTATAGCTACATGCTTAAACGGGATATTCCGTGATCCCCGTGAGACTTTCAATAATGCGTCACCCCATCGAAACTACAGTGGGTGCTGGAATATTAACCAGCTTTCCATCAGTTACCCCTTTCGGGTTTACCTAAGGACCCGACTAACCCTGATCCGATTAACGTTGATCAGGAACCCTTAGACTTTCGGCGATAAGGTTTTTCACCTTATTTATCGTTACTTATACCTACATTTTCTTTTCTGAACGCTCCAGCATGCGTCGCCACACACCTTCACAGCGGATCAGAATGCTCCCCTACCGATCTGCCAAAGGCAGATCATAGAACTTCGGTTCGTAGTTTGATGCCCGATCATTTTCCGTGCAGGGCCTCTCGACCAGTGAGCTGTTACGCACTCTTTAAATGAATGGCTGCTTCCAAGCCAACATCCTGGCTGTTATAGAAGCCCCACCTCGTTTGATCAACTTAACTACGTATTAGGGACCTTAGTTGCTATTCTGGGTTATTTCCCTCTCGGCCACGGATCTTAGCACCCGCAGCCTCACTCCCGGAGATATTTACTAGCATTCGGAGTTTGTCAGGGTTTGGTAGGCGGTGAAGCCCCCTAGCCCAATCAGTAGCTCTACCTCTAGTAAACTTCTATATCCGAGGCTGTTCCTAAAAACATTTCGGGGAGAACGAGCTATCTCTCAGTTTGATTGGCCTTTCACCCCTATCCACAGGTCATCCCA
>VGFP01000004.1:0-55000 GCA_016868855.1 Bacteroidota bacterium | reverse complement strand
AAATGAAACAGGTAAGTTGGGATAATAATTTTTTGCAGCATTGAAAATGGACTGCACTCTTTTGATCAACATCGGCGATTGCAATCCACTGATCTCCATCGTTCCACCCATACGCAAGTCTCCACCCATTGGTGTCATGGCAACACGATCATCCACCAAAATGGCGGGTTGACGAAGATTTCGTTCAATATTTTCAAATGTCATGCTGTATCCCTTCCCTGCTTGCAACAATAGCTCTACACCCAGGTATTTTGTCACGATGGGCAACCATGAACCGGTTGCCAGTACAAACTCATCTGCTGTAAAATCGCCTTTGTCGGTAATGACTTTACTGACTTTTCGTCCCACTTTTTCAAAACCTTCAATGGCAGTGTTCAATTGAAATTGCACTCCATTTGATTGAAGGTAATTATAAATGGTTTGCATCAAATCACCCGGATGCAAATGACAATCGATTGGATATAAAAT
Organism: Bacteroidota bacterium; assembly: GCA_016868855.1. Taxonomy (GTDB): domain Bacteria; phylum Bacteroidota; class Bacteroidia; order Chitinophagales; family Chitinophagaceae; genus Pollutibacter. The sequence continues at coordinate 54,532 of VGFP01000004.1, read as the reverse complement.
ACCGCCCCTGACATTCACTTCGACTTCTGACTCCATCTCTTGAACTCCTTTGGAATCAAAAATTTTCGTTTCAATTCCAAGTGATGCAGCTTCTTTTGCCAATTCAATTTCATGTTTCTCTGTTGTGGCACTTTTGTACAACATAAAACATCCAAGCTCCTCCATGCGAAAATGGTTTCCCAACTCATCCCTCATATCAGAAGTCAATGCACGGCTGAGATGTAGGATTTCATTGAGAGGTGGAATGTTTTTTTCCATGAATGACTTTGAGGATCTTCTCCAGAATGTAAGTCCCCACTTGATGAGATCCAAATCCAACCTCGGCTTGATATAAAATGGGGAGCTAGCACTCAACATCCATTGCAATCCTTTCGCAACAATTCCTGGAGAAGCCAACGGAATAAAGTGACTGGGTGAAACATATCCGGCATTGCCAAAAGATGTACCGCGTTGGATATCGCCCCTTTCAATGACGACCACTTCGTGTCCGCCTTTGTGCAAATAATATGCGGCACACAAACCAATTACACCTCCACCAGCTACTATTACTTTACTCATCTGATTTTTTTCAAAGTTACAGTTTCAAACAATCGTCTTCAATCTTTGATAGATTTTTACAATGATGTTTTCAGAGTTGTATGTACAATGGACTGCTTGAACGAAGTTTCCATGTTTGTCCTTTGTAACGAATAATTTTTTCTGTTTTGGTGGATGGCCTGATAAAAGCCGATTTCAATTGCCCATCCTTCCATGTTATGTCCACCTCGCATCCCCCTCTTGCTTTCAAGCCCTTGACAGAACCTGATTTCCAGTCTTCAGGCAATGCAGGCAACAATACAATATCACCTTTATGGCTTTGCAAAAGCATTTCAGCAATGCCAGCCGTTGCGCCGAAATTTCCATCGATTTGAAATGGTGGATGTGCATCAAACAAATTGGGATACGTCCCTCCCCCAGCCATTTTAATTTCTGATTGATCAGCCGGATAATAGGTCATGATTTTTTTGATGGCGTCATAGGCACGCTCACCGTTCTGAAGTCTTGCCCAGAGATTTATTTTCCAAGCAATAGACCAACCCGTTCCGTTGTTTGTCCTTAATTCCAATGCCCGCTTTACAGCATTCGATAAAACAGGTTCCTGCTTCAACCCAATACTGGTGCCAGGATACAAGGCAAATAAATGTGAGACATGCCTGTGCTTCGGATCTTGGTCATCCCAATCATAATACCACTCCTGTAAATTTCCTTTCTTCCCTATCTGGTATGGTAAAAGTTTTTGATATGCATCTGCAATTTGCTGTGCAAACAATTGATCTGTCTTCAACAGTTTTGCTGCATCCATCACCTGCTTGAATATTTCTCTGATCATGGCCAGATCGGCTGCGCCACCGTAGAGCACACTCCCCCTGATTCCTTTGTCAGTGATGTACATATTTTCAGGTGATGTTGCAGGGGCCGTAAGCAGGTTTCCATTTTTGTCTTTTACCAAAAATTCCAAACAAAATCTAGCTGCCTCTTTCATGATGGGATAGGCATCTTTCTTCAGAAATAAAGTATTATTTGTAAAAAGAAAATGTTCCCATAAATGTGTACTCAACCAAGTACCACCCATGGTCCAGTTTGCCCAAACAGGATCGCCTTTCCCGAAATCACCTACCGGATTCGACATGGCCCAGATATCCGTATTGTGATGCGCAACCCAACCGTTTACTCCGTAAAAATTTTTTGCAGTGGATGTTCCATTTTCAGAAAGCTTTTTTAAAAATGTCAACAGAGGAGTATGGAATTCAGACAGATTGGTTGACTCCACTGGCCAGTAATTCATTTCCGTATTGATGTTGATGGTATAATTGCTGCTCCAGGGCGGCCGCACCTGTTCATTCCATATTCCCTGAAGATTCAATGGAGCTTCATTGGTGCGTGAACCACTTACCATTAAATATCTTCCAAATTGAAAATACAATGTGATCAATCCATTGTCGGTCTCTCCTGCCGCGAATCTCTTCAAGCGCTGATCGATTGGATAAGACTGTTGAGGAGAAGGACCCAAATCGAGCGCCACGCGTTTCATGTACTTATTGAAATCCAGTTTATGCTGCACAAGAATATCCGTGTAAGATTTGATTTTCAACTTTGATAAATATGCGGCAGCGATGGATCGCTCGTCCTTGCCGTTTGCAGCGGGATTGTTGTGCGCACCATTGAAACTGGTTGCCAAGGAAACAGCCAACAAGACTTCTTTTGCATTGTCGACATTCAACGAACTGTCAGTAAAGGTTGATGTTCCATCATTTGAAATAATTTTTAATATGCCGGCAAAGCGCATTGACTTGGTGGTATCGTACTCAAGCGCATTGGCCATCTTGCCTCTGTAATTCGGTTCTGCATGCGAGGGTGCATTTCCGAAAAGTGAGAGAACATCTCCCCTTGCAGCAACACGTGATTTCAATAAACTATTCATTTGAATGGAAAATTGAAGCTTCCCTTCGCCCTTTGCAGTGAGGTGAATAAAAAGCAGCTGATCTGGATGTGAAACAAAATATTCTCTTTTGTATTCGGTATTGCTGGATTTGAATTCAACAGTTGCAACTCCGTTTGCAATATCCAGTTCACGACGGTAGTTGGTTGGAACGATATGATCAAAATGCAACAATATATTTCCGAATGGCGCATACGATGCAGAAAAATATCCTTGCATGAAACGAATCAAGCTGTCAGCCTTTTTGTAATTTTCATTGAACAAAGCTTCTCTGACAAGTGGCAGATATTTTACAGCATCCACATTCATATTTGGATCCTTCGGATAACCACCCCACAGGGTGATTTCATTCAACGAAATTCTGTCATGGGTTGGATCTCCATATGCCATGGCCCCAATGCGTCCATTCCCAATCGGAAATGCATCTTCAAAAAAAGAAGCCGGTTTATTGAACCATATCCTGGTCTCCTGTTGTGCATGTGTTGAGAGGAAGATGCATGTCAACATGCAAGAAAAAAAATACTTCATACTGATTTGTTATAATACTTGGAACCCATTCGCAAATGGATCATCCTTTGAATCAATTGAAATGGTATTGTATCCATAAATTTTTGCCCAGCCTTCGATCGTGGGACGAATAGCAGGCTTTCCAAACAGGACAGACTCTTCATCTATTCTTCCAATAAACTTGCTCCCTATGATGCTCTCGTGAATAAACGCATCACCGGCTTTGAGCTGCCCCTTTGCATACCATTGAGCCATGCGCGCACTTGTTCCAGTTCCACAAGGCGATCGATCAATTGCTTTGTCTCCATAAAAAACTGCATTTCTTGCTGTTGAAGTTGAATCCAATACCTTCCCACACCATAATATATGTGTACAAGAATGAATGGTAGGATCCTGTGGATGTACAAATTGGTACTTGCTGTTGATGTTCTTTCTCAATGATCTTGCCATGCTGACCAACTGATCGGCACTGTAGTGTTCCAGTCCATTGAAATTTTCCTGTACATCTACAATTGCATAAAAGTTTCCACCGTATGCAACATCAACATGAATCATTCCCAAACCCGGACATTCAACTTCCAAATTTTTCTGGTCGAGATAGGCCTGTACATTTTTAAGTTTGACCGAAGTCACTTTGCTCTCAGTTTGCTTGTATTCTATTTCTATCAAACCAGCTGGAGCTTCCATTCTAACAAAACCCGGACGTTTAGGAACAACAATTCCTGATTCAATCGCCGCAGTAATGGTACCAATTGTTCCATGTCCACACATGGGTAAACATCCGCTGGTTTCAATGAAGAGTACAGCAAAATCATTGACAGCATCATGAGGAGGATATAGTATACTGCCGCTCATCATATCATGTCCCCTCGGCTCAAACATCAATCCTTTCCTGATCCAATCATACTCCCTTAAAAAATGTTGACGTTTCTCGCTCATGTTGTTCCCCTCCAGGGCGGGTCCGCCTGAAACAACCAACCGAACGGGATTTCCGCAGGTATGCGCATCGATGCAGTGAAATATATTTCCGGTCAGTGCATGCTTGCTTTCAGCAAATGAGAGGGAAAGTGGGGATGTTGCCATGGCTCTACAATTTAACTAAAAAAGTACGAAATTGGGTGTTCAATACTCTCATATGGAAACCTACGGAAAGGTCCTGATGTATGCGATTCCCATTTTTCTGCTCTTGGTTTTTTTTGAAAAATGGTACGGCTGGAAAAAAGGCCATGATACCGTGAAGATCATGGACATGATCGCTTCACTCATGTCGGGCATCACGAACGTGACGAAAGATGTATTGGGACTCAGTGTAGCCATCATCAGTTACGGATGGATGGTACAACATCTGGCGATAACGCATATCGAAAACAATATTGCAGTAATCATCATAAGTTTTATCGCATTGGACTTTTCCGGATACTGGATTCACCGCATCCAACATAGAACCAATATATTCTGGAATGCACATATCATCCATCACAGCTCTGAAGAATTCAATTTGGCATGTGCACTGAGACAGAGTATATCAGTGTTCTTTAAAATTTTTACATTTTTCTTGCTGCCAGCTGCTGTGCTCGGTGTGCCCGCTCAAACAATTGCTATAGTCGCTCCTTTGCACCTGTTCCTCCAATTCTGGTATCATACACAGCACATTGAACGAATGGGGATTCTTGAAAAAATAATTGTAACACCTGCACATCATCGGGTGCATCATGCCATCAATCCCGAATACATTGACAAAAACTATTCTCAGATTTTCATTATTTGGGATAGACTTTTTGGGACTTTCCAAGAAGAGAAAAAAGATATCCCTGCTGTATATGGCATCACGAGACCTGCAGCTACATGGAATCCGATCAAAATTAATTTCCAACACATGTGGCTCTTGATACAGGATGCATGGCATGCCAATAGCTGGAATGATAAATTGAAGATTTGGTTCATGCCAACAGGATGGCGACCTGCAGATGTGGAAGAAAGATTTCCGGTATATAAAATCAACGATGTGTATGACTTCAAGAAATTCAATCCCATTCATTCAAAAGGTATACAAACATGGGCGGTCATTCAATTGTTTCTGATGCTGCCTTATTTGTTTTACCTTTTTGGAAACTTGGCCGCCATTGGGAGTCCGGGTATTTTCTACTACGGACTATTCATCTTTCTTACTGTCTACGCACTCACTGAATTGATGGATGGAAACAAACATGCATTTGTTTGGGAATTCATCAAGGCTGGCTACACCATTTGGCTGGTCATTGATCAACAGGGTTGGTTTGGCGCAGAAAAAATAAGCAGCTCCATCCCTATCATTGTTCTCTCCTTGCAAGTTGGTGGTGTGCTGATATCCTATTATTTTTCAAAGATTGAACGAAAGACCCTCGTAGTTTAAAGTGCATTTTTGGTCAGTTGGTCGTTGACTGTTCTCCACAATTGAAGTGGATTTTCATTTTTCAACTCCTCAGGCAAGAGAGCATTGCTGAAATTTTGGTACGAGACAGGACGTGCGAATCGTTTGATTGCGTCTCCACCCACAGATGTGAAACGAGCATCCGTTGTAGCAGGAAACGGCCCGCCATGCTGCATTGATAAACAGACTTCCACTCCTGTTGGAACACCATTTAAAATCAATCTGCCGCATGTTGAAGCAATGGTTTGCACCAATTTGCTGTGCTTCTGTAATTCACCTTCCGTAGCGATCAATGTTGATGTCAACTGACCCTTCATGGATGAAGCGATTTGATGAAGTTGATTGATATCCTTGCATCTCACAACCAATGAGAAGGGGCCAAAAACCTCTTCAGCCAAAAGAGGATTGGAAAGAAAAGTATCTGCATCTACTGTCGCCACCATGGGAGTACCGCTGATCGTATCATTTGCATTTGAAGCGCTTCCAGCCAGTTGAACAGCATTTTGTTCTATAGCTTTTTGTGATTTTATTTTATAGGCGCTCGCAATGCCCTCATGCAACATCTTCCCAGCTGCAATAGATGTTATCTTTTCACCCAATTGACTGACAAAAACTGAAAGCGCATCGCTCTCTATCCCAATGATCAATCCGGGATTGGTACAGAATTGTCCCACACCCAATGTGATGGATTCTGCATATTGCTGTGCAAATAACGCTGCGTTATCATTTAATTTTTCTGGAAAGAGGTATACGGGGTTCACGCTTCCCATTTCTGCAAAAACGGGAATTGGTTCACGACGTTCATTGGCCCAATGAAACAATGCCATACCTCCTTGATATGACCCGGTAAATCCAACAGCTTTGGTGGCGGAATGTTTGACCAATGCCTCACCAACCTGATTGGAAGCTCCATGAAGATGAATAAAAATATTTTCATCCATGCCCAGTTTCTTCAATGCAGATTTTATTGCGCCGGCTACCATATCAGAAGTTTTCGGATGTGCAGGGTGTGCCTTTACAATCACCGTGCAGCCAGCCGCCAATGCAGAAGCAGTATCGCCGCCTGCAGTTGAATAAGCAAATGGAAAATTACTTGAACCAAAAACCACCACCGGTCCCAATGGAAATTTAGTTTTCCTGATATCGGGTTTGGGTGGTACACGTGCCGTATCTGCAGTGTTGATGCTGACCTCCAGCCAATCTCCTCTCTCGCATGCATCAGCGTAACTGTTCAATTGAAAAACAGTCCGTGCTCTTTCGCCTTTTAACCTGACCTCTGTAAGATTTGTTTCAGACATTGTGACCTGAATCAAATCTTCACCCAGTGAATCCAATTCAACCGCAATGGCACGCATGAGTGCAGCCCGGACTTTCAAACTCGTTTGAGCATAATCGGCGAATGCAGCGCTGGATTGTACGAGGGCTTGGTCAACATCTTGTAGTGTTGCATCTTTGAATATCATAATGGAAACTTTTTATTAGAGGGCTGGCTTTGTTGCGATGCCATCCCTGATTATTTTTAAAATCGCTGCACGTTCTTCACCAATCAGCGGCAATCGTGGTGCTCGCACATGCTCTGAGCAGATTCCCATTTCAGTTGCAGCAAGCTTGATGTATTGAACCAATTTGGGATGAATATCCAATTCAAGCAATGGCATGAACCATCTGTAAATGTTGATTGCTTCCTCCATTTTGCCGGACTTAACCAAATTATACAGTACAACGGTTTCCTTTGGGAAAGCATCTACCAATCCCGCAACGAGTCCGTCAGCACCCAATGCCAATTCCTCCACTGTCAACGGATCCACTCCGCAAAGAATGGCGAATCTGTTTCCAAATCTATTTTTGAGTCTGGTTACATTCATCACCTCTCTGGTTGATTCTTTGATGGCATTGATGTTTTTGCATTCAGCCAGTTCTTGGAACATATCGAGTGTTACATTGATTTTATAATCAACCGGATTGTTATAGATCATGATAGGCAAAGCAGTCTGGTTGGCTACTGATTTAAAAAACACAACTGTCTCCCTGTCATCTGCCTTGTAACGCATGGGAGGCAGCAGCATGATGCCATCTGCACCCCATGATTCAGCCACTTTAGCATGATGGACAGCATCTTTGGTTGATCCTTCTGCAATATTCAAAATGACAGGAAGTTTTCCGTTTAATTTCTGCAATGCATTTGCTACCAATTGTTGCTTTTCATCCAATGTAAGTGTGCTGGCTTCTCCCAATGATCCTCCGATGATCACACCTGCTACACCTGCAGCAATTTGTGCATCCAGGTTTTTTCCGAACATTTGATAATCAACATGATCATCCGCCGTAAATGGAGTCAGCAACGCTGGAAAAACCCCTTCCCATTTGAATTGAATTGCCATGAAATCTTGTTTTTTCAAACATAATGAAAAATGCTGACAAGATTTTTTCTTATCGATGAATTCAACCACTCATACAATTGAATGCGCCTTTAACATTTGAAAGTATCAATTGTCATTATCTTTAGCATTCATTTGAACCATTGCTTTGACTGAACAGGAACTGATTAAAGGCTTGCGGGAGGGCGATCATCATGCCTTCAAAAAATTGGTGGAAACCAAGCAATCCCTTGTTTTTAATACCGTACTTGGATTGCTGCAGAACAATGAAGATGCAGAGGATGTTACACAGGATGTATTTATCAAAGTTTTCGAATCCATTCATCAATTCAAGGGTGAGTCTGCACTGTCAACCTGGATCTACCGTGTGGGGGTTACCACAGCGCTGGAGTTTATCAGGAGAAAGAAAAGAAAAAAAAGATTCGGTTTTTTGAGTCCCATTTTGGGGGATGACAACGAACCCACCCTGGAGTTGTCTGATTTTCACCATCCAGGCATTGAGCTGGACAATAAGGAAAAGGCGGCCATATTATTCAAAGCAATTCAGCAACTTCCTGAAAACCATAAAGTTGCATTCATCTTAAACAAGGTGGAGGGCTTGAGTTACCAAGAAGTTGCAGAAATCATGAAGACCAGCCTTTCCGCTGTGGAATCATTGCTGCACCGTGCAAAGACAAATCTGAAAGAAATATTAAAAAACTTCAATAACTTAACACAGTAGCGCAATAAGCTGCTTAAAAAGTCATCTATTAGGAGGACAAACAATGGAAGAAAGATACAACATAGAGGAAATCATCAACAGCTTGGACGGAATACAAAGAGCTGAGCCTCAGCCTTTTTTGTTCACCCGTATCATGGGCAGGATGAGAAAAGAGGAGAAAACATTTGACCAGGTCTTGTACAAACTGATTACCCGCCCTGCTTTGGTATTGGCAATAGGCTGTTTTTTCATCGGACTCAATACCTATTTCATTGTTGACCGATTGGAAAACAGCAATCCAATAGTAGACAATAGTCAGCCCCTTGCAGCAGAATACAATCCACAGCATATCAATCCTTACGAAGAACCCAACGAATTACCATAATGAGCCAGACAAAATACAAATGGTTGATCTTTTTGGTTGCTATTTTAATGGTGAGCAATTTTGCGCTTGCCTTCTTCCTCTTTTCATCCCAAAAAAAGGAAACACCTAGAAAAAGCAAAGATGACTTTGCAATGGCTTTTTACAAAGAGATTGGATTGTCCAACAACCAGATAGACACCTTTAAAATTTTAAAGGATGAATACTTTAAGGAAATGAGACCTATTTGGAGTGAGATACGTGGGATGAAAGACAGCTTATACAGGAACATGGGCAGTCTGAGCAAGGACAGCTCTGCCATCAAGTTGATATTCCTTATCAATCAGAAAAACACCAACGCAGATATCAAAACCTTTGATCATTTTATTGTACTCCGGAACAAACTGGATACTGGAGCATATAACAAATTTGATACGTCTATAGCCAAGATGATGAACCGTCCCTGGGGAAACAGAAATCGTAAATAATTTTCTTTTTCATCAAAGTCATTGCATCAATATCCATTTCAAGATTGGATAAAACACCGATGGACATAAAATAGCAGCGACGCCGGTGTAAAAGGTTGCTGTAAGTGCACCGTATGGAACCAATTTCGGATTGATAGAAGCAAGTGCTGCAGATACACCGCTGACGGTTCCCATGACACCTCCAAATACCATTGCAGATGTTTTGGATTCTATTCCAACAATATTCTTGAATAAAGGAGTTGCCACGGAAACAATCAGCACTTTCACCACTCCAGCGGCTATGCTCAATGTGATGATTTCTGAACTTGCCCCGACAGCATTGCCTGTAATAGGGCCAACAATGAATGTGCAAGTTCCTGAAGCGAGCGTTGCGATATCTCCCGGATCTGCATAACCGAACAACATTGCAAAAGCAACACCCACGATAAAATTAAAGAACACACCAACAAACAAAGAGATGACTCCAACCCAACCTGCTTTTTTGATCTCCACTATGCTTGCACCATATGCGGTTGAAACAATTGCAAAATCACGCAACATGCTGCCGCCCAATAAAGCCATGCCGGAAAACAGCGGAATATCCGTAATACCAGTCTTTCCGCCAAATGAAGCAAGGACCAAGCCCAAGGCAATGGCGAGTGCTACACCTGGAATTTTATTTCGCAATATTTTTTGAGAAATAAATTGTGTCAACAACATGATAATGCCAACAACCAAAAATGACAATACAAATCCGTTTTTCAGAAACATCTGATAAACTGCATCCATGATCACTCTCCTTCTTGTTTTAACATTGAAATTAAAAACCGAATCAATACGAAAGATAAAACTGTAGCTACAGTTCCCGATACCAACGCAACAGTGCCGCTGTTGATGGCAGCATTCACATTTTGAATAGATACCATTGCGATAACAATAGGAATATACAATGAGGTCCAGAATGAAATTCCTGCTGCATACTCTTTGGTCAACTTATTTTTTTTGTTCATCCAGTCTGTCAGCAGAATGAAGAACAACATTGCAAAGCCTACACCACCCAGATTCCCTTTCACGCCAAACATATTTCCCAGCAACTCACCAATAATCAAACCAGCAAAATAACAAGCTGACAGGATGGCAACACCGTAAATTTTCATGAACTTATTTTTTTACTTTTTGTATTGCCGCCTCCACCAATGGTTCTAAAACTTTATACCCCTCAACAGTTGGATGCACCCCGTCACTTGCATATTCTTTTTTCATCCCTTTGTTATCGTCAACTACAGAAGAATACAAATCCAGGTAAAAAAAGGATTGTTCATCTGCAAATTGCTTGATGGCTGCATTCAATGCAATGACTTTGTCTGCAGGCTCCAATCCTGGTCGCCACCTGAAATCACTTGCTGGAAGAACAGAGCAGAGAATTACCTTAATTTTATTCGCACGAGCAAGCTGTGCGATGGCTTTTATGTTGTTGATGGTTTTCTGGGGATCATAAGGACCCGTATTTTGAGCAATATCATTGATGCCGCATTTCAAGACCAATACATCGGGATTTAACGCAAGGACGTCATCATAAAATCTCAGCAACATTTGAGGAGTTGTTTGTCCACTGATACCCCTGTCGTAGTATGGCTTACCCGCAAATAATTCAGGTCGCAACCGAAGCCAACCCTCAAAAATTGAATTTCCAAGAAAGACTACCCTGCGCTCCCCTTTTACCTTTGAGGGAACAGATTTATTTTGTTCAGCGTACTTTTTGAAATTTGCCCAGTCGGCCCAATTGTCATTGATTTTTTGTTGTGCATGAACGGTGATAAACGAAAAAAATAAAATTGAAAAGAATACATATTTCATAGTGCTGTATTTTAACCGTATAATTCAAAATGAATGGACTTTTTATCAACCCCCAAAGCTTGAATACGCTGCCTCGCCTCTGTAATCATATCCTTCCAGCCGCAAAGATAAAATTCGGAAGTTTCTTTTTTCCCTTGAAGCAATTGTTCATAAACCCCATGAACATAACCCATGCAATGTCCTTCAGGAACATTTTGTTCGCGAGAGAAAGTTGGGAAATAATGAAAACTAGGAAGCTTTGTTTTCAAATCAAACAACTCTTTCAAATACAATCCATCTGCGCACTTTCTTGTTCCATAAATAAGATAAATCTCTTTGTGCGGTATGTTGTTGTGATGAATGTGTTGAATCATGGAACGAAAAGGCGCAATCCCTGTGCCGGTGCAAATCATGAAAATATCTGTTGTAATGGGATCACCTAAAATGAAATGTCCCTGTGGACCTCTAACAGGAAATGATGTTCCAACCTTGGCCTCATTGAATAGATAAGTTGTTCCCAATCCTCCCTCCATTAGAACGATGATCAGTTCGAAAACATTGGTACCATTGGGTGGTGAAGCAATTGAATAACTTCTCCATCTTTTGTTGGGTTGCTCATGAATGGGCAAATCCAATGTAACAAACTGTCCGGGGATGAAATCAAAACGTTCCAACTCGGGAATTTCTATCCAGAATTTCTTTGTGGTAGAAGTCTCATCTTCTATCCTGATAATTTTACCGGTTCTCCAAGGTTGTTGTGCCATGTTGTTAGATTTTTTAACTTGTTATTCCTTGATGTTCACCATCACCAGTCCAAAAACCATCATTCCCAATCCTGTATATAAATTGATGTCGAAATGCAATGCAGATGAAAGAAAATAGCCGGCAATGAGTATGATCGCGACAGTGATAAAAAAAACTCCAATTACAAAACTCAGCTGATTAAACTTTTCAAACATACTATTGATTTAAAAGAATATAATATTGAGTGCAATGGTAATGATCAATAATATCAATGCCAAAGGACCTGCACGCAGATACCATTTTGTTTCTTTTGCATACACTTTTTCTGTTAATGAGTATACCAATCCCCGCAACGCTTCATCAGGCTTAGGCTTGGTAAACAGGCTGACAATGATGGTTGAAAAAAAGTTGGCGATCCAAGAAAAAGCTGCAACGATAAATGCTTGTCCCATGCCAGAGCTGATCTCGTACATCGGCGCAATCCAACCTCCTTTTCCTTCAGCAATGGTGAGTCCGTGTGTTGCCGCAGCTGCCAGGGTACCGATCATCAGTCCCCAGAAAGCACCGTGACCGGTTGTTCGTTTCCAGAACATTCCCAAGAGAAAAGTTGCAAACAGGGGACCGTTTACGAAACTAAACACCAATTGCAGGAAGTCGTTGATGTTGTTAAAACTCGCGGCGACATAAGCTGTTCCAATTGAAAACAGGATACCAAAAAGTGTAATCAGCTTACCAACTGTAAGATAATGTTGATCTGATTTATTTTTTACAAAATACGATTGATAAATATCATAAGTAAATACTGAGTTGAATGCTGTGACATTGCCTGCCATTCCACTCATGAATGAGGCGATAAGGGCAGTGATGCCGACACCCAATAATCCGGTTGGGTAATAATGTGCAATCAAGGAGGGAAGTGTCATGGTATAGTTGATGCCCCCATTATCGTCCAACGGTATGGCATATCCCTTTGATTGTAATGCAGACTGCATCAATGCGATGGCGATGATCCCAGGCAGGACCACAATGAGCGGCATAAACATTTTGGGGATGGCTGCGATGATGGGTGTTCGCTGTGCTTCGCTCATGTTTTTGGCAATCATGGCTCTTTGAACAACCAGAAAATCTGTACACCAATACCCGAAAGACATTACAAATCCCAATCCAAATATCAATGACATAAAATTCACTCCCAATGGATTGTTTTCAGCCTTGTCCATGTATTTCCAAGCATGTGTCAATTCGGGTTGTAGATTGGCCTGGATACTGCTCCAACCTCCAGCATCATGCAAAGCAACAATGACCAATGGTGAGAGTCCCAATACAATCAAAAAAAACTGCAAGACCTCATTGTATACTGCACTGGTCAATCCACCTAAAAATGTGTAGACCATTACGATTCCTGCTGCCAGCCAAATGCATAGGTCAAAGTTCCAATGCAATATCACCTCCAGCAGTTTTGCAAGTGCATAGAGTGAAATACCGGAAGAAAAAACAGTCATGACTGCAAAAGTGATTGCATTCAATGCCCTTGTTTTCTCATCAAACCGCATAGAGAGATATTCAGGAACACTTCTTGCTTTGCTTCCATAGTAAAAAGGCATCATGAAAACTCCCAGAAAAACCATTGCAAATATGGCACCGACCCAGTAAAAGTGCACTGTCATGATTCCATATTTTGCTCCAGATGCAACCATTCCCAATACTTCCTGGGCACCGAGATTGGCCGAAATAAATGCGAGGCTGGTAATCCACAATGGAATACTTCTATTACTATTTAAAAAATCATTGCTAGATTTTATTCTTTTTTTGATGATGAAACCTACCGCAATAACAAATAAAAAATAAACAAAAATGACGAGGTAATCTGCTAGATGAAGATGCATGGCAATCGTTGGGTTGATTCCTTTAAAATAAAGCATTTTTGGTTCTCCCGCTTTCAGAAGATCGATTTTTACCCGGATTGTGAAAAAATCAACAAAAAATGTCTTTAACTTAGTCCCATAAACCCGTTGGCCATGTCAAACAAAGAATTCACATCCAAAGAAATCAATCCACTTGGAAGCCTAGACGAATGGGAGGACGATCTGCTGGAGAGATATCCCGATCCTGAAAAAATCGCTACCTCCAAAACAACAGAAGCATATCGAAATTATGAAGAGCCTGGAAGGGATACCGTAAGAGAATTTTACAGACTCAATCATACTTATCAGACGTATGATTTTGTGATGGAAAAGCACAGACAATATCTTTCATTCGATAAAAAAGAAATGGCCGTCTGGGATGCTTTTGAATTTTTGAATCAGCTGGTGGACGACTCTGATCCTGATACCGATTTGGATCAGTTTCAACATTTGCTGCAAACATCAGAGGCCATCAGAAGAGATGGACACCCTGATTGGATGGTGCTCACAGGTCTGATGCATGACATGGGAAAGGTACTTTGTCTTTTTGGTGAACCACAGTGGGCAGTAGTGGGCGATACATTCCCTGTTGGATGCGCATACTCAGATAAAATCATTTATCCAGAATTCTTCAAAGAAAATCCAGATTACAGTAATCCAAAATACAATACCCAATATGGAGTGTATGAACCCAACTGCGGACTCCGCAATGTTCACATGAGTTGGGGTCATGACGAATATATTTATCAAATGATGAAAAATCATTTGCCGGAGGAAGGATTGTACATGTTGCGTTTCCACTCTTTCTATGCATGGCACAGAGAGGGTGCTTATGACCATCTTTGTGATGATCATGACAGGGCAATGTTAAAGTGGGTAAAGCTTTTCAATCCATACGATCTGTATTCAAAAAATCCTGAGCCACCAGATTGGTCAAAGCTCAAATCTTACTATACAGATTTGATCGAAAAATTTCTTCCCAAGACGTTGAAATTCTAATTATAAAAAAAGGCTTCAAATGAAGCCTTTTTTATTTCCAGTACTGCTTGATTTTTCTCCTTACAAATGCTACACTCCTGCTTAGTTGGTCCATGCCATCTACCCCATCTTCAATACTGATCCAACCATCAAAACCAACTCTTTTTAGCTCAGTAAAGATTGCATCATAATCATTCAGTCCCTTTCCAATTTCACCATGACTCAATCGCTTGGCATATCCAGCTGCACCTCCTTCCTCTCTTCTCAAATCTTCAATCGTTCCTTCCAAAAGATAGCGATCACTTGCATGCATGGTGACAATGCGGGTTGAAATCTTATACAACAATTCAAGGGGCTCCTCGCCAGCCAGGAACGTATTACTGGGATCATAGTTGACACCAAAGTTGAGATGTTGAATCATGTCTACGAGCATACAAAACACATCCATCTTTTGGGCAAACTCAGGATAGAGCCAAAAATCATCTTTATAATGATTCTCAATGATCAATGTGATTCCTCTTTCTTGAGCGAATGGCAAACATGATTGAATTGAATCTGCTGCCAATTTGATTCCTTCCTCTATTGACAGTTCAGGTCTTTTTTGTCCTGACAACACCCTGCAATACTTTCCACCCAAGGCATAGGTCATTTCGATCCATTCTTTTTGTTTAGTGATTTCTTTTTCCCTGAATGTTTTGTCGGGATGTGTAAAATCTGGTGAGCAACACATCATGGGAATCTGCTTGCCATTGTCTTCTACTTGCTGTCGGAAATTTTTCCAATTTTTACTGTCCTGCATTTCTATAAATCCCGCATACCATTCGAGTCCGTCGACATCCAGATCGCAGGCCAATTTTATCCATTCTCCCAGTTTCATGGTTCCATCTTTGCAAAGTGCATACATGAAAGCTTTGGGAAATACTGCAAGCTGCGGCATAATTATTTTCTTGTGGGGATTGTGGATGTGTCTTTGGGAGGATTTCTGCCAATGAATGGATGCTGTTCAATGTCCACCACCTGACCGCTGACTGGTCCGCTTTCATCGGAAAGCCAATAAATGGCAGCTGCCGCAATTTCATCTGGCCATAAAATTCTTCCTGCAGGAGCATATACACTGGGCAAGTCTTTGTACCAATCCTCTGGCAGTCCATGGTCATTTTTTCTCTTCTTCTCTGTTTCAGTAAGGACCCAACCCGGATTGATTTGATTGACACGTACTCCATTTTCGCGGTGCAAGGTGTCACCCAAATTTCTCGTCATGGTCATCAATGCTCCTTTCGACATACTATAAGCAAGCAAATTGGGTTCTCCGCTGTATGCATTGACTGAACCGATGTTCAACACAGCGCCTTTTGATTCCGTCAAATAAGGGAGTGCATGTTTGACAAGCATGAAAGGCGAGAAAGTGTTTACTGAAAATACCCTTTCCAAAAAATCTAGATCAGTAGTGGAAATATTGGATGAAACTACTTTTGCTGCATTGTTTACAACAGCATCAATTTTCCCAAAAGTTTTTATGGTTGAGTTGACCAAACGTTCACAGGCACCTTCATTGGATATATCCTCAATATATACAGATCCATTTTGCTTTCCAATCTCATCCAAGACCTGATTTGCCCAATCAAGTTCGAGTCCATGTATCATCACTTTAGCGCCTTCTTTTACACATCGCTTGGCAATTGCTTTTCCTATTCCCGTTGTACTTCCGGTTACGATGATTGTTTTGTTATTCAGTCGCATGTATGATCAAGGTTTTAAAACGCTTTTGACAACTTCACCCTTGTGCATTTTTTCAAATGCAGTATGCCATTCATCTAAGTTCCATACACCGCCAATGATTGGCTGTACATTTAATAAGCCTGTTGAAAGCAAACCGATTACTTTCTCCCATATTGGCCAATTATGGCTGAAGCTACCCTGGAGCGTAACGTTTTTTTGGACAAGTGGATCAAGAGAAAAATTAAGCGGCTGAGGTCCCCATCCTACTTTTATAATTTGCCCCTTGGGCCTGACAAGTTGCAAAGCAATTTTGAGGGTCTGGCTGATGCCAGCTGCATCGATGATAACATCTGCACCCATCACATCGGTTGCATATGCCCATTGCGTTGCATCTCCGATGATGGTTTCACAACCATACTGTTTGGCAATATTTAATCTTGCACGATCTGCCTCCAATCCAACAATGGCAACATGTGCCCCACAAAGTTTGGCAACAGCTGCACACAAAATTCCAATGGTGCCTGGTCCGAGTACGATGACCCTGTCACCCGGTTTGATTTGTGCATTTACTGCTACTGCATTGTATGCCACACAGCAAGGCTCTGTGAGACAAGCCTGTTCAAAAGCCAGATTTGCAGGAACTTGATGAAGACAACGTGATGGAACACGCACAAAAGTTGTCATGGCGCCATTTACGCCATATCCAAAACCTTTGCGGTTTGGATCTAAATTATAGAGACCTGCTTTTGTCATCGGACTATGTGGATCAATGATAGCAGCAGTTTCACTTACAACCCTGTCACCCTCGTTCCAATTGTGTACATTTTTACCAAGCCTTGCAATTACTCCACCAAATTCGTGTCCCAATACTACAGGATAATTCACTTGCCAGCTGTGGTCTGCTGTCCACTGATGCAAATCACTTCCACAAACGCCCACATTTTCGACTTTGAGCAATACATCTTCATCTCCAATTTCAGGAACCTCCAATTCTCTTAATTCAACCGAGCCTTTTTCTGGGGCATAATTTACAACGGCCATCATTTTTTTCATAGCTACCGGTAATGAGTGTTAAACAATATCTACGTATGCATGAATTTTTTCACATATCATACGAAGGGAAGCTTCCAAATTTCCATCAGCTGTCTTGAAAGCATCTGCATCAATCGTCAATGGTGCACCAAGCACTACCAAAGGAGCACCATAAGCGGGACATTGAATGGCCTGTTCCAGTGATAAACCTCCAACCGCCTGAACCGGCACGCTGACTGCATTGACAACCTCCTTCAGCTGGTCGAGAGGACTAGGCATTCTCTTTCCCATGGTAGCAATGCCTCTTCGTTCATCATACCCAATATGATGAACAATATAATCGCAGCCAAGATCTTCCAACTCTTTTGCACCCAATACCATATCTGGACAACCCAAGTTATCTCCCATTACTTTTGCTCCAAAATCTTTCCCTGCTTGTACTACACATTTGATGGTTTCAGGATGTGCTCTTGCCATCACAACCACATGCGTTGCACCTGCTTTTGCCATCATTTCTGCTTCCAAATAACCACCATCCATGGTTTTTAAATCAGCTACTATGGGTACATGTGGAAATGCCTCACGGAGTTTCTTAACTCCGTGTAACCCCTCTGCTAAAATCAGTGGTGTTCCGGCTTCCAACCAATCAACACCTGCTCGCAAAGCCATGGCTGCAGTTTCTAATGCTTCATCAATATTGGTGAGGTCGAGTGAAATTTGAACAACAGGTTTCACAATGCTTGATTTTAAGAATAGTAAATTATGAAACTTTGATCAATAAAGTAAAGAGAACCGAATTAAAAACCCTCTATCATTTCGAGGTCCTCTTCTGCAACCAAGGCCGCCGAGGCAGCTTTATCCATTTTTCTTTCTCCAAGGATAAATATCATGAACCCAATGATTGTACTTGCGGTCATGATCATTGCCATTGCCCTTAAAGATCCCTCCTGAAAAATTCCCATCAATGCAGAAGATGCAGCGCCAGTCATCATTTGTAAAAATCCCAACATGGCAGATGCAGAGCCTGCGTTTTTTTCAAAAGGAGCCATTGCAAAGGCAGATGCATTCGGAAATATAAATCCCTGACAAAAAATGAAACAAATGATTATTCCAATCGCACTGTACATATCGAGCAGTTCAGCAGTTGCCAACAAAACAAAAATTACTCCAATGACAATCTGAAAGGAGAAGGCAGTTCGCAAAATCTTTTTACTTTGAAATCGATTCAATGCCAGGCTATTCAGTTGTGAGGAGATAATCAGTCCGGCAGCTACTACCGCAAAAATCCAACCATATGTCTTTTCACTTGCATGAAACTTATCCATGAATACATGCGGTGAGCCAGTAATATATGTATACACCACTGAATATGAAATGGCCCCTGTGAGTGCAAAAGAAATAAACTGAACGTTAGCAATAACTTCCCTGTACTTTCTGAGAATGGGAAGTGGCCTCAACGAAAAATGAGTATCGGGATTTTTTGTTTGAGGCAACATGAAATAAACAGCAACAAAAACAAGAGATACCAATATGAACAGAAAAATAAATACAAAATGCCAACCCAGCGATGCAGTTACATACCCTCCAAAAGTTGGTGCAAGAATCGGAGATACTGCAACGATCAACATCAAAGAAGAAAATATTTTTGCGAATTCATGAGGAGGAAAAATATCTCGGACCATTGCCCTGGCTGCAACCATGCCGACACAACCGCCAACAGCCTGGAAAAATCGCATGGCAATGAGCATTTCCACACTGAATGCAAAAATACAACCTGTGCATGCTAGTAAATAGATGGTGAATCCGACATATATCGGCTTTTTCCTGCCAAACCGCTCCAGCAGCGATCCATAAATAAGCTGACCAAATGAGATACCAATAAAAGGGGTTGAGAGGGAATACATCACATTTGAAATGGATGTATTCAAATCAACTGCAATGTGATTAAATGCAGGCAGGTACATGTCAACCGAAAAGGGACCTACTGAGGTTAAAAGTCCCAAGACCAAAATCAACTTAAACTTCTTTTGTTTATCCATGCCCCGCTTGATTCAATGAATCCTGCAAAAGTACTGCATTTGATTCAGCTCAAAGAGGAAGAATTTGCTTGCATTGGACAATATCAATTGGGATAGCAGATTCATTCCAATGTTCATGAATGACAACAGCAGCACCCATGGCAGAAGCCTGTGGTACAGCTGCAGCATATACATTGAAAGAAGGAAAACTATTTGACAACAGTTGCATAAATATATTATTGTGGCTGAATCCGCCGTCTACATAGATGCTTTTTACATTTGTATCCTGGATGACCAATTGTATGCTGCGAACCTGCATCGCAACCAAGTCCAACATCAATTGGTGGTACGCCACTTTAAAAGTAGAATATTCTTGCAAATTGCGGGTTGAAAAAATGAAGTAATGAGGATTGAAATCATCCTTATCATTCAACATATCTGCAGTGAGTTTATTTATAATATCATAATCAAACTGTATCGATTTATGGAAATCCTCTTTAATCTGAAAGTGCTCCAACAATCTCTTTACTTGCATCTCGTGTTCATGCCCTGCAAAAAGTCTTGATGCTTTTACTCTCCTACCTTGGTAAGAAAAATAAAAAAGACAGTCCTGTTTTAGTTCTGATACCGTTAGTGGCCTATCGTTGAAAGGATTCAATGAGATGCACCATGTTCCGGTTGAAACAAGCACAAATGGCTCGTTGATTGTTTTAAGATAAGGAATCAATGCAGCTGAACTGTCATGCAATCCCATTCCCACTGGAATATTCGATTCGCCATGCAAGGTACATGCATCAGAAGGTTGAATAGGCTTTAGTTTCTCTGCGATACCCTCTCTGAAAACCCAATCATGGTATTTGTTCTTGGTGAAGTCCCACAAAGCAGTATGACACCCCAGACTGGTCATATCTGAAACCATTTTCCGAGAGACCAAATAACTGATGTATTGAGGCAGGTGCAAAGCATATTTTACCATTTTAAAATCAGACAGGTGTTGTCGTGCCAGTCGATACAGTTGGAGTCCGGAGTTCAAATTACCAAGTAATGGAGATGCTGTATCCAATGCAAATTTTTCTTCACCTCCGTATTGTTCATAAAAAGGTTGATGCAATTCTTCTGGAAATGGTTTCAGGTAGTTATAAAGTGGAAGACAAGGTTTACCCTCTTTATTCAATAAAGCAAAACTGGCGCCATATGCAGAGAAATTAACAGCGATGATTTGGTAAACGTCGCTGCTATTCCAATGCTGATACCTGTTCAAAACCCAATTGGAAAGAAGCTCAATATTTTCGCAAGGGAAACCATCTTCATCATTGGACTCTTCAAGCTGTATGGTCTCCTCATGCAGCATTTTGTATTGCCGACTGAACAACAATAATTTCTTATTGGTCTTTCCAATGTCAAAAATGAGTATGACAGGGACTTTTTTCATCATAATCCGGTTGCCTTGAAGACAGTTCCTCTCTCTTTAACAAGCGATTGCCTGACACCATGCTCCCGGTAAAAAAGAATTGGATCCAACGCTCCACCAGCGCGCATTCGTGCCTCGGCAACGATTGAGCGCAGATCCGACCGAAAAGTAGATTGCAGCAGTTCTTGCGCTTCGACAACATCGTTTGAGGATTGGGCATCATTCAGTTTCTTTCTATCAACCAACAACGCCTGTGCATAAGCAAGCATGATCGCTTCAACAGATTGCAGCAAATCTTCCAGTGGGTCTTTTACATTGTGACTCGCATCAATCATCCAGCCAAGATCGGCAGCATGATTCAATCCGCGGGCATCCATTCCCTCTACCAGTTCATTAAAAATTAAAAACAACTGATAAGGTTTGATGCTTCCAACAGTTAGATCATCATCACCATATTTGCTGTCATTGAAATGAAAGCCAGCCAATTTCCCCTCCATTAAGAGCAATGCCACGATCTGCTCAATATTGGCATTGGGAAGATGGTGACCCAGATCCACCAATGTATAAGCTTTAGGTCCAAGTTTATTTGCATAGAGCAGCGACTGTCCCCAGTCACCCACCGTCATGGCATAGAAATTTGGTTCAAATGCTTTGTATTCAATAAATATTTTCCAGTCAGCAGGTAGCGATGAATATATTTCCTGCAAACTCTCCAACGTGTTCTGAAATGCTTTTCTAAAATTCAATTGTCCTGGGAAAGAGCTTCCATCGCTGAGCCATACTGTCAGGGCTTTGGAGCCCAACTCAATGCCATGCTTGATTACTTCTTTGTTGTGCGCGATGGCTTGTTTTCGAATTCGGGCGTCCATATGTTGGAGGGAACCAAATTTGTATGAAAATTGTTGATCCGGTTGGTCCTGAAAAGTATTTGAATTGACTGCATCAAAACGAATGCCCAATGAAGCGGCATGCTGTTGTATGGATTGATAATTTTGGGGGATATCCCATGGAATGTGTAAAGAAATGGCTCCGCTTGATTGATTCAATGCATGCAAGAGTCCCACGTCGTCTATTTTCTCTTCCAGGCTTCTTGGCTCACCTCCTCCTGGAAATCTTCCAAATCTTGTGCCGCCTGTTCCCAATGCCCAGCTCGGAATAGCTACATTGAATTCAATCAATTTCTGAATGATTGATTCTACCTGAGGAATCTCTGTAGCGATGAAATCAAACTTTCTTTGATGTGCTGAAAAAAGTTTTTCATTGTGCAGTTGAATTGTTTGTTGTGAGATTCTCATGTCAGTTGGTTTGATTGCAAATCATCGAACGAAAGATGCAGAGATGCCACCGTCAACATTCAAAACATTTCCAGTTGATTTGTTGAGCAGTCCGCTTACATATACAAAACATGCATTGGCGATATCTTCAGGCAGAATGATTTCACCCAACAGAGTCCGGGCTGCATAATAAGCAGGAAGTTCCTCAACCTTGACTCCATAGGCTTTTGCGCGACCTTCGGCCCAACCTCCGCTCCAAATATTACTACCGGCAATGACAGCATCGGGATTGACTACATTCACCCTGATTTTATCTTTACCCAGCTCGGCCGCATTCAATCTTGCCAAGTGCAATTGAGCTGCTTTGGCTGAACCATATCCTGCATTGTTCGGACCACTTACAAGAGCATTTTTACTGACAATATTCAATACATCTCCTCCAAATCCTTGTTTTCGCATGATTGTGATTGCCTGCTGGGTAACAAGAAATTGTCCTTTTACTAAAATATCATAGAGAAGATCCCAGTCATCCGTCGTGTGATCTTCCAATGGTTTTGAAATAGAAATACCGGCGTTGTTCACTATAATATCAATACCACCAAAAGTGAGAGCAGCTTGTTGCATGCTTTTTTCAATGGTATCTATTTTTGTCACATCCATCAGTTCACTTGCAATTTGATCTGCTCCAAATTGCTGCACAAATTGCTCTTTCGCCTCCAGCAATCGCTCTTGATGATTATCAGCAATCACAACACATGCACCCTCTTCTGCAAATTTTTTAGCAATTGCTTTACCGATTCCTCCACCACTGCCTGTAACAAGAGCTACCTTGCCGCTCAATGCTTTGGACTTTGGCATGCGCTGAAGTTTTGCTTCTTCGAGCAACCAATATTCAATATTGAAAGCCTCTTGCTTGGGAAGTGATACATATGATGAGATAGACTCAGCGCCTCTCATCACATTGATGGCATTGATGTAAAACTCTGATGCAACTCTTGCTGTTTGTTTATCCTTTACAAATGTGAACATGCCAATACCAGGATATAGAATCACAACCGGGTTGGGGTCTCGCATACCCGGACTGATTACATGTTTGCATGCATCATAGTACTCCTTGTACATAATTCTGTATGCATTAAAAAGAGGAGATATTTTTTCTTTGATCTGCTGGACATCATCAAGATTTTCTTCTGGAGACAGGCTCAATATGAGCGGAGATATTTTTGTTCTCAAGAAATGATCCGGACAACTGGTGCCCATCGGCGCAAGACGACCAAGGTCATTTGAATTGATAAACTCCATGACCCTTTCATCATCCGTAAAATGTCCAATCACATTCTGGTGTGATGATGCCATTCCTCTTAGAATGGGAGCAATTTTTGAAGCTTGAGTTTTTCTGATGGAAGTATCAATTGATTTGATCTTTACTCCTCCAAAAACATTTCCTTTTGTGCGGATTTTCTCATCAAGGTATACAGCACACTTTTCGACCACCTCCAAGGTATTGAGATAGCTTTCGTATGCAGTATCTCCCCATGTAAAGAGTCCATGTGACCCCAACATGATTCCTTTGATACCAGGATTGGCATCCAGACATGCTTTCAACTTCAAACCCAGATCGAATCCTGGCCTTTGCCAATCCACCCATCCAATTTTCCCTTCAAACAACACCTCAGTAATTTTTTTACCATCCTTTGAAGCAGCAATGGCAATCGCCGCGTCAGGATGAAGATGATCAATGTGTTTGAACGGAAGGAGTCCGTGCAAAGGAGTATCGATTGAAGGGGCTTTGGATTGAAGATCGTATATACAATGATTGAAGAGTTCAACCATCTCATCTTCGTGTGCAATGCCTTTGTATATATTTTGCAGACTGCGTAATCTATCTACATACAATGCTGCAAGACCATTGCGTTTCATGGTGCCGAGATCACCTCCACTGCCTTTTACCCACATTACTTCAACTTCAGTTCCAGTGAGCGGGTCTTTTGATATTGTTTTGCATGAGGTATTTCCTCCTCCGTAGTTTGTCAACCGAAGATCTGCTCCCAATAAATTGGAACGATAAACCAACAATGCTACTTCATCTCCAGCCATGGCAGATGCTTTTGCATCCTCCCACAAATAACTTACATACCTGAATGACTTGGCCTTATCCATATAATCAAATCTTATGCTTTGAGTGAGTTTCCATATCCAACAATGATCACAGACAGCAATATTGTTGCAATGCCGATCCCAATGGTGGATTTTGTTTTGTTGCTGGTCCCTTTCCACTCATTCAACGTTATTCCCCAAATATTCGCGACCAGGATGATGAATGCCATGTGAAGAATCCATGAGCTGGCACCATTGCCCAATCTGCTTTCACCCATTCCGTAAAAGAAGAATTGCATGAACCAGATGGTTCCTGCCAGTGCAGCAAAAAAGTAGTTCCATTTCAATGGAGTTGACTTGTTTATATAGTCTCCAAAAGATTTATTTCTGACATTCAATATCATGCACCAGATAAAATTCGTTGTGAGTCCACCCCAAAGAAGAACAATATAAATCACATTGTTCTGATAGAGAAATTCAGTGGCAGCAGCTGGATTTGCTGCTTTCCATATATCATTGGCTTTTTCAGCCATCGGTGTTCCAGCTTCAATGCCATAATTGAAGCATGCACTCAAAATTCCTGAGAGTGTACAAACGATCAGGCCTTTCACCAAATTGAACTCTTTTACAGATTCTTTTTTCTTTTCTTCCGGCAATTCTTTTTCCTTCATGATACCTGCTTTCCCACAGATGATGATGCCGATGAGACACAAAGCAATTCCCGTCAAAACAATTCTTCCCCAATCGGTTGAAACGAGATCAGAAAAAGTTGTTTTTCCTGGTGTGGGAACCATGTTGTAATAAATTGAAGGAACCAGTGCCCCGAAAGCGGAAGTGAATCCCAACAGTACCGAATTGCCCAGCGACATACCCAGGTATCGCATTCCCAGTCCATACGTCAATCCACCTATCCCCCATAATATCCCCCAGAAAAATGTCCATTTCAATATACTTGTATCGGTTGATGAAATGATTTCACTGAAATGTGGTATCGTTAGCCATGCAGCAATTGGTGGCACAATCAACCATGAAAACAATCCACCAACAATCCAATAACTCTCCCATGACCAGCCTTTCACTTTATTGTAGGGAACATAAAAACTTCCTGAAGCAAAGCCACCAACGAAATGAAATATAATGCCAAGTATTACCTGCATGCAATTGATTTTTTTACTTGATCAATGATTGCAAAAGTTCGTATCGTTAAGCGAACGGATCTTGCTTTGACTCACTTGTTACATCAATATACATCACTGGGGAAGGCTTTGCGGTCTTTTTTGCAGGCCAATTGGGCAATGACTTCCCGTTGGGATTACCTGTTTTTATAAAGTTCGCAAAGAAGTCCTGAATGGTATTTGATACTTTATAATCGTCTTTGGTCCAGGCATACACTTTGTTGTAATGAAGATTGCCCATGCAATATTCAATTTCAGCTGAATGCACAGCGCCTTTTGGTATTGGTGGCTTGGGGGCTCCGGTATTTCTTTGAACACCTCCTGCCATGCCAGCAACAGCATCGCCCATTTCTGGTGTCATAGGTGGACGTGGTCTGGTATAATAATATCTGTAAACAGGAATGCCCTTTCCCGTTTTTTCATGCATGTCTGCCCATCGCCATGTGCTGAAGCTGATAAAACGATCTCCGGCGAGTTCGGTAGCGACTTTCTCTACTTCTTCATCAATCGAAGGTGTGTAAACATTTAATATGGCCTGACTGTTATCGCCATAAAGTCTCTTTACTGCATTTTGAAAATTTTGAACAGTAAATGCTTCTTTTCCCATAATGGCTCTTGCTCCAGATTCCTCTGAGTTCCATCCAACCAAAAGCGGGACCTGCGCCTGTTCGCCTGCCTTGAAAATAGACATAGGATCTTTAGGAAAGAAATAACCATCGAGTGTTGTTGGAAATCTAAAGGGTCCGTGTTTGGTTGCCGCGTTCAAAATTGAATCAGAAGAAAGTTTTCTTAATTCAGCCATGGACGAAACTCCTGTTTTCTTGGAAAACTCCAATCCATTTTTTTCTGCATCTGCCAATGGGACTGGAGGAAGGGCTCCAAGCAGAGATCCGCTATCCCCAATGGCACCTGCGATCAAATCCCTTGACAGTGGTGAAACCATTTGTGCACTCACAGAAACAGATCCGGCAGATTCACCAGCGATCGTAATTTTATTAGGATCCCCACCGAAGTTGATAATATTTTCTTTCACCCATTTAAGTGCAGCAGCCTGATCCAGCAATCCATAATTTCCAGAAGCATGATAAGGTGACTCTTTGCTAAGTTCAGGATGCGCGAGGGAACCAAATACCCCCAACCTATAATTCACTGTGATGGTTACAATTCCTTTTTTAGCCATGCTCTCGCCATCATATCGACCTTCGGAACCATCCCCTGCTACAAAACCACCACCATAGAAATAAACCAATACGGGCAATGCCCCTTTTGCTTGAGGTGTCCACACATTCAGATACAAACAATCTTCGCTCATACCGTTGGATCTAAAATTCATATCACCAAATATGGGAGCCTGCATCGCTCTGGGTCCGAATTGCTTTGTTTGAAGCACTCCTTCCCATTTTTTCAGAAGTTGTGGCTCTCTCCATCTAAAATTACCTATAGGTGGCGCTGCAAAAGGAATTCCCTTAAAGGAAAGAATTCCGCTTTTTTCTTTCATGCCTTCCACCACACCGAAATTGGTTTTGGCCTGGGGTGATTTGGATTGACTTATTGCAATCCCAGATAGCAAGATGCATGACGTTAGACACATCAAAGTGAATGTTTGTTTCATACAGAAGATTTGTCAATGGACTAAATGACTTAAAAGATACATCATCTTTTTAGATGTCTACAGGACCCGCAGCCTTTTGTTTGCATAAAAAAAGGCCCCATTTGAGACCTTTGTAGCGAGATCGGGAGTTGAACCCGAGTCCGCCGCGGCGGATATGAATCCTAACTCAAAGCTCCAATGTTTGAATAAAATCTCTGCCAACACCACTTTTTAACCATTTTTCATACCCTATAGCTTCACTCTTGTCTAAGAAATCTTTTGAAAATATCAATTTCCATGGTCGATATTTTGAAGTCCAGTCCCTCCCAAAATCATTATGACTCTTTAACCTGCCCGCCAGATTAGAAGTAAAGCCCGTATAGTGTTTTTTGTATTTCTGAGAGTATAATATATAAACTGTGAACATCATAAAAAAGGCCTCATTTGAGACCTTTGTAGCGAGATCGGGAGTTGAACCCGAGACCTTCGGGTTATGAATCCGACGCTCTAACCACCTGAGCTACCTCGCCTAATTTTTTTACTCTCTATCTTGAACCCGAGTCCGCCGCGGCGGATATGAATCCGACGCACTAACCACCTGAGCTACCTCGCCTAATTTTTTTACTCTCTATCTTGAACCCGAGTCCGCCGCGGCGGATATGAATCCGACGCTCTAACCACCTGAGCTACCTCGCCTAATTAGCTTTACCTGTGTATTGCTACACCTTTTAAATAAAAGGAGTGCAAAATTAACCAATTAGCTGCTGAATTCAAAATCGGCCGGATTTGCACGTAAAATGCGGATTTGTAACTTTTTTGTAATGTTTTCATAGGTATTGGAAGGCGATATCATTAAACAATTAATATTGCATTATCTGGTTGGTAGCATACACACCCTTTTATTAACTTTTTAAACCGCTTACCCATGACCAGAATTACATCCTACTGTCAGACCTGCACAGTCAAGAATTGCATCATGCTGAAATCTTTCGGCGAAGATCACGGAGTTTACAAGCCTTTCAAACACCACTATGAATTCAAAAAAGGCGAATTGATTTTTAGAGAAGGAGATGAAATCAATGGCATCTACTTCATCCAAACCGGCGTCATCAAATTAGAGATGAACGCAGATTCACAAAGACCTTTCATCTTGAGACTGATCGGACCCGGACAAACAATGGGACACCGATTCTTAAGCTACACCGGTCTGCAACCCTACACCGCAACTGCTGTGGAGGACAACAGAATTTGTTTTATCGAACTTGGTTTTTTCAAAAACCTTTATCAAAAAAACGAATTGCTCCAAGAGGAAATCAGAAAAATATTTTTGAAAGAAATCAGAACGACCGAAGTCAAACTACTGCAAATCGCACAACAAACTGTGAAAGAAAAAGTGGCAGGCATTCTCGTTCACCTTGCAGATACATATAATTACAAGCAAACTGGACATGGCATCCGTGTTCACATCGACCGACAGGAAATGGCTGACCTGGCTGGTACCACCAAAGAACAAGTTTCAAGAATCCTGGCGGATTTTGAAAAAGAACAACTGATCAGATTCAGGGCCAAACATTTTAAATTCATGTCAGTTGACAAACTCCGGCATCTTGCAGAAAAACAAACTGCGCTGTTGGAAGAAAGCCATCAAATGGAAGCATAATCTCGCCCCAAAACCATTGTATAATTGGTATACAGTCAGTACCTTTGCAGCCTTAAAATTACCTTATGGCAGCAAAAATCAAAGTATTGAATCCAGTTGTTGAATTGGATGGCGATGAGATGACAAGAATCATCTGGAAGTTTATCAAGGATAAATTGATTCTTCCCTACTTGGATCTTGATATCAAATATTATGACCTGGGAGTAGAATTCCGTGATCAAACCAATGACCAAGTAACCATTGATGCTGCCAACGCCATCAAACAATACGGTGTCGGAATCAAATGCGCGACCATTACTCCAGATGAAGCCCGTGTGAAAGAATTCAACCTCAAGCAAATGTGGAAGAGTCCAAATGGAACAATCAGAAACATTCTTGACGGAACTGTATTCCGCGAACCGATTGTGATTAAAAATATACCTAGACTGGTTACCAACTGGGACAGCCCCATCATCGTTGGGCGCCATGCATTTGGTGACCAATACCGTGCAACTGATTTTACAGTGCCTGGCAAAGGAAAACTGACTATTAAATTTGAAGGAGAAGATGGTCAAATCATTGAACACGAAGTATACCAATTCAAAGGAGCAGGTGTTGCCATGAGCATGTACAACACAGATGAGAGTATCAAAGGCTTTGCAAGGAGTTGTTTCAACATGGCACTTCAGAAGGGATGGCCACTTTATATGAGTACAAAAAATACCATTTTAAAAAAATATGACGGACGTTTCAAAGATATCTTCCAGGATATTTACGAAAATGAATTTAAAACATCATATGAAGCAGCCGGCATTACTTATGAACACAGATTGATTGATGATATGGTTGCCAGTGCATTGAAGTGGAATGGAAAATTTGTTTGGGCTTGCAAAAACTACGACGGAGATGTTCAGAGCGATACGGTTGCGCAGGGTTTTGGATCTCTTGGTCTCATGACATCCGTTTTGGTTACCCCCGATGGGAAAACCATGGAATCAGAAGCTGCCCATGGAACTGTTACCCGCCACTACCGCGATCATCAAAAGGGAAAGCCGACCAGCACCAATCCGATTGCATCAATATTTGCATGGACCCGTGGACTTGCATTCAGAGGAAAACTGGATAACAATCAAGACCTGATTAAATTTTCAGACGCACTGGAAGCGGTGTGTATTGAAACAGTTGAAGAAGGCAAAATGACGAAAGACCTTGCTGTATGCATCCATGGAAATAAGGTGAACCATGACGAACATTTCCTATATACCGAGGAATTCCTGGACGCCATTGATGTGAATCTTAAAAAGAAAATGGGACTTTAATATCTGCAAATCACTTCTTGAAACCCTGGTTCATCCAGGGTTTTTTATTTAAGATCAAACATCCTTGTCCACAATACTTTTGCAGATTTTACATTGAGCGCCGCAAACCTACCTCGCTGCACCACCAGATCATTGTCAGCAGGATGAGATAAAAAGTAGTGAAAAGCGAACTTACTGGATGGGTTTTCCCAGCCATTGATCTGACCAAATCTCAAGTCATTGAAGACCAAAGTATCGTTCCATTTTTCATGTATATAGAACCCCTGTGAAAATAGTTTGAGATCCATCACTTCCTGGTGATCATGTATGCTATCCAAGTAATTTTGGTTTTGCTCAAACCTTGTAAATGCAAATCCTTCTTTGCCGAAAATAGATTTGTACCCAACCTGAAAACCAGTGCTGTCCTTAATAACAGCGGTCCACAGAAAATTATTCAACAGTGTTGGCGCTGTAAAATATATTGATGAATGGGTCAGATGTTTCGAGACACTTTTTTCTATGTTGATCTTGTTCACCAAAGCAAAGCAGCAATAAAAGATGGGAACCCATATTCCAAACCTTGCCCATTTGATGCGGTGCAAATGATCCATTCTTGAAAACAACAAGAAAAAGAAAACAAACAACGGTGCAATTGTAAACAATGGATCGGCAACATATAAAAGATTGAATGCGATTCTCATGGATGGGAACGGCTCGAACAATCCAGTACCATAATTATTCAAAGAATCCAGCATAATGTGAATCAGTGCTTCAATGAGAAAAAATGAAACCCATTTTGACATGCTGATTGCATCCTTTTTTATGCAACCTGCTGGCAACCAAAGCAAGAAATAGAGAGGAAAGAAATGTGAAAAGGAAGGAATGCGTGATGCCCCTGTGTGCCATCAATTCTTTAGTGAGGGGCATCCATGCACCGTTGAGAAAGTCAATGTCAGGTACGCTTTGAGCCAAAGCCCCCCAAAGCATGGCTTTTCTACCAGCTTTTTTGTCCATTAAAACCTCACCAACACATGCACCAAGTACTATGTGTGTGACAGAATCCATTAGAATCTAACATCCCTCATTTGTCCACCGCCAGGACCACCCATGTTGGAAGAAGGCTGCTGCCCTTTGTATTTGTTGAATCGGTAAATAAAACTCATCATGAAATATCTTGTGAGTCTGTTCACCCTGGTATCAACAATGTTGTTTCCATTGACTGTTCTAGCGATCGCTTTATTTTGGTTTAAAATATCAAATCCAGATATCCTGAAAATACCATTTTTCTTTTTGAAAAGGGTCTTTTCAAAATTGGCATTCAATAAAGCAATGTTTTGATTCACAGCAGATGACAATCCTCTGTTGATGATATATTCTATATCATGTCTGAATACCCAACCACCCGGAAAATCAATACGAGAATTATTGGTGAGGGTCCAACTATGATAATTGACATTGGGCTGTCCCGCAAGAGAATATCTTGTGTTGTTTACACCATATCGTCCACCCACGTCAAATTCGAGCCATTCTTTCCAATTGATCTCAAATTTTGCACCTTGTGCAAACAAGAGTGTCTTTCCAAAATTCTGAATATTGTCGATAAAAGTAATGCTGTTATTGAAGGCAGCAGAACCGTTGAAGGAAATGATATATGTGCGATTGCTCCATGGTTTGCTGAAATTATAAAATCCGCTTGCGGAATAAGCACCATTTACATTTTCGTAAGTAGTCAGCTGAGCCCCATTGTTTCCGACTCTGCTGGTATTGTTAACAATCTGGTTGTTCGTGAAATTAAAGTTGGTTCCAATGAAAAAAGTTTGTCCAGTTAGAAAATTCAAATTATTGAAAGATAGACTGAAAATATGTGCGAGCTCAGGTTTCAACAATGGGTTGCCTTGGATCTGGTACTGTGGATTGGATACGTCTTTCACAGGTTGCAATTGTGAAAATGTAGGTTGATTGGCGTTTCCATTGTAAA
The DNA here is from genome assembly GCA_016868855.1 of Bacteroidota bacterium. GTDB lineage: Bacteria > Bacteroidota > Bacteroidia > Chitinophagales > Chitinophagaceae > Pollutibacter. The sequence continues at coordinate 22,536 of VGFP01000004.1, read as the reverse complement.
AGAATCGCAATGTTTTGTTGCGCGTAAAATTGTATGCAAAGTTCGCGGACGGAAGCAAATTGATTCTCTTAATCGGTGTGTAGGCAGAATCTTTTGAGATAGAATATCCTCTCTGATATACAGGCTGTGAGCTCGCTCCGAAAGTGTAATTGTATTTTTTGCGAACCGTCCTGATATTGGCACCGATGCGCTGACGAATGAAATCTGTTTCGAAAGCATTGCTCAGCAACTCAGAAAATACAGCATTGCCAAGTGGGTCCTCCACAAATGTTGCACGGTCATTGTTTACATAAGATTGACTGTATGAATATATCAAGTCGAGGTATCGCCCCTGCATGATAGGCTCGGAGAAGTTGAAGCGTATATTGAAATTATCTGACTGATTGTTCGTGTTTACATTTTGCTTCAAGATCACACTATCGGTCTTGTTCAAAAGATAATTACGGGTCAAATTATTTTTATCACTCTCACCATCTGTGCTGTTGTACCCGCCAGTAATATTGACCGAAAGATTTCTACCGCGCTTTTGAAATTTGTGATTGAAAATCAGGTTTCCATTGAAGCTTGGAGTAAAGGACTTTGAGAAATCATTGTTTTTACCAAAGCTGGTAGTATCGGTATCATTCTTCAAATAATCAAATACACTCGCCGAATTGGTATTATTTTCTCTTGCAAAAAACTCTGGAATGAATTTGACATAATTAAAAGAGTCGATGTTCCATTCAAAATTCAAGGAAGCCCTGTGTGTGTATACATTGGACGTAGAGTTGACGACCTGGTGATTGAGAAATTTAGTGTTCTGGAAAAAGTTTTGCGATGCGATATCTCTTTCGATTTCTGTTTTACGTGAGGAGTAGCTATAGTTTCCGTAAACGGATCCTTTTTTATTTTCCAGATCGTTCCTGAAATTGAATCCCAGCGAGTTGGTTGTACTCAACCCTTCTTGTCCACCTATTCCACTCTGGTTGTTTCCTCCAATGTTGATCTGGAATCCTCGTCCACCGCCTCCTCCACCTTGTCCACCAAATCCACCACCACCACTGCTGTTGAAATCAAATGTACTTGAGTTGTTGTTGTTGGCACCTCCAAAAACAGAAAGCTGTTTATTGTTGTTGAAGAAATTCACGTTGGTAGTTGCGGCATATCTATCATTTGTTCCAGCACCCACGGTAGTTCTGCTGAATACCCCTCTGTTTCTGTCTTTCTTCAATTGCAAATTGATGACCTTGTCCGGCTCGCCATCTTTGATACCTGATGCATTGGCCAGGTCTCCATAATCATCAACCACCTGCACTTTGTCAATCATATCCGCAGACAATTGCTGGGTTGCAGCTTTGGGATCACCACTGAAAAAATCCTTGCCATTTACTCTCACCTTGGTTACTGTCTTTCCTTGTGCAGTTATGTTTCCATTTTTATCGACTTCAATTCCTGGCATTTTCTTCAGCAGATCTTCCACCATTGCGTTGGGTTTCAGACGGAATGAATCAGCCTTGTATTCCACGGTATCTTCCTTTACAATGATGGGTGGTACAGACACGATGATTTCCTGCATGGAGCTGTATGATGGAAGCAACTTGATCTCTTCCAGCTTGAGGACTTCCTCGTCAACTGGGATCGTGTAGGCTTTTAGGGAGGTGCCGTATCCCAAACTGGATATCATCAGCACGAATTTTCTATCAGGAATGCCCTTGATCAAAAAGAATCCCACGTTGTTTGTGATGGTCTTGATGGTGTCTTTTCCACCTGCAATGTAAACACCCACGGTAGCACGGGAAATGGGATTTCCGAGGGTATCAACCAAGCGGCCGTTTACCTGAAATCCATCCTGTGAAAAAGCTCCAAAACTTGTTAATAAAACAATAAACAGTGCGTAAAATCCTCTTTTCATACTGATATATTCGCGAATTGGATGTCAAAGGTAATGCTTTGCCTTCGTTGAACCCCTCCTTTCAGCATAAATGAACTAAATTTGACCCCTTAGAAAGAACCGAAGGTTATGTTTACATTTTTAACGAAGATTCTGGGAGGCAGCAAGTCGGAAAAAGACGTAAAACTCATCTATCCGATCGTAGAAAAAATCAATACGCACTTTTCATCATATGCCAGTCTGACCAACGACCAGCTGAGGGCAAAAACCCAAGAATTCAAATCAAGGATCCAAGATCACCTAAAAGAGATCAATCAATCCATAACTGACCTGGAAAAGGCTGCAGAGCAATTGCCCGCAGAGGATATTTTGGGAAAGGATGATTTCTACAAACAAGTAGACGAACTCAAAAAGAAGCGGGATGGGCAAATTGAAGAAATATTGAGTGATTTGCTGCCGGAGGCATTTGCCGTTGTAAAAGAAGCAGGCAGGAGGTTCAAAGAAAATGAAGAGCTAACGGCAACCGCGACTGATTTGGATCGTGATCTGAGTGTTAGAAAAGACTATGTTGTCATCAAAGGAAACGAATCCGTTTTCAAAACTAGCTGGATGGCAGCCGGCAATTTGGTAAACTGGAACATGGTGCATTATGACGTTCAGCTGATTGGAGGAACTGTTCTGCATCAAGGCAAAATATCAGAGATGGCAACAGGCGAAGGAAAAACATTGGTTTCCACATTGCCTGCCTATCTCAATGCATTGGCCGGAGAAGGTGTTCACATTGTAACGGTGAATGACTATTTGGCAAAACGCGACTCTGAATGGAACGGAACATTGTTCGAATGGCTCGGACTCACTGTGGATTGCATCGACAAACATCAACCACATTCTGATGCAAGAAGAAAAGCCTATCAAGCTGATATTACATACGGAACCAACAATGAATTTGGATTTGACTATTTAAGAGACAACATGGTTCACTCTCCAGATGAAATGGTGCAACGTAAACACCATTTTGCCATGGTGGATGAAGTGGATAGTGTCTTGATCGATGATGCGAGAACACCCTTGATCATATCCGGACCCGTTGCAAAAGGCGATGACCAACAGTATCATGTTCACAAGCCAAGAATACAACAGTTGGTGGAGGTTCAAAAACAAATAGTGACCAAGTCACTGCAGGATGCAAAAAAGCTCATCGCTGAAGGAAAAGATGGTCCGCAGGAAGGTGGATTGCATCTGATGCGTGCTTACAGGGGGCTGCCAAAAAACTCAGCATTGATCAAATTCCTCAGCGAGCCGGGCATCAAAGTTAAACTGCAAAGAGCCGAGAACTTCTATCTTGCTGAACAGCAAAAACAAATGCCGGTTGTTGACGAAGAACTTTTCTTTCACATCGATGAAAAAAACAATCAGGTTGAACTGACCGACAAAGGATTGCATTATATCACCAAAGCCGGTGAAGATCCCAATCTCTTTGTACTTCCTGATCTCTCCATCGAATTGGCTGATATTGAAAAAAGCAATGCTGTTATAGATGAAAAAATAAGTCGAAAAGAATCACTGCTGCAGGAATATTCTCAAAAAGCTGATCGTATACATACCATTCAACAATTGTTAAAAGCATATACTGTTTTTGAAAAAGATATTGAATATGTTGTGCTGGATGGAATGGTAAAAATAGTGGATGAGCAAACTGGCAGGATCATGGAGGGAAGGCGATACAGTGACGGTCTCCATCAAGCCATCGAAGCAAAAGAAAATGTCAAAATCGAAGCGGCAACCCAAACCTATGCCACTGTTACCCTGCAGAATTATTTCAGAATGTATCACAAGCTGGCTGGTATGACAGGTACTGCAGAAACAGAGGCAGCAGAGTTGTGGAACATCTATAAATTGGATGTGGTATCTATACCAACCAATCTAAATCTGATCAGAAAAGACCAGGAAGATCTGGTGTATAAAACAAAGAGAGAAAAGTTCAAAGCAGTCATCGACGAAGTGGAACAGCTCCGGAATGCTGGACGTCCCATACTTGTAGGTACAACATCTGTTGAAGTCTCTGAACTTCTTTCCCGGATGCTGCAACAGAAAAAAATACCACACAATGTGTTGAATGCAAAACAACACTCAAGAGAGGCTCAAGTGGTTGCAGAAGCAGGATTGGCAGGGAATGTTACCATAGCTACCAACATGGCTGGACGAGGAACGGATATTAAATTGGGACCCGGTGTAAAAGAAGCAGGTGGACTCGCAATCATTGGTACAGAACGACATGAAAGCAGGCGTGTTGACAGACAATTGAGAGGTCGCGCTGGCCGACAGGGCGATCCAGGTTCTTCACAATTCTATGTTTCATTGGAGGATGATCTGATGAGAATGTTTGGAAGCGACAGAATTGCTTCTCTGATGGACAGGATGGGCTACAAAGAAGGTGAAGTCATCCAGCACAGCATGATCACCAAGAGCATCGAAAGAGCTCAGAAAAAAGTGGAAGAAAACAACTTTGGTATCAGAAAAAGATTGTTGGAATATGATGATGTCATGAACAAACAAAGAAATGTTGTGTACAGCAAAAGACAACATGCCTTGTTTGGTGAGCGACTTGCACTAGATCTTGACAATGCATTTTATTCAGTTGCATCTGGACTGATCAATCAATATGCAGGAACTGCAGACCATGAAGGATTCTCCTTGAATACGATCATGCAGCTTGGGGTCAATACTGCCATCAATCCTGCAGAGCTGGAAAAAGGAAATCCGCAAGAGCTGAGTGAAAAGCTCTACCAGGAAGCAATCCAACACTATCAATTCAGAAAGCAATCGATTGCCAAACAGGCACTGCCCATTTTTCAAAATGTCAAACTCACACAAGGAAATCATATCACCAATGTTTTTGTTCCATTTACGGATGGTAAAAAAACAGCCAATGTTTTGACCAACCTTGATAAAACAATTCAAACGAAGGGCTTGGAACTTCTCTCCTCTCTGGAAAAATCCATCACACTTTCGATCATCGACGACAGTTGGAAAGAACACCTGAGAGCTATGGATGATTTGAAGCAGAGTGTACAAACAGCAGTCTACGAGCAAAAAGATCCTTTGGTTATTTACAAACAATCAGCATTTGAACTTTTTTCCAACATGGATGCTGAAATCAACAAAGAAATTGTTTCATATCTCTGTCACGCATCTCTTCCAGCCGAAAACAGTACCCAGTCATTGAGAGAAGGGAAAGAGTCTAAGACCGACATGAGCAAGATGAAAGAGCGAAAAGATGAGTTCAGTTCAGCTTCATCCAATGAGATCTTGGAAGGTGGCAATGAGTACCATGATCCGTCACAAATTTCAAAATCAGAGCCTGTCAGAGTAGGTCCAAAAGTTGGAAGAAACGATCCTTGTCCTTGTGGAAGCGGAAAAAAATTCAAGGCTTGCCATGGCAGAGAACAAGGTGAATGATTGATTGCAAATATGTACGAACATGTTGAAAGACAAAATTGAATCACTTTCCAAAGCTTATTTTGAAACATACAGAAGTGTGCGGCATCATTTGCATGCCCATCCTGAATTGAGCTACAAGGAATTCAATACATCACAATTTATACAGAATCACTTTCAATCGTTGGGCATTCCATTCAAGGTAATGGCAGAAACTGGAGTCGTTGCGTTGATTGAGGGCAAAAAATCAAACAGGGTTATTGCCTTGAGAGCGGATATTGATGCACTTCCCATACAAGAAGAAAACAATACTGCTTATGCGTCCAAAATTCCTGGTGTCATGCATGCATGCGGACATGATGTACATACCACCATTTTGTTGGGTGCAGCAAAAATTCTACATGACACAAAACAGGATTGGGAAGGAACAGTGAAACTTATTTTCCAACCGGGTGAAGAAAAGAATCCTGGTGGTGCAAGCATACTCATCAAAGAAGGGGTACTGGAAAATCCAGCTCCAACAGCCATCATTGGTTTGCATGTTCATCCAATTCTTGAAACTGGAAAATTGAGTTTCAGAACCGGTAAAGCGATGGCCAGTGCGGATGAAATATATGTTACTGTAAAAGGTAAAGGTGGACATGCTGCTACGCCTCACTTAACAGCTGACACTGTTTTGGCTGCATCAGAGCTGGTAGTTGCATTGCAGAAAGTAGTCAGCCGCGACAGAGATCCGCTCTCTCCATCTGTACTTTCTATCTGTGCCATCAATGGCGGTTTTACCACCAATGTAATTCCTGCTGAAGTAAAACTGATGGGCACTTTCAGGGCCATGGATGAACCTTGGAGATTCAATGCACACAAAAGAATGCAGGAGGTGGCTGAGGGAATAGCAACATCATCCGGCGCTGAAATTGATTTTAAGATTGATGTGGGCTATCCCGCTGTTCACAACGATCCTGCCATTACCCAAAGAGCAAGATCCATCGCAATTTCCACTATTGGAGAAAGCAATGTTGAAGAGGGTGAGTTGAGAATGGGTGCCGAGGACTTCGGCTATTATTCACAAAAAATTGCCGGCTGCTTTTTCAGGCTGGGCACTGGCAACAAACAAAAAAACATTGTTTCAGGTGTTCACACACCTACATTTGATATAGATGAAGATGCAATTGAAATTGGCATGAGGATGATGGCAACTCTAGGGGCTACACTCTGAACCAATTGAACGACTAAAACTGCTGTATGCAACAAAAATTAAGGAAAGAACAAGCATTGGAATACCATGCCAAAGGAAGACCCGGTAAAATTGAAGTGGTTCCAACCAAAGAAGCAAAGACCCAGAGAGATTTATCTCTTGCCTATTCTCCGGGTGTAGCAGAGCCTTGTAAAGAGATATTTGAAGACATAGAGAATGTGTACAAGTATACAGCAAAAGGAAACCTGGTTGCTGTAATCAGCAATGGAACTGCAGTTTTAGGTTTGGGAGATATTGGTCCGGAGGCTGGAAAACCAGTCATGGAGGGAAAGGGAGTATTGTTCAAGATTTTTGCTGACATAGATGTGTTTGATATTGAGATCGCCGAAAAAGATCCAGAAAAATTTGTTGAGATCGTAAAAGCACTTCAACCAACTTTCGGTGGCGTCAATTTAGAAGATATCAAAGCACCTGAATGCTTTTACATTGAACAAAGGCTGAAAGAGGAGATGAACATTCCAGTGATGCACGATGATCAGCATGGTACGGCGATCATCAGTTCTGCTGCATTGCTCAATGCACTCGAATTGCAGGGAAAAGATATTTCAACAGTCATATTTGTAGTCAACGGTGCAGGAGCAGCAGCGATGGCTTGTGTGGAACTTTACATGGCACTGGGAGCAAAGAAAGAAAATGTATTGATGTTTGATTCGAAAGGACTCATCCATAAAAAAAGAGATGACCTCGATCAGCGAAAGCAATTCTTTGCAGTCGACAAAAAAGAAATCACGCTGGAGCAGGCTTTCAAAGGAGCGGATGTATTCATCGGACTGAGCAAGGGCAATGTGGTAAGCAAAGAAATGGTGAAATCAATGGCAAAAAATCCAATTGTATTTGCCATGGCCAATCCTGATCCTGAAATCAGTTGGGAAGATGCGACTTCTTGCAGAGAGGACATTATCATGGCTACAGGTAGGTCAGACTATCCAAACCAGGTGAACAATGTATTGGGATTCCCATACATATTCAGGGGTGCGCTTGATGTCAGGGCTACCCAAATCAATCAGGCCATGCAGCTGGCTGCAGTCAAAGCATTGGCGGAGTTGACAAATGGACCTGTTCCTGATATTGTGAACATGGCATACAATGAATACACCATTGCATTTGGCCCGAATTATATCATCCCCAAACCAATGGATCCAAGACTCATCAGTACTGTTTCTCCAGCTGTTGCAAAAGCAGCAATGGATTCGGGTGTTGCGAAAAAACCCATCTCCAATTGGAGCGCATATGAAATAGAACTTAATAAGAGACTGGGAATCGACAATCAACTTGTACGTGCATTGGGTGCAAAAGCAAGAAGAGATCCCAAACGCGTGGTATTTGCTGATGCAGAAAATACCAATGTGTTGAAGGCTGCTCAGATTGCATTGGATGAGGGAATTGCCATTCCTATTTTATTGGGTACACCGGAAATCATAAGATCACTCTGCGAGGAGTACAATATCAATTTAGAAGGTATACAAATCATCAATCCTAAAAGTCAGGATGAAAAAGAAGTCCGAAAAAAGTATGGCGAGATTTTCTTCAAGAAACGTCAGCGCAGAGGTGTCAACAGCCAAGAGGTAGACAAGTTGATGAGGGACAGAAATCATTTTGGTTGTATGATGGTTGAAATGGGTGATGCTGATGCCATGATATCTGGATTGAGCAGGAGTTATCCTGATACCATTCGTCCGGCTATTCAAATCATAGGAAAAGAAGAAGGAGTCTGCAAAATTGCAGGCATGTACATCATGCTTACCAAGAAGGGTCCCCTGTTTCTTGCCGACACCACCGTCAACTTCAACCCTACTGCCGAAGAGTTGGCCGACATCACCCTGCTTGTTGCAAAGGAGGTTAGAACTTTTGGTATTACACCTCGTGTTGCCATGCTGAGTTATTCCAATTTCGGAAGCAGTGATACGCCTGAGGCCATAACAGTCAGGAATGCCAGAGCGATTGTCAAGCAAAAAAATCCATCATTGATCGTGGATGGTGAAATGCAGGGAATCGTTGCATTCAACAAGGATGTGATGCGTGAGAGCTATCCATTTTCTGAATTGATCGATGCCGGTGAAGTAAATACATTGATTTTCCCGAACTTGAGTGCGGGAAACATCGCATATAATTTATTGCAAGAGGTGGGTGGGGCTGATGCCATTGGACCCGTATTGCTGGGATTGAAAAAACCAGTACACGTGCTTCAAATTGGTTCTTCAACGAGAAGCATTTTGAACATGGTTGTGATTGCAGTAATTGATGCACAATATAAAATGAGGAAAGCCGATAAAGGATGAACATCTTCTCTAGATTAGGTGAATTTCTTCTGATGATCAAGGGCATGTTCACCAAGCCTGAACATTGGCGCATGTACTGGAAGGAACTCATGCATCAGTGTGTTGAATTGGGCATTGGCTCTTTGGGCATCGTATCCATCATCTCACTTTTTATCGGTGCTGTTTCAACCCTTCAAACTGCTTACCAATTTGTAAGCCCCATTATTCCCCGATCTGTAATCGCACAAATTGTGCGCGACAGTGTTATCCTGGAATTTGCACCCACCATCACTTGTATAGTACTTGCCGGTGTGGTTGGAAGTAAAATTTCATCCGAATTGGGCAATATGAGGGTGAGTGAACAGATCGATGCATTGGAAATCATGGGCATCAATACAAAAGCATTTCTCATCCTGCCAAAAATCATTGCAGCGCTGATAACCATACCATTGTTGGTTATTATAGCAATGACATTGGGCATATGGGGAGGACGAATGATAGGAGATATCACTGGAATATTGCCACATGAAATTTATGACAGAGGATTGTTGGATTCATTTGTACCCTACAACGTAACTTTCGCATTGACCAAGGCCTATACTTTTGCATTCATCATTACGGCCATTCCGGCTTATTTTGGTTACAACGTAAGAGGAGGTGCATTGGAAATTGGCAGGGCGAGTACCACTGCGGTTGTTACAAGCTGTATCATGATATTGTTGGCAGATTATTTACTGGCAGCCATACTTTTATAACCAAGAGATGATTGTTGTAGAAAATATAAAAAAGGGATTTTCAAACAAAACGGTGATTGAGGATTTCAGCGCATCTTTTGATACCGGAAAGTGCAACCTGATCATTGGTGCCAGCGGAAGTGGAAAAACAGTATTGATGAAATGTCTGGTTGGATTGCTCGAACCAGACGCGGGAAACATCATCTATAATGGGGTGAATTTTACCCAGTTGAATGCTGATCAGAAAAAAGTCATGCGCAGAAAGATCGGAATGCTATTTCAAGGATCTGCATTATTTGACAGCATGACCGTTGAGCAAAACATCATGTTCCCTCTGGATATGTTTACCCATCAAACAAAAGCAGAAAAGCAAAAAAGAGTGGATGAGGTTTTGGACCGAGTCAATCTTAGTGAAGCGCACAAAAAATCACCCGCAGAATTGAGCGGAGGCATGAAAAAGAGAGTGGGTATTGCAAGAGCAATCGTACTAAACCCTCAATACCTTTTTTGTGATGAGCCCAACTCCGGACTGGACCCGCAGACTTCTCTGGTGATTGATAAACTGATCAAGGAAATTACCCAGGATTTCAATATCACAACAGTGGTAAATACGCACGACATGAACAGTGTGATGGAAATTGGCGACAAGATCATCTACATGTACCAGGGCAGGAAAGAGTGGGAAGGCAGCAACAAAGAAATCATCTTCAGCAAGAATGAGCGACTCAACAATTTCATCTTTGCCTCTGAATTCCTTAAAGACGCCAAAGACATGAGAATGCTCGAGTCGAGGGGTAAAATTCAGAATGATCGGGACATGGACAAACTTTTAAACTCCTAGTCAAGCCCCTCTCCTTTTTTTATTATCTTCGCGACACAAAATAACGATACTACAATGTCTGTTTTAGTAAACAAATCATCCAAAATCATTGTGCAGGGATTTACAGGTACTGAGGGTACTTTTCACGCAACCCAAATGATCGAATACGGAAGCCAAGTAGTGGGTGGTGTTACCCCCGGAAAAGGCGGAAGCAAGCACTTGGATCGTCCTGTTTTCAATACCGTTGCAGATGCTGTGAAAAATACTGGGGCTGATGTGAGCATCATCTTTGTTCCACCAGCATTCGCGGCAGATGCCATCATTGAAGCAGCTGAAGCAGGCATTGGATTGGTGGTTTGCATCACTGAAGACATTCCTGTGCAGGACATGGTGAAAGTGAAGAATTACTTGGAAGGAAAGCCAACAAGACTTATCGGACCCAATTGTCCGGGTGTAATTACAGCAGAAGAATGCAAAGTTGGCATCATGCCAGGCTTTATTTTCAAAAAAGGAACTATTGGTATTGTATCAAAGTCAGGTACGCTGACATATGAAGCAGCTGACCAGATTGCAAAAGCTGGCTTGGGTGTTACCACTGCCATTGGCATTGGCGGAGACCCCATCATCGGAACACCAACCAAGGATGCAGTTGAATTGCTGATGAAAGATCCAGCAACCAAAGGCATCGTCATGATCGGTGAGATCGGTGGAGGCATGGAAGCAGAAGCAGCAAGATGGATCAAAGCAAATGGCACCAAACCGGTTGTAGGGTTCATCGCTGGACAAACTGCTCCTCCAGGCAGAAGAATGGGTCATGCAGGAGCCATCATTGGCGGATCAGATGATACTGCAGCTGCAAAAATGAAAATCATGCGTGAATGCGGTATACATGTAGTTGACAGTCCCGCTGATATTGGAAAGACCATGGCAGCAGCCATGTCAGATAAATAAAATTTCTGTTTTTTGATGAAAGAGCAAAAAATCTACCATATTCCTTACAAATACCGTAAGGTGGAAAACCTTCACATTTTACTGTGGCTGATCAAAGATATCTGCTGGGCCGTCAATCTCAAGTACCCAGCGTTGATCATGATCATACCAACCCTCACAGTAGCTGTATTGATCACATACCAAACAAGAAAAATAACCAGTGAATTGATTCACAACCTGGCAATTGATCTCTGGATCACAGCCAATTGCATATGGATGGTTGGTGAGTTTTTTCAATGGGATGAAAATCTCATCGGTGCGTATGGACTGCGACAGTTTTCAATCATTCCATATGGAATTGGACTCCTGATCCTTGCCTATTATTATCTCTACTTCATTCATCGGTCTGATTTCACAGAAAAAACCGAGGAACAAACTGAGTCATTGATCAGGGAACAAGAGAAAAGGCTTGGCAAGTAATCTTGCCCAAAACCCATCCTTGAGCTATCTTTGAAGCCTTTCAAAGCATCCAATCTATAACCATGTTCAGATCACATACTTGTGGAGAATTGAGGATGAGCCATGTTGGTTCAGTAGTTACACTTGCCGGTTGGATCCAAACCATCCGAAAATTTGGAGCCATCACATTTGTCGACCTGCGCGACAGATATGGAATTACACAGCTGGTTTTCAATGAATCACTCTCAGGTCAACTCGATAACAATCCACTTGGCCGTGAATTTGTTCTACAGGTCAATGGAAAAGTAATTGAGCGGAGCAATAAAAATGCAAGCATACCAACCGGTGATATAGAAATCGAAATCCAATCATTTTCTATTCTCAATAAATCTGTTACTCCTCCATTTACCATACAAGACGATACAGACGGAGGAGATGATCTGAGAATGAAATTCAGGTATCTGGATTTGCGGAGAAATCCAGTCAAGAAAAATCTTGAATTGAGATATGCAGTAAATCGGTCTGCTAGAAACTACCTCCATGAGCATCAATTCATGGACATAGAAACGCCATTCTTGATCAAGTCAACACCAGAAGGTGCACGTGACTTTGTTGTTCCCTCCAGAATGAATGCAGGACAATTTTATGCATTGCCCCAGTCACCACAAACCTTCAAACAATTGTTGATGGTAAGCGGGTATGACAGATACTATCAAGTGGTGAAGTGTTTCAGAGATGAAGACCTTCGTGCTGACAGGCAGCCTGAGTTCACACAAATCGACTGTGAAATGTCTTTTGTGGAGCAGGAAGATATCTTGGATATGTTTGAAGGACTGATCAAGCGAATATTCAAGGACGTAAAAGGTGTTGAGTACACCGACCAAGTTGAGCGCATGACCTGGGAGGATGCCATGTGGCAATATGGAAATGACAAACCAGACATTCGCTTTGGCATGCAAATTCATACTCTAAAAAAACCTGCTTCTGTTTATTACAATAAAACAGATCAATCAGCATTGATCAATGATGCAGGTTTTGCAGTATTTGATGGCGCCGAGTCTGTGTTGGCAATAACAGTTCCGTCAGGAGCCGCCTACACCAGGAAACAATTGGACGAACTCACTGAATGGGTCAAGCGTCCTCAAATTGGAATGAAGGGACTGGCATATATACGCCACAATGAAGATGGAACTGTCAAAAGCAGTATTGATAAATTTTACAGTGAAGAAAGGCTGAAGAAAATTGCAGAAACAACCAAAGCCAACAAAGGTGATATCATCTTGATACTGGCAGGTGCTGAAGAGAGAACCAGGAAGGCAATGAGTGAACTCAGGCTTGAATTGGGAGAGCAACTCGGACTCAGAAAGAAAGATGAGTTTAAATTATTATGGGTACTGGACTTTCCTCTTTTTGAATACAGCGAGGATGATAATAGATGGGTTGCAAGACATCATCCATTTACATCACCCAAGCCTTCCCAGATCAGTACCATGATTGAGAACGACCCTGCGATAAAAGACGCCGCCAATTATCTATCGCACCCATATGCACAAATCAAGGCAAATGCTTACGATATGGTGTTGAATGGCAATGAAATTGGTGGAGGATCTATCAGGATTTATCAACGTGAGCTACAGGAAAAAATGTTTGAGGCACTTGGTATGAGCAAAGAAGAGGCATTGCATAAGTTCGGCTTTTTATTAGGAGCATTTGAATACGGAGCTCCACCCCATGGTGGAATAGCATTCGGCTTTGATAGGTTGTGCGCCATTCTGGGAGGAAGTGAGAGCATCAGAGACTTTATTGCATTCCCAAAGAATAATTCAGGAAGAGATGTCATGCTCGATGCTCCGTCATCTATTGATGATGTTCAATTAAATGAATTGAATCTCAAGATCAATTTATCCTAGCCATTATTTTTTCTTGACTGGAGTCAGATCCTTGATCCGTATGTGCTTAAAACGGACAACATCCCCATGTCCTAAAAATCCGATATGCCCTGATTTGTTTTTCAATCCAGGGTGATCTCTTTTATCTGCTGTACCATTTATAGAAGCTTCCTTTAAATTTCCATCAAGAATCACTTGTCCATTCAAAATGATCTTTATCTGCTCGCCTTTCATGATCACTGTTTGATCGTTCCACTCGCCTGTTGGCTTCAGATATCCACGCAATGCCGGAATAACACCATAAACAGATCCGTGGTATTGATAAGGATTCAATTTGGAATAAACCGGAGACTCATTGTCCAGTATCTGCAGTTCCATGCCGACATATGCAGCATCACCAGTGAGTGGTGCCCTCACACCGAGTCCGTTGTTTGCACCTGGAGTCAATTGAAATTGAAACCGTAGTTCAAAGTCAGCATATTCTTTTTCAGTATACAAATTCCCACCACTTCCACCTGTTGGATCAACTTCAATGGCACCATCCTTTACAACATAACTTGTCTTGCTTCCTACCCACTTATCAAGATGGCTTCCGTTGAACAAAGACTCAAATCCCTGATTAATTTCTTCAGTTGACTGAGCAGTTGTCAAATCGTCTGCAGGAAGTTCTCTTATATATAAATTGCGATAGGCTACATAGGTTCCGTGTGCCTGCAATTCAATTTGCTCTTTGCTGAATATTGGCAAATTGCGATCCCAATAATTTTCCAGCACTACCTGATCGGTAACTTTGGTTCCATTTAGAAAAACAGTCACTTTATCACCTTTCATGATAATGTGAAAGTGGTTCCACTGGTTGATCGCGTTATCTGTAACAGCTGTCGGTTTACTTTGGTTTATTTTGTTATTATAGAGTCCTCCAGAACCTACTTGGGCTCCAACTTCTCTTCTGCTTGTATCCCAAATTTGTACCTGGGGGCTCCCTCTCAGATAAATACCTGCATCTCCTTTTTCTGTTATCTTCCAATCAACATACATTTCAAAATCACCGTATTTCTTGACTGTACAGAGATTTTCGCCATGGCCAGTGAATACCAACAATCCATTCTGAACGATCCAATCGTTCTTTGCTTTTGCATTGGCATCTGCCTCTGCCTTTAGCAATTCCTCTTCTGACAACTTCGCCCTTCCAATAGGATTGCCTACCAGTCCTTTCCAACCAGACAAATCCTTGCCATTGAACATGGATTCAAATCCATAATCATATGGAATCGATTTGAGTCTCGCTCTGAGTTGTTTGGTAAGCACCTCGGCATCTACGCCTGCAATCATTGGCAATGCTTTTTCCAGCACATTCCGGACGGCTTTTCCTCTGAGAGAAGGTTCAGCAAGGGCCAATCTTGCAGCGATCAATGCTGCCTGCTTTTTGAGTTGTTCATCCTCAAGAAATTTTCCCACAAACATGAGCGATGTGAATCCAGGAATAAATTCCGCTTCTCGAAGTATGCTGAGTTTTTCAATGGGATTTTTTGCAGTCAACATGCGGTCTTCCAACTGCAGGAGCAACTGTACCTTGTTGCTGATTGTATTCTTCTTAATAACAACATTGGTGGAATGGGGCATTACAAATTTTGCGTGATTGATTGCAGCTTGAATATGTTCTTTTTGGGTTTCCTTGGATTTAGGAAGTGCAGCTTCCAGTGCATCAATAGACGCTTTTGATTGAATGGTTGCCAACGCTCTCGCCGCTGCTTGTCCGATAAACGTTTGATCCTTCAGCAATGCTGATAATTTTTTGACAGCCGCATTGTTGCCAAGCACCCCAAGATGTTGGATGATAAAATTTTTCGCATAGAAGGATTTCACCTGGGCATAACCAGATAACAAGATTTTAGCACAGGTTGACGCGTTGATATCAGATCTTGATGCATCATGAACAAAAGAAGACAAGGCATATGTTGGTGCTATGCGCATTGAATCATCATCCAATTTTGTAAAAACACCCTTCCATTCAGTTGATTGCATCGTATACATTTCAGCAATGAGTTGCTGAGCATCTGCAATATGTTGATAAGGAAAAGCAGCAAGTATTTTATCTACTTTGTTTTGTGCTGTCAGGTCAAACACAATAAAACATATGATAAAGAGGAGTATTGACTTTTTCATTGATTCAATTTTGATATTAAATATTCCACGGAGCGCGCATGGGTGGATAGATCATTTTGTTTGCTTCATCATCATTGATAAATGTTTGCAGCACTGGATCAAAGTTGAGTGTCCTTCCAAGTTGCAGCGCAATCTTTCCGAGATTGACAATGGTGCATGAACGATGTCCATTGCTTTCATTCAATGCAAATGGCGTTCTGTATTTGACAGAATCAAGAAAGTTGGTCACCTGAGGTTCAGGATCTGGCATCATGGCCAATTTTTCTTGCAGGTTAGGAATATCGGATTTGAAACCATTGAACAATTTGCCTTTGGGTCCCTCGATGTAAGCAACATTGGGATCTTTTGCTTCGCCATCCAGGATGATTTTACATCCATCGGCATAAGTATAAGTTATTTTCCTGAACGTGCCGCAGGCGTCGTAATGTTGTTGCTCCGCATCGACTTCAACTTTAATAGGACTTGTTTCGTCCTTCCCCAGAAAATATTGAATAGGATCGAGATAATGCTGCCCCATATCGCCCAATCCTCCCCCATCATAATCCCAGTATCCCCGAAATGTTTGATGTGTTCTGTGCAAGTGATAAGGCTTGAATGGCGCAGGTCCTAACCATCGATCATAATCAAGAGTAGCCGGCACAGGCTGAGACTCCAGTTGATTTTTGCCCACCCAATAAAATTTCCAGTCGAATCCGGTGTGCTTGCTGACCGTAACGGTTAGCGGCCAGCCCAGCAGTCCGGAATCAACCAATTTCTTGATTGGCTTCACGGTGGTTTTCATACCGTAGAAATTATCCTCAAACCTAAACCAGGTATTCAGTCTGAACATCCGGCCGTATTGCTTTACAGCCTCTACAACGCGTTTGCCCTCTCCGATGGTTCTGGTCATCGGTTTTTCGCACCAAATATCTTTTCCTGCCTTTGCAGCTTCTATGGCCATGATGCCGTGCCAGTGTGGAGGTGTTGCGATATGAACAATGTCTACTTCAGGAAGCGCAATCAATTCGCGGTGATCATGGAAGGTTTTAACGCCTCCTCCTATCATATCTGCTGCTTCTTTTAAGTGCAAGGAATCTACATCACAGATGGCAACTACCCTTGTTCCGGCATACTTGATATGTCCGCGTCCCATGCCTCCCACACCGATAATACCTTTGGTAATCTGATCACTGGGAGGAATATATCCTTTGCCCAGTACATGTCTTGGCACAATAAAAAATCCAGCTGCGATGGCAGCACTGTTTTTTAAAAATTGCCTTCTCCCTTTGTTCGAAAATGTTGTCATATGCAAACGTGTTGAATCTGTTTTAAAGATAAAGAATCTATGTCTTTGATAAGTATTTATCGGCCGGATTCACTTTGAAATCTATTTTTCAGAACAATGTTAAAGAATGATTGTTTTAACTGTATGAGCAACACAAAAACCTATATTTTGGCTGGCAGCAACAGCGCCATGGCCAAAGAAACAGCACTACAACTCAGAGCTGAGCATCATAAAGTAATTGAAATCAGCCGGTCTGCCCCTGAAAATGACCAACAAATGCAGGTAGAAAAGTACACGATGGGGAGTTTTCCAAAAATTGAGGAAAAGATCAACGGACTGGTATATTTCCCGGGTACCATCAATTTAAAATCATTTGGCCAACTCAGCATGCAGGATTTTGAACAAGATTTTTCTATTCATGTATTGGGAGCAGTGGCTTTTGTAAAATCATATATGAATCAGATTGAAAAAGACGGGAAATCATCTATTGTTTTCATCAGCAGTGTTGCTGGAAGTGTCGGCATGCCTTTTCACAGCTCAGTCTCTATCTCAAAAGCTGCTTTAGAGGGACTCACAAAATCGTTGGCAGCAGAATTGGCACCCCATATCCGTGTCAATGCGATTGCACCCTCATTGGTCAATACCCCGTTGGGAGAGAGATTTATCAATACTCCTGAGAAATTGAGTGCTATTGAAAAAAGAAATCCGTTGAGAAAAGTCGGAAGCACCCTCGATATTGCAAATGCCATTCATTTTTTATTGACAGAACAAAGCAGTTGGATCACAGGTCAGGTATTGGGAGTAGATGGGGGTATGAACAATATCAAACTCTGATCATGGAAATATTTCTCTATGGAAACCAAATCACTCAACTTGAAAAACTTGAGAGAGCAGCATTGATCAATTCAATTACTGGATTCAAAAGTCTGAACTTGATTGGAACAATGAACAAAAATGGTCAAACCAACCTTGCCGTTTTCAATTCTGTCATTCATCTAGGCGCCAATCCACCGTTGATGGGGATGATCGTCAGACCCGACTCTGTTGAGCGTCATACATTGAGCAATATCGAGGAAACAGGATTTTTTACCGTTAATCATGTAAACATAGATATCTACAAACAAGCCCACCAAACTTCAGCAAGATATCCCGGAGATCAATCAGAGTTTGATGCATGCGGACTCACACCTTCCTATAAAAATCAATTCAGTGCACCCTATGTAAAAGAAAGTTCAATTCAAATCGGTCTTTCATTTGCAGAAAAAATAAATATTGCAATCAATGGCACTATTATGGTCATTGGAGAAATCAAGCAATTGTATTTTCCCAAAGATGCATGGTGCATTGACGGTTATGTTGATATTGAAAAGGCCGGGACGATTGCATGCACCGGACTGGACAGCTACCATGAAACAAAAAGAATTGCAAGGCTATCGTATGCCAAACCAGATCGCAGTGCGCATGAAGTAGATTTGGAATACAAAAATACGTAAGATTGGAGTCGGCCTATTGTTGCTTAAAAAGAATCCCTATTCAACACCCTTATATATTGTCCCACGCATTTGATCTCCAAAATAGAATCCATATGGATTGGGATTGCCTACAGAAGCAACCTGCGTCATGAAAACGCCAATCAATTTCTTGGAAGGGTTTACAAAAAAGTAAGTTGAATTGGCACCGCTCCAAAAAAATTCACCCATTGTTGCGCTGGTCCTTCTTGCTCTGGCAGGGTCTTGCACAATGGCGAGTCCAAGGCCAAATTGGTAACCCGGCTCCAGATTCAATGTGCCCAGAGAATCGGTTACGATTCCGTTCCCCAGCCTAACATATTGTGATGATGTATCTAATCTATACTTAATTCCGCCAGTATGATCAGATGCCATCAAATCAACTGTTTCAGGCTTGAGTATGCGTTTTCCATTGAGCTCTCCCCTGTTCATCAACATGGTTGCGAAAGAGAGATAATCTTTCGCACTGCTGAATAGTGCATTTACCCCAGAGTAAATGGTATTACCCGACATATTGGGCTGTGGATCCATTCTACGAAGTGAAGAATCCGGATTGAATCCATAAACTACCATCACCCTTTTTTGCTGCTCGTCAGTGAGGTTGTATCCTGTCTCTTTCATCCCAAGTGGATCAAAGATTTTTTCTTGCAGATACGCAGATAAATCTTTACCAGAGATTACTTCCACCAGTCTTCCAACGATGTCTGGCGTGAAAGAATAATTCCACTTGCTTCCAGGTTCCCACATCAGAGGCAACTTGGACAAAGCGGTAACCCTATCACCAAGTGTTTTGATATTAGGATTTAAAATCAATGCATTCCATATTTCTTTGTCATATGCAATTGGTGCTATACCATGGCTCATTCCAGCTGTATGACTCAAAGCCTGACGAATGGTTACAGGTGAGGAAGCGGGATGTGTACCGGATAAACTTCCTTTTGTAGGATCATTGACTATCTGTAGACTTGAAAACTCAGGTAAATATTTTGAAACAGGATCATCCAATTGAAACTTTCCCTCATCGTACAAGGTCATCAATGCAGCTGATACAATGGGCTTGGTCATTGATTGAATAAAATACAATTCATTGCCCTTCATACTGTCACCTGATTCACGATCTCTGAGTCCGTATGACTTATCATAGATCAGCTTGCCATCTTGGAATACCATTCCCTGAACACCAATCAATCTGCCTTCTTTTACTTCATTCGATAAATAGCTGTCGTATTCACTAAAAGTTGACTGAACAGTCTCCTTTGTTTGTTGGCAGCTCACCAATATTAAGGTGAGTGAAATTAAATAAAGTAGTTTTTTCATTTGCAATCGTTTAGTGTGTAAATAAATGTACTAAAAAGCAGCAGTTGATGGAATAAAGAAGAAAATTATTTTCCGATACAAAAACTATAAGTTAACTGAATATCAGTATGTTACAAGGATTGGGATACAAATAGGCAACAAAAGTATCTAAAATTCAATCAATTAAGATCAAAGGACACTTCATTGTTTGTACCTCTTAAAATTCTCCGCTTGCTCAAATATTTCCTTGTACACTTCATCTCTATCAACGGTTTGCGGCTTTGCGTTCGGGCGGGTTTCGGAGCTCAAAACTGTCAACCAGCACTGAACTTGAATAGAAGCACAAAGCTCCAAGTTTGCACGTCACCCCACCTGACGCAAAACCCGTGTGATAGGGCGTTTTTGTATTTTTTCCTATTTAGGACTTTCTTCAGATAATATAAAACAGGATACTACTTCTCGACAATACTAAAAGGAGAATTTAAAGGAGTGATTTTGTAGCCTTCTTGATGCAACAATTCTATTAAACCTTCATTACCTAATAAGTGACCAAAACCTACAGCTATAAAAAGTCCATTCTTAGAATTATTCTTTTTTAATATAATTTCTAACCACTTGTGATTTCTTTGGCTCAAAAACAAGTCTCGATATTCGATGGGAAAATCTTGGTCATCCATGACTAATTCTGATACACATTTAACGTCATTTTCCACGTAGCATCTCATTAGCCTGTTCATATTTACTTGGTCTGCATCAATATTATCAATTTTATCCATTAAGAATTTTGCCTGTGCTTCAAGAGGTATTTTATCAAATAAACTCAATTGATACTTTATTGATTCAAAACCCTCGGTCGGTAAATCGAAGACTCTTTCATTGCGATTCAGTTCCATTAGAAGAGCTTCCATACTATTCTTATCTTTACAATTAACCAATTTTTGTGTAATAAAAGACATTAAGAACATTGGTTTTTTATTGTACAGGGCTGATAGTTCTGGTTTTAGTTGATTTGCTTTCCAAAACGAATCTAATTTAGAAAGTTGTTGTTGGCTCAATAACTCTGGTAATGCTTTTTTTGACTTCATTTTACCAATAATCCCTAATAAGTTTGCAGGATTATCAAAATCAGTTTCCATATATAAGTAATCAGATTTTTTCATTGCGTCAACTACAATACTATTAAATTTGATTTTTGATGCATCACATATCAGGTGCATCGTACCAAACAAATATAAAGGCTTGCGACCTTCTTTTTCTGCCTTATAAAAAACAGTTTGAGGGAGAATTATACTGTCGTTCTGGCAAATAGCAGTTAGAGAATTAACTACCAAAATTGTCAATAAAAGAAATTTTTTGAAGTTCATTTTTATTTTGATTTAATTATTAAATGCCCTAACGGTTGGCAGCTTGGCGTAGTGGCGGATTTTTAGCACAAAAGTTCAATCGAAGAACTCGACTTGAATCTACTACAAAACTTTCAAACCAAGCACTGCACCCGCCATTACGCCAAACCGCTGCTAGTGGCAGTTTTATTTATTTTTTTTCATTAGGTCAATATCGAAGTTTGCGTTTATGATTAGTCCGTTATTGTTTTGAAATACATTTTGTCCGTTTATTTGTCTCCCAAATTGAATGGTTTGGTTTAAATAGCCACCTTCAATTCTTAGGTTTTTGTTGAACCGATAACCAAGTAGTACGCCAATTCTACTTTGGTCAAAAACATTAGCATTTACATTTTCGCCAAAACCTATAAAAATTTCGTCATACAATGCCAAGTATGGTGTGTTGTCTGTTATTTCCTTTCCTTTTAGTGGTAATTGAAGTCTTACCATATAACGCATTCTGTTAAGTAGAGGAAATGCGTCTTCCTTTTCTACACTGGCAGAACTATATCGTCCTACAAATCTTTGTTCTAACATAAAACGGTGAGAAAAATCTATGATTCCCTCCTTATGTGAAAGTTGTACCATTTGAAATAGTCTATGCTCGGTAAAATCTCTTCCTTGTCCGTTTATTGGAATTTCACCATACGGATAGGTTTCTATCCAAGCATAACCCAATCTAAATAACACTCTTGGGTTTAGTTGGTAGTTTACACCAACCCTCAAAAGGCTTTGTTGCCAATCTGTAATGTAATTGTCTCTACGCCATTGGTATTCCGTATGTAATCCAAATTTTTCGGTCAATCTGAAATTGCCAAAATAATTGTACCATCCAATATTTTCTTGTGTATTTATACGGTTGTTTTGACCTTTAACAGTATGACTACTGAAAAAAGCTAAAACAACTAAAATCAACGTGCGTCCTTATGTGCCCAGAGCTGACAGCATCTGACCAAAGATGTCAGAAACCGCCATCAAGTCTCCCTTCAAGTGCTACGGCAACAAAAAATGAGACCCAGGGCAACAATTTGCCAACAAAATTAGGACAAAAAAACTAAAAAGGGCAACAAGTAGAGTAAAAAATTTAACTCTAAACTATTGAAAACTAAGGTATAGTAAACAAGTTTCTGACAACTTCACTTTCCAATGCAGAATTTAGAGAAAATGAAATCCAGCTGGTCTTCGTTGGTAATGGTGCCTGTAATTTCGCCCAAATGATAGAGACATTGCCGAATGTCAATGGCAAGCAAATCACCTGGAATATTTT
>VGFP01000003.1 GCA_016868855.1 Bacteroidota bacterium | reverse complement strand
TATTATTCCATGTCTGACTTCAATCAGGCGATCAAGTATTTCAACAAGGCGATCGCTGTGAGTGGGAATAATGCCGGTAAATCCTACTACTACAAAGGTGTTTCAGAAATCTCACAGGGAAAGAAAGATCAGGGATGTGCAACTATCCGGACTGCCATGTCAAAGGGTTTTCAGGGGGATCCGACATATAACAAAACCAATTGTGATCTCTAATTGTCCTGCTTGGGCCAGTTGATTTCTAGTCCATGTTGCTGAATAAATGCCTGAAACATTTTCAATGCATCTTTGTTCGTTGCAACTTTTCTGGGACTTGTTTTTTTGCTCAAACAATAACTGATCAAACAGCCTACTGCTTCACCAATGCTCCATTCAACAGGATGCAACCTGAAACAACCGTTGGTGATATGCGTGGTGCCAATATTTTTACAAGCCGGCAATAAATTTTCTTTTTCAATGGGGATCAAACTGCCCAGCGGAATCTGAAAGGGGATGGAATCAAAATCAATATAGTTGTCACCCGTGCTGCTTGGATGCAAATCGATGTGATAATATCCTACCCCCACACTGTCCTCAAATGGGAAATGCGTCATTCCCTTTTTGCCATAGGTATTTTCAAATTGTTCTTTTCCCACATGCTCTTCTTTCACTGTGAAAATTGTTTTCATTCTTCTTGATTCACGGATATAGGGATACTTGGCCATTCCATCTGCGGTGCCCATGATATCCTTGCGCAACCGGAGTCCCGGCCATCCGATGCCTCCATCCGGACGCTTGGCTTCTGTTTGAAGCCAATAGAGCAAACTCAGGCTGAGTTGTTTGGCGCGGGCAACATGTTGATTGAATGCAGTTTCACCCACATCAATCAAATTTCCCAGCATATAATCATTCATCGGCCAGTTGATCAAACTGATATCGCTTTTGTAAACGCCGGGAAGAAAATTTTTATGATAGATGATGCGGCGGTAGTTCCAGAGATTCAGTGTTTTGTTCACAGTGCTTCCATCCGGATTGAAATCCAGTGTCCTGGGTTCTAGCGTAACGGGATGAGAATACGTGAGACTCAATAATTTTCCGGTCCAAGCGGGACGTAAATCGGGAATATAATCCCTCCAAAAATCATACTCACTCGGTTGCTCAATCAGATTGTTTTTTCCTTCTTCGTGATCAATCGCAAAGCAGCAGGTGAATGATTGTTGGTTCGCAGGATTCGCCACTGCAGCTGCATGCATTTCGCCAGTTTCTTTTTTTGATTCGGCGCCGGTCACATAGCTTGTCTTGGTCAGCGGCAGCAGATCACCCAACTCAGTTGCATCAACAAAATAATCTGCAGCAGCTTTTATGGTCGTATTGTTCAATACATGTTTGATCGTTACTTCACTGACCTCCATTTTGGTGGCTTTTGCTTCAACGACTTTGTGATGGAGGAGCAAGTGAACATGTCCGCTTTCAATATATGGCTTGAGCATCTCATGCAATACAACCAATGCAATTCTCGGTTCATGGCAGAGCCTTGATACAGCACCATCACCCGGATTCAGGAAGGGTCTTGCTTTTGCTTCTGCTGTAAGAGGATAGTATCTCTTATAATAATTGCGCACCTCATTGCGAAACTTCATGTAACTCGCTGGAGCGCCATGTGTTTCAATCCAAGGATGTTCATCCGGTGGAACGCCTTGTTGTGTCAGTTGTCCACCTATCCAATCTGTCTCTTCCGTGAGTATGACTTTATAACCGTTTCTCGCAGCTGCAAGTGTCGCTGCGAATCCACCGAGTCCACCTCCGCAAACAATGATATCTGCTTTCATAGCTTGATTGTATGCTTAAATATATTAACTTAATGATTATAATTCTTCAAGTATGAGCAATAAGATTTCAACCGCAGGCAATGGATTGTTTGGTATTTCACTGACTGCTGCATTGGCGGGATTTATTTTCGGATTTGACATGGTGGTTATATCGGGTGCCGATAAAGCCATTCAATCCTTGTGGCAAACCTCTCCATGGTTTCACGGATTTTTTATCATGTCGATGGCTTTGTGGGGGACGGTGATCGGATCTATTTTTGGGGGAGCACCCACTGAAAAATTCGGAAGAAAAAAAATCCTCATGCTGGTGGGAATTTTATTTACCATTTCATCTATCGGCTCTGCGCTGGCACAGGATCCATATCTTTTTTCTTTTTTCCGTTTGCTTGGAGGGATTGGCATTGGTATTTCATCCGTTGCGGCACCTACTTATATCTCTGAAATTTCAACTGCACGGTCAAGAGGTCGCTTGGTTGCGATGTATCAGTTCAATATTGTATTTGGCATTCTCATTGCCTATCTCTCTAATTACTTTCTGGAAGGCATCGGTGGTGAGAATGACTGGCGATGGATGCTGGGTGTGATGACTGTTCCCTCGCTGATTTATTGTATCATGGTGTTCACCATTCCTGAGAGTCCGCGGTGGCTGATTTCCAAGAAAGCTGATATAGAGGGTGCAAGAGCAGTGATGGGAAGGTTGGGATTGGAGGGTTTTCAGGAGATGGTTGAATCTTTGTTTAAGGGAGAAGGGAGAAGGGAGGAGGGAGCAGGGAGGAGGGATGAGGGAGAAAGTAATTCAACCCAAAACCCAAAACTCAAATCCCAAAACTTCTCAGACCGCAAACACTTCCGCATCATCGGACTCGCATTCATGATTGCATTCTTCAACCAGGTATCGGGTATCAATTTCATTTTATATTATGCGCCGAGGATACTCGCAGCAGCGGGACTCGCAGAGCAGGAATCGCTGTTGAATTCCATTGCAATTGGAGGTACAAACCTCGTTTTCACGTTTGTGGGATTGTATTTGATTGACCGCTTGGGAAGAAAGACATTGCTGCTTATTGGATCGGTAGGGTATGTAATCAGCCTCTGCATGGTGAGCTACGCTTTTTATGCATCTGCCTCGCCTGCGTTCCTCTTGTTCTTTTTGTTGATGTTTATTGCTTCGCATGCCGTGGGACAAGGAGCGGTGATCTGGGTATTTATTTCAGAAATATTTCCGAATCATATGCGCGCAAGGGGACAAGCATTGGGTGCCAGCGTACATTGGGTATTTGCTGCATTGATCACCTTGGTTGCTCCAGTTTTTATTGATGACAAGCAAGGAATATTCAAGGATAATCCCTGGCCGATCTTTGCATTTTTTGCATGCATGATGCTGACACAACTGATTTGGGTATTGATGAAAGTCCCGGAAACCAAAGGTGTTTCTTTGGAAGAACTGGAGAAGCAGCTGATCAAATAATTACTCTAAGCCTTTTGTAGACAGCAGGTACATTCTTGTTGATGAAGAATAGGGCCCCTTGCTTCCCTGATATTTGAAGTCAACATAAAATGCTTTGTAACCCACAGCAGGAAGTTCCACTTCAACATGATTTTCGGCTGAACCTTTTCCAAGAGAAATAGAAGCAAATTTTTCATTTCTGAAATCAAGATCTGTAGAAGTGGCTGACCAAATTTGTACATCTTTCAATTCAGCGGGATTCACTTTCAAATCGAGCAGCACTTTTCCATTTTCGGTTTTGATGCTGTTGTTGACCAGTGGATAAGATTCTTTGTTCAACATTTTTCCATAGAGTGCACTCAGTGTTTGCAGTGCCTGTGCTCCTCCCGCCAAATCGTGTCCAGCGTTGGGCACATAATGAACCATGGTTTCTCCGGGAATTTCATTGATATACCATTTGATGGCATCGACAGTCCAGTATTCATCATTGGTGCCGATGAAAATCATTTTGGGAATACCCAATTTAGATCTGTAGCTGTAAGGATCAATCATGGATGTAACGGCCTTTCCTTTTTTGGAAGAAGTGGATTGCGGGATTTCAAGCTTTACATAATCTTCGATCTGATCGCTGTATGAGCCGTATGATTTGAATTGGTAATTCAACGTGGCCGGCATGTTCAGCATATCAATGACCATCGGAGCAATGGCTTTCACCCTTGTATCTTGTGTTGCAGCCGTCAGCCAGGTCGTCCAACCTCGTTTAGACGCACCTGAAATAAAAAACTGATCAATGTTGTGCTGGAACCTGCTTTTTCCAAAATCCTGTATCGCATCCATGGTGCGCACTGCTGATTTCACCATCGGGAACAAGAGCGGCCATGATGCATCGCCATCCTGTTTGTATTGGTGCAGGGTATATGAAATCAATTCATCTTCTTTGAGATTGCCCATCAGCGGTTGATTCGGTGTTTGTTTGAGAATGGCAACGATCGATTGATTGGCAGTTGCCATTTGTGCAGCCACCGGCCACATCTTATCGTTGTTGGTCCAGTTGGGTTGCTCATTGGTATTCGCACCACCTGCAATGATTACCAATGCGCCATTGTGTTGAAGGTTGTTCGGGACGATCACCGTCAGTTGGTGTCGCCAGGTGATGCCTCTCCATTTTTGTGAAGTGAGCAGTATTTGATAGGCGGTTGTCTTGCCAATGACAGAACTGTCTTTCACCTGATAGCTATACATTTGATCTCCATTGTTCATGTAGTGATCAAATGCTTTTTCTGGTTTGATGTTTTTCTGGGCAATCGCAGAAAATCCAACAAACAGCATGCAAACCATGTATATCAGTGATAACCTTTTCATTTTCTTTCTTTTAAGAAAATTACAAAGAATATTTAAATCATGTTTTAATATTTCTTTAACCCATGCGATTACATATTAATTTATTACTCGGTCCATCCACCCTAGATTTGTGGTATGATTGAGTTGATAAAAAACAGGTCCGACATCGGTGCCGGCACGCGTGGTGCCGATATGGGCATTGATGCGATGGAGATTGCTGCAATCAACCGTGGGGATGATTATTTCAATCGCCATCATTATGTGGATGTAAAAACACACAACGAAACCATTTACAATAAATTCACCAGCAGTTTTGCAAAACGGATCGAGCATGTATACCAACAGTGTGAGCGGGTTTGCATGTCGGTTACCAATGCCTACCGACAGGGAAATTTTCCCATTGTATTGTCAGGTGATCATTCTTCTGCTTTGGGGACCATCGCAGGCATCAGACAAGCGCATCCGGGAAAAACCATTGGAGTAATTTGGCTGGATGCACATGCAGATATTCATTCACCCTATACATCTCCATCGGGCAACGTGCATGGCATGCCATTGGCTGCAGCACTGAAGTTAGACAATCTCAACCATAAAGTCAACGAAGTGGAAGAAGATGTAAAATGGTATTGGGAGCGCATGAAATCACTCGGCGGTGCATCATCTGCATTGGATCCCAAGCATCTTATCTATTTGGGGTTGAGGGATTTTGAAGATGCTGAATTACAATTGATCAACGAGAAAGGTATTGTGCATCATCCAGTTTCCTATGTCAGAGAGAAGGGTATTCAACAGGTTGTTCATGATGCGCTTCAACAATTGTCGGCTTGTGATGTCTTGTATATTTCCTTCGATGTGGACTCGATCGATTGTGATGAAGTATCCTATGGGACAGGAACGCCCGTACCAACGGGATTTTATGCGGAAGAGATCATCCAGATTTTTGATGCATTCTTATCATCCAACAAAATCACCTGCATTGAATTTGCAGAGATCAATCCCCTGCTCGACAACAAAGGCAATCAAATGGCCGAGACTGCATTTCAGGTGCTGGCGCATATATCAGCCAGTCTCGAAAAATAACATATTATATGAAAAACTAATCTGATATTTGCACCCTGTAAATCAACTTGCTTGAGCATTACAAGGAAATTTCAATTGGTTTTTTTTCTGGTCAGTTTGCAGTTGACTGCTTTCTCTCAATCTCATCCAACCATTGACAGTTCGCAAAGGGACTTGATGGAAGTGTTGGCGAAGCTGTTCAACGGCAAAGCAACAACCAGTGAGGAGAAAAAACTGAATTTCTCTTTTGTTCCTGCTGCAGGGTATGCGATGCATACCGGTTGGGCAGGGATACTGACAGGCAACGTGGGATTTTACAATGGAGGCAATGCCAACGGACTCCAAAAGATTTCAAGTGTATTGATGGATGTAACCTATACAGAGAACAGGCAGATCATGGTTCCCTTGTATGCGAATATCTGGACAAAGGGAAACAAATACAATATTCTCATCGATCATCGATTCATTAAATATCCTTCCAAAGTATTTGGACTGGAAGATCAACGCGACATAGCCGATGGATATTTTGTTGATTACAACGGAATGAAGTTGCATCAAACGGTGTTGAGGAATCTTTCGCCTAATTTTTACCTGGGACTCGGATATTATTTTGATGCATTATGGAATGTGCGTGAATTGGATCCACCAGCTGGATTCAAAACTGCTTTTCAGGACTATGGCATTCAAAATAAAAATACCGCAGCGGGTCCTGTGTTTCAATTATTGTACGACTCCAGGTTGAATACCATCAATCCATTGAATGGCATGTATGCAAGTGTTGCGTACAGAAATAATCTGAAGTGGATGGGAAGTGATACGCATTGGCAGAGTTTGCAGCTTGATTTGCGCAAGTACATTCGTTTTCCCGCCAATTCATCCAATACACTTGCGTTGTGGAATTTGAATTGGTTTACATTGAATGGTCGTCCCCCTTTTTTAATGTTACCCAGCAATGGTTGGGATGACAGTTATAATTCCGGCAGGGGATATATTCAGGGAAGATTCAGAGGCAGGAACATGATGTATTATGAAACCGAATACCGTTTCAACATCACCCGCAATGGAATATTGGGAGGAACAGTTTTTCTGAATGGGCAGACGTATTCACTAAAAATGTTCAAGGATTTTGTTGGATTTAAAACAGGGTATGGATTTGGATTGAGGATCAAGTTGAATAAATATTCAGGATCCAATATTTGCATTGATTATGGATTTGGGAAGAATGGTTCCCGTGGATTTGCCGTTAACCTTGGTGAAATTTTCTAGGCACCCCTCAGGAATTCAGAGGGAGTTTTTCCCGTTCTTTTTTTGATGAACTCTACAAAGCTCGTGCGGGAACTGAATCCGATTTTTTTACCGATGTAATCAATTGTGTAACTTTTAAAATCAGGGTCAGCTTCTTTCATCTCCAATACTTGCTGAAAACGTTGGTCGTTGATATATTGCACAAAACTCTTTTGGTATTCTTGGTTGATGAAGGTGGAGAGTTGGTATACTGGGATTTTCAGTTCCCTTGCAAGTTCGTGGATGGTAAATCAAATCAGTATCTACAAGTTTTTGGTCGAGAACTTCCCAATGGTACTTATTTTTATATAATTGTATCAAAAAATAAGTCAACGGGTAAAGTTAGGCGGTTCAACGGATTTGTAACCTTAAGAAGGTGATGTGTTCAACAGTTTACAAAGAAGTATCTTTAGTTAGTGAAAAATGCATTGATTTGCATATTTGTTTTCTTCAGTTCACTGGCGCATGCACAGTACCAGCTTATTTGGGATGATCGCATCCAGCAAATCAATGATGCGGTGACTTCCATGCGCATTCCTGAAGCCAAGCGGATGATAGCGGCCGAAAGGAAAACTCATCCAAAAAATTTATGCCTGGATCTGCTGGAAAGCCACGCAGATCTTTATGAACTCTTTTTCAATGAAAGCAGGGACGTTTTCAAAACCGCCTATCCTATGTTTTCTGCCCGCATTGAAAAATTTGAGAAGGCTCCACAAAACTCTCCCTTCCGTGATTATGGCTTGGGCGTGCTTTATTTGAGCAAGGCTGCAGTGGCAATCCGATTCGAGAAAAATCTGGAGGCAGCATGGGATTTCAGGAAGGCTTATCTCTATTTCAAGGACAACAGAAAAAGGTTCCCCCAGTTCAGTCCCAATGAGGTCTACTTCGGACTCCTCACTACACTGCTTGGATCAGTACCCAATAATTATCAATGGCTTTTGAATATCATCGGAATGCCTGGCGATATCAATGGAGGTATTTCAATGGTGTATAAGTATATCCAATCTAAAGATGTCAATAACAAGATTGCCCGAAATGTTGCTATGTTGGTGTATCCATACCTCTTGGTCATTTTTGAGGGAAATAAAAACAAGGCTCTTGAATTCCTTGATAAAGCTGATTATGATTTCAAACGGAATCACCTGCATGCATACATGGCAACCAATCTTTACCTGGGGAATCAACAAGCCAAGCGATCTGTTGAAACTGCAGAAGGCATTGTCAAATCCGATGAGTATACAGATGTTCCATTTTGGCATTTTGAAAAAGGATTTGGTTACCTCAATCAGTTGAAATTTGAACAGTCCGAAAAAGAATTTCTTCAGTTTGTAAATCAGTTCAAAGGAAACTTCTATCTCAAAGATGCCTATGAAAAACTTAGCTGGATTGCTTATTTGCGTGGCGATCAGCAAAAAGCGAAGGCCTATAGAAACATGGTTTTGCAGAAAGGATCGCTGGTTCCTGATGCCGATAAAATGGCCATGCGCAATGCAGAGGGGGGCACCTGGCCGCATCCTTTATTGCTTAAGGCAAGATTGTTGAGTGATGGAGGCATGTTCAAAGAATCACTCGATCTTTTCAAAGGGAAATCTACAGATGATTTTGAATCAGCGGCTGACAAGGCAGAGTTTGTATACCGACTTGCCCGTAATCATGATTTGATGGGTGATCAGGATATTGCCATCAAACAATACAATGCTGCCATTGCCTTCGGAAGAGATGTGCGTGATTATTTTGCTGCCAGATCTGCATTGCAGGCTGCATTGATATACGAGCAGCGAAAAGACTATGCAAAAGCCGGTAGTTATTTCAAGACTGCATTGTCGATGAAGGATTACCCCTACAAAAATTCTATTGATCAAAAAGCCAAGTCAGGCGTTTACAGATGCAATATGGCATTGAAGTCGGTCAGCGGAAAGCAGCTGGCGGATTGATGGCTTTTCTCATCGCCAAATTTTCCAGCAATAATATCTTGTCATAGGTCGGCGAAAAAAAATGATAGTTCACGAATTCGAGATGGAGTAAAAGGCTTTTTAAGAATGGTCTGCACCAGTAAGCGGGACGCGCCTGAAAAAAAGAAAACTTATGTTGATCAACTAGCCTGATCTCCTGAATATCACGCTCTGTGGGCATTTCAGCGTTTTCACCCATTCTCAGTAGGGAAGTTTGCAAGATTATTTTTTCAACCGGTGTATTTGCTTTGCTGTACAAAAGATGCAGGTCCTCCTTGATGGTTGCTTGGTAAGCAGCAAGCTCCTTTGGATGATAAGCTGCGATGAGTCTGGTTAAATGATAGAGCAGCAGGGAAGGGTGACCGTAATAGGGGGATATAAACTTTGGTCTTTTCATGTACAATCTTTCTTTGACCATTTCTGAAAGAAGTTGAAGGCTGGCACTGTCCTGGTGACTGTTAAAAATGCCCTTGTTGTACATGAAGTACAATACATTGCATTGTACAGCAAAATCGAAATCGGTTTGCATGTTATAGCCCAAATAGGTGGTATAGGCTTGGTAGTTTCTGAATCGCTTGAAGGTCGACTTGATCTTTTTTCCTGCAGTGCCGCCATTGCTGACTTCCATCAGTCTTTTCTTTAGAATGGCATTGATTGAATCATTGTTTTGAAGCGCCATCAGTATCATGACAGTATCATCTGCATCTTCACTGATCTTGAATTGTTTGCTCATATGCTGAGCAATAAAACTATGCGGCATGATTTTGCCACCCCTTGGCCAAAAATTATAAAGGGGGAGTCCATCTTTCTGCTGAAAGGCAGGAAATGCTCTTTTGCTTCTCTCAAGTATAGAGTCAATCGTTGTTTGTTGTTCTTGGTTTATCGTGTGACTCAAATGCTTGAGTGTAAAGCTACCAATGGCGGTAAAGAA
This sequence comes from Bacteroidota bacterium, assembly GCA_016868855.1. GTDB lineage: Bacteria > Bacteroidota > Bacteroidia > Chitinophagales > Chitinophagaceae > Pollutibacter. The sequence goes on along the minus strand of VGFP01000003.1, from coordinate 272,128 downwards.
AATATTGTTATCAGGTTTGAAACGGTGGGGTGGAGTCGCTGCTCCCCTGAAACTGTAAAACATCCACGGAAAAAATTCTCTCTTTTCTTTGATTTGATCTTTTTCAATATCATCTACCAGAACGGAAATCACAGAGTCTGTTGAAAATAACTGGGCATCAGCATATGACGTAGAAAAAATAATCAACACCAAGAACCATTTCATCCCTTTCATATCAGATTAGTCTTGGCAGTTTCCACATATAATAAAGCCATTTGATGAACAACGCAGGCTTCTCCATATCGATGATCATTGCTTTTCTTTCAACTGATTTCAAGTTGATACCTGTACCGTATTTATTTTGAAAAGTAATCCATTCATCAATGGCAACCATGCTTCTGGCGTTGATGGAATTCATGATGACCCGGAATTTTTCTTTTCGGTTATTTGAAAAAGGCAAAGCATTGATCAAGCTATTCATGTATTTCACTTTGCTCACGAATGATGTTTTAAGTTCTTTGAAATCCTTGCAGGTATTGGGAATGGTATAAATTCCGTCACGTGTGTCCTTGTACACATCAAAGAGATCATTTCCCAGCTGATAGAGTCCGCCTACCTCTTCCAATACCTTCATCATTTGTTCATCTGCAGCAGTTGAAAGGATCTGATGATAGATGATAACTGATACAGCACCTTTTCGATAAGTTATTTTCAGCAGTTGATTTTTCTCCATATCTGGAGAAGTCTGTGCGGTTGTTGCCACCTGCAAATCCAGCACATCTCTCGATGCTTGGATATATGCATCCTTGTTGGGTACTTCATGCAGCAGTGCAGATTGAATTTCTTTTACCACTTTTTCTGCGAAAAGTGCAGCCTGGTATTGATCTGGTTCAAATGTAAGGGCTGATATTTTTTCAATGGGAAGATGATGCACATCAAACAAATCATCTCCCAAGGGAGTCAGTATGCCAAACAGGGTAGCACGTTTTCGTTCCTCTTCTGTAAATGGCTGGCCGTAAAGCATCTTGTAGCTGCCGCATAAAATGGGACCGATCAGCAAGCCGTAATATTTATTGATTTTGAAAAGCTGCTCTTCGCTGAAGATGCCCTGGTATTTATTTTCCAGCTCACTTAGATAATTGACGAGAAACGCCTGATTGAATCGTCGCTGCCTTCGCAATTCTTTTACAACCTTGTAGCCCGCTGTGAAATAATTTAGCAGTTTCATGGTTGAAAGAATTTTTTTTCCAGATAAAAAACTGTATCAACAAAAAACAAAACACCATTATTGGTCAATACGTTTTCATCATGTAAATCTTCCAGAATGAGACCTATTTCTGGATTAAAGTAATCATTGTTTTTCCTTAGCTGAAAACCATTTTCATGTAAAAATAGTTTCACTATTTCGGTATCAGTATTCTCTGTAATTGCAATGAAAGGTTGTTTTACAACTGCAAATAGTATTTCATCCTTTTGATAGAAACCAATTAGTTCATATGCGGTTGATGGGAAAAAATAATTATGGATAAGAAGGCTATGAAAGTAGTCAAGCCAATATTTATAAAAGATTGAATCATTTAGCTTGTACACAAATACCTCGTCCGAATATAAGTATACTCTTTGCTCAGCTCCATTTGCAATAAATCTACTTTCATCGTGACCATTGAACCAGAGGCTTTCTTGAGCGATCCATTTAATCAGCTCCTCTGTTTCTTGCTCTTTTGTGAACTGTTGTTCTTCAGCATTTCCGCTTGTTTTCTTGCTTTTTCCAATGTGGTTGGCTGCTGTTTGGATAAGATTTTTTTCTGCATGATGGCCAATTCCAGAAATGATATTTTGAAGTTCATGCTTTACTCCCATTTTTACAAAGGTAAAAAATTGATTTTATTTGGTAGCCTCGTCAGGAATCGAACCTGAATCTGGAGCTTCGGAAACTCTTATACTATCCATTGTACTACGAGGCCAATAAAAACTATTCAAATGGTAACTCTCATACTATCCCTGCCTACCGGCAGGCAGGCATTGTACTACGAGGCCAAGAAAGCACAAAGTTAACTCAATGAGCCTAGTTTCATACATTTTTGAAACGGTAGAAAGGGAGTCCCCTGAAGCCAGAATGGCTGACTCTAAATGTTGCCCCCGCCAAGGGTTCTGACTCCAATTGTTCTGAGGTCAATCCCCTGCGTGCTGAACTGATGAACATATCACTGAAATCCTCTCCGCCAAAACAAATGGAAGTGACTTGTGAGACAGGTAGTTGGATGGCGGTCATTTTTTCTCCTGTAGTGGGATTCCAGCAGGCGACCTGCCATCCTCCCCAATGTGCAATCCAAAGATTTCCATCGGCATCTATTGTCATGCCATCTGGATATCCATCTTTGGCAGCATCGATGGTGATTACTGTTTTTTTATTCGATATGTTTCCATTTGTATAATCATATCGAACAACTTGAAGTGTTGGAGTATCAATGAAATAAAAATATTTTTTATTCAAACTCCAACAGAGTCCGTTGGAAATGGTGAGTCCCCCTTCAAGTTTCTCTGCCTTGAAATCTTTGTCGATGCTGTAAAGGGAGCCGCTCGGATCTGTTTCGTTGAGTGACATCGACCCTGCCCAGAACCGACCATCGGGACTGCATTTACCGTCATTGAAACGATTGGAGGGGATATTGACTTCAGGTGATGCAATGATTTTTTTATCTCCGGTTGTTCGATTGATGATGGCGATGCCTTCTTGCAAGGCTGCAATAAAATTCCCATCCTCCATGATGGCGAAGGAACCGATCATAGAGCCTGTTTCGATTTTTCTTTCAGTTTGGTTGTTTACATCATGTTCGATGATCAATGCATTCACGATGTCGATCCAAAGAATGCTGTTGTTTATTTCATCATACACGGGACCCTCACTGAGGGTGGAAAGGTTTGTACCGATTTGTTGGATATGAATATTGTTCATGGTTGTTCAATAAGGCGAGGGACTCATAGCAGACCATCCACCATCAATGACAAGTGATTGTCCGGTGATATGCCTTGCCTGATCTGATACCAGAAAAACCGCAGCACTGGCCACATCATCTACTGTTCCTGGTCTATTCATCGGCGTGAGTTTTGTCCAGGTGGCTGTATAATCAGGATCCTGTAATGTCCGTTCAGTAAGGGTTGCACCGGGTGCAATGCAATTCACGTTGATGCCATGTTCGGAAATTTCAGAAACCAGGTTTTTCGCGAGCATTTCAATACCTGCCTTAGTCATGCTGTAAGCAGCAAGATTTTCATGTGCCTGGTGTCCGGTTACGGATGATGTAAACAACAATGATCCTCCACTCGATTGTTTGATCATCTGATTGGATGCACATTGTGCGAGGTAAAAGGTCCCCCTCAGGTTCACATCCATCACCCTTTCAAAATCTGTAACGGGATATGTTGAAAATTTACCAAACAAGGTTATACCTGCATTTGCAATGGCTATATTCAATTGTCCGAATGTTTCCACTGCTTTGTTCACCATTTTTTCAATGAAAAAAGGATCGCTCGAATCTCCTGTCATGCCCAGGCAGCGATTGCCGATTTTTGCTGCAGCTGCTTTGCACAAGGCATCATCAACATCGTTTAAGATGATATTGGCTCCAGATGCATGGAGCATCTCTGCCATCCGCAGACCAATTCCTTGTCCCGCTCCTGTAATGATGGCTGTTTTATTGGTTAAGTTTATTTCCATGTTATGATTATGGCAGATAAAAAACTTCGGTCAATGGGATACTGATGGGTGAATGGTCGGTATCTGTCTCCATGATATCTTTCATGTAGGTCCACCATTTTTTCATCACAGGATGTTGGGGCAATGCTTCCATTTTCATTTCATCCTCTACATTTAAAACACCAAAAAGACTGCCGTCGCCTTTATCCAAAAAAATGGAGTAGGAAGAGATGCCGGTTGTTTTCAGCAGCTCAGAAAGCTCAGGCCAGATGGCATCGTGGCGTCTTTTGTATTCTTCCTCCATGCCGGGGAAAACTTTCATTCGAAATGCAAGCCTTTTCATCGTGTATATGGACTGAATTTACGGATATTTGTTGTTCAATACAAGCCTTCAATGGAGATGATTACTTTTATATTATTGTTGCTGACGCTGGGTGCTGTGGTCGTTTTATTATTCAGAAAATCATCCGGCGGATCAGCAGGGGGGGATACCAAAATTGCGGAGTTGGAAAAATCACTTTCTAGGATCGAGCAATCGCTGAAAGAGGACTTTCGCATCAACAGAGAAGAGTCAAGCCGACTTGCCAAGGAAAACAGAACGGAGTTGACAGACGCATTATTGAAGACTGGAAAAGACCAGGCTGAAAAACTGGAAGCCCTGATTGGTAAAATCGAGGAGAAGAACAAGGAGATGCGTGATCTGATTGAAAAGGCATTTCGTTACATCGCTGAGAACTTTGATAAGAATGTAAAATCTTTCAATGACCTGCAAAGAGAAAAATTTGCACAGTTGGAAGAGAAACAAAATAAACTGGTGGAACAGACGGAAAAGAAATTGGAGCAGATGAGGGAAACGGTGGATGAGAAATTGCAGAAGACATTGAATGAGCGCCTGGGACAATCATTTGAACTGGTTGGTAAGCAATTGGAGAGTGTTCAAAAGGGATTGGGTGAAATGCAAAACATAGCTTCTGATGTAGGTGGTTTGAAAAAAGTGTTGAGCAATGTGAAGTTGAGAGGCAATGTGGGTGAGGTTCAATTGGCGATGATACTTGAGCAAATCCTCGCCACTTCACAGTACGAGGCCAATGTACGCACCAAACAGGGAAGCTTGGAACCTGTTGAATTTGCCATCAAACTTCCAGGCAGATCCGACGATGAAAACGGCGTTGTATATCTTCCGATCGATGCGAAATTTCCAAAGGATACCTATGAGCAATTGCTGACTGCCTATGAAAATGCCATCCCGGAAGAAATCGATGCATCGATTAAAAATCTTGAGAATACCATCAAAAAAATGGCCAAAGATATCCGCGATAAGTACATCGATCCTCCCAATACAACTGATTTTGCCATTTTATTCCTGCCATTCGAAAGCATTTATGCGGAAGTGATCAGAAGAAGTGCATTGGTGGATCAGTTGCGTGATGAATTTAAAATCACAGTAGCCGGACCAACAACCTTGGTTGCGATATTGAACAGTCTGCAAATGGGATTCCGAACACTCGCCCTTCAAAAGCGCAGCAGTGAGGTATGGAAAGTGTTGGGTGCGGTGAAAACGGAGTTTGAAAAATTCGGGGGACTCCTTGAGAAAGCCCAAAAGAATTTACATACCGCGAGCGATACAGTAGATGAGTTGCTGGGCAAACGCAATCGTGCCATTGTAAGAAAACTCAAAGATGTGGAAGCGTTGCCCTCTGCAGAATCGCAGCAGATGTTGCCTGATATGGGAACAGATGATGAGGAAGAAGCTGAGTGATGTTATCGTATCAATCCACCTACGTTGCTGGCGAAGATCTTCACAGCAATGGCCAGGAGCACTACTCCAAAAAACTTTCTGATCGCAGTGAGTCCGGCTGGTCCCAGTAATTTCGAAATCCAATCCAGCGAGTGCAGCACTAACCAAACAATCAATACATTCACAACAATACCCGCCAAGACGATCCATTCATTGTAGTTTGCCCGCAATGAAATGATGGTTGTAAGTGTTCCCGATCCTGCAATCAAAGGAAATGCAATGGGTACAACAGTACCTGATTTGGGATCGGCATCTCCTTTGAAAAATTCAATGCCCAGTACCATTTCGAGTCCCAGGATAAAAATAACAATCGAACCACCCACCGCAAATGATTTCACATCTACTCCCAGGATGCTGAGAAATTTTTCTCCCACAAAAAGAAAGAAGATCATGAGTCCACCGGAAATCAAACTCGCTCTTGTTTCATGGATACCGCCCATCTTCTGCTTCAGCGAAAGCAGCAAGGGCACCGAGCCAACGATATCAATCACCGCGAAAAGGGTGAAGGAAACTGTGAGGATTTCATCCATAGTCATGTTCCGTCTAAGTTACTGTATTTGATTTTAAGGGACAAGTGACGAGAGACAAGGGAGGAGAGAGGAGGGACAAGAGAGGAGGGAAGACAGTTGACAGTTAACAGATAACCGTCAACTGTCAACAGTTAACCGTTAACAGTTAACCGTCAACTCATAACTAAAAACTTACAACTTACAACCATTTCAACAACTATAACCTGATTCTCACCCCAAGAATATAATTCCTCCCCCTTGCTGCATATCCATACACTTCTTGATACTGTTTGTTGAAAATATTTTTCAATCCGATGTTGAGCATGACTTTTTTACTGATAGCATATTGTGCATGCACATCACTCAATGAGAATCCAGGCATTTCAATTGGATTCGCCATGAATTGAGGTTCGAAGCGACGATCAACTATTTTTTGAAAAACTGCGATTTGAAGTTTCTCGTTGAATTGATAACTGATGTTGATGTTCAATGTATTTGTTGGAATACGGGTCAGGTATGGATAGGTTGTATCCCCTTTTACATCATACCCCCATGTATTGGGGTTGTACACAAAATTTTGTGCAGTCAGTTCTCCATCCACAAAAGTGTAGTTGACGGCAGCATTCCATTTTTTGAGGGTATACCTGGCCTCCAACTCAACGCCGTTCTCCCTTTTGGAAACATAGTTGTAATATTTGTAGTTCACATAATCATAATCAATGCCGTTCTGAGTATTTCTCAAAAATCCAACTGCTCTCACCATGATGTTTTTATTTCCCAGATAACTGACAGCAAATTCTGTGTTGACAGATGTTTCCGGATTTAAATTGGGTTGTCCGGAGAAACCGTCATACAATTGATACAAAGTGGGTGCCTTGAAAGCAGAAGATAAATTGAATGCAAACTTCCATTTGTTTTGGTAGATATAAGATGGATTGAATGTATAGGTGAAATTGGTTCCATACATGCTGTGTGCGTTCAAACGACCACCCAATTCCACGTTGAATCCCTTTTCGCTGTTGTACACCAATGAGCTGCTGATGCTGCTGATGCTGATTTTTGCAGAGTCGGATGACAGCTCGGTGGTATAGTCGCCGTATGCAGAACTTGAAAAATAATACTGATCTGTCTGCTGCCATCTATGGTCTGCTGAAGAAAACAATGTCAGGTGTTTGCTGAGTTTGAAGTTGCCAAAGATTTCTGCGAACGATCCGCGTCCCGCGTAATCCGACTGCATGAATTTGGCAAATCCGTTTAAAAAGAGAGAATCATCTAGGTAATTTCTTTTCAGTTGATTCATGTTGTAGTTGAGATGAATCTCACCTGCTTTGATTTTTTTGACAATGCCGCCATTGAATGTTAGCTGCTGGTTCTTGACGGTAAAATCCTTTGCATCTTGGAAGGATGACTCATCCAGGTCGTTGTTGTATTGACTCCAGTTTCCGGAAATATTCCAGCTCCAATTGTTTTTCAGATCTGACCCGATCCAAACATGCGCAGCGTCCTGTTCCATGCCATCTTTATCAAATCCATTTTTTCCTGTGGTATCCAAGGCCGAAGAAAATCCGTTTGACTGAAAACGCTGGTATCCCGCCATGTAGCGGAATTGATTCAGTTTCCCCATCGTTTGAAGATTCCCTGAAAAACTACCGTAGGAAGCATTGCTCAGTTCAATATTGGTTTGACTTTTCTCAGTGAATTCTTTTTTGGTGATTATATTGATGACACCGGCCATGGCATCTGATCCGTAGATCGTTGATTGTCCACCTTTCAAAATTTCAATACGCTCAATGGTTGCCAGTGGGATAAAGTTGATGTCAAACGTCGATCGGATGGTGGATGCATCAAAAACGGGATTTCCATTCAGTAGTATCAGTACATTTCCTGTAGCTGCTCCCCGCATGTAAATGTCCATGTTGGTTCCTGGCGCATTGTTGGATCCAATGATCGACAATCCCACTTGTCGGTTCAGGATTTCAGCAAGCGATTGATAAGGAGTGGATGCAATTTCTTGTTGAGTTACCACCGTCATCACCTTTCCTGTATTGGTTTGTTTTTGTGGAAATCTGTTGGCAGTAACGACTACTTCTTCAAGATTTCTGACAGAGTCCGTTTGTGCTGATGCATGGACGTTGATCAGCAGCAAGGCAATAAAAATTCTGTTCATTTTATAATGTTAGATTGTGTACAATGAACCTTCGAATGAAAAAAGAAATGATCAGCTTTTGGCTTTACATCTCGGCTCTTCTCCCGAAAGCACGTGATTCAAATTGTACCAGGCAGGTCTTCTGGCTCGACTCCCTCTTTTACCTTCCCGTGTGAACAGTGGTTTGCAGCAAGAGGGTTTCTGATTGAACAGATGGTCTTTACAGCTACGGGGATAGCGTCGGAATGAAACCGAACTTCCCTTTTAATGAAAGTTGTTGTTACAACCTTCAACCCGAATACGCTGTAAAGATGACGAATAGTTCTGATCAGCACAACTAATTTTTTCACTAACTTTCCCACATGTCAACCAAGAAAAAAACGCTTCTGAGTCTCTTTGATATTACCATGATCGTCATCGGCCTGGTGATTGGCATGGGGATCTTCCGGACTGCCTCCGATTCAGCCAGGGCTGCCATCACGCCGAATGTTTTCTTCTTCAGTTGGCTGGCAGGCGGACTCGTTGCGCTTTGTGGTGCATTGACATATGCAGAGATTGGTTCCCGCTATCCGATCACAGGGGGGTATTATAAAATATTTGCCACCTGTTACCATCCGAGCATTGCCTTTGCGGTGAATTGCATTATTATCATCTCCAATGCAGCCTCCCTCTCAGGTGTGGCGTTGATCGGAAGTGAATACATCTCTCAAATCATTTTTGCAGAACCGCCATCTGATTTTGTAAAGGCATTGATCGCAATGACTGCCATTGGATTGTTTTATGGCATCAACTTACTCGGACTCAGGATGAGCTCAACGACACAAAATATTTTGATGCTCATCAAGATTTCCATGATTTTGATGATTGTGTCGGCATTGTTTTTTCCTGCACAGCATACTTCTACTACTGTTGTATCATCAGCAACTGAATTTTCATGGATGGATTATGTGAAGTCATTCGGACTGGCATTGATTGCTGTTTCCTTTACATACGGTGGATATCAGCAAACGATCAACTTTGGCGAAGAAGTCAAACATCCACAAAAAAATCTGCCGCGCGGTATTCTGATCGGCATACTTGTGATCATTTTACTTTATTTATCTGTTAGCTATGCATATTATAAGGTGATTGGATTTGAAGAGCTGAAAAATGCAAAGGGTATAGCAGCCATTGTTGCAGAACGGATGTTTGGGCAAACAGGCAGTTTTGTTTTCTCTATTTTATTGTTCATAGCAGTGCTGGCATATGTCAATGTGTTGCTCTTGAGCAATCCCCGTGTGATGTATGCAATGAGTGAGGATGGAATTTTACCACGGGCTTTCAAAAAGAAAGATGAAAAAAGAGATGTGCTTACAGTCAGTCTCACTGTCTATGCATTGATCAGTGTGGTTGTTCTGTTTTTCGCAGATACTTTCGATAAGATTTTGAGTTTTACGATATTTCTCGATTCAATCGGAATGGCATTCTCTGCAGCGACGATTTTCATCATCCGAAAACGAACCAAGCATTTGGATAAATCACAGATCTATTCGATGAAGCTATTTCCAGTGTTGCCGATCATCTTTATAGCGGCTTATATTTTTGTCGCGACAAGCATCGCCATAGACAACCCCCAAACTGCTATCACTGCAACGGGCGTACTGGCAGCATTTTTATTGATTTTCTTTATTACCAGAAAGAAACCCACACATGAAGCCTAACAATGAGGATTTATCATACATCATCAATCACCTTGGTGAAGACCATGCATCTTATTTCAATGCCATAGCACCACCGATTGTACAAACAAGCAATTTTAGGTTTGAAACAGTGGAAGACATGCGTGCTGCATTCAGGGATGAGATGTCGTCCTATATCTACAGCAGAGGTTTGAATCCCACAGTTGATATTCTTCGAAAAAAATTGGCAGCACTCGACAGTGCCGAAGATGCTTTGGTTTTCAACTCAGGTGCAGCGGCTGTTTTTGCAGGTGTATTGGCCAATGTGCAAGCAGGCGATCATGTATTATCAGTACATCATCCATATAGTTGGACAACCCATACATTTGATCAGATTTTAAACCGTTTTGGAGTAACGGTTACCTACGCAGACGGTACAGATACTGAACAGTTTTTGTCACATGTCAAGTCAAACACCAAATTGATATTTCTGGAATCACCCAATTCGTGGTTCCTCGACATACAGGATTTGGAAGCAATCGGTTCTTTTGCAAAAAGCAAAGGGATCGTAACCATGATCGACAATACCTATTGCACTCCAATGTATCAACGTCCCTATGAACTTGGAATTGACTTGGTCATGCAAACAGCAACCAAATACATCGGAGGTCACAGCGATACCTTGGGTGGTGTGCTGACAGGTTCGAAACAGATGATAGAGAAAATTTTTAAGAGTGAATACCTTGCAGTGGGCAGTGGTATTCAGCCAATGAATGCCTGGTTGTTGTTGAGGGGACTCCGAACATTGCCAGCGAGACTCGACCGCATTGATCATTCCACCAAGAAAGTCCTTGCATTTTTAAAAGAGCAAGAAAAGGTGGTGAGCATCATCTTCCCCCATGATCCATCCTTCCCCCAATTTGAGTTGGCCAAAAAGCAAATGAAGAAAGCTTTTGGATTGCTCTCCTTTTATATCAAAGCGCAGAAATTAGAGGAAATTGAACAATTCTGTGATGGCATGAAAACATTCAGGATGGCAGTGAGTTGGGGTGGACACGAGTCATTGATCATACCCAAGTGTGCGGGTATGGAAAGGACTGCTTTCAATCCACAGGATCCAGTCCACAGGCTGATCAGGCTGTACATCGGTTTGGAAGATGCTGATTTTCTTATCCAAGATCTTGCAGAAGGCTTCAACGGAATAGGTTCTTTGTAAACGGTCGTTTCAAGGGACGAGTGATTTTGATAATCCCTCATTTAATTCAATCTTTGCAGTCTGTATCGGAGTTTTTTCGGTGCCAATCATTCAAAGGATGTTTATGTTTGGGAGATTTCTATTCTTACTGCTTTCAGGATCAATGGTTTTGGGTGTGAAAGCACAGGGTGACAGGTGGGATTTGAGAAGATGTGTGGAGTATGGGCTGAAAAACAATATCAATGTCAGACAGGCAGAGGTGCAGGCCCTTTCTTCTGAGATCAACTACAATCAGTCAACCCTGCAAAGAATTCCAAGTCTCTCTTACGGATTGACTCATGGTTTTTCCTTCGGACGTACACTCGACAGAACCACCAACGTATTTACCGATAGATCTGCCATGTTCCAGCAAATGAATATCTCTACCAATGTATTGCTGTTTAATTTCAACAGACTTAAAAATACTCAGGCCTCCAGCGGGCTGACCTATGAAGCAGACCAACTCAATATTGAAAGAATCAAAAATGACATCGGACTCAATATTGCTCAATTGTATTTAAGAGCCTTGTTGAGTTACGAGCAAATTGAAATTGCTAAAATTGTTTTGGAGCAAACAAAAGCACAATACCGCAATACCAGAAAATTGGTTGACGCAGGCACACTTCCAGAACTAAATGCAGCAGAATTGGAGGCAACAGTTGCGAGAGACAGTGCAACATACGTTCAGGCAGCTGCGCAGGCTGCTCTTGACAAGCTTGCGTTGAAATCATTGCTGACACTGCCTGCAGATGCTCCATTTGAATTGGTGATTCCAACTGTTGATCAGATTCCGGTTGAAAATATCTTGGCTATTCGTCCGGATGATGTTTTCGAAACAGCACTGAAAACACAGCCACAGATCAGAGTAAACGATTTGCGCTTGAAGGCATCTGAGAGAAGTCTCGATGCTGCACGCGCACAAATGATGCCTACTTTATCGATGTTTGGACAGCTGGCCAGCAACTTCAACCAGTTTTTGAAAACATCCAGTGGTGTTACTGTTACGGGAGAGCAAACAACTGGTGCTTATGCGAAGACACCTGCAGGATTGTTGCCTATCTATGCGCCCACTTATTCAATCAATTTCGCAAACAGATCATTTGGTGAATACTGGAATGGATATGGAAAACAGCTGCGTGACCAGTTTGGTCAGGGTATCGGACTTTCACTGAATATACCATTGTTCAATGGCGGATCTGCCAGAGCAAATGCCGACAGGGCAAAGCTGGATATCAAAAGAAGTGAGTTGAATATTGACAGAGATAAAATTCAATTGAAACAGGACGTATATACTGCCTATTATTCAGCTACGGGTTCGCATCAAACTTTTTTGGCAAGAGAAAAAGCATTGGCTACTGCAACGCGTTCATTTGAATTGGCAACCAAGCGTTATGATGTGGGCGTTATGCAAACCATCGAGTGGTTGACCAACCAGAACAACCTTACAAGGGCAAAAGTTGACAAGGTAGTTGCACAGTACGAATATATTTTCAGGATGAAGGTGCTTGAGTTTTACAAGGGACAAGGAATCAAATTATAAATAGAAATACACAGCAAGATGAACAAGAAAATCATTTGGATCATTTCAGGTATCGCGGTAGTTGTCGTTGCACTGCTGATTTTGAAAAAAACAGGTGTGATTGGAAAAGAGGAAGGAACGAAGGTATCTGTTGAAAAAGTTGCACAGAAGGATATCATTGAAGTGGTAACGGCAAGCGGCAAAGTATATCCAGAAATTGAGGTGAAAATCAGTCCGGATGTTTCTGGTGAAATCATGCAGTTGAATGTGAAAGAAGGTGACAGTGTAACCAAGGGTCAATTGCTTGCAACTGTATATGCAGATATATATGCCACCCAAAGAGATCAAGCAGCTGCAGGAGTGGCTCAGCAAATGGCACAGGTTGAGAATGTAACAGCTTCACTTGCTTCTTTCAAGGCAAGATTGGATCAAGCAGAGAGACAATACCAGCGCCAGAAACAACTTTTTGCAGAGAAAGTAATTTCCAAGTTGGAGTATGAGCAATCTGAAAATACATATTTGACAGCAAAGGCCGATTATGCTGCAGCAACACAATCCATCAGAAGTGTTCAGGCATCGGTTGCCAGTGCCAAGGCAAGTCTGCAGACTGCCGATAAAAATCTTGGTAGAACAAGCTTGGTTGCTCCCATGAGTGGAATCGTTTCATTGTTGAATGTAAAAAAAGGCGAGCGTGTAGTTGGCAACTCTATGATGGCGGGAACTGAAATGATGCGCATAGCTGACATGCGTGTGATAGAGGTAAGAGTGGATGTTGGCGAAAATGATATTCCAAAAGTCTCCATCGGTGATACAGCACTGATTGAAGTGGATGCTTACAACAACAGAAAATTCAAGGGTATTGTCACACAAATTTCAAGTACCAGCAGAGGAACTGGCGGAACGACTATTACTACTTCCAATGATGTTACAAATTATGAGGTGCGCATCAGATTGGATCCAGCATCATACAGCGATCTGATGGATCCGAAAAAGCAGAAGAGTTTTCCTTTTCGTCCGGGTATGAGTGCCAATGCCGATATCCAAACCAACAGACACAGCAATGTATTGTCTGTGCCCATCAATGCAGTAACGACCAGAGATCGTTCAGACACCTTGCCTGTTGGCAAAGTTGCAAAAGCTTCTAAGAAAGTGGAGAAGCCTGCAGAAGGGGCAAATGGTGGTGAGGAGCCTGTTAAAAATTTAGACGCATTGGATGAGGTTGTTTTTGTGGTTCAAAAAGATAAAACTGTAAAGCGTGTGAAAGTGAAGACTTCTATTCAGGATATCAATAACATTGAGATCACAGAGGGACTCAAAGCAGGAGATGAAGTTGTGGTTGGTCCATACAGCGTTATCAGCAAAACACTCAGAGAGGGCATGAAAGTTACTGTTGTAGCCAAAGAAGAGCTGTTTGAGGTCAAAAAATAATCTCGCTTTCGAATCCACTACATTTGCACCATGAAATTTGGTGTCATTGGAAGTGGCAGTTGGGGGACAGCGCTTGTAAAAATTCTGACCGACAATGGTCATGAGGTTACATGGTGTGTGCGATCTGAAAAGCTTGCACAACATATTCAGTCCCGCCATCACAATCCAAAGTATCTCAGCTCTGTATACTTTTCAGCACAGTCTTTGAGGCTCACAACTTCCTCTTTGGATGTCTTCCATCAATCCGATGCTGTTGTTTTTGCCGTGCCATCTGCATATGTATTGGGCTATATTCCATCTGATCTTTCATCACTGCGCAAAGAGCTCACCATTGTTTCTGCAGTAAAGGGACTCTTACCGGAGGGAAACCTGCTTTTTAATCAGTGGTTGAACAATGCAGGCATCAATGATGATCAATTTATCGCATTGATGGGTCCCTGTCACGCTGAAGAAGTTGCTGCAGAAAAATTATCCTATCTCACATTTGCAGGTAAAGATGCATCGCGAAGGAATGCCATCGCGGATGCATTCAGAACTCCCTTTGTCAATACAGTCACCAGCAATGATGTCGATGGTGTTCAATATGCAGCCGTTTTAAAAAACGTCTATGCCCTGGGCACAGGTATAGCCAATGGATTGGGATATGGCGACAACTTTCAAAGTGTATTGATTGCCAATGCAGCGGGTGAGATGAAACAATTTTTCCAATCGATCTCAGAAGAAAAAAATATCAATTACGCTGCTTCTGTTTACCTGGGTGATTTATTGGTCACCTGTTATTCTCTTTTCAGCCGCAACCGTTCTTTTGGAAATATGATTGGCAAGGGGTACAGTGTAGAAGCTGCAAGAATTTCTATGCAAATGGTGGCGGAGGGATTTCCCGCATCCATGGCGATGATGGAAATCAATCAGCGTGTCAAAGCAAAGATGCCGATTGCCGAAACGATTTACCAAATTCTATGGAATGGGCTTGATCCCTTGGAGGGATTTGAAAATTTGGAGAAGCTTTTGTACTAGACCTGAAAAAGATCAGCTGCAATTCCATCGGCCAAGAATTTTCCTTGATCTGTCAGTTTCCAGCCTTCAGGTGTATTTATAACATTGCCTGATTCTATGTGACGCAAAAGCTTGCTTTCTATTTTCTCCAACTGATCAATCCCCCAATTCTCTTTGATCCAATTGGATGAGACGCCTTCGTCCAACCGCAGACCGGTCATGATGTACTCATTGAACATGTCATTTTCAGAGAGTTGTTCTGACTCAAAGCTGCGTTCATTCTTTTCGATGGATCGTATGTATTCGATGTTGTTGGAGATATTCCAGCTGCGTGTATGATCAAGAAAAGAGTGTGCCGATGGTCCAAAGCCCAGATAAGGGTTACCGCTCCAATATGAACTGTTGTGCTTGCTCTCCATGCCTGGCAAGGCGAAGTTGGAGATTTCATAATGTCTGTAACCGGCGGATCTTGATTTGGAAACCAACAATTGAAACTCTTCTGCCTGTAGATCGCTGTTGGTATTTTCCTTTTTGCCTTTTTTGATCAGATTAAAAAGCGGTGTTTCTTGTTCTACTGTCAGTGCATAACAGGAGAGGTGGGGAATCTCTAAATCAATGGCTTGTTCAAGATCTTTATCCCAGTCATCCATGCTTTGTCCCGGTGTTCCATAAATCAGATCAATACTAAAATTTTCAAATCCTGCATACCTGATGGTTTCAATGCATGCAAGGGATTGTAAAGCGTTGTGTGCCCTGTTCATCCATTGCAGGTGCTGATTGGAGAAGGATTGTATGCCAATGCTGAACCGGTTGATGCCCATTGATTTCCAGTCGCCAGCTTTTGTTTTTGTGATATCATCCGGATTGGCTTCAAGGGTAATTTCCGGATGAGAACTGATATTGTAATGTCGATAGATTGTTTGAATCATCGCATCGATGGATGCAGCATCCAATATGGAGGGAGTGCCTCCACCAAAGTAAATGGTTTCAATGGGGGATCTTAGGGTGTGCTTTCTGATCTCTATTTCCTTGACAATGGCATTGATCATTGCATCCCTGTTGCCCGTTCCGGTTGAAAAATGAAAGTTGCAATAATGACAGGCTTGTTTGCAAAAAGGAATATGAATGTAGATGCCGGCCATGTTGCGTAAGGATGAAGCGTGTAGATTTGTATGACGGATGTTGAAACGGATACAAACAATATGCTTGGCCATTTGCTTTTTTTCTCATGTGCTTCATGCACAAGAGAAAATTGGATTGCAGGTTGTTTGCGTTGACAAAGGTAATGAAGCCTTGAAAGAGCTGATAAAGTCACCATCAGAATTTTCGAGCAAACAATTATTGGATCAGTATCTAAGCAAAGATTGTTTATCAGTTTTGTGGTCAAAGGGTTATTTGGCGGCTTCGGTTGATTCACTTGTACAAGCTGAAAAGAAATACATCGCATATATTTTTCTGGGAGAACAATATGCTTGGGGGGAATTGAAAATAGGTCTAAGCGAGAAAGCAATTTTGCCGTTGAAATGGAATCTTCTGCTTCCTTCGGTCGGTAAAATCATGAAGCCATCCGATTTGACGGATCTCTCGCAACAATTACTGGACCATTTAGAAGAAAGTGGGCATCCCTTTGCAAGCGTGAGGTTTGACAGCAGTTATTGGACCAATCAGCAATTGCATGCGGTATTGAAAATTGATGCGGGTCCACGCTATCAAATTGACAGCATCCGGATCGATTCAAAGATGCATATCAATCCTGTTTTTTTGAGTCGCTACTTGGGTATCCAACCCCAACAGCTTTATAAAAAAAGTTTATTGGCATCGGTTTCCAAGCGTTTGGAGGATTTGGGTTATTTGCAAGAGTACAAGCCGTGGGACCTCAGTTTGTATGGATCGGGATCAACCTTGAATCTTTATCTAAAGCCACAGCGCAGCAACCGGTTTGATTTGCTCCTTGGACTCATGCCTTCCAATTCCTTGCTCGGAGGTAAGGCTCAGTTCACCGGTGATGGCAATATGGAGTTGAACAATGCTTTTGGAAACGGAGAACAGATTTTATTGAATTGGCAACAATTGCAAATCCAATCACCCCGATTGCATTTGTATGTTGAGAAGCCTTTTTTATTGAACTCGAATATCGGACTCGCATTTGATTTCAATTTATTGAAAAAAGATTCCAGTTATATCAATCTCCTGTCAACCCTTGGATTGCAGTATGCATTGGATCAACGGCAGATGATCAAATTTCAATTGAAACAATATATCAGCAATGTATTGTATGTTGACACGCAATTGATCAAGCAATCGCGGAACTTGCAGTCATTTCTCGATCTCAGCAATACCCAATTGGCACTGGAGTGGGTGGGTAGAGGAACCAATGATCGATGGAATCCAACCAAAGGAACAGCATGGAGTATCTCAATCAGCTCTGGATTGAAAAAAATCAGAAAGCAGGAGGCAATTTTATCCATCCAACAGGATTTGAACGGGAATGGTTTTGATTACAGTAAATTATATGATGCCATTTCATTGAGATCGGTTCAGTCTAGTTTTTTGATGAAAGTGGATCGGTTCAATCCATTGGGACGATATTCCACCTTGAAGACATCCCTCCATGCCGCAGGGATGTATGGACGACAATTGTTTCTCAATGAATTGTACCAAATTGGAGGCATCAAAAGCTAAAGGGGATTTGATGAGGAGAGCATCTTTGCTTCCTCTTATGCAATCGGATCCTTGGAATACCGATATTTACTGGATAGGAGTTCAAATATTTTCGGGTTCATCGACATGGCACTTGTACAGAAAAGCATCATGGATAAAAAAGAGAACAGCCAATTTTTGGGAGCAGGATTGGGATTGAATGTTATGACAAAAACGGGACTGTTTACGTTGGCATATGCGCTGGGAAAAACCGAGCAGCAGGCATTTGGTGTCAAGACATCAAAGATTCATGTTGGATTCTCTACAATGTTTTAGTATGCAGGCCGAAAGGATTAATTTTACATGTCATGATCAGAATCCTTTCATTGTATTTTCTGTTTCTACTCTGGGCTACTTCCTCTTTTGCTCAGGATAGTTCATTGGTGGAAACAGATTCTGCAAGCAAAGCATTCATTTTGAATCACAAGCCATTATCTGCAGAGGAACTCAATGCTTTTAAGTTAGAGCGTTCCGCTCAATTGGCATATGGCGATTGGGTGCAGGCCTATTTGTCAGAAGGTAAAACATTCTCCCTTACAAAAAAAGCTGTTGGTCCAACTGTCAGCAAGCGAGCAAGAGTATACCTTGAGTGGATATTTTACAGTTTTGCTGCACTTTTTTTATTGTTGGGGTTGATCAGAAATTTTTGGCGAGAGTACTTTGATAAAGTATTTCTGGTTTATTTCAACCAGGGATTTATTTTGAGGCAAAAAAAAGATGCCATGATGATGTGGAGTCTCCCATCTTTTTTGCTGAATATTCTCTTTGTACTTTCGGCAGGCTTCTTTGTTTTTTTCGGTCGCGGCAGCAATTACAGCCTCGCAGGTATGGATAGATGGCAGGTCATGTCTTTCATTATGATGATTGTTGCGTTCGTCTACATTTTTAAATATTTCTTTCTGCAGTTTTTGGGATGGATATTTAATCAAAAAGACGTATTCGAACAGTATAGTTTTATGGTTTTCCTCAACAATAAGATTGTAGGCGTCTTAATGCTGGTTGCATCATTCGTCATGGCTTTCAGCGGAAAGAGGAGTTATGGTGAAATTTTCAATGTGGTTTTGTACCTCATAGGACTCCTTTTTCTGATCCGCATTATCAATGCGTTCCGTATTTTTAGCTTGCAAACCAAAGCCGGCAACTTCAATATCTTACTTGCATTCATTTCTGTGGAAATTCTACCTACAGCCATGCTTGTAAAATTTGCATTTCAGTCTATATTCCTGCTTACTGGGGGCGCACTTTAGCGAACCTTTACCCTATAGATTTCTTGTTTAATTTTCTTAAAAAAAATTTCCACAGACCCAAAAATTTTTAGTTAAGAACCTATTGGAGTAGATGTGCGCTGTATTTTTTTTGTAAATTTGTGCATTATTTGATTGTGGGTATGACAAACAACGGTAAGAAATCAGTAAGCGGTCCCATGAAAGCCGTAAAAAAAATCCTCATTACCCAGCCCAAGCCAGAATCTCCAAAGTCACCCTATTTTGAAATTGCCAGCAAGTACAATGTTCAGTTGGACTTCCTGCCTTTCATTCAGCTTGAGGGAATTCCATGCAAGGAATTCAGAAAACAAAAAATAGAGATCGGAAATTATTCTGCCATCATTCTCACGAGTAAAAATGCTATTGATCATTTTTTCCGCATTTGTGAGGAGATGAAGTTGACCGTCTCCCAGGATACCAAATATTTTTGCATCAGTGAGGCTGTAGCACTCTACCTGCAGAAGTTTATTCTCTATAGAAAGCGCAAGGTTTTTTTCAGTGCTGACGGAACAAACAAGGGCTTATTTGATGTCATCAACAAGCACAAGGAGAATGAAAAATTCATGTATCCTTGTTCTGAAAATCAGCAGGACAATGAAATCGTAAACTGGTTGAGGTCACACAATTGTGAATACGCCACTCCTTATATGTACCGTACGATCAGCAGCGATGTGAAATCTAAAATTGCCATTCATGACTTTGACATGATTTGCTTTTTCACTCCCAGCGGCGTAAAGAGTCTGCTTGAAAACTTTCCTGATTTTCACCAAAACGGCACATTGCTTGGTGCATTTGGCAACAACACATCCAAATCCATCCAAGATGCTGGATTGAATCTGCAGGTCAAGGCTCCAGAGCCGGAAGTACCTTCCATGGTAGCCGCACTTGAGAAATTTCTAAAAGAATCAAAAGCATCCAAATAAATTCAATCCCCGAAACATTCGGGGTTCTTTTTTATCATGCATACCCCCAACAGGTTGGTCAAAGAATCCAGCCCCTATCTGCTCCAGCACGCTTACAATCCCGTTGATTGGTATCCATGGGGCGATGAGGCATTGCAAAAAGCCCGGGAAGAGGATAAGCTCCTGCTCGTTAGCATTGGTTATTCTGCATGTCATTGGTGTCATGTCATGGAGAAAGAGAGTTTTGAGGATCCTGCTACTGCATTGTTGATGAACAGGTATTTTGTGTGCATCAAAGTTGACAGGGAGGAGCGTCCAGACCTTGATCATTTTTTCATGGATGCCTTGCAATCAGTTTCCGGACAAGGGGGTTGGCCTTTGAATATGTTTCTAACACCCGATGGGAAGCCATTTTATGGGGGCACTTATTTCCCGCCCCAATCAATCCCTCAGCGCATTGCATGGAAAGAACTGTTGGTGCAGCTGCAGGATGCTTTTGTAAAGCGGAGAGCAGAAATAGAGACACAGGCCAATAACTTATTGGAGCATTTACAGAAAGCCAATAAGGTTGTCATGAGCGGAGCTTTTGACCTTGCATTGCCTGCAAGTGAAATGTTTCCTAACCTTCAAGTAGAAAAAATATTTCATCAGCTCATGTCAATAGCTGATCGTGTTGATGGCGGATTCGGACATGCGCCTAAATTTCCCCAAACATTTTCCATTCAATATTTACTCAGATACCATCATTTTTTTAACAATAATGAGTCACTTGAACAAGCCATGTTGAGTTTGAAAAAGATGATGCGTGGAGGCATTTATGATCATGTGGGAGGTGGATTTTGTCGGTATGCTACAGATGGACAATGGAAGGTTCCTCATTTTGAGAAAATGGCATACGACAATGCCTTGTTGCTGTTGGCAATGACAGAGGCATTTCAGTTGACGCAAGATGCAGAAATCAGGGTCAACCTTGAAGAGACCATTGATTTTTTGAAACGTGAGTTGCTGGATCAAAGTGGTGGGTTCTATGCGGCATTGGATGCAGACAGCGAGGGTGTAGAAGGAAAATATTACATATGGAACAAAGATGAATTCGATGCAATGGTAGGAGAACATGCACATATACTAGGAGATTATTTCAGTGTGGAAGCATCGGGAAATTGGGAGCACAGCAATATTTTATACACCAAGTTATCTGCGAATGAATGGGCAAAAAAACATCAGCTTCTCATTGATCAAGCCCATGAAATCATATCAAGAGCAAAACAGCAGTTGTTGAAGACAAGATCTGGTCGCGTGAGACCCGTATTGGATGACAAGATCATCCTAGGCTGGAATGCATTGCTCGCAACTGCTTTGCTGCAGGCCGCTAAAGTATTTCAACGGTCAGATTGGAAAGAACTTGCCGTAAAAAATATATCATTTCTGCTTCACTCATTTTTTGACAGTGGAAAGGGTCAATGGAAGCATACTTTTAAAAACGATGTTGCAAAATTTCCTGCTTTTCTGGATGACCTTGCCTATTTGATACAATCCCTGATCCTGCTGCATGAGTCAACTGCTTCATCAAAGGATCTTCTTCTTGCATTTGAGATTAGCCAGTATGTAATTGATCACTTCAGCGATGATGAGAAAGTTTATTTCTATTTCAGTCCGAAGGATCAAAATGAAGTCATGGTGAGAAAGGTTGATTTGTATGATGGAGCCATTCCCAGTGGAAACAGCGTCATGGCATGGAATCTTTACAGGCTGGGTATCATATTTGACCAATCCAATTGGAAAAACAGGGCATTGATGATGCTGAAAGGTGTCGAACCTCTTATCGTTAAATACCCAAGTTCTTTTGGCAAATGGGCCAATGTGTATTTGGAGTTGAACCAAGGAATAGGGGAATTGGTAGTGGTTGGCAAGCATGCCTTGGCTGCATCGATTGGACTTTTCCAGTGCTTTGTCCCCAATAAAGTTGTTGTGATAGGCGAGGAGCAGACCGACCAAATCCCCCTCTTGAACAACAGGCCTGTGCTTGAACAAACGCAATTTCATGTCTGTCAGAACTATGCATGCAGTCCACCGGTCTATGCTGTAGAAGATGCTCTTAAGCTTTTGTTAACAAAATCCTTTCCAGTTTAGGACAATATTGGAACAAAATCCTCGTTTTTTTCGGAATGGAACAGGATGTTTTAGCCTTGTTAAAATTTTCATTATTAACTGAATACGTAAAAATTACATACTGTAAATTGGTATATATTTGTCCTTATGCTTACTAAATTGGAAATCAAGATGAAAGGCATTCTGCTTCATTTTTCCACTGGTCTGATCTTGTTGGTGTTCATGACCGGTTGCGGCAACTTAGTCAAATCGAAAAAAACCGCTATCAGCGATGGTCAGGTGAAAGGCGCAGAAATAGGTGGAAAATATATTTTCACCAAGCCTTATGGTATGGTCTACATTCCCGCTGGTACATTCCACATGGGCCCTTCTGACGAAGACATCAGTGCGTCATATACCTCCAAAAACAAGCAGGTTTCAATGAATGATTTTTGGATGGATGCCACTGAAATTACCAACAACGAGTATCGTCAATTCGTTTTTTGGGTAAGAGATTCCATAGCAGCAACTGTGCTGAATTATACCAAGCAGTCTCCTGATGGATCTAGTTATGTTGATTGGGTCAAAGTCAGAACCATCAAATGGAACGATCCCAAGATGCAGGAACAGTTGAGTGCCATGATCATCACACCTGACAACCGCATCAACGGCAGAAAAGAATTGGATGTCAGAAAGCTGCAGTACAGGATTGAATCATTCGATCTAAAAGAGGCTGCGAGGCGCGAAAATGCAAATATGCCCAGGGGAAGCTTTATCCAGAGGGACAGTACCCCTATTTATCCAGATACATTGGTATGGATTCGTGATTTCAGCTATTCATACAATGAACCATATGCCAAGAAATACTTTTCACATCCTGCTTACGGTAATTACCCTGTTGTGGGTGTTAGTTGGAAACAGGCAAATGCATTTTGTTCCTGGCGTTCACAGTATTTAAACTCTTTTCTTGAATCCAAGGGCCGTGTTCAGGAGTCTGATTTCAGATTGCCTACAGAAGCTCAATGGGAATATGCAGCAAGAGGCGGACGTTCTCAGGTGCCCTATCCATGGGGCGGACCTTATCTGAGAAATAAAAAAGGATGTTTGCTGGCCAACTTCAAACCTGGAAGAGGTAATTATCCTGAGGATGGTGGACTTTACACAGTAAGGGCAGATGCTTATTGGCCGAATGATTTTGGATTGTATAACATGGCAGGCAATGTGGCTGAGTGGACCTCTTCATTGTACTATGAAGGCGCTTATAATTTTCAGCATGACATGAATCCTGATGTCCGTTACAACGCACTCGATTCAGATCCACCGCGCATGAAAAGAAAAGTTGTAAGAGGTGGTAGTTGGAAAGACATCGGATATTTTCTTCAGAACAGTACCCGTGCATACGAATACCAAGACACCGCCAAGTCATACATCGGCTTCCGTTGTGTCATCGATCTTCCGCCAATGGCCAAGAAATAATTCAAACATTTTAAAATCTCTTACATGGCTCTTCAATCAAAAAAACTTGAAAAAACGGTAAATACGATTGTCAGCGCAGGTGCGGCGGTTGTAATTTTTGGCGCATGGGCTAAACTCCTGCACAAGTCATATGCTGATTTTATGTTGACTGTCGGTTTGCTCACAGAAGCTGCCATCTTCCTCTTGTATGCTTTTCTTCCTCCAGCAGGAAATGAAATGGCTGAGGTTGCTGAGGCCTTGAAGAAAAATGCCGATAGCAGTCCTGCAAACGACGAAATCAAAAAATTGATTGAGAAAGAAATCAATCCTGAACACCTGAAAAAACTCAATGAAAGTTTTTCAAAACTCAATACCACCATTGCCGGCTTGGCTTCTGTAGGTGATATGGCAGCTGCATCTAACAACTTTACCAACAAAACCAATGAGGCTTCAAATGCGTTGGTTGGTTTGAAAGATGCCTATACACATACTGCTCAGTCACTTCAGCAATTCAATGCGGCCGCCGACAGTTCCAAGGCTTTTCATGAGCAAATGTCTGTGTTGAACAAGAATCTTGCTTCACTCAATAAAGTATACGAATCTGAAATCAGTGATATGTCCAATCATCTAAAAATGATGGGGGCATTTTATGAGAACCTGTCCAAGGCCAGCCAATCACTTTCAGACGGCGCTGGGGATGCCAAGAAAACACAGGAGCAAATTGCATTGCTTGCAAAGAACCTGAGTAGCTTGAACAGCATTTATGGAAACATGCTGTCTGCGATGCAAGCACGTGGTTAATCCAATCAATCATTTAAAGAATTACTCAACATAGAATATGGCACTACCCAAGGATCCCAGGCAGAAAATGATCAACATCATGTACTTGGTGTTGACTGCCCTTCTTGCATTGAACGTGTCTGCTGAAATATTAAATGCATTCAAAGTAGTTGAATTCAGTTTGAGTGGATCCAACAACGTATTGAATGAATCAAACAAATCCATATACTCCAACTTTGAGGAGATGCTGAAAGATCCCAAGACTTCTGAAAAGGCAGCGATTTGGAAACCCAAGGCTGATCAGATCAGGGTATTGGCCGATGATGTGTACAATAAAATTGAAGGGTACAAACTGGGACTGAAAGAGGAATCTGATTTGGATAAGTCAACCGGTGTTTTCAAAGAGGATGATATTGAGGCTCCAACCAGGTACTTCACCAACAAAGGCTTCGGACCAGCATTGTATCAGGCACTTGGTGAATTCAAAGTGAAGTTGCTCGCAATTGACAATGATATGGCAAAACAGGTTGGATCCAAACTCCCACTCAACCTGGATATCCCAAAATCAAATGCAGGAAATACATTGACAGGTGATAAAGTAACTGATTGGGTGAACAGTTATTTCCACATGACTCCAACCATCGCAGCGCTTACCATACTAAGCAAGCTTCAAAACGATGTAAAAAATTCTGAAAACATTGCTGCCGCATTCTGCGCCAATCAGGTGGGATCCGTAAAGCTGGTGCTTGATAAATTTGAACCATTGGTAGGTACCAGTTCCAATTATCTAATGCCTGGAGAGGAAATGATTGTAACTGCCGGACTTGGTGCTTTCAACTCGAATGTAAAGCCGGTTGTAACCATTGATGGCAGATCTATCTCAGTCAATGCAAGCGGAGTTGCTGAATCTAAATTTTCTGTTGGTGCTGCAGGAACCAAATCAATGAATGTAACAGTAAGTTTCATTGATCCCAATACAGGCGAAAACAGAACTGTTTCAAAAAAAGTAAATTATACAGTGGGTGTTCCTTCTGGCGTGGCAGCTTCTGCCGACAAGATGAATGTCTTGTACATAGGGGTTGACAATCCGCTTACCATTACAGCAGGAGCAGGTAGTGAAAAGGTTTCAGCACAATTCTCAGCAGGAACCATTACAAAAGCTGGAGGCAGTAAATACATTGTGAAACCAGCTGCGGGTTCATATGGAGATCAAACGGTTACTATTTTGGTTGATGGAAAATCCGTTGGCAAGGTTGGATTTCGTGTGAAACAACTTCCCAATCCTACTGCCTATGTTGGAAATTTAAGACCTGGAACGGTTCCCTCAGCTTCCTTCAAAGCTATGGGAGGCATCATTGCGAAATTAGAGGACTCAGAATTTGATGCGCCATTCGAAGTTGTTAGCTACAGAGTAGGTGCACTCAGTTCAGACATCCCTGATTATGCACCTGTCGACAACAAGGGTCCAAGGTGGGCAGGCCCGGCGGCAAACCTGATCAATAAACTCAAGCCAGGAGCACTTGTTGCTATTACTGATATTACGGTCAAAGGTCCAGATGGAAGAACACGTGTGCTTCCCTCCGGACTCTCATATAACTTGAAATAGAAAGAAACTTGATAAAAAAGATATCATGAAAAAACTGATCAGCTCAATATTGCTCTTTTTTGTATTGGGATCAATATTTGATTCAGCCGCTTATGCACAGGTCAAGAAACCTGTTGCAAAGAAGCCACAGCCGGCTGCTGCAAAAAAGAAACCAGCTGCAACAAAAACAAATACAGCACCTGTTCAGGTAGCTGATGCTGTTGTTGCTGCACCACCTCCTGCCGCTGATACAACAAAGCCAGTTCCAAGTCCTGTCCAATTCAAAGATCCTTTTGCATTTGACTCTATCAAGGTTTCTTTGAGGACAGATGCATCTGTTGAAAGAAATCTGGTGAAGACTCGCACTCCTCTGGCTTACGAAAACATCAGAGAAGACGATGCATGGTACCGTCACAAAGTTTGGAGAGAAATCGATATACGTGAAAAAATGAATCTTCCTTTCCGGTACAAGGCGGAAGATGACAATGGAAACCAGCGTTTCATCAACATTCTTTTCCGTACAATAAAGAATGGAGGAGTAACCGCATTTGATGCCAACGTCGACGATCGGTTTACAACTCCAATGCCCATTGCAAAGGTGGGTGAATTGATTACGGGTAAATGTGATTCTGTTCAGGTGATTGATTGGGCAAAAGACCCAGATGGTACAAAAGGTGTATTCAAGGACTCACTGGTGTGCAGAGACTTCAATCCGGATGATATCATTAAATACCGTATCAAGGAAGAATGGGTTTTTGACAAAGAGTCATCCAGGATGTTTGTCAGGATTCTGGGCATCGCACCCATGAGAACTTATTTGGATGAGTCTGGCAATCTTTTGGGTGAGTCTCCGCTCTTCTGGATCTACTACCCAGATCTGCGTGGTATCTTGGCGAAGTACGATGTTTACAATACCAAAAACTTTGGTGGTAGAATGAGTTGGGAGGAATTGTTTGAAAGCAGGTATTTTGACAGTAAAATAGTCAAATCAACCATCGACAATCCATATGATCTCTTCATCAAGCAATACATCAAGGACAATATTTTGCAGTTGTTGGAAGGTGAAAATATTAAAAACAAGATATTCAATTTCGAACAGGATCTTTGGTCCTATTGATCAAATCCAACTGTATTAATAAAGGCCGGTTTATTCCGGCCTTTTGTTTTTAAAAAAATCACGAACGATCTGTGCTTTTTTCTCTCCTATGATTGATTGCAATTCTTCCTCAGTGGCATGGCTGATATTGTTGACGGATTTGAAATGGATCAGCAGTTCGTCGGCTGTCTTGGGTCCGATTCCCTCAATATCCAGCAATTGATTTTTAAATGTTCCCTTGCTTCTTGTTCTCCTGTGCTTATTGATGCCAAACTGGTGAACTTCGTCACGTATGGAACGTATAAACATGAGCACAACACTGTTGTATGGCAGTTTGAGTGATTCTTTGTCGCCGTAAAAAAATATTTCTTCCACATTTTTTGCGAGTCCTATCAATGTCATTGTTCCTTCGAGTCCAAGTGATTGTATGGCTTCAACGGCTGCATTGAGTTGTCCCTTTCCACCATCAATAATCACCAATTGCGGCAATGAAGCATCATCTCTTATCAACCCACTGTATCTTCTGTGAACGGCTTCTTTCATGGTTGCAAAATCGTTGATCCCTTTCACGGTTTTAACATGGTAAAACCTGTAGTCTTTCTTGCTTGGTAATCCTTCCTTGAAACATACCATGGCTGAGATGGGGTATTGACCCTGGAAATTGGAATTGTCAAAACACTCAATATGCAAAGGGATGTTCTTCAGTGAAAGAGCTTTCTTTGTCCTTTCCAACAATCCATATTTATCGCTGTGTTCATCCGCCAGATGCAACATTTTTTTCTTTCTTACTTGTCCAGCTCTGTACAATGCATTTGCTTGAGCAAGGTCCAACAGTTTCTTTTTTTCACCTGATTTGGGAATAATTAAATCAAAAGCATCAAAACCAAATGCAAGATCAACTGGCAATACAATGGTTTTTGAAATACTTTGCTGATTGCTTTGAACGTGTAAGATTCCTTGCGACAGGATATCCTCAATCGTATCGTCTGCCTTGTTTTTGAATGTATGCGTTCCAGAATTGACGATGGTTCCATTCCTTACTGCAAGAAAGCTGATGACGAAAATATCATCTTCTGTTGCAAAGGAGAAGACGTCCATGTCACCCAGCTTCGGACTCACGACGGTTGATTTTGATTTGTATTGCTGCAGTGCGTTGATTTTATATTGGATCAGAGACGCTTTCTCAAAAGCCAACGCATCAATCAATTCTTTTTGTTGCAGTTTATACTGATGAATGATGCCACTCAAGTTTCCTTTCAACAGATGTTTTACTTGTTCAATTCCTTCATTGTATTCTTCAGCTGATTGATTTGATACACATGGTGCTTTGCAATTTCCCAGATGATACTCTAGGCATACTTTGTATTTTTTCTTTTGAATGGCAGTTGCAGAGAGATTCAAATGACAGGTTCTGAGAGGAATGGTTTGTTTGATCAATTCAAGCAAATCTCTTACAGCATGGATAGAGGTATAGGGTCCGAAGTATAACGATCCATCATTGATTCTTCTGCGGGTCAGAAAAACCCTCGGAAATGGTTCGTTTTTGATGACAATAAAAGGATAGGTTTTGTCGTCTTTTAATTCAATGTTGAACCTTGGTTTGAACTGCTTGATCAAAGCATTTTCAAGCAGGAGCGCATCGTGCTCAGAAGGAACAATGGTGAAATCAATTTTCTTGATTTGTTTGACCAATTCCTTTGTTTTGAGTGACTGATTCTTTGATGTAAAATAGGAGCTAACTCTTTTTCTGATCTGTTTTGCCTTGCCTATATAAATCAGTTTTCCATTTGATCCATAGTATTTATAAATGCCAGGTTCGTTGGGAAGTGTAGACTGTAATGATATAAATGATTGCTTATCCAATGTTGTAGATTGGATGCAAAGTTAATGCCTTGGAAATCAATTGCGGGATCAGAATGTTTTCATAATGCCTACCCTCAGGCCTATATCATACAAATTTTCTTTGATGGGGTATTTGTCGGTGAAACTTTGCAGCAGTTGATACCTGAATTGTGGACCCACACTCCATTTGTAGGATCCTTTTTGAAAATGAACATTGGCCTCGATGCCTGTGTTGATGTTCCATCTTCTGTTCAAATTGGGGGCTTTGGCGTAGTTTCTTAAATTGGTTGATATCAAATAAGCGGAGCTGTTCAACACATAAGTTGGCTGAATGGTAGAGGCTACAGTGAAATACAGCATTTTGTTTCCGATTACTTTGTAATCAATTCCCAGCGGCATTGAAATCATGAAGCGTTCATTGCGAAGCGTCACAGATGAAGTATAGTTATTCGCATTGATATAATTGGACACTGCATTGATGGGTTGTGTTGTAAAGCCAACATTGTTCATGCCGTAGGTTGCGATCTCAGGGTATACTCTGGATGCCAAAATTTCATATTGTTGGTAATTCGCTTGAAGTCCTGCTTTTACACTGAGGTTTTTGGTGATGGGATAGTATAGTGCAGCACCGGCTTCAAATCCCATTCCGGGCTTGTGGATAACAGCATCTTTCACTGTATTGGCAAAAAGAGATGTTGTACTAAAAGAATAAGAATTGTAAAGATAATTGGAGCTTGATGAACTTCCACGCAAGGACCTGTAACCCATGGTTGGACTAAAATATATCTGCCATTTTGCTTCTTTGCCAATTTGTTTTGCCTTGTCAAATACATTTGAAATGCTTTGGAGAATACCTGGACGCTTGTTTTTTGGAAGAGCAGTAATTGGATTGATCCAATTCCTCTCCATGACAATGGGAGCAAAGAGGGGAGCTTGAAGCGGATGTTCAAGTGTTTCTGGATCACTCGATGGAACCAATGTGACTGCATTTTCAAATCTGTGTCGTTCAAAAAATGATTCGGACTTGTTTGAAGGCGCCCCACCATGAATCGATACGATGGGAAGGGTCGATTCCCATTTGTTTTCAGACAATTGAAAAGCCAGTTGCCCTGAGGGTGGGGTGAAGGTTGAAAGTTTTTGCTCGTTGAACAACACCGAAATGCCGGCACTCAATAAAAACAACAGCACAGCAGATACTATGGTCAGTGTTTGACTCGGCTGTATATTTTTTTCAATATTTTTCCATACCCTTTCTGAAGGGTACATAAAGTATTGATCCTTTTTTTGTCTCAGCAACTCCTCTAATTCATCTGTTTCAAATCTTCTCATTAACACATCTA
Organism: Bacteroidota bacterium; assembly: GCA_016868855.1. GTDB lineage: Bacteria > Bacteroidota > Bacteroidia > Chitinophagales > Chitinophagaceae > Pollutibacter. Next base: position 242,111 of record VGFP01000003.1, on the reverse strand, counting down.
TTTTCAACAAGCAAAGACACTATCCATTTACTGGAACAAGCCATTTGCTTTTTTCTTTTTTAGGTTGCATGATATTCTTCTTCACAAGAATATCTTCCAGCATCATTTTTGCTCTTGTATATTGAGATCTGCTGGTGCTTTCTTCAATGTCTAATAATCTTCCAATTTCACGGTGAGAATATCCTTCCAATGCATACAGGTTCAATACAGTTCTATAGCCAATAGGAAGCTGTCTGATGCACTCTATGATTTGTTTTGCCTGCAACATGCTCGACAAATTATCTTCATTGCTGATCAGCGATTCTGCATGAAGCAAGTCAACATGCTCGGTAAATTTTTTATATTTTTTCAGTTGGTTGATGCATGTATGAACAATTGTTCTTAAAATCCATCCTTCCAGGGAGCCTCGTTGTTCAAATTGGTTGATTTGGGTAAATACTTTGATGAAACCTTCCTGAAGCATATCTTCTGCATCTTCTCTGGACTTCGCATATCGATAGCAAACAGTCAGCATCTTGGGACTGTAACGCTGGTACAATTCCTGTTGTGCTTGTGGATTTTTTTGTTGGCAGCCTAGAATCAATATCTCTTCTGTCATACCCTATAAAAGTTCCTGTATTGAATGTAAGACTTTTTCCTAACATCTCTCTATCAACAATGTGTTGGAAGATGGTTTATCATAAAATATTGATTTACAAGGAGCTTCTTAGACTGATGACCGCATTTCTGCCTGGAGCAGAAAATCCAGATGCAAAATACCTGTAATTTATATCCAGCATATTCTCCATGGCAAATTGAATTTTCAATTTTGGGTTGATATCATAAGCCATTCGAAAGTTGAGGGTTTGCCAAGACGGACTCCCAACGGGTGTTGCATACTGAGGATTATCCTCTCCATCTGGATTGTATTGATCCAGTTTCTTCCATCCATTGTACATCATAAAAAATTCTGCAAACAAATGTTCAGACTCATACTGAATTGAAACTTTTCCATAGTTAGGCGGAGTATGATCCAGTGGTTTGCTGTTTACATTTCTTTTAACCAATGCATAGGTATTGTTTGATTGAAGTTCAAAAACAGTGGAGGGAATATTGCTGTTCAATTGGAATGCACCCTTGATGGTATTGAAGCTGCTGACCATGGAAAGCTGCTTATTGAACTGAATGGTCAGCATGAGATTGAGTCCTCTGATGCTAGCGCGGTTAACGTTTTGGTTCGCCATGACTCCTGCTCTGATTCCATAGTAGTCAATAGAATCTTGGCCATTTAACTGGAAGGGGGCTTTTACAATGGCATTGGAAAATTGCGTGTAAAACAGCGATCCTTCCATTGTTGCAAAATTCGAAATCCGCTGATTGAAGGACAGGTCGAGGCTGTTGGTATATTCAGGTTTGATTTTTGTATTCGGAATGACCACTTGTCTTGCTGCAGTGTTGGATTCAAAGATTTTACTGAGGTCATCGATATTGGGAACCCTGAATCCGCTTGCAAATCCGAATTTGACAGATGTCTTGGAGCCGGGTTGGTAAGCGATGCCGATATTTCCTGTGAGAGATGAATTGTCCTGACGTGCCTCTATAACAGGAAGTCTGAAAAATGAATTATCCAGAATGCTCGATCTCAGTGAAACAAATTGGAATCTGAGTCCATCATTCAAGATCAGTTTATTGGGGATGAATTTATGAATATGCTGTGTGTAAATGGCAGCATAATTCATGTTATTTTTTCCATCAGGATATCTGGTATCTAATTTGGAAATTTCATTCGTAAGGTTGTTTTTTCTGTTGGCAGTAGAGGAGAGATCATTTGCTTGAAGATCAATGCCGGTTGTAATTTCATCTTTCTTGAATTTTTTAACTGCGTCAACAATCAAACCGGCTACTTTAACCCGCTCCATTCTTGTGTCCAATCGATCATATCTTTTATACTCTCTTGTAATTCTACTTTCTTCAACATCCTGATAGCTGGCAGTAGCTCTATACTCTTCGAATGGCCCCTTTTTACTTTTGATGTTCAACTGGTAGGAGATCAATTTTCTTTCTTGCGGACCATAATACCAGGATGCGAACCGCAGCAGACCATTTTTGGTATCCTGCAAACGATCATACCTGGGAACATCGGAAGAAGTAGACAGTTGAAAATTCAGTGTATGATTGATGGATTCATTCGGTTGAAACAAGATTTTCTGTGTGAAGTCAAACTGTTTGTATCCGGTAAATTTTTGAATGCGCACATTCATATTTCGAACGATGGTATCATAAGGCCTCTCTGTGCTATATGGCTCTACATAAAGCGGTCTGGTTCCGAAATTTTCAAATCCTTTTTTGTCCTTCGACCCTATTCTCACATCTCCAAAGTTGCTGTAGGTAAAGCTGGAAAGGGATGCGAATTTTTTTCCACCGACATTGATATCTGCATGAAGGGTTTGTTCTTGATTGGCAGAGGAGTATCTTGCAAATGCATTTGCCTTGAAGATTGATTTGCTTGTATCAGCAGCGAGGATGGGTTTTTTTGAAATCATGTGCACTGCCCCTCCCAATGCATCGCTGCCATAGAGTGTTGATGCGGGTCCGTTCAATATCTCAACCCTTTCAAGCATGTTCTGATCAACTGTAATTATATTCTGCAGGTGCCCCGACCGATAGATTAAATTGTTCATGCGAACACCGTCAACAATCAATAAAACCCTGCTGGCTTCGAATCCTCTGATGACGGGACTGCTACCACCCTGTTGACTTTTTTGAACAAATATATTGCCAGTGGAAGCCAGCAAGTCGCCCATGTTTTGAACATTGTTTTTGGCAATTGTTTTTGCTTGGATGATGTCAATCCGTTGCACAATATTTTTTTTCTTTTCTGCAAATTTGCTGCCAGATATCACAACCTCATCCAACTCTTTAGATTGAAAAATGCTATCGGTTTTTGATTGTGCATGTACAATGCGCACTCCGATTACAAGCAGAAAAATACATGCATATTTTCCTATATAAATTGAAAGTTTACGCATGTTCTATCAGTACTTCACCAGTCATTTCGGATGGGATGGGGATGCCCATGAATGTGAGGATGGTTGGAGCGATGTCACCTAATTTCCCAGCATGTATTTTTCCTTTCCATTCTTTGTCAATGATAAAAAGCGGAACTGGATTCAGGCTGTGGGCTGTATTGGGACTGCCATCTTCATTTTTCATATAGTCTGCATTGCCATGATCTGCAGTCAGAAATACTGTATATCCATTATCCAATGAGGCTTCTACAACTCTTTTCACACATTGATCTACTGTTTCAACCGCCTTCACTACAGCCGGCCATACTCCTGTATGTCCAACCATATCTGCATTGGCATAGTTCAAGCAAATGAAATCAGCTGACTGTTGCTCTATCTCAGGAACAATTTTATCAGTGAGTTCAATTGCACTCATTTCCGGTTGCAAATCATAGGTTGCCACTTTGGGTGATGCTGCCATGATCCTGCTTTCGCCTTCAAAAGGCACTTCTCTTCCTCCACTGAAAAAGAATGTAACGTGGGGATATTTTTCTGTTTCTGCAATTCTGATCTGTTTTTTTCCATGTTGTTCTAGTACTTCCCCCAACGTATGCGTGAGGTTGTCGTTGTTGAAAACTACATGCACGTGTTTGAAAGTGCTGTCGTACTCGGTCATGGTAATATATTCGAGTCCCAGTTTATGCATGTTAAATTCCTGAAAATCTTTTTGTGTAAGCACTTCGGTGATTTCCCGGCATCTGTCTGTTCTGAAATTGAAACAAATGACTGCATCTCCTTCTTCAATCTTTGCAAGAGGTTGATTGTTTTTATCTGAAAGTATGATGGGTTTGATGAATTCGTCGGTAATGTTTTCTGTATATGATTGTTGGATGGCATCAACTGCATTGGTTGAAGATTCGCCAACACCTTTTACCATTGCATCATAAGCCAATTTTACCCTTTCCCATCTTTTGTCACGGTCCATCGCATAGTATCTTCCTATGATGGTAGCTATTTTACCAGTGGAGGTTGCAATATGACTTTCAAGGTCTTTGATAAAATCGAGTCCGCTTTTAGGATCAGTATCTCTTCCATCGGTAAAGGCATGTATAAATACTTTGGAGAGTCCCTCTTGTTTACACAGGTCTGTGATGGCTTTTAGGTGCGAACTGTGTGAATGGACTCCACCATCACTTACGAGTCCGAGGAGATGTAATTTTTTATTTTTTTTCAGCGCATAATGTATAGCTGAGAGCAATACTTCGTTCTTCAGAAAAGATCCATTTTTGATGGCAACATTGATTCTCTGCAATTCCTGGTATACAATTCTTCCAGCGCCTAAATTCAGATGTCCCACTTCGCTGTTTCCCATTTGTCCTTCTGGGAGTCCAACCAATTCACCACAGGTAGTAAGCGTTGTATGTGGGTATTGATTGTACAGTGATGAAACGAATGGCACATGTGCATGTTGGATGGCATCGCTGGAGGCAACATTTCCCTTTCCCCAACCATCCATGATCACCAGGATACATTTTCTGTTTTTCATGCTTCAAATTTACTTTATTTACATGTATATTCATTTTGTGAAACTGTTATTAGAAGCAGCTTATGTCAAAGAAAAACAAGTCAGGTTCTGCATTTGTCTACAGTACTGATCCCCATTTTCAATTGAACGAAGAAGCCGAAGAGCTTGTAACGCTTTTACCTTCTGAACAACGTCTAAGGGTCAGCTTAGAGACAAAGCACCGTGCAGGGAAAACAGTGACGGTTGTTTTGGGATTTATTGGAAAGGAGCACGATCTCGAGGAACTTGGAAAAAAACTGAAGAATCACTGTGGTACAGGCGGATCTGCTAAGGAGGGTGAAATCATATTGCAAGGTGATCAGCGGGAAAAGGCAACTCAATGGTTGCGAAAAAATAGTTTTGGTGTAAAATAAAAAAGACGGGTATTGACCCGCCTTTTATTATAGCTTATGGATGAATTACCAACCTTTTTTTGCTGTTCCGGCTTCGATAGCAGCGAGGGCTTTTGCTTCACTCAAGAGAGAGGTCAGCTTGTTTCCCTTTCCATCGTGGCCTTTTGCAATGTATCCACCTCTTTCCGTTTTGCTGACAACAGCATCCTGCATGGGTACATTTTTTTCTTTGGTTTTTACATTGTAGGCTGTAATTGCATGTGGGTTTGACATGGCGATTTAATTTATGGTTGATTAAATATACACTAAATATCCAATTTAGCGTATTTGGCGTGCGATTCGATAAATTCTCTCCTTGGTCCCACTTCATCACCCATCAGCATGCTGAAAACCCTGTCGGCCTCAGCTGCACTCTCAATGCTTACTTGACGAAGTGTTCTCGTTGCAGGATTCATGGTGGTATCCCACAATTGACTGGCATTCATTTCACCCAAACCTTTGTAGCGTTGCACATTTACGCTGTCCTCTTTTCCAGCTCCCAATCGCTCAACATAGCCACGGCGTTGCTCTTCATTCCAGGCATATAATTGTTCTTTTCCTTTTTTGACAAGGTAAAGAGGTGGTTGTGCGATGTAGATATAGCCTTGCTCTACCATTTCTTTCATGTATCTGAAGAGGAAGGTAAGAATCAACGTTGCAATGTGACTACCATCTACGTCAGCATCTGTCATGATTATAAGCTTGTGGTATCTCAATTTTGAGAGATCCAATGCTTTGGGATCTTCAGGAGTTCCAATTTTTACACCAAGTGCCGTGAACATGTTTCTGATTTCCTCATTGTCGTAGATTTTGTGTTCCATGGCTTTTTCAACGTTCAGGATTTTACCCCTGAGTGGAAGAATGGCTTGGAAATTTCTGTCACGTCCTTGTTTGGCAGTTCCTCCTGCGGAATCACCCTCTACCAGAAAGAGTTCACATTTTTCAGGATCTCTCTCAGAGCAGTCTGATAATTTTCCGGGTAGACCCCCGCCAGAGAGCACTGTTTTTCGTTGAACAAGTTCTCTTGCTTTTCTTGCTGCTGCTCTTGCCTGTGCTGCAAGAATGACCTTGCTGATGATGTTTTTTGCATCACGGGGATTTTCTTCCAAGTAAGCTTCCAGCACGCGTGATACGGTAACATCTACAATGCCCATCACTTCTGAGTTGCCTAATTTGGTTTTTGTTTGTCCCTCGAACTGCGGTTCTGGAACTTTTACGGAAATAATGGCACTCAAACCTTCTCTGAAATCATCTCCTTCTACTTCCACCTTTGATTTTTCAAAGAGTCCCTGTTTTTTTCCATACTGTTGGAATACCCTGGTAATGGCACGTCTGAATCCGGATACATGTGTTCCTCCTTCAATCGTATTGATGTTGTTGACGTAGGAGAAAATATGTTCGTTGTACGAATCATTGTAATTCATGGCTACTTCAACGGCAACATTGGAAGCTTCGTCATGCCCCTCCATGTATACGATTGATGGTATCAAGGCGTTTCTCTTTCCGTTTTTGTCGAGCATCTCGACAAATTCAATGATACCGCCCTCAGAATAAAATTCCTGTTGGTAATAGTTGCCTGCATCGTCTTTTTCTCTGAGGTCGTGAAGGGTGATGCGGATTTTTTTATTGAGGTAAGCGAGTTCGCGCAGTCTTCCTTCCAGGATATCCCTGTTGTATACCTGAGATGTGAAGATGGTGGTGTCGGGCCAGAAGTGAACCAGGGTGCCGGTTTCCTCGCTGCTTCCTGTTTCCCTGACTGCATATTTAGGCACTCCTCTTTCGTACTCCTGTTCAAAAATTTTGCCCTCTCTCTTAACGGTAACATGCAATGTGGTACTCAATGCATTAACGCAGCTCACACCCACACCATGCAATCCACCCGAAACTTTGTAGGTGTTCTTATCAAATTTTCCTCCCGCATGCAACACCGTCATGGCCACTTCCAATGCACTTCTTTTTTCTTTGTGGTGCATCCCTGTTGGAATACCACGTCCATTGTCATGCACCGAAATGGAATTATCGGGATGAATGGAAACGATGATGTTGTTGCAGTATCCAGCCAAAGCCTCATCGATTGAGTTGTCCACCACTTCATACACCAAATGATGGAGACCCTTAACGCCGATGTCGCCGATGTACATGGCGGGCCTCTTACGAACCGCTTCTAATCCCTCCAGTACCTGAATACTATCCGCCCCGTAACCATTTTGGGTGGGCTCCATTTTCGCTTCATTTTCTGTACTCATAATTGATTTTTTCAGCAGAATTTTTAGGTCCACAAATTTACTGAAAATAAGGGGGTTGGGGGCCAATTTCAGAAGCAAAAAATGACCAGTTTTTTAAGATGATTTCCACATATTTAACGCGGTTTTTTGATCCATTTTTAGTGCAGGTTGTTGTATGCCTTTATCTTTGTTCACCGATGACCCCTAAAACTGAACTTTCCAAGGTTTTGATGGCTGAAAAGTCACGTTTCGACGACTTGCCACTGATTTTTTCCAAGCGAAAAGACATACCCGGTTCATGGCACCTGGAAATTCATCGCCGCAAGGTTCAACCTTCCATGTCGGTCAACGACCAGGGGACCCTTACTTATCATTACGATCCCAACGAGGAAAAGCGTTTTTTATCCCTTTCTTTTTGTGTGGGAGGAAGAACATATTGCAGTGAACCTGTTGTGAATTGTGAGGAATGTAAATTGAATCCCAACGCTCAGTGCGTGGAGCAGACGGGTACGATGGATGAGCTGAGGTTTCGCTTTGAGCCAGTACACCTCAACAACCTGATCAAATCTGAAAACAAGAACAGCGAGTTGAATGCTTTGCTGAAATTCAAATACCAACACAGTTTCAGCCGACCCGTTCTCATCAATGGAAGAATCCGTCATACGATTGACTCTATTCTCAATCATCGGTATGCCGATGCCGTTGAAAATATTTTCATCAACGCACAAACACAAATACTTCTCTTGTACACATTGGAATCCATGAATACCATGCAGGAAGAAGAAGTCCCTGCTTGTAAGTTTCTGGCGTATCATGAGGAGCGTGAAAAGATCATCCATGCACGTGAAATTCTTCTCCAACACATTGGAGATCCAATCACGATCAAAGAATTGAGCAGAAAAGTCGCCATCAACGAATGCTACCTAAAAAAAGGATTCAAGGTGATGTTCGGCACCACCATCTTTGACTTTTATCAGGACCAGCGCATGGAGCACGCGAGGTATTTGCTTTATGAAAAAGGACTTTCTGTCTCTGAAGTCTCTGCCATGCTGGGATATTCATCCATCTCACATTTTTCTACTGCATTTAAAAAACACACGGGACTCAAACCCTGTGAGTTGCTTGTAAAGTAATTCACTTTGTCACTCTACTGTCATAATTATGCAGTAAGATGATTTGTGACATTTCCATGATGATGGTGAATGTCGATCGTTCGAATATTGCACCTGATTTTTCATGTATGTGGCGCTTTCTTCTATCGATCTCCTTTTTTCCGCTAGCAGGTTTCTCTCAAACCAACACCGACTCCATCTTCAATGCTTCATTGAATGAGGTTGTTGTGACTGCCACCAGAACACCCAGAATCATGGGGAATCTGGCCATTCCTGTTTCGCTGATCGTCAACAAAACAATGTACCAGAGCGGCTCATTGCGATTGAATGATATCCTGGCTGAACAGACGGGACTGGTGATCACCGATAATTTTGGAAGAGGGATTCAAATGCAGGGACTCTCTTCTGAGTACACACTTGTTTTGTTGGATGGAGAGCCATTGATTGGTAGAACAGGGGGTGTGCTTGATCTTTCTAGGATCACCATCCGAAATATCAGGAAAATTGAAATCATCAAAGGGCCATCCTCAAGCTTGTATGGTTCTGAAGCGATGGGCGGTGTCATCAACATCGTCACAGATCGTGCAGGTCAACATAAAACAGATGCCAGCATTCGATACGGAAGATTTGGAAGCATCGATGGTGCGATCAATGTTTCGCGCAGATTTAAAAATACCGATATTCAAATTGCATCCAATTACAACAGGTCTGAAGGTTACAGCCTCAAGCCTTTCGCAATCCAAAAAACAGTGGAGCCTTTTTGGAAGTCGGCCCATCAACTGAATCTCCATAATCGCATTTCAGATCGATGGAAAGCTGGAACTGGTATGCGTTTCAATACTTCACACATCGATAACAGCATTGCTGTTCATAACCTAGGCAATACCATTGTTTCAAAAGGATTTGAGAAAAACCAGGAGTACAATTTCACTCCTTATTTACAGTACCAGGTAGATAAAAAAATTAAATCGGTTTTGCGTGGATACATCACCGGATTTGATGCAATGCAGCAATTGGATGTGAAAGATGCATATGGTTCTTACAATGACAAGTTCAACCAATTGTTTGCACGCCTTGAACAACAAACCGATTTCCATCCAACCCAACATTCAACTTTGACACTCGGAGCAGGCATCATCAAGGAGCAAGTGAGCTCCAATCGGTATGATAGTTTATCAACCACCCGCCAGAACCAAATTATTTACTCCTTTGTTCAACATGAGCATGCTATAAGCGAAAGATTTACCATCATTGGAGGTGCAAGATTCGATGCCAACAAAGCATACGCATCGGTTTTGAGTCCCAAGCTTTCATTTCAATTCAAACTCAATCAGCGATTGAATTTCAATGCATCTTATGGAAGAGGTTTCAAGGCTCCTGACTTTAGGCAATTGTACCTGAATTTCACCAACCTTGCTGCAGGTGCATATGCTGTTTTTGGAACGGAAGTTGCAGCAACTGAAATCAAGAGGATGTCGGACGCCCAATTGCTGGAGCAAACAACTGACATGTTCTCAAATCTTTCCATCCTGAAACCTGAAACATCAGGCGGACTCAATTTCGGAATCAAATATGTACATCCCAACAATCTCCATGTGAACCTGAATATTTTCAGGAATGACTTATCCAATATGATTGTAACGGATGTGATTGCCTTTAAGAAAAACAGGGGACAGATTTACAGTTATTTCAATTTGAAAAGAGCACTCACACAAGGTGCTGAAATCAATGTATCCCAACAGATCAGCAATACATTGAACATCCAGGCAGGCTATCAGTATTTATTTACGGCCGACAAAGATGTAACCGTTGCAATCAAGCGTGGACAAGTATTTCAGAGAAGTGCATCAAACAATTTGGTTTCAAGAATGGGGTTGAATGATTATGGCGGACTCCCATTTAGATCCAAACACAGCGGCAACTTGAAGTTGTTTTATGAAAATCCAAAAGGTTTCTTCGCTACAAGTCGAATCATATACAGAGGAAGATGGGGAACCATGGATATGGACGGAAACGGTTTGATCAACCGCAATGATGAATTTGCAAGAGGATATGTAAAATTGAATGTCAGTGCAGGCATTCAAATCAGACAACGGATCAAATTGATGGCGGGAGTTGACAATGTTTTCAATTACAAAGACATCATCCATCTTCCCGGTAATCCTGGCAGGGTTGGGTATTTAGACTTACAATTTAATTTTTAATCATAAAACCAGTGAACATGAAAAAGTCGATTTTTTTTGCATTTGTGCTAATGTCATCTTTGCTTTTTGTTGCATGTGAAAAAGAAGATAATCCAACAGCCAACAATAGCACCCTTACATCTAATGTTGTGAAAGATTTGGTGGCGGATACCATCGTAGGACTCTCCAATGGTCAGCCGGTAGGTGTTGGAAAATATACTTTTTACAGTCTCGAGAACAACACGGTTGTTCCTTCAACAGATTCGAATTCGAACAAATGGGACATTGCTTTCAGGGGGACCTCCATCCTAACCAACGCTGGAACAAGTGGACCTGGTGCAGGGGGTGCTTTTGTTTATACCGGAACCTATGATGAATTGAAAACGGTCTCTCCCGATTCTGTGTTTAAAAAAGACAGTGCTCCCTCATCATACGCCATTCCCTCCGGGAGCAACAGAGGATGGTATGTGTATGATCCCGTGAATAATTTGATCACACCAATTCCTGGGAGGGTGCTGGTAATCAAAACCGCAAAGGGCAATTATGCAAAAGTTGAAATCATCAATTATTACAAGGGCGGCACAACACCTGCTCCAAGTGCTTCGGATGAAATCAAGCTGAAAACCCAGCGGTTTTACACCTTCCGATTCGCCCACCAGGCCAATGGCACCGCCAGTTTTCAGTAAGGAGGACTTTCTCTAACTTTGCAGCCTTCTATGAAACAAGGCTCGTACAAAGAATTTGATCAACTCAATCTGCCCGCTTTCGAACGTGAAATATTGGAAAGCTGGGAGAGAGAGAACGCTTTCAACCAAAGCATCCTTCACCGCAATGGGGCCAAGCCCTTTGTGTTCTATGAAGGTCCACCCAGCGCCAATGGTATGCCCGGCATCCACCATGTTATTTCAAGAACATTGAAAGACATGGTTTGTCGCTATAAAACCATGAAAGGTTTTCAAGTGAAAAGAAAGGGCGGATGGGATACCCATGGGCTTCCTGTTGAATTGGGTGTAGAAAAAGAACTCGGCATTACAAAAGAAGATATAGGCAAAACAATATCTGTTGCAGAATACAATCAAAAATGCAGGGAAGCGGTATTGAGGTACAAGGACAAATGGGATGAGATCACTACCAAGATGGGTTATTGGGTTGATTTGAAGTCACCTTACGTAACATTCGAGAACAATTATATTGAAACACTGTGGTGGTGTTTGAAACGACTGTACGAAAAAGGTTACCTGTATGAGAGCGTCAGCATTCAGCCTTACTCACCAGCTGCTGGAACTGGATTGAGTTCGCATGAACTGAATCAGCCTGGTACATACAAAGATGTAAAGGATACTTCCGCAGTTGCTCTCTTTTTATTGTCGGAAAATAAAAATGCAGCACATCCTGCCTATAAAAAAATCAAGGCATCGATCCATGCAGGTGCAGAAGTTTTTTTCATGGCATGGACAACAACTCCATGGACCTTGCCTTCCAACCTCGGACTGACAGTGGGTGGCAATATTGAATATGCATTGATCCAAACCTTCAATCCATATACATTTCAAGAACAGTATGTGATATTGGCAAGTGCATTGGTGGGGAAATATTTCAAAGGGGACACTGCGAATGCCAGTTTCGATGAGTATAAAGCTGGTGACAAGTTGATTCCATGGAAAAAAGTTCAAACATTCACGGGTACTTCTCTCGAGGGACTATACTACGACCAATTGTTACCATTTGAAGCAAATACAATTCAGGCAATCAGAGACATCACGCCTCAAGCAGATCCTTTCAAAGTTGTACTGGGTGATTTTGTTACGACAGAAGATGGAACTGGAATCGTGCATACGGCTCCCGCATTTGGTGCAGATGATTTCAAGGTAGGGAAGAAAAACAACATTGGGATACTAACACTGGTTGACCGAGAAGGAAAATTTATAGATGGCGTTGGAACATACAGTCATCGCTTTGTCAAGAATTATAAAAATGATGAACAATACGTTGATGTCAATATAGATATCTGTGTTCAATTGAAAAAAGAAGGGAAGGCATTCAAGGTGGAGAAATATGAACACAACTACCCCCATTGTTGGAGAACGGATAAACCAATTTTGTATTATCCACTGGATGCATGGTTCATCAAAACCACTGCCGTCAAAGACAAGATGGTAGCTCTGAACAAAACCATCCAATGGAAACCAAAATCAACCGGTGATGGAAGGTTTGGGAATTGGTTGGAAAACATGGTGGACTGGAATTTGAGCAGAAGCCGTTATTGGGGAACACCCTTGCCGATATGGAGAACAGAAGATGGTGAAGAGGAAATCTGCATAGGATCCATAGAAGAACTTAAAACAGCTATTCAAGAAGCGCATGATACACTTGGTGGAAATGTGAACAATGCATTTATCAAAGAGAGACTTACAGATCTTCACAAGCCTTTTGTTGATGAAATTATTCTGGTGAGCAAATCAGGCAAAAAAATGAAGCGTGTTCCAGACCTGGTGGATGTTTGGTTTGACAGTGGTGCGATGCCGTACGCCCAATGGCATTATCCATTCGAGAACAAAGCAATGATTGACAGCGGTGAGGCTTTCCCGGCAGATTTCATTGCGGAGGGAGTTGATCAAACAAGGGGTTGGTTTTATACACTGCATGCATTGGGCGTATTGTTGTTTGATCAGGTTGCTTACAAAACAGTCGTCTCCAATGGATTGGTGCTCGACAAGAACGGAAACAAAATGAGCAAGCGCTTGGGCAATGTGGTGGATCCGTTTGAAACAATCAATACCTATGGTGCAGATGCAACCAGGTGGTACTTGATTACCAATGCTTCACCTTGGGACAATCTGAAATTCGACATTGAAGGAATCAAGGAGGTGCAGCGTAAATTCTTTGGTACACTTTACAATACATATCAGTTTTTCGCACTGTATGCCAATGTGGATGGATTTACATACAAAGAAAAAGACATCCCATTCAATGAGCGTCCTGAATTAGACAGATGGATTTTGTCGAGTTTGCAGAGCTTGATCAAGGATGTAAACAAACATTTGGATGATTATGAACCAACCATGGCAGGTAGGTTGATTGATGAATTTGTGGATGAATTGCTCAGCAATTGGTACGTCAGGTTGTCAAGAAGGCGGTTCTGGAAGGGGGATTATGGGACAGATAAAATCAGCGCCTATCAGACATTGTATCAGTGCATGATGACCATCGCCAAGCTTGCTGCACCCATCTCTCCATTTTTTACAGATTATCTCTACAGAAATTTGAATGCAGTTACTCAAAAGGAACAATACAGCTCTGTGCATCATACCGATTTTCCACTAGCCAATGAGGGTTGGATTGACCTTTCCCTGGAGGAACGCATGCACATGGCAAAGGAATTTTCATCTTTGGTATTATCCATCAGAAAGAAAGTCAACATCAGGGTCAGACAACCTTTGCAAAAAATACTCATTCCCGTTGCTGCCTCTTCCATGCAAGAGCAGCTCAAGAGAGTTGAGGAGCTTATTCTAGCGGAGGTCAATGTGAAACAGGTTGAATATTTACCAGCTGACAATGACTTTATCAAGAAAAAAATCAAACCCAACTTTGTCATTCTTGGTAAAAAATTAGGCGGCAAAATGAAAGCAGCGTCCAATGTGATTGCTTCCTTGTCGCAGGATTCCATTCGTGTCTTGGAACAGACAGGAAGTTTGGATATTGATTTGGAGGGAGAAAAGTATGCTTTGCAAAGGGACGAAGTTGATATTCAAAGTGAGGATGTTGAAGGATGGATGGTGGCATCCCGCAGCTCCTTTACCGTTGCATTGGATGTTCAGATAACCACTGAATTGGAACAGGAGGGTTTTGCGAGGGAATTGATCAACAGAATTCAGAAAATCCGAAAGGATATGGACCTGGAACTGACAGATAAAATAAATGTTACTGTTCAAGCCAATCCCTCGTTCGATGATTCTTTTACTCGATTTAATGATTATATTTGCGCTGAAATTTTAGCCGAAAAAATCGTGTTGGAGCCAAGTTTGGAAAAGGGTTTTGATGCTGAAATTGAAGGTAAAACATTGAAGATCAACGTTATAAAAAAGTAACCTCTTATGGCAACAAAAAAACCAGCTCCCAAGAAAGCTGCAAAACCTGTAAAAAAAGCCAAGCCAGCTCCAAAAAAAGCTGCTCCGGCCAAAAAGGTTGCCGCATCAAAATCAACTTCAAAGAAAGCTGCACCTGCCAATAAGCCTGCTAAAGCTGCTCCTAAAAAAGCAGCCAAGCCAGCTCCAAAGAAAGCTGCACCTGCCAAGAAGCCTGCTAAAGTTGCTCCTAAAAAAGCGGCTCCTAAAAAGGCGATACCTGTAAAAACAGCGAAACCAGCTCCGAAAAAAGCTGCGCCCGTTGCCAAAAAAATACCAACAAAGGGAGTTCCGTCAAAAGCAGCTCCTTCAAAGGCAGTACCAGCTAAGACTGCTACTGTTGTAAAGGGAAATAAAACCATTCCTGCAAAAGGTGGAAAGCCAGCTCCTGGCGCAAAACCTGTTCAGGGGAAAGCAGCTGGAAAAAAGGTGCCACTCATTTCACCTGAAACCAGATTTGCAGGGACCAGTACAAAAGTTGCCAGCCAGGCTGAAATCCGCAAAGCACTTAGAGCAAAAGAGGCTACCAAAAACCTCAAGCCAGTGCCCATGCCTAAAATCACAGCCAAGACTGCCCGTAAATACGAACCAGAATTCACAAAATCAGTGCTTGATTCAAAACTGCAAGTTGAGCAAACGGGCCCCACTCAACGCTATTCCGATGCTGAATTGGCAGAATTCCGTGAGCTTGTTCAACATAAACTCAACGCTGCCAAACAAGAACTTGCTTATCTCAATGGCTTGATTACCAGAAAAGACTCAATGAGTGGCGGTGATTCTGACAGCAGATACATGACCATGGAAGATGGAAGCTTGAGCATGGAGCGTGAACAACTCAACCAGATGGCCAGTCGCCAGATTGATTTTATTGAGAAACTAGAAAAGGCCATGATGCGCATTGAAAACAAGACATACGGAATTTGTCGCGTTACAGGTCGTCTAATTGACAAAGCCCGTTTGAAAGCTGTTCCACATGCCACTTTAAGCATGGAAGCTAAAATGGGAATGTCAAGAGGTGGTTTCAACAACGCCAACCAATAATCTTACTTCCTTATTGCATTTGCTGCAGCGCAACCAGCCTGCTGTAGATTCCATTTTGCTTGATGAGCTCTTCATGCTTGCCCCTTTCTGCAATGCATCCCCCGTCCATCACAATGATTTCATCAGCGTGTTTGATGGTAGATAGTCTGTGTGCAATGATGATGCTGGTTCTATCTTTCATCAATCTATAAATTGCATCCTGTACCCATTTTTCACTTTCGGTATCAAGTGATGAGGTTGCCTCATCCAAAATCAGGATCGGTGGATTTTTAAGTACTGCCCTGGCGATGGTGATTCTCTGCCGTTCACCGCCACTCAGTTTCGATCCTCTGTCACCCACCACCGTATCAAAGCCCTGTTCCTTTTTTTCGATGAATGATGCGACATTGGCAATGTTTGCAGCTTCCTGTATTTGTTCAAGACTGGCTGATTGATTTCCCAATGAAATATTTGCTTTGATGGTATCATTGAAAAGAATCGGCTCTTGAGTTACGATGCCCATCAGGTTTCGGAGTTCCTTGATTTTATATTTTTTAATATTGATGCCGTCGATCAACACTTCTCCTTCGCTGCAATCATGAAATCTGGGGATCAAATCGGCCAAGGTAGATTTGCCAGATCCTGAAGATCCAACCAACGCAATGGTCTGCCCCTTCTGAATGGTGAGATCTATGTTTTTTAAAATCTGTTTTTCACCGTACGAAAAAGAAACATTTTTTAATTCGATGGATTGGTGAAAAGATGCAACATGCATTGCATTAAGATCTTCTTTGATGGATTGCTCCTCGTGAATCAATTGTTGAATTCTTTCAATACTGGCTGCTCCTTTTTGAATATTGTATGATGCAGTGCTGAATGATTTCAGTGGATTGATGACCTGTGTAAAAATCACAATAAAAGTGAGGAAGTCTTGTCCTGATAATCCCACCTCTGTTTTCAGCACCAACCTTCCACCGTAGTACAACACACAACATACGGATACTATGCCCAGCGTTTCGGAAACAGGCGATGCAAGATCCCTTCTTCTGTTGCTGTTGTTCTTGATTTTAAGCAAGTCATTGTTTTCCTGTTTGAATTTTTCCTGTTGCTGAAATTCTGCATTGAATGCTTTTACCACCCTGATTCCTCCCAGCGTTTCTTCAATCGTGCTGAGTATATCTCCCAGCTTGACTTGTACACCGCTGGATACTTTTTTCAATAACCTGCCTATTCTTCCAATGATCAACCCTGATAATGGAAGGAACAGCAATAGAAAGAGGGAAAGCTCCGGACTCAAATGGATCATAGCAAACAGGTAGCAAACAATCAAAATTGGTTCACGGAAAAAAGTTTCCAAAAAACTGATGGTTGAGAATTCGACATCCTGGAGATCGTTGGTGAGTCGGCTCATGATATCACCTTTTCTTTGCTCATTGAAAAATCCAATGGGCAATTGAACGATTTTTTCAAACATGTCGTTGCGCATGTCGTTGATGATGCCATTGCGGATGGGCGTGAGCAAGTAAAGGGCACTGTATAAAAAAATATTTTTTAGTACGATTGCTGAAACAATGATGGCACAAATGATTGCCAGGGCCTCAATCCTGCCTTCTGTACTTCCAATCAGGTTGCTCAGGTGTGCATAGAACTTGTTGCTCAGCGAACCAAATGAAAACCTGGAGCCCATGGCAAAGCCTTTGCTTTCCAATCCGAAAATCAACGTAAGAAAAGGGGCAAGCATGGTCAGAGATACCAGTGAAAACAAGGCGGAGAAAAGGTTCAGGGAAAAATATCCGACGACCAGCTTTGGATATTTCTTGATGTAATTATAAATAATGGCCAAACTTCTCATCCCATTCAGGTCTCCTTTTTGGAGATTTGGCATCAAAAGTAACTATTTTTACATCCATCAAAGTGAATGGTATGGAGGAAAGCAAAAGACAGAAACAGGTTGCCGGAGTGATCCAGGAAGCCATCAATGATATTTTTTTGCGATTGGGATTCAACATGGTTGATGGCGGCATGGTTTCCATCTCTCATGTAAAACTAACACCTGATTTACTGGAGGCAAGGATTTATCTCAGTCTGTTCAAGGTCAATCATCCGGATGCAGTGCTCAAGAAATTAGAAGACCGAAAAGGGGAGATTAAAAAAGAATTGGGCGCAAGGGTCAAACAGCAATTGAGAAGAATGCCTGAATTGAAATTTTACAAGGACGATACCCTTGATCATGTGTTCAAGATGGAAGAGATCTTTAAAAAAATCAACGAAGAACGTAATTCATGAAAGGGAGTATCCTTTTCACATTTTCATGGAGGTACTTTAAAGCAAAGAAGTCAACCCAGGCTGTGAACATCATCTCATGGGTCAGCATGTTGGCAATGCTTGTCGGCAGTGCCTCACTGATCATCATTCTCAGTGCTTTCAACGGATTCGAGACTTTGGTGAAGTCACTCTATGCATCCTTCTATCCTGATTTGCGGATCAGTGCAGTAAGTGGGAAAACAATTCAATTGCATCCTGATCAGCTTCAGCAATTGAAAAATATAAAGGGTGTGTATACATTTTCACAAACGATTGAAGAGAAGGCTGTATTGCAACACGATGCATTTCAGCAGGTAGTTGTCATCAAAGGTGTTGATGTTGGGTACGTACAAACAAGCGGACTCCCAGACAAAATGTTAAGAGGAAAATTTCAAACGGGGGATGCAGAAAATCCATCCATGGTACTCGGCATTGGCGTAGAGCAGGCATTGGGTATCATGGCTGATCGGGCCATTTTGCCGCTGACTGTATACATGCCCAAAAAAAATATTCCATCCAACTCGGCTCAACCCATGGATGCTTTGAGTGTTGCCAATGCACTTCCAAGAGGAGTATTTTCCATACAAAGTGATTTTGACAACAAGTATGTTCTGACCAATATTTCATTTCTGAAAACATTCATGAATTTTCAGGAGCACGAAATGACCGCATTGGAAATCAAGGCGAGTCCCGGTGCCAACCTGTCCATTGTCAAAGAGCAAATCAAAAAAACACTTGGTAATAATTATAAGCTGGAGGACAGATTTGAGCAGAACCGAACCTTGTACAATACCATTCGCCTAGAGAAGTTGGCCATTTATGGAATATTTATACTCATGCTGGTCATTGCAGCATTCAACATGGTAGGATCCTTGAGCATGCTGGTGCTGGAGAAGAAGAGAGATATTCAAATACTCAAGGCAATGGGAGCCAGCGACCTGCTGATTCAGAAAATATTTTTATTGGAAGGCATATTGCTTTCAAGCATCGGATCGCTGGGAGGGATTGTACTCGCACTGTTGATTTGTTATGTGCAAACAAGCTATCACCTGGTGCCCTTGGAGGGAGCAAGTTTCTTGATTGATTATTATCCAGTTGAATGGCGATTGCCAGATTTGATGGTTGTGGGATGCACAGTCATTTTGATTGGAATTGCAGCATCATGGATGCCCTCTAGAAAAGCATCTTTGCAGGAAATTTCACTTCGATAATCAATAATCGCCCAATGTCTCCGGCAGCTGGGCCAATGCCTTGGCAAGTTGTTCATCATTCGGAGCTATGCCGTGCCAGCCATGGTCATTTTCCATGAAATCAACACCTTTCCCCATCAGGGTATGCATCATGATGGCTATGGGTTTTCCTTTTCCAACTTGTGATTTTGCATGGTCCAGCACCTTGACAACATCATCCATGTCATTGCCTTGCATTTCAAGGGTTGACCATCCAAATGTTTCAAATTTTTCTTTGATATTTCCGAGTGACATGACTTTGTCAGTTGGTCCGTCAATCTGTTGACCATTCCAGTCAATCGTAGCAATGAGGTTGTCTACTTTGTGATGTGCGCCAAACATGACAGCTTCCCATATTTGTCCCTCTTGCAATTCTCCATCACCATGCAGTGAGTAAACAAGATGCGCATCATTGTTGAGTTTTTTTGCCAGCGCTGCACCGATCGCAACACTGAGTCCTTGTCCGAGTGATCCGGAAGCGATTCGCACACCAGGCAAATGTTCATGGGTGGTAGGGTGACCCTGTAGCCTTGAATTGAGTTTTCTAAATGTTGATAATTCCTTTACAGGAAAGTAGCCTGAGCGGGCAAGACAGGAATAAAAAACAGGAGAAATATGTCCGTTTGATAAAAAGAAAATATCTTCATTGTTGGCATCCATGTTGAACGATGGATGGTGCTTCATTGTGTTGAAATAAAGCGCTGTCAGAAAATCAGTGCAGCCGAGTGACCCACCCGGATGTCCGCTTTGAACGGCATGTACCATTCTTACGATGTCTCTTCTGATTTGTGATGCTGTTTCCTGCAAACTGGCCATGTAGATTCTTTGCTGCAAAACTAAGGTTTTTGTTAGCTTTGCCATCCAAATAATTGATTATGTCTGCCGAACTACAATCACATATCACCACCGCATCCGATCAGATGTCCAAAGCCATTTCACATCTGGAAGCGGAGCTCATCAAAGTCAGGGCCGGAAGGGCGAATCCACAAATGTTTGATGGCTTGGTAGTTGACTATTATGGCTCACCCACACCTATTTCACAGGTGGGGAACATAGCTGTGGCAGATGCAAGAACACTGACCATCCAACCTTGGGAAAAAAATATGTTGCAACCCATCGAGCGTTCGATCATTGCAGCCAACCTTGGAGTAACACCGCAAAATGACGGTGCAATCATCCGTATATTTCTTCCACCGTTGACAGAAGAAAGAAGAAAAGAAATCGTGAAAAGGGTTCAATCCGAAGGAGAACAATCCAAGGTGGCCATCAGAAATATCAGAAGAGATGCCATTGAGCAGGTAAAGAAATTACAGAAAGCCGGACTCAGTGAAGACCAGGCTACAGATGCAGAGAATGACATTCAGGAAATGACCAATAAATTTATTGCATTGGTTGACAAACATCTTACATCCAAGGAGAAAGAAATCATGAGTGTTTAATTGGCGAGTTTTACTCCCAATAAGATGACGATCATCCCTGCAACCTGCATAAGAGTAATCGTTTCACCTGTACTGATTCCCCATGCGATGGCTACAAATGGAATACCATAGGTAACCATGGACGCGAAGACAGGTCCTGCGTTTTTCATCAGCATATAAAAAGTAACAGAGGCAACCCCTGTTCCAACAATTCCCAGCACAGCTGCAGAAATGGTTCCGCTGGTCCATGTTCCATTGAGCAAACGCGGATCGGTAAAATATCCTGTTGCAGCGAGAATGATCAGCGTAGGTAGGATGAGGGAAGTAAATGCTATGGTTGCAATATGCATGGGTGCGGCATTTTGCAAGTATTTTGAAACCACGTTGACATTGAGTCCGTAGCACAAAGTTGCCACCACCACAAAAAGTGCATATCCAACGTATTGAAAACTAATGTCCTTGTTTCCATTCAACAAAAGCACAAGCATTCCAATGAATCCCATGATCATGCCAACCCATTTGATCCAGCCGAGTTTCATGTTGAAAAAGGCAGTCCCGATAGCAATGGTAGCAAGCGGTGTGAGGGCGTTTAAAATACCCGCAAGTGAGCTGTCAATTTTCGTTTGTGCAACGCAGAATAAATATGCAGGGAAAAAGGTGCCGAGAAAGCCGGATACTATGATGGGACGTATTACTTCTTTGGGCACTTCGCTGTAAGCTTTTTTGGCAAATGGCAGCATGAAAACTCCCGCGCAAATGATGCGGATGGAGGCTACTTGAAATGGACTGAGTGCTTCTAATCCAGCCTTCATCAATACAAAAGAACTTCCCCAAATCAAACACAGAATTGCAAAAAGGAGCCATTTCATGGTAGGTAAATTTCGGATGCAAATATCGGTAAAATAGGGGCTAATGACTATATTTGTCGCTTTAGATTTAATTTAAAATTGAAGCGTGAATACTGCGAGTTATCAGATCCGATTGCCACAATTTGAGGGACCATTTGACCTCCTCTTGTTTTTTATAGAAAGAGATGAGTTGGATATATACAATATACCCATTAAAAAAATCATAGATGATTTCTTGGTTTTCATCAAGCAATCTGAGGAAGACAATATTGAGCTGAGCAGTGAATTTATTTTGTTCATTTCTACCCTCATGAGGATCAAGGCCAAAATGCTGCTTCCAAGGAAAGAATTGGATGAGCATGGAAATGAAATCGATCCTCGTCAGGAGTTGATTGACAAAATTCTTGAATACAAAAAATTCAAAGAGGCTTCGCTGAAGCTTGCTGAAATGGAGCAGCAGCGCATGTTCATGGTCAAAAGAGGCAACCTGCAAGAAGATTTGAATGCAGTGGGCGAAGAAGCTTCGGAGGGAACAGAAATCCAATCGATATCACTTTTCAAATTGATGAAAGTATTTGAAAAGGTGATGCAGCGTTTACATGATCGTCAGAACAAGCCTCAGCACGTTGTATACCAGTACAATTATACCATGGAGGAAAGCAGGGAATATGTGTTGAAAGTGAGTGCTGAAGAAAAGACCATGTCTTTTGAAAAAATATTTGATGTATGCCAGGACAGGCTGCATGCTATTTTTATATTCCTGACATTGCTTGAATTGGTTCAGCAAAATTATCTCGCAATCATCATTGGAGAAGGAAGAAACAATTTCATCATTGAATACAATGATGAAAGACCACAGGATCCGGAATTCGTAGATATTACTGGGTAATTTTCACTTTTACATGCATCATTTCTCTTGCAGCCTCTGCAATGGCTTCAGCATCATAATGGCATTCTTTGTGCAATTCCTTTTGTGAACCGTGCTCCACAATTCTGTCTGGTATGCCGAGTATTTTCACATCGGATTTGTATTGATGCGCGGTCATGAATTCCAATACTGCCGATCCAATTCCGCCAACGACGGTTCCGTCTTCTACAGTGATGATCTTTGAATATTTGCTGAATACTTCGTGGAGCAATGCTTCATCGAGTGGTTTGGCAAATCTTAAATCATAATGTCCGGGTTCGATACCATCGTTCTTCAAAGATCTGATGGCAGCTGCTGCAAAATTTCCGGGATGACCAAAACTCAAGATGGCAATTTCTTCACCGTCTTTGATTTTCCTGCCTTTTCCGATTTCAATTGCTTTCATGTCGGTTTGCCATTCCGGCATCATGCCTTCTCCTCTTGGATATCTGATTACAAAAGGAAGTTGGGTTGATTCCAATTGTGCAGTATACATCAGGTTCCGCAATTCTGCTTCGTTCATAGGTGCAGATACGATCATGTTGGGAATACATCTCATGTAGGCAATGTCGTACACACCATGATGTGTGGGTCCGTCATCTCCAACCAGTCCTGCGCGGTCCAAGCAGAATACCACCGGTAATTTCTGTATTGCCACATCATGTACTACCTGGTCGTAAGCTCTTTGCATGAAGGAGGAATAAATATTGCAAAAGACTTTGAGTCCTTGTGTAGCCATCCCCGCACTGACCGTCACGGCATGCTGTTCACAAATGCCTACATCAATGGCCCTGTTCGGCATTTCCTCCATCATAAATTTCAGGGAAGAACCAGAGGGCATGGCAGGAGTGATGCCAAAAATATTCGGATTCTTTTTGGCCAACTCGATGATTGTTTTGCCAAAAACATCCTGGTACTTGGGGGGCTGGGGAGTATCAAAAGTTTTTTTGAATATTTCACCTGTTACTTTATCAAAGAGTCCGGGTGCATGCCATTTGGTTTGGTCTTTTTCTGCCAATGCATATCCTTTTCCTTTGGTGGTGATGATGTGCAAGAGTTTGGGTCCTCCGATATCCTTCAAGTCATTCAGTGTATCAACCAGTTTGGAGATATTATGTCCATCAATGGGACCAAAATACCGGATGTTCATTGATTCAAACAGATTGCTTCTGCGGTTGATGAAACCTTTGATGCTGTGCTCCAGTTTGCTGGCAATCTCTCTGGTGAAATTGGTTCCAACGGGCAATTTTCCCAATATTTTCCATATATCATTTTTCAGTTTGTTGTATGTATGGGAAGTCGCAATATCTGTGAGGTATTCTTTCATAGCACCGACATTTGGATCGATGCTCATGCAATTGTCATTGAGTATGATCAACACATCACTGTCGGCGACTCCTGCATGGTTCATTGCTTCAAAAGCCATGCCTGCTGTCATCGACCCATCGCCTATGACTGCGATCGATTTTCTTTTTTCTCCTTTGTATTTGGCAGCGATGGCCATGCCCAATGCAGCAGATATGGAAGTGGATGAGTGGCCAACGCCAAAAGTGTCGTATTCACTCTCAGATCTCTTGGGAAAGCCGCTGAGTCCACCGTATTTTCTGTTGGTATGAAAATTGTCTCTGCGTCCAGTGAGAATTTTATGCCCGTAGGCCTGATGCCCTACATCCCATACAAGCTGATCGTAGGGGGTGTTATAGACATAGTGCAATGCAACAGAAAGCTCCACTACACCGAGACTGGCAGCGAAATGCCCACCATGTACACTGACCACATCGATGATGTATTGACGCAATTCGTCACATACCTTGTATAAATCGTCTTTGTTGATTTTTTTGAGGTCAGCAGGGGAATCAATATGTTTCAGAAGGGGTCCAGTTACAATCATTGTTCAACTTTTCAGAGCGCTGTTCTTATTCTACAAAAGTTAGGTGTTTTTGTTCAAATAAGTCCACTGCAAAGCTATTTAAAATTGAGCAGAATACCTTTTCGGCATGAGCAAAGAAAGGGGAGGGTTTCCGTGAATTACCCTTTCATGAGGCGAGTGATCTGTGCCTGCTGACTGGAAGCATTTCTGATGGAGACAATGTACATGCCTTTTTGGAGTTGGCTGGTTTGAAGACGGATGTTGTTGTGGCCGCTCATCAGATCAATTGTTTGGGTGAGGGCCAATGCACCGTTGGTAGCATAAAATTGAACAACCGCTTTTTCACTTTTTTCAGCTTGCAGTTGCAATTGAATCACATCATTGAAAGGATTGGGTGAAGCTGACATTTTGCTCATCGGCTGTTCGTTCAAAGAAAATCTCACCACAGGAGAATAAGTTGTTTTGTTGTTCACATCGGTCATCGCGATTCTGAAGTAGCTCTGTTGAGTAGGGTTGCTGTTGAAAGCAATGGTCTGAAGACCTGCACGGTTTTGAAATGGAACGTTGCTCACTTTTTCAAATTGATTTCCATTGAAACTTCCTTCCAATCTGAGCTCTTTCAAATCTGCATCTGTTTCGATTTCGACATCGAAATTGTTGACCTTGCCATTGGTGCTTCCAGTGAATTTTTTCAATTTCACTGCCATGGTAATGCATGGGTCAATCTTGAAATCAAATACTTGCTGATTGCAACCACTGATGGGCTCCAACATGACTTTGTAAGAACCGGTTGAGTAAAGATTGTTGATCTCTACTACAGGCGCACTGCTGTCGATTCCTTTTTCAAAAGGATCTTTTCCATTGAATTTGCCGTCATTGTTTGCGTCAAATCCAATGATATAATTCATGGTGAAGAAGCTTGCGGCATTTGAATTTTCAACAGTGAAATTTACTTTTCCGCTGATGCAATTGGTATTCATTGCAACCAACTTGCTGATTTGAATGCTTGCATTGTTTCCGATTTTTGTGTTGCTTGCACCGGCTGTATGTGCAGCTTCCAATTGCCAGATACAATCTCCATCTGTTTTTCTTGCGAAATAATTTCCTTTTCCAGTTGTATTCAAAATTGATTCTACAGACGTATTGTTCAAGTTAGCTGCTTTTCCAGCAATGCCATCCACCAGCTTGGCAGTTGAGTCATTCAGACTGATGGAGATGTTGTTCGCTTCAGTGGCAATCATTTGTGTTGTAGAGGCAACATAAAAACCACCTGCAGGGAGGATGGTATTGCTTGGGATGCGGATGATTTCATTTTCCAGAACAATTGTGAAGTTGCCGATGTTCGCATCTGCAATGCCAACATTTTTCAATTCGATGAAATCCTGACCGTTTTTATAGCTCGAGCCAATGGAAAATTCATTGATAATAACCCTGCCTTGCGCAAATGCCCCAGCTTGCAGTCCCAAGATCAGACCCATCAGGAGGGCGATCATCAGGCGGTTCATTTTGGAGATTTTAACGATCATGGCAGGTTGCTTTGCACATCTAACGGCAGTTATTTTCCTGCTATTATCTTTTTACAGCAATTCCTGAGAAATGAAGTGAAAGTCCTCTTAGCGCTGGTTTTGAGACCGAAAAAACCCACGTATTTATACGTAGATTAGCGGGAAACCCCTTCCTTTTTTATGAACGGTTTTCCAGTCCCTCAAAACTGTTTTAATTTCAATCCATGATCAATCTGATCCAGAAACTTCCCAAATACTGGCTGTTTCAGACCCTGGGGTGGGGACTATTCCTCGCTGTAAATGTCTTTTTTGCCATATCGTATAGGGTGGTTGACCAGGTATTTGTGATTCGATTGTTGGCTACCATTTCCATGGGGATCTTTTTTACTCATTTGATGAGGATGGGCATCAAACGCCTCAAATTGTTGCAGCAACATATCAACCGTCAACTGCTCAGTTTTCTTCTGCTCTCGGTTGGATTTGCTCTCACAGTCGGATTGGTTGAAACCTTGTTTGTTGAAATATTCGACCTGGGTTTCAAGCAGGAGCGTGATTTTAGTTTTTTTCAGGACTATATTTCCAATGCGTTTACCTGGACCATCATTTTGTTCATTTGGAATTGTATTTATTTCATTTATCATTTCATCGATGAGAGTACCAGAAATCAACTCGATAAACTCAAGTTGGAAGCCCTGGTCAAATCACTTGAATTAAAGACAATCAAGTCCCATATCAATCCACACTTTATTTTCAATGCACTCAACAGCATTCGGGCGTTGATTGATGAAAATCCAATGCATGCCCGTCAGGCTGTTACGGCTTTGAGCAATATATTGCGATCGAGCATGGTCTCCGAATCGCAAGAAACCATCAGCCTGGAAAAAGAACTCTCCATTGTGAAAGATTACCTGGCTCTTGAACTGATCCGATTTGAAGACAGGCTGACTATACAATATGATGTTCCTTCAGATTTGATGGAATTTCAACTGCCTCCCATGATGCTACAGACCTTGGTGGAAAATGCCATAAAACATGGCATCGGTAAATCATTGAAACCGGGATTGATTCTTATCAAGGTATTTCAGGCAGAAAAAAATGTGAAGTTGCAGGTATTGAATACAGGTTGTCTGCAGATGGATGCAAACCACGAAGGATTTGGTATCCAAAGCACTGCAAACAGATTGAATTTGATATTTGGAGATCAAGCTTCGTTTGACATAAAACAGAAAGACGAGATGTATGTGCAGGCAACTGTCAATTTACCACTGAACTAAATTAGATAACATGAAAAAGACGGCTATCATCATTGATGATGAAAGACTCGCCAGAGCAGAGCTGAAGAAAATGTTACAGGAGCATCCTGAAATTGAAGTTCTAGCAGAAGCCTCGAATGCCAATGAGGGAATTGAATTGATACAGCAGTTGGACCCCCAGGTAATTTTTTTGGATATTCAGATGCCCGAGAAGAACGGATTTGAAATGCTCCAGGAAATCGACAGGTTGCCTGTTGTCATCTTTACAACCGCACACGATGAATTTGCCATCAAGGCCTTTGAGATAAGTGCAATGGATTATTTGATGAAGCCAATCGATCCAGACAGATTGATGGATGCCATGCAAAAACTCAATGCCCTTGAGTGGAAAGAAAGCAGTGAAGGTGATTGGAAACGTGATGCAAGGCAAATCTTGTCATCAACTGACCAGGTATTTGTGAAAGATGGTGAAAAGTGCTGGTTTGTTACTTTGTCTGAAATCAGACTATTTGAGTCAGTCGGAAATTATGCCAGGGTTTTCTTTGGCAACAACAAACCCCTGATCTTGAAATCGCTCAATTCGCTCGAGAAGCGACTGGACCCCAAGTTCTTTTTCCGGGCCAATAGAAAACATATTGTCAATCTCAAAATGATTGGTTCGGTAGAACCTTTTTTTAACGGGGGGCTCCTACTGGAAATCAAAGGAGGAGAAAAAGTGGAGGTATCCCGACGCCAAGCTGTTCGGTTCAAAGAGATGATGAGTCTCTAGGGTTGAAGATTTTTGAAGATCCCCCACGATAAACATTATTTTTGCAAAAAAGTCACTTGATTGTTATCGACAATGTATTGATGAGCGACGAGATCGTTGAAGCTGAATTTGTTTGCAATTTGAGCAAATGCAAAGGTGGTTGTTGTGAGGATGGTGATGCAGGCGCACCGCTTGAAGATAAAGAGTTGGATGAAGTGAAAAAAGCATACGAAAAAGTGAAGCCATCCATGACTGTGGAGGGTATAAAAGAAGTAGAGAAAAATGGACTATATCGATACGATAGAGAGTTTGGTTGGGTAACTCCAACTGTCAACGATACAATTTGTGCATATGGATTCAAAGATGAAAAGAGCATCATCAAATGTGTCTTTGAGGAAGCTTACAACCGAGGAGACATCAAGTGGAAAAAGCCTATTTCATGTCATTTGTATCCGATAAAAAAAACCAAGAGCAAATACACCGGACATGAGATGTTGAATTATGAACCAAGAAAGGACATGTGCTCTCCGGCCTGCAAGCTTGGCAAAGAACTGAAAGTGCCTGTTTATATTTTTTTAAAAGATGCGCTGGTCAGAGCATTTGGAGAACCCTTTTACAAGGCACTCACTCAAATTGCGGATGGTTATTACTCCGCAAAACAACCTAAAAAATAATCAACGAATGACAACCAGAATCAGTTCGTTCAAAGAAAAAAGTTTTACAAAAGCGGCCGATATCAGTCACCGCAATAAAATCAATCATAATATCGGTAAATACAACGCGGTTGTTCCGGCCGGAAAAAAACAGTTTGCTGATTTGGATTTTGCTCGTGAGAAAGCGAAAAATATAAAATGGAAATCACTCCAATCGCTTGATCGGCAGTTGGAGAAATTTGAATTCAATTTTCTCAAACGAGGAGGTAAAGTCATATGGGCTGAGAATGCAGAACAAGCCTGCGAAGCGATTTTAAAAATATGCAAGGAAAAGAATTGCAAAACATTGGTCAAGAGCAAGAGCATGGTTACAGAAGAAATACATCTCAATGATTTTTTGGAGAAAAATCATATCGAGAGCATTGAGACGGATTTGGGTGAATATATTCAGCAACTGGATGGAGAACCTCCCTATCATATTGTAACCCCAGCCATGCACAAAAGCAAACAGGATGTTGCCAGGGTCTTTCATGAGCATTTGAATACTCCACTGGATTTGACCCCTGAACAACTTACGTTGGTAGCAAGAGACAAGCTCCGAAAAAAATACGCTGAGGCAGAGGTGGGAGTGACAGGTGCTAATTTCATCATCTCTGAAACAGGCAGCATTGCCATCACTGAAAACGAGGGAAATGCAAGATTGAGTGCTTCCTGGCCACAAACACATATCGTAGTGGCAGGTATTGAAAAAGTTATTCCAAGTTTGCAGGACCTTGCATTGTTTTGGCCTTTGTTGTCAACGTTTGGAACGGGCCAGCAGATTACTGTTTATAATTCAATCATAAACGGACCCCGGCAGTCAACTGAAGAGAATGGTCCGGAAGAAATGTATGTGATCTTGCTCGACAACGGCCGTACCAATATTTTACAGGATCCAGTTTCAAGAGAGAGTCTTTATTGCATCCGGTGTGGAGCATGCCTGAATGCATGTCCCGTATATAAAAATATTGGGGGACACAGCTATGAAACAACTTACAGCGGTCCCATTGGCAGTGTAATCACTCCCCATTTGAAAGACATGGGAGAATGGAAGCACCTCAGCCATGCCTCTTCACTTTGCGGAAATTGTACCGAAGTGTGCGCTGTCAAAATCAATTTGCATGAGCTACTCTTGGAAAACAGGAGGGAAGCAGTCAAAAAGGTAAAAGGCGATGTTTTGGAAAAAGTTGCATGGACAGCTTGGCAGCAAGCAATGCTTTTTCGTCCATTGATGAATACCGGGAATAAAAAAATGAAGAACTGGATGGTCAACAAACTTTTCAAAGGGTGGACCGTTCATCGAGCCGACTTAGATTTTCCTAAAAAATCATTCAACCAAATTTGGAAAGAGAAACAGAAAACTAATCAGTAGTTTTCTTGAAACTATTGTTTACCAGAAAAACCCCAAACAAGGTTGCCATGGTTCCAATGGCGATATTTCTGGTAAGTTGTTCATCCAACAATACACTTCCGATGATCAAGGCAACGATTGGATTGATATAGGCATGAACCGTTACCAATGCTGCAGGAAGTCTTTTGAGCGCAAATACATAAGCTCCAAATGCAATAACAGATCCAATGATCACCAAATAGCCAATTGAATACCATGCTTCCAACGGCAGGTTTTCTATGCTTACAAATGATCCCGTTGCATAGGAAATGATGTTGAGTAAAATGCCGCTGAGCAGCATTTGCCATCCCAAAGAAAAATAAGGGTCTGTATCTTTTGCCTGTTTGGCTGTAAGCAGTGCACCTATTGCCCAGGTGATGCTAGAAACCAGTCCGTAGAAAATTCCCAGCGCGAAATTCCCCTCCTTGATCTCGTTGAAATAATCATAGAAGCAAATGATCACTCCGGCAAATCCAATCAATACTCCTAGAATGGTTTGAGGTAGGATTTTATTCTTTTTTTGAAACAGATAGCTGATCACCACCACCCAGATGGGTGCAATGGCGCCGACAACAGATGCAATTCCACTGGGCATGTATACCACTGACATCACGCTCAATCCGTTGCTGAGCACAAACATGATGATGGCCATCATCAGTATTCGTAGAAATTGGTCTCTGCGCAGAAACATTTTCTTCATTACTGAAAAATAGACCACATACATTCCGCCGCCAATCACATGTCGGAGTCCTGAAAGCTGAAGTGCTGGTAAATACTTGACGCCAACCTTGGAGGCCATCCAAGTAGTTCCCCATAAAATGGATACGACTGCAACAGCAGTAAGTCCCTTTGCTCGTTCAGATGTTGGTGGTTGCTTGATCATCAATGCCTGAAGTGGCGCATGCCGGTTATAACCATTGCTAGTTGGTGTTCTTTGCAATATGCAATGGAGTCCTTATCGCGTATGGATCCACCTGGCTGTATAAATGCTGTGATCTTTTCAGCGTGACTCATTTTTACGCAATCATCAAATGGAAAAAATGCATCACTGGCCAGCACTGCATCTTGAAGGTCAAATTGAAATTGTTTGGCTTTTTCAATCGATTGCCTCAATGAATCAATTCTGGATGTTTGTCCGCATCCTTTTCCAATCAACTGTTTGTTTTTTACAAGTGCAATGGCATTAGATTTGAGGTGTTTACAAACCTTGTTTGCAAAGATCAAATCCTCTTTCTCACGATCGCTGCATGGTCTTCCGCCTGCTTCTTCCCAATTTGAGTAGTTTCCAACATCATGTTGTTGTGTGAGAACGCCATTTAAAATTGATTTGAATTGATTTTTTTCTCTGAGTGGATTTCTTTGTTCCAGCAGTATTCTGTTTTTCTTGCTCTTCAGCATTTCCAGTGCGTCGGCATCGTAAGCAGGGGCAATCAGAACCTCAAAAAATATCTCATTGATCAAATGAGCTGTAGTTGCATCGATGGGGTGGTTGCTGAAGAGCACTCCACCAAATGCACTTTCTGGATCGCCTGCCAATGCGTCTTTCCATGCTTCTGAAACAACTGACCTGCTTGCAATACCACATACATTGGTATGTTTGATGATGGCAAATGTAGCCTCTGCTGCACCATCAAATTCATTGATCAAATGCATTGCAGCATCTACATCAACCAAGTTATTGTATGATAATTCTTTTCCATTCAACTGGTTGAATAATGCTGATAGGTCGCCGTAAAAAATACCAGTTTGATGAGGATTTTCACCGTATCGCATGATTTGTCGATTCCCAGCGGCAAATAAAAATTCATTTCCATTTTCACTATTGAAATAATTGGAAATGGCAAAATCATAATGAGCAACTATTTCAAATGCTTTGGCAGCGAAAGACTTTCTTTGTTCCAAAGTTGTATGACCTTCTTGGGTGGACAGCAATTCAATTGCAGTTTGATAAGAAGTTTTAGAGGCAATGACAAATAGATCGCTGTAATTTTTGGCTGCAGCCCTGATCATGGATGGTCCGCCGATATCAATTTTCTCAATGATTGATTTTTCCTCATTGGTCTGTGCAAGGGTTTCTTCAAAGGGGTATAGATCTACTACCACCATGTCAATCTCTGGAATCTCAAATTCTTTCATCTCCTGAAGATCTTGTTGAACCGCTCTTCTACCCAGAATGCCTCCAAATATTTTGGGATGCAGTGTTTTGACCCTGCCTCCAAGGATGTAAGGGTAATCAGTTACGGATTCAACTGGAACGCATTCCAGTCCCAATTTTTCAATGAATTGCTGCGTGCCGCCTGTGGAATAAATCACAACTCCCTGCGCGTTCAGAAGTCTTACAAGCGGTTCCAATCCATCTTTGTAAAAGACTGAAATAAGGGCAGAACGTATTTTTTTTTGCATGAAAATCATTTTTGACGGAAGAATCGGTGGAAGTCCTTGCAATCAAGGTAAATGGGACCGGTTTCTGCCGTAAGTAGGAGACGCAAATGTAAGTTTTGTGGATCTTTCTGCCATCTTCTAATTTTCCACAGTTTGGTGCTTCCATCTGCCAGCCATTTTTTGTGTTTCCTCAGCAGTACCCTGGCCTCTGCATCTTGCAGATTGTTTCCCATCATGATGATGGCAGTATCTGATTTGCTGTTTTGAAGTACCATTGGGCGCAGCTCCATTTTTTTAAACTGTATCTCATCTATATAGGCATGCCTTGCAATGAATTTGATTCTTTGTATATCCTTCTGTGAAGTGGATTCCCCGTTTCCAAAAACATACGTATCTGCCCGACTTCCATGTTGATGCATGATGGTTCCAAGTTCTCGCATGTTTAACAAGATCAACCTCTGTATTGACGCTATATGTGTGCGTTCATGCAGCGATTGCATACAGCTCAAGAGGGCACTTATGCAAGTAATCCACAGTAAATGACTTTTCTTTTTTAATATAAAGAGACATATGCCAAATAGGGTGATGGATTGAAGCATTATCATCTGCATTGACATTACTGGGAATGAAACCAGTGCACAAGGCAATGAATTCATCGCTGTTGCATATCTGTTCATCCATTGAATGCAAGTCGTAATGATGTGCGATGCAATGAATGAGTTTACTTCTTGTATTGGGTGAATAAAAAGCATCAGTTCGGCAATCAAGACGATGCTGGATAGGGGGACGATGACCAAATTATTTAAAATTGAATAAATTGGATATTGCTGAAAGTGATAAATCAATAGGGGGTATGGTAAGTATCTGTACTGATATTGACAATGCTACAAATGACCAACCTTTTTGTAATAATTTATTTTTTGTAAAAACCAACTTTCTCACCCAGTTGTAAAAAAGCATGATTGAGAGCACTGCGGAGAAGCTGAGCTGAAATCCCATATCATATAGTGTATCCGGATCAATAACCAACATCATAAAACCAGCACCAAATAATGCATTGATTCCGTCATTTGCTTTTGAAATGTTATTGCCGATGATGATAAAGCTGAACATGACAACGCTTCTTATAACAGATGCACTTGCTCCCGTGGTAAAAGCGAAGATCCATAGTACAGGCAGGGTTACGATGAGAGACAACAGGGATAAGTATTTTTTCTTGAAGATCCATTCAAACAACTGATTCATAAACACACAGATCAATCCTAGATGCATACCTGAAATTGCAATCACATGGCTAACACCAGCATCAACATATGTTTTATTCAAAGCTGGATCAATATCATTTTTGAAACCTATCAACATGGCCTCTGCAATGCCCAGCACATTTTTATCTTGTATATACCTTTTTAATTTATCAATCATGTATGTTCTGATCGATAGAAATACATCTCCTTTTGAACTGATGTCATTGCCAATTTGCAAATATGTCTCTTGATGATCAAGTGAAATGCTGTAAAAAATACCATTCATTTTGCTGTATGATTTCTGATTGAATTCACCAGGATGCTGTGTGTTTTTTATTCGATGTATAGAGGCATTGCAATACAAGAGATCGCCTCTTTTCAGTTTTTCACCCTTCAAGTTTTTAAAGTATACATATGTTTTTCCTCTGTACTGCCATTTGTTGCCATTCCTGGTATACACAACAGCAATCCATTTTTGTTGTTGATAACTGACTTTTTGCTCCTCAACTCTTAACAGAAAAGGGGTGTTGATGGATGTTACTTTTACTTTTAAATTAGATCGCAGGTTTGAATTGATGCATCCCCATGTAAATATGTAAACGGCTATCATACCCGATAATAGCAATCTGTATTTCCATGCCCATTCGATGTCCATGCTTTTGAAAAAGATGAAACACAATATGCATAATGCATGCACAGCAATGACATGGTTGATACTTGGGTTATAAAATTGGTCTGTGAGTAAACCTCCCAACAACCAAAAAAACAGTCTAAAAAATGGAAGTGCTTTCCAAAAATGCTGTTGATTGTGCACGTGCGAACCTACTGTGATCTGCAGGCATTATAAGGTGTAAATGCACAAAAGATCGGTTGCTTTCAACAAGATCCGAAGAGAAAAAATTAGAAGTCGATTCCCAATGCAAAATACCAATAGGGCTTGCCTCTAAAGAGATTGCCCATGGGCCAGCCAGCATCAACTCTCAGGAAATAGCCCAACAGCGTGCTTCTTGCACCAAAGCCATAGCCGCCGACGAAGGGACCGATGCCTCCTGTTTTGATGTTGACTTGCACATTTGAGCCACCTCCATATACATTGATGGGTCGTTGGATGTTATCAAATTTTCCATTCCATGCTGTTCCCAAGTCAACAAATTGAAGGAGTTGTAGATTTCTGAGAAACGCGTTGTTGATGGGACGGTTCAGTAGGGTAGTGAAAATCGGAAACCTGAGTTCAGAATTGAATACAATATTGTTGTTGCCATTGGCAATGTTCTGTCTGTGGCCCCTCAGGTTCAATGCGAGAGTTTGGAATGCGTAATCCATGTCTGGATCCGGCTGGATGTTTTGATTGAATTTCGGATTCAGCCATCCTTCCACACCTCCTAGGTAATAAATAAGTTTTTGGGTTCCCCATGAGAAATCAGCTGCAGCCCTGAATGCCCAAATAAAATTTCTATAAATGGGATAATAATAACGCAGGTCTGTACCTAGGTTGATCATGTACTTTCCTGTTTTGTCAGCACTCACCATGCGCGTATTGACATCCGCATAAACCTTGTATCGGAGTCCGTTCCAAATATTCAGGGTAGGATTCAATGTGTTGTCGTGGACATATTCTAGTTTGATCAGTGCATATTTCAGGACGGTATCAGTCATGGTAAGCGAAGGATAATAATTTCCATCTGATAGTATGGTTACCCTGTCAGTACGATAGCCTACCATGGCCCTGATGCTCTTTACCTCATTCAACGGGTAGCTGATATTCAGTTGATATAGATTGGAAGCAAGTTTATTGTTCAGCTGTGATTTGATATCAGTAGCAGGATAAATGGGGAAATACTGCTGATTGCTCCTGTAGTAGGTGAGTCCCCAGTCATACCTTTTTTTCAAATTCTGGTAAGAGGCCAGATAGTCATTGTCCTTTAAATTGGTTGCCAGCCTGAATCCACCTATGAATTTTTTGTCTTCCATGAGGTCGGATATTCCCATTCTCAATATTCCATTCAGGTTGTTGGCATTGGAAAGGTATATCGGACCAGCGCCGCCTGCAAAAGGTTGAAAGCGGTTAACCAGTACAGAATTATTAAAACCTGAAACCACGTAGTCTGATCCAAATTTGAATTTATAGTCATACTGCTTTGCATTTTTTAGATAATCCACTCGACTGGATGCAATGGCTTCATCATCGATTGCTTTGATGGTATTGTTGGCGGCTTCTTCTGCAAACTCGGTTTGAAACAGGGACACTTTCTTGTTGTCATCACTCATTTTTTCCTGCGCTGCTTTTTGTTGAAGGATGATGTTTTGTTGTTTTCGCTCTTCATCCATCAGTTTCTTGATGTATGCAGTCGGACGCGCATTGATGTTTCTTCTCAGCAGCACAGCATCATTTACTATGAGTTTATACAAAAATTTCATGTCACCTTCTTGTCTAACCTCGCTGACGAGGTTGTTGTCGCCTGCTCCTCTGCTTTCCTGTAAACTGCTCTCGTAGTTTGTGAGAGGAAATACATAGGTACTGTCATTGGAAATGGATATGTACCCAATGGAGTCGGGTGCAGATTTTTTAAATGCTCTGAGGGTTGAATCAAGTTCTTTGGGAGGTGGATTTCTCAGGTATTCATCCGCTACTTTGTAAATGGTATCTAAACCTTCCTTTTTGGTGGAGAAAAAGCCTGCATATCGGTTTCCGATGCCATTGGCATCACTTACAAACGTAAAGTGATTGACATTGTATTGAAGGGGAAATCTTGCTTGTCCGTATGGCTGATTGGTAAGTTGAGTGATTTGACGGAAATCGCTCTTTGTCCAGTTATCTACTAAGAATATATTGAAACTGTTTCTGGATGCGATGGCAGTGTCTGCCTTCACTGCTCTGGCAGTTGGACGATTGGATGAGAATATGATACCTGTTTTGTTTGGAAATGCAACAAACGAGGCATCCAGGTCATCATTAGGATCATTGGTGATTTGTTCTACGGTTTGCTCAGCAATTTTGTAGACAAAAATATCTGATTGACCGTTTTTGACGGCGCTTAAAATCAGGGTATTGTTGTCGAGCATGAATTTCGCATCCTGTATGATTTGAAAATCTTCTATCACCTGCTTGACTGCTTTGTACCTGCTTACTGCATCGTATACAAACAACTTGATTTTTCCTTCTTCATTGTAAATCACCAGCAGACGCGACCCTTTGGAGTCCCATGCCATGAGGGGATAATGTGGATTCAATTCATCCTGGTAATTCAGGATGCCGGCTTTCAGAAGGATTTTCCTTTTCTGAGATAAATCCTCAAAAATTACTTTGTAGATGCCCTTTTTGTATTCCACCATGGCGTAGGTATTGTTCCTGGCAATGGGGTTGGCCTGAAAGCGGTAAAAATCCTGTCTGGGTTTGACGGTTTCAGTAGCCACAACGTTTCCGCGTGGCTGGTTTCTTCTTCCTTTCAAGTCAGACAAGTATTTATCAGATTCTGTTTCCATGAATTCTTTCAACAGATCTTTGAATCTTTTCTTGGTAACTTTTAAACTGGCAGTATTGAGACTCTTGTATATTCTGGAGAGATACAGAAAATAGGTTACACTTTCTTTTTTGTATTTATCTGAAATAAATCTCCAAAACGCATGACCAGCAAACAATGGTTCTCTGAATGCAAACTGATAAAAGGTTTTGTATTTGCCTGACAGCAGTGCTGATTTCAATTTGTCATCCAATGCGGGACTCCATTCTTCGCCCACATAAGAGATGTATCCATCTGTCAGCCATTTGGGTAAATCCAGCAATGCCTGGTTACTGGCAAACTCTCCCAAATCATCCCCAAACAGCAAATTCTCGACCAGTACTCTTGCAATTCCCTGGCGGATACTGATTTTAAGATGATTCAAATTTCCATCGTAGAAAAGGATGATTTTATTGTTGACAAGTTTCGTTACTCCACCTGTATTTTGCCAGTCGATACCAAGTCCGATGTTGGATTGTCTGTAGTCGGTGAAACTGTTGTAAATAACAATGTTTGCTCTTCTTTGCAAGCCGTATTCTATGAACTCTTCAATGTTATTCAATTCTTCTTCTGCAACCTGTGCTGTAAATTTTGCCAATTGATTGCCGCCCACGTAATAGTAGGTATTAAAATTTCGGGTTTGGTAGTAGGTCCAGTTGATTTTTTTGTACTGCACCCTGTTGCGTCCATATTCCACATTGCTTACCTGCGCATTTGCAATAAAACATGAAAAAAACAACAACGATAAAATCAGTCTCAATAGACGCATGATGAATGAATTCAAATGATTGGGTACCTTCGCACAGTCATACAAAATAACACTTTTAGGCCAGAAATAAACCCTATGTTAAACGTTAAAATTTTTCAGTTCAATCCACTGCAAGAGAATACATATTTGATATTCAACGAACAGTTGCAATGCATCATCATTGACCCCGGTTGTTACACCGATAAGGAGCAGCAAACCATCAGTCAATTCATTGAAAGCAAACAGCTCCACCCCTTCCTGCTCGTAAATACGCATTGTCATTTGGACCATGTTTTCGGCAATAAGTTTATCCATGAGCGCTATGCACTCGAATTGCATATTCACGAAGGGGAAAAAAAGGTACTGGACATGGCTCCAACAAGTGGACTGATGTGGAACCTGCCTTTTGATAATTACCAGGGTAAACTTCATTTTTTGGATGAATCAACCCCCATACAAATAGGCGAGGATCAATTGGAAGTCATCTTTACCCCCGGACATTCACCTGCCAGCATCAGTTTTTATTCCAAAAAGAGCGATCTTTTGATTTCTGGCGATGTATTGTTCAGAGAAAGTGTTGGAAGAACTGATTTACCTGGAGGGAATCCTGATATTTTGGCTGAAAGTATCCGTACCAAATTATATGTATTGCCAGATGAAACGATGGTTTACCCTGGTCACGGAATTCCAACCACTATCGGTCATGAAAAAAAGCACAATCCATTTATCACTGCCTAATGGCTGATTCATTTGTAGAGCTTGCTTAAAAAAGGGATCTTTCTCAACTCTTCTTTTTCTATTCTCATCAAGATGATGATGTAGAGCAAAAACAGTCCTGTACCAGCAAGGTGAAGAGAAGCTGTATCAATAGATTGATTTCTCATTGTCTGGTGGATCAGATAAAATGCGTATGCAAGGACCATGAATCCAAAACTTTTCATCCAATTGTATGGAACTGGGTAGTACTTATTGCCCAGCCAAATGCTGATCACCATCATAATGCCATAACAGGCAAGATTCGCAATGGCAGATGCAAGGTATCCCATGGACGGAATGAATAGATAGTTCACAACGATCGTAATGCAAGCGCCGATGATGGTGATGATGGCACCCATCATATTTTTATTGGTCAGTTTGTACCAAATGGAAAGATTGTAGTAGATGCCCAGAAAAATTTTTGAAATCATCAATATCGGCACAATAAACAGTCCCTCTGCATATGCTGGATTTTTATGCACTCCCATGAAATATTTCCATATGTCAAGATAAAGTACAACCGCCAGAAAGCAGCAGCAGCAAGCAATTACAAAAAGATTCATGATCCTTGCATAGGTAATTTTTGCATCCTCATTTGAAGCGGTTTTGAAGAAAAAAGGTTCAGCACCCATTCTGAATGTCTGTATAAAAATCACAATCAGTATTGCCAATTTATTGTTGGCGCTGTAAATACCATTGGCGGCTTTTGCTGCTTCTACCGTTCCATCAAATCGCTGAACAATCATCAACCTATCGATGGTTTCATTGATCATTCCGCCGAAGCCTACAATGATCAGTGGACTAGAGTATATCAAAATATCTCTTACCAGACGGGTATTGATATCAAGTTGAAATGATTTGAATTCTTTGAACAAAAGCAACAAGGTAATGCCACTTGCTATCAGTTGTGCAACAAATACATAACCAATTCCTATTGAAGGACTGTACAAGGTTGACCAGATATTTTTTTCTCCGTTTTCAAATGCGGGCTTGCATACATGGAGAAAAAAAATCACAAGAGATACATTGATTAAAATATTGGAAATCTTGATCAATGCAAACTTTTTGGGTCTTCCTTCATGCCTGAGTTTAGAAAAAGGTAACACGGCAATCGTATCCAATGCTACAATACCAACCACCAGCAAGATGTATTCTTCATCTCCAGCTAGCTGCAGATATGCTGCTATCGAGGAAGCAGGGAGGATCAGCATTGCTGAAAAAAGGGTAGTGGTGATCAGCAGACTCGATAATGCATTGTTGAATACTTTTTTTTCCTCTTCCAATTGGATGAATCGGAAATAAGATGTTTCCATCCCATATGTAAAGATGATATTCAAAAATGCCGCAATGGCAAACAAGAGAGAAATATCACCAAAAGCAGCAGGGGCATAGATGCTGGTTAACAGTGGCGTGAGCAAATAATTGATAAACCTTCCAATGATATTGCTGAGGCCATACCAGGCAGTTTGACTTGCTAGTTGTTTGATACCAGACAATGGTTTGAACTTTTATCAAATGTAACACCATTGATTGAATCATCATCAACTCAATAATATCAATATGTATCACGCCAATTTGATAACTTCATCATTAAAATACTTTCATGCGGGTTGTCATTCAGCGCGTTGCTCACGCGAAGGTTGAAGTTGATCAGTCGGTGGTGGGCTCCATCGGCAAAGGCTTGCTGGTATTCGTTGGCATAGAGGATGCAGATCAGACGGAGGATGTGGAATGGCTGTTGGGTAAAATCATCCATCTCCGTATTTTCAATGATACTGCTGGTGTGATGAATTTATCTGTAAAAGATGTTAAAGGTTCCATTTTGGTCATCAGTCAGTTTACCCTGCATGCATCTACCAAGAAAGGCAATCGTCCCTCGTATATTCGAGCCTCAAAGCCAGACCATGCAGTTCCGTTGTATGAAGCTTTCAAACAACGACTTGGTGATGAGCTTGGAAAAAAAGTGGAAGCTGGCATGTTTGGCGCAGATATGAAAGTGAGCTTATTGAATGATGGTCCCGTTACCATTACCATGGATACAAAAAACAAAGAATAATGACAATTCAGGAAGCACAAAAGAAGGTTGATGAATGGATCAAGACAGTTGGTGTCAGGTATTTCAGCGAATTGACCAATATGGTTATTCTGACAGAGGAGGTTGGTGAACTTGCTCGCATCATGGCAAGAAAATATGGCGATCAGTCTTTTAAAAAAGAAGAATCAGCAGACCATTTGGCGGATGAAATGGCAGATGTGATGTGGGTATTGATCTGTCTGGCCAACCAAACAGGTATTGACCTTGAAGATGCATTGGAAAAAAATTTTCAAAAGAAAAATACACGTGATGCCGATCGCCATCACCAAAACGAAAAACTAAAAGGCTAATGCTTACCTTTGTGGCCTATGGTAATCAATGATCAGAACAAGTTTCAGGCAATTATATCACATGCGAAAGAATACGGTTTTGTATTCCAATCAAGCGAAATTTACGATGGTTTAAGCGCGGTTTACGATTACGGACCCTGGGGAAGTGAATTGAAAAAAAACATACGGGAAGCCTGGTGGAATGCCATGACACGTATGCATGACAATATTGTCGGTATCGATGCGGCTATTTTCATGCATCCAACCACTTGGAAGGCGTCAGGGCATGTTGACAATTTCAGTGATCCGATGATTGATAACAAGGATTCCAAAAAAAGATACAGGGTTGATCATTTGTTGGAAGCAGCAGCTGATGAATGGATAAAAGCAGGTAAAGAAAAAGAAGTTGAACAGTTGTTGTCTGAGATGGAAGCATTGCTAGCATCCAATGATTTCGCAGGACTCAAACAGCTCATTGAGCAAAACAATATCAAGTGCAGTGTAAGTGGAACAAACAATTGGACAGATGTTCGACAATTCAATCTAATGTTCTCCACCCAATTGGGTTCTGTATCTGATGAGGCAAGCGAGATTTACCTACGTCCAGAAACAGCACAAGGTATATTTGTCAATTTCCTCAACGTGCAGAAGACAGCACGCATGAAGATTCCATTCGGAATTGCACAAGTTGGAAAAGCGTTTAGAAATGAAATTGTAGCCAGACAGTTTATTTTTCGAATGCGTGAATTTGAACAAATGGAAATGCAATTCTTTGTTCGTCCAGGTACCCAACAAGAATGGTATGCATATTGGAAAGAAGAGAGAATGAAATGGCATGCTTCCTTTGGTATCCCTGCCTCTAGCTATCGTTTTCATGACCACGTGAAACTGGCCCACTATGCAGATGCGGCAGTAGACATAGAATTTGCTTTCCCCATTGGCTGGAAAGAAGTAGAGGGAATCCACAGCAGGACAGATTTTGATCTAAAAAGTCATCAGCAGTTCAGCGGAAAAAAATTACAATATTTCGATACTGAAATCAACCAGCATTATATACCATATGTTATAGAAACATCCATCGGACTGGATCGCATGTTCCTGTTGACCCTCTGTCATGCTTATCAGGAGGAGAAATGGAACAAAGAAGATGGTTCGGAAGACAGCAGGGTGGTGTTGAAAATACCTGCAAAAGTTGCGCCCATTAAATTGGCAGTATTGCCTTTGTTGAAAAAAGAAGGACTCCCTGAAATTGCAAAGGAGATCATGGCTGCCTGCAGAAATGAATTCTACTGTTTCTATGAAGAGAAAGATACCATCGGCAAACGATACAGACGAATGGATGCTTTGGGTACTC
The DNA here is from genome assembly GCA_016868855.1 of Bacteroidota bacterium. Lineage (GTDB taxonomy): Bacteria > Bacteroidota > Bacteroidia > Chitinophagales > Chitinophagaceae > Pollutibacter. The sequence continues at coordinate 199,992 of VGFP01000003.1, read as the reverse complement.
CTTTTTGTATAACCATCGATCATCAAACAAAAGAAGATCAAACAGTAACCATCCGATACAGAGATACGATGCAGCAGGAGCGAATCCCTATTGCGGGATTGGCACAATTCATCAAACAAAAAATGAATTAAATAAAAAAGCCCGACAATTGCCGGGCTTTTTTAATTATTGTTTAATGATTTTCTTCGAGGTTTGATATTTTCTATCTGCACTCGTGATGGTCAGGACATAAGTGCCTGGAGGCAGGTTTCCAAGATTCAACAATCCATTTTCATAACCAGTCTCTTTACGCATTACTGTGGCACCTGAGAGATTGGATACCTGGATCAATATTTTCTTTACACCAAAAACATTTCCAGTCTTGTAGTTGACGGTATTGTTGGTAATGGTTGGATATACATTGTTGATAAAGGATGAGTTGTTTCTAATAGGATTGAATACTGCGGTTGTAGGATTGTTGTTGTTCAGTGCAGATGCAGGAATTGGACTCCCGAGTGTTGCAGTAAACATTCCATTTCCATGTGTACCAATCACCATGGTATTGTCAGACCATCTGCTGGCAATTGAATTTACAACAGCTGTATTGAGCATTTCTGATGGCTTTCCGGATGTTCCGACCTCTCTGCTCCATACTGTACTCGATCCACTGATTTTGGTGGTACTGAACAGTCCAATAGAAGTTCCAACATAGTATTCAACACCAGTGGTTTTTACAATGATTTCGCAGGCCCTTACAGATGGGATGTCAAGATTTCCCTCGATCAATTCCCATGTAGGGGAAGGCGCAGTTGCATTGCCAGTCCAGAAAATACTATTGGCACCATAGTTGGAAACAACGGCAATGGCAGTGTCTTGATTTCTTGGATTGACTGCAATATCTCTCACAAGCGGACAAACACCATTTACGCAGGCCGACATCTCCTTAGGTGAAATATCGATCGGGGCCGTGCTTTCAGATCCCTGTGGATCTTTGAGTCTGTATATTTTACCTGCACTGGTTCCAATAAACAAATGGCTATTGGCTGAGTAGGGTCCTCTTGTTGTTTCAAGTGCATAAATATTTCCAGATACGGAAGGTGCAACGCCCGACATTAATGTCCAGTTATCTGCAGCAACAGTTGTTGAACTGTTGGTTCTGAATATTGAATCGTCTGATGCATAATATAGATGATCCGTGTTGTCAGGGTCAAGGTGAAAATAGGTGACAAACAGACCCTCGCCGGTATTGGCGGGCTTTATTTTTGTGTAGATGCTGTTTGAGTTGTTGATTTCAAACAACCGCATTCTGTAAAATTGTCCAAGTTGTGCAGCACAAAAAAGATATTGCTGGTTGGATGTACTCTTCTTGGTCAATCCAACCTGACAACCATCGCCTCCAAGAAGAATGTAATGATCATTGCTGTCTGGAAGTGATTCACCAAAAAGTTTTGTTCTGTCTCTCAAAGTAGTTGAATTGTCTTGTGCACCCCCAACAAATGTTTTGCTTCCATTGGTCGGGTCAACGCCAACGTGGTAGTATTGTATTGTTTGGTATTGACTTGAACCCAGCGACCAAACGGGTGTGGCAAGTGTGATGTCATCAACCAGTCCAATTCCTCCGTCAGAGCCGATCAATACCCTATTGGGATTCGTCGGATCAAATGAAAAGCTGTGGTTGTCTGCATGACTTGCTCCATCAACATCTGTGTACGTACCATCAGATGAGATGCCACCAACAAATGTTACATTTTCTTTCGTTTGAAATCCATCTGTGGATCGAAAAATATTAACACCGCCAACCAAAACCAGATTTGGATTTGTGGGATGAACCGCGAGCAGCATGTTGTATGCACCTTGCAATTCTATGTATTTTTTAGTGGATGAACCCCTATTAGTCCTTTGTGCAACTAGGTTGGAATCAAGGTTTCCGCTCCATTTGTATGGCTTGCTGCCCATGTCTACTTTAAAAAGATCCGCTTCTGATTTGGATGCCGAGGCCGACTCTCCGTTCTCAATCATTGTGTACATGATATTTTGGTTGCTGGGTGACAAAGCCAGCACAATTCTTCCCCATCCTGCGGTATAATCTCCCGAAGCATTCGTACTGTTGTTGTAAGCCCTCCAACCCGCAACAGAGTCTGCAGCATCTTTCTCACCTCCCGCAATGCGCACAAAACTTGCAGAATCACCCGTAGAAGATTCCCAAATACCAACAAGATGGCGAGCGTTGTTCCTGCCTGTTATTGCAGCAAAAACCTTTGATCCATCAGATTTTACTTGTAAATCTCCAACACCGGCACTGCTGGTGGCAGGGCACGAACCAGTAGATAGCAGGTTTACGTTGCATGATAATACAGTTTCCCACGTGGAGCCACCATCTTTGGATCGAACGATTTTTCGGTGTATTGCAGCATACACATCGCTGTTTTTTGGATGAACAATAATTTTATGAATAATATCAAAAAAACCAAAATTTTGAATGATGTTGTCTGAAGTGGCAGGAAGCATGGACCATGTTTTGCCATTATCGGTTGATTTCAAAATGCCATTTCCATATACAAACGCGTTTGGGTATGCTGCAGAGGCGCCTATTGCTTCTCCTGTGCCTGCATACCAGGTATCGGGTTTGCTGGGATCTTGAGCCAAGGTCGATACGCCCCTCACTTCGTTTACGGGATGAACAAATTTCCAACTTTTACCTCCGTCTTCACTCCTAAAGATACCACCTGTAATTCCACCCGCAAGAATTACCTTGTTTGTAGTGCCATTATATCTCCTGTCATACATGACTGTTCTAGTTCTACCCCCGTTTTGGGTGGGACCAATGGCATCATAGTTGTTAGCAACGACATTTTGAAACATCCCACTGGAATTTACGGGTTGAGACTTTAGCCACTCCAGTTCTCTTGCATGAATGCCTTCGGGAATACTGCCAGTTTTTAGGTCTCTTGAAATAAGCCATTCATGCTTTGCTCTTAGAAATGAATTTTCGGTTTCCATTTCTTCGTCCTCGTCATTCAAAATGACCATCTTTTTCTGTGGCCATTGCGGGTTATTTTCAGCAGTCAATAAATAGGCTATTCCAGTTCCAACGAGCACTGCAAGGATTATTCCAATCAAAACTTTTTTACGCATATTGATTACGGGTATACAGCAAATTTAACCAAAAAATTCACCCAAAATGTCAAATAAATGCCATAAAAAAGCATGACTCATAACTGCCACAATTCTTTGGTGTATCTTTACATCCCTGTTGAGGTATGAACCTGGAGTTTCTTATTGAAAGCTATACACAATCCCCCCGCATTTTGGAGATTGCGGACAAGATTCTATTGCCTCGACCCAAACACCTGTCCTGCTCCAGATTGTCAGGCTCTTTTTCCTCCATCGTTTTTTCTTCCCTTTATCGCAATCCATCGTTGAAAGATTTTAACCACCTCATCGTGTTGGAGGATGCAGAAGAGGCGGCTTATTTTCACAACGACATCGAGCAACTCATCAATCCGATTGATCTTTTTTACTTTCCATCCTCTTTCAAAACAAATAAAAACATCAATGAAGAGAGCAGCAGTCACGTAATGTTGCGCACTGAAACACTTGCCCGTTGGGCTGGCATTGGTAACAGAAAAATACTGGTAACATATCCTGAAGCACTGGTGGAGAAGGTAGTAGGAGCTGGTGAATTGAATGCACATACCATCTCCATCAAAGTCAATGACAGGTTAATGACAGACACACTGATGGCAAAATTGGTGGAGTATGGATTTGAGCGAACGGATTTTGTGTATGAACCAGGACAGTTTGCCATGCGTGGTGGTATTTTCGATATTTATTCTTTTGGCAACGAAAAACCATATCGCATCGAATTATTCGGCGATGAAGTGGATTCAATCAGGATTTTTGATCCTGCCTCACAGTTGAGCGAGAGGAAACTGCTGCAAGTAAATCTGATTCCGAAGTTTGATCAACATTCGGTTGAAACCACCAGACAACATCTCTTGTCTTTCATCCCCCCCAATACCATCATTTATACTTCCAACTGGCAAATCATGTTGGATAGGTATGCTAATTTTTATGAGCATATCGACGATGCTATTGCGACTGATTTTACATCATCGGCTGATTTTGAAAAGCTACTCGCTGGATTTACCTGTGTAGAATTCGGACTGACTAAGACAATTCCAGATCCAGTAGCTGAATTTGCTTTTGACACCACTGATCAACCGGCTTTCAACAGACAGTTTGATTTGCTGATCAAAGATTTGCAAACACATGAATCAGCAAAACACCCCATTTATATTTTTGCGGAAAATCCCAAGCAGCTTGAAAGGCTGTATTCTATTTTCTCAGATGTAAACGCAGAGATTTCATTCATACCTATACCCGCTGCACTTCACAGAGGATTTGTAGACAAGACTGCAGGATTGGTGGTGTATACTGATCACGAAATTTTTCAACGATACCATAAATACAAGATAAAACAGGCCTACAACAAGAGCAAGGCTATTACCATCAGGGCGTTGAGGGAGTTGCAGCCAGGCGATTTTGTGGTTCACATCGATCATGGGGTGGGGGTTTTCAGCGGACTCCAAAAAGTCAACAACTACGGACAAATACAAGAGGCGGTTAGGATCATATACCGCGACAACGATATTTTGTATGTCAATATCAACTCACTTCATAAAATTTCCAAGTACACGGGAAAAGAGGGACATGTTCCGCGTGTAAACAAGCTGGGCAGCGATGCATGGGTAAAACTCAAGGAGAAAACCAAAGGAAAAGTAAAAGAGATTGCTTTTGATCTCATCAAATTATATGCCGAGCGAAAAGCGCAAGTGGGATTTGCCCACAGTCCAGATAATTACTTACAAACTGAATTGGAAGCTTCTTTCATGTATGAGGATACTCCTGATCAAAGCAAGGCCATCGCAGATGTTAAAATGGATATGGAACGGTCTTCCCCAATGGATCGACTGGTTTGTGGAGATGTGGGATTTGGCAAAACGGAAGTGGCCATCAGAGCAGCATTCAAAACGTGCATCGATGGAAGACAGGCTGCTGTGTTGGTTCCAACAACCATTCTGGCTTATCAGCATTACAAGACATTCAGTGAACGGTTGAAAGATTTTCCAGTCAATGTTGATTTTATCAACAGGTTTAAGTCCACCAAAGAAAAAAAAGAAACCCTTTTAAAACTCAAAGAGGGAAAGATCGATATCATTGTTGGAACACACTCCTTGATTGCCAAAGATGTTGTATTCAAGGATCTTGGTCTGCTGGTGATAGATGAAGAACAAAAATTTGGTGTAGCACACAAAGAGAAAATAAAAACACTTAAAACCAGTGTTGACTGTCTGACATTGACAGCAACACCCATTCCGCGTACCCTGCAATTCAGTTTAATGGGGGCAAGAGATTTGAGTATCATCAATACACCTCCTCCCAATAGACAACCCATACAAACCGAAGTATCGGTTTTCAATGAAGATCTTATTCGCGATGCGATCTATTTTGAAGTTGAGCGCGGGGGACAAGTATTTTTCATTCACAACCGTGTAAATGGTTTGCCTGAAATGGCTGCTATCATCAAGCGTTTGTGTCCGGATATTGAAGTTGGATTCGCACATGGTCAATTAGAGGGACATGAATTGGAGGAGCGCATTTTTGATTTCATTCACAAGAAATATGATGTATTGGTTTGTACCAATATTGTTGAAAGTGGCGTTGATATTCCAAATGTGAATACCATCATCGTGAACAATGCCCATCAATTTGGTTTGAGTGATATGCATCAGTTGAGAGGAAGAGTTGGAAGAAGCAACCGAAAAGCGTTTTGTTATTTGCTCACTCCTCCTATCAGCACCTTGCCTGCTGACTCTAGAAAAAGACTTCAAACTTTGGAGCAACATGCAGAACTGGGGAGCGGTTTCCAAATCGCCATGCGCGATCTGGACATACGAGGTGCAGGAAATATGCTGGGTGGAGAGCAGAGTGGATTCATGTTGGAGATTGGTTTTGAGATGTATCAAAAAATTCTGGATGAGGCCATCAGAGAGCTGAAACGCACTTCTTTTAAAGAGGTGTTCAAAGAAGAAATCAGCCAACAGGATGATTTTGTACATGATTGTACAATCGATACGGATTTAGAAATTCATATTCCTGATCAATATGTTGATCAGATAACGGAGCGATTGGTATTGTATACTAGATTGGATCATTGCAAGGATGAGGCGGATCTACAAAAATTTCATGCAGAATTGGAAGATCGTTTTGGTCCCGTTCCTGATTGCGTGGAAGATTTATTTACAACCGTTCGTTGTAGAAAATTAGCCGTTGAACTTGGATTTGAAAGAATGACACTCAAGAATAAAACACTGAGGTGTTATTTTGTCAACAACCCTGATTCGCCTTATTTTCATTCAGAGACCTTTCAATCTATTTTGTTGCATATACAGATCAAAACCAACAAAAGTCATTTGAAGCAAGTAGGAAAAAACTTCATGCTGATTACAGAGCATGCAGACAGCATGAAGTTTTTACAAGCGTTTTTGGAAGCATTGTCAAGCACAGTTCAAGAAAACAAAGCAGTTGCTTAAAGCGGTCTGATCCAGATATTTCTAAAGCTTACCGGATCGCCATGGTCTTGAAGGCTGATGGGTTCTTTTGCACCATGTGATTTATAGTTGGCAATCCCAATGTATTCTGTTCCGCCCCAAATCGCAGCATTGTTCTGAATAAGTACTCCGTTGTGCATCACGGTAATCCTTGCTTGAGATTGCAGTACACCATTTTCTGAGAATCTCGGTGCAGTAAAAATCACATCATACGATTGCCACTCACCGGGTCCACGGCTGGCATTCACCAGTGGAACCAGTTGCTTGTAAATACTTCCGGCTTGTCCGTTGGAGTAGGTTTTATTGTTGTAGCTGTCAAGTATTTGAAGTTCGTATCTGCCCATTAAAAATATGCCACTGTTTCCTCTTCCTTGCCCTTCTCCTTTAACTTCTGCAGGTGTTCTCCACTCAATATGCAGTTGGCAATCGCCAAAACTTTGTTTGGTGGTAATGAGTCCGCTGCCTCGTTTAACAGTCATTGCGCCGTCGGCCAATGTCCATTCAACATCTTTGCTCTTGATGCCTATCCAATTGGAAAAGTCTTTCCCGTTGAACAAAATAATAGCGTCCGATGGGGGCTCTGCATTTGTCTTACCCGGCGAAATTACTGCTGTTGCAGGGTCATAAATTTCAGATAGCTTAGGATCACCTCCCATTCTTACTTGAGCCAACAGCAGTTGAGAGGCAACGGTTGCGCAAATGAACATCCATGTTTTTTTCATAACAATAATTTTTGACCGTTGAATGTACATAATAATGCCAAAATTTATTACGAACTGTTTTTTAAAGATTTATATGGCTATATTTGATCAAAGAAATTTGTGAATGGTTTCGAAAGTTACAGAAGGTGTTAAAATTTCAGTCGAACAATTCTATCAACCCGAGTATTCCAATCCGGTGCTGAGTGAATTCATGTTTGCTTATCGAATAACCATTGAAAACAATAATTCATTTCCTGTTCAGTTGCTCAAACGGCATTGGTGGATTGCTGACAGCAATGCTGACAAAAGAGAAGTAGAGGGAGATGGTGTGATAGGAGTACAACCAATTATTGCTCCAGGTGAAACATATCAATATATATCTGGTTCTAATTTGAAATCCGAAATGGGTGTCATGAGTGGCACTTATACCATGGAAAATTTGGTTTCAAAGAAAAGGTTTGAAGTCAACATACCTGCTTTTCAAATGGAAGCACCATTTAAAAGAAACTGATCAGATCTGATTTTCTCTAGCTAACTTCGTTTTAAATAAATTTACAAAGTATGTCAGTATTGGGCTACAAGGTTACGTTCAACAATAAACAGAAAGAATTTTTCAATGCCCTTAAGCAGGAGGTAGATGCCTATTTTGAAAGAAATGCAATCAAAAAAACAGGCAACTGGAAGTTGTATGCAAAAACAGCTATTTTAATTCCTTCTGCCATTGGGATCTACCTGTTGCTGATGTTCGTATCCATGCATTGGGCTTTGTCATCTTTCTTGTGGGTTGCATTTGGACTTAACATGTCAGCCATTGGTTTCAACATCATGCACGATGCATGTCATGGGAGTTTTTCTACCAGGGGGTGGGTGAATGAACTCTTCGGGCTTACCAATAATTTTTTAGGTGGCAATGCATTTCTCTGGAAGTTGAAACATAATATTATTCATCATACATACACGAATGTAGATGGGGTGGATGACGATATCAACAACATGCCTTTTATGAGGCAGTGTTCTACACAACCATGGAAACCGATGCATCAATTTCAAAGTATTTACATGTTCTTTTTGTACGGATTTACATCGCTTTTTATGTTCTTCATGGATTATGTAAAGTATTTCTCAAAGAAAATTTATTCCACACCGCTGAAAAAAATGGATGTCAAGGAACACATTATTTTCTGGGGTGGAAAAATATTTTTTATTCTCTTCTACATTGGCATACCTATATTCTTGATAGGCTGGAAAGCATGGTTGATTGGTTTTTTGATCAGTCAGTTCACGCTGGGACTAACCCTCGCCATTGTATTCCAATTGGCACATGTGGTTGAACATGCTGAATTTGAATCTGCGGGCATAGATCCTGTAAAAATTGAAAATGAGTGGGCCATCCACCAGGTCAAAACCACTGCGAATTTTGCTTTCTCCAATAAGTTGATCACGTGGTTTGTTGGAGGCCTCAACTACCAAATCGAACACCACCTGTTTCCCCGCATCAGTCATATACACTATCCTGCTATCAGCAAAATTGTACGTGAAACCTGTGCTCAGTTTGAATTGAATTATATCTATTTCCCATCTACGCGTGCAGCAGTTGCCTCGCATGTGCGGTTCATGAATCAAATGGGGCAGAGACCTGCAGCTATTTAGGTCTGTACTTTGAACCTGCTAAAATCTGTTTTGCATCCAACTGCAACAGTTGTTGAAGCGTCGTTTCCGGATTTTTTTCCATATACGCTGTAACAACCTTCTTTCCCACAAACAGTGAGATAAAGCCGGGAGATCCAATCCCAAATTCAGAGGTCATCGGGCCATCTGTTACAAATGATCGGATTCTCAATACGTCTTTTTCATAGAGCAAATTGTTCTCTGTAATGAAATTCCAGATATACCCCTCATTTTCTTTTGCACCATTCAGTTGCTGTGTTGTATATCCCAATTTAATTACTTCTGATTCAAATGGCATGAAGAGATCCAGTATATACATTCTTTTACCATGGTCGATCAGAATATCCAGCAATGTTTTTTCTCCTGATGAGGAGGGAAAGATATCATCAATGATGTTTTTGATAGAATTGGAGGCGATGTAATCTGTGGTAAATTTTCTTGAAATATATGCAGGGTAGAGTTGCTGTCCGAGATCGGTTTTGTACAATGAAAATTCACTTCCCATGTGAAGTTGAATGCCGCTGCACAAAGCTTCATTGGTAATGATTTCTCCTGAACCGCCGATTTCGCCATATGCAAATGCATCTATTGGACCAATAAATGTTATGAATTGTTTGGGTATTCTGTATTCCGGAAAGTAATATTTTACATACTTGAGTGCTTTTGTTATATCCAAGTAAGCTTGATCAATGCCTTTGTCAATGTTTTTGGATGAGTCAAATATGTTTTTGTAGTCCTTGTAAAACCTTTTGATCGCATCATTTTTCTGTAAGCTCTCAATAGATGCCAGTCCCAGGATCCTATCACGGAAATCAGTGTAAAATGATGGATATTTCTTTTGCAGCACGCCAAGCGATCTTTCAAGCTTCAAGGTATCAATCTGGAAAAAATCTTTTTCAAACCTTTGTTTCGCAATCTCAACAGTGATACCATCCACAATTGCTTCTTGTTTGTTTACACAACCAGTAAACAAGAGAAAGCTGCAATAAAAGCAGACCAAAAGGTATTTAGACATGCCAAAAATTTTTCAAAAGTATGTAAATATGGCTCTTTTTAGATGATTGCTTGTTTTTCTGATTTATTCAATGTATTTCCTCAACTTTGCACCATGAAAGTGCTGCTTTCCCAACAGAATTATCACATAGGCAATTTCAATTTGAATGCTTCCAAAATGATTGAAGTAATCAAAGAGGCAAAATTGCAAAGTGTTGATTTGGTTGTCTTTTCTGAATTGTCTGTTTGCGGATATCCGCCGCGTGACTTTCTGGAATTCGATGATTTTATCAAACTGGTTGAAGAAACCATTGCGCAGATTGCTGCACAGACCAATGGAATTGGAGTATTGTTGGGGGCACCTATAAAAAACGGATTCGAAAAGGGGAAACCGCTTTTCAATGCTGCCCTGCTTATTTGTGATGGAAAAATTCAGGGCACTGTTCATAAAACACTGCTCCCTAATTATGATGTATTTGATGAATACAGGTATTTTGAACCCTCGTTCAGTTGGGATATCATTTCATTCAGAGGCAAACGCCTTGCAATAACCATCTGTGAGGATATCTGGAATATTGGCGACAATCCCCTTTACCGTGTTTGTCCAATGGATGAGCTGATCAAGTTGAAACCGGACATGATGATCAATATCTCTGCATCGCCATTTGATTATGATCACGACATAGACAGGGTTGAAGTCATTCGACAAAATGTGTTGAAGTATAAAATGCCCATGATCTATTGCAATGCGGTGGGGGCACAAACAGAAATTGTTTTTGACGGGGGGAGCTTGGTGGTCAATCAGAATGGAACCATACGGCATGCACTCAAATATTTTGAAGAAGATCGTTGCCTAGTAGAAACGGAGGAGTTGTTCAATCTTGATAGTGGAGAACCTTTGCAAGCACCTGTTGCAATGGACAAAGACATGCGGGTCGCAAAGGCCAATCATCCCGATCAGGTCATAGCGTATTTGACGAATCAACACAATATGGATCAGGTCAAGCAAGCTTTGATCCTTGGCATCAGGGATTATTTCCAAAAAATGGGATTTACAAAGGCCATTCTCGGCAGCAGTGGGGGTATAGATTCTGCACTTGTGTTGACATTGGCAGTAGAGGCTTTGGGCAGGGAAAATGTAACAGCCATTTTGATGCCATCAGAATTCTCAACATCTCATTCAGTTGAAGATGCCAAATTACTGAGTGAAAACCTTGGAAATCCATACCATATTATTCCAATAGGAATGGTCTATGAACAATTCATACAAACACTTGACCCCTTGTTCTCTGGCACTCCATTTGGAATAGCCGAGGAAAATATCCAAAGCAGGACAAGAGGAAATCTCTTGATGGCCATCGCAAATAAGTTTGGATATGTTCTATTGAATACATCCAATAAAAGTGAATTGGCAACTGGATATGGGACGCTTTATGGAGATATGGCAGGCGGACTTAGCATTTTGGGTGACTTATACAAGTCACAGGTCTTTGCATTGGCAAAGTATATCAATGCAAAGAGAGAAATAATACCTGCTCATATCATTTTGAAAGAACCTTCGGCTGAATTAAGACCCAATCAAAAAGACAGCGACAGTCTGCCTGCTTACGATATTTTGGATAGAATTCTTTATCTGTATGTGGAGAGGCGAAAAGGTCCTGCTGATATCATAGCCTGTGGATTCGATGAATCGCTTGTTAAAAAAACACTTCGCATGGTCAATGCAAGCGAATACAAGCGAAATCAGTTTTGTCCGATCATCCGTGTAAGTACAAAAGCTTTTGGCGTGGGTAGAAGAGTGCCTATTGTTGCCAAGTACCTAAGTTAATAACTGAATATTTTGAAAGGAATCGTTTATAAGTCCACCGGCAGCTGGTATATCCTGAAGGGAGATGACAATTGTTTTCACCAGGCAAGACTGAAGGGCAAATTTAAAATAAACGATATCACCTCCACCAATCCAATTGCTGTAGGGGATTTGGTTGAATTCGAATTGGAAAATGAGGACGGCGGCAATGTCATCATCACTGAATTGTGTCCACGACGCAATTATGTGAACAGGATCTCTCCAGCCAACAAAAGGATGCATCATATCATCGCATCAAATATTGACCAATCCGTTTTGATTGCAACCATCAAAGATCCTAAAACATCAACAGGGTTCATTGACAGATTCTTGGTCACTTGTGAGGCATTTCACATTCCAGCAATCGTTCTCTTCAACAAGGCTGACATCTACCGTGAAAAGGAGCTTAACATATTTCAAGAACGCAAAGAGATCTATGAACGCATTGGCTACAGGGTCTTGCTGACATCTCTGCATACCAGTGAGGGAATAGAGGATTTGAAAAAAGCGCTGAAACATCGTACAACTTTGTTCAGCGGTCACTCGGGTGTTGGTAAATCGAGTTTGATCAATACTATTTTGGGTGAAAGCAATATCCGAACAAGTGAGGTCAGCGCCTGGAGTGGTAAAGGCATGCATACGACCACATTTGCTGAAATGTATGATCTTCCTTTTGAAGGAAAAATCATTGATACGCCGGGCATGAGAGAATTCGCCATTGCAGATATAGAACGTTCAGAACTCTCACACTATTTCCCGGAGATGAGAACTATGTTGAATGAATGCCAATACAATAATTGCATGCATATCAATGAACCTTCCTGTGCTGTAAAAAACGCGGTCATGCATGGTCAAATCAGTGAGCAGCGGTATATCAGCTACTGCAGCATCCTGGATTCTATCAAAGAAAATGACTGGACTTGATTACTTGAACCAGCTGCTGTACTTCACGTAGTTATTCGCAATTCTTTCTATCTCACCTTTTACTTTTTCAGGGGTAATATCCTTGACTTTTTTGGCTGGTACCCCCGCGAAAATACATCCCTCCGGAACAACAGTTCCTTCCAAAACAACTGCTCCAGCAGCAATAATCGAGTTACTGCCTATCACAGCTTGGTCCATGACAATGGCACCCATGCCGATCAAAACATTGTCATGGATGGTGCATCCATGAACGATCGCAGTGTGTCCGATGCTGACATTGTTTCCAATGTTTGTCGGATTCTTTTCGTATGTTCCGTGGATCACTGCATTGTCCTGCACATTTACTTTATTCCCCATTTTGATATAGTTTACATCTCCTCTTACCACTGCATTGAACCAAAAACTGCATGCATCTCCTGTGGTCACATCTCCTACAATGGTTGCATTCGGAGCGATGAAAACATCTTTTCCAAAAGATGGATGGATATCATGTACTGGTAAAATAACTGGCATCTTTTTTTCTTAAAGTTATTTCATAATGCTGAACTTCGCAGCAATGAATCAGCGTGAACTCTTTTTGCGCCATGTAGCACAAACTTCTGATGCCCCCCTTGCAATTGAAATAGTCAGGGCCAAGGACTCATGCATGTGGGATTCCGCGGGGAAAAAATACATCGACTTGATCAGCGGCATCAGTGTTTGCAATATTGGTCATTCCAATGATCAAGTCATTGAGGCTGTAAAAAAACAAGCTGAGCAATACATGCACATCATGGTGTATGGTGAGCTGATCGAATCACCACAGGTGAAATATGCTGCAGCACTTGTTTCACATTTGCCTCCACAACTTAACAGTGTTTATTTTACCAATTCAGGTACTGAAGCAACTGAAGGAGCCATGAAGCTGGCAAAAAGGGTCACGGGAAGATCTAAGATGATGGCTTTCCATGATTCTTATCACGGTTCCACCCAGGGGGCATTGAGTGCAATGGGCAGTGAATATTGGCGAAATGCATTCAGGCCATTGCTTCCAGGCATTATTCATCATGCATACAATTCGGATGAGGCACTTGATGCAATCAATGATGAACTGGCATGTATCATTCTTGAATCCGTCCAGGCCGAAAGAGGTGTGATGGCCGCTTCCGAAGAGTGGATGCAAGCGTTGAGAAAAAAATGTAATGAACACGGGGTTTTATTGATGCTAGATGAAATTCAAACCGGATTTGGAAGGACCGGCAAGTTATTTGCATTTGAACACTATGGAATTTTTCCAGATATTCTTTTACTGGGTAAAGCACTGGGAGGTGGTATGCCACTGGGTGCATTTATAGCCAATCGCTCCATCATGTCACAACTTTCCAGTAATCCGGTATTAGGGCATATTACAACATTTGGAGGTCACCCGGTTGCATGCGCTGCTGGGAATGCTGCATTTGAGTTTTTGATCAATCAGAACTTAATCAGAGATATTGAGCGTAAGCAAAAAATATTTGTCGATCATATCAAACATCCACTGATCAGAAATATTCGATCAATGGGTTTCATGATGGCACTGGAGTTTGATTCCTATGAAACCAATAAAAGAGTGATAGATACTTGCATTGAAATAGGTGTTTTCACCGACTGGTTTTTATTTGCATCTCATTGCATGAGAATTTCACCGCCCTTGATCATTACAGATGATGAAATAAAAGAGGCTTGCACTATTGTCCGATTGGCTTGTGAAAAGGTTTCTAGAATGTAAAGCGGAAACTTCCAAAAATACCGAATCTTTTATACTGCTCTGCAGGCAGCGGCCTTGGAAATACCCTCCAAGTGAAATCAATTCTGAAAAATCGAAAAATATTGTCAACACCTGTGCCGATTTCCATGAATGTTTTTTTATCAAGTGTAGTAAACTCTGGAAATTGATTGATATTGAGCGACCTGTTTGCAGCACTGAGTCCACCCCACAACAATTTAGCATTCCAAAATTGACGGAATTTTAATTTTTTATTTTGCGGCAGGAATCTGAATAAACCATTTCCAATGATATGCTCAACATTTAAACCGGCATACTGGTCAAATAAATATTCAAACCTGTTCATGGTATTAAATGCATACTTGTTGTAATAATAAATTTCATTTCCTGGAGCCATAGACAGCAGCATATATGGTAGTGTCCCATTGATTTTTCCAGCATAAGCATTGTAGTAAATATTGCCTGCAGGTGGGATTTTCAGATAATCACTGATGCTGAATGTTACTTTAGAATAATTGTAATTGCTGTTCAGTACACCCTTCAAGCCCTTGGTGTATTGAAGTTCCAACACGGGGTAATCGCTCCCCAAACTTCTTCTGAAAAAGTCATCCTGTAGAAATCTTTCCAGGTAGGCAAATCTTATTTTCAGGTTGATTTGGAAGTCGTTGAAGTTGCCGTCTGAAGTATTGATCAGCAAATCTTTGGCAGGAGGTAAATTTTGAATAGGCGTATATCTCTTGTTCCAAACATTGGCAGTGAAGGACAGTCCGCTTCTCCACTCTTTGAAATATTCAAGTTTTGTTTGTTTTATTTTAATCAGTTTCAGTGGGACCTGAGTTTTTCTGAAAATCATGGCAAAAAGGTTGTCATATCCTATTTCATCATAGTAGGTTTGGCCATAGTCCATATCGTTTTTAAATGTGAACCTCAGGCTGCTCCTAGGGTCTTTACCAATCATATACAAGATTTCAGCTTTCCCTTTCAGTTTTCTATCCTTGGTTCCATATGCCAAATAACTTCCCAAATAAATGTTTTTATTGAAATGATAGTTGGTTCCAATATCAAACCTCATGCGAAATCCTTCATACTGGTTGGAAGTCAGCCAGTTCATCCAGGGGCCAATCTCATAGTTCCCCAGGTATCGGTAACCTGTTCCAATAAAATACATCCACTCTCTGTAGGCCACAAACTCGGGCATTTTTAAAACGCTGTCTGCCATTTTGTAAAAATTCATTTCGTTGGCATTCAGCTCCTGATGGCGATTTTCTTGCCAGAAACTATCTGTTTTGATAGCTGCGCCTTCTTTTACCTCTATAATTTCCCGTCTTTTATCATTGATCAATGCTTGACTGAACAAAGAGTCCCTCGTCTCCTTTCCGACAAGTATGTTTTTGTAAAAAGTTGTTTTTCTTCCAATCAAACTCAGATTCTTTTTTCCAGTTAAATTGATATTGGCAATGAATTTATCTTTTGAAAGAAACCAGGTACTGTCATTGATCAATTGATACTCTTGAACCAAACTCAGTTTATCAATGAAATTGATGTTGGAGCCGGGCGACACCTGTAAATTCATTTTCTGTACTGCAAAACTTGAGTCTGCTATCCATGCATCTCCTTGAAAAGTATTTTCTCCCTTTCTTTTGGGAGTGAATACAAAATGAAAAAATCTTTTTCCAGCAATAAATTGTGTGTCGGGAACTTTGTAGTTGTAGTATAAATCGCCGTCATTGCTGATGGGGCTCACATATTCTCTATCAAAAATGGGAATGAAGTTTTTATACACATTGATATTTTGGTACATACCTCCGGTGAATCTGGAAAAACTTTCATTGTTCAATCCAATGGTTTTGCTTGCTTTGATGATTTCTCTGGATTTATATGGATCGTTTTGAAAATAATAGTCTGAGATGGTTTCAATAAGGTATATGGGTAAGGTGGGACTGCTCTCGGTTGTTGTATCAACATTGTTGAGAATGAATTTAAAAGGTTTGGGAGGCAAAATTCCCTTCTGCATTTTTTCCACATTCACATTGTTGAGATCGATTTCAAGTTTGTTGTATAGTTCATAACTGAAACGATCAAATTTGCTTCTGTCATTGAAAAGTTTATTTTTTACAATCTTTCTCCATAGAATCAAGCCTCTTCCAACTTTGCTTTTTACGATCACTTCATTGACATTTCTTTTTCTTTCCATTTTTATGATCAAATCAATCGTATGAAGAGAAGTGTCAATATGCAGGTAATAATCTTCAAAGCCAACATAGCTAATCAAAAGGCTGTCTGAGGGCCATTGATCAAGAATAAAACGGAAGTTGCCCGCTGAGTCACTCAGCTTTGCATAGCTGGTTTTGTAAAATTGAACGGATGCAAATGGAATGGGCTCTTCTGTATGTAAATCGATGATCTTTGCATGCAGTATTCTAACCTGTGCCATGCTTTGACCAGGGGATGTAATATTCAACAACAATAAAAGTAGGCTTGCAATGGCAGTCCTGATCATATTATTTGCTGAGGTGCATGCTTCTTTCCTTGTACAAAGTTCTGAAATAAGGATCATGCAGATCTTTTACAAAGCGAATTGCTTCACCGGTTGATTTCATCTCTGGTCCCAGTTCTTTGTTTACTCCCGGAAACTTTTCAAAACTAAAGACTGGTTCTTTGATGGCAAAGCCATTCAGTTTTTTCTCAAATGTAAAATCAGTCAGTTGATGGGTGCCTATCATCACTTTTGTAGCAATGTTGAGGTATGGTATTTGATATGCTTTTGCAATGAAAGGAGTAGTTCTTGATGCACGTGGATTGGCTTCAATTACATATACTTTTCCTGCTTTGATGGCAAATTGGATATTGATCAGTCCTTTGATGTTCAATGCTCTGGCAATCTTCTCTGCATATTGTTCCATGGTGCTTACTTCCAAAGGACTCAAATTGAATGCAGGCAATACAGCATTGCTGTCTCCGCTGTGGATTCCGGCAGGTTCAATATGTTCCATCACTCCCATGACGTGGAAATTTTTTCCATCAAAAATGGCATCGATTTCTGCTTCCTGACACCTGTCGAGAAAATGATCAATCAGAATTTTATTGCCAGGGATATGTTTCAATAAGCTTACAACAGCAGATTCTACCTCTTCGTCGTTGATGACAATTCTCATTCTTTGTCCACCTAATACATAGGATGGTCTCACCAACACAGGGTATCCAACCTTGTTGGCTACTTCAACTGCTTCATCAACCGTGAAGGCTGTCCCATATTCTGGGTAAGGAATTTCTAATTTTTTCAACATATCACTGAATCGTCCTCTGTCTTCAGCAATATCCATATTGTCGTAAGAGGTACCAATGATTTTGATTCCCTTGTTGTGCAATTTTTCAGCAAGTTTCAGCGCTGTTTGTCCACCGAGCTGCACAATGACTCCTTCGGGTTTTTCATATTCAATCAATTCCCATAGATGTTCCCAGAAAACCGGTTCGAAATAAAGCTTGTCGGCAATATCAAAATCGGTTGAAACAGTTTCCGGATTGCAATTCACCATGATGGCTTCAAATCCGCATTCCTTGATGGCCAAGAGTCCATGAACACAACAGTAATCAAATTCAATTCCCTGTCCGATGCGATTGGGACCGGAACCGAGTACGATGATTTTTTTCTTGTTGCTTACTTTGCTTTCATTGGTGCCCTCGTTTTCAAAACTGCTATAGAAATAGGGTGTTTTGGCTTCAAACTCTGCTGAGCAGGTGTCAACCATTTTGTATACCCTTCTGATGCCAGCGGCTTTTCTTTTTTCATACAGGGCATCTTCATTTCCATCTTGCATGATTTTGCAGATTTGCTCATCGCTGAAACCGTGTTGTTTCGCTTTCTTGATGAGGTCAATCGGCAATGCATCAAACTTATATTTCGAGATCTCTTTCTCGATATCTACGATTTTTTGAATTTCGTATATGAACCAAGGATCGATTCTTGTTGCCTGACAGATGGTCTTCACACTGATACCCATCATCAAGGCATCTTTGATGCGAAATATTCTATCCCACTTGGGTGTTTTGAGATATTCTATGATTTCATCTGCGTGCATCAGGCTTTTGCCATAGTATCCGAGTCCCACTGCATTGTTCTCCAAACTTTGGCATGCTTTCTGAATGGCTTCTGTGAAACTCCTTCCGATGGACATTACTTCACCCACAGATTTCATTTGCAAGCCGAGTGTATCATTGGCTCCTTTGAACTTGTCGAAGTTCCATCTTGGCACTTTCACAATTACATAGTCCAGAGCTGGTTCAAAATATGCGGAAGTGGTTTTGGTGATTTGATTTTTCAACTCATCCAAACTGAATCCAAGTGCAAGTTTTGCTGCGATTTTTGCGATGGGATATCCGGTTGCCTTGGATGCCAGTGCAGAGGATCTACTTACCCTTGGATTGATTTCAATCGCAATGATTTCTTCAGTTTCCGGATTCAATGCAAATTGAACATTGCAACCTCCTGCGAAATTTCCCAAATCACGCATCATGCGAATGGCAGTATTTCTCATCAGCTGAAATGCGGTATCACTCAAGGTCATAGCAGGTGCAACCGTGATGGAATCACCTGTATGCACACCCATGGGATCAAAATTTTCAACTGTACAAATGATCGCAACATTGTCTTTCGCATCCCTGAGCAATTCAAGTTCAAACTCTTTCCATCCCAATACTGCTTTTTCAACCAGCACTTCATGAATGGGGGAGGCGTTGAGTCCACGGTTCAGTGCCTCATCCAAAAACTCTTTGCTGTGCACAAACCCTCCACCTGTTCCACCAAGTGTAAAGGATGGTCGGATAACCAGCGGAAATCCGATTTCTTGCGCAAATTCTTTTCCCTCTAAAAATGAATTGGCTGTCTTGGCGGTAGCAACAGGAATATTCATTTCAATCATCCATTGTCGGAAGAGCTCTCTGTCTTCGGCCTTGTTGATTGCTTTGATATCTACGCCTATGAGTTTTACGTTGTATTTCTCCCAGAGTCCAATTTCCTCAGCTTCCTTTGCCAGGTTCAATGCTGTTTGTCCCCCCATGGTTGGAAGCACTGCATCGATATTGTTTTCCTTCAAAATTTGTTCAATGCTCTCTACTGTCAGTGGAAGGAGATATACCTTGTCGGCCATCATGGGATCGGTCATGATGGTGGCGGGATTGGAATTGATAAGAATTACCTTGATTCCTTCTTCTCGGATACTCCTCGCTGCTTGTGAGCCAGAATAATCAAATTCGCAGGCCTGACCAATTACGATGGGACCAGAGCCTATGATGAGTACCGAATGAAGGGATGAATCTTTTGGCATGTTTTAGATTTGTAGGGACACAAAAAAACCGGGACTTACCCGGGAGGCAAAGGTAGCGTTTGACGGCTATTTTTAAATGGAAATATTCAAAAATGAAGCATGGATTCGATGAATGTTGAAATGTAGTGGGTAATTAAGCCTGCTGGTGATAGGCGGCCATTTCGTAGTCCTCCAAAATATCTTCTTTGGATGGATAGGGGAAGCCAATGGCATCATACGGGGAAGCCAATTTGGATTGCTTCCTGGAGACCCTGCCTTTGCTGAGTTTTCTCCATGCAGTTGCTAAAAATTGAATAAAGCTTTTCATGCTACATACATTAGACAATCAATGCACCTAAAAAGTTGTCTGCACTTCCAAATTTTTTTTAAAAGCGCTCTCCTGAGGTAGATTTGCATCATGCGAAAGCCCTTTTTCTTCTTCATTTCAAGCCTGCTCGCAGCGCTAATTACTACAGCTCAGCCGACTCAACGCTCCAGCGATTTAATGTATCCTCTTTTAATCAAACCCAAGCTCAATGCGAGTTTTGGAGAAATGCGCCCAAATCATTTTCACATGGGTTTGGACCTCAGCACCGAGGCTAAAGAGAACCTGCCTGTTCAGGCTCCTGCAGATGGATACATTGCAAGAATTAAAATCGAGTCAGGCGGATTCGGCAGGGCCATCTACATCAATCACCCCAATGGAACCACCACTGTTTATGCCCATATGAACAGATTTTTGCCGGCTGTTGAAACATATTTAGAAAAAAAACAATACGAACAAGAATCATGGAAAATCGATCTGAGCGTCCCGGCTGGCTTGTTCAGGGTGAAAAGGGGACAAATAATAGGATACAGCGGAAATACGGGTTCCTCAGAAGGTCCGCATCTTCATTTTGAGCTGAGAGATACCAAAACAGAGCATTGTCTCAATCCCCTCACCAATGGAATTTCAGTGGAAGATCATGTTTCACCTGAACCAAAACAACTGGCATTTTACGACTACGATAAAAGCATCTATGAGCAAGTTCCTATGTTGATTGCTCTGATAAAAAAAGGAGATAGCTATGTTCCAGCCAGTCCGATCGATTTGCCTTTTGAGAAAGTCGCAGTAGGAATCCTTGCGAGTGATCGCTCAGACGGAAGTTACAATCCCAATGGAATTTACCGTGCATTGCTCAAGCAAGGTGAACAAAAACTGGCGGGTTTCACACTAGAAAACATTTCATACGATTTTACAAGAAACATCAATGGTCATATTGATTACGTCCACCGATACAAAGGCGGCAACTACATCCAGTTGTTGCATAGGCCGAAATTTTTCCAGGAGGATATCTATGCAGGATTTGCTGGTAAGTCTTTTTTGTTGAATACAAATAATATCGAGCGATATGAAATACACATTGCTGATGCACATCAAAATACATCAGTTATTGCTTTTAGCATAAGAAAATCAGGATCACAGGTAAAAAAAATCTGGAGCGGTCAGCCAATTGTTTACAGCCAAAAAAATACATATCAAGTGGATGGCATCAAGTTTGATTTTTCACCTGACGCATTTTATGATGGATTTCACATGCAGGTATTAACCATTGCATCTAATGATTTCGAAGAGAAATCGAAATCTTATCAAGTGCAACCAGATTATATTCCTGTGAACAGCTCATTTCGGGTCAGCATTCAATCTTCCCAATCAAATCTAGATACCTCAAAATTATTGATCAGAAAAACAATCAAACATAAAATTGAAATCAAGAAAGCGGTGTATGATGGATTTGGATTTTCTGCCATGTTCAGAGAGTTGGGTGCATTTCAACTGATAGAGGACCGTGAATCTCCTCTTGTGCAATTCAATCTGCAAAAGGGTGCTTTGGTAAAAAGCGGAACCCTCATATCTATTGCAGTTTCTGACAACAACAAATCCATCAAGTCTTTTGAGGCCAGGTGCAACGGCAAATGGCTCATGTTTAAACCCACCGGCACGCGTTATCAATATCAGGTCGACGATCATCTTCCAATTGGCGAACATTTATTGACGGCCGTTGTTGTAGATGAGGCTGGAAACAAAACGTTTGCCCAGCTACCATTCAAAAGACTCTAGCATATGAAATTAACAGAAGGCAAAAAAGCTCCATCGTTCACATCAAAAGATCAGGACGGGGCATCTATCAAACTTTCCGACTTCAAAGGCAAAAAATTAGCCTTGTATTTTTACCCCAAAGATGATACCAGTACTTGCACGGTTCAGGCCTGTAATCTGAGAGATGGTTTCAAAGCGTTGAGCAAGAAGGGAATCGAAGTCATAGGTGTAAGTCCGGATGATCAAAAATCTCATCTGAAATTCATTTCCAAACACAAACTGCCTTTTCGCATCATTGCCGATACAGATAAAAAATTGGTTGAAAAATTCGGTGTTTGGGGAGAAAAGCAATTATACGGTAACAAATACATGGGAGTTTTCAGAACAACTTTTTTGATCGACGAGAACGGTGTCATTGTCAAAATCATTGCCAAGCCCAAGGTCAAAGAACATGCAGAGGAAATATCAGCGGGATTTGGATTATAAAAGCCATTCTACTTCGCCGTGGCGAATGGTTTCTGTAATTCCCCTGTCAATTTCCAATTCACCGTTGATATTCACCCGTCGTACCTTTGCTTTGAAAACAATCTGATTTTTTCTGAAACTTACTTCCTCATCTTTTTTGTACAGCATTGCATTGAACTCATTCAGCATGTGATGGCTCCCCTGCAATTGTAACATCTGTATTCTGTTTTCTATGTGTGTAATCAGTTCCTTGGAAAGCTCGAGTGGATCATATGTTTTGCCTGTAATTTGCCGAAGCGACACTGCTTGAACAAGAATTTCAGAAAAGTCAACCTGATTGATATTGATGCCCGTACCAGCAACTGCCCATTCCCATTTTCCCTCCCTGACTACATTCTCTATCAAAATCCCCCCTGCCTTTCTGTCACGCCAATACAAATCATTTGGCCATTTGATCCTGGTTTCATCTCCTGCATATTTGCTAAAGAAATCACAACATGCTAGGTCAATGGTAGCGGAAAGAGCAAATTGTTCTTTGATTGAAAATTGCTCTGCGCCGATCAATGAGCTCATCATGATGTTTTTGCCCGACTCGCTGTGCCAGTTTCGACCCCGTTGACCTTTTCCTTGGCTTTGCTCTAGTGCAAAAATGACCATTCCGCTTGCTGCCTTTCCTTCACGGATCAGCCCCATGGCATGGTTATTGGTACTGTCTACCGTAGATAATATGATGAGGGGCTTTCCTATCATTTTGTTGGCAGCTTAAGGAGGGAAATTATCCTTAATTTTGGAAAGTTACTCAACGAAAACATAAAAAAACAGCGTTTGGCATCAAGATCAGAAGGAACCGTACCTGCAAAGAAAATATCCCGCTTAACAAAAAACAGTAAAATACTGAAGGTGATCACTTCTGCCATTCAGGACAGAAAAGGTGAGCACATCGTTTTGTTGGATCTGAGAAAAATATCAGAAGCAGTTTCTGATTTTTTTATTGTTTGCGAGGCAACTTCCACCGTCCAAGTTAAAGCAATAGCTGACTGGGTGGAAGTAAAAGTGAAAAAAGAATTGGGTGAATTGCCCTACAGACATGAAGGTCAACAAGCCAGTCAGTGGATACTGATTGATTATGTCAATGTAGTCGTCCATGTTTTTTTGAGCGAAACAAGAAAATTTTACAAATTGGAGGATATGTGGAACGATGGGGTTGAAATTGATTTAGAGGAGCCTGTATCATTGCCCCAACCGCCTGCTTTTACATCTATCAAGAAAAAGAACAAGCATTCATCATGAACAACGATTCAATCAACAGAGAAAAGAGGGGCGGTTCCATGAACCCTTTCAAACGAAAAGATCAGGGTGGAGAAGGGGGTTCTTCTAAGGGACCATCATTCAGTTTCTACTGGATCTATGTCATCGCCGCAGTATTGCTCATCGGATATCAGGTGATGCGCGGTGTGAGTCCGGATGCCCGCAATATCAGTGAACTGGAGTTCAAGCAAAAAATGCTCAGTCAAAACGATGTAGCAAAACTGGAGCCTGTAAAAAGCAAAGATGTTGTCAGGGTTTACATAGTTCGTGATAGTTTGGATAAGAAAGCGTACAAAGATTTGTTGGGTGATAAATTGGTCTATGCCAAATCATCCAAGGGTCCTCATTTTCAATTCAGCTATTCTAAAATCGACGATTACCAAGAAAACCTAAGCAAGTATTTCTCAGAACATCCAGAAGTAAAAGAGGTTCCTGTTGAACCTGTTACCGATCCTGAATTTTTTGGACCACTGGTTAATTTCTTATTCCCCATCTTGATGTTTGGTTTACTCATGGTTTTGATGATGCGTAAAATGGGTGGAGGTGCTGGCGGCGGAGGAGGCGGTGGAATTTTCAGCATTGGAAAATCCAAAGCACAGTTGTTCGATAAGGGAACCAAAGTAAATATCACTTTTACAGATGTTGCCGGTTTGGATGAAGCCAAGCAAGAGGTCATGGAGATTGTTGACTTCCTGAAGAATCCAAAAAAATATACCGCACTGGGAGGGAAGATCCCAAAGGGAGCTTTGCTCGTGGGACCTCCAGGAACGGGAAAAACATTGCTGGCAAAGGCCATGGCAGGAGAAGCACAGGTGCCCTTTTTCTCGATGTCTGGTTCGGATTTCGTAGAACTTTTTGTGGGCGTAGGTGCCAGCAGGGTTCGTGATTTGTTCAAACAAGCCAGAGAAAAAGCACCATGCATCATATTTATTGATGAAATAGATGCCATAGGAAGGGCCAGAGGAAAGAATATGATGATGAGCAATGATGAGCGTGAAAACACATTGAATCAATTGTTGGTGGAAATGGATGGATTCGGGGGTGACAGCGGAATCATCATCTTGGCTGCAACCAATCGTCCGGATGTGCTCGACAGTGCCTTGCTGCGACCAGGTCGCTTCGATCGTCAGATCAGCATTGATAAGCCTGATGTAAAGGGTAGAGAAGCTATATTTCTTGTGCATCTGAACCCAATCAAGCGATCAGAAAAATTGGATATACACAAACTTGCAGAACAAACACCTGGATTTGCGGGTGCAGACATTGCCAACGTATGCAATGAAGCTGCATTGATTGCTGCCCGAAAAGGAAAAGAGCAAGTGGAAATGGACGACTTCCAAGATGCGATTGACAGGGTGATAGGCGGACTCGAAAAGAAAAACAAGATCATCCTTCCAGAGGAGAAGAAAATCATTGCCTACCATGAAGCAGGACATGCTGTATGTGGCTGGTATCTGGAACATGCTTATCCATTGCTGAAAGTCACCATCGTTCCCAGAGGCGTTGCTGCACTTGGATATGCACAGTATACACCCAAAGAACAATACTTATACAACACAGAACAGCTCACAGATCAGATGTGCATGACACTTGGCGGCAGGGCAAGTGAAGAGATATTTTTTGGTAAAATATCAACTGGAGCTCAAAATGATTTGCAGCAGGTAACCAAGATGTCCTATGCAATGGTCACGGTATATGGCATGAGTGAGAAAGTTGGAAACATCAGCTTCTATGATCCTCAGCAGGAGAATACATTCACCAAGCCATACAGTGAAGAAACAGGAAAGCTGATCGATGATGAAGTAAGGAAACTTGTGGAAGATGCCTATCAGCGAACCCTCCAATTGCTGACAGAGAAAAAAGAACAGGTTGAAAAAATTGCGTTGGCCCTGCTGAACAGGGAAGTATTGCATCAACAAGATGTAGAAGACCTGATTGGCAAACGTCCTTTCAGCGAAAAGAAAATTCTTGCTGATGAAGAGCCCATAAAAGATGAATCGGCTAACAACACAACAGTCTAACGACCATGCGCAGATTGGATGAAAAAATAATCATGGAATCATCTTCTTCAAAAGAAAGTATTTTGAAGAACATCCGAAAGGCACTTACCCAACCTACGGATCAGCCATATCCTGCATTGGACAAAGCAGAATTCAATTTTGAAGAAACAGGTGAGGATCTTGCTGTAATGTTTGCAGAGAAATTTACTGCACTGCTTGGCAAATTCTCTCTTTGTGCCAACGAGGAGGATCTGGTCAATCAGATCAATGCGCTTGCTGTTGAGAAACAATGGGCTGATTTGTATTGCACAGACGACAATATTCGATCTGCATTTGCTTCATTTGGTTTTCAGCAGTTCTCAACAAAATCATTGGCAGAAAGTGATGCATCCATAACCAAATGTGAGTTGCTTGTGGCAAGAACCGGATCCATTGTGTTGAGCAGTGCAGTATCCTCCGGAAGAACAACCAGCGTGTACGCACCTGTTCATATTTGCGTTGCAAAAGCAAGTCAGCTTGTTTTTGATGTAAAAGACGCATTGAAAATATTGCAAAAAAAATATGGAGATCAGTTGCCTTCTATGATTTCATTTGCAACGGGTCCGAGCAGAACGGCAGATATTGAAAAGACGTTGGTCGTAGGGGTGCATGGCCCCAAGGAAGTCTATTGTTTTTTATTGGACAGCTGAGCCTCGCTCCAGTGCTCATTTCTCGGTATATTTGAAGATGCAAGTCCCACAAGGCAAAAAAATTTATTTTCTTTCAGATTTTCACCTGGGTGCTCCCGACAAAGTTGCAAGTCTAAACCGGGAGAAAAAAATTGTTGCTTTTTTGGACGCGATCAAAGAAGACGCATACATGGTTTTTGTATTGGGTGACTTGTTTGATTTTTGGTTTGAATACAGAAAAGTTGTTCCCAAGGGATACGTTCGCATATTGGGAAAATTGGCAGAGTTGACCGATCGAGGAATAGCAGTGCATTTTTTTGTGGGCAATCATGACATGTGGATGTCAGGATATTTCGAATCTGAGCTGGGTATTCCTGTTTATTTTCAAGAAAAATATTACGATTTCAACGGCAAGAAATTTATCATTGGTCATGGAGATGGTTTGGGTCCGGGTGACCATGGCTATAAGTTTCTCAAATCCATCTTCAGAAATCCTATTTGTCAATTTCTCTTTGGATTGATACCACCTGCTTTGGGACTCACCATTGCAGAATATTTTAGCAGAAAAAGTCGAATAGCTACAGGCGAAACCGATAATCATTTTTTAGGAGAAGATCAGGAGTGGCCGATACAATATTGCAGGTCCGTTCTCAAAACAACCGATGTTGATTATTTTGTTTTTGGACACAGGCACCTGCCAATAGAGTTTGATTTAAATGCTGCTTCCCGGTACATCAATCTTGGAGATTGGATCAAGTACAACTCATATGCTGTATTTGATGGATATCAAGTAACATTAAAATATCATGCATGATCCGTTTTATCATTTGTATGCTATTTTGTATAATGGGGTCTATAGATGCAGTATCTAAAGAATCTTTGTTGAACATACAATTTATCAAACAAATCAAGGGTGAATTCGATTTGTTTGAGGTTGATGAATCAGGGAGTATATATCTGCTTACATCAGGGGGGCAGCTGAAAAAATTCAATGCGAATCTCGACTCTCTGTCCGTATTCAATGAAGTTAGGCGCTATGGAAAGCTTCATGCTATTTATACCCAGCATACCCTCAGGACATATTTGTATTTCAAAAACTTCAATGTTGTTCTGATCCTAGACAGGCTGATGCAAATAGTCCAGCGTATTGATTTGAGAAAGCTGAGTTTGTTTCAGGTCAATGCTGTTTGTCCAAGTTATGACAATCAATTATGGATCTTTGATGAGCAAAACAGCAGAATAAAAAAAATCCGCTTGGATGGGTCCATAGCATTTGAGTCAACCGACCTCCGATTGGTGTTTGCTGAAAAAGTGAGTCCTGTGAAAATGATAGAACACCAAGGTCATTTGTATTTGCTGGATGCTGAACAGGGTATCTATGTTTTTGACTACTATGGTGGATTCAAAGAGAAAATTGACGTATCGAATATCAAAGAATTCCAATCATTGGGAAATGATATCTTATTCAACGATGCACAAGAGATATGGACAAAACGAACAGAAAAAAATTCAATCCATTGGAGATTGGATGGACTGCCATCTGAAATGCAACAAACATTTTTTTCACCTACATTCTTTTATGCGTTGAATAAGAGTGGGTTATCAATATATGCGTATCAATTAAATAAATGAGTATGCAGGAAATGTTACATCGATCATTGTTTGACAATGCCATCTCCAATTATCTGATTGTATTCGGAATCATTTTGTTGGTGTGGATACTGAAGAAACGGGCAAGTAAAAACATGACGAGATTGGTTTTTTATTTGTTCAAACGAATGGGAAGAATTATTGATGAAAAAGAATTTTTCAATTTGGTATTGGCCCCCCTTGAAAATTTCATTTTGTTTCTTGCTGTGTATATCTCCATGAGCAGCTTGCGTTTCCCGGCTATTCTGCATGTTAAAATATTTAAAGTGACTTCAGAAGTAGTGGTAGATCGATTGGCAGTTGGCATGCTGATTTTCTTCTTTTTTCATACGTTGTTGAGGGTCATTGATTATCTCGCCATCATTCTAGAAAAAAGGGGCAGTACAACAGAGGATACAACCGACGATCAGTTGATCATTTTTTTCAGGGAATTTCTGAAAGTCATTCTCGTGATCATCTGCATCTTGGTGATGATCAGGTTTGTTCTCAACGAGGATATTACCAAGATATTGGCTGGACTCAGTCTGGCAGGTGCTGCCATTGCACTTGCTGCAAAGGAGAGCTTGGAAAACCTGATCGCATCTTTTATCATATTTTTTGATCGTCCTTTTCGGGTGGGTGACCTTTTGAAAGTGCAGAAAATTCAAGGAACAGTGGAAAAAATTGGACTCAGAAGCACCAGGATCAGAACCAATGACAAAACATACGTTTCTATTCCCAACAAACAGATGGTTGATAGCATCGTTGATAATTTTTCACTCCGAAATAAGCGCAGAGGGGAACTGAATCTGAATTTGGATTTGGGTACAACATATGCTCAGATCAATCAATTGATGCATGAGCTCAATGAAACATTGTCAATTTCTCAAGTAACTGAAAAAACCGTTTTGTTGTCTGACGTTAAACTTGAGGCGTTCCTTGTTACAGTTGAATATTTTACAGAATCAATATCTATAGCTGAATTCAACAATGTGAAACAGCATATCAATTTGAAGGTCCTGGCACTCTTGGAAAAACTTCAGATTAAAATTGCAGGTAAATTGAAATGATACAGCAGTTTAAGAAAGACCTGCTTTCAATTCTAGCAGCATTGATTTGATATTCTTCAGCAATTCGATTGTTTCAAATTGTTCGTTGACCTTCTTGCCTTTTTTGAGAAAACTCTTTGCGCCCTCAATGGTATAGCGTTTTTCTTTTAGCAGAAAATAAATCAACTTTAAATTCTTTACATCTTCTGGCCTGAAAAGCCTGTCACCTTTTCTGTTTTTCCTTGGTTTAAGGATATCAAATTCCTTTTCCCAAAACCTGATGAGTGAAATATTTACATTGAACATTTTCGCAACATCACTGATGGGATAGTAAAGTTTGCTGAAAAGCACTTCATCATCTGGTACTTGAATAAACGCTGCATCCACATAAGTGGATTCTTTCGGTTCCTCGACTGCAGTAATTGTTTCTTCTATGTTTGCAGGTGGCTGGGGTGCAGAAGAAGGGGGTGATACCTGGATAGGTTTATCTTTTTTCTCTCGCGCGGATTTTTTTTCTGGATGCTGTAAAGGTTCTCCGCCAAATAAGTCTAGCTGATGAAGCATGCAACGAATTTAAATACAAATTCAACTTTCTAATGAAGGAGTTTTGCACAATTCATCAATCGAATGATTGGTTGCGTGATGCAGCCAGTTTGAGGATTTGCTGGTATTGTTCTGGTGTTAAATCGTTGTAAAAGAAATAAATCGGATCTAGGTGTTTTTTTCCTTTGATGACTTCGTAATGCAAATGTGGACCCGTTGATTTGCCTGTATTTCCTACATATCCAATGACCTCACCTCTCTTGACTGATTGGCCTCTTTTGGCCTTTAACCTGAACAAATGCCCATACAGTGTATTGTAGGCATATCCATGGTCAATGATGATGTGATTGCCATAGCCATTGCCAAGATTTCCTGCAACCCTCACAACACCATCAGCTGTGGCATACACAGGGGTGCCCTGAGGAGCAGTAAAGTCAAGTCCAGGATGAAATTTAACGGTTTTATACAATGGATCAATCCTGTATCCAAACCCAGAACTTACCCTGTCTAGGTCCTTATTGCTCAATGGTTGAATGGCTGGAGTACTGGCCAATAATCGCTCTTTGTTTTTGACCATTTTCTCTATTTCTTTGTATGATTTTTCCTGGCTGACGATCCTGTTGTAAATACCACTCAGTTTTTTGGCAATTCCCTCTGTGAGCTCTTCACTGTCCATACCAGCCAGGATCTGCATTTCTTTCCTCTTTTCCAGTTGCCTGATTCGCAAGCTATCGGGGAGGGGTTGGGCTTCAAATACCGTTCTGTAAACCTCATTGTCACGTTTTTCCAGTTGTCGCAGTCTCTCGTCCAGTTCCCTGTACCTGTCTTCGTATATTTTATTCAGGTACTCAGACCTATCCAGCTGCAGTTTCATCATTTTTTCCTTGGGTGAATCGAGGAATCTGAAGGCAACAGCAACCACAATCAGACCCGTTACAATGGCGGTTGATATAAACGCGAAAATTCGCAACAAGGTCACCCTCAATGGTGTGACCTGTTTCTCATACCTGAGGGTCTGCGTGTTATAGTAATATTTGATCTTCTTCATCAGCTGCCCATCTCTGAAATGATGTATTTTTGCTGCCTAGGGCCGACGCAAATATAGCCTATTGTGCCTAGACCCCTTCACATCAACATGTTAAGCGATGACATCTGCAGAAATTAGAAAGAAATTTTTAGATTTTTTTGTGAGCAAGGGGCATCATATTGTACCCTCTGCACCGATTGTACTTAAAGACGATCCAACCCTGCTTTTTACCAATGCCGGGATGAACCAATTCAAAGATTATTTTTTGGGCAACAGGGTTGCGCCATACAAACGGGTCGTTGATACACAAAAATGTCTTAGGGTCAGTGGAAAACACAATGACCTGGAAGAAGTTGGTGTTGACACCTACCACCATACCATGTTTGAAATGCTTGGCAATTGGAGTTTTGGTGATTATTTCAAGAAAGAAGCAATCGAGTGGAGCTGGGAGCTGTTGACAGAAATTTTTCAAATGGACAAATCCAGGTTATATGCCACGGTCTTTGAAGGAGATGCAAAAGAAAATATTCCGCCATCCACCATTGCATTGGGAGTATGGAAAAAACTATTGCCAGAAGAGCACATCGTTTTTGGAAACAAAAAAGACAATTTCTGGGAAATGGGCGATACGGGTCCATGCGGACCCTGCAGTGAGATACACGTAGATTGCAGATCAGATGAAGAGAGGGCGAAATTACCCGGTCATCTATTGGTGAACAAAGATCATCCTCAGGTAATTGAAATTTGGAACAATGTCTTCATTCAATACAACAGAATGAAGGACGGCTCCCTTCAACCCTTGGATGCAACACATGTAGATACGGGAATGGGATTGGAGCGATTGGTGAGGGTATTGCAGGGAAAGCATTCGAATTATGAAACAGATCTATTTTCCGGGACCATCGAACAGACTGAAAAAATATCCGGAAAAAAATATACCGCAAGCGATAGCAAACAGGATGTTGCATTCCGGGTGTTGGCGGATCATATCAGGGCCATTGCTTTTACGATTGCAGACGGACAATTGCCATCCAATACCGGAGCCGGATATGTAGTGAGAAGAATTTTGAGAAGGGCTGTGAGATATTATTACTCCTATCTCGATGTGAAAGAACCGATTCTATTTAAACTGCTGCCTGGACTCTCCACTCAGTTCAAAGACGTATTTCCTGAACTCGAAGCACAGTTGTCTTTTGTAAGCAAAGTTGTAAAAGAGGAAGAAGAAACTTTTTTGAGAACACTTGGAAAGGGACTCAAAAAAATTGATGATATCATCGAAGCATCATCAAAAGAAAATTTGATCAAAGGCACAGCGGCATTTGAATTATATGATACTTATGGATTTCCCTTCGATTTGACCCGTTTGATTGCACAGGAAAAAGGCATGCTGGTTGATGAAACCGGATTTGAACAGGAAATGCAATTGCAGAAAAATCGAAGTAAGTCAGCCGCAGCGGTAGATACAGGCGATTGGATTGAAGTGTCGAAGCCTTTGCATGGTAAAACATCATTTGTTGGATATGAAACATTGTCCTGCGAAACATCCCTTTTGAAATACAGAAAGGTGGAGGCAAAAGGCCAATCTTCTTTTCAAGCAGTATTGGAAAACACTCCTTTTTATGCTGAAAGCGGAGGACAAGTAGGCGATACCGGTATGATCAGATTTGGATCTGCTGAAATCAAAGTCCTGAATACCAAGAAGGAAAATGATTTAATCATCCACACCATTGATACATTGCCGGCAGAAATCCAACCATCAGTTACCGCTTCTGTAGATATGGATCGCAGAAAAGAAATAACCAAGCACCATACTCTTACCCATCTATTGCACGCTGCTCTGAGAGCTACCCTCGGATCTCATGTTGCTCAAAAAGGATCATTGGTAAATGAACAGGGAATGCGTTTTGATTTCTCTCATTTTGCAAAAATGACCGAACAGGAGATGGAGCAGGTGACTTCAATCGTCAATCAAAAGATCAGAGCAAATATTCCTGTTGTCATTCGTGAAATGCCCAAAGAAGAAGCGATGAAGCTAGGGGCGATGGCTTTGTTCGGTGAAAAGTATGGTGATGCTGTTAGGGTGGTTACCATTGATCCAAATTTTTCCATCGAACTATGCGGCGGAACGCATGTAGGCAGTACGGGAGAGCTTGGATATTGCATGATAACTTCCGAATCCAGTGTGGCTGCAGGTGTGAGAAGGATTGAGGCAGTGTGTTCCAATGCAGCTGAGCAGTACATAAAAGAACAACAACAACTGTTGAAACATATCTCAGCATCACTCAAACACCCCAAAGATCTTATCCGGACTTTGGAAATGCAGTCAGATGAACTGAGTTCATTGAAGAGACAACTGGAAGCAGCAGATGCAAAGTTATTGGGATATGTTAGCAATGAATTGATGCATCAATTTGAGTCAATCAAGGAGATTCAGTTTCTGGGGACGCTGGTAGATGTCTCATCTGTTGATGCACTGAAAAAATTATGCAATGAGTTAAGATGCTACAACGACCATGCTTTTGTGACAATAGGTGCAGTCATTGATGGAAAGCCTGCTGTTGCTGTGGGAATTGCCGATGCTCTTCAACAATCATCTAGACTCGATGCAAATGCCTTGATTAAAAATGAAGTCGCCAAATGGATCAAAGGCGGTGGCGGCGGTCAAAAAACATTGGCGGTGGCTGGCGGACAAGATGCTGCTACACTTATGTCTGCCATAGATGCTGTAAAAAAAGCTTTGCATGCATAAGTATGAAGCAGTCATTGGTTTAGAAGTACATGCTCAGTTGAATACTGCCAGTAAATTGTTTTCTGGGGATGCTACCCGTTTTGATGCAAATCCCAATGCACATGTGAGTCCCATTACCCTGGGGCATCCCGGAACACTTCCCAGGATGAACAAAAGAGCTGTTGAATTGGCAATCAAAATGGGACTGGTCTGCCAATGTGAAATTTCAACATATAATTATTTCGCAAGAAAGAATTATTTCTATGCTGATTTGCCCAAGGGCTATCAAATATCACAACATACCACACCTATTTGCAAAGGAGGTATAATAAACATACCTACCACCAATGGTGTAAAGGGGGTTAAGTTGACCAGAATTCATTTGGAGGAGGATGCAGGTAAAAGCATTCATGATTTGGATGATGCACTGACCTTTCTCGATTTCAACAGAGCAGGAATGCCGCTGATTGAGATTGTTTCAGAACCCGACATGCATTCAGCCGAAGAAGCAGCAGCTTATCTCACAGAAATCAGAAAGTTGGTGAGATGGATTGGAATATGTGACGGCAATATGGAAGAGGGTAGCCTCAGGTGTGATGCCAATATATCGGTCCGACTTCAAGGAGTTCAATCTCTGGGAACCAGGGTGGAAGTCAAAAATCTCAATTCCATCAAACACCTTAAGCATGCGGTAGAAATTGAAATTCAACGACTCACTGACATATTGGAGAGAGGAGAAACCATTCTACAGGAAACCCGAAGCTATGATGCTGATGCAGGCATTACCTTTTCGATCCGAACAAAGGAAGATGCAGAAGATTACAGGTATTTTCCTGAGCCTGATTTGGCTCCTTTCCTATTTACTGAGGAATATATCAGTGGTTTAAAAAATCAACTTCCTCCATTACCCGAAGTCGTTGCCAGCAAGCTCATCCATGTATACGAGCTCTCACCCTATGATGCAGAGCAGCTTACAGAGGAGAAAGATTTGTACGATCTGTATGAAATCATTGCACAGTCTACCAAACATAAAAAACAATTGGCCAACCTATTGCTAGGGCCACTGAGGGCACAGTTGAATCAGTCAGATGGTGAATGGAAAAATGTAAAAATTTCTGCTGCCAATTTTGATGAATTGTTGACACTGATTTCAGAAGGGATAATCAATTTTTCACTTGCGGCACAAAAAATATTACCAAGAATGATGGCCGATGCTTCTGTCAAACCCAAGAGCTTGATCCAGGAACTTGACTTGGCGCAGGATGCAGATGCCGATCAATTGTACTTTTGGGCAAAAAGTGTATTGGAAGCCATGCCCGATAAAGTGGCGGAGTATAAAAAGGGGAAAAAGGGTTTGATAGGACTTTTCATGGGGGAAGTAAAAAAACAATCAAAGGGGAAAGCCGATCCCAAGCAGGTTACATCAATTTTAGAATCATTACTGCATCAATAAATTATATTATGAAAAAAATTATTTTTTATTCTATTGCAATGTTGACGCTTGTTGTTTTTTCCTGTAAACAGGAATCAAACAATTTAAATGTACAAATTCAACTTTCCAATATCAACCCCTATCAATATATTTATCTTGATTTGATTGAGTTGGATGCCAACCCATCAACCATGGATTCGTCCCAACTTGGTGCAGATACCAAATCAGTTAATTTGAAAGGTGGTGCTTTGAACCAAGAAGTACTGTATAGGATTCGATTCGAAAACGATGAGTTTTATATCATTTTGGTGGGTGACCAACAAAATATCAAGCTTGAATTGGATGGGGAAAATCCTGGAAGTTATTCAACCAATTCGATAGGCTCCAATACATTTAAAAATCTTTTATTGGCATTCAATAAACGATTACAGGAAATGGGTCAATTAAAGTCTCAAATCGAAATGAAAGGAAGTGTGATGGACAGTTCCAGGGTTTTCATGGAAGAATCATTCAGGAAGAAATCTGCCGAAACAGGGACTTATCTTCTTTCATTTGCTGATAGTACTTCTGCGCCCGCATTGGCTATTTATGCACTTGGCATTTCAAAAAATTTGGTATCTGCAGAGCAGATGTCACCTGTACTCAAAAATATTACAAAGCGTTTCCCTGACCTGCAAAAGATCAAAAAGATTGCGGAAGCTTTTCAGAACGAAATAGCATCTCCTGCAGAAGGTGGATTGGTTGGTAAGCAAGCACCTGATTTTACATTGTCTACTCCAGATGGAAAATCACTTTCTTTGTCCTCTTTGCGAGGAAAATATGTATTGGTTGATTTTTGGGCAAGTTGGTGCAAGCCTTGCAGGATGGAGAATCCAAATGTTGTATCAGCATTTCAACAATTCAAAGACAGAAATTTTACGATTTTGGGCGTTTCGTTGGACAAAACAAAAGATGATTGGATCAGGGCCATTGCGGATGATCAATTGTATTGGAGTCACGTAAGTGATTTAAAGTTTTGGGACAGTGAAGTCGTTCCTTTGTATAGCATCGAAGGAATACCTTTCAATGTCTTGCTGGATCCAAAAGGAAAAGTGATTGCAACAGATTTAAGGGGACCAGCACTTGAACGAAAATTGCATGAATTACTGAAATAAAAAAAGCCACACTCTAAGTGCGGCTTTTTTTATACTTGGTTGCAGATTAATATCCTGTAACCTGTGCTATTAGTCCTGCACTATTGATTATCTCTCTTTGTGGAGTTGGATACAATGCACGGAATGTATTGGCACCAGAGAATCCTGTTATTGCAGTTGATAATCTGTTGGTACGCTTCAGATCGAAGAATGCATGTCCTTCATGAGCAAATTCATAATACCTGTCTTCGTACAGTTGCTTCAAGATATCATCTGCTGTAGCAGCAGTTGAAGCAGCAAGACCGGCTCTAGAGCGAATGACATTCAAGTCAGCTAATGCACCCACCAAATCAGGAACAACTTTTTTTGCCTTTGCTTCTGCACGGATCAGGTACATCTCAGCCAGACGGATGATAATCACATTGTCTGTTCCGTTGATGCGCGAATATTTACCAGTTTTGTTGAGACCCCCAAGAACTTTGACATTGGTTGCTTTTCTGAGGTCAGTTGCAGGTTGTGCATTCAGTGTAGTGCTGGAACCAATTTCATTTCTTCCACCCAGTCCGGTCGGGAAGTAGTAGAATGCGATGGAGTTGGTATTGTTGATATCATACTGCAATTCAAAAATACTCTCTGGTCTTGTGTTTTGAGATGACCAGAGTGCGTCGTAAGATGCAGAGAGTCCTGTACTAGTACCCTTCAATGCATTGATTACATCATTGGCTTGTGTTTCCGCTGTTGCCCAATCATCTTTGTACAACGCAGCACGGGCTTTCAATGCCTTTGCAGCATTTACGGTCGCTCTTCCGGTGGTTGTGGCTTTCAAATTGGCAATGGCATAATCCAAATCGCTGTCAATCTGTCTCCACACATCCGCTTCAGCATCCAGCGGTTTGGGGTCTGCGTCAGTAGGCGAAAGGGTTGCTTTTGTTCTCAAGGGAACTCCGCGACCACCTTTGTTGAAACCATTGTTGGCTCCACCGTATGCGCGCAATAAGTCAAAATACATAAGAGACCTCAGGAATCTCGCCTCACCAATTATCTGTCCTCTGTTGAATGCAGGGTCAGAGAGTGATTCCGATGATTGAATTACCGTGTTGATTCTATTTATACCATTGTAAATCGCGTTCCAAAGGTTTGTGACGTTTGTATTATCAGGAAGAATTTGCCGGTTAGCGAACTGTGCATAAGTAGGGAAGGTACCTGTGTGGGCTACAACCCCAGCATACATATCAGAGAGCGCCCAAATTTCAAGTCCGTAGTAGCTAGTGCTCTGAAGGGCATTGTAGCAGCCCAACAAACCTGCCTCAACTCCCTGACGAGTGGTGTATGCTGTTTCGGCACTCAAAACAGTTTGAGGCTGCTGATCGATGATTTTTTCACAAGACGAAAAAACGATCAATGCTGTCAGCAAGGATAAATTTATGTTTAATATCTTTTTCATTTCTATGATAATTTAAAGTGTATCGAATTAGAATCCAGCATTGATACCAAAGGTGATGATACGTGGTTGAGGGAAGGTCAAGAAATCAGTTCCTTGGGCTGTATTGGTAAGCGTGAAGGTGCTGACCTCGGGGTCAAATCCCTGGTATTTGGTCCAAGTGAAAAGATTCTGTGCCTGCAAGAATAGTTTCAGAGAACTAATTTTCATTTTCTTCAATGCACTTTGACTGAAGTTGTAACCTGCCAATAAGTTTTTCAACCTGGTGAAAGATCCATCTTCAAGCCATCTGTCAGAAGCTCTTCTGTTGTTTGCTGGATCGCCCCATACTGCTCTTGGCATGGTTGTTGACGGCTTAGTGTTAGTCCATCTATCCAAAACAGTTGCATATTGTCCAAAAACACTGTTCATCCCCTCTGCAAAAGCTCTGTTGTAATTGACAATTTTATTACCACCTACAAATTGAAAGAAAGCTGTCAATTCAAAGTTTCCAAGTGTGAAAGTATTGGTAAAGCTTCCGAAGTATGTTGGAAGTGCAGTTCCAAGAATTTCTTGATCTGCAGAGGTGATACGACCATCACTGTCCACATCCTTCCATTTAATATCACCCGGTCTTGCAGCAGTACCATCACGGGCAGCGACAATTTCACTTAGTTGCTGGAATATTCCTTGTGTCCTGTATCCTCTGAACGAACTTAAAGGATGACCTTGTTGAATCCAACTCATGAAGCCTGATCCAAATGGGTTGCCACCATAAATGGTATCGACATTGTTTTTTTGTAATGTAATAGTGAAATTTGTATTCCAGTTGAATTTCTTGTAATTGACAATTGTGCCATCTAATCCCAATTCAATTCCTTTGTTTGTGATGGCACCGATGTTGTCGTTCACGGAGAGAAAGCCACTGTTAGCAACCAACTGACGACTTGTCAAAAGGTTATTTGTTTTCCTTTTGTAAAGTTCAATGATAATGTTGATTCTGTTAAAAAGCCCTAATTCCAGGGCCAGATCATTTTGAATTGATGTCTCCCAACTCAGATTTGGGTTACCCAATTGTGATGGTGTCAAGCCTGCAGATGTCAGGTAATTAGCACCTGGACTGATCAAAGGAAGAGATGCAAACAATCCGCCTGAGTTGCTTCCGCTATAACCGCGAGAACCTCTCAATTTCAGGTTGTTGATGAACTTCACATTGCTCATGAATTTTTCATCAGATATGCGCCATCCAGCAGAAACCGCAGGGAAGGTTCCCCATTTGGTGGTGCTTCCAAGGTTGGATGAACCATCCCTTCTCAAACTGACGCTGAATAAATATTTTCCATCATATGAATAGTTGAAACGTCCAACATACCCTATAATACCGAATGAGCTACCGCTTGTAGAAGCCTCTTTTTTCACTGATCCACCAGAAAGTCTACGAATCGAATTACCGGGAAAATTTTCTGCTAATGCGAAAATGGATTCAAAATTTTGGGTCTGATAAGAGGCAACACCCACTGCATTGATGCCATGTTTACCAAAATCTTTTCTGAAGTTTATAATATTTTCATTGATCAGGTTAAGGCTTTTATTGTAAGCCTCAGTGGCTTGCCCTCTGACACCAGATCCTGCATTGGAGATAGATGGATAAAAACGAGATTCATTCAAGCTTACATAGTCAGCACCTAAATTCACCTTGAAACTCAATGCTTTTGAGAACTGGTAATCAGCGCTGATGTTTGCAAGTACACGGCCGTTGAACACTTTGTTGAAGTTTTCCTTGGCTGCCAATAGTGGATTTTCTGTTGAAGAGGTGGGATCTTTTCCGTAGGTGCCATCAGGGTTCTTAACAGGGATGTCTGATGCCATCAATACAGCAGTGCTTAATACACCATAAATGTTGTTGTCGTTTTGAATCCTGTTTTGAATGCTGTTGCTGATAGAGATACCACTGCTTATTTTGAATTTATCAGAAACTGTGTTATCTAAGTTCACTCTGAAGTTGTAACGTTGGAATCTGGAACCAACAACCGTGCCCTGTTGATCGAAGTAATTTCCACCTGCATAAAACTTGGTTTTGTCATTACCGCCTTGTGCACTAATATCGTGGCTGTTGATAGGGGCAGTCCTGAAAATTTCGTCTTGCCAGTTGGTATTAACGTAAGAATTATCATGTACGTCGCTACCAAAATAAAATGATGGTTCTTGATTGCCATAAAGTGAGCTGTATCTGTTGAATAATGATTCTTGAAGGATTTCCTGAAAGTCCCTTCCTGACAGAGGCTTGATTTTTCTCCAGACTGATTGGTTACCAGTGTATCCGCTGTAGTTTACACGTGTTTTCTGGTTTTTACCTCTCTTGGTTGTTATTAACACAACCCCATTCGCACCTCTGGAGCCATAAATGGCCGTTGCAGACGCATCCTTCAATATATCGATTGACTCTATATCATTTGGATTCACATCTGCCAAACTGTTTAGCAGTTGGTTACCAACCCCTATTTGAGAGAAAGAACCCGTTGCAATGGGAATTCCATCCAACACGTACAATGGCTGAGCGTTACCGCTGATGGTACCGATACCACGTACGTTGACGTTAACAGATCCACCAGGCGTTCCTGAACTGGATGTTACATTCACACCCGCAACCCTTCCCTGCAATGCCTGCTCGGGAGAAGTGAGGGATAAATTCTTAATTTGATTAGCACTGACATTTGAAATAGAACCAGTGAGGTCCTTTTTTCTTTGTGTACCATAACCAACCACAACTACTTCACCAAGATTTGATTCGCTGTTGGTCAAAGTAACCTGGATGGTTGATTTACCACTCAATGCAACCTCTTCGTTGTTATAGCCGATTGAGCTAAAAAGGAGTTTGGATTGAAGTGAATTAACGTTCAAAGTAAAGTTTCCATCTTTGTCAGATGTAGTACCGCCTTTTTGTCCACTGATCGTGATGGTGACATTGGGGATACCTTTTCCTTGGCTGTCCTGAACAGTACCCTGTACCTTGATGGCTTGTGCCAGGGTAAACTGCAGCATGGAAGCAAAGGCTAATAGAAGTGTAAGCAAATTCTTCATAGCTCTTTTTGTTGATAATTTATTAAGGAAGTGCAAAGTTATAACAAGACAAACAAGGAAAGGGATTTGTTTGTCAAAGTCCCTGAAAAAACAGGACATGTATTTGAAAAAATCTAGTACAATCTCTACAAAACTGTAAAAACCGGCAAAATATCGAATAAAGTTAGAAAATATATAATTTTCAGCTATTTTAAGATTAAATATTAATTAATATCTAATTTTTTAATCAAAACTAGGATGACCGGAAGGAGGATGAGGTTGGTCAATGTAGCTGTATATAGGGTGAAGGAGGTCAGCCAACCCAATGCTTGGGTACTTCCAAATCCGCTGAACGCGAAAATGATAAAACCTGCAATCAAAACGAGGGAGGTGTAGACGATGCTGATACCGGTATCCCGAATGGTCAGAACAACAGTTTGTTTGATATCGCCCCTTGCAACTGGCAGTTCTTGTTTGAAATTGACCAGAAATCTGATGGTGATGTCAATCGCAATACCAAGCGCAACACTGAAAACGAGTACAGTAGATGGCTTAATATTGATGCCAACCCAACCCATGAGTCCCGCGGTCATTACCAATGGAATCAGGTTTGGAATCAGAGAGCAAACCAGGATTCTTAGGTTCTTGAAAAGGTATAGCATGCAAAGTGAAATAAACAGAAATGCCCACAGAATGCTTTCCTTCAATCCTTGTATGATGAAAATACTTCCTTCCAGAAAAGTGATGCTGGAACCGGTGAGGTGAATGTTGTATTTGGTGGAATCAAAATGGATGTATGCTTCTTTTTGCAAACTGTCAATCAGCATGGGCATTTTTTCACTTCCTAAATCCGCCATGTTAACACTGATTCTTGTGGTTTGTCGGTTGCTGTCAACAAACGAAGACATCAATTTTTGCAAGGAACTGCCATTTGAATTGGATGATTGTCCGGGTTTCATATAATCTGCAAGAAAGGCACCATCAAATGCATTCGGCATGGAGTAATTGTTGCTGTCACCATCGTAAAATGCCTGTTTGGCAAATTTCAATCCTTCGGCAAGTGACAAAGGTTTTGCTATGGATGCATGACTCGCAATTTGTTGGGAATAGGCGTCTACTTTTTCGTACACCGTCAATGCCCTCGTTCCTGCTATGCCATTCTTTCGTTTGGTATCGACGATGATTTCAAGTGGCATGATGCCTTTGAAATGGGTTTCAAAAAATCTCAGGTCAGTGTAAATGCGGTCCTCCTTTGGCAGATCATCAACAATGAATGACTGGGTTTTTAATTTGAATATTCCGGCTATAGAAACAATAAGCAGTGCAGCCGTGGCAATGTATACCATTTTTTGATGGGCGAATACCCATTTCTCAATACTTGTCAAAAGAGCAAGCAGCCATTTGTTGTACAGGTATTGAACGTGTTTGGACTTAGGTGCTTTCATGTAATA
The DNA here is from genome assembly GCA_016868855.1 of Bacteroidota bacterium. Classification (GTDB taxonomy): domain Bacteria; phylum Bacteroidota; class Bacteroidia; order Chitinophagales; family Chitinophagaceae; genus Pollutibacter. Next base: position 158,227 of record VGFP01000003.1, on the reverse strand, counting down.
AAGTGAGATGGGAACTAAAATGATGGTGATGAAAAATAGCAACATGATGTTGATGCCCGCTACCACACCAAATTCTTTCAGTACAACACTTTTGGTCAGTGCAAAAACTGCAAATCCCAATGCTGCACTGATGTTGCAGAACAACGTGACAACGCCCATCTTGCTGATCATATCAACGATTGATTGTTTTTTGTCACCTGTCTTGATATAAGAAGCATGGAATTTATTCAGGAAGTAGATGCAATTGGGAATACCAATGACCACAATCAATGGGGGTATCAAGGCGGTCAGCAGGGTTATTTTATATCCCAACATGTGAATAGACGCCAAGCTGTAGATCACTCCAATGATAACGACTCCCAAAGAGAGCATCACGGTGCTCAGCGATCTGAAAAAGATGAACAAGATCAATGCTGAAAGTGCAAGAGAGCCCAAGAGAAACCATTTCATCTCATTGGCAATCTTGATGGCAACATTGGTTCTGATCAACGGTAGACCACTCAAGTGCAGATCCAATTTTGTTTCATTGGAAAATGAAGTTGCTGCTGCTTCAATTTCTCCCACAGTTCGCTCTCTCTCTTTGGACCCAAGAATTTCTTTGTTGATGCGGATCCCCATCAAGTAAGCATTGGTTGCAGGATTATAGATGAGTCCCCTGTAAAAAGGAAGCGAAAGAAAAACATGCTTCAAACTGTCCAGCTCAACTTGATTTTTTATTTCAGCAGGGAAAATCCTGGTTGCCACAAGCTTGGAACTGCTATCGTTTCTTGCCAGGTAAACAGCACGTTCAACACTTATGATGTCTTCAACACCATTTATTTTCTGGATGACATCTTGTAAATGTTGATTGGCGTTGAAATTTTTCAGGGTAAAAAAAGAATCACTTTGAAATCCAATGGTAAGCAGGTTGCCATCCTCTCCAAAGGTTTTTTTGAAATCAAGGTATTGCTGATACTTGGGATGATCGGTAGGGATGGCTCTTGCAAAATCATAAGACAACTTGACTTTGCTTGCTTCAATTGCCATGTATGAGCTGAATAAGATCAGTGCTGATAACAGTATCCACCGATACTTCAAAACTCCTTTGGCAATCTTTAACCACATATGTACATATTTAATACAAAGGAAAGAAAATTAATCTTTTTGACTTGATCTTTTTAACAGCCGCTCAGCAGTTAAATCAGTAATTTTAAACCATGAAATATGTCTTGCTGCTGCTCGTATTTCTTTCAGCTGTGTTGATGGGTCAATCGCAGTTAAAGCCAATTGGATGGTGGCGAGATCATCTTTCCATGCGGCAGATCATTGCGGTCGATTCAATGCAGCAGTACATTGTCGCTGCATCTCCAAATGGTTATTTCAGCTATGATCTTTCCAAAAAAGAATTTCAGGTCTATTCAAAATCCAATGGACTGACGGATGTAGACATTCGGGTGTTTTCCAAACAACCATTGGGCAACAAGATCATCATTGGGTATGAAAATGGTAATCTTGATGTCATCACGGGATCTACAGTAAGAAACCAACCTGATATCAAGCTCAGTAAAATTGTTCCAGATAAAAAAATACATCATATCTCCTGGAAAGATCAGCTGGCATTTATTTCGACCAACTTTGGCATCGTTGCAATGGATCCCTACAAATATGAAATTGTCGGCACTTACTTTCCCCGCAGGGATGGGGCTTCAGTAGAAGTGTATCAAACTGCTATCATCGGAAACAGTATTTATGCGAATACTTCTTTGGGTATTCAATCAGCTGCATTCAACATGTCAACACTGAGTGATTTCAGAAGCTGGAGTTCATTCGATTCACCCAACCGGCAAATTCTTCCCACATACATGTGCAAATGGGGAGAGTCATTGCTCATCCAATCGCGTGACAGTTTATTCGTCATGGATGGGGGGAAATGGAAATTCTTTTATGCAACAAAAAATTCTATCAGTGGTGTAAAAACAAAGGAGAATAAATTGTTTGTGTTTGAGACAAACAAAGGAATCGGATCCATCACCTATTTCACTGCCCCAACAGCAACGCCACAACAAATCACCTCCAACCAATTTACTAACATCATTGATTGTATTCCAGATGGAACAGGATTTTGGGTGGGAGATGCAAGCAACGGACTTATCAAAATTCAAGCAAACACTTCCCAGCAAATATCACCCAATGGTCCCGCGGGTCTGGCCTTTGGCCAAGGCGATTTCAAAGAAGGTATATTGGTAGCAGTTGCTGGTGATCATCTCAATTTGTTCAATACCGAAAAGAAAAATGAATGCTATGTGCTTTTGAACGACAAGTGGAAAAATTATGTTCCTGCTGCATTTGGCGTTTTTTCCAATATGGCTGATTTCGGATCTGCAGTGATTGAACCAATAACAGGAAAAATTTACATAGGAACCAAAGGGACTGGATTGCTTGCCATTGAAAAGGATGATAAGTATACAGTAACCGGGATTACAACAAACGGACTTCAATCGGATAGGGATCAAGCCGGACTGTGCCGAATTGCATCATTGGCATTTGATCCATCAACCAACTTGTGGATGACCAATCCCAACACCAATCAACCGCTGGTCGTAAAGAAGAAGGATGGAACATGGAAGCATTTTTCCATTCCATTCTCCATCGAAAAAAACTTGCTCAACAAAATCATGGTTGATGCGCAAGGAAGAAAATGGATAACGAGTTTCAATGCATCCGGACTGATTTGCTTTGATGACAACAATACGATCGATGCTACAAACGACGACCAATGGAAGATTTTTCAACAGGGCACAGGAAGAGGAAATCTTCCATCTTCCAATGTTTTGTCGGTCGCCGAAGATCAGTCAGGCAATATCTGGGTTGGAACCGACAAAGGAGTAGGGATTATTCAATGCGGGACTGATTTGTTCAGAAACTGTGAGGCCACACTACCTGTTGTTCAACTGGATAATTTTGCAGGATTGTTGCTTTCTAACGAAACAATCAATGACATCAAGATCGATGGGGCAGACAGGAAATGGATTGCCACCAACAACGGTGTTTGGTTGCTCAGTGCAGATGGACAAAAAGTGGTTCATCGATTTACGTCAGACAACAGCAAACTGCTGAACAATCAAGTACTATCCATCCTGATACAGGGCATAACAGGAGAAGTATTTTTTATGACCTCATCTGGTATTTCATCCTACAGAAGTTCCGCAACTTCAGCAGTTGAAGCAATCAAAAAACCCATTGTATTTCCCAACCCTGTTCCCTCAGGATACAGTGGCAGCATCGCAGTCAAAGAATTGCCATTGAATGCTTGGGTTAAAATAACCGAACTGGATGGCAGATTGGTTTACCAAACCAGATCGCTGGGAGGACAAGCCATTTGGAATGGGCGAAACTACAAAGGAGAACGCGTCAATTCCGGAGCCTATTTGATAATTGTTTCCAATCAAGACAATTCGGATCATGTTGTTGGAAAAATATTTTTTATCAAGTAGACATGTCATCCATTCATCATACCAAAGGAATTGTACTGCGAACGGTTAAGTATGGTGAAACATCATTGGTGGTTTCTGTTTTTACCGAAATATTCGGGCTCCAACAGTACATGGTGAATGGAGTCAGAACCAACAAAAAAAATTCCACTTTTCACCCAGCGCAATTGCAACCTGGAAGTCTCTTGGATATGATTGTTTATCACAACGAGCGACAAACATTACAGCGCATCAAGGAAGTCAAGCCGCTGATACAGCATCAGGAAAATATATCTCATGTTACCCGCAATGCGATCTTGCTTTTTATGATGGAGTTGCTGCAAAACTGTCTGAAACAACCAGATGCACATGCTGATCTATTTTATTTTTTAGAAGATATTGTAACCGGATTGTATAAATCAGAAGAGCATCAGCTTGCCAACTTACCCTTGTTTTTCATCGTCCATCTCTCTCACTTTTTTGGATTCAGATTGATGGATAATTATTCTCATACAAACCAATTTCTTGATTTGCATGAGGGAAAATTTGTTTCTTTGAATCCATCGCATGTAATTGCTGTTCAACCACCTTTGAGTGAAAAAGTTGCTCAGTTGCTGCGCACCATGCAGATCGAAGAATTGGGCGAAATCAAAATGAACAGGCATCAGCGAAATCAATTGATCGACGATCTGCTGCAATTTTATGCCATGCATATACATCCGTTCTTCAAGCTAAAATCATTGTCCGTTATTCGTACAGTATTGGAAGAATGATCAAAGCAACCTGCGGGAATTGAAATCATTTTGCAAGAGAACCACTCCTGGGTGTTTCCCTTTCTCAAAACTTCCCAGTTCATGGATTCTGTTGAGTGCTTTTGCACCATTGGAAGTGGCCCATTTTAAAATCGTTTCAAGGGGTATATTGGGAAATTTTTCTTTGATGGTTTTTATCTCTGCTGCAATGCTCAGTTGCCAATTGCTGCTGTAGCTGTCTGTCCCTAACACTATTTCACAGTTGTTTTTCATCAACAATTCAACTGGAGGTGTTTTGTTTTCAATGTATAAGTTTGCGTTGATGCATAAGCAGTAATGCAATCCAGCCAAGTATTGCTTTGCATATTGTGCAGCAAAACTGATATCTGCCTGACTTGTAAACGTGTTGTGAACCAATATAACTCTTTGGTTTTTATTGAAATGCGGCAAACATGATTGCATGGCAGATTTTCCGGTTGTTGGAAAAGGAGATTGGTCGAAACCAAATTTTCCTAAAAATTGCAGGTACTCACCTTTCCCGCTTCTGTACAATTCATCTTCAGCGGGATTTTCCTGGTTGTGCATACTGATGACTGCACCAGTCGTTTGTTCATTGATGCGTTTGAATGTTACATCGCTGATGGTATAGGGAGCATGGGGAACCAGATTGGATGTGCAGTGCTCAATATTGTATGTTTCCTCTGCTTCTTTAAAACGCTTGAGCACTCCATTGTACTGCATCATCCTTTGGTCAGACATTTGATCACTGAAGCACAGCACTTCCACAAAATTGTTCCATTTTAATTTGCTGCTGATTTTTGTTGGAATGGTGTCTGCGGTATTGCCGATATCACCCACAGCAACAATTCCGCTCTCTTCCATTTCCTGTTCTGCCAATTTGATTTTCTCCAGAATCAGTTCCTGCGGAAATTCTCTTTTTCCAACTACATCCAAAAGAAATGGTATCAGTCCTGTTGAAGGTGGAATCACATCCTTCATGTGGCTAAGTTCCAGATGGCAATGTGCATTAATGAATCCCGGGGAGATGATTCCATTTAGTTTCAACACTTCATCTCCAGCCTCTGCAGCTGGAATGATGTCGATCACCGTGCCCTCTGTTGAAGTGATCAGTGCGTGATCAGGACCAAACAATTCATATCCATCAAAAAGGTAATCGGCTTGAAACTTGCGGTAATTCATCTCAGAATGAAGTAACTTTGCGCACTAAATTAAACATTAATCATCTCCGGTACTGATAATAATATGTTAGATAAGCTGGAAGCCATAAAAGCCAAATTTGATGACATCGGGGTTGCCCTGACCAATCCGGAAGTTGTAAACGACAACAAGCGTTTCAGTCAACTTTCAAAGGAGTACAGAAGTTTAGAGAAAATAGTTCTTGCATACGAGCAATACAAACGCATTTTGTCTGTTGTTGAATTCAACCGCGAGGCTTTGATGGGAGATGATGAAGAGCTCAGAGAATTGGCCAAAGCAGAAACAGATGATCTTGATCTTCGAAAAGAGGAGTTGGAAAAGCAAATCAGAAATATGCTGATTCCAAAAGATCCCCAGGATGAGAAAAATGCAATTCTTGAAATCAGGGCCGGAACCGGAGGTGACGAAGCCTCTTTGTTCGCAGGCGATCTTTTGAGGATGTACATCAGGTATTGTGAAGGAAAGGGCTGGAAAACAGCATTGCTTTCTGAAAGCGAGGGGACCGTAGGAGGATACAAAGAAGCACAGCTGGAAGTAACTGGTGAGGATGTGTATGGCACATTGAAATTTGAAAGTGGTGTACACCGCGTGCAAAGGGTACCGAATACTGAGGCCAGCGGAAGGGTGCATACCAGTGCAGCGACCGTTGCTGTGATGCCTGAAGCCGAGGAGGTAGATGTTGAAATAAGGGAGAGCGATGTTAAGATGGAAACTGCCCGAAGTGGAGGTGCAGGCGGACAAAACGTCAACAAGGTGGAAACCAAGGTGATGCTTACCCATATTCCAACCGGAACCGTGGTGATCTGTCAAACCGAAAGAACCCAGCTCGGCAACAGAGAAAAAGCAATGCAAATGCTCAGAACCCGTTTATACGAGGAACAGGTTAGAAAACAGGAAGATGAAATCTCCAGACACAGAAAAAGCTTGGTCAGCACGGGTGACCGCTCAGCGAAAATACGCACCTACAATTTTCCACAGGGAAGGGTTACAGACCACCGAATCGGAATGACGCTCTACAATCTTCATGAAGTGCTCAACGGCAATATCGGTGAACTGATAGACGCCCTGCAATTTGCAGAGAACGCAAGTAAGCTCACTCAGTGATGAAAATCACTTTTTAGGAAGAAGAAAATGCATCTATTTATGGAGCCTTTAACAAACCAAATGGACGCTCAAACGTCTATATTGGTGTAGTCTTTGGGAGAGCAGGGAGATTAATAATTTTTTAACGAATCCAGTGATGGTAAGGCTTGTAAACAGCATCTAAATAATTGACAAAAGCAAAAGTTTTCTCATAAGCAGTTAGTTTTGGTTACCGGCCCCTGTTTCAACAGGGGCTTTTTTATATGAAAAACTTTTGAAATATATCAGGCTCCGATCAATGCCTTATAAGCTTGAACATCCATCAGGTTGTTCAATTGTGATGCATCGGCTACTTTCATCTTTATCATCCATCCGTCGCCATAAGGATCCTGGTTAACCAATTCAGGCTGACTTTCAAGGAGGGGGTTTTTTTCAAGAATGGTTCCGTCTACCGGAAGGAATAAATCACTGACGGTTTTCACAGCTTCAACTGTTCCAAAAACCTGGTCAGCCTGCAAGGCTTTGCCGACGGTCTCTATATCGATGAATATAATATCACCCAATTCACCTTGTGCGAATGATGTGATTCCAATGGTTGCTACGTCGCCGTCAACTGAGATCCACTCATGCTCTTTCGTGTATTTGATTTGCTCAGGAAAACTCATAAGATTTTTTTTGCAAGATTAAAGTTTTTATTGTCTCATTGTTTTTTTAGGAGGACTTTCTTTTCACCATACTTGTCTGAGTAATGCGGATCGTTGCAAGAGGTTTGTCACCTCCGGCTTTTCCAGAAGTGGGTGTTTGGGCAATTTTATCCAAGACATCATATCCGCTTAGCAACTCACCGAATATTGTATAATTCTGATCAAGGTGCGGACTCCCTCCGGTTTTTTTGTATACCTCTCTGTGGGCATGTGGTAATTTTCTGCCTTTCAATCGATGGGTTTCTGTTGAATCGAGGGTAAAATCATTGTGTATTCTTCCCTGTACAATATAAAATTGTACGCCGCTGCTGTTTTTTTGTGGATTGATGTCGTCTCCCCACCTGGCTGCAGCAATGACACCTTTTTTGTGATAGAGGGAAGTCCTGAATTCAGCTGGAAGGGTATAGTCTTTTAAAAACTTTGTTGAATCAGCATTTTCGCGCGACTTCTCATCTCCTGCCTGAATCATGAATCCACTGATCACCCTGTGAAATGCGATTCCTTCGTAAAATTTGGATTTGATCAATTTGATGAAATTGTCTCGGTGAGCGGGCGTCGAATCACTCAAACGTATGATGAATGTCCCAGCGTCAGTCACCATCTGAACATCAGCCCTGATATCCTTCTTTTTAACTTTTATCAAAGGCTGTGCTTTCACGGTGCCCTGGGTAATGAGCATCGCGAAAATGAAACAATGAATCAGTTGGAAGATGTTTTTCATATGAAGGCATTCTGTGAGAAGTAAAAAAGGACATGATCTTTCATGAAGTTTTCCTGTTCCATCAATGACATGGTAGGCAAATCTTTCAATTGCTTGAAATGTGGCCATCCATCCTCATCCCAGACTTCTTTTTCATAATATCCACTGGCCGATAGGATGGAGCAGACTGCAACATGCATCAGGTCTTGCTTTTGTTCTTTGGTAAATTGATGTCCAGCTCCCCCGACTTCCTGAATGCCAATCAAAAAAAGAATGGACTCCATGTCTGGTTTTTTCCCAAATCTTTCAACGAGTTTCTCTTCCAGTTTCCACCATCTAACTTGTAAATCTTCTGATACCAGCATGAAGCAAAACTAATCAAGATTCTGATAGAGAACATCCTGCAACTGCCCGAATTCTTATCTTTGCAAAAATTGATCGATGCTGCAGTTGGCGTTTATTCGGGCAAACAAGGAAAAAGTATTGGATGGATTGCAGAAAAAGCATTTTCAGGATATCCATCTTGTTGGTGAAATCATTTCATTAGACGATCAGCGCAAAAAGCTGCAAGCCCAATCAGATGAACTGCTTTCTCAAAGAAATATTGCCTCTAAATCCATCGGCGCCTTGATTGCGCAAGGAAAACAGGAAGAAGCCGCAACAAGCAAATCAACCGTTGCAGCATTGAAGGATCAGATTGATGCACTTACCTCTCAATTGAACGAGGTTGAGCAATTGCTGAATCTGCAACTCATCAGGTTGCCCAACATGCCCAATGAGCTGGTGCCTTCCGGAAAAACGGCAGAGGACAACCAAGTGGTCAAACAATCTTCCAACCTGCCTACACTCTATAAAGGAGCCAAACCACATTGGGATCTGATCACACAATATGATTTGGTGGATTTTCAAACCGGTGCTAAAATAACTGGAAGTGGATTCCCTTTGTACAAAGGAAGAGGTGCAAAGCTGCAAAGAGCATTGATTCAATATTTTCTTGATTACAACACAGCAGCTGGCTATACTGAATACATACCTCCTCATGTGGTCAATGCAAGTTCCGCTTATGGAACAGGGCAGTTGCCTGACAAAGAGGGACAGATGTATTATATCAAAGAAGATGATCTTTATTTGATTCCTACTGCTGAGGTGCCGGTTACCAATATTTACAGGGATGAAATTGTCCCCGCTTCAAAGCTTCCCATTAAAATGACTGCCTACACGCCATGTTTCAGAAGAGAGGCAGGAAGTTTTGGGAAGGATGTTCGCGGACTGAACAGAGTGCATCAGTTTGACAAGGTTGAAATTGTGCAAATGACAGAAGCTTCAACCAGTTATGCTGCATTGGATCAAATGGTTGCACATGTTGAACAATTGATCGTATCACTCGGACTTCCCTACAGAATACTGAGACTCTGCGGGGGCGATATGAGTTTTGCATCTGCGTTGACATATGATTTTGAAGTGTACAGTGCAGCACAAGAACGTTGGCTGGAAGTGAGCTCTGTCTCAAATTTTGAAAATTTTCAGACCAATCGTTTGAAAGCAAGAACTAAAGATGAACAAGGGAAAACCCAATTGTTGCATTCACTCAATGGCAGCTCTCTTGCTTTGCCACGCATCATAGCAAGCTTGCTGGAAAATTTCCAGACTCCAGAAGGCATACAAATTCCAGAGGTATTGAGGAATTATTTCGGGTCATCAATGATTGATTGATTGTTGGAAAGCATCCATCCTTTTGTGCATCACCTGAAACCAAATGGGAGGAAACATGGCCAAGATAATCATGCCGGGATATCCGGTGGGCATTTGCGGCGCATCATCATGATGTCTCAATAATTGATATTTTCTGCTTGCTTTATAGTGGTGATCGCTGTGCCGTGAAAGTTCAAACAATAGCAGTCTTCCCAGAAAATGATTGCTGTTCCAGCTGTGTGCTGGCATTGCACGTTCGTAACCCTCTGCTGTTTTTTTTCGCTCCAATCCGTAGTGCTCAATATAATTTACAGTTTCCAGTAGCAAAAAGCCAATGGTTGCTGCAGCGAGAAAACATATACCTGCAAACGTTCCGAAGAGTACAAAAATCATCACTAGAAAAATCAATTGCAGTATTTGAAACTGGACCATTTGATTCATGAAGTTCAGTACGGGTCTTCCTTTTTTCTTTTGTTCGTCAGCAGCAATTTTCCATGCTGAGATGTAGCCATAAACAACTGTCCTTAGATAAAAACGGTAGAGATTTTCACCTTTTCTTGCACTGCTGGGATCTTCATGGGTGGAGACATTTTTATGGTGACCTTTATTGTGTTCAATGTAAAAATGCATGTATAGCGAAGTAAGCAACAAAGCCTTGGCCATGTTTCTTTCATAAAGATGTCGACGGTGTCCAAGTTCATGACCAACATTTATTCCAAATGTGCCGCAAAGCAGTCCCATGGCCAATATTCTTCCTGCCAATTCCCAGTTGTTGATGGATGGATCGTTGACTGTTCGAAGAAAATAGTAGAGCGCCATGTATTGCAACGGGACAATTGCATACAGCCATACATCATAGAGCCTATCCTCCTTTGCAATTTGTTCCTCAGCGACTGTTAGATTTTTTTCATTTGAGGGAATCAGCAGCTCAACAGAGGGCACGATGAAGAACGCAAAGAGTACAGGAGCAAACACCAGCCATCCATGTTGTGTAAAGGATAAGTATGCCAGCACATAAATGGCCAATGGGAGTCCAAATTTCAATGCTCTGATATTCATTGTTCAGCTTTTAAAGTGATTCTTCTTTTTTCATGGCAACCCTGTAGAGAACAAAAGCCATCGCCAAGAAAAGGCAAGTGCCCAGCAGAAAATATCCCTGTTCACCAAGGCGATGTGTGATAGACTCTTCCACATTCAACATGCTGAGTTTTTGTGCAATGGCATCATTGGCAGTTAAGAAGGCCACCGCCACTCCTGCAATAGCACCACCTGCAACCAATCCTGTTGCAAAGAGATTTCCCTGTCTCAGATCTTCTTCATGCGCATTGTCGGATGATTTTTTTCTGTTGTCAACCCATCCTCTGATGGCACCGCCAATAAAAATCGGCAGGGTAGTAGACAGGGGGAGGTAAATACCGATGGCAAAACTCAATGCTTTGATTCCGCACAGTTCCATCACAATTGCGATGGCAACACCTACCAATACAAATTGCCAGTCCAGGTTGAAAGAAAGAATTCCTTTGATCAATGTTGCCATCAAAGTTGCCTGTGGGGCGGCATATCGATCTGTTCCGATGGCATGATAGATATTGGATTGCAACATTTCCTGTGTGGGAGTGTCAAGCACTTTGATGGTAAAGCCTATGGCAATGGATGAGACGATTGCACCGATGAACAAGGCAATTTGTTGAGCACGTGGTGTAGCCCCCAATATATATCCGGTTTTGAGATCTTGTGATGTGGCTCCAGCATTTGCAGCAGCAATGCAAATGATTCCACCCACTACCAAAGCCATGGGTTCAAAAACTTTGCCAGTCCATCCCACTGCAATAAACACAAGGCAGGTTCCCATGATTGTTGCAATGGTCATACCAGAAATTGGATTGTTGGATGATCCGATCAGTCCAACGATGCGTGAAGAGACGGTCACAAAAAATGCGCCAAAAACCACCACCAAAATGCCAATGAGCAATTTGCTTGCGATTCCATTGCCTGGCAACATGGGCAAAACTGCCATCAACAAAATCAATGCAATGCTTCCCCATAGAACAATCTTCAGTGACAGATCTCTCTCTGTTCTTGTTGTCGCATTTACATCTGCATGTTCATTTTTTATTTTCCCGATGCTTCCTTTGAAGGATGAAATGATGGTCGGAATGGTTTTGATCAGTGTAATGAATCCACCGGCAGCAACAGCACCAGCACCGATTTGTCTTACATAGGCCCTGTAAATGGCATTGGCAAAATCTGCAAATTGGTGTGTGGCAGGATCCCATCCTCCTGGTCCCCCAGCTGTTTGAAGATCTTTCAAGTACCCAAGTTTTATCAACTGACTTGCAATCACATCTCCTGGAACGACCGTTGCCAGCAATGGATTGAAAACAAACCAGGTCAGTACACTGCCTGCAACAAGTACGCCGGCAATTTTTGGACCGATGATACACCCCACACCAAGGTACTCTGGAGTGATCTCTCCACTTACTTTGGCAGAAGGCAAATATTTATTGGTTTGTGCAGTGATGAAGGAAGGAGTCTCGGCTATGACATGAAATATTTTTTGAAAAAATGCATAGAGTACCGCGAAACCCAATCCGGAAAAAGCGGTTTTGGCAAAATTGCCTCCTCTTTCACCTGCTTTCAAAACCGATGCACATGCTGTTCCCTCAGGATAGGGCAGTGTTTCATGTTCTTTTACAATCAATGCACTTCTGAGTGGAATCATCATCAGTGTTCCCAGCATGCCTCCAAATATGGCAAGCACCAGAATGGTTACATAATTAAAATAGTCTGCGCTGGTGCTTTCGCTCAGGAACAGAAATCCTGGTAATGTAAATACCACACCTGCAGCAATGCTTTCTCCGGCAGAGCCTGTTGTCTGGATGATATTGTTTTCAAGGATGGTGGTTTTTAGAAAAAGTCTGCTCAGCGCAATCGACATCACTGCAATGGGAATGGATGCGGAGACGGTCAGTCCGGCTTTCAATGCGAGGTAGACGGTTGCTGCACCGAAAATGATACCAAAACAGGCGCCGGTGATGACTGCTTTCCAGGTAAATTCTTTCATGACCTGGTCAGGTGCTATGAAGGGTGTGAATTTTTTTTCGCTCATGTGGATAGATTGATAAAAGATTATTGCTTCATCAGGCTTTGTAATTTTTTGGAAAGGAAAAACAGGATCAAGGACGCTGCGCCAGACATGACTACAAACATGATGAAGAAGTCAAAATTATTTTCAATGCCGAAGCCAAGGATTTCTTTTTTTTTACCAGCTTCCGGATAAAATTTGCTCAATGCTCCTGCCAGGTAATTCGCGAATGCATTTGCAGTGAACCATACAGCCATCAGCATCGAAGCGAATTTGAGAGGAGCAAGTTTATTTACTAATGAGAGTCCGATGGGTGAGAGGCACAACTCACCAAGTGTGTGCAATGCATACATGCCGAGCAGCCAAATCATGCTAACCTTGATGCCGGGTTGTACATCTTTTACACCAAATGCAATCCACAAATATCCCAATGCCAGCAAAAACAGTCCCAGCGCCATTTTTGTAGGAGATGAGGGGTCGTGTTTTCCCAATCTTACCCATAGCCATGCAAGCAATGGTGCAAAGCCAACCACGAATACTGAATTCAGCGATTGAAAAAAGCTTGCAGGTACAACGAAAAATCCAAGGTCACGCTGCGTTTGTTCATCCGCAAAAAAGGTAAGGGAAGCACCTGCCTGTTCGAAAGCGCTCCAAAAGAAAATAACAAAAAACGAAACAGTGAATATCACCAATACCTTGCTTTTTTCGATTTTGCTGAGAGACTTATCAGTAAATATTATAATGGCAATGGTAGCAATCGATGCAATCAGCAGGAATACCAAATTTGTAAAAAGAGCAGTTCCGATTTCAAAGCCATAAACGGTAAATCCAATATGATTGATCGATGCGAGTCCGGAGTCGAGATAAAGCATCCCAGTTGAAACCATTGTCAAAGCCAGCATTCCAATGGCCATGATGATTGGATTTCTTGAAACAGGCTTGCTGTTGGTTGGTTCCAATCCCAGTGTGTTTCCATCTGGATCTTTTACAAATTTTCTGTGATAGATCATTTGTATGGCCACGCTGATCAGCATTCCGATACCGCCTGCTAGAAAGGCCCATTTAAAATCAGCGGGATTTCCTGTGTCGCCTACCAATCCGCAAATAAAAGGACCAAATGCGCCACCGACATTGATACCCATGTAAAAGATGGTGTATGCTGCATCAATGCGGGTATCACCTTTTGGGTACAATTGTCCGACGAGTGCAGAAATATTGGGTTTGAAAAATCCATTGCCTGCAATCATGAATCCGAGTCCGCTGAAAAACAACAGCTGTGAGAGTTCCGGATTATTGGCATAGGTGCTGCCACAAAAAAACAATACAAATTCTCCCAATGCCATGATGAGCCCACCTGTGATGATTGACCGCTGATTGCCCCAAAATCGATCAGCTATGAATCCGCCAATCAGGGGTGACAAATAAATCAGGCTTGTGTATCCACCATAGAGGTGAGAGGAAAATTCTTTGGAAAACAACAGTGCTTTGGTCATGAACAGGACCAAAATGGCCCTCATTCCATAGTAGTTGCACCTTTCCCACATTTCAGTGGCAAACAATACATAGAGTCCTTTTGGATGAGACAGGTTCTTGGTTTGGGACATGTGATTGATTTATGCAATGCCTAAAATAAGCAATTTGTATCTTCGTTCATCACTATGAACATACTTCTATTGGGTTCAGGAGGCAGAGAGCATGCCCTTGCCTGGAAAATAAAACAAAGCAAACATTGTCATCATCTCTACATCGCTCCCGGAAATCCGGGTACAACAACCCTGGGTGAAAATGTAGCGATGGACTTAAGCGATTTCAATGCCATTGCTGAATACTGCAAGCGCAATGATATTCAAATGGTGGTAGTTGGACCCGAAGATCCGTTGGTCAATGGCATTTATGACTACCTGAAATCAGATGTTAGTTTGAAAAACCTGATTGTTGTGGGTCCCTCAGCCGAGGCAGCAAAACTGGAAGGAAGCAAGGCCTATGCAAAAGCTTTTATGGAGCGTCATGGCATTCCCACGGCTGCCTACAGAGAATTTACCAAAGAAAATTTTGAGGAGGGGAAACAATATATCTCCCAGCACAGTCTGCCAATTGTATTGAAAGCAGACGGACTCGCTGCGGGCAAGGGAGTGGTGATAGCAGCTTCACATGAGGAGGCGTTGGCAACCTTTCAAGAGATGATCCTGGATGCAAAATTTGGTGAAGCCAGTGCCAGAGTAGTGATCGAACAGTTTCTGACAGGTGTCGAATTGAGTGTTTTTGCACTGACCGATGGACATGAATATGTATTGTTGCCAGAGGCGAAAGATTACAAGAGAATTGGTGAGGGAGACAAGGGACTGAATACAGGTGGAATGGGCGCGGTTAGTCCAGTTCCTTTTGCAGCAGGTGATTTCATGCAAAAAGTGGTGGACAAGGTAGTGAAGCCAACCATCGCTGGACTCTCATCGGAGAAACTTGTCTACAACGGATTTGTGTTTTTTGGATTGATCAATGTAGATGGGGAGCCTTTTGTAATTGAATACAACTGCAGAATGGGTGATCCCGAAACGGAGGTTGTCATGCCCAGGCTCTCATCAGATCTGGTAGAACTTTTTATATCCATGGACAAGCATACGCTTGGATCCCAAAAAGTCATTTTCCACGAAAAAGCAGCTGCAACGCTGGTTTTGGTCAGTGGTGGTTATCCGGAATCATTCGAAAAAGGGAAGCTGATTACCGGATTAGACAGCACTTTTGCTGATCATACCATCGTCTTTCATGCAGGTGTAAAGCAATCTGGAGAACAGTTGCTAACAAATGGCGGGAGAGTATTGGCAGTTACTTCCTACGGCAATCATATTCCAGAAGCTGTGGAGACATCCGCTGCAGCTATTCAACAAATTCAATACGACGGAAAATATTTTCGATCAGACATCGGGTACGAATTCAGGCAGTAATTTTTCTTTTCGATACAATTTTGATTTTTCCGAAAATTCATGATGGTGGATTGGCTTTTTTGATTCAACTTTGTAAGGCTTATAAATCAACATTACATGGGACTTTTTTCATGGTTTACACAGGACATAGCGATTGACTTGGGAACGGCCAACACGCTCATCATTCATGATGATGAAATCGTGGTGAACGAGCCTTCAATCGTTGCGTTGGACAGGAACAATCCCAAGCATCTCATCGCTGTTGGAAAGAAAGCATTGTTGATGCATGAAAAAACACATGAAAGCATCAGAACAGTACGTCCGCTGAAAGATGGGGTAATTGCAGATTTCAACGCGGCAGAATTGATGATCAGAGAAATGATCAAATTGATTTATCCCAAAAAACCATTGTTCCCTCCCAGCTGGAGGATGATGATATGTATTCCATCCAGCATTACTGAAGTAGAAAAGAGAGCAGTCAGAGACAGTGCAGAGCAGGCAGGTGCCAAAGAAGTTTATCTGATTCACGAACCAATGGCTGCTGCACTTGGAATTGGAATTGATGTTACCGAGCCAATTGGAAACATGATCATTGACATCGGAGGTGGTACAACTGGTATTACTGTTATTGCGTTGGCAGGTATCGTTTGTGATCAATCCATCCGTATTGCAGGAGATGAATTTACAGCTGATATCATGGAAGCGTTGAGAAGGTATCATAGTTTGTTGATTGGTGAGAGAACAGCTGAGCAAATCAAAATCAATATAGGAGCAGCTTTGAAAGATCTCGACAATCCGCCTGATGATATTCCTGTAAACGGACGTGATTTGGTAACTGGTATTCCGAAGCAAATCATGGTAAGCTACCAGGAAATCGCGGAGGCATTGGATAAATCTATTTTCAAAATAGAAGAAGCAATTTTGAAAGCGCTTGAAACCACTCCTCCAGAATTGGCTGCCGACATTTACCGTCGCGGTTTGTATTTGACGGGTGGTGGCGCATTGTTGCGTGGACTTGA
The DNA here is from genome assembly GCA_016868855.1 of Bacteroidota bacterium. Lineage (GTDB taxonomy): Bacteria > Bacteroidota > Bacteroidia > Chitinophagales > Chitinophagaceae > Pollutibacter. Next base: position 141,604 of record VGFP01000003.1, on the reverse strand, counting down.
CAAGCGTTTATCACAAAAAATAAAATTACCGGTGCATGTTGCAGAGGATCCACTGAAGAGTGTTGTTCGTGGAACGGGACTTGCATTGAAGAGTTATCAGTCCTTCCCATTCATCATGCGTTAACACCGCAGATTTTACCATAGCGTATCAAACATGCGTAATGTTTTTCTTTTCATCAGACGGTATGCTGTATTCACTTTGTTTTTGATTTTACAGGGTATATCCCTATCCATGTTGTTTTCTTCCAATAGATTTCACAATACATATTTTGGAATGATTGCCGGTGAAATATCTGGAGATGTCAATCAAAGAGTGAACAATGTAGAAGAATATTTCACACTGAGAAAAGAGAATAAAAAATTGAGAGAGCAAAATGCATTTTTGCTCTCTCGTATTCCATCCGGGCAGTTGATGCCGGATTCATCAATCAAAACCATTACAGATACAGCTTTTGTTGATTCAGTAAAACAATTGCTCCAGTATCAATATTTATCTGCCAAAATTATTTCCAACAGTGTTTTTCTTCAGCAGAATTACCTCACGCTCCATCGCGGAAGTGCCCAAGGCGTAGTTGAAAACATGGCAGTTATCGGAACCAATGGCATCATAGGAACTGTAGTTGGCTTGAGTAAAAACATGAGTTTGGTAATGAGTTTGCTGCACAAGCAGTCCAAGGTCATTGCTGTTTTAAAAAAGGGAAGTGGGTTGGGTGAAATCACGTGGGATGGGAAAGATCCGGGCATACTTATTTTGAAAAAAATCCCCAAGACCGTGGTGGTTAAAAAGGGTGATGAAATTGTTTCGAGTCCTTATTCCGATAAGTTTCCACCTGGTTCACGGATTGGATGGGTAGAGGAAGTCCGACAAGACCAGGAGACGAATACATATATTTTGAAAGTGAAAACAGCTGTTGATTTCTCAAATGTTCAGCACGCATATGTAGTGAAGAATGCTTTGAGAGAGGAGTTGGACGAAATTCAAACTAAACAAATCAAAGAATGAGTGTGGTTATCAAAAATATCATCCGAATCTTGATCATTCTTTTTTTTCAGGTGTTCATTGTTACCAGAATTCCACCCCTGCATCAATTTATTGTTCCATACTTTTATTTTGTACTCATTCTTTGGTTGCCATTTAAGATAAGCAGGATCAACCTTTTGATTGTTGCTTTTTTGATTGGAACGGCAGTTGACTGGTTTTTCAAAACTCCCGGTCTCCATACAGCCGCATCTTTGCTCATTGCTTATTTGAGACCTTTTGTCATCAATTTGCTATTGCCCAAAGAGGCAACCGAGTGGGGCACGGAAGAACCAAGCAATAAAACAATGGGATCTGTTCCGTATGTTGTTTATATCATTATTCTTACCATTGTGCACCATGCTTATTTGATTTTTCTAGAATGGCTGCAATTTGGATCTTTCCTGTATTTTATCGCAAAGCTTTTGGCAACAGGAGTTGTAAGCTTGTTGCTTATATTGGTAGCTGATTTATTTTTCAATAAAAAATCAACTGTGCGTTAAGCGTACAATTGTCTAATTTTACATTCAAATTTACAAACCAATATGCCGGTTTTCAACCAGTCAAGACAAAATGTGATAAGGGTATTGTTTCTGGTTGCCTTCGGAGTTTTGATCATACGCCTGCTTTTTCTTCAACTCTCCTCCTCCAAATATGATTTGTTGGCATTGGACAATGCTGTCAGCAAGACCATTGTTTACCCTGACAGAGGAATCATTTTTGATCGCAAAGGAAAATCCATATTGGAGAATACACTAACCTATGATCTGATGGTGCTTCCCAATGCTGTGAAAAACCTTGATACAATTGGTCTCTGCAGAATATTGAACATCAGTCCGAAAATTTTCCATGACCGCCTCATTGGATCCATCATCAAGAATGGAAAATTTCGCCCCTCCGTTTTTGAATCTGCCATCGATACAGAGACATTCGTACAGTTGCAGGAAAACATATTCAGATTTGAACCTGGATTTTATTTGCAGGAGCGCCCCATTCGCTCTTATCCATACAAAGCAGCTGCGCATGTGCTGGGATATGTAGGTGAGGTTGACTCCAATATTCTCAAGCGCACCAATTTTTATTATCAGATGGGTGATTACATGGGATTGTCCGGATTGGAGCGTTATTATGAATCTATTCTTATGGGCAAAAGAGGTATCCGTTATCAAGTAAAGGATAATAAAAACAGGATTGTGGGTCCTTATGAAAAAGGGATATACGATTCGATTGCCATTGCTGGAAGAAATTTAAATACATATTTAGACATTGAACTGCAGGTATTGGCAGAGCGATTGCTTAAAAATAAATTGGGAGCCATTGTAGCCATTGAACCCAAAACAGGTGGTATTTTGGCCATGGCAAGCGGTCCAACCTATGATCCAAATATGCTTACGGGTAGTTATCGAAAGACCAACTTTTCCTATATGCTCAGGGATACGGCCCGGCCACTTTTTAACAGGGCTATCAAGGGACAGTATGCGCCTGGATCTACGATCAAGCCAATGGGTGCTCTGATTGCCTTGGATGAAGGGGTGATCACGCCATCATTTGGTTATGGATGCGGTGGCGCATACAGAGGTTGCAATCGTCCCATTGCTTGTGAACACAAGAATCCAGCCCACGCTGCCAATCTGCGATTGGCATTGGCAAATTCATGTAACAGTTATTTCTCTCACATTTACAGAATGGCAATTGACAACAGGCAAGATCGGGATATTAGACTAGGATATACCAGGTGGAAGGGTTACATGAATTCTTTTGGAATGGGAGTTAGACTGGGACTTGATTTACCAAGTGAGGATAAGGGGCTGATCACAGATACAAGTTTTTATGATAGGCTTTATAACAAAAGTTGGAATTCCTGCACGAATGTTTTTTTGGGAATTGGACAGGGTGAGATGCAGGCTACCCCATTGCAAATGGCAAACTTGATGTGTATCATTGCAAACAAGGGATATTACTATACACCGCATTTTGTGAAATCAATCGAGAATGAAGATGAAAACGATACCTTGTTGAATAAATTCAAGGTAAGACACGAAGTCACCAAAATACCAGATACCATTTACAACATTGTTCAACTGGGTATGCAAGACGTAGTCGATAGAGGAACTGCTATGGGTGCCAGAATTGAAGGCATCAGCATTGCAGGTAAAACAGGTACTGCTGAAAATTATGGCATTATCAATGGAAGAAGAGAAAAATTGAAAAACCATTCCTGGTTTGTTTGTTTTGCTCCCAGAGAAAATCCCACCATTGCTATCGCTGTGATTGTTGAAAATGCTGGATTCGGTGCCACCTGGGCAACACCCATGGCATCCCTGATGATGGAAAAATATTTGCGGGATACATTATCATCTGCCAGATGGAAGGAAGTTGAGCGGATTGAGGGGACTGAAATCATCTTGCCCATCGTCAAAATGAAACGCAGGCGATTGGACTCTCTCCGCAGAGAAAAAATGAAACTGCAAGTGAGTAGAATGCAAGCTCATATTTATACGCTCCCAAAAAAATCTGATCCTAACAAATCGAATGAAATCCTTCCTGTACATTTTGAAGCAATATTAAAAGATGAGGAATCAGTCTGCTGAAATAACCAAGGGAATTGATTGGGCGCTTGTTGTGGTATACATCGCACTGGTTGCGATGGGTATCATGAGCATCTTTGCTACAACATACAGAGATGAGTCAGTCTTGAACGGATTTCTTTCGTTCAAAACAGACTACAGCAAACAATTGTATTATTTCGCCATTTGCGGGGTGTTGGCTGTTTTTATTTTGTTGATCGACAGTAAGTTTTTTACGGCCACCGCAAACATATTTTATTTTTTTGGAATTATACTGCTTATTCTGGTATTTCCTTTTCACACCGACGTAAAAGGCACCAAGTCGATTATCCGTTTCTCCGGATTTCAATTGCAGCCCGCTGAGTTGTGCAAAGTGTTTGTCAATCTAGCATTGGCCAAATACATGTCCTCTCTCGATTTGAATTTCAAAAATATAAAATCGCAATTGATTGCTTCTGCCTTGATTATATTTCCCGCCATCTTGACCATTCTGCAAAGTGAGACCGGATTGGCATTGGTTTATTTTTCATTTTTTTTGGTACTGTACAGAGAGGGCCTTCCAGCTTCTGTATTGGTAATCGGTTTTGCAGTTGCAGTACTGGTTGTATTGACTTTGCTGCTCGACCAAAATCTCTTGGCCATCGGCTTGACCGCCATCGCTGTTCTTTTTATTTATCTTTCCAGAAAGGAATTTAAGCGCAACAAAGGATTGTTTTTTATCATTGTCGGCATCTGGGCGCTTTGTGTTGGTATACAGCGATTTGCCGTCCCTTATTTTTTCTCCAATGTATTGAAGCCTTATCAAGTTCAAAGAATCTTCGCAACGGTTGGAAAAGATTATCAAGTGGATGAGTCAACTCTCTCTGAAGCGGATCTCAAAAAAATGGAAGAGCGCAAAAAAGCAGGCAATTACAATGTCAAGCAAAGTAAAATTGCCATTGGCTCTGGAGGTATGTTTGGAAAAGGGCTGTTGAAGGGAACCCAAACCAGATATGATTTTGTTCCTGAGCAAAGGACTGATTTTATTTTTTGTACCATAGGGGAGGGATTTGGCTTTTTTGGAAGCTTGATACTTTTAGGACTCTATCTATTCATGTTGTTTCGGATTATAAACATTGCCGAACGTCAGCGAAGTGCATTTGCAAGGGTATATGCATATGGAGTTGCATCTGTTTTCTTTTTTCACATATTCATCAATATTGGAATGACGCTGGGAATTGTACCGGTGATAGGTATTCCTCTTCCTTTCATGAGTTATGGAGGAACAGCACTGATTACTTTTACTGTTTTACTTTTTATACTCATCAGATTGGATGCTGATCGTCAGATGATCTTACGATGATTTTAATTGAATTCAATGAAGATATTGCCATTGTCTGAGGGGACCTTTACGATTGATCAATCAAAAGTTTTTATACCTTTTGATCCCCAAAAGGATCAGTTGCAGGAACGTTCACGTGGGAGTTTATTGGTGGAAATCCAGCCATTCTTGGTGGTTACCGAAAAAGATTTGATTTTGTTTGACAGCGGACTCGGTTATACAAACAACGGAGTCATGCAAATCATCGAAAACCTTGCCTCACATGGATTCGCTTCTACAGATGTTACAAAAGTCTTGATGAGTCACTTGCACAGGGATCATGCTGGCGGACTCATCATACAAGATACGTTTAGCAAGTCTCCTTTTCTGACATTTCCCAACGCCCAGCATTATATCAATTTTAGGGAATTGGAATATGCACAGAGCGGGAAGTCCACTTCTTATGATCAGCAATATTTTTCCTATTTATCCCATCATGAAAAAGTGATATTGATCGATGAAAAGGGGTGCATAGATGATTACATAACATATGAAATATCATCGGGTCATTCTGTATTCCATCAAGTGTTTTGGTTGAGAGAAAACGATGAGATCATTTTTTTTGGAGGTGATGAAGCCCCACAATTACAGCAAATGAAGACAAGATTTGTTGCAAAGTATGATGCAGATGGAAAAAAAGCCATGGAACTGAGGAAACATTGGTGGGAGTTGGGTGAGAAGGAGCGTTGGACTTTCTTATTTTATCATGATATCAAAACACCCACGATCAAGCTTTAAAAAAAGAGGCTAGCCCTGAAGAGAGCCAGCCGTTGCTAACCTATGAAAAACACCGAATTAAAAATACATTAGAAAATTAAATAGTTCAAAATTTTTATTTTCTCCGCTCGAAATTTGCTCTTTCAGACTCTCTTTTTTGGAATTCCCTGCGCACAAGATTTCTGAATTCCGCCTCTACTCCAAAAACTTTATTCGCTCTCAGCTGGTCAACGCATTTGCTGAAATCCTCTCTGTATCTTTTCCGCACATCCAGCATTTTTTGCTGATTCTCCAATTGATCATTGGCGGTTTGATTTTTTGCAATTGATCTCAATTCATTGCGGTACTGATTGAATACCGGCCAAAATTTTTGCGCCTCATCTGGTGTGAGATTCAACTCCTTTGTGATAAAGGCCATTTCCATTGCTTGCAGTTTTTTCGCTTCCATGGAGCGACCTTCAGCGCCTCCAGCTCTGTTTTGGGCAATGGATCCTGATGCAATTGAACAGCAAGTCAGAAAAATAAAAAGTGGTTTCATGGTATATGGTATAAAATTAATACATCGATTTGGATTCATCACTGCCCTGTTGGTCTAAAAATCCCGAAATGTCAGTATCTGGAATATCTTTTAACAATTCTGAAATAGTGGATGCGGAGACATCCATGAAAGCCAGTTCATCAGCCGAAAATTCCATTTCTTTGAATGATTCATCCAGGGCCTCATTTTCATTTAGAAAGCTTTCAATTGTTTTACTTGATATGGTCTGTGATGCCAGGGTAAGTTGTTTGGGCTGCTGGCTGCTCAAATATATCAGTCCGAATATCAATCCACCGATGCATGCAGCAGCGGCATAGGCAATCCATTTTCTCGGTTGCAGGCTGAAAACGTTGGGTGCTGAACCTGGAACGTCAATGTTGAATGCATTGAAATATCCAGGGGGAACCACAAGGGGGTTTTTCTTTTGCAAAGAACCCAGCAGCTCAGAAAAATTGGGTTCTGCCTTTTTAGATTCTTCATTTTCAATTATTTGTATCAATTTCTCGGGAAATTGACTGAAATAATCGGGTGGCAAAACAAAAGGGGTGGAACCATCGAGGTTAGCAACGGTCTGGCTGATGTCGTTCAATTCTTTTTGTATGTTCCTGCTGATTGCCATCCTAACTAAGACATTGAATGATTCTTTGGGTTTAATGATGAAGGATATAATCCTCAATTTTCTTCACTGCATGGTGGTAGCTGGCTTTCAAAGCACCCACAGAGGTTTCCAGCACCTCGCTCATTTCCTCGTAAGGCATTTCTTCAAAATAACGCAAATTGAAAACAACCCGTTGTTTTTCAGGAAGTTGTTGAATGGCTTTTTGGAGTTTCCAAATGGCTTCCTTCTCATCAAATCCTTTTTCCTGAATCAGTTTTTCTTCAACGGACCCTGAAACATCCTCCAGGGAAATTGCAGCGCGTTTTTTTTGTTGTTCCAGAAAACTGAGGGATTCATTGACAGCGATTCTGTAAAGCCAGGTATAGAGTTTTGCATCCTCTCTGAATTGATCCAGTCCCTTCCATGCTTTGATGAACACATGCTGCATCACATCATCGGCATCATCGTGACTGACAACCAATCTCCTGATTTGCCAGTATACTTTTTCTTGGTAACGTTTTACAATTGCAGTAAAAGCTTTCTCTCTATCAATATGTTGTTTGAAAAGTCGAACCAGTTCAATATCGTCGGCTTCATGCAACATCAATGCTTATGCATTTTTTCTGGCCATTGCTTTTTCAGCTGCAGATACAATGTATTCAGTGTCCAATCCATATTTCTTCAACAATTCAGTAGGTGTTCCGCTTTCACCAAAAGTATCCTGCGTGCCGATCATTTCAATAGGTGTTGGGCAATGCTTTGCTGCAACTTGAGCAACACTGTCACCCATTCCCCCAATGACGTTGTGCTCCTCTGCTGTAACTGCACAACCGGTTTTTTTCAATGAATGAATAATGGCTTTTTCGTCCAACGGTTTGATGGTATGCAAATTGATTACATCCGCATGAATACCTTTCTCCTTCAATTGTTTTGCTGCCTCTACTGCTTTCCAAACAAGATGGCCACATGCAAAAATTGATACATCGCTGCCCTCGGCAAGTTGTTGTGCCTTTCCAATGATAAATTTTTCATCAGGTGAAGTAAAAATTGGCCAGACAGGTCTTCCGAATCTCAGGTACACAGGACCAACATGTTCTGCAATTGCGATGGTTGCTGCCTTGGTTTGATTGTAATCGCAGGGAACGATGACAGTCATTCCAGGCAACATTTTCATCAAACCAATATCTTCCAAAATCTGGTGTGTTGCACCATCTTCACCCAGTGTAAGTCCGGCGTGCGATGCGCAAATTTTCACATTCTTACCTGAGTACGCTACGGATTGTCTGATCTGATCATAAACCCTTCCGGTAGAAAAATTAGCGAAGGTGGTAGTAAATGGAATTTTACCTCCGATGGTCAGGCCGGCTGCAATCCCGATCATATTGGCTTCTGCAATTCCACACTGAATAAATCTTTCAGGAAAAGCTTTGATTAAGGCATTCAGTTTCAGAGATCCAGCCAGATCTGCCGTTAAGGCCACAACATTTGGATTGGTTTTTCCCAATTCAAAAATTCCATCACCAAATCCACTTCTGGTGTCTTTTTGTCCGCTTACCTGAATGCTGTCCAACATGAAAATAAAATTTGCTGCAAAATAATACTAATTGAGGGTTTTGATTGGGTACACCGTTAAAAAAAACCCTTAATTCAATCGCTTGCTTGGAAGATGAAGATGGGTGGGCATGTCTTGGATGTATTGCTCCCATTTCCAGGCGCTGCTCATGATATCATTGATATCATGTTGGGGAATCCATCCCAACACTTTTCTGGCTTTGTCATTGTTTGCGTAGATGGCGATGACATCTCCGGCACGTCTTGGACCAATGTTATAATTAAGTTTCACTCCTGTTGTTTTTTCAAACGCATCAACGCATTCCAGTACAGTAATACCATCACCTGAACCGATGTTGAACACCTCGCAGTTTTCCTTGTTTTTGCCTTGCAAAAGGTAATTCAGTGCCAAAGTATGTGCATGTGCTAGATCACAAACATGAATCATGTCTCTGATGCAGGATCCGTCTCGCGTATCATAATCGTTTCCAAAAACCGTCAGTTTTTCAATTTTTCCGATGGCGGTTTGTGTAATTACCGGGGTTAGGTTCTGCGGTCTATCAATTGGAAGCTCTCCAATCAATGCAGAAGTATGTGCTCCAGCTGGATTAAAATACCTGAGCAGAATGGAATGGACATGCTTATTTGCAGCAGCAAATGCTTCGATCATTTGCTCACCCATTTGTTTGGTGAGTCCATAAGGTGATTCTGCCTGTTTTCTGGGCGTTTCCTCTGTAACTGGTATTGCATCTGGATTTCCGTAAACAGTACAGGAGGAAGAGAAAACAAAATGAGGAATCTTGAATTCTTCAATGCATTGCATCACATGAATCAGTGATTGCATGTTGTTGTGAAAATAAAGCAAGGGTTGCTCTACCGACTCACCAACTGCTTTGTATGCTGCAAAATGTATGACTCCGCAAATGGAGGGATTCTCCTCAAAAATGGCCCTGGTCTCTTCGAAATTGCAAAGATCAACTTTGTAATTTTTGATTTTCTGTCCGGTTATTTTTTCAACCCCCTCCAGCATGCCAACCGTAGATCTAGAGTTGTTGTCAACCGAAATCACCTCATAGCCGTTTTCAACCAGGTCAACCAATGTGTGAGATCCGATGTATCCAGTGCCTCCAGTAACAAGGACTTTCTTTGACATGTGCTTAGTTGATGAGGTCCATTAAATATTTACCATAACCGCTTTTCAGGAGGGGCTCTGCCAATTTCACCAGTTGTTCTGTTTGTATGAAACCCTTTCTCCAAGCAATCTCTTCAATGCAGGCGACTTTGATGCCCTGTCTTTGTTCAATTACCTGAATGAATTGAGAGGCTTGTATGAGCGAGTCAAATGTTCCGGTATCCAACCATGCTGTTCCCCTATCCAATACTGAAACGCTGAGTTTACCTCTTTTCAGATATTCCAAATTCACATCTGTGATTTCATATTCGCCTCTTTTGGAGGGCTTGATATTTTTTGCAATATCTACAACATTGTTGTCGTAGAAATAGAGTCCGGGTACAGCAAATTTGCTCTTGGGATGTTGTGGTTTCTCCTCAATAGAAATGGCCTTCATCTGAGCATCAAACTCTACCACACCATATCTCTCTGGATCGCTTACCTGATAAGCATAGACAATGCCACCATCCGGATTCGCATTCTTTTCGAGCATTTTTCCGAGCCCCGTGCCATAGAAGATATTGTCACCCAAAACCAATGCACAGGAGTCATTTCCAATAAATTTTTCTCCAATTACAAAAGCCTGTGCGAGTCCATTTGGAAGCGGCTGTTCTGCATAACTGAAGTTCACTCCAATCTGGCTTCCATCACCAAACAACTTTTGAAACTGTGGAAGGTCCTGAGGAGTTGAAATGATCAAAATATCCTTGATACCCGAAAGCATCAGTGTCGACAATGGATAGTAAATCATAGGCTTGTCATAAACAGGTATGATTTGTTTGCTGATTGCATAGGTAATAGGGTAGAGTCTTGTGCCGGAACCACCGGCCAGAATGATGCCTTTCATGAGCAAAATATTGAGTGGCAAAGATGCATTTTTTTTACTTATCAACAGGTATCCCACCTGTTAACAATGCGGTAACATTCGCATTACAATAGGTTCATCCTGCATTAACAGGCGGGCAATAGTTGGTAGGTTTCTTTGTGCAATAATTCTATTTATGACCAACAGGGGAATTGTGCGAATTTTTATCCTTTTATTCACAGTCACTTTATCCAGCATATCCTATGCCCAGACAGTTACCGTTCTGGGTAAAGTTATCAATCTAAGAAACGAGCCCATTGCTGGTGCAACGATCAAAATAGAAGAAACCAACAAGCAGTTCTCTGCCAATGTGGAAGGTATTTTTAGGGTAAGTCTAGAAAAAAACAAAAAGTATACGCTGCTGGTATCATCTACCGGTTACAATTCCAAACTGGTTTCAGATGTTGATGCATCTGCTATCAACGAGGAGCTCGTCATTGTATTGGAGCCAAAGGTCGTAACGGGTGAGGCAATTGTGATCAGGTCAACACGCAGACTGGAAAGTACGGTTGCGCTGATCAGTTTTCAAAAAAACAACACCGCTCTTTCCAACGGATTGGCGGCAGATTTTATCAAAAGAACTCCAGATAAAAATACCGGTGAAGTGCTCAAGCGTGTGAGTGGCGCTTCTATCCAAGACAACCGTTTTGTCATTGTAAGGGGTTTGTCTGACAGATACAATTCCGCCATGTTGAATGGTGCGTTGCTGCCAAGCACAGAGCCTGACAAAAAAGCATTTTCATTCGATATGTTGCCCGCTGCGATGATCGATAATATTGTCATCAACAAGACATCCACCTCAGAATATACAGGGGAATTTTCTGGTGGACTCGTACAGGTAAATACAAGAGATATTCCTTCCAAAAGCGTTGTGAGTGTAGGAATCGGATTTGGGTATAATAACCAATCCACTTTCCGTGATTTCACCAGCAATGCACGTAACAGATTTGATTGGTTGGGCTTTGACGACGGTTCCAGAAATTTACCAGATAGCTTCCCCAGAACGGCACAGGATTACAGAACATTGGGGAAAAATGCAGCGGGTTTGAACAAGCAAATCGAACTGACCAAACTCTTCAGCGGTGATGCGTATGTTGAGGAGGTTCGTAAAGCGGATCCCATCAAAAATTATGTAATCACGTATGCCAATACACACTCTTTCAAAAATGGGTCACAACTGGGAACATTGCTCAGCGTGAATTACAGGAACTCAAGATTGATGTACAACGTTGGAAGGGCTTTTTATGAAGCAGATGGAAAGAATGTTTTTGAATACAATGATCAGCAAAATCATTTCCAGGTTACGAATGGCGCAGTGCTGAATTTATCGTATGTTAAAAAGCGTTCCAAGATTTCATTCAAAAATATCTTCAATCAGTTCTTTGAAGACAATTACTATTCAAGAACAGGATACAATACGAATCGCCTGAACGATATCAAATTTTATTCCTCCTTTTTAAATCAGCGTACGTTGTTCAGTACACAGTTGGAGGGAGAACATCAACTGACCAAAACTGGCATCAAGTTCAAGTGGAATGGTAATGGAGGGTACAATTGGAAAAAACAACCTGATCTAAGAAGTGCCTTGTATGCCAGACGTATTGGAACAACGGAAGCATATGAGATTGATCCGGATGACACCAGGAGATTTTACAGTGATCTGAAGGACTTCAGTGTTGGTACAACCGGGCAATTTATTGTCCCGATGAGCTGGGGTGGAAAGGACAAGCAAACATTGAAATTCGGCGGATCAAATTTGACAAGGGTAAGAGATTTCCGCAGCAGAATTTTCAGGTATAATATCACCAATTTCAATTCGTTTATTGCATCCAATGCCAACAAAGAATTGATTGCCGCATTCAGACCCTCCAACATGGGTACTTCAGGGTATATTTTGGAGGATTTTACCAACAATCAAGACAGGTACTTTGGTGCATCCATTCTGAATGCTGCATATATGATGATGGATAATAAATTCAATGACCTGAGATTGGTATGGGGATTGAGGGCGGAGAACTTCCAGCAGTTGCTGACCTCTAAGATTCAAACTGGTGAACGCAGTGTGTTGCTGACAAAAAAATGGGACTTCCTTCCTTCAGCCAACATGATGTACAGTTTGAAAAGCAAGCAAAACATCCGATTGTCCGCCAGCAGAACTGTTGCGCGTCCAGAGTTTCGTGAACTAGCACCTTTCGCTTTCTTTGACTATGAAACCAATTACGGTGTTAAAGGAGATACAAGTTTGAGGCGCTCTTCAGTACTCAACTATGATGCCCGTTATGAATGGTATCCGAAATCTAATGAGTCGATCACCATTGGTGCTTTTTACAAAGATTTCACTGATCCTATTGAATTTAGATTGGATCCTGCGAGCAATGCAGATTCCAGGAGATACTTTTATCAGAACGCATTGAATGCAAAAACTTTTGGTTTGGAAATTGAGGTACGCAAAGGGATGGATTTTTTATCTGCTGCATTTAAGAATTTATTCTTTTTTGGAAACTACACATATACTCAATCGGAAGTAAAATTCAACGATCTCAGTGCAGGAAACAAAGAAGTTACAGCAGCAAGGCCATTGCAGGGACAATCTCCATATCTGATAAACGCAGGTTTCCAATGGACATCTGAACAGTTCAATGCATCACTGTTGTACAACAGGGTAGGCCAGCGACTCGCATTGGTGGGTAATTCAGAGTTTCCAAATGTGTATGAGCGTCCAAGAAATCAGTTGGATTTTCAAATCAGCAAAAAAATCTTGGATAAAAATGGTGAGTTGAAATTGAATATTGCTGATATGATCAACAATCCTTTCTATTTCTATGAGAATATAGATCAGTCATTCGCATTCAAGAAGGGTGTTGATAGGATGTTCAGCAACTACAAACCCGGTACTACGGTCACACTAACGTTTACATACGATTTTAATCTAGATAAAAAATAAAAAACATAAAAAGCACATTTATGAAAAGGATCATTTTGAGTGTTTTAGCTCTCGCAGTGTTTGGTTTGAGCTCTTGTCTAAAAGTTAACTTTGAAGAGTATATCACCAACAACAACGGTGGTTCTTCTGCTGCTACCGATAGCCAAGACCCTGCAACCAACGGAGGAGTTATTCAAGGAATATTGACAAAAGATTATTTTCTTCCCAAGGGTAAATACACACTAAAAGGATATGTATATGTAACAGAGGGAAATACTCTGACTGTTGCACCGGGTAGTGTCATCGTAAGTGACATCACAGAGAAAGGGGCTTTGATCATTGAACGCGGAGCAAAATTGATTGCCGATGGTCGTGCAGACAATCCAATTGTATTCACCAGCGGTAAACCCATCGGTCAGCGTACTCCTGGTGATTGGGGTGGTATCATTATGTTGGGTAAAGCGCCGACCAACAGACCGCTGGATCCAGCGCCAATTATTGAAGGCGGTGTGGGTAGAAAATATGGTGGAACAGATCCCAACGATGACAGTGGAATTCTCAGATACGTACGTATAGAATTCGCAGGTATTGCAGCTGAACCTGGTTCAGAAATCAACGGACTCACATTGGGTGGTGTAGGTTCAGGAACCATCATAGAAAATGTACAGGTTTCTTTTGGAAACGACGATGCATTTGAATTTTTTGGTGGAACTGTAAACTGTAAAAACCTGATCGCTTTCGCAACAGCTGATGACGATTTTGACTTTGATTTCGGTTATGTAGGAAAAATCCAATACGGAATCGCATGCCGCAAACCAGATTTTGTGGATGGTGGAGATGCTGGAAATGGTATTGAGTGCGACAACGATGGTTCTGGCTCTACAGCTACTCCCATAACCAGACCTCAGTTGAGTAATTTTACCTTTGTTGGTCCGAACGGAGCATCAGGAACAGCAGCCAATCATAACTTCGGAAACAGATGGAGAAGATCCACGCAGTTTTTATTGCGCAACTCCATCATGATAGGATGGGCAAAGGCTGGATTTTCCATTGAATCAAAAGCAACTGCGGAATCTTACCTCGCCGGAACTTCAGAGTTTAGAAATAATTTGGTTCATTCCAATACTGCTTCTGCTAACTATCGTGGTGATGCAAATGCAATTGCAGTCATCACAGCAGCGGCTATGCAGACCAAGGCTGAATCAGAAGGATGTATTACGTTGGCAAGTGGAGATGATGCCAAATTGACGTCTCCTTATTATTCCACATCACCTAATTTCTTGCCTGCAACTGGTTCACCAGCGCTGACTGGTGCATCCTTCACCGGTATGAATGCATTCTTCACAACCGTGGCGTTCAGAGGTGCCATGGGAACAACCAATTGGACTGATAAGTGGACCAATTGGGATCCACAAAATAAAGCGTATTAAAAGATAGTTGATGTTTTACCGGCATTAGGCAACACCAAGTGTAAAGCCAAGGGTGGTGCCTATGCCAGGTGAACTTCTCACCTGTATGAAACCTCCATGTGCTTCAATGATGTGTTTGCAAATGGCGAGTCCCAATCCAGTGCCTCCGATGTTCCTGCTTCTACCATAATCTGTCCTGTAAAATCTTTCAAAGATTCTAGGCAGGTGTTCCTCTGCAATGCCAATGCCATTGTCGGTAATTTCAATCAGGACAGTTTTATCATCTGTTTTATAAATACTTGCTTCAATCTTTCCCTCTTCGCTTCCATATTTGGCAGCATTGTCAACCAGGTTGATCAGCACCTGTCTGATTTTTTCTTTGTCGGCATGAACCAAGATGGGTTGTTCGCATCCTTTTTTGATCAGGCAATTGATCTTTTTGACGGAAGTTTTGATGCTCAATGTTTCAAAAACCTCGTTGATCAGATCTTGGATCACAAAATGTTGGTAATGCAATTCCTGTTTACCGCTTTCCAAGCGGGTGATTTCATCCAAGTCTGAAATCAGGTGTATCAACCGTTCAGTGTTTTTATACGCGTTGGATAAAAATTTTTTGTTGACTTCATGGTTGTCAGCTGCACCATCGATCAGTGTTTCCAGATAGCCTTGAATGGCAAATGCTGGAGTCTTGAACTCATGCGAGAGGTTTTGTAAAAATTCTTTTCTGAATGCTTCGTTTCTCTCAAGTACTTCCATTTCATCTTTGCGGTGATCGGCCCATTTCAGGACTTCCTCTCCAACTTCATCCAAGTTTTGTTGGGGCAGAATATTTTTTTGGAAAAACTCTTCTCTTTTGGAGGCCTTGGTCTGGTTGATGAATTTATAAATAAGCTTGACCCTTCTGTAAATAAATTCGTTGATGAAATAACGTGCAACCAGAAAAGAAACTGTGAATACACCCAATACAATGGATGAGATTTTGATCAGTCCACCGCCTGGCAATACAGCAATGAGCAAGGCTGTTGCTGCAGCGGACAAGCTGATGTAAAAAGCAATCCGAGTGGGTGAGTAGTTCTTTGATTCGAACATACTGCAATTTAGGTATTTGCAGCTACCGCAAAAATGTTGAAATGTTAAAGCTCAAACTTATAACCTACACCCTTGACGGTTGTAATGCAGTCGATACCAAGCTTTTGTCTTATTTTTCTGATGTGCACATCAATGGTCCTGTCTCCTACAATCACATCATTGCCCCAGATTTTATTCAAGATTTCATTGCGAAGAAAAACGCGTCCAGGTTTGGATGCCAAGTAACTCAGCAATTCGAATTCTTTCTTGGCTAAATTGATGGGTTCATCTTTGTAATAAACCACATATTCCTCTGGCTCGATCCTCAAATTACCCATCTCAATAGCCTTGGAGGCTTCTTGTTTGTTGATGCGACGGAAAAAAGAATTCACTTTTGAAACCATCACTTTGGGTGATATCGGCTTGGCGATGAAATCATCGGCTCCAAATTCCAAACCCCTGACATGAGAGAGTTCATCATTCAAAGCAGTTAAAAATACGATGATGGTATCTTGAAATGCAGGTTGGGTTCGAAGTTGTTTGCAGACTTCTATGCCATTTTTCTTTGGCATCATGATGTCCAAAATGATCAGATCAGGATGTACTTCTTGGGCTAGTCTGATAGCATGTTCACCGTCTTTGGCTGTAAAAACCGTATAGCCATGCAACTGTAAATTGTAACTGATGATTTCCAAAATATCTGGCTCATCGTCAGCTATGAGAACTTTTTTGATTTCAGGGGCCATGGAAAGAATGTGCTGTTAAGCAAAGTTAGTTTGGATGCTGGTCAATACTCAATGATGCAAGATTAATAAATTGTTAAGCAAAATGCGAAATCCCCGTGGCAGAATGATTTAATTTTGTTGACATGCAGCTGGTTCGCTTATGCTTGATTTTCTTGCTTTCCCCATTTTTGTCATTGGCACAAAATAGCGGCGACACTGCTTTCATTACGAAAGATATCAGGAGGGTCAAATTGCACGAGGATATCGATTTGGGACAAACAGGACAAGAAAAAAACTTCAATACAAGGATCGATTCTTTGCAGCAATGGTTGGAAAAAGAGGACCAGTTTGACCATCGATTGAAAATCAAGTATTTGTCAGGTATCAAATCTTTGTTGGATGATTTGCAGAATGGAAGGGTGCCCAGTAAAGATTCGCACCAATTGCTGGATGCCTATAGGATTCTATTGGAGGCGGATATCAAGGAACAATCAATTGCTGAAGCAATCAAAAACAATTCCCTGGCAATCAATCGCTCCCTCTTGGGTGAGAGGACTGCTTTTTACGAAAATGCGGGATTGGCTCAGGCAAGAGTATTTATGTATTATCAGTTCATCCGTGAACGTCCGGATCAGATTCTTCCAACCATTTCAAATTATTTGAATGAATCTTTTGTTGCTGAGGCATTGATTACAGCGGCCCAAAAGTATCCAAGTGATTTTTATAATTATGCCTCGGCAATGGAATCCCCATTGAGAAAAAGTATGCTCATGGTGGATGATGCCATGGTTCAATTGCTCTGCAGGCTCTCCGCGGATAGTTCTGGTCGGTTACTCTATCCATTCATCCATGCCATCATAACAAAAGAAACCAGCTATGACAGCTTGAAACAGGTTTCAAAGGATGCGAAAAAATTTTTCAGCTTGTTGGTCGCCACACAAATACACTATCAATCAGATTTGCAGTCGGGAAATCCTCCCATTGAATATGGTGAAATTTTTAAACTCTTGGAGAAGAAGGCTGTAGAAATTTTCATCAATGAGATCAATGCATTGCACGATGAGCCGGATGCAGTGAGGTTTAAAATTATTGAGGGACTCACACCGGAGGAACTTTATTATTTGATGGTTGCATCAGAAGACATCATCTACACATCCTCCTTTGTCGGAATTTTCCAAAAAATGATGAGCTCGATGAACAAGCGCAAATCCGATGAATTGCTGATAAGCATTCATTTTGATCGGTTTCGAAAATTCATCAAAATGGCAGCAGACTACAATAAGTTGGATGATTTTGTAAATGCTATGCGTCCTGATCAAGCCAAAAGGCTGATGAAAGATTTTGTTGCAGGTTTAGAAAAAGATATGACATTGGAAACTGCTGTGGATGTTGTGAACGGATATTCAAGCATCAGCAATGCCTCTCTGAAAACGGCCATTTTGAAGGAAGTGGAGGCCAATATTCTTTCGCTGAAATTCAATCTAGACAGTGAAGGTGTAGCCCTCTATGAGACAATTCAATTGCTTCTGAAATCAGACGCTGACAGCGGGAAATCCTTTTCAAAACAATTTGCGTTAGACCCTCCATATTTTTTGATGAGGGACAAGCTTTTGTCCAATGGCAGGATTGTTGAGCAATTATTTTTTTACGGCGATAAGGACGGAAAATTGTCATTTGAAAATTTTCTGACATATTACACAAAGAGTAAATTCTGGAAAATATACAGAGCTGAAAAATGGATTGAGATCAAGTCGCTTCAAGGGAAACCTATTTCTGTATTTGCCAATAATCCTTTTGATCATGCGGATGGAGAAGACCGTGATACCGAAGCACAAACAGCTTTGTCAATGTATTTGCAGGAGCAACAATGGGAACCTAGTATTGTAGTTCACCGAGGGCATAGTTATCACTTGCCATCAACCATATCACAGTTACCCCTCAGTGCCAAAGTTGTCTTGTTGGGGTCCTGCGGCAGTTACCAGCATTTGAGCAAGGTGCTCGATGTTTGTCCGGATGCACAAATTATTTCATCCAGAGAAGTAGGAAGCCTTTCGGTCAATGATCCCATATTAAGAACGATCAACGAGGCAATACGGACTGGCCAAAATTTGGATTGGGTTGGAATCTGGAAGCATTTACAACAACAAATGCGCATAAACAATGCAAAGCAACGTTTTGAAAATTATGTTGCCCCACATAAAAATCTTGGATTGATGCTTTTAAAAGCAAGAGGAAAAAATAGATGATTGCACCATGAGCAAGGAAGAGAAGAAGAAAATTTTCAATGCCCAATTGTTGAAGCGTGTTTTTGTATTTGCCAAACCGTATGCAGGAAAATTCTACTTGTCGGTCGTGTTGGCATTGTTCCTTGCTGTTTTTTCTCCATTGCGACCCTTGTTGATCAACTTCACATTGAAAAAAGTAAATACACAGAGCGAAGAGGTCGCATCGGTGATGCAATTTCTTTTGTACATCACCATCATTCAAATTATTTTTCTTTTTATTGAAACAGCGACTAAATTTTTATTTACCTACATCACTTCATGGCTTGGCCACAAGATTGTAAAAGACATCCGTGTCGAGGTATTTCAAAAGATTCTTCATCTGAATCTAAGGCAGTTTGACAAAACCCCTATTGGAACACTTACAACAAGAACCATCAATGATATTGAAGCCATCAATGATATTTTTGCAGAGGGTTTCATCCCAATTATTGCAGATCTTCTTTCTGTCATTGCCATCTTGGCTGCAATGTTTTACACCGATTGGCGACTTACATTGATCTGCCTGATTCCTTTTCCTTTTTTAATTGTTGCAACTTATTTGTTCAAAGAAAGTGTCAACAAATCTTTTGTTGCAGTCAGAAATGCCATTGCATCCCTCAATGCATTTGTGCAGGAGCACATTTCGGGTATGCAAATCATCCAGGCTTTTACAGCAGAAAGAAGAGAGATGAATAAGTTCAATGCCATCAATCAGCGACACAAAAATGCTAATATAGATGCCATTTTTGCCTATTCAGTTTTTTTTCCAGTTGTAGAAATCATACTGGCAGTTTCCATGGGATTGCTTGTTTGGTTTGCTGCAAAGGATGCGTTGCATTTGGATGCTACACAAGCCACCGCCATCAGCGGAAATATTGTTGCATTTGCTTTGTTGCTGAACATGCTTTTTCGTCCACTGCGTGTCATTGCGGATAAATTCAACGTCCTGCAAATGGGAATGGTAGCTGCTGAGCGCGTTATGGTGGTATTGGACAATCAGGATACCCTGGCGGATACTCCCGGAGCAGTCAATCAACAGATCAAGGGGGAGATTGAGTTCAAGCATGTTGGATTCTCCTATCTGCAGGGGACTCCTGTGTTGAAGGATCTAAATTTTTTGGTAAAAGCAGGGGAAACATTGGCCATCGTTGGACATACAGGAAGTGGGAAGTCAACCATCATTCAATTGATCAGTCGTTTGTATCAACACCAAGAGGGAGAAATAAAGATCGATGGACATGCCATTGAAAAGTTTACACTCCAATCGCTCCGCTCACAAATTGCAGTTGTTTTGCAGGATGTTTTTCTCTTTTCAGGCTCCATACTGGATAACCTAACTCTCAGGGATCCTTCCATTCCTCAATCAAGGGTGGAGGAAGCAGCAAAGATGATCGGCATCCACAATTTTATAGAGAGTCTTCCCGGGGGATATGATTACAATGTTCAGGAAAGGGGAGCCACCTTGTCAACCGGCCAACAGCAGCTGCTCTCTTTCCTCAGGGCACTGCTTTTTAATCCCGCTATTTTAATACTGGATGAGGCAACTTCCTCGGTGGATTCCAATACGGAGGTATTGATACAAAAGGCCATTGATGTATTGACAAAGGGCAGGACTTCCATCGTCATTGCTCACAGGCTTTCTACCATTCGTAAAGCACACAAAATCATTGTTCTAGAGGGAGGAAATCTCATTGAAGAGGGTACACATGAAACCCTCCTGGCCAAGCAGGGTTCCTATGCGGGAATGATTGAAGCTCAAATGAAAAAAGACGGGGATTAGTTTTCCACTTGAAATCGCGTTAATTACTCTCCAGATTGTATCTTTGCGAAAAATTTAGAGGCATTTATGCTGAGAAATTGGATGAAATCGTTGCTGGTGGCTACTTTGGGGCTTTTCTTTGTTTCTTTGTCCATTCCCGCTCTAGCCAATGATCACGAGGGTGCAGAAAAGCTAGATCCCGCTAAACTGATCATGGAGCATATACAGGATGCGCATGACTTTCATTTTTTTACCCTGCAGAAAAAAGACGGATCTGAGTTTCATGCCACTCTTCCTCTTCCTGTCATCATTTATTCAAATACCAAGGGTCTCTCTGTTTTTTCATCATCTCAGTTTCATCATGGGCATGCATCCTACAATGGCTATCGTTTGGAGAAAGGAAAAATTCATGCCGAAGATCCCAATGAGCAGATCATTGATTTGTCGATCACGAAGAATGTCTTGCAAATGCTGATTGCTTTGACTATGTTGGTTGTATTGATGATTGGCATTGCTAATAAATACAAAAGAGGAGAGGGTGTTCAGAGTGCACCCAGAGGATGGCAAAATGCCGTAGAGCCTGTCATCACATTTGTGAGAGACGAAGTTGCGAAGCCCAATCTAGCAGGTAAATACCAAAAATATTTACCTTATCTATTGACTGTATTCTTTTTTATTCTTATCAACAATCTATTCGGACTTCTGCCTGGTTCAGCCAACGTAACAGGCAACATTGCCTTTACTGTTGTGCTGGGAGTTATTTCATTTTTTGTCATACTGTTAAGTACCAATAAACATTTCTGGGGTCATATCTTCTGGTATCCTGGTGTTCCCATGATTGTGCGTTTTCTCATCATGTTGCCAGTGGAATTGTTGGGAGTCTTTACAAAGCCCTTCGCTTTGATTGTTCGTCTCTTTGCAAACATGGTTGCAGGACATATCATCATATTGAGTTTCGTCGCATTGATATTTATTTTCGGATCTATGAATGCCATAGCAGGCTGGGGATTTTCACCTCTTTCTGTCCTGTTTGCAGTGTTCATTTATCTGATTGAAATAATGGTTGCTTTCATTCAGGCATTCATCTTCACCAATCTGACAGCTGTTTTCATAGGTCAGGCATTTGAAGGAGGACACGAAGAGGGGCATCACTGATTTTTATTTTTCATTTTTAAAAACAAGAAACATGAGTTTCATTTCAACACTGCTAGAAGTTCAATTTGGTCTCTCCCACATGGGTGGAGCAATTGGCGCTGGACTAGCTGCGATCGGCGCCGGTATCGGAATCGGTCAAATTGGTAGAGGTGCAGTAGAGGCTATTGCACGTCAACCAGAAGCCTCTAATGACATTCGTGCAAACATGATCTTGACTGCCGCTTTCGTGGAGGGTGTCGCCCTCTTCGCGGTAATCGCAGGATTGTTGGCTGTTTTGAAAGCCTAACATTGCACAAACTAAACTGTATCCAATGCACAGGGCGGAGGATACATTTTACCTTTAAAAAGTTAATCAAGCAATATGGATCTTTTATTACCCGGTTTAGGTTTACTGTTTTGGACTTTTCTTGCCTTTGGCTTGGTATTTTTTCTGCTCAGAAAGTATGCCTGGAAGATCATCATTGACTCATTGAATGAGCGTGAAAAAGGCATCGCTGATTCATTGGATGCTGCCAAAAAAGTAAAGGCAGAAATGACCCAGCTGAAAAGTGAAAATGAAGCCCTGATGGTGCAGGCACGTGAAGAAAGAGCATTGATGTTGAAAGAGGCAAAGGAAACAAGAGATAAACTGATCAACGACGCCAAAGAACAAGCGAAGGCTGAAGCCTCTAAAATACTTGCAGATGCAAATGCCGCCATACACTCGCAAAAAATGGCTGCACTGACCGATATCAAAAATCAGATTGGAAATATGGTGATTGAGGTATCTGAAAAGGTCATCCGCAAACAACTTGACAACAAAGCTGAACAGGAAAAGTATATCCAGCAAATGGCAGGTGAATTAAATCAATTTGGAAAATAAAGGGTATGCGTCAAACCAAAGTAGCTCAACGTTACGCGAAAGCCATTTTTGATTTGGCAGTAGAAACCTCCAAATTGGAAGAGGTGAAACAGGATGTTGATCTGATCCAATCTGTTCAGAACAAAGATCTTCATCTGATGTTGATGTCGCCCGTTGTCAAGGGGGAGAAGAAAATAGCCATATTTGAAGCAGTATTTTCCAAACATATTCAACCTCTAACCCAATCCTTTTTCAAACTTATTTTTTCGAAGGGTAGATCAGTGGCCATCAATGAAATCATCTCTGCTTTCATTGAGAAATACAGATCACAAAAAGGAATTCAGTTGGTTGAACTTACAACAGCAGTGGAAGTATCGAAAGATATCAAAGACACCATCGCCGCTGAACTCAAGGAAAACAAACTGTTGAAAGGAAAGTCAATTGAGATGAGATCCAAAGTAGACCCCTCCATCATAGGCGGTTTGATTGTTCAGGTGGATGATCAATTGTTTGATGCAAGTATCAAACATGATTTGCAGGTCATCAAAAAGCAATTCATTGAAAACATGTACATCAGTAAAATATAATCACAGCATTTAAATTCAAAGCAATGATAGAGATTAAACCCGACGAAATATCAGCCATCCTCCGCCAGCAGTTGAGCAACTTCAATTCCTCCGCTGATTTGGAAGAAGTAGGTTCAGTACTCCAGGTTGGTGACGGCATCGCACGTATTTATGGATTGAACAATGTACAATCCGGTGAGTTGGTTGAATTTGAAAATGGTGTAAGAGCCATTGCATTGAACCTTGAAGAAGACAACGTGGGTGTGGTATTGATGGGAGAGGGTTTGGATATCAAAGAAGGATCAAAAGTAAAGCGCACTGGTAAAATCGCTTCCATCAAAGCTGGAATGGGATTGGTTGGACGCGTTATCAATACCCTTGGAGAGCCGATTGATGGCAAGGGCCCTATCAAGGGAGATGTATATGAAATGCCCTTGGAGCGCAAGGCACCTGGTGTCATTTTCCGTGAGCCGGTAAAAGAACCGCTGCAAACAGGTATCAAGGCGATTGATGCCATGATTCCAGTTGGACGTGGACAAAGAGAGCTGATCATTGGCGATCGCCAGACGGGTAAAACTGCCATTGCCATTGATACCATCATTAATCAGAAAGAATTTTACAAAGCAGGCAAACCTGTGTATTGTATATGTGTCGCAGTTGGACAAAAAGCGTCAACCATTGCTGCGGTGATGAAGACCTTGGAAGACAATGGTGCGATGGATTATACCATCATCGTAGCAGCTTCTGCAGCGGAACCTGCGCCACTTCAGTTCTATGCTCCTTTTGCAGGTGCCGCCATTGGTGAATTCCTGCGTGATACCGGAAATGCTGCATTGATTGTTTATGATGATCTTTCAAAACAGGCAGTAGCCTACCGCGAAGTTTCATTATTGCTTCGTCGTCCACCCGGCCGTGAGGCATATCCTGGTGACGTATTCTACCTGCACAGCCGTTTATTGGAAAGAGCAGCGAAGGTGATCAGCAAGGATGAAGTTGCCAAGAAGATGAACGACCTTCCTGACTCCATCAAACATTTGGTAAAAGGTGGTGGATCACTTACTGCTCTTCCTATCATTGAGACACAAGCGGGTGACGTATCAGCATATATTCCTACGAACGTTATTTCCATCACCGACGGACAGATCTTCCTTGAATCCAACCTCTTCAATGCAGGTATTCGTCCAGCGATCAACGTAGGTATCTCTGTAAGCCGCGTGGGTGGTAATGCACAGATCAAATCAATGAAGAAGGTAGCAGGTACGTTGAAACTTGATCAGGCACTTTACCGTGAGATGGAAGCTTTCTCTAAGTTTGGCGGTGATTTGGATGCTGCAACAAAATCAGTACTTGACAAAGGAGCACGCAACGTTGAAATCCTGAAACAAGGACAGTATCAACCTGTAGCAGTTGAAAAACAGGTTGCCATCATCTACCTCGGTACGCAAGGTCTCCTCAGAGAGGTGCCGGTCAAATCTGTAAAGGATTTTGAAGAACAATTCCTCTTGGAAATGGAAACCAAGTATGCCGACATTCTTGCTGAATTCAAAAAAGGAAACCTTCCTGAGGATGGCATAAAGAAAATGACTGAACTGGCCAAGAACATCATGGCTCAGTACAAATAAATATTTTTCTTACTGATTGAAAGGCCTGGTCTGACCAGGCCTTTTTTATTTTGTACAGATCTGTCAAAATATTTACATTCATCCGGTAAAACTTGTATATGAAAAAAATTATATCCCTTTCCATTGCTGCTATCATCACATTGAATCTTTTTGCAGCAGTTCGGTTACCATCCATTATTTCATCTCATATGGTCTTGCAACAAAAGTCAAAGGTCAAGTTATGGGGTTGGTGTGCACCTGCAGAAAAAATCAGGATCCAGGTTGGATGGGATACCACTACTTACGAAACAATAGCATCGAGAGGTGCGAGATGGGTGGCAGAAATCATGACGCCTGCAGCAGGCGGACCCTATTCCATAAAGATCAAGGCAAGCAATGAAATCATACTGGAAGATGTATTGATCGGTGAGGTGTGGGTTTGCGGTGGGCAAAGCAATATGGAATGGAGCGCAGATCAGGGTTTGAAGCAATCCAAAGAAGAATCCCCCAATGCAAACAACAAACAGATTCGGTTTTTTTATGTTCCTAAATCAACATCTGCAACAGCACAGGATGATGTACAGGCAAAATGGGTTGTATGCAATCCGGAGGATATGCTACATTTCAGTGCGACTGGATATTTTTTTGGAAAACAAATCAATGCTTCGACAGGGTATCCTGTTGGATTGATCAACAGCAATTGGGGTGGAACACCCGCGGAGGTTTGGACGCCATCTGAGATTGTTCAGCATGACCCTGATTTGCGTTTGGCTGCTGAGAAATTGAATCCAAGTCAGTGGTGGCCTCATATAAAAGGCGAAGCCTACAATGCCATGATTCACCCACTGACAAATTATGAAATAGCTGGAGCCATTTGGTATCAGGGTGAAAGCAATGTAGGCACCCATTATGCCTATCAGCGACTGTTCACCAACATGATTGATAGTTGGCGAAAAGCGTGGAACAAAAATTTCCCCTTTTATTTTGTTCAGATTGCTCCCTATGCCTATGGTGACAATCATATCAACGGCGCATTGTTGAGAGAGGCACAAACAAAGTCAGCTTCTTTTCCCAAAACAGGTATGGTCGTGGTAAGTGACCTGGTAGACAATGTAAAAGATATTCATCCAACATTGAAAAAAGAGGTGGCAGCAAGATTGGCCAACTATGCACTTGCTGAAACATATCAGGTAAAAGGACTTCATTATAAAAGTCCACAGTATGCATCACATTCCATTGAAAAGAATAAAATCAGAATTCAATTTGACAATGTTCCAACCACATTGTTGTCTAAAGGTGCTGAGTTGATTGATTTTTATATTGCGGGGGCTGATGGAGCTTTTGTCCCTGCAAAAGCAATAATTGAAGGAAAAACAGTTGTGGTATCCAGCCGAAATGTGAAAGATCCGGTTGATGTCAGGTTTGGATTCACCAATACAGCAATGCCTAATTTATTTTCCGCAGAAGGTTTGCCTGTGAATTTGTTCAGGACGGATAAATAGTGGGGATAGGAGGGAAAAGAGAGGAGAGAGGAGGGAAAAGATAAAAAATCAAATCATTATCATCTTTCTTTTCTCTTCCCTTCTCCCTCCTCTCTTTGTATCAATAAAATTTAGTCACCCCTGGCACTGCAACCTTGTACCTTCCGTTTTCATCCGGTAATGTTTTTGGCATGGCATCCCATGCATATTTTTCTGGCTGCAAATTGAGTCCACTGTTCAGGGCTTTGTCCCACTCAACAACCTGGCCGCTGTAGGTTGCCATTCTTCCCAAAATAGAAGTCAAGGTACTTTTTGCTCCATTCTCCGCATCTGCGAATTTGTATTCACCTTTTGCAATGGCAGCAAACAGTTCAACATGTTCGTTTTGATAGGGGTCGTTCTCCTGCTTCTTGTCAAATTGGTACAAAATGGTCCCTTTGTGATCTCTGATATTGGCAGCACCACAGAAAATTTTTCCTTTGGTGCCCATGATCAACTCATCCACTTTTGCGGATGTTTTTGGGATATGTCTGCATTGTGAATTCAGGATGGAACCGTCTGCATAATGAAACTCAACAAAGTGATGATCAAAAATCTCTCCATGATCCTTGCCCTTTCTGACTTCTCTTCCACCAAATCCCTGTGCCTTTACTGGGTAAGATCCTTTGAACCAATTGATCACATCAATATTATGGATATGTTGCTCTGTAATATGATCACCGCATAGCCAGTTGAAATAATACCAGTTGCGCATTTGGTACTCCATTTCGGTTTGTTCAGGTTTTCTGGGATTGACCCATACTCCGTCGTTGTTCCACCATGCCTGTGCAGAAGTGATATCACCAATCAGGTCTTTTCTTTTAAACAGTTCTCTGTATGAATTTTGATAATGTCTCTGCAGTCCAACAACTACATTTAATTTTTTTGTTTTTGCAACAGCTGCAGCTGCCAATACTTTCTTCACTCCCTCAGGATCAGTTGCAACGGGCTTTTCCATGAAAATATGCTTGCCCTGGTTGACAGCCTCTTCAAAATGAATGGGCCTGAATCCGGGAGGGGTAGCGAGGATGACCACATCTGACAATGGAATCGCTTTGAGGTAAGCGTCGAATCCAACAAACTTTCTTTCTTCCGGTACATCCACCATTGCTTTTACAGAACCTTTGGTTCCCGCATCAGAGAGATCTTCAGAAGTAATATTTTTATAACAGCTGTCAAGGCGATCTTTGAATGCATCCGCCATCGCAACCAATTTTACACGTTGCTTGCTTTGCAAAGCCTGCAGTGCTGCACCTGTTCCTCTTCCTCCACATCCTATCAATGCTATTTTGATCACATCATCAGCTCCAGAAAAATAATTGGCTTGGGACATCATGGGAGCCGCAATGATTCCAGTTGAAAGGAGTCCACCTTGTTTTACAAATGCTCGGCGGCCTTTGTGGTTTGGCATGTTTTTGTACATCGTTGAATTTTTTAATCGTTAGTTACCCAGATACAATTTATACAATTTTTCGGCTTCTTCCTGCGTGGGCTGGTTGGCCGGACAAACAATCCTGAATCCAACAAACATTCCATCTGTAAGCCACCACCTGCTTTTGGGAAGCTGGGGATCTCTTTTGTTCCAACTTGTTTCGGAAAACTGTCTGCTGAATGATCTTAATTTTTTTGCATCATCCATGTAAGATCCTCCTCGTATGCTTCTTGGATACCTCGAAACCGGAAGGATGATTTTGTCTTTTTCATTGGTCAAAGTTTTTTTGAGGTATTCCTGATCATACTGATCCATTGTCCATTCAGCGACATTTCCCATCATGTCATAGAGTCCCCATGGATTGGGCTTTTTCATTCCTACTTTCTGATATTTTTCCTGGCTGTTTAATTTGTACCAGGCATATTGACCAAGTTTCTCCGGACCATCTCCATAAAAATATGCAGTTTGGGTGCCGGCTCTGCATGCATACTCCCATTCTGCCTCAGTAGGCAAACGAAAAAATTTTCCTGTTTTATGGTACAACCATCTGCAAAACATCATTGCTGCATCCACACTCATGCTATTGGCAGGAAAACCGCCCTCTTTACCCATGTTCCAGCTAAGATCGATGTACTGAGGTGTTGGTCTGGTAATGGCATCTGCTTTTGATCCTTGTGATATTTCTTCATCCTTGAAAAAAATATCAAATTGGTCATGGGTGATTTCATAGACACCGATGGAAAATGGGGAAACCTGCACTTGTCGCGTTGGTTTTTCATGCTGATTCAAGGATGTATTGCTGCCCATGGTAAAGGACCCGCCCTGCAGTCCAATCATTTTAATGGATTGATTGGATTCTGGAATCAATACTTCCTCCTTTGAAACAGGCTGGGCATAGATGAATAAATAAGGACATAACAAAACGAACAGCGTAATTAATTTCTTCACCATGGATGATTTGATGCAATTTTAAGTAAATTGTTCAAAGTAATTTGATCCATCATTAAAATATCTCTTATGGAAAGAAGAGGGTTCATCAGAAATTCTTCATTGGCTGGCATGGGATTGCTTTCAGGCAAATCCTTGTTTTCTCAAAACAATCTGCCAGCAGCCAAACCTTTTAACCTGAGTTATGCATTTCATGATGGAATGTTTGCCAATCATGCCGGCAAGGATTTCATTGATCAAATAAAATTTGCACATGATCAGGGATTCAATGCCATTGAGGACAACGGAATGATGTCGAGGACACCTGAAATGCAATCCAAAATTTGCGATACGTTGGAAAAACTTGGCATGCGCATGGGCGTATTTGTGATTACCTCCGAAAACTGGCACTGGAAAATGAGCCTTGCAACGGGTAAGCAAGAATTCAAGGATCTGATTGTCAAAGATTG
This sequence comes from Bacteroidota bacterium, assembly GCA_016868855.1. GTDB lineage: Bacteria > Bacteroidota > Bacteroidia > Chitinophagales > Chitinophagaceae > Pollutibacter. The sequence continues at coordinate 112,559 of VGFP01000003.1, read as the reverse complement.
TCACAAAGCAGTAGAAGTGGCAAAGAGATGCAATGCAAAGTGGGCAACTGTTGTACCAGGAAATTATGACCGTTCTTTACCATACGACCTGCAAATGGCCAATGTGATAGAAGGTTTGAGGCTGGGGACGGAAGTGTTGGAAAAAGCTGGACTGGTTATGGTGCTTGAACCTTTGAGCGATAATCCTGATTTGTTTTTGCGGTACTCTGCACAAACATACATGGTTTGCAAAGCAGTCAACAGTCCCTCTTGTAAAATACTTTTTGACATGTACCACATGCAGAGAAATGAGGGCAATATCATTGCAAATATGGACAAGTGTTGGAGTGAAATCGGGTACATGCAAATTGGCGATAATCCGGGAAGAAACGAGCCGACAACCGGCGAAATGAATTACAAGAATATTTTCAAGCACATCTACAACAAAGGTTTCAAGGGAATTTTAGGAATGGAACACGGAAATGCTGTTAAAGGAAAAGAAGGAGAAATTGCCTTGATCAAAGCTTACAGAGAATCGGATGATTTTCTCTAGAACCTGAATCCAAGTGAAATACCTGCTCTGATGCCGGCCCATGGGCCATCGAGTGTCAGCTTCAATGCATTTTAACTTACTTCACTGCGAACGGTCGTCATTGGAATCTCAATATTATTTGCAGCATCTCTGATAGCTCCCTGCTCGGCTGCACTCAATGTGAATGAGCTTTTGCCATTGAGTGTTCCAGCTCCGCTGCCATAATGTGGACCAATGATTTGCCAATCCAGGCATAGTCTTTTTCCAAGAAACCACTGAGCGCCCAACATCAAACCATATGTGGTTGATTTCACATCACCGGAGAGTGTTATATTGTCTTTTACTCCATTCACGGGAGTAAATTCAATTTTGATTCCCTCTCCATGAAAATTTGAGAAACGGATAAATGGAGCAACGTAAAATCCCTTGCCATAACCCTTTTTTCCAGGATACCATCTCAATTCTGGAGTCAATGCATTGTTTGATAAAAGCAACTGATCGAAAGTTTTCTGCATATTGGCATCACCATTGGCAATGCGAACGATATTGTCTTTCAAGGAAATATTTCCCAAGGGCATGTATCTGTAGCTGACTGCAATGGATATTTTTTCCCCAAAACACGCTCAAATTGTCCGTTGTATTTGTTAAGGGGCAGTGAGGTGAGATTGACTTTTATCAAATTTTTTTTGGGGCTGGGAACTTTTTTTCTTGCGCTTCTGCGGTGATCACAGATGCCAGCATGAGTCCTGCTAGTAGCATTGTTTTTGTGATCCGTCTCATAATATCCTTTTAATGAATATAACGAAAAATTGCTATTCGTCAATTTTTTCGTCAACTGCATTGGCAACGACGTGAGCTGAAATCTTTTTCAACGGATTTTTCCGCAATTCCTGATAGTGGTTGCGTGTATTATAAATATCAATTGCAGAAAAAACGGCAGCCATGAAAGAGGATTCATCAGCCTGGTTTTTGCCAGCAATATCAAATGCCGTTCCATGATCTGGAGAAGTTCTGATCGCTTGAAGACCGGCAGTAAAATTTGTGCCCTCACCAATGGCAAGTGATTTGAATGGGATCAGTCCTTGGTCGTGGTACATGGCCAGAATGGCGTCGAATTTTTCATGATTTCCTCTTGCAAAAAATGCATCAGCACTGTATGGTCCCATTACCACACAATCATTCTTTTTGGACTCAAGAATTGCTGGACGAATAACTTCTTTTTCCTCTCTGCCGACAAGTCCCTCATCACCTGCATGTGGATTGAGTCCCAGTACCGCTATCCGCGGGCGCTCTACTCCAAAATCCTTGATCAGACTGTTTTTCAAAAGATTGATTTTCTTGATGATTTGTTCCTTGTTGATGTTTTTGGCAACATCCATGATGGCCAAATGTTCTGTGAGCAAACCCACTCTCATATTATCTGCAATCATCAGCATCAGCACATCATCTGCCTTGAATGCATCTTTCAGGAAAGGGGTATGTCCTGTAAAGCTAAATGCATTGCTTTGCATGGTGTATTTATGGAGTGGTGCCGTTACCAGCGCATCAATGGTTTTTTCTTTGAGTGCTTTCACAGCAGCTTGTAATGACTGAACACCATATTTTCCACCGGTATCACTCATTTGTCCGGGTTGGATATCAACATCCTCCTCCCAGACAGTGAAAATATTGACCTGCTTGGGATTGATTTTAGAAATTTCTTTGATGCTGGCGTAGTTAAAATTTATTTCAGGGATGGATTTTTTATAAAAATTGATCACTTTGTTCGAGGCAAAAATTACAGGCGTGCAGAGTTCCAGAATTCTGTTGTCTGAAAATGTTTTGATGATGATTTCTATACCGATACCGTTCAGATCACCCACTGAAATCCCGATCACAGGCCTGTTTTGTTCGCTCATAAATTGACTTTAGCTTGAAGCGACAAAGGTAGGGATAATGGCTAATCTTTATCGTAATTTTGTATCCGCATGCTAACACTCAAAAAGTCACTCGGCCAGCATTTTTTAAAGGATGAAACCATCTGTGTTCGCATTGTGGAGGAGCTGAAAAGCCACCCTTTTACACAACTGCTGGAAGTGGGTCCCGGGGGAGGCGCCCTCACCAAGCATCTGCAGGAAATTCCCGGAATTGATTTGAAGCTGGTTGAGATTGACAAAGAAAAGATTGCCTTTCTTTCTATTGCATTTCCAAAATTGCAATCACATATTGTGGAGGGTAGCATACTAGATATTGCTTCTCCCTTTGAAGGTAAGTTTACCATGATTGGAAACTTCCCTTACAATATTTCAACCCAAATTGTTTTCAAGGTTATTGAATGGCGAGAACAAGTTGAAGCCATGGTTGGCATGTTTCAAAAAGAGGTAGCAGAAAGAATTTGTGCAAAACCAGGAACAAAAGATTACGGCATCATCAGTGTACTTGTGCAGGCCTATTTCAAAGCAAGCTATCTTTTTGATGTGGATGAAACAGCATTCAACCCTCCTCCAAAAGTTAAAAGTGGAGTGATTTCACTTGTTTATATCGGAAATCCTTATCAGATTGACAATCATCGAAAATTTTCAGTTCTGGTAAAGACTGCTTTTTCTCAACGCAGGAAGCAGTTGCGCAATCCATTGAAAGGATTTTTTGATAAAACCGTATTATCCGATGAGATATTTACCAAAAGGGCTGAGCAACTTTCCGTCGAAGATTTTGTTCATTTGCTAAAATCAATGAAGTGAGAAAAGTACTTATCACAGCATATGCACATCCTTTCCTACGCGAATCACTCATCCAAAGAGGATATGAAGTAGAAGTACAGGAGAAAATAAATGATCAGCAGTTGATGAGTATCGTTCATCAATACGAAGGATTGGTTATTACCACACGATTGACAATCGATCCTGAAATATTGGATCATGCCACTCAATTGAAATGGATTGGAAGGCTGGGAAGTGGAATGGAAATAGTTGATGTTGCATATGCCCAATCAAGAGGGATCAAGTGCTTTAGTAGTCCAGAAGGAAATCGAAATGCAGTTGCAGAACACTGCCTAGGCACATTGCTTTCACTGATGCACAATATCAACAAGTCTCATCAGGAAGTGATGGAGGGAAAATGGATAAGGGATGCCAACAGGGGTGTTGAGTTGACAGGAAAAACTATTGGTATCATTGGATTTGGAAATACAGGTGCCGCATTTGCAAAATTATTAGCATCATTTGATGTGAAGATCTTGGCGCATGATAAGTACAAACAAGTTTTTGAAGAGAATCATATCAGGCAAGCTTCATTGGAACAAGTGTTGTCCAACTCAGACATCATCAGTCTTCACCTGCCTTTGACAGATGAAACTACTCATTACGCTGACCAGGCTTTTTTTGCCGCTCTTCAACGCAAACCATTTTTTCTAAATGCCTCTAGGGGAAAAGTCGTTCAAACAAGGGCATTGATGGAGGCGCTCGAAAAAGGGTTGGTTGCTGCCGCTGGACTCGATGTGCTTGAAAATGAGGATCTTGCTTCATATACTGCCGAGGAAAAAACGTTGCTCAGTCATTTATTGAAAAGGGAAAATGTAATCATTACCCCACACATTGCAGGATACAGCCACGAAGCGCTTCTGAAAATGGCCGAGACGGTGATCCAAAAACTGGATACCCTGCATGAAAATTGATTTTCTGGAATTTATGTAACTTTGCACAACAGCAACGCCCCGGTTTATTCTGAGGCGTTGCTATTTTTTTCAAACCCAAGCTAAATGTGACACTATGAGCGTAATGTATGTTACAAAGGAAACACTGGAGCAAATGAAGGCTGAACTTCATAAAATGAAGACAGTTGAAAGGCCTGCGGCTTCTAGAGCAATCGCCGAGGCGAGGGAAAAAGGGGATCTCAAGGAAAATGCCGAGTATGATGCTGCCAAAGAAGCACAGGGATTGCTAGAAGCAAAAATTTCCAGAATGGAGACTGAATTGGCCAATGCCCGCATCCTCGATGCATCTGAAATTGATACAACCAAAGTTTCTATTTTGACAAAAGTCACGATCACCAACAAAGCCACCAAGAAATCTATGACATATCAGATTGTTTCGGAAAAAGAAGCAGATTTGAAGCTCCAAAAAATATCTGTCACTTCACCCATTGGAAAGGGACTCCTCGGTAAGAAGGTTGGAGATGAGGCTGAAATTCAAGCACCCAACGGTAAAATTGTATTTCATATCGATCACATCACGATATAGATATGTCAAGTATTTTCAGCAAAATCATCAGCGGAGAAATTCCTTCCTATAAAATTGCAGAAAACGATCAGTTTTATGCATTCCTGGATGTATTTCCGCTTGTACCCGGACATACATTGGTAGTGCCTAAAAAAGAAACAGATTATATTTTTGATTTGAGCGAAAACGAGCTCAATCAAATTTTGTCTTTCTCAAAACCTATCGCAAAAGCCATTGAAAAGGCATTTCCCTGTAAACGTTGTGGTATTGCCGTCATTGGATTGGAAGTACCCCATGCGCATGTGCACCTGGTACCAATACAAACTGCTGATGATTTGAATTTTACCAGGGAAAAATTAAAGCCTACACAGGAGGCCTTGCATCAGGCCCAAGTTGCCATACTTGCACATTTATCCTGATCATTTTTTGACCACCCGTTCAGGATGTTGCTGAATGAAATTGCTCCAGCTGGAACTTGCTTTCTTGTTTGGTTTTCTTTTTGAACTTGCCTTTGGAATAGGAATTGTCTGGTCGTTGAATTGATGGCAAACTGCTACTGCCAATGCATCAGAGGCATCAAAATACCGAATGGTATGCTTGAGTTGCATGATGTTGTTCAACATTTTCCAAATCTGCTCCTTGGTTGCATTTCCATTGCCTGTGATGGACTGTTTGACTTTTTTTGGGGAGTATTCCGCAACAGCAATCTTGTTGGACATGGCCACCGCGATGGCCACACCCTGGGCCCTGCCAAGTTTAAGCATGCTTTGAACATTTTTCCCAAAAAAAGGTGCTTCAATCGCCATCGCGTCAGGATGGTATTTATCGATCAACGATTGAATGGTTTCGTTGATCATGCCCAGTCGCACGAACATATCTTTTTTCCCGTTCAACTTCACTACATCCATCTCCAGCATGTTGATTTTGCTCCCATTTGTTTCAATGATGCTGAATCCCATGATGACTGTTCCTGGGTCGATTCCTAAAATAATTTTACTTTTCCGTTTCAAGTGTATATTGTTATCGCGTGAGCCTCAACAAAAATATCAAATTAATCCTCAATTATGTGGTGGGACCTGCATTGCTCATCCTCATATCCTATCATTTATACCATAAACTTTCAACCAGTCCCCAGCTTTCGTTTGATCTAAATACCATACAGCAAAATATCAGTAAGAATGGAATGCTTTTGCCCCTTGTTTCACTCCTTTTGATGTTGCTGCAATGGACAATCGAGGCATTGAAGTGGAGGAAGATCTTGGGTGCAGTTTCTTTTCATATGAAATGGGCAACTTCTCTCAAAATGATTTTCGCAGGACAATCTTTTTCCTTTGTTACACCGAACCGGATGGGTGAATTCATTGGACGGGTTGTGTATTTGCCTTCTGAAAAGAAAGGCATTGGTACTGCATTTACTGTATACAATACTGTTGTGCAAATATCGGTTTACTGTTTTTTTGCATCTATCGCTTTTTATTTTTACGATGCAACATCCTTGTCAAAAAAGCTGTCAAGTTCAACTGGAGAATGGATTGAAATATTGCAATTGGTTGCACTCTTGATTTCTTTCGCATGTATCATATTTTTTGTCATACAAAAGCGATTGTTTATTTTTTTGATGAATACTCATTTTCTTAAAAAGTTTACAAATATTTGGAGTGCATGCATGCAAATAAATCATGAAACATCAATAGTGATGTTTGGATTGACAATTCTAAAGACACTGATTATTGTTTTTCAGTATTGGCTTGTTTTTTCATGGCTTGGAGTAGATATATCTTTTATTTCAACCTTCGCTGGTGTATCATTGATGCTATTTGGATTGGTTGTGATTCCAACCATTTCATTTGTTGAAATCGGATTGAGATGGGAATTTTCATATTTACTTTTTTCGGTGTACACTTCAAATCTTTTGGGAATAACCATTGGCGCTACCATTATTTGGCTGCTCAATGTTGTACTTCCTGCCATCATCGGTGCCTTTTGGTTGATCTTTAAGCCAATTGACCGGATTGATCCATAAACAATTTATCATGGGCTTTGTATTTCTTTTGATGAATTGCCTTTGAACACAATTATCTTTGCAACATGAATTTTGCCAGGAAATCGACCCTTTTTTTATGCTTCATACTGCTGTCTATAACATTGACAGCTGATAATGATTTCTGTGGGGTTCAGAATGTTTCATTTACAGGGAATGAGCAGGTAAATTTTAAGATATTTTATAATATAATTGGATTGTATGTAGATGCAGGAAATGCATCATTCACGGTAAGCAATGCCAAAATCAACAGCAAGCCGGTATATCATATTGTTGGACTCGGTACTTCCAATCCTTCATATGATTGGATATTCAGGGTGAGGGATAAATATGAGTCATATGTAGATACTGCTACCATGAAGCCCTATCGTTTTGTGAGACATGTAGAGGAAGGTAGTTACAGAAAAGATGAGTTGGTCAACTTCAACTATGATGAGAAAAAAGCAACTACACAAAAAGGCAGTTTCAGTGTACCTGCATGCATACAGGATGTGTTGAGTGCGGTGTATTATGCAAGAAATATTGATTTTTCAAAGCGCAGCATAGGAGAGAAAATTCCATTCAGCATGTTCATTGATGACGCGGTACATAATCTCTACATACGTTATCTTGGAAAAGAAGTGATCAAAACCAAATACGGCATTTTCAATGCCATCAAGTTCAAGCCCATGTTGATCGGCGGTACCGTTTTCAAGGGAGGGGAGCTCATGACTGTCTGGGTATCAGATGATGGAAATCACCTGCCACTGCGAATTGAAAGTCCCATCAGTGTTGGCAGCGTAAAAGTGGATATGGTCAAGTTCAAAAATCTACGATATCCATTTGACGCACTCATCACATGGCGATGATCAAAGATCACGCAATTGAAAAACTTCACCTTTTGAAAATCCTTTCTCTGTTTCAAAGACGTTGCAACATTCAATGTTCACGTCGTGTTCAAAAATGAGCTTGTATCTATTGGATGCTGCTTCTTTCAGAAAAGCTTCTTTTTCAGTCATTGTTGTCATTGGAAACATATCATAGCCCATTACATAGGGCAGTGGAATATGGGCAGCAGTGGGAATTAGATCTGCCATGTAAACAAACGTATGGTTGTTGTATTGAAATATCGGAAGCATCATGCTTTTAGTATGCCCGTTGGCAAAAAGAATTTCAATATGCTCTGAAAAACGGGTCCGTTGCTCTTGCTTTTCCTCAATGAATTTGATTACACCATGCTCTTGCAGCGGTAATATATTTTCTTTAAGAAAAGATGCTTTTTCTCTGGCATTCGGATGCACGGCCCATTTCCAATGTTGCTCGGAAGTCCAATAGGTTGCATGTGGAAATGCAGGCTCCATTGACTTATTGACAGCACCGCCGCAATGATCAAAATGCAGATGGGTCAACAGCACATCTGTAATATCCTCTTTCTCAAACCCTTTTTCTTTTAGTGAGGTCAACAGATGATTACCAGCGGGATGATAATGTCCAAAAAATTTATCAGATTGTTTATCACCCATTCCGGTGTCGATGAGTATTCTTTGATCGCCCTCAACAATCAGCAAACACCTCATGGCAAAAGTGCAAAGATTGTTTTCGTCGGCAGGAATCAACTTCTGCCAGAGCTGCTTAGGTACGACCCCAAACATGGCACCACCATCCAGCTTGAAAGTTCCGGCGTCAATTGAATAGACTTGCATATTTTTCTTTTGTAATAACTTTTTTGGTGTACAAGAGGGCAAAAAAGCTAAAAATAAAAAAAAGCATGAGGACGAGTATTGAATTTCTGATGCTGCCCGTAAGTTCTTCGTTTCTTGCGAAAAGGAATAATCCAATAGTGAGTGCAATTTTTTCGGTCACGTCATAAAAGCTGAAATAGGAGGTTGTATCTTCTGTTGGTGGAATCAATTTTGAGTAGGTGCTTCTTCCAATGGTTTGAATACCACCCATGACCAGACCCACGCATGCAGCTAAAATATAAAATTCAGTCTGTGATTGAATAAAGTATCCCCATAGACAGATTCCTATCCAAATAAAAACTGCCACGACCAAGGTGTAAATATTTCCAATTCGTTTACTCAGCCAACTCATGAGAATAGCACCAACAAGTGCCACCAATTGGATGAGTATGATTGTCATGATCAATTTGGGTTCATCCTCTGGTTTGGGAAAAATTTCTTTTTTACTGAAGCTGGCAGCTACCAACATGACAGTCTGAACGCCTACACTGAAAAGGAAGAAAGAGATCAGGTATCTCTTCAGGGCAGGAATTTGTTTGGCTTGATTCCAAACCTGTTTCAATTCATGAAACCCGTTCACCAGCAGGTGTTTTTTAAGTTGTTTGTTTTGCTCTGTATTGGAAGGAAGTGCTCTGAAGGTGATTTGTGCGAATCCCAGCCACCAACATCCTACCAATAAAAATGAAATTCTGGGTCCCATTGTTTTATCATTTGGATCCAATCCAAACAGTTGTGGCTGCAGAATAACTACAAAGCAGATCAGTTGCAAGAGTACACTTCCGATGTATCCCATTGCAAATCCCCTCGCACTGAGTCCGTCTCTTTCCTCTGGCGTAGCAATATCCGGCAAATAAGAATTATAGAAAACCAGGCTGCTCCAAAATCCCAATGCTGCCAAGGCGAAAAAAATAATTCCCCATTCAATTTTTTCTGGCGTGAAGAAAAACATCATGGAACAAGCAAGGGATCCGATGACAACAAAGAAACGCATGAATGCTTTTTTGTTTCCTCTGTAATCAGCAATCGAAGAAAGGATGGGGGAAGTGATGGCAACTATAAAGAAGACAATCGCCAGCGCATAATTCTGAAGAGCTGTATTCATGAATTGATGGCCAAAAAAGTTTACATAGGATTGTTCGTCGTTGTTGCTGCTGGTGATGGCAACGTAATATGCAGGAAAAATCGTTGAGGTGATAACAAGATTATAAACACTGTTGGCCCAGTCATACATGGTCCAGGCCCTTTGGATTTTTTTTCTATTGTCCATATTTGCAAATCTTATCAGTAAGGTAAGCAAAAGAACTGAATTCCCTTTTACTCAAAAATCAGCCTAGGTGCCCGGTGTAAATCAATATAAACAGCACCAATCCAAGAATAATTCGATACCATCCAAACAACCTGAAGCCATTTTTTTGGAGGAAACTGATGAAGAACTTGATGGCAATAAGTGCAACAATAAATGCAATTATACTCCCAATCAATAGCGTTGTTATTCCATCGCTGTTTAGCAAAGCAGGTTCCTCATTCCAGATGTCATATATGCTTTTGGCAGTGGCGGCGAACATGGTGGGGACTGCCAAGAAAAATGAGAATTCGGCAGCAGCACTTCTGGTGAGTTTTTGTTGCATGCCCCCAATGATGGTGGCAGCACTTCTGCTGAGTCCAGGTAAAAGGATGGCCAGTACCTGGTAACAACCAATGAAGAATGATGTTTTATAATTTACTTTTTCTTCATCGTCGATAACCGGGGCTTTGAACCAATTGTCGACAAACAACAAAACAATGCCTCCCAAGAAAAGTATGCTGGAAATAAAAATTGGCTTTTCCAAAGCCTGGTCTATGTGCTTTTTGAATACAGCACCGAAAGCGAGTGCGGGTATGATGGCAATAAAAAGTTTTATATAGAAATCCAATCTCTTGAATTGTATAAATTTCTTCCAGTACAATACAACAACAGACAGGATGGCGCCAAATTGAATGACGATTTCAAACAATTTAGTGAATGGATCACTGGCTGTTTCAAAAAAGGCAGATGCGATGGCCATATGTCCGGTAGAGGACACTGGGAGAAATTCTGTGATGCCTTCAATGATGGCTAAAACAATGGCCTGGATATAACCCATGATGAGTTGAAGCGTTTATTTACTTTTTTTCATGATCGCAAACACTTCAATCAGGAGACCCGCTACGATCAGAATAGGAGCCAGTGTAATTCTTCTGAAACTGTAAACCTCATTTTCATTGAATACATTGGGATCAGTGCTTTTGCCTCCAGCCATCAGGATGAGTCCGATGACGATGGTCACTAAACCAATCAGCATCCATACAAGATTTTCTTTTCCAAAAAGCGGTGTGTTCTTTGTTTCCATTGATGTATAAATTAATAGAGGTCGTCTAATTTCATTTTAAGATACTTCGTTACACTGCGGTGTGTGCTGATAAAGGTAATGCTTATCCCAATCAGAATGAGTGCAAAGAACAAGAGGAATAAACTTGTATTGTCTTTCAATGCTTTGATTTCAGGTAACCACCAATTTTCGACTGCATAAATCAATACCAGAATTGCAGCAATTGCCAGCAGAGCGCTGATCAGTCCGTTGATGATCGCTTTGGTATCGAATGGCTTTGAGATAAACCACCTGGTTGCGCCTACCATCTGCATGGTCTTGATCAAAAACCTGTTGGAAAACATTGCGAGTTTGATCGTGTTGTCTATTAATATGATAACAATCAAAGCCAGTATACCTGCAAGTGCCAGTAAAAAATACCCTGCCTTTCTGACCACATTGTTCAAGTTGGTTACTACTGCGTCTGGGTACTTCACTTCACTGATGATGAAATTTTTCATAATATCCGAAGTGATGACCTTGAGACTATCTTTGTTCACATATGCAGGTTCAAGATAAAAATCAATGCTGGCTGGCAAGGGATTGTAATCAAGGACCTTGTTCCAGTCCTGATTGCCATCACCTATGAATGTTTGTCGCGCTTTTTCTTTTGTGATGTACTCCACATTTCGAGCATAAGGTTTTGATTTGATGGAGTTTTTAACTGAAGTGATATCTTTCTGTGGACTCCCTTCTCTGATGAAAGCATGTACCTGTACGCTTCCCTTGAAATAGGTTTCCAATTTGCTTGTATTGATGACCAGCCAACCCAGGATTCCTAGAATAAACAATACCAATGCAACTCCCAAAATAGCCATGAAATAGGAGGGTTTGCTTTTTTTCATCGATCCTTTTCCTTGGGTTGTCATCATTGATTCTTATGTTTTGATTGGATTTGACCTCTTCAGTGTCAAAAATAACAATTTTGAGGGGTTTGCGTACCTTTGCACATCGTTAAATTAAAGGAATATTCATGGAATATGCATTCAGCGAAATAGAAAAAAAGTGGCAGTCAAAATGGAACGAATTGAACGCATACAAGGTTTCCAATCATTCCAACAAACCCAAGTATTATGTGCTAGACATGTTTCCCTATCCAAGTGGAGCGGGACTCCATGTGGGGCATCCGTTGGGGTACATCGCAAGTGATATTTTCAGCAGATACAAACGCCTCAAAGGATACAATGTGTTGCATCCGATGGGATATGATTCATTCGGACTCCCTGCCGAGCAGTATGCCATTGATCATGGTATTCCACCTGCAGTTTCTACTGAACAAAATATTGCAACCTTTCGTTCTCAATTGGACAAAATTGGATTTTGTTATGATTGGAGTCGAGAGGTGAGGACCTCCGACAAAAATTATTACAAGTGGACGCAGTGGATTTTTCTTCAATTGTTTGACAGCTGGTTCGATCGAAAATCACAGCAAGCAAGAAGAATCAATGAATTGGAGTCGCTTTTTGCAAAAGATGGCAACTCAAAAATAGTTTGTCCGGGAGATCGAAATATCCAATTTTCGGCAGCTGAATGGAAAGGATTTGACAAAAAAAGACAATCTGAAATTTTAATGCATTACCGTTTGGCTTATTGCGGCATTGGAGAAGTGAATTGGTGTGAAGCTTTGGGCACGGTTCTAGCCAACGATGAAGTGATCAATGGTGTCAGTGAAAGAGGCGGACATCCAGTGGTGAAGAAAAAATTGCGACAGTGGTATTTGCGTATTACGGAATATGCTGAAAGGCTGCTGTCCGGACTGAATACAGTTGATTTTAGTGACAGCATGAAAGACATGCAGTCCAACTGGATTGGTAAAAGTTATGGAGCAGAAATCGATTTTGAAGTCCTTACAGCTGATTCACTTTCTTTCGGACAGTTATTAAAGGTCTACACAACAAGGCCAGATACCATTTTTGGAATTGATTTCATGGTCGTTGCTCCTGAACACGAATTGATCAGTCAAATCACAAGTGCGGAACAATCTAAAGATGTTGCAGCATATATTGAATATGTCAACAGCCGAAGTGAACGGGAAAGAATGGCTGAGAAAAAAATATCCGGAGTCTTCACTGGCGCCTATTGTCAGCATCCATTTGAAAATCGGAAAATTCCCATTTGGATCAGTGAGTATGTATTGGCAGGCTATGGAACGGGTGCAATCATGGCAGTTCCATGTGGAGATGAACGTGATTTTAAATTCGCTCAGCATTTCAATATTCCCATTACAAATATCATTGGTGATTTTTATTCTGGGGATGAAGCAAATCCAACCAAAGAAGCAATTCTTCACAACAGTGGATTCTTGAATGGACTGAAAATGTCGGATGCGATCGATGTTGCCATTGAAAAATTAGAAGCAATGGGCATTGGTAAGCGCCAAACCAATTACAAAATGCGTGATGCGGCATTCAGCCGTCAGCGCTATTGGGGAGAGCCTTTCCCCATTCTTTGGAAGGACGATACAGCTATTCCACTTTCCGAAACAGAGCTCCCCTTGGAACTCCCTGCATTGACAGATCTCAAACCCGGACCCGATGCACAGGGTCCACTTGCCAATTTGAGCGATTGGGTTGTACAAGATGGCGGATCAAGAGAAGTCAATACCATGCCGGGTTATGCAGGAAGCAGCTGGTATTTTTTAAGGTATATGGATCCTCACAACGATAAGGAGTTCTGCGGGAAGGATGCAAGTGAGTATTGGGGTCAGGTTGACTTATACATTGGTGGTACAGAACATGCAGTAGGCCATCTCCTCTATTCGCGCATGTGGACGAAGGCACTCTTTGATTTGGGATACATTCATTTTGATGAACCTTTTAAGCGTTTGTTGAACCAGGGAAAGATAGGAGGTGATTCCAGGATCGTTTATCGGGTCAGGGGAACAAAACAATTTGTTTCAGCTGGACTCAAAATACAATACGACACGGATGAATTGCATGTGGATGTTGCCATGGTTGATGGACTGGAATTGAACATGGATCTTTTCAAAAAATGGAAACCCGATTTCTCAGATGCAACATTCATGACTGAAGATGGAAAATATATATGTGGCAGCAGACAGGAAAAAATGAGTAAACGCTACTTCAATGTGGTGAATCCTGATGACATTGTTAAAAAATATGGTGCAGATACTTTTCGCATGTATGAAATGTTTTTGGGTCCCGTTGAGCAAGACAAGCCATGGGATACCAAAGGGATTGAAGGAGTGCATCGGTTTATCAAAAAATGCTGGAGATTGTTTTTCAATGAAGAAAAAGGGTTGATCGTGAATACCGATGCTCCCAGCAACGAGGCTTGGAAAGCATTTTACAAGATGGTGAAGAAAGTGGAGGAGGATACCGAGAAGTTTTCATTCAATACCGCTGTAAGTACATTTATGATCGGTGTAAATGAGCTAACTGATTTGCAATGCCACTCCAAAGAGTTGCTTGAAAAGTTCCTGGTACTTTTATCACCTTATGCACCGCATATTTGTGAAGAACTCTGGCAAGCAATGGGATGTGAAGGCTCTGTGCTGGATGCAGTTTATCCTGTTCTTGTAGAAAAATACTTGGTTGAAACTTCCAAAGAATATCCTATTGCCGTCAATGGAAAAACCAGGACAACCATGATGCTTGCGCTGGACATCACTCAGGAGCAAATCGAGCAGCTCGTTTTGCAGGACCCTGTTGTGCAAAAATGGTTGGAAGGAAATCAGCCCAAAAAAATCATTTACGTCAAAAACAAGATGATCAACGTGGTGATCTAATTGCCAACAACTGCCAGGTTTCAAAGGGAAAGATGTAATTTCAAACTATGATAAATCCCCATCTGGATCCCCATACTTCATCCGGTATTGCCGGGGACAAAGAATTTGAAAACAGTATTCGTCCAGTCAGTTTGGAGGAATTCTCCGGACAACCGGGTATCATTGAAAATTTAAAGGTATTTATCAAGGCTGCCCAACTGAGAGGAGAGTCACTTGATCATGTTTTGTTTCATGGTCCCCCGGGATTGGGAAAAACAACATTGTCCAGAATTGTTGCAAAAGAAATGGGTGCCAATATCAAGGAGACATCCGGACCAGTCATCGAAAAGCCTGCTGATCTGGCTGGCTTGTTAACGAGTCTGGAACCCAATGATGTATTGTTCATTGATGAAATTCATCGACTCAGCAATGTGGTGGAAGAGTATCTCTATGCAGCGATGGAGGATTTTAAAATAGACATCATGATTGATGGGGGTCCGAGTGCCAAAACCATTCAGATCAATTTGAATCCTTTTACGCTGATCGGAGCAACTACCAGGAGTGGGTTGTTGACTGCCCCACTGCTGTCTCGATTTGCGATTAAATCAAGACTGGAATACTACAACAGTGAAGTACTTGAAAAAATCATCGTGCGTTCTTCAGGTATTTTACAAACGAAAATAACTTCCGATGCAGCAAAAGAAATAGCAAGAAGAAGTCGAGCAACACCGAGAATTGCCAATGGACTTTTGAAGCGGGTGAGAGATTTTGCTCAGGTTTTGGGCAATGGGGTTGTTGATATAGCCATCACCAAACATGCTTTGAAAGCCTTACAAGTGGATGAGCATGGATTGGATGAAATGGACAACAGGATTTTGGCTACCATCATTGATAAATTTAAAGGGGGACCAGTAGGACTCGGCACAATTGCCACTGCAGTAGGTGAGGAGTCGGGTACCATTGAAGATGTGTATGAACCATTCTTGATTCAAGAAGGATTCCTTCAAAGAACCATGAGAGGGAGAGAGGTCACAGCAAGAGCATATGAGCATGTGGGTCGTGCACCCAAGGCAGGCAATGAAAATCTGTTGTTCTAGATCGTTAAATGTGTTGCTATTTCACTAGCAGCCTGAATCCGTTGCCGTGGATGTTGACAATTTCAACATTTGGATCTTCCTTCAGGTATTTACGAAGTTTTGCAATGTACACATCCATGCTTCTACCATTGAAATAGTTATCGTTGCCCCATATTTTTTTCAATGCCAATTCTCTTTGAAGCAGATCATTTTTATACTCGCTCAACATTTTCAACAGCTCATTCTCTTTGGGTGAGAGTGTCACTTTATTACCATCAATTGATAGCTCTCTGAGCTTTGGAATGAAGTGATACTTTCCGAGATCATATTCTAAATTCTCTTGTTCCTTGTGTTGCTCTTCGTTTCTCTTTAGGATGGCTTTTATCTTAAAAAGCAAGAGTTCAGAATCAAAAGGCTTGGTGATATAATCATCTGCCCCAAGTTTGTATCCCTTGATCTGATCTTCTTTCATTGATTTAGCTGAAAGGAAGAAAAGAGGAATATCGGGATTGATATCTCGTATTTCTTCAGCCAATGCAAATCCGTCCATTTTAGGCATCATTACATCCAGCAGACAGATATCAAATTTTTCTCTTTGGAATGCAGCCATTCCCAGTCTTCCATCCCTTTCAAGTACTACCTCAAATTCATTCAATTCCAAAAAGTTTTTCAGTACGAGTCCCAAATTCGCGTCATCTTCGCAGAGCAGGATTTTATGTTTTGCTTGAGCTGACATAATTACTTGTTTTCAACAAAATAAATTTAAGTTGTCCATAACTAAGGACCTGAGCGAATAAAATTTTGTTAAACAGGCATGATTTTTGGAATTTGCTATCTTCTAACATTTTCTAAATATGAGACTGACTCCAGAGAATACTTTTAAGAAATTGATTGTTATTGGCGACAGGGTTTTGATCAGACCCTCAAAGCCCAATGAAAAGACCGAAAGCGGGCTCTACCTGCCCCCAGGTGTACAGGAAAAGGAAAAGGTGCAGCAAGGGGTTGTGATCAAGACCGGACCAGGATTCGTAATCCCAATGCCAGTAGAGGAAGAGCCATGGAAAACAGATGAGGAGAAAGTTAAATATGTGCCTTTGCAGGCAAAAGAGGGTGATCTGGCTATTTTTTTGGTCAATGCAGCTACTGAAATTGTATACGAGGGTAATAAATACTACATCGTGCAGCAAAGTGCAATTTTGATGCTCGAAAGGGAGGAGGAAATGTGACTTTTGTCACAAAAACAACAAAAATGTAGAAAAAATCTACAAAATGTAATTTTTTGGTGCGTTTTAGGGTAGTCCAGAAAATTGAAAAGGAAAACTTTCAGCTGTAATTTTAAAAAAAGTGGACTTATTATATAACAAATATGATTTAATATATATCATCATTACGGTTTTTCATAGGATATTGGATTTTAAAACGGGCTGGATATCTATCCCGGCCCTTTTTTATTTCATTTCAAATTTACCTTCGATATTTATCCTAGCCATCCCTTCTGCCCCTAAAAAATCTAACACTTCTCTAACATTCTTCAATCGAGCTTGAGTAATTTCTGAAAGCTCATTTTCAGTCATTGGTTTTTCTGATAGAAGGATTTTAATTTTTTTTAATAAGTCAGTTGATATTTTTTTTTGAACGTTATCTGTTTTTTTTACAAGACATCTGTCGCATATTCCACAATCATCAAGTGATGCATCACCAAAATAGGTTGCTATAAATGTTGATCTACAATTGTTGTGCTTTACAAAGGCAATCATTTTGTGAACACGTTCGGCATAGGCAGCTTTTCTTGAATGGTAATGTGCGTAATCAATATTTAATTCGCTTGATGGGATCCTGTCTTCCAAAAAATAAATAAGGGTACTTTCTTTAGATGCCCTGTATTGAACGATCCCATTTTGTTGGAGTTGTTGCAATGCTTTTTTTACATTGGAAATATCCCATTTTAACAGCCATGCAAGTTGATGCTCATTTATTTTTACTGCGTTGTCAAAAATTCCTCCGTAGGTTCTCAGCAACATTTTCACAATGGATTCCATTTGGGGGAATGCTTTTTCATACGTTTCGAGTCCCATTCGATCACATACAAATTCAACGGTGGAGGGTGTAAATACCTGATCCTGGTAGCTGATGATTTCTTCTTGTTTGAGTATATCAAGGCAGTACAAAATTTCAAATAGATTCAATTTAAAAGCAGATGCGAATGACTGGATTTCAAAATCAAAACTTTGACCAGCCCCCACTCCTGCAGGAATTTGAAAGTGGTTGCACAATGCTTTGTACACTTTTCTGATATTTTCTATTCCAGGGTACTTGAGATCAGGAAGGGTTTGCAGCTCCTCTAAATCCCTATTCCTATATAGTAAATAAGCCGATGATTTTTTTCCCTCGCGTCCTGCTCTTCCGGCTTCCTGATAATAATTTTCCAGACAATCAGGAACATCCATGTGAATCACCATGCGAACATCGGGCTTGTCAATTCCCATCCCAAAAGCATTGGTGCACACCATGCAATCCGTTTTATCATTGATCCATGCCAATTGTTTTTCTATTCTCTGTTCTTGACTGAGACCAGCATGATAGAAGTCGGCCGACAGATGAAATTGATGGAGCAAATCAGCAATCTCTTTTGTTTTTCTTCTGGTCTTGCAATAGACAATGCTTGAGCCTGGATTGTTTTTTAACAGGTTGATGAGAAAATTGATTTTATCATTGCATTCAACAACTTGGTAAGACAGATTTTCCCTGATAAAAGATCCAAAAAAATAAGAAGGGTTGTAGAGTTTTAGTTTTTTTACCATATCGTCTTTCACAGATGGGGTAGCAGACGCAGTCAGTGCAACCGTTGGAACGTTACCCAACAACGTTTTGATGGAGGCGATTTGTAAATATGAAGGTCTGAAGTCATATCCCCATTGAGAGATGCAATGTGCCTCATCCACGGCAAGCATTGAAATGGGCAGATCTGCTAATCTCTCGATGAATCTTTTACTATTCAATCTTTCTGGGGAGACGTATAAAAATTTCAAGTTCCCTTCTTCACATGCATCAAGTATTTCGTCTATGTCGTCTGCATGTAGACCAGTATGAATCGCTTTGGCAGAAATATTCAGCTTATCCAGTCTTTCTACCTGTTCAGTCATCAATGCAATCAATGGTGAAACAACCAGGCAAGTCCCTTCTTTTATCAATGCTGGAACTTGGAAGCAAATAGATTTCCCTCCGCCGGTTGGAAGAATGGCCAGTGTGTCCTTCCCTTCCAGAACAGCCTGGATGATTTCTTCCTGAATAGGTCTGAAGGATTCATATCCCCAATATTGATGCAGGATTTCTTTTGGGGTTTTCATTGGTGTTTGATCAAGCTACTTTTTTTACAAACAGTCTCACTGAATTGATGGCAAGTACTACATCGCTCAATCCCATCACCAGTGCACCCAGTGTTGGTGTAAGGAGTCCGAATGCCGCAACAGGAAGCGCAATGATATTATAGAAAAACGCCCAGAACAGGTTTTGTTTGATGGTAATATAAGTATGCTTTCCGAGTCCGAGTGCTGTAGGGAGTTTTTTCAAATCTGCATTCATCAACACAACCTGTGCACTTTGAATGGCGAGCTGGGAAGCCTCGCTCAACGAAATGCCAATCGTTGCTTTTGCAAGAGCTGGTGCATCATTGATGCCATCACCAACCATTGCAGTGGGTGTTGTTTTGGTGAGTTCAGCTACTTTATTCAATTTTTCTTCTGGACTTTGTTCGGCAATAAATTCATCCAGTTCCAGTTGATCCTGGATATGTTTGCATTTTTCTCTTCTGTCACCACTTAATAAAATGGTTTTCAATCCAAGTTTTTTCAGGTGTGCAATGATCTCTCTCGATTCGGGTCTGATTTCATCTTCAACATCCAACCATCCAATGAGCTTGTTGTTCCTCAGGACATAAACATTATGGTTGGATTCATTGGTCAATGTGGAAGCAATCTTATAGGAACCCGCCCAGAACTCATTGCCATCTTTGTCTATTCCTTTCATCCCAATTCCTTTTACTTCCTCGATGGACTTCCATCTGACTTCTTGTTTTCCTTTGAAAGCTGCTACCACTGATACAGCAATTGGATGTGTAGAGTATTTTTCGAGGGAAAAAACAATGGTTTTGAAATCATATTCATCAACATCCATTGCTTTAAAATTGGAAAGCTTGAAAGATCCGGTTGTAAGGGTACCAGTTTTATCAAAAACAACTTGCCGTATGTTTCGGAAATTTTCTAAACTGGTTGCATTTCTAAAAAGTATACCATTTCTGGCTGCCCTTCCGAGTCCAACTGCAATGGCGGCCGGTGTTGCGAGGCCCATAGCACAAGGACAAGCAATCACCAAAACAGCGATGCTACGCAAAAGTGAATCGGTCAATGAGCCCAAGTAAATATAATTACCAATGAATGTAACTGCAGCTATGCCTACAACGATGGGTACAAAAACACCACTGATTTTATCTGCCAGGTGTTGGATAGGGGGCTTTTCGCCTTGTGCTTCTTTCACCAATTGTAAGATGCCCGACAATACTGTATCGTCACCTGTGGCGGTGACCTGCGCCTTTACGGAACCTGACTCCAGGATGCTTCCGCCTATGATCTTGTCTTTTGCTATTTTATGAACAGGGATGGATTCGCCCGTAAGAAGTGATTCATTCACATGTGCATCTCCCCAGAGTATTTTCGCATCAATGGGTACCTGTTCACCACTTCTAATTAGTATCAGGTCACCTACTTTCAATTGGGTGTTTTCTATCGGAAATATCACCTCTTGATGATGCTCATCAAATGCAATCATGTTGGCCATAACTTTCTGTGATTTCATCAGAGATTTGAGTGCCCGTTGGGTAGACTGCATGGATGCGTCTTCGAGGTAGTTGCCAAAAAATACCAGTGTGATGATCGTAGCGGCTGTCTCATAAAACAAATATTGCTCACCTTGTCCGATAAGGGTGCCGATCAGGCTGTAAATGAATGCTGCAAGAGCACCCAGCGCCACGAGTACATTCATATTGGGCATTTTGTTGCGAATGCTTTTGATTGCACTTCTGCCGAAGAAGTTCATCCCAACAAGGAATACAGGCAAACAAAGTACGAGTTGTATCCATGGGTTCATCAGCCAGTGAATGTGCAGAACTGATTCAAGCATGTGCAACATGAGTACAAGGGTAAATGGGAGACAAAAAAGCAGTCGTTGGATATTGGTTGATAGAAATGCAGCTTTGCTTTTTTTATCAGCAGCTGTGTCATTGGATACATGATACCCCAGATCGTCAATACCTTTTTTCAGCTTGTTTTTGTCTGTACCCTCTATCAATTCAAATGAAACATCTCCGTCAATCGGATTGATGCGGATTTGCTGCATGCCCTGTTTTTCCAAATACTTGTTGATGGTCAGCGCACAATTGGCACAGGTCATTCCATCCACTTTCCAGGTGACTTTTTCCATGTTCCAAAATTACATATTAAATTACCTTCGCAGTCTATGCAATTGCTTAAAAGAAATTTCAAGCTGGATCAAGTAGATGAGATTGCTCACTTTATCATAGCGCATATGCCAGCTTCTGGAGTCGTGACATTTGAAGGCGACCTGGGTGCCGGCAAAACCACACTGATCAGATCAATCTGCAAGCAGTTGAATGTGGTAGATACGGTCAGCAGTCCCACGTTCTCTTTGATGAATCTTTATAAAACATCCTCTGGCAGTACATATGCTGAAATCGCTCATATGGATTTCTACAGGATTGCAGATGAACAGGAGGCAGTTCGTGCAGGTTTGGAGGAATATTTGTACAGCGGGAATTGCTGTCTGGTTGAATGGCCACAAAAAGCCATTGGAATCTTGCCCTCCGAAGTATTGAATGTACAACTGTCCCACGTAGATACAGATGAACGCCACATAGAAGTAGAATCAGCACAAAATTGAGTATCTTCAATTGTATTTTTCAGCAATGGCAAAAAAACCTTTTGTAAGCGCAGGCATCAGTTATGAAACGCTTGAGGAAACACTCGATATCAAGCCATCATCTGCATCTCTTTCCATAGCCATCCCAAAAGAAAATGAATTTCAAGAAAACAGGATTGCGCTCACCCCCGATGCAGTGGGGGTTCTGGTCAACAACGGTCACCGGGTTTCGGTTGAAAAAACAGCTGGTGAGGGAGCACATTTTTCTGATAAAGATTATGCAGACGCAGGTGCGAAAATTGTCCCGGATAAAAAACAAATTTTTCAATGTGAGTTGATTGTGAAGTCAGCTCCTGTTTCAGATGAGGAATTGCCTTTATTGTCGCTCGGACAAACCATTGTTTCACCGATCCATCTTCCTGTTATGAAGACGCATATTCTGGAAAAGATGATGGAGAAAAAAATCACTGCACTTTCTTTTGAAAATTTGAAGGATGAGTCCGGCCACAATCCAATCGTGCGAAGCATGAGTGAAATTGCTGGAAGTGCTGTTATGCTGATTGCAGGGCAATACCTCAACAGTACTGATCAAGGAAAAGGCGTATTGCTGGGAGGAATTTCAGGAATTCCCCCAACCAAGGTCATCATCATTGGTGCAGGTATTGTAGGTGAGTATGCTGCCAGAACTGCTCTGGCAATGGGAGCGAGCGTGAAAGTATTCGATAACAATATTTATAAACTGAAACGCCTGCAAAATAACATAGGTGTCAGGATGTGGACTTCCGTGCTGGAACCCAAAATTTTGGCAAAGCAATTGAAAACATGTGATGTGGCTGTGGGTGCACTTACGTCAACCGGCGGAAGGACTCCCGTTGTTGTCAGCGAAGAAATGGTTTCTATGATGCGGCCAGGGAGTGTGATTGTTGATGTGAGCATCGACAGGGGAGGTTGCTTTGAAACATCTGAAGTTACATCCCATGAGAAGCCTGTCGTTAAAAAATACGATGTAATACATTACGGAGTTCCCAATATTCCATCCGGATTTGCGCGTACCGCCTCACAAGCGATCAGCAATGTACTCATGCCTTTGTTATTGAGAATTGGAGATGAAGGTGGATTGGAAAAATTGGTTTGGCACAACCTCAACATCAGAAACGGTGTCTATCTTTTTAAAGGGGCATTGACCAATTTTCATTTGTCGCAGCGATTCAAGTTGAAATACACCGATCTCAATCTCTTGATTGCGAGTCAGCGTTAGTATGGCGGTCTTTTATATTTTACCAACCATATCGCCCGGAACAACCCATGCGTCAAATTCAGTTTCTGTCAAGTAGCCCAGTTTAACAGCCATTTCCTTCAACGTGGTTCCCTCCTTGTGTGCTTTTTGTGCAATTTCTGCTGCTTTGTAGTATCCTATTTTGGTATTCAAGGCAGTGACCAACATCAATGAATTATTTAGGTGCTTATCGATGTTTTCATAGAGGGGCTCAATGCCGATGGCACATTTATCGTTGAAACTTATGCATCCATCTCCAATCAAACGCGCACTGTGCAGAAAGTTGTATATCATCATGGGTTTGAAAACATTCAACTCAAAATGACCGTTTGCGCCTCCCACATTGATGGCTACATCATTCCCCAGTACTTGAGCCGCAATCATGGTCAGTGCCTCACATTGGGTAGGGTTCACTTTGCCGGGCATGATGGATGATCCAGGTTCATTATCTGGAATAAAAATTTCACCAATGCCACTGCGTGGTCCAGATGAAAGCATGCGGATATCGTTTGCAATTTTCATCAGACTGACGGCAACAGTTTTCAGTGCGCCATGTGCTTCAACGATGGCATCATGTGCAGCGAGTGCTTCAAATTTATTTTCAGCTGATACAAAGGGCAGTTTGGTAAGTGCTGCAATATGTTTCGCAACGTTCACAGAATAATGTTCAGGGGTATTCATGCCCGTTCCCACTGCGGTACCGCCCAAGGCCAATTCAGAAAGATGTGGCAATGTATTTTTGATTGCCTTGATGCCATGATCCAGTTGGGATACATAGCCGCTGAATTCTTGACCAAGCGTGAGTGGTGTGGCATCCATGAAATGTGTTCTGCCAATTTTCACCAAATGCATGAATGATTTGCTTTTGGTTGCTAGTGTATCACGCAGTTTTTCTATACCCGGAAGGGTAGTCTCGACAATCATTTTATATGCTGCGATGTGCATGGCAGTGGGGAAGGTGTCATTGGATGACTGCGACTTATTGACATCATCATTTGGGTTAAGAAATTTTTCTTTATCACCCAACGATCCTCCTTTCAATACGTGTCCTCTGTATGCAACCACTTCATTCACATTCATATTGCTTTGAGTGCCGCTACCTGTTTGCCATACCACCAGCGGAAAGTAGGCATCCAACTTTCCCTCCAGTATTTCATCGCATACTTTACCAATCACATCACATTTTTCTTCACTCAGTACACCTGCTTCGAAATTGGTAATCGCAGCTGCTTTTTTCAAATAAGCAAAGGCGCAGATAATTTCTTTGGGCATGGTGTTGATGTCTTGCGCAATTTTGAAATTATCAATGCTTCTTTGTGTTTGTGCACCATAGTATGCGTTGACAGGTACTTTCACCTCACCCATCGTGTCTTTTTCAATCCTGAATTCCATGCTGTATTGTTGAGTTTGCAAATTTACTTGAAATTGGGTTTTCTTTTTTCCATAAAGGCAGTAACGCCCTCTCTCATGTTTTCAGAGGCAAACGCTCGTCCAAATGATTGGGCCTCTGTTTCGTATCCTTCTTTAGTTCCATCTTCCGCTGCGTTGGTTGCTTTGATCAATGCTTCCAATGCTGGTTGTGGTTTTGTGATGATCAGTTGCATGGTTGCTTCCGCTTCCTCCATCAATTGATCATGTGCAATTACTTTATTGATCAATCCGATTCGATATGCCTCCTGGGCATCCACCATGTCTCCACGCATCATCCATTCCATTGCGCGCCCTTTTCCGATCAAGCGTGTGAGTCTTTGTGTACCACCGTATCCTGGTATGATGCCTAAATTGATTTCAGGTTGTCCAAACTTTGCCTGTGCTGATGCATACCTGAAATGACAGGCCATGGCCAATTCGCAGCCTCCTCCTAGTGCAAAGCCGTTGACTGCTGCCATGATGGGTTTGCCGGAATTTTCTATCATTGAAAAAATGGACTGTCCATGAGCTGCCAGTGAGGCCCCTTGGTTTTTGTCAACCTGGAGGAATCCGCCGATATCAGCACCTGCCACAAATGATTTTTCACCAGCTCCTGTGATGATGGCACCTTTGATGGATGCATCCTGTTTCAGGGACTCAACAATGATCTTCAATTCGGCCAATACCACTTCATTGAGCGCATTCAATTTTTCAGGTCTGTTGATGATGATCTTCAACAATCCGTTTTTTGCTTCAGTTAAAATTGTTGAATACATATTGATTGTATTAAAATGAACGATGTTGTTTTGTCCATGCTCTGATATAGTCTGCAATTTCTTTTGAATGTGTTCCAGGAGGAAATAGTTTTCCTACACCCATTTCTTCCAACTTTTTCATGTCTTGATCAGGAATGATACCTCCACCGGTGAGCAGTACATCTGTCATCTGTTCTTTTTTCATCAGCTCGATGATTTTTGGGAAGACTGTCATGTGTGCTCCGGATAAAATACTGATGCCGATGGCATCTACATCTTCCTGCAGGGCAGCTGCAACAACCATTTCGGGTGATTGTCTCAGTCCCGTGTATATGACTTCCATTCCCTCGTCTCTGAGTGAAGTTGCAATGACTTTTGCACCCCGATCATGTCCGTCGAGTCCAACTTTTGCAATGAGCACCCGTATGTGTCTTGATGTATTTCCCATGGTCGTTTATATATTGAAGCTTGAGAGTCCTGTGTCTATTCTTCTCAAGGTCGCATCTTTTCCGATAAGCTGTGCAATTTCAAAAACAGCGGGACCGAATTTTCCACCTACCAGCATTACCCTGAATGGGAGCTGTACATCACCTGGTTTCAATCCTTGTGCAAGGGAGAGATCTTTGAAGCATTTTTCAATTTCTTCAATATTCCACGATGACAGGGATTCCAATTCTTTCACAAAGCTTTGAAAAAAAGCTGATTTTTTTTCATCCCATTTTGGCTTGACTGCCTCTGTGTCCAATTGGGTGGGATCCACAAAAAAATATTTCAATTGCAGTAAAAAATCATTGATCACATGACATCGTTCTTTGATCAAGGGTATGGCTGTCTGCAGCAGTTCATCGTTGGTATGAATTTGATTGGATGAAAGCAATTCCTGCACCAAGGGGAGCAGTAAGTCTGTACTGCTTTTTTTGACCCACTCATGGTTGTACCATTTTGCTTTCTCAAAGTCAAACTTTGCGCCACTCTTGTGAATGCGTTCAACAGAAAAATGTTGGATCAGTTCCTCCTTGCTGAATATTTCTTGTCCGCTTCCATCGTTCCATCCAAGCAGGGCCAACAGGTTGATGTATGCATCCGGCAGAAATCCCATCTCCTTGAATCCTTTGGTGAGTTCACCAGTTTTGGGATCCCTCCAATCCATTGCAAATACCGGGAAGCCCAATCTGTCGCCATCTCTTTTGCTTAGCTTTCCTTGTCCATCGGGTTTTAATATCAACGGAAAGTGTGCCCATGCTGGCATCACATCAGACCATCCAAGAAATTGCCAGAGCAAAACATGAACAGGTGCAGACGGCAACCACTCCTCGCCTCTGAAGGCATGTGTAATTTCCATGGCATGGTCATCAACCACCACTGCAAGATGGTAGGTTGGCATTCCGTCCGCCTTGAGCAATACTTTATCGTCGACCAGATGTGAGTGAAAAACAACTTCACCCCGGATTATATCATTCAACTTTATTTCCTCTTGATCCGGCATTAATATTCTGATGACATGCGGAACTTTGTCTGATATTTTTTTTTCAACTTCCTCTTTGCTGAGTGTGAGGGAGTTGCACATCTTCATGCGCGTTGTGTGGTTGTATTGAGGAGATGGGTTGTTGTCAGATTTAAAATCTGTGCGCATTTTTTCTAACTCTTCTGGGGTATCAAAGGCGTAGTAGGCATGGCCATTGCTTACCAATTGCTCTGCAAATACGCGATACACGTCCTTTCGCTCGCTCTGTCGGTAAGGTCCAAATTTTCCCGGTCGATGCGGACCCTCATCGGGGGAAATGCCGCACCATTCTAAACAATCAACGATGTATTGCTCTGCACCTTGAACATAGCGCGTTTGATCGGTATCTTCTATCCTCAATACAAAAGTTCCATGGTGTTTTTTGGCAAACAGGTAATTGTACAAGGCTGTTCTTACACCACCCAGGTGTAAACCGCCGGTTGGACTCGGTGCAAATCTTACTCTAACTGGACGTTGATGCATGGTGCAAAGATAAGTACTATTGCTGCTTTGCTTCTGTTAGTATTGTGCGGTACTGAGCATGACAAGGGTACAAGCTTCAATGGATTGAATACCCTCTGCTCCTGCTCTTTCTGCGAATGCGGGATTCTCTGCACCAGGGTTGAAGATTATTCTTTTGGGATGCAACGATAGAATATATGCTTCGTATTCTTTTTGTCTTTCTTTGTTTAAATACAGTGTAACAGTATCAATGTCGCTAAACGGCTCTTTATTGGTAATGACATGAACATCCTGTATTAAAAATTCACTTCTACCGATTGCTTCAACAGGGTGGCCTTCTTCTAGCAGTCGTTTTACTGCAATATGACTATACTGTGTTTCTTTTGGAGAGGCACCTATGACCAATGTTTTTTTCACGGGGCAGCATTACACCAACATGGTTATTGGATTTTGCATGTACTTTTTCAAGGTTTGCAAAAATGCAGCACCCACTGCACCGTCAACGCTTCTGTGATCACAGCTCAACGTTACTTTCATCATTTGTGTTGTTGTGAAACCATCTCCTTTTTTCACAACGACCTCTTTGATTTTTCCTACCGCCAGAATACAACTATCTGGTGGATTGATGATGGCAGTAAATTCATCGATATCCATCATTCCGAGATTTGAAATGGTAAAAGTATTTCCGGAAAAATCCTGTGGTTGAATTTTTTTGTTTCGTGCTTTATCATAGAGTTCCTTTGATTCAGCAGCAATTTGAGAAAGCGATTTTTGATCGGCAAATTTCAATACAGGAACAATCAATCCTTCGGGCAATGCAATGGCAGAGCCGATATGAACATGATTATATGTTCTTATGAATTCACCCATCCAGCTGCTGTTTACAGCCGGGTGCTGTTTCAATGACAAAGCACATGCTTTGATGAGCATATCCTGGAAGGAAATTTTCGTAGGACTCATTTCATTCATCTGTGCACGGGCGTTGATTGCATTGTCCATGCAGATTTCCATTGATAAATAAAAATGCGGGGCCGTAAACATGCTCTCACCGAGTCTTCTTGCGATGGTCTTTCGCATGGAAGTAAGTTGGGTATCGGTGTATCCTTCTTGGCCTGTAACGAAAGGCTTGGTCGCTGCAGCAGCTGCTGGACTTGTACCTGCTTTGAAATTATCAATATCTGACTTAACAATGCGCCCACCGTCTCCGGATCCGCTGACCTTTGAAAGGTCTATGCCTTTTTCTTTGGCCAGAACTTTGGCCAATGGAGAGGCCTTCAATCTAGTATCATCTGGATTGTTGGAAGAAGGAGCAACGACTGCATTTGAAGGTGTTGCTGCAGGTGCTGCTGATGGTTGTTGCACAGCAGTTGGTGTTGAAGATGTTGATTGCAGTGATGCCAGTAATGGGGATATATCTGTTCCAGCCTTTCCAATGATGGCAATGACATCGTTCACTTTTGCAGAGTCACCATTCTGAACACCAATATGCAAAAGTGTGCCATCTGTATATCCGACCAATTCCATGGTTGCCTTGTCTGTTTCAACATCAACAAGATTGTCATCGCTTTTAACTGCGTCACCGACTTTTTTGTTCCATTGAACGATCTTTCCGGCGGTCATGGTATCACTCAACAAAGGCATTCTGATGACGGTTACTCCCAACTGCTCGGGCGTTGTTGCAGGAGCTGATGAAGCAGCCGGACCAGCAGCAACTGGAGCTGAATTAGGTGTTGAAGCTGTAGTTGCAGCAGGTACTGCATCAGACGAAATCAATCCGTCAATATTTTCTCCTGGCTTTCCAACAATTGCAATGATGCCATTGACTTTTGCAGCATCACCCTCTTTTACTCCCACATATAACAAAGTACCTTCCGCATAACCAACCACTTCCATGGTTGCTTTGTCTGTTTCGACATCGGCCAATACGTCATCGCTTTTTACGGTGTCACCGACTTTTTTGTTCCATTTCACAATTTTTCCTTCCGTCATGGTGTCACTCAGGAGAGGCATTCTGATCACTTCCGCCATATCGCAGATAAGGTTTGTTGAATAATAAATTGGAAGGCCGAAATTACGTCAATTTGACTAAATGCGCTTGACCTGTGAACAAAGAGTTTTAAGCCCTAATAGTCCAGGTCCAGATTCAATTGGTCCCTCATTTCTTTGACCAGTGGATAGCGTTCGATCATCCTCAAATATTGATCGCGCTGTGAAAGGGTTTGCTCTGTCTGAACCGGTTCTTTTTCTGCTGCTGGATCCAGGCTGATTTTGAGCTGTATCTTGGGATTGTTGAAATACTCCTGGATGTGAATCAACAAATGTGTTTTTTCTGATTCGATGAATTGCTGCTGGATCCTGGATCCAACAAAAACATCAAACTGAACTTCATTGATAACAGTTGTGATGGCGGTTTTCAGGTTATGGTGACTGGTTACCTGGTTTTGATCCAGCAACCTCGACAAATACATATTCCATGCTTCATTCAGCATGTCCTGGGTGAGTGTCTTGCTCGCCAGAGGTTCTAGTTTCCTGTGCAGGATCTGCTCCCTGATTTTTTTCAGGGCTCCCGCCTCTTTGGGTTTTTCAGCTACTGGTTCATTTGGCAGCTGCACCGGTAATTTATCTTGAATAATTGCATTGTCTATTTCAAGTTTTGCAGTTGGACTGCCTTCTATGGATGGGGATTTTTGTTGTCTCTCAACTTTTTTTTCTTTCTGAACTGCGAAGCCAATATGCTTGAAAGCAATGGGCTTCAGTTCATCCAATCGTTTTTTTTTACCGGCTGTTTCATCCGGCTGGATGTTGACAGCCTGCTGCAGGTATGTGAGTCTGATCAAGTGAAATTCAACATGCAATTTTTTATTCCTTGCCTGCTTGAAACCGATTTCAGCCTCATTCAGAATATTGAGCGCACCGATGATATAGGGGATGGACACCTGATTGGCTGTAGCGTTGTATTTTTCTGTGAATGCTTCCACGACCTGCAAAAGGGCGATGGATCTGGCATCTTTGCTGACCAACATGTTCCTGAAAAAAGATGAAAAATGGTTCAAAACAGTATCTCCCTCAAAACCCTTTTGATCAATTTCATCATAAAGGCTCAAAACGCCGGGTAGATCTTCCTTTTGCAACAGTTCAAAAAATTGGAAGAAATATTCTTCGTCCAGCACATTTAAGTGCTCGAGGGTTGAAGCATAGGTCAATTGACCATTGGTGAAACTTACAATTTTGTCGAGAATGCTCAAGGCATCCCGCATGCATCCATCACTCTTTTGGGCAATGAGCTGCATGGCTGCGTTTTCCGCTGTAATTTTTTCTTTGGATACAATCTCTTCCAAGTAAGCAACAATATCAGCCGGTGTAATTCTTTTGAAATCAAAAATCTGACAACGGGAAAGGATCGTTGGAAGAATTTTGTGTTTTTCTGTGGTTGCCAAAATGAAAATTGCATGGGCGGGAGGCTCCTCCAGGGTTTTCAGAAATGCATTGAAAGCAGAGGCGCTCAACATGTGTACCTCGTCAATGATATAGATTTTGTATTTACCGGCCTGGGGAGCAAATCTTACTTGCTCAATCAATTCACGGATATCATCCACAGAATTGTTGCTGGCAGCATCCAATTCATGAATATTGAAAGAGGCTCCTTTGTTAAAAGATTGGCAGGAATTGCATTTGTCACATGCCTCTCCATCTTTACCCAATTTTTCGCAGTTGATGGTTTTGGCCAGGATGCGGGCACAGGTTGTTTTTCCTACACCTCGGGGTCCGCAAAACAAAAAAGCATGTGCAAGATGGTTTTGAAGGATGGCATTTTTCAATGTAGTGGTGATATGTGCTTGTCCAACAACAGTCGAAAAATGCTGCGGTCTGTATTTTCTGGCAGATACTACGAAGTTTTCCATCGGCTTGCAATTTAATCGTAAATTGTATAACTCCTTAGTTCCATAAAATAAAAGTCACGTTTTACACTCATGAAAAAGTTCATCCTCTCACTTGATCAGGGGACAACCAGTTCAAGGGCGATTGTTTTTGACCATGCTGGTAATATTTGCTCCGTAGCTCAAAAAGAATTCAAACAAATTTTTCCGCAACCAGGATGGGTTGAACACGATCCCATGGAAATCTGGGCTAGTCAGGGCAGCGTTGCCAAAGAAGCATTGCTGAAATCATCTCTCAAAGCAGAAAACATTGCTGCCATCGGTATCACCAATCAACGTGAAACCACCGTTGTATGGAACAAAAAAACCGGACAGCCACTTTACAATGCCATTGTTTGGCAGGACAGGCGCACAGCTGGCTATTGCGATGAATTGAAAAGAGAGGGTCATGCAGAAATGATTCAAGATAAAACCGGATTGGTCATTGACGCATATTTTTCCGGAACAAAAATCAAATGGATATTGGATCATGTTGAAGGAGCTCGTCAACTTTCAAAAGAAGGTCATTTGGCTTTTGGTACCATCGATACATGGTTGTTGTGGAAATTGACAGAGGGCAAAGTGCATGCTACGGATGTCAGCAATGCTTCAAGAACCATGCTGTTTAATTTGCATACGCAGCAGTGGGATAAAGAACTGTTGGGCATACTGGATATTCCGCAGCATATGTTGCCGACAGTAAAAAGCAACAGTGAAATTTTTGGATACGCTCAAGCCATTGGCATGGGGGATGTTCCCATTGCAGGTATGGCGGGCGATCAACAGTCAGCTTTGTTTGGGCAAATGTGCACGGGAGTAGGGATGGTTAAAAATACATATGGTACAGGATGTTTTATGTTGATGAATACAGGTGCCAAAGCTGTGAAATCCAGCAATAATCTTCTCACCACCATTGCATGGAAAATCAATGGTGAAATCAATTACGCATTGGAAGGAAGTGTATTTATTGCAGGTGCTGCTGTGCAGTGGCTCAGGGATGGATTGAAGATGATTCAAACATCATCAGAAGTCCAATCGCTCGCTGCCGCTGTTCAGGATGCAGATGGAGTGGTGGTGGTTCCGGCATATGCAGGATTGGGTGCGCCGCACTGGGATCCGCATGCGCGCGGCACTATTTTTGGAATTACCAGAGGAACAACCGACGCACATATTGCCAGGGCAACACTCGAGAGCATTGCCTTTCAAACGTATGATGTGTTGAAAGCAATGGAAGCAGATGCTGCATTGCCCATTGCAGAGCTGAGGGTGGATGGTGGCGCCACCGTGAATGATTTGATGATGCAGTTCCAATCAGACATTTTGGGAGTGAAGGTCCTCAGACCTGAAGTGATTGAAACGACAGCATTGGGTGCTGCTTATTTAGCGGGACTCTCAGTGGGATATTGGAAATCGATCGACGAGATTTCATCTCAATGGAAAGTATCCGGAAAGTTTACGCCCAATATGCAAGAGGAAGTGAAAAAAGAAAAACTCCTTTTATGGCAAAGAGCCATCCATGCAGTACTTGCATGGAGTAAATCTTGAAATCATTGAAGCATGTTGTCCAGAAAAAAAGCGTTTGAAAAAATTGCTCAAACAGATATATGGGATGTAGTTGTAATCGGTGGAGGCGCAACAGGCATGGGCATTGCTGTAGATGCCGCCAACAGGGGATTCAAAGTGCTCTTGCTTGAAAAAAATGACTTTGCAAAAGGGACTTCCAGCAGAAGCACCAAACTTGTTCATGGTGGTGTCAGGTATCTTGCACAGGGCAATCTGAAGTTAGTGATTGAAGCATTGAGTGAAAGGGGTTTTCTTTTGGCGAATGCTCCACATCTTACCCGTCTTCAAGCGTTCATCATCCCCACTTATCGTTATTTTGATCAGCTGTTCTATGCAAGCGGATTGTTGTTGTATGATGCGCTTGCCGGAAAACTAAGTCTTTCACGAACCAAGCTGCTCAGTAAAAAGTCACTGGTACAATTGATGCCTTCCATTCATGGAAAGGGACTCAAAGGAGGTATTGTGTATGCGGATGGTCAGTTTGATGACGCAAGACTGGTGATGTCATTGGCACTTACTGCAAATGATTTGGGTGGAGTGGTGCTTAATTATGCCAATGTTACTGCATTGAAAAAGAATGATGGAAAAGTATCAGGTGTTGCATTCATAGATGAAGAAAGCAACAAGACCTATGAGATTGCTTCCAAATCTGTCATCAACGCAACTG
Organism: Bacteroidota bacterium; assembly: GCA_016868855.1. GTDB lineage: Bacteria > Bacteroidota > Bacteroidia > Chitinophagales > Chitinophagaceae > Pollutibacter. The sequence goes on along the minus strand of VGFP01000003.1, from coordinate 79,415 downwards.
GTGTTTTTGTTGATTCCATTCTTGACATGGATGACAAATCATCGCCTGCAGCTGTCATGCCATCACAAGGTGTGCACCTGGTGATTAACAGAGAATTTTTTCCATCTGATCATGCATTGATGATTCCCAAGACCAGAGATGGAAGGGTGCTTTTTGCAGTACCATGGAAAAATGCAGTTGTCCTCGGTACAACCGATACACCATTGCAGGAAATCAGCGAAGAGCCCTCAGCACTGAATGAAGAAATTGATTTCATTCTCGAACACTTCAATCAATACAACGAAAAAAAAATCACCAAAGACGATATCAAGTCGGTCTTTGCCGGATTGAGACCATTGGTTAAAACATCCAACAATAAAAGCACTGCACTTGCTTCCAGAGACCATACCATCATTGTCTCATCCTCAAATTTGATCACCATCACGGGGGGCAAATGGACGACCTATCGAAAAATGGCGAAAGATGCACTGAACAATGCAGTATTCGTGGCGAAACTTCCCATTGTAAAATGTGCAACCAGAAGCCTGAGGCTTCATGGTTATACGGAAAATATACAGGCATCTTCTGCGCTTTCGATATATGGATCCGATGCAAAAGAAATCCAGCAAATGATAAATGAAGATGTCTCCATGGGTGAGAGGATTCATCCGGATCATGCCTATACCAAGGCGGAATTGATTTGGTCCATCAGAAATGAAATGGCCTTGCAGGTCGAGGACATCCTGGCAAGAAGATCCAGGATTTTATTCGTCGATGCTGCTGCTGCAATTGCATCGGTTGAAAAAGTTGCTTCAATCATGGCGAACGAATTGAAGAAAGACAATCAATGGATTCAACAGCAAATCGCATTGTTTACTGAACTTGCAAAAGGGTATCTTCCTTGAAATATTTTCTTTACATTCAATGTAAATTCTTGCCATGACACCATTTATAGCTGAATTAGTGGGCACTACAGTTTTGATTACACTGGGATTGTCAGTTGTTGCCAATGTTGCATTGGACAAGACAAAGGGGCAAAATGCGGGACTCATCGTTGTTGGTTTTGCATGGGCCATAGCAGTTTTTGTAGGTGTATTCATTTCAGCTGATATCAGCGGTGCACATTTGAACCCCGCAGTTACCATTGCTCTCGCTGTGGCAGGAAAATTTGAATGGGGTTTGGTGCCTGGATATATACTCGCTCAATTTTTAGGGGCTTTTTCTGGTGCTCTGCTCACATGGCTCACCTACAAAGGTCATTTTGATGCATCTAAAGATCCGGCATCCATTCTCGGAGTTTTTTCTACTGGTCCGGCTATCCGAAACTCCATGCAGAATTTAATGACGGAAGCCATTGCCAGTTTCATATTTATGTTGGCCGTATTTTTCATTCAAGCAGGAGAGGTCAAGCTAGGGTCTATCGATGCACTGCCGGTTGCTCTGCTGGTATTGGGAATCGGACTCAGCATGGGCGGACCCACCGGGTATGCCATCAATCCCGCTCGTGATCTTGGTCCCCGGATCATGCATGCCCTGCTTCCCATCCCGCACAAGGGTTCGAGTGACTGGAAATATGCCTTCATACCCGTTGTGGGTCCAGTTCTGGGAGCAGTTTTGGCAGCCTTTTTATATATGGCACTCTGAAAAGAGGCAAATGTTAGAAAATTTATGGTTGTTAATTTTTACAATCTCGGTGCCTGGATTATCTTTGCGCCCTGAAATATAATTTTATCCATTTCAACCATACAAAATGTCAAACAAAGGAAAAGTAAAACAGGTGATTGGTGCAGTAGTAGACGTTCATTTTGAAAGTCAACTCCCTGAAATTTATAACGCCCTGGAACTGAAAAGAGAGAGCGGTGAAACACTCGTCATGGAAGTACAACAACACCTTGGTGAAGACAGTGTAAGATGTGTGGCAATGGATGGCACTGAAGGATTGATCAGAGGCACCGAAGTAATTGATACAGGCAAGGCAATCTCCATGCCAACAGGCGAAGCCATCAATGGCCGCTTGTTCAATGTAACAGGAGATCCCATCGATGGTTTGCCTGCAGTTTCAAAGGCAAATGGAAGAGCGATTCACGCCAAGCCTCCAAAGTTTGAGGACCTCAGCACTGCATCAGAGATACTTTTCACTGGCATCAAAGTAATTGACCTCATCGAACCATATGCGAAAGGAGGAAAAATTGGATTGTTCGGTGGCGCGGGTGTTGGTAAGACGGTGTTGATTCAGGAATTGATCAACAATATTGCGAAGGGTTATGGTGGATTGTCGGTTTTTGCAGGTGTGGGTGAGCGTACCCGTGAAGGAAACGATTTGTTGAGAGAGATGATCGAGGCTGGCATCATGAAATATGGAGATGATTTTAAACACAGCATGGAAGAAGGCGGATGGGATTTGGAAAAGGTTGACATGAATGGATTGAAAGATTCAAAAGCAACATTTGTATTCGGACAAATGAACGAACCTCCCGGAGCTAGAGCACGTGTGGCATTGAGTGGATTGACCATTGCTGAGTATTTCAGGGATGGTGATGGCACCGGAAAAGGAAAAGACATTTTGTTCTTCGTTGACAATATTTTTCGTTTTACTCAGGCAGGTTCTGAGGTATCAGCGTTGTTGGGGCGTATGCCATCAGCGGTGGGATATCAACCAACACTTGCAACTGAGATGGGATTGATGCAGGAGAGAATCACATCAACTAAAAATGGATCCATTACATCTGTTCAGGCAGTTTATGTGCCAGCGGATGACTTGACAGATCCAGCGCCGGCTACAACTTTTGCCCACCTGGATGCTACAACAGTATTGAGTCGTAAAATTGCTGACTTGGGTATCTATCCTGCTGTTGATCCATTGGACTCTACTTCAAGGATTTTGACTCCAATGATTGTGGGTGAAGCACATTACAATTGCGCCAACAGGGTGAAACTCATTCTACAGCGCTACAAAGAGTTGCAGGATATTATTGCCATCCTTGGTATGGATGAATTGAGTGAAGAAGATAAGCTGACTGTATCACGCGCAAGAAAAGTACAACGTTTCCTCAGTCAGCCTTTCCATGTTGCTGAACAATTCACCGGATTGAAAGGAGTATTTGTAAGCATTGAAGATACCATCAAAGGATTCAATATGATCATGGATGGAGAAGTAGATGAATATCCTGAAGCAGCATTCAACTTGGTAGGAACCATTGAAGATGCGATGGAGAAAGGTAAAAAAATGATGGAAGCTGCCAAAGCATAACCAACCTCAAGAAGAATTGATGCAAATTGAAATACTGACACCTGAGAAGAAGATTTACACGGGAGATGTATACGGAATACAGCTCCCTGGTGTAACTGGCTCATTTGAAGTGCTGGACAAACACGCCCCACTTGTAAGTGCACTCAAAAATGGTGTGATAAAAATATTATTGGACAACAAGGGCAAAACAGCATCTTATACAATCTCAAGCGGCTTCATAGAGGTTATCAATAACAAAGCCACTGTATTATTGGAGAGTGCCAGTGCAGCTGAATAAGTACTCCTGTCTTATTGAAATACACGTATATAGTCTACCATCATGAACTGTGGGAAATAGGTAGTTGCATTCGGACTACCAGGCCAATTTCCTCCTACTGCAATATTCATGATAAAGAAAAATTTTTCATTGAAGGGGTATGAAGCTGAAACCTGTGATGGATCGAATTCTGCGATGGTCTTGTCATCAACCATGGTTTTGATTTTGTCTTTTTCCCAAACCAGGCTGTAGACATGGAACTCATCTGCGAGTGAAGATGCTGTGACCAGGCTTTTTTCAACCCTTGCACTTGTATTGCCAGATTTAAAATGAATGGTTGAATAAATTTTAGATGGCTGTTGTCCCAATACTTCTAAAATATCAATTTCACCACAAGCGGGCCATCCAGCAGTTGGAAAGTTATCGCCCAACATCCAGAACGCAGGCCAAATGCCTTGTCCAGATGGAATTTTGGCTCGAAAGTCAACCCTTCCAAATTTGAATGATCTTTTGTTCACGGAAGTCAGTCGGGTCGAGGTATAGCTTTTCCCATTTTTATTTTCTTTTCTCGCTTCAAGAATCATCTTGCCACTTTGAAAATAAAGATTGTCACCTGCTGTGTAAAATTGAAGCTCGTTGTTGCCCCATCCGCAATTGGGACAACCATCTCCCACATCATAATTCCAATTTTCTGTATTGAGCGTTGTACTGTTGAATTCATCTGCCCAAACAAGATTCATGCCCGGGTAGCTATTTGGAGTAGTGTATCCGGTTTCATTGACTTCAAATTTGGTATCATCGTTTATGATCGATCCCGCACCAACAGCTGTCAAAATAGTTGCATTGACAGGTTCTGAAAGCATGAGCTGGAAATCTTCATCTGCCTCCTTGAATTCATCTGCAACAACAGATACAGCAACTTTAATAGACTTTTCTCCTGGAGCAAAAGTGATGGTTTTGTCGAGGCTGGTGAAATCACTTGGAGCAGAAGCGGTTCCATTCTTGGTTGTCACCCTCACCGTTACGCTTTTACTGGAAGCATTGCTGAGTTGAATGGTAAAATTGAAAGCAGTGGTGCCACTGTTGCCCTCAGCAAGTCCGATCGCATCAATGGCGATGGTTGGTGTGGTCTCAACAGGAGGAAGACAACAGTCAGTCCCGCCCTTCTTGCAAGAAACCATCATCAAAAATAGAACAGGGAGAAAGTATTTCATAAGTATATTATGGCATGAAGTTAAACAATTATCGAATACGTTTGTTCAATGGTTTTCTTCAGGGAAAGTTTATTTTTGTTTGTGCAAAAAAAATCGCCTTATTCCCGTATCGCCATATCCTCCTATTTCTACTTTCTTGGATTTATTTTTTCAAGTTGGGCTTCACGTATACCGCAAGTAAAAGATAAGTTTCAACTAAATGAGGCTGAGCTCGGAGCTGTTCTGTTTATGTTACCGCTTGGCGCCCTGGCAGCCTTGCCCTTCTCCGGTTGGCTGGTGCATAAACTCAGTAGCAGGTTGATGTCTATTGTTTCAGCACTTGTATACACCGTATTGTTGTACCTGATTGCATCTGCAACGACCATTCTTTCGCTGTCAATTGTATTGTTTGGATTTGGGCTGATCGGGAATTTTGGAAATATCTCCATGAATACACAGGGAATTTCTATACAACATCAAATCAACAAACCTATTTTATCCAGTTTGCATGCCATGTGGAGCATTGGTGCATTCAGTGCTGCTGCTGTAAGTGGTTGGACCATGCGCATGGGATATAGCACCAGTCTCCATTTTTTGATTGTATCACTGATTGCTGCATTGATCATCATCGTCGGATCGTTTCATTTGATTCCAGATGAGGGACTCGGTGATGAAACATCCAAAGTTTTTGTGTTGCCCAACAGAAAGTTGGTGTTATTGGGCATCATTTGTTTTTGTGTTGCCATGTCTGAAGGGGCCATGGCAGATTGGAGCTCATTGTATTACAGACAAATCATGCATCAATTGAATACCATCAGTACAACCGGTTACACGGCCTTTGCCATGTGCATGGCCGCTGGCAGACTGGCAGGAGATAGGCTGGTGCAATCTTTCAAACATGGTGCGGTATTGATAGCAAATGGCATATTGATTTTAGCTGGCATGACACTTTCATTGTCTCTCGAACATCCTATTTCAGTGATGATTGGATTTGCATTGGTGGGTTTCGGAGTATCATCTGTAATTCCAATTGTCTACATGCTGGCAGCAAAAAGCAAGGATATGGCTCCTTCGGCAGCATTGTCTGCCGTCAGTAGTGTTGGATTTACCGGATTTTTAATTGGTCCCCCTCTGATTGGATTCATCGCACATGAAGTAGGATTGAGGATGGCATTGATCATTGTTGCAATGCTGGGGGCCATGATTTTTCTGCTATCAAAGAAAGTGAGAACAGGGGATTAGTTGTAAGAGGGATCGAGTGGATAGTGGATGACTGGATGAAATTCCTTTCCCATTTGTTTGACAGATTCTTTCCAGATTTGAGATGGATTTTTATGGAATACAATGGAAGGTTTTGCATCCACCATCATCCAACTCTTCTCTTTCATTTCTTCTTTGAGTTGATTTTTTTCCCAACCTGCATATCCCAGGTAAAAACGGATCTCATTGATCGAAATAGCATGATCATTGAGCAAGTGCATTGCTGATGCATAATCTCCACTCCAATATATTCCTTTTGCTATTTCTTTTCCTCCCTCAATCAGGTCAGGGCGCACATGTAAAAAATGCATGTTTTCTTTGCCTACAGGTCCACCATCAAATACAGGCAGTCTGATATTTTCAAAATCAGTAAGGTAATCTCCTAGTACATCTTTTGTCAATCGGTTGATCGTAATTCCAAAACTCCCAGCGCTGTTTTCATGTTCGCATATCAATACCACTGAACGTTGAAAGTTAGGGTCTTTCATGAAGGGTTCAGCTATGAGCAAAGTGCCACATGAAACATCGATCATAAACCTAAGTTAAATAAATTCTCTTTATTTATCTTTAGATGATTGCGCACTTATTTTTGTTGAATGATGAAGCGAATATTCGGACTGATAACGGTTTTGACTACTGTGTCCCTGATTGGGATCATCATTATTCAATACTCTTGGCTGAAGAATGTGATCGCCATTAAAAATGAGCAGATTGCAAACAAGGTAGAGATGGTGGAATTCGAGGTAGTAGAATCACTTGTTGAAGAGAAAATGAAGTATGCGCCAAATATTCCGATCGATGTATTGCCGAAAGGAACACAAGACAGAATTCTTGAACTTTTTGGTCCACAGACGATCGCAGAGCATTTCTCAGTTGAAGATATTCAACAAAAAATTGCAAAAGCATTTGAAGCAAACGGATTGAAGGGTGCCAAGTTTGAATTTGCGGTACTGTCCAATGTAAATAACATGGGACCAGAACTGGCATCAACCAATTACATGAAATATTATGAAGACGGATTAAAAGATTCAGTCAATTATCTCTTGCATGTTTGGCCGCTGATGACATTGCCTGACGAAGAATCAAGGCCCTACATGCCGCAGGAAAAACTGGTACTTGTTATATACGACATCAAAGATTTTGTTTTGAGGTCGGTAAGCTGGATGATCCTCTTTGCTGTCATTTTTACTTTGATCATCATTGCAGCATTTTATCTCACGATTCGAACCATTCTGACACAGAAAAAATTAAGTGAGATGAAAACTGATTTCATCAACAACATGACACATGAATTGAGGACTCCATTGGCTACCATCTCCATCGCAGTTGATACCCTAAAAAATGAAAAAATCATTGGCAACAAAGAGCAACTGCTGAGTATAGGTCAGATCATCAAGACTGAAAACAGTCGTATGAATACCCAAGTTGAACAGATTTTACAGGCTGCTCAGTTGGATGTGAATCAGGTGCTGAAGGACATGAAGGATTTGCAAGTACATGAAGTGCTGCAGAAAATAAAATCTAAATTTTCTCTGCAGGCGGAAGAAAAAAATGCATCTATTGAGCTTGATCTTGATGCTGTGCAAGATGGTGTAGCCGGACATCCAGTGCATTTCATGAATATGTTGAGCAATCTTGTGGACAATGCTTTGAAGTACAGCAGGGAGGGTATTGATCCTTACATCACGATTACAACATTTAATGAAAAAAAGAATATTGTGGTTGTTGTGAAAGACAATGGACTGGGAATGAGCAAGGATACCATGTCGAAGGTTTTTGATAAGTTCTACAGGGCACATACTGGAAATGTGCACAATGTAAAGGGCTTTGGCCTGGGTCTGAATTATACTAAAAAAATGGTGGAGGCACATCATGGAACCATCGAATTAGACAGTACATTGGGTACTGGCAGCACCTTCACTGTTCGATTGCCTCTCCGATAGGCCAGTGTTTTATCAGCATACCATCTCCGTAACTCAGAAACCTGTATCTCTTTTGGATAGCTGTTGCATATACATCTTTCCATCTGTCTCCTAAATAAGCAGAGATAATAAACAACAAAGTTGATTGTGGCTGGTGAAAATTGGTAATCAGTCCCTTTGCCATTTTAAATGCATACCCTGGCGTGATGCAAATACCGGTATGGCCATGCAAGGTGCCTATATTTAATTCTTTCATTCGCTTGGCAAGATGCTGCAATATGGTTGTATAGGGAATGGGACCAAGCGATGATAATTCGATATGTTCCCATTGATCAAGGTTGTTCATGGTATCAAGATCCTTTACCTGATAATATGATTTAAGTCCAATCCAATACAAACTCTCAAGGGTTCTCAGTGATGTTGTTCCAACAGGGATGATCGTACAATCTTCACTTGCCAATTCTTCCAGTGTTTTGAACGCTACCTCAAAAAATTCTTTGTGCATGGTATGGTCTGCAATGGATGTTGCAGTTACAGGTTTGAATGTACCAGCACCTACATGAAGTGTAACATAAGAGGTGGTTATATTATTTTGATACAATTGATGGATCAAATCCTCCGTGAAATGGAGTCCAGCTGTTGGTGCAGCAACAGAACCTTCTGTTTTTGCATAGATTGTTTGATAGCGTTTTGCATCTTCAGCAGTGGCAGCTCTTTTGATATAGGGGGGCAGGGGGGTATTTCCAACCAATTCAATCAATGCATAAAAAGAGATGTCTTCCGTCCAGTTGAATGAAACAATAAAATAGTCATCATTTCTCCCATTGAAGCTTGCATGCAATTCAAATGAATCGCTGATAGATGGGTAGGACTGAACAAGAGTTTCCTCTTTTTTCCATTTTTTGGATCCTCCAATCAAGCATTTCCAGGTAGCGGATCTTGATTGATGCAAAGAACTGTAATCACCATTCAAAGGTTCAAGCAGGAATATTTCAATTGTTTTCCCATGGAGTGTATTGAAGTAAAGCCTAGCGGCAATCACTTTGGTATTATTGAAAACCAGCCTGGATCCAACCGGAAGATGTGAGGCAAGGTTATTGTATTGGCTGTGTTCAACATGATTATTATCTACAACCATCAATCTTGAAGCATCCCTCTGTTCAAGTGGTGCATAGGCAATCAGTTCCTCCGGCAAGGAATAATCGAAGTCAGTTGTTTTAAGTGATTTTATATCCATTTCTGTCAAGATTTTGCGGTAATCCACCTGTTATTAACATTTAACATTGATATATGCACAGCCAAGAATACAAATATCTCTGAAATACAATGCCAGACTGCATTTCAGCTGTGGAAAAATATAGATTGGCTGATTTGGGTCTGAAAGTGGGAATTTGTGTTATTTTGTGTCAATAATTGTTTTTTTCATAACTAACTGTAAATGATAGGTTTCATAGGCGAATACGAGGCAACAATTGACAGCAAAGGTAGGTTTCTTCTGCCTGCAGGCATAAAAAAACAGCTGCCTGAGGGGGAATTGCCGGTTTTTGTGATCAATCGTGGATTTGAAAAATGCCTTTCCATGTACCCGCTGAAAAGCTGGAACCCACTTTACGAATCCATCAGCAACCTGAATGACTTCGATCCAAAGGTCAGGGAGTTTAGAAGATATTTTCTCAATGGGGCCATGCAGATAGAATTGGACAGTGCCGGGAGAATGTTGTTGCCTAAAAACTTGATGGAGCATGCCGGATTGGAGAAGGACATCGTTTTGGTTTCGGCAGTCAACAAAATGGAAATATGGGATAAAAATAAGTATCAGCAGTTCTTTGAAAAATTTTCTCCAGAAACTTTCAGCAACCTGGCTGCTGAAGTGATGGCCAAGAAAGATCAACAATGAAAAATTAAAATTGATGTTGCCTCCCATGCAGAAAGGTGAACAAAAAATGAGTGATGAAAACTCAACTTATCATGTTCCGGTACTGCTGAAAGAGGCGGTTGATGCATTGCAGATAAAGCCTGATGGGGTGTATGTTGACTGTACATTCGGTGGAGGCGGACATGCAAGGGAAATCCTTCGTCAATTGAGTGAAAATGGAAGGTTGATTGCTTTTGATCAGGATGCAGATGCGAAAAAAAATATTCCTGCTGATACCCGCATCTTGTTCATTCCGCACAACTTCCGGCATCTTTCAAAATTTCTGCGCCTTCACCAAATTTCTCATGTTGATGGAATCCTCGCTGATTTGGGTGTAAGCAGTCACCAGTTTGATGAACCCAGCCGTGGATTTTCGATACGATTTGATGCTGCTCTAGACATGCGCATGGACCAATCGAATGACCTGACAGCTTCACAACTCATTCAGCGGCTTTCAGCATCTGAACTCCAATGGATTTTCCAGGAATATGGTGAAGTATCCAATGCAAAAACCTTGGCTGTCCTCTTGTTTGAACACTGCTTGCATGCGTCCATTAAAACCATTGATGAATTCAAGGCGGTGATTGCGCCAGTGATCAAGGGGAATCCCAATAAGTATTTGGCACAGGTCTTTCAGGCATTGCGAATGGCCGTCAACGATGAGTTGGGTGCTTTGAAAGATTTATTGCATCAATCTATTGACGCTTTGGTCCCTGGGGGAAGAATAGCCATCATCACTTTTCACAGCATCGAAGACCGCGTGGTGAAACAGTTTTTCAAAACGGGTGATGTGGAACAAATAAAAATTGATCCTGTATTTGGTACAAAAGTGTTGAGTGCGTTGCGCCCAATATCAAAAAAACCAATAGAACCCTATGCAGAGGAAATAAAAAGAAATCCAAGATCCCGCAGTGCAAGATTGAGGATTGCAGAAAAAAAGTAAATGAACGAGAAGAAAATAAACAGCAGAGAGAACAAGTGGTTTTTCATCAATCAAGCATGGTTGGTAAAAAATGTAAATTTTTTCTTGTTTTTGGCGGCACTCGCTATAGCATATATATACAACGGACATCATGCTGAGCGAGCCATCAAAGACATCAACAGAACCTCAAGGGAGATGAAAGACTTGCAGTATGAGTTCAAGATGATCCGAAAGGATTGGATGTTCATGACAAAGCAATCTGAGGTGGTGAAGGCCGTAGAGCCTTTTGGTATCAAAGAAATCAAAGAGCCTCCGATGACATTGGAGGATACAACAAATAAAACAAAATAAGCTTCCGAATAATTGGAAACAAAAAAAGACATATTGTGGCGCAGTTACCTCATATACATCATGATGTTGGTGTTGGGGGTATGCATTTTTGCAAAAGCATTTTACATTCAAAATGCTGAAGGTGCATATTGGCGTTCGCTGAGCGATAGTCTGCATTTAGAGTACAGAGAAATGGATGCAGAGCGAGGAACCATTTACAGTGAAGATCGACGAATGCTCAGCAGCTCAATACCGTTCTTTGATATTTATCTGGATTTCGGGGCACAGGGCATCCAAGAAAAAAATGGTGAAAGGTTGAAACAACACCTTGACAGTCTGGCCTATCATCTTTCTGCAATCGTTGGTGAAAAATCAGAGATCGAATACAAGCGTGAGTTGATGGATGTTTACAACAGGCAAGACAGGTATCATCTCCTGACCAGGAACATCGATTTCAACCAGTATCAGTCTTTAAGAAGTATAGGCTTTATCAAGAAAAATAAAAATAAAAACGGTTTCATTTTCATTGAAAAAGAGAAAAGATTGGCACCGTTTGGTTTGTTGGCAAACAGAACAATCGGACTCTCCCGCGAGTACATAGATTCCACAGGCAATATGGTTACCAAGAATGTTGGACTCGAAAAAACATATGATAGCTTGTTGAAAGGGGTTACAGGCAAGAGATTGGTCAGAAGAATTGCAGGCGGTGCATTTGTTCCGGTTGAAGGTTCTGAAATTGAACCTGATAATGGAAAAGATATTGTTACAACCCTTGATGTAAACATTCAGGATATCGCTGAACAGGCCTTGTTGAAAGTGATGACAGAGAATGAATGTACGAATGGCACCTGTATTGTAATGGAGGTGAAAACTGGTAAAATAAAAGCCATTGCAAATCTTGGCAGACAGCCAGACGGCAGTTATGCTGAGGATATGAACTATGCAATTACAAGATCTGAACCGGGATCAACCTTCAAATTGATCACAATGCTTTCTGCGCTGGATGATCAATTTATCAGCCTATCTAATCATGTAAACATCGAAGGGGGAAAATGGGAGTACAGCGGAAGGACAGTTTGGGACAGTGAACGTCATCATCATACGGATGTGACCTATCAGCAGGCATTTGAACTGAGCTCAAATGTAGGAATGGCAAAACTGGCGGTTAATTATTACGGAAGAAATCCATCGAAATTCATTGCAAATCTTGAGAAGCTTCAATTGCACAAGCCAACTGGAATTGATCTCATAGGAGAATCCAAGCCATCCATTCCGCGTCCGGGTAGTAAATATTGGAGCAATGTTTCACTTCCTTGGATGGGATTTGGTTACTCCATTGCCATTTCACCACTGCAGACCCTGATGGTTTACAACACTGTAGCCAACAAAGGGAAAATGATGAAACCGTATTTGGTCAATGCCATCATGAAAGACGGATTGAGCATCAAATCATATGGACCTGTTGTGTTGAATGATTCCATATGCAGTCAGAAGACACTCGATCAATTGAAAACATGTTTAGAAGGTGTTGTTCTTGCGGGGACAGCTAAAAGTTTATTTGATCCCAATTTTCCAATTGCTGGAAAAACAGGTACCGCCCAGGTGGCAAACGGAAACAAGGGGTACACAGAGCATATTTATCAATCATCCTTCGCTGGATATTTTCCAGCAGATGCTCCAAAATATTCGTGCATTGTAGTTATCAAAAACAAACCATTTGCTCCGAGGTATTACGGTGCACAGATTGCAGGTCCCGTGTTCAGAACCATTGCCAATAAACTGTATACCATCGATCGTGATTTATATAAGTACTACAGGCATCCAGTATTGATTGATACAATGCGCAAATCGACCAAAGGCAATCCATCTGATCACAGGCTGATTACACAAAAAATGGATGCCAATAAAAAGGATGCGAGGATGCAATACGTATCAAACCGTATTTCTTCTGGCACAATGCCAGATCTGAATGGTTATGGATTGAAAGATGCATTGGAAATTTTGGAGAACCAAGAAGTGCAAGTTGTTGCATACGGAAAGGGGAAAGTTGTTTCACAATCCATTCCTGCAGGATCGGCACTTCAAAAAGGTCAGACAGTGTATTTAAATCTCGGATCTAAAATAGATATACCCTGATGAGGCCATTTCAGGACATATTATATAAAATCAATTTACAGACTATTATCGGTCATACTGATATTCCTGTATTATCTGTTGAAATAGATTCAAGACGCATACAAAAAGGGTCTTGTTTTATTGCAGTGAAGGGAGTTGCAGGCGATGGACATCTGTTTATATCTGACGCCATTGCTTCAGGTGCTGTTGCCATTGTATGTGAAAATCTTCCCGCAGAAACAGTCCCCCATGTTACCTATGTACAAACCAATGATGCTGCAAAAGCAGCTGGGATGATCTGTCATGCATTTTATGGATATCCTACCCAATCATTGAAGTTGATTGGTATAACAGGAACAAATGGTAAAACTACCGTTGCCACTGTGCTCTTCAATCTCAGCAGAGAGTTGGGAATTTCGGTTGGACTGATTTCCACCGTACACAACAGGATCAATGATCAAATACTTGCTGCTACCCATACCACACCCGATGTGGCATCCCTCAACCAACTCCTGCATCAAATGTCGGATGCAGGTTGCGAATATGTATTCATGGAAGTCAGCAGCCATGCCATTCACCAACAAAGGATCAGTGGATTGCATTTCACCGGGGCAGTATTCACCAATATTACCCATGATCATTTGGACTACCATAAAACATTTGATGAATACAGAAGAGTCAAAAAAATGTTTTTTGATCAACTAACAGCTGCATCCTTCTGCATTACCAATGAGGATGATAAAAATGGAAGCTACATGCTGCAAAATACTGCAGCCAAAAAATATTCCTACAGCTTGAAAAACGCTGCTGATTTCAAGGGGAAGATCATAGACAACAGCATCATGGGACTCCATATGTTGATCAATGATCAGGAGGTGATGTTCAGATTGATTGGAGAATTCAATGCTTATAATCTGCTGGCAGTTTACGGAACTGCAGTTTCACTTGGATTGGATAAGCAGGAAGTTTTGAGGGTCATGTCCAATTTGCATGGAGCTGAAGGCAGGTTCGACTGGTCGCTCTCGCCACAGGATGGTGTCATAGGGATTATTGATTATGCACATACACCCGATGCATTGCTAAACGTATTGACAACAATCAAAAAGCTCCAAAAAGGTTATGAGCAGGTTATTACAGTTGTTGGTTGTGGAGGTAACAGAGATAAGACAAAGCGTAAAGTAATGGGTGCAACTGCAGCCATGTATAGCACCAAGGCAATTCTGACCTCAGACAATCCGAGAACAGAAAATCCGTCGCAGATTTTGATCGAGATGAAAGAGGATATGACGATTGATCTGCTTAAAAAAGTTGTCACAGTTGAAGACAGACGAGAAGCCATCAGAATGGCTGTTATGCTTGCCAGGAAAGATGACATCATTTTGGTAGCAGGGAAGGGACATGAAAAATTCCAGGAGGTAAAGGGTGTGAAATTTCCCTTTGATGACAAAGCAGTTTTATTGGAAGCATTCAAAGAATTAGATAAATAGGCAAATATGTTGTATCACTTATACCAATGGTTGCAGAGCGAAGGATTGAAAATACCCGGTATGGGAATTTTTCAGTTCATCACTTTCAGGTCTATGATGGCCATCTTGCTTTCATTGTTCATCACGCTTGTTTATGGTAAACGAGTCATTCTTTTTCTGCAAAAAAGACAGGTTGGAGAAAGTGTACGTGAATTGGGATTGCAAGGCGAAGAGCAAAAGAAAGGAACTCCAACAATGGGGGGATTCATCATCCTGCTGGGAATATTGATTCCAACATTGTTGTTTGCCAATTTGGATAAGGTATATATCAAGTTGTTGCTGCTCAGCACAGTTTGGCTTGGACTGGTTGGTTTTGTTGACGATTATCTGAAGCTAAGGGCAAAAAGACTCTCACAGGAGCAAGGAATTCCTTATAAAAAAGGGGATAAAGATGGATTGGCAGGTTGGTTCAAGGTACTGGGACAAGTTGGGTTGGGTGTGATCATCAGTGTAACATTGTTGTTCAATGACAATGTAAAAGTCATGCGTGAATACAAGGGTATGAGCAAGCCAGCCAATGCAACTGTGGTAAAGTTTCAGGGCGGAGAGAGATATTTTGTTAAGGCAAATGAACCAGTAACAACAATCCCCTTTATTAAAAATCATGAATTCAACTATGCAAGATTGCTACCGGCAAGTTTGCGACAGTATGGTTGGGTTGTGTACATGTTGGTAATCATCTTTATCGTAACAGCTGTTTCGAATGGAGCCAATATAACAGACGGGTTGGACGGACTCGCTACGGGAGTTTCTGCTATCATTGGTGTTTGTCTTGCTTTGTTTGCATACGCAAGCGGAAATCTCATTTTTGCTGATTACCTGAACATTATGTACATACCCAATTTGGGTGAGGTATCCATATTTATCGCTGCAATGATAGGTGCCTGTATCGGTTTCTTGTGGTACAATACATATCCCGCCCAGGTTTTCATGGGAGATACCGGAAGTCTTGCTTTGGGTGGAATCATTGCCTCTCTTGCCATCATGGTTAGAAAAGAATTGCTCATTCCCATTTTCTGTGCTGTTTTTCTGGTAGAAAATCTGAGCGTAATTATTCAGGTAAGCTACTTCAAATACACAAAGAAAAAATATGGTGAAGGAAGAAGGGTTTTTTTGATGAGCCCCTTGCATCATCATTTTCAAAAAAAGGGATACCATGAAAGCAAGATAGCACTGCGATTCTGGATCATCACTTTGTTGTTTGTGGTATTTGCTGTTATGTCATTAAAGATGAGATAAGAATGAGTAAAAAGATTGTCATATTGGGAGCAGGTGAAAGCGGATTAGGCGCTGCCTTGTTGTGCAAACAACAGGGGTATGATGTGTTCGTATCTGATGGCGGAAAAATCCAACCACATTTTGAAAAGGAACTTTTAGAAAATCAAATAGAGTTCGAACAAGGTTCACATGATTATACAAGAATGCTGGATGCATTGGTAGTGATGAAGAGTCCGGGTATCTCCCATAAAACTGAAATAGTAAAAAAGATTGTACAGCAGGGCATTCAGATCATTAGTGAGATGGAATTGGCATACCGTCACAAAGGGAATAGTAAAATCATCGGCATCACGGGCAGCAACGGTAAAACAACCACCACATCACTTATTTATCAAATCTGTAAAAAAGGCGGCATGGATTGTGCGCTGGTGGGG
This sequence comes from Bacteroidota bacterium, assembly GCA_016868855.1. Classification (GTDB taxonomy): domain Bacteria; phylum Bacteroidota; class Bacteroidia; order Chitinophagales; family Chitinophagaceae; genus Pollutibacter. Next base: position 63,095 of record VGFP01000003.1, on the reverse strand, counting down.
AATATAGGCAATTCCATCGCTCGGCAAATGGCCATCGACCCCAAGCCATTGTATGTGGTTGAAATAAGCAGTTTCCAATTGGATGATATCATATCCTTCAGGCCAGATGTTGCGGTGCTTACCAATATCACTGAAGATCATTTGGACAGATATGATTATGATTTCAATAAATATATACGTTCAAAATTCAATATCACAAAGAATCAAACAGCACTGGATTTCTTCATTTACAATGCCGACGATCCTGTAACTGCTGCTCAACTTACTCATTACCCCATTCATTCTAAAACACTCCCCATCAGTATGCAAAGAGAAATGCCAAAAGGAGCACACATCAAGGACGGTAAAATGACTCTATCCCACGGTGATTCATTTTCCATGAGCATTTTTGATTTCGCACTCAAAGGAAAGCACAATCAGTACAATTCCATGGCAGCAGCAGTTGCAGGATCTGTGATTGGCATACGTAAAGAGAAAATAAGAGATGCAGTCGCATCCTTTGAGAGCCTTGAACATCGCATGGAAATGGTTGCAACTGTAAGGGGAATTGATTTTATCAATGATTCAAAAGCTACCAATGTAAACAGTACATGGTTCGCATTGGAAAGCATGGAAAAACCTGTGACACTGATTTTGGGGGGCGTTGACAAGGGAAATGATTATGAATTGATCAAAGACATGGTTGCAGAAAAAGTGAAAGCAATTGTATGCATGGGGGTTGATAATTCTAAAATCCATGCAGTCTTTGATGGTGTTGTAGGAAAAATAATTGATACAGCTACTGCAGAAGATGCTGTAAAAAGAGCTTATGAGGTCTCACAAAAAGGAGATGTTGTATTGCTCAGTCCAGCTTGTGCAAGCTTTGATTTATTCAAGAACTATGAGGACAGAGGTCAACAATTTAAAAAAGCAGTGAAGGAATTATAAAATATGCAAGCAGAAGGAATCGATATCAAGCAATATTCACTTTCGAGCATTTCGAAAAGAACCAAGGGTGACAAAGTCATATGGACCTTGGTTGTATTGTTGACGTTGGTGAGTCTCTTGGCAGTATACAGCAGTACAGGAACGCTGGCCTATAAATTATCAAAAAGCACAGAGTCCTATTTGTTCAAACAAATCGTATTCATTGCAATAGGGGTCGCCATCATTTACTTCGCTCATCTGGTGAATTATACTTTTTATTCAAAAGTGGCACAGATATTGTATATCATTTCAATCCCCCTGCTCCTGTATACATTGTTTTTCGGCACAAATTTAAATGATGCCAATCGCTGGATTCGACTGCCCATCATCAACTTGACATTTCAAACTTCAGATCTGGCAAAGTTGGCCTTGTTCATGTACTTGAGTAGACAGTTGAGCAAGCGTCAGGAGACAATCAAAGATTTTAAAACAGGCTTCCTTCCTGTCATCACACCGGTAATCATTATATGTGCATTGATTGCACCGGCCAATCTTTCAACAGCATTGCTTACAGGTGCCACCAGTATACTCTTGCTGTTTATTGGCAGAGTGAGCATCAAACATCTCTTGTTGGTTATGATGGTTGCATTGCTCCCCATCATGATGCTGATTGGTTTTGCAAGGATGTATTACAATGAAGAAGCGGGTAAATCTGATCCGCTTCCAGCTGCATTGACCAAGGGTCGCGTCGAGACATGGATCAAACGTGTACAGAATTTCATGTATGCCGACAAGGAAGAGGCGTCTTTTCAGGTTCAGCAAGCAAAAATTGCCATCGCAAAAGGCAGATGGGTGGGATTGGGTCCGGGCAATAGTCAGGCTAGAAATTTTCTGCCACATCCTTATTCGGATTTTATATATGCAATCATCATTGAAGAGTATGGATTAATGGGAGGTGCGTTGATTCTGATGATTTATTTGCTTTTTCTGTACAGATGCCTCAGCATCATGCGCAGATGTCCATATGCATTTGGTGCTTTTCTTTCACTGGGATTGAGTTTCACATTGGTAATTCAGGCAATGGCCAATATGGCGGTCAATGTCAATCTGTTTCCTGTCACGGGTGTTACCCTGCCACTGGTGAGCATGGGTGGCAGTTCATTCCTCTTTACCTGTCTCGCAATAGGTATCATTCTCAGTGTAGCAAGAAATGTTGAAATCATGGAGGGTAAACTCCAACCTGAAACATCAAAAGAAGAAGGAGGGGAGGGATGAAAACAATCAAGGTGATCATAGCTGGAGGTGGAACAGGAGGACATATTTTTCCTGCCATCGCAGTTGCCAACGCCATCAAAAAAATATATTCCCCTGTAGAAATTTTATTTGTGGGGGCAAAGGGTAAAATGGAAATGGAGAAAGTGCCACAAGCCGGATACAATATTGAGGGTATTGATATTGCTGGATTCAATCGATCTCAACTCTGGAAAAACTGGAGCCTGCCGTATAAACTGATGTTAAGTTTTATGCAGGTTAAAAAAATATTTAATTCATTTCGTCCGGATGCTGTCTTTGGTGTGGGAGGATATTCGAGCTATCCGGTTTTGTGTTATGCCCAAAAACAACATATTCCTAATTTTTTGCATGAAGCTAATTCTTTTGCAGGAAAGGCAAATATCATGCTGGCTAAAAATGCAACAACGGTGATGGTTGCCACAAAGGGTATGGAAAAGTTCTTCCCAACAAGCAAAATCATTCAAACAGGAAATCCAGTGAGATCTGAGATCAATGGTTTAAACGTCAGTATAGAAAATTCGTTCGAATATTTCGGATTGAAACAAGGACTTCCAACTGTTTTGATCATGGGTGGAAGTCTGGGTGCCAAAAGCATCAATCAGGCAATGTCGGCCGGACTCTCCAGACTGATTGACAAAGGAATTCAGGTGATCTGGCAAACAGGAAAAGGAAATTTAAACCTGGTAGATCCGGCACTGCGAAACAATAAAATGGCTTGCATCACTGAGTTTATCTCAAAGATGGATTATGCCTACACTGCAGCAGATCTGGTCGTATCAAGAGCGGGAGCCATTGCCATTGCTGAGATCTGTGCAACCGGAAAGGCTTCCATATTGGTGCCCTATCCACTGGCTGCAGAGGATCATCAAACTGCCAATGCAATGACACTTGCAAAGGAAGGAGCTGCCATCCTGATCAAAGATGCACATGTGACTAAGCAATTGACAGATACCATTCTTTCCTTGATCAATGACAAGGAAAAAATAAAGTCCATTGGTCTAGCTGCAACAAAATTGTTTACTGCCGATGCAGATACATGTATTGCTGAAGAGATCATCAACAGTGTAAAAGAATCATGATTGAGCAAATCAACATATCGAATATTCACAGGGTCTATTTCATAGGTATAGGTGGCATTGGCATGAGTGCCATCGCCCGCTATTTTCTTTCTATGGGGATTAAAGTATTTGGGTATGATAAAACATCAACAGCATTGACCAATGCATTGGTGCAGGAAGGAGCTTTGATCAGTTTTGAAGATGATCCCACTGCATGTACTGCCGATGTTGATATGGTTGTTTATACTCCTGCCATTCCTGCAGATTCAGCGATCAAGCAATTCTATGCTCAATTGAACTTGCCATTGCTGAAAAGGAGTGATGTGCTTGGAATCATCTCAAATAATTCGTACAATATTTGCATTGCCGGTACGCATGGCAAAACAACCATCAGCACAATGGTTGCTCATGTATTGAGAGATGCAGATTATGGGTGCAATGCTTTTCTGGGCGGTATTTCATCAAATTACGGAACGAATTTTTGGAGCAGCAAAAAAAATTGCACCGTCATCGAAGCGGACGAATACGATAGAAGTTTTCTTAAACTACATCCCAATGTCATTGCCATCACAGCAATGGATGCAGATCACCTGGATATCTATGGAACCGCTGAAGCAATGGAGGATGCATTTCTTGCATTTGTCTCCAAATTGGAAGATGGAGGATTGCTGCTGACCAAGAAAGGTCTCCCACGAGAGCGTTCTTTTACAGCCAAGCAGCATTTCACGTATCATCTTACAAATACAGATGCAGATATACATATAAGTGAATTGGCAATTTTTGATGGAGGTTATCTATACGATGTAAATGGACCTGGATGGACATTGAATCGTGTGAAATTGAATATGGGAGGAATGCACAATGTTGAAAACAGCCTGGTTGCCATTGCCATCGCAAAATACCTTCAAGTTGACGATGAACGCATCTTAAAGGCCATTGCAAATTTCAAGGGTGTAAAAAGAAGATTTGAATACATCATCAAGAATGAAAAGGTTGTTTATATAGATGATTATGCACACCATCCTGAAGAACTCAGAGCCCTGATTGGTGGAGTGAGGGGGTTGTATCCTGGCAAAAAAATCACCCTTGTCTTTCAGCCGCACTTGTTCAGCAGAACACTTGATTTTGCAGCTGATTTTGCAGAAAGTCTTTCATTGGCGGATGAAGTTGCCATCATGCCCATTTATCCTGCAAGGGAAAAGCCAATGGAAGGAGTTAGCAGCGAGTTGATTGCACAACAAATGACAACCCCTGTTTCGCTGTTGAAAGAAAAAAATATTTTAACATTTATAGAAACTTCATACCCGGAATTGCTTGTTACTGCTGGTGCCGGAGATATTGATCAATCCATTGAGCCCATCAAAAAACTATTGCTGCATCAATGATAAAAAAATCAACCATATTAAAAGTATTCCATATTCTTTTTTGGCTGATCATCGGCTCGGGACTTTCATTTTTACTCATCAGTGGAATTGTGAAAGAACAAACAAATCAATGCAAAGCAGTTCAGATTGATTTCAAGGACGAGAAATTGATCAATATGATTGATCGCAAAGAAGTCTATGCTTCCCTTTGGCCTGGCCGATCAGAGCTATACCCGGTTGGGAAAAATACAGCATCTTTTGACCTGTTTTCATTGGAAAACACCCTCGTTAAAAATCCATGGATTCAAGAGGCAGATGTATATTTTGATAACCAACACATCCTGCATGTTGACATCAAACAGAAAAATCCTGTCGCAAGACTGTTTACGGCAGAAGGATACTCATATTATATAGATGATCGGTACAATCTATTGCCACTGAAGCAAACCGATCATATTGTATTGCCAGTTTTCACCAATTTCTATGTTAATCCTGCAGGCATGAAAAAATCAGACAGCATGCTCCTTGCAAGGGTTGTCAGCTTATCAAACTTCATCAGCAATGATCCATTCTGGCTGGCACAGATAGAATCGGTATATATACGTCCAGACAATGGATTTGAACTCTCCACACAGATTGGTGACCATACAGTGGATCTTGGTATTCGAAGCGAGTGGGAGCCCATGTTCAAAAAACTCAAACTGCTTTATCATAAGTTCAGCCAAGAGGATTCATGGAGCAGATATGCACTCATAAATCTTCAGTTCAGAGATCAGGTGGTATGTGAAAAGTCGGATGCAAAGCTCTTGCGAACAGATACAACTCAATTGGATTCAATACAGGTGAATCAACCAATAGCCAATCAAATCAACCCAAAATATAAACCCCAGTAAAAAGTGAATTATGACACAGGAACAACCCATTATTGTAGGACTTGACATTGGTACAACAAAAATTGCTGCCATCGCAGGACGCAAAAATGAATTTGGAAAGCTCGAGATCTTGGGATTCGGACTTGCCAACAGCAATGGTGTTCAACACGGAATGGTGTTGAACATTGATCAAACAATCAAAGCAATTGAAACGGCTTTGAAAAATTGTTATGAATCCAATCCAGGATTGGAAATCAATGAAGTCTATGTTGGTATTGCCGGCCATCATATCAAAAGCCTTCAAACAAGGGGCGATATAGTGAGGCGATCCACGGAAGATGAAATCAAACAGTTTGAAATTGATCAACTGATTGCAGATCAATACAAAACATATATTCCGGCAGGAGATCAAATCATTGATGTGATTCCGCAGGAATATACTGTAGATAATATTCAAAATATTTCAGATCCGATAGGTTATACAGGGGTTAAAGTCGGAGCTAATTTTCATATTATCACAGGCGATAGAAATGCAATCAGAAATATCAATCGAAGTGTTGAAAAAGCCGGATTGAAAGTAAAAGACCTGATGCTGCAACCGCTTGCCTCTTCAGCTGCAGTGATGAGCGAACAAGATATCGAGGCAGGTATTGCCATTTTGGACATCGGTGGTGGAACAACTGATCTGGCTGTTTTCTATGAAGGAATCTTGAAACACACAGCTGTCATTCCATTCGGTGGTGAAAACATTACCAATGATATCAAATTGGGACTCGGTGTGTTAAAAACTCAGGCAGAATTAATGAAAGTGCAGTATGGCAGTGCACTGTCTGATGCGGCACAGGCAAATGCATTCATCAAAATACCCGGATTGCGCGGATTGCCTTCAAGAGAAATCAGTGTAAAAAATTTGGCATCCATTATACAGGCAAGAATGAGTGAAATTCTGGCATTTGTCACATTCCACTTGAAGCAAGTTGGACTCGATAACAAAATGTTGAATGGAGGCATTGTGTTAACAGGTGGAGGATCTCAACTCAAACACCTGATACAGCTCACAGAATATGCAACGGGATTGAATGCGAGAATTGGTTATCCAAACGAGCATTTGGCAACCAATCATATTGCAGAGCTTCAAAAGCCTATGTATGCGACCTGCATTGGATTGATCCTGAAAGGGTACAATGTTTATGAAAACAACTACAACCGTTTACATCCGGAAGAAAAGCGACCACTGATACGTCCTAAAAATTCAGCAGCGGAAAATGACGATGCTGTTGTGGTTGAAGCAGTTCCAATGAAGGGACGTAAAACGCTTTCAGATTTCATGAACAGCATCAAGGACGGACTCATAGATTTATTCAAAGAAGAAGACGATAAACAACTCCTATAAATTCCAACACTTAAAAACCCATTAACCATGATACAATTCGATCTCCCAAAAGAACAATCTTCTATCATCAAAGTAATCGGTGTAGGTGGCGGTGGCAGCAATGCTGTCAACTACATGCACAGTTTAGGCATTGAAGGTGTAGATTTCATTGTTTGCAATACAGATGCGCAGGCTTTGGCCCTGAGCAAAGTACCCAATAAGGTTCAACTTGGTCCCTCACTCACTCAAGGGTTGGGTGCCGGTGCCAATCCGGAAATTGGCAAACAGGCGACCCAAGAGAGTCTTGAAGAGATAAGAAGGATTTTAGAAGTAAATACCAAGATGGCATTTATCACTGCAGGCATGGGTGGTGGAACAGGTACAGGTGGTGCACCAATTGTTTCAAAGATTTGTAAGGATATGGGCATCCTGACTGTGGGAATTGTTACTACGCCATTTTCTTATGAAGGAAAAAAGCGAGCTGCATATGCAGAAAAAGGAATCTTGGAATTGAGGAGTCAGGTAGATACATTATTGGTCATCAGCAATGACAAATTGAGGCATCAGTTCGGCAACCTGACCATGAGTGCTGCATTGTCAACTGCAGACAATGTGCTTGCAACTGCTGCCAAATGTATAACCGATGTTATCAGTGCCACTGGACAAATCAATGTCGATTTTGCTGATGTGTGCACAGTAATGAGAAATGGAGGAGTTGCTATTCTTGGAAGTGCACGTGCGAATGGTGAAAACAGAGCACATGTTGCCATTGAACATGCATTGAATTCACCATTGTTGAATGATAATAACATCAATGGGGCAAAATGGGTGTTGATCAATATCAATTCTAAAACAGGTGACCATGAGTTTACCATGGATGAGGTGGAAACAATTCAGCAGTATCTGCTCACGCAGGCTGGTCCTGATACTGATGTAATTCTAGGTTTGGGATATGATGAGTCATTGGGTGAAGATATCAGCGTTACAATTATTGCAACAGGATTCGAACAAAAATCACCTTTTGGTGAATCAAAACCGGTGGAGCAAAAAGCTGTTCAGGAAGAGCGCATCATGTTTACACTTGATGTAGCTCCAAAGCTTATTGCAGAACCAGTCAAACTGATCGTAGAAGAGCCAGAAACAGTTGTGGAAGTGGCTGTCGAAAAGCAGGATGATATTGAGGAGGTTCAGGGAAATATGCAGGAGGCACTTGCCATATCATTGGTGGAAGAAGAAGTTGGTGTTCCTCTTGTCTCGGATGAAGAGATGGTCATTGAAGAGCAAAAACCGATTGTAATAGAATTTGAGATCCAACAACCCGAATTGGTTATTCAAGAACCTATAGTTGCATCTGTACAAACAGAAATTCCCTCAGAAGAAATCATTCAAGAAATAAAGGAAGAAATTTTGGAGAGAACAACTGGTTTCTTGGTAAAGCCCACAGTCATATATGCAGAGGAGTTTCAGGCATTGGATGAGCAACCGGAAACAGAGGCATCAGTTCAGCATCTAATGGAAACAGCTGCATCGGATATTGAAAGCAAGGATGACCTGCACATCGAAGAGCAACCTTTGACAGAGATGAGCCAACCCATAGCGGAAGCTGCACCAGCAGCTGAAGAGGAGTTGATGCAGATTGTTTACCACGAGGTACCTGAAATGGAACTCAACGCTGAAACCACTGCAGAGGAACCTGTGATTCCAACAGCTGCAACAATCGATGGTCCGATGGCAGCATTTGACGAGGCAGAGGCACAAAAGTTGAGAGCTGCTGAGCGTTTGTACAAACTCAGGAACCTATCGTTTAATTTCAATGCCGCTGATCCTAACAATGAATACGATAGCATTCCGGCCTACGTGAGACACAATTTGCAAGTCCACAATACAACCCTTGCGTCTGTTGAAAAGTTCTATTCAAGCTATTCTGTAGGAACCGATGATCAAAACAATACCCAGATCAGTACCATCAATACTTTTTTGGAGGGCAAAAAGCCCGACTGATATGCGCATGACCAAAACAAACAGCAAGCCCCATTTTTATGGGGCTTTTTGTTTATTGTAATCTTCATGGTTGATGTATTTTTGTAAAAATTTTCCCTATGCCAACGGTACTGATTACAGGTGGAACCGGAATGATCGGAACAGCCCTCAGCAGATTGCTGCTGCAACAAGGTTATGATGTGATCATCTTGTCGCGCAATCCAATTGAAACGGCTTCTGCATACAAGGCATCCTCCATGCAGAACAGTTTTCGTCCGAGTGGAAATATTTTCTATGCCCGATGGGATACAGAAAAAATGTTTATTGATCCACAGGCGCTTGCACAGGCCGATTATATCGTGCATTTGGCAGGGGAGGGGGTTGCAAAAAAGCGGTGGACAAAAAAACGGAAGGAAGAGATCAAAAATAGCCGAACAACATCCAGTGAATTGCTGGTGCAATCATTGTCCAATCAGCCCAATAAAGTAAAAGCTGTAATCAGTGCATCCGCCATTGGGTGGTATGGATCAGATACAGGAACTCCATTCAAGGAAACAGATCCTGTATCAATGGATTTTTTAGGCGAAACATGCAAGGCATGGGAGGAAAGCATAGAACAGGTAAGTTCATTGGGTAAAAGGCTTGTAAAGTTTAGATTGGGACTCGCATTGAGCAATGAGGGAGGAGCGCTGGTTGAATTTAAACGTCCTGTGCGTTTTGGTATCGCAGCCATTTTGGGATCAGGCAATCAAATGTACAGTTGGATTCACATTGATGATCTTTGCAGGGCATTTTTACATGCCATCGAGATGCCAGCACTGGATGGTGTATACAACCTGGTTTCCCCTCAACCTGTATCCAACAAGGAAATGGTGCTCGGTATAGCACATGCCATGAATGGAAAGATGTTCTTGCCTTTTAGGGTACCCTCATTTCTATTGAAATGGATATTAGGAGAGATGAGCATTGAAGTTCTAAAGAGTGCAACTGTTGATGCAAGCAAGATACAAGCATCAGGATTCAACTTTATCTATCCAAACATTGGGAGTGCAGTGCGTCATCTCATCGGCTAAACAGATGCAAGAATTGTTTGAAAGGCAGTTACCTCAAGCGAGTATTTCATTCCCATGCATATAGCAATATTTTCTTTCTCATGACTGATGGGGAATCCAAAGCAGGTTGGAAAATCAAACTCTTTGATTTGATCAAATATAATTTCATAAGCCTCTTTTCCAAAATGCCTTTCCGTGTCTTTGCAGTCGGTAAATCCACCTACAATCAGTCCCTTTACCTGATCAAATTTCCCGCTCCTTTTGAGTTGAAGCATCATACGGTCAATATTGTACAGTTGCTCTCCCACATCTTCAATGAATAATATTTTTCCTTTGGTGTCAACTTCTGCATTCGTACCAATTCCATGGGCCAATAGACATAAATTACCCCCTGTGATCTTGGCTGTGACTTTCCCTGTATTGTTCAGAGGATGGTAGTCAGCTTGGAAAACAGTTGGTTTACCTTCAAGCACATCTTTCAATGAAAGCGTATACATGTTTTCTCCTTTGTCTTGATGGAATGCGCCACACATTGGACCATGGATAGATGAAATTTTAAAATTTCTTTGTAAAAACGAGTGAAGAATTGTTATGTCACTGAATCCAATCAGCCATTTGGGATTTGCCACAAAGTGTTTGAAGTTGATTTGGTCCAAAATTCTGCTTGTACCATATCCTCCTCTTCCAAAGAGAATGGCTTTGATATCTTTGTTATCCAACATTGATTGCAGATCATCCCTTCTCTCTTCATCAGTTCCGGAAAAATAATTTGCAGATTTTCCACCAACTGTTTTACCAATTTTTACTTTGTAGCCCCATTTTTTGAGTGTTGAAACGCAGGCAGCGATTTTATCTTTTGGCATATAGCCACCAGGACAAACAATTCCGATTGTATCTCCTTTTTTTAGGAATGGCGGGACTTTCATGCTATAAAAGTAATGTCTATTATTTAAAATCACTCAGAGCCTTTCACCACATTTGATTATTTTTGCGCCACAGTGAATTTTTGACATGCAGCCTAAAAGATATTTGATCACCTCAGCGCTTCCTTATGCAAATGGACTGAAACACATCGGGCACCTTGCAGGTGCATATATTCCTGCGGATATATATGTACGGTATCTGCGGGCTCAAAAGCGAGATGTAGTTTTTGTTTGCGGCAGTGATGAACATGGCACTGCTATACCTATCCAAGCAATGAAGGAGCAGACTACTGCCCAAGAGATCATTGATAAATATCACCAAGCAATGAAAGAGGATTTTTCCGATCTGCACATCAGTTTTGATGTGTATGATCGCACATCTTCTCCATTGCATCATGATACAGCGCAGGAGTTTTTTTCATATCTGCATGAACGAAATGAATTGGAGACAAAGGAAACAGAACAGTTTTATGATGAGGTATCCAACACATTTTTGGCTGATCGCTTTATCAAGGGTACCTGTCCCAAGTGCAAGAGTGATAGAGCATTTGGTGATCAGTGTGAAACATGCGGTTCCGCTTTGAGTCCGGATGAGTTGATCAATCCTGTCAGCACCATCAGCGGCAATGCACCTGTAAAAAAGAAAACCACACATTGGTATCTGCCACTTTCAAAACATGAATCTTTTTTACGCGAATGGATTTTACAGGAACACCAGGAAGACTGGCGAGCCTCTGTAGTAGGGCAATGCAAGAGCTGGATTGACGGTGGACTCCAATCGAGGGCAGTCACACGCGATTTGGATTGGGGTGTGAAAGTGCCGCTAAAAGATGCAGAAGGTAAAGTGCTATATGTATGGTTTGATGCTCCCATTGGTTATATATCTGCAACAAAGCAATGGGCCTTGGAGAATGGAAAAGATTGGAAGCCCTATTGGTATGATGCAGACACACAGTTGGTTCATTTCATCGGTAAAGACAATATTGTTTTTCATTGCATCATCTTTCCTGTCATGCTCAAGCTACATGGAAACATTTTGCCAACCAATGTTCCTGCAAATGAGTTCCTGAATTTGGAAGGCGATAAGATGAGTACCAGCAGAAATTGGAAGCTGGAAATGAGAGATTTTATCAACGATTTTGTGAAAAAAGAAAATGGGGGTGATCAGTGTGTTGACATGTTGAGATACTATCTTACTCAAATTGCTCCTGAAACCAAGGACAGTGAGTTTACCTGGAAGGGTTTTCAAGATGCAGTCAACAGTGAGCTAGTGGCCATCTTTGGGAATTTCGTCAACCGCACTTTTGTCCTCATGCACAAGTTATGCGGAGGCAAGGTGCCAGCCTATCATGCTGAAAACGAGGATGCAGTTGATCGTCAATTGAGGGGAGATATTCAACAAGCCAAGAAAAAGATAGAAGATTCTATAGAGCATTATCGATTCCGTGAAGCTTTGTTTGAAGTGATTGATTTGGCCCGCAAGGGAAATAAATATATGCAGGAAAAGGAGCCTTGGATTAAAGCAAAATCTGTTCAGGTAAATCCCTCGAACCAGCAGTCAATCGATAATTGTCTTCATAACTGTTTACAATTGACAGCCAATCTTGCCATCCTCATCCATCCATTTCTTCCCAGCACTGCAGTTCAAATGTGCAAGATGATGAAAGTGGTTGAGAAAATGCTGGATTGGTCAAATGCCGGCAGCCTTAAATTATTGAGTGTTGGCTATAGTCTGCGTGAACCGCAACTGTTATTCAGAAAAATTGAAGATGAAGAAGTCGCAACTCAGATCAATAAATTGAAATCAGCAGTTATGTCAAACACAGAAGCACCTGCTACTTCCAATGGCAGTGATTACTTGCCACTAAAGCCCGAAATTACAATTGATGATTTTGGAAAAATTGACCTTCGCACGGGTGTAATTCTTTCTGCGCAGAAAGTCCCCAAAGCCGACAAACTGCTGCAATTAGAAGTAGATCTCGGTTTTGAGAAGCGCACCATTCTTTCTGGAATTGCCATGCATTTTTCACCAGAAGAAGTGGTAGGGAAGCAGGTTATTGTAGTTGCCAACCTGGCTCCACGTAAAATGCGTGGAATCGACAGCAATGGTATGATCCTGATGGCCGAAGATCTAACGGGAAAGCTGCATTTCGCTCATGCTGGCAACCTTGCCAATGGCGGTTGGAAGGTTTCATAAGCAACCATTTTTCAAAATGATCGAATTCAAAATAATGTAACTTTAAGTTGCATCATGCATGCTATTGCGTGCATAGAATTCTCATAAAAAAATGTTCCTGTACATGAAACCCAGTATAAAGAAAGTAGCCGTTTTGGGAAGTGGCGTGATGGGATCACGCATCGCCTGTCATTTTGCAAACATTGGTATACAAGTTTTGCTGTTGGATATCCCATCCCCAGGGTCGAAAGCCGAAGATCCAACTCCACTTAAAAATAAATTGGTCAACGATGCATTGGCTGCAGCTATCAAGTCCAATCCCTCGCCCGTATTTATAAAAGAAGTTTCCAAGCTGATTACCACTGGAAATTTTGATGATAATCTCTCGCATATCAATCAGTGCGATTGGATTTTAGAAGTGGTGGTTGAAAGACTGGACATCAAAAAACAACTCTATGACAGGGTTGAAAAATTTCGAAAGCCAGGTACGATAATTACTTCCAATACTTCCGGTATTCCCATCCATTTGATGGCTGAAGGTAGATCGGAAGATTTTAAACTACATTTCTGCGGGGCACACTTTTTCAATCCACCTCGTTATCTCCGTTTATTGGAAATCATACCCACCTCATTTACTTCCAAATGGGTAATAGATTTTTTAATGGGATATGGTGATCTTTTCCTTGGTAAAACCACTGTATTGTGCAAAGACACCCCAGGTTTTATTGCCAATCGAATTGGCATCTATGGTATCATGTCTCTTTTGCAAACCATGGAAAAAATGGGACTCAATGTAGATGAAGTTGATGCACTGACGGGTCCCATCATCGGACGTCCAAAATCTGCCACTTTCAGAACAGCAGATGTTGTTGGAATTGATACGATGGTTCATGTGGCAAATGGTCTTTATGAAAATTGTCCCCATGATGAGGCACGTGAAGTATTCAAGATTCCTGCTTGGCTGAAAGACATTAATGATCGCAAGTGGCTGGGTGATAAAACCGGACAGGGCTTTTTCAAAAAGACAAAGAATGCAGCAGGTGAAAAAGAAATCCTCACATTGGATTTGAAAACAATGGAGTATGGACCTAGGAAAAAACCAAAATTTGCCAGTCTAGAAGCTGCAAAACCTATTGATGATCTATATGCAAGGATAAAAATGCTCTGCTCTTCGCCTGATAAGGTTGGAGAATTCTATCGGAATTTCCATTACAAATTGTTCTCTTATATATCCAACAGGGTGCCTGAAATTTCAGATACTGTTCACAGCATTGACAATGCAATGATGACTGGATTTGGATGGGAGATCGGTGCGTTTGAGACATGGGACTTGCTGGGAGTTGAAAGAACAGCTGCAGAAATGAAAAAGGCTGGATACACAGTTGCTGCCTGGGTTGATGATATGATTGCAAAAGGGCTGAAGTCATTTTATCAGGTCAAGGATGGTAAACGATTGGCATATAATCCACTCAATGGATCCATGGAAAGTGTATATGCTGCTGGTCAGGAAAATGCTTTCATTGTAATGAAACATTTTGAAGGACAGACAGTTTGGAAAAACAGTGCCTGCAGGACCTATCATCTCGGAAATGATGTGATTGGATTGGAGTGGTATACAAAAATGGGTAGTATTGGCGGTGAAGTATTGGAGGGAATTCAAAAGAGTGTTTCCATTGCTGAAGAAAAGTACAAGGGACTCGTCATCGCAAACAGTGGTAATAATTTTTCTGCCGGTGCCAATGTTGGCATGATTTTCATGTTGGCAATTGAACAGGAATATGATGAGCTGGATATGGCCATCAGGATGTTTCAAAATACCACCATGCGAGCGAGGTATTCAAGTATTCCAGTTGTAGTGGCTCCTCATGGTTTGTCCCTTGGCGGTTCATGTGAATTGAGTTTACATGCCGATAAAATTTGTGCAGCTGCTGAAACATATATAGGATTGGTTGAACTAGGTGTGGGATTGATTCCTGGAGGTGGTGGTTCCAAAGAATTCGCCATGAGGGCATCTGACGAGATGCACCTTGATGAGCCAGAAACCATTACATTGAAAAACAGATTCATCACCGTTGCAACAGCAAAAGTCGCCACCTCTGCAAAAGAGGCCTATCAGCTGGGAATTATGCGAAAGGGACAGGATGAAGTAGTGATGAATTTGGACAGAAGAATAAGCGAAGCCAAAAAATCATTAATCGAATTGTATGAAAGCGGATATGTCATGCCCCAACACAGGAAAGATGTCAAAGTGCTCGGCCGATCTGCACTTGGTGCATTGATGGCGGGTGTTCATGTCATGGAACAAGGCGGGTATGCTACCGCTCACGATGCATTGGTTGCAAAAAAGCTAGCTTATGTAATGTGCGGCGGCGACTTGAGTGAACCTACATTGGTATCAGAACAATATTTATTGGATCTGGAAAGAGAAGCATTTCTGAGTTTATGCGGTGAAAAGAAAACCCTTGAACGAATACAGAGTGTTTTGAAAGGCGGAAAGCCTGTCCGCAACTGATACTATAATTACCGTATATTTATTGTCCTCAAAATTAAACACATGAAACAAATTCATTTGCTGTTGGCATCACTATTATTGCTCGCAGCTTCCTTTGCGCAGAAAACTAAAAATGTCGCTGTGACGCCATCCAAATCCTCTTCTTATGATGTGGATTTGTTGGGAAATGTCAAATATCGTTTGCTGGGTCCATTTCGTGGAGGCAGAAGCGGTGCAGTTACCGGGAGCTACAAATCCAAAAACACATTTTATTTTGGTGCAACCGGAGGTGGAGTATGGAAAACAACCGATGGAGGCAGCAATTGGAAAAACATCTCTGATAAATATTTTGGTGGTACCATTGGTGCGGTAGAAGTTGCCCCCTCGAACGAAAATGTTATCTATGTTGGCGAGGGAGAAAATACCATGCGTGGCAATGTCGCAGAAGGATTGGGTGGCATGTGGAAATCTGAAGATGCAGGAAAGACCTGGAAAAATATTGGATTGAAAGACGGGAGGCATATCACAAACATCATCATTCATCCAGATGATGCAAACACATTATGGGTGGGGGTTATGGGACATTTATTTGGTCCAAACAACGAGAGAGGAATTTTCAAATCAACCGATGGAGGAAAGTCATGGAAAAAAGTTTTGTTCGTTAATGAGCAAACCGGATGCAGTGACCTTGTCATGGAACCAGGAAATCCATCTGTTTTATATGCTGGAACTTGGCGCTTGATCAGAACACCTTACAGCTTGGAAAGCGGAGGTGAGGGAAGCGGATTGTGGAAGAGTGTAGATGGTGGTGATACCTGGACAAACATCACTGCATCAAAAGGATTGCCCAAAGGTATTTGGGGTATCGTGGGAGTTGCAGTTGCACCATCCAATACCGATAAAATATACGCCATCATTGAAAATGAAAAAGGTGGATTGTATATGAGTGATGACGGCGGCAAAACTTGGAACCTGCAAAGCAGTGACAACAATATCCGTCAGCGTGCTTGGTATTATACAAAAGTCTTTGTCGATCCGAAAAATGAGAACCTGGTTTATTGTCCCAATGTTAATTTCATGAAAAGCCGTGACGGTGGTAAAACATTTCAGTCACTCAGAACACCTCATGGCGATCACCATGATCTATGGATTGATCCAGTTGACGGGAAACGCATGATCGTAGCAGATGATGGTGGCGCTCAAATCAGTTTCGACGAGGCCAATAGCTGGAGTACCTATATGAATCAACCTACATCACAGTTGTACAGGGTAAGCACGGATAATTCATTTCCATATCGAGTTTTGGCAGCACAGCAAGACAACTCAACACTTCGTATCAAGTCCGCAACATACGGTTCCTATATCACTGAACAAGATTGGGATATAACTGCCGGCTCAGAAAGCGGATATGTTGTAGCAGATCCAACCAATTCAGATATTGTATACGGAGGAAATTATGGCGGATATCTCTCAAGATTGGATCACCGCACAGGTGAAAACCGAGCAGTGTCTGTTTGGCCTGATAATCCGATGGGAGCCGGAGCAGATGTGCTCAAATTCAGGTTCCAATGGAACTTCCCTATTTTCTTTTCTCCTCACAATCCCAAAAAGCTCTATGCAGCAGGCAATGCATTGTTTGTTACAGAAAATGAAGGTGCAAGTTGGAAACAAATTTCTCCGGATCTCACGACCAATGACAAAGCCAAACAAGTGTCGAGTGGCGGACCAATTACCAAGGACAACACTTCAGTGGAATACTATTGCACCATCTTCACGGCAACAGAAAGCAGTTTAGAAAAAGATTTACTGTGGGCGGGTAGTGATGATGGATTGTTGTATATCAGCAGAGATGGCGGTACCAACTGGTCGAATGTTACTCCTAAAGATGCACCAAAATGGATGATGTGGAACGCAATTGATATTGATCCTTTCAAAAAAGGAGCTGCATACATCACAGGTACAAGATACAAGTTGGATGACTTTACACCATATGTATACAAGACAGAAGATTACGGGCAAACATGGAAGCTCATCACAAATGGCATCGATCCAATGCATTTCACAAGGGTCATGCGTGCGGATCACAAAAGACCAGGACTCCTGTATGCCGGAACGGAATACGGCATGTATATCAGTTACAATGATGGAGCCTCATGGAATTCATTTCAATTGAATTTACCTGTAGTTCCAATAACAGATTTGACCATCAAAAATAATGATTTGATTGTGGCTACACAGGGGCGTGCACTTTGGGTCATAGACGATCTGTCTGTCCTTCAGCAAATGGACCCTGCAATCAAAGCAAAAAAACTTCATGCTTATCAAACAAATCCATCCTATCGCATTCCCCCGGTCATGGGCAGATGGGGTATGATGCCCGGTACTCCCGCAAATGCTGCGTTGAATCCCCCAAAAGGAGCAGTGATCAATTTCTATGCAGGTGCTGTGACCGACACAAGCAACGGATCTGTTGCAGTGTATGATAAAAATAAAAAACTCATCAGCAGGATTTCAACAGATGATAAAACAAAGTCGTTGAAATTGAGAAATGGCAGCAATCAGTTTGTTTGGGATATGCAATATCCATCTGCAGAGCGACTCGATGATTTGATTTTATGGAATGGTGTTCCAGGAAACATCACAGCCATTCCTGGGAATTACACTGCTGTGGTTCGTGTTGACAAAGATTCAGTAGAAGTGCCAATTACGTTATTGGCTGATCCTAACTATCAATGCTCTCAAGCAGATTATGATGCGCAATTGGATTTTCTTTTGCAGGTTCAGGGAAAGTTCAATGAAACCATGAAAGCAATCAAACAAATCAGAAGTGCAAGAACACAAATGAAAGATTTTGTTGCAAAGCAAGGAAAGGATTGTCCCAAAGAAATCAGGCAGCTATCTGACAGCTTGGGTAAATCGCTGACATCAATCGAAGAGAAATTACATCAGACAAAGGCCAAGAGCGGACAAGACGTGCTGAATTACCCTATTCGTTTGGATGACAAGCTTGGTGGTGTGTTTGATATGGCCAGCAGTGGCAATATGGCACCTAGCAAACAGGCAAAAGATGTATATGCTGAGCTAGCTGTTCAAGTCGATGCTGAGATTACAAAACTCAAGTCATTGCTCGACAGCGGATTGAACTCGTTTAATAAGATGGTGAGAGAAAGGGAATTACCAACAATCATTGTAAGTCAGTGATGATAAAAAAATCCAGGTTGATGACCTGGATTTTTTTTATTCTATTATTTTGACACAGATCGAACTCCTGTATTTCCTCCTCCATTCAAGGTAAGATCATGTGGTTTATTTGATTGCCATGCACCTCTTGTGAAGTCGGGCATATCAACTGAAGAAGATCTCTTTTTAAGTGAAACTTCACTGAGCAATCCTGCAGAAGTCCACGATGCTGCATCGTATACATCCTGGTCGAGGGGAAGTCCGTTTCTCAGACAGTCAATCAATCTCCAATCCATGATGAAATCCATTCCACCGTGTCCTCCTACATTTTTCGCAATTTCTCCAATATGTTTAACAATGGGCAATGTATATTTTTCTTGCAGCTGTTTTTGTTCCTCAGGTTTCATCCATCCATGTCCGAGGGCAATTTTTTCTGGCCCAGGCCATTTCTGTGCAGCGCCTTTTGTTCCACTCACCAGGTGAATCCTTGAATAAGGTCTGATGGTTGAGACATCATGCTGCACCATCAATGTTTTTCCATGATTTGTTTTGATGACAGTGGTGTTCATATTGCCCCTGTAGCTCTTGTTCGCATAAGGCTTGAAAAAATCATCTTTGGACGCCAATTCATTTGCCATGGAGCCCATGGTAAAATCGTTTGAGCTCATGCTCACAAGGTAGTCAAACTTATCACCCCGGTTGATATTCATGCATTGTGCAATTGGACCTAATCCGTGTGTGGGATAGAGACTGCCATTTCTGGTCATATTTTCTTTCAATCTCCACATATCGGCGTACGCATTTTTATTGAAGAGATAATCTTTCGTAAGATCGTGTATGTATGCACCTTCTGCATGAACAATCTCTCCGAACAATCCGTTTCTTGCCATATTCAGGGTCAGCAATTCAAAGAAATCATAACAACAATTTTCCAACATCATCATGTGTTTCTTTGTTTTCTCAGATGTTTCTACCAATTCCCAGCATTCATCAATTGTTTTCGCAGCTGGTACCTCAGATGCTGCATGCTTTCCATTTTTCATCGCATAAACGGAAATTGGGGTATGCAGATGCCAGGGAGTGGTAACATATACCAGGTCAATATCATTTGATTCACACAAAGCTTTCCATCCTTCTTCTCCAGAATATGATTTTGCAGCGGGGAGCCCTTTTTTGGTTAAAATGGATTGTGCTTTTTCAACCCTGTCTGCATACTTGTCGCACAGTGCCTTGATTTCAACACCCTCAATATAACTGAGGCGATCAACTGCTCCCGGTCCACGCATGCCCAAGCCGACAATACCTACCCTGACTGTTGGAAGCTTAGGTGCAGCATAGCCGCACATATTGAAACTGGCATGTGTAGATACAAAAGAATTTTCATTGGCTTCTAAATTCAGGGATGTTGCCAATGCACCTGTACTGAGCGTGATGTTTTTTAAGAAAGACCTTCTGTTGCTAGACATATCGCTGATTGTTTATTTTGGTTGCATTGAAGTTAATGAAAAATAAACAACCAAGCAGGTCATAAATTCAGCCAGTAATTCAATTTGAAAACAATGGCCCGGTTCTTATTTTTCATAAACGGGTCGGTAAAATAATTGTCGGTATATACCAGGAAGAGATCGCTCATGGGCTTGAACCTCCATTGCAGCCTGCTGTTGATATTGAAATTGTTTCTTTGGCTGTTGTATTGAAAGAAGGTTGTCCAGAAAACATTGTTAGTAAAATTGATTTCAACCCTTGGTGCGATCAATAGCAGATTATTTTTCCCGTAAGGTGGGGGAAACTCCAGTCTTGCATTCTGAACACTCATGACAAAATTACCAAGTGGCTGAAGTCGGTAGGTTGCAGCAAATTCATATCTGAAGATATTTCCGTTCAAAAATTTTCCAATTTCAATGTCGGTTTTGAAATATAGTTTTTTTCTACTGTCTGTATTGTACGTATAGCCAAAAGAGGGGGCAACATATTTTCCGGGAGGTATAGGTGCGCCTTCAGTAAACGAAGTATAAAATGGGAGATTGTTTACGTTTTGGTATACTTGAAAAATCATGTTGGAAGTGTTTTTAAAAAACATTCTTACTTCAAAATCATGCATACGTTCATTGCCAAAATGATTCAGGTTGCTGGTCATGAAGTTTTCCATTCTCAACATCAGTTGATTGAGTTTGCCTTTTTTTGGGAAAAAAGTATAACTGGTTTCATTGTACAATTGATCAAATCCTCTTCTGATATTGGAATCCAGCAATGCATCGTAGTTGACAATTCTGTTGATAAATCCCATATCAGCATGGTAGTTTTCGGTTATTCTACCTGCATCGACAATGAAATTCAGTTTTTTGCTCAGATATCCTCCTCCGCCATTCATATAAAACTCCTTCGATTCAATGCCAGGCTTGAAAGATCTGTGATGGCCTATCCATGCATTCCATTTGCTGGTTTTATCTGCGAAATTGTATTCCAAGCCTGCATTTCTTCCAAATGCATCCAAGGGTTCTGTGACCTTTGAAGATTGGGTAGACTGTCTATTGAGAAAATATCCTTTTACGATTGAGCGGCTTTGGACTTGCTGGTTGAATGTAAAGGCTGAATAGTTTTGCGATGACACATCAATGTTTGCTCTGGTTTGCATGTTCATCAGTCCTATCCTTGTTTTGGGGGCAATATTGCCACTAAGTCTAACTCCGCCTATGATGGGTATTTTGTTACCATTTTTATCCAATCCAATGGTTCTTGAGTAAAAGGGCCTTATTGGTGGTATGCCAAAACTGGAGAAGAGGTCGCTGTTTTCAAGGAAAAATGTTCTTCTTTCTGGAAAGAAAATATCGAATCTGGTAAGATTGGTGACTTGTCGGTCGACTTCTATCTGTGAAAAATCTGGATTGTAGGTTAGATCAAGATTAAGTGAGGAGGTCAGTGAAATTTTTGCATCAAAACCAGTATTCCCTTTTGTTTGTGTATTGCTAGAATCTCCCAATACCGAACCTGTGATATAGGGAATGAATGAGATATTCCCACCAGGGGAGGATGGTCCCTTGTCCCATCTGATAGAGCCAGCATATCCAAAATCAAAGAAATTAAAATTGAGCGGCATGTCTGTCCAGCTCGAATATTCGTTGCTTTTTAAATCAGATCTGAGTGCGTTGAATCCCCAAATTGTTTTTCCAGGTTCAAATCTCAATGTTTTCAGTGGAATTGCTATCTCAGCAATCCAGTGGTCTGCATGCCTGCTCGTTGCCGAATACCATTTGTTGTCCCAACTGAAATTCATCTCCGTATCACTTTGACCGGCATTGACCAAGTCCTCAGATTGTACATTGTATGGTGTGATGGAAAATATGAATCCGTTGGTTTTTCTATTGATGGGATCAATTGCAATAGAAACAGCATCGCTTTCATACAACCCATTGTCTCTTTTCAGGGTCTGTGCAATGTAGTAATTGGTGTCCTGGGCAATGATTCCGAAGTAGATGAAGGATTCATCATAACTGATTTTAACGGTAGTTGTTCTTTTAGGCCTTCCAATATCTGTTGGCCATTTCATATGGAAATCTTTCGCAGCATCTGCCTGTTTCCATGCCATTTCATCCAGCATGCCGTCAATTTTAATGGGACTGACTGCTTGTTGAATATTGACCTGAAATTTTTCCTGAAAAAAGCTGGGATCTTGCGCCGATAGCCCCAAGGAATGGATCAAGGCTAATAGCATGAACAAATGGTAGATTCTTTTCATTCGGATTGTGCAAATTTCGCATTTAAAAATGATTCATGGTTGATGTTTTTTTGAGTGAGCCGATTTGATGATGGATGGAGGCGATTGCTTATCTTGAATCATGCTTTACCGTTTTGCTTGGGTATTGATGTGGGTCACATTTCGAATTTATTTTCGAAGAATAGATGTGATTGGGTTGGAAAAAATTGATCCAACCAAGCCCGCTATACTCATCGCTAATCACCCAGCATCATTTCTGGATGCGATGATATTAGCAGTTTATTTAAAACGAAATGTCCATTTTTATGTAAGAGGTGATATTTTTCGCCATCCGCTCGTATTTCGGTTGCTGACATGGCTGCACATGATACCCATCTTCAGCAGAGAACATGGCATGCAGCATGTTGGTAAAAATCACAAGACATTTCAAAGGGGCAAGGCCTTGTTGAAGAGAGGAGATCTCTTGTTGATTTTTCCGGAGGGATTCAGTCGGCGATCCAAAAAGTTGGAGCCATTTAAAAAGGGGGCTGCCCGGGTTGCTTTGCAAACAACATTTGGAGATGGTGGAGTAGCTGATTTGAATATACAATCCATTGCGTTGCATTATTCTTTTCATGGAATTCATTCTGATCTATTGATCCACGTAGGTGAAAAAATGAATCTGGATCGCTATGCTGCAACCTATGCTGAACTTCCAGCCAAGGCTGTCAACGAACTCACTGAAGAGATGGCGCTGTTGTTTGAACGAAATGTTATACATGTGAATGACGATAACAAGACCAATGTTGCAGAGGATGTATTGGTTGTTATTTACAATGAATGTTTGCAGAAAAAATCCAATTTCCTATTGGAAGCAAGAGCTTTCTGTAAAAGACTTGATGCAAAAGACAATATCGACTTTGATCTTTTTTCGCAACAGGTTAAGCAGTACAATGCGATGCTTAACAAGTACAATATCAATGACCGTGCATTGTCATCCAATCCTATTCAACCTGTAAAATTGATTTCTAATTTACTGTTGACTGTTGAGTTGTATCTCTTTGGTTCAATATTTTGGTTTATACCTGGAAGGATGGGAAAATGGATTGCTGACAGAACTGTTACACGGATTGACTTTTATACGAGTGTCGCAACAGGAGTGCTTGCTTTCTTGTCGTTGTTTTGGTGGATTGCTTTTACATGGGTGGCTGTGTTGAATGAATGGAAGTGGCTTACTTTCATCTTTATCACTTCACCCATTATTGCATATGTTACCATGCAATGGAAATATGATTTCAAGGATTTGACAGCTTATTACAATTGGAGGCGTTTGCAAATGAGGCAACCGGAAACGTCCAATGAAATAGCCGCATTGAGATCTGATTTATTGACTTAATCCTCTTTTAGGAGATCTGGACGTTTATCTTGGGTTCTGATAAGGGCCTGTTCGTTTCTCCACTCTTCAATTTTTTTATGATCACCACTCAACAGCACCGGAGGAACTTTCCATCCTCGAAATTCATCGGGTCTTGTGTAAACCGGCGGGGCCAAGAGATTGTCCTGGAATGAGTCAAACAGGGCAGAGGTTTCATCATTTAAAACACCTGGAATCAGTCTGCCGACTGCATCCACAACTACAGCTGCAGCGAGTTCACCACCGCTGAGTACGTAATCCCCGATGGAAATTTCACGGGTAATGAAATGGTCTCTCACCCGTTGATCAATTCCCTTGTAATGTCCGCATATAAAGAGAAGTGATTGTTTCATTGACAACGTATTGGCAAGTCCCTGATGAAATTTTTCTCCGTCAGGTGTCAGGTATATGACTTCATCGAATCCATGTTCCGCATTCAATTCTTCTATTGCCCTTACGAGCGGTTCACACATCATGACCATCCCAGCACCGCCTCCAAATTGATAATCATCGACCATGCCGTATTCATTTACAGCCCATTTTCTGAGGTGGTGAGCGGTTACTTGCAGCAAACCCTTTTCTGCAGCTCTTTTCATGATCGAGTGTGAAAAGGGACTCTCAAGCAATTCCGGAACAACGCTGATGATATGAATGTTCATGTGCCTAAAGATACATTCAATTGTTATCAGTGAAATCGTCCAGATCCCTTCTTTCCTTTTTGGTAGGTCTTCCTATTTTGGAAAGTCTTTTTCCGGAATAAAAGCTGGCTGACTGAAAGGCAATTCTTTCCGTTTCTTCCGGAGGGGTAAGGTCCTCATAAAATTGAACAGCTTCTTTGTACTGAACCCTTTTTGGTAGTATACCAATCACTTTGATGGTCCATCGCTTCTCCTCCGTTTTCACTTCATATACATCATTGATTCTGACAGTTCTGGATGCCTTGACTGCTTCGCCACTCATTTTTACCCGTCCTTTTTCACATGCCACTGCGGCAGCCGATCTCGTCTTGAATAGGCGAATGGCCCATAAATATTTATCTAACCTGAGTTTTTCGTTTTCCATTCTATTTGCTCAATTCAGCAAAATACTGGTGAAAATATGGGATGGTTTCAATGCCCTTGTAATAGTTTATTATGTCATATTTCTCATTGGGCGAATGTAAGTTGTCGCTGTCCAAACCAAAGCCCATGAATACAATTTTCACACCCATTTCTTTTTCAAACAAAGCACAAATGGGGATGCTGCCTCCGCCCCGCACAGGTACAGGCATTTTCCCAAATGTTTTTTCTATTGCCTTTGCAGCCGCTTGATAGGCTTTTGAATCGATTGGTGTCAGGTAAGGTTCACCGCCATGGTGCTCACTGACTCGAACAGCAACACCTGCAGGAGCTATTTTTTTAAAGTAATCGAGCAAGAGCGCAGTGATTTTTGCAGACGATTGATTGGGTACCAATCGTGCAGAAATTTTAGCGGATGCTTTTGAAGGCAATACAGTCTTAGACCCTTCACCCGTATATCCTCCCCAGATACCGTTTACTTCAAGTGTGGGACGAATGCCTGTTCTTTCATTGGTTGTATAACCTTTTTCACCATACAACGCATCAATACCTAAATCACTCTTGTACGCTGCTTCATCGAAAGGTGCTTTTCCCAATAAGTTTCTTTCTTCAACCGTTGCTTCTAATACATAGTCATAAAATCCTGGTATGGTGATATGGTTGTTTTCATCATGGCAAGAAGCAATCATTTTGGCGAGTACAGTTGCAGGATTGGCAACTGCTCCTCCATATACACCGCTGTGCAAATCGCGGTTGGGACCCGTTACTTCAACCTCGATGTAACTCAGCCCTCTCACACCTGTATCAATAGAAGGAGTATCCATGCTGATCATCGCTGTGTCGCTGATCAATATTACGTCACACTTGAGAAGCTTTTTGTTGCTTTCAACAAATTTCGCCAAGTTAGGAGATCCAATTTCTTCTTCCCCTTCAATGCAAAATTTAATATTCGTCTTCAGTGAATTGTTTTGGACCATCAGTTCCAAAGCTTTTACATGCATGAAGAACTGCCCTTTGTCATCACAGGCACCTCTTGCAAAAATTTTACCATCTCTGATGGTTGGTTCAAATGGACTCGTCTCCCACAACTCCAGAGGGTCGGCAGGTTGTACATCGTAATGACCATATACCAATACAGTTGGTAGAGAGGGGTCAACAATTTTTTCAGCATATACAATGGGGTGACCATTGGTTGGATAGATTTCAGCACGATCTGCACCGGCATGTGTCAGACTTTTTTTGACCGCCTCAGCGCATTCAATCATGTCTTTTTTATGTTGACTGTTTGCGCTGATGGAGGGTATGCGCAAAAGACCCAACAATTCATCTAAAAATCGCTCTTTGTTTTGTTCTATATATTCTTTCATGAGGCATTTTCTTATGTGTACTTAGTACACAATAGATTCTTTAAAATTTTTATCAAAAAATTAGAATAAGTAAAAAACCTACCTATATTTGAAACACGATTGCGTGTCATATTCAGCCTTTGCACATCTTTATTGATGCCGCAAAGGCTGATTTTTTAGCTCAATACATTCAGTCGCTCCTCTACTTTCTTCCAATCGATCAAGTTGAACCAATGGCTGATGTATTCGGCTCTTCTGTTTTGATATTTCAAATAATACGCATGTTCCCATACATCTATTCCCAGCAGGGGCGTACCTTTTATATTTGAAACATCCATCAGCGGATTGTCTTGATTGGGTGTTGAGCCAATTTGCAGTAATTTTTTTTCATCCACATAAAGCCAGGCCCATCCACTCCCAAACCTGCTCATGGCTGTTTCACTGAGTTTGGATTGAAAGTTTTCATAGCTGTTGAAACTGCTCATGATGGCTTCCTTTAATCTACCGTCCTGGAGGATGGATCCACTGGGTTTCATTGTTTTCCAGAAAAATTCATGGTTGAAATGCCCACCTCCATTGTTTCTCATTTTTACACTGAAGCTGGAAATCTTTTGAAGCACCTCTTCAATGGAGTGATTGGCACCTTTGAATTCAGCTGCAGCCGCTTCGTTTAGATTTTTGGTATAGGCCGCAGCATGTTTGGTATAGTGGATCTCCATTGTCATGGCATCTATATGCGGCTCGAGTGCATTGAAAGCATATGCAAGCGGGGTTTGCTCAAAAGGGGGAGTTTGTATGCCGTTGGCAAACAATTCACCCGAAAATAATGAAGTGGTTCCCACAGCCAAACCAGCGCCCATGGTTTGTTTGATAAAAGTTCTTCTTGGTGTATGTTTTTTCATAAAACTCTAATTGATGGGAATGATATATTGTTTTTTTGTGAAATAAGATTTGATTGATTTGAAAAATCTGAAATAAAATTCATTGTTAAATAGTTGAGAATCATTCATTGCTTTGACAACGAGAAATATACCAACAGGAAGCAGCGCCAACGAGGAAAGCCAAATACCCCAGAAAGGTGACATCAATTCTTGTCTCACAAATTTTTCTCCAAAGACGTTCAATAAATGAAATAAGAGAAAGAAAACCACCGCCACAACCAAGGGCATACCCAAACCACCTTTTCTGATGATGGCCCCAAGTGGAGCGCCAATCAGGAACAATACAATACAGGCAAAAGAGAATGCAAATTTTTTATGCCAGGCTATATGATACATGAGCATGTCGTTCTGCCTTTGTTTGTCTTCGTAGGCAATCAGGTCCAATGCGTTTTTGATAAGATTGATTTTGTCTGCAGCCTTGGAGTATGACATGGTTTTTACGGAATCTGGTAAAAGAGCGGCATAGCTTTTTGCTTTAGATGTAACTGTTGTTGTTGCACGAACAATAGTATCAGTGCCTTTCATAAAGATGGGGGCAGAGACAAAATAGGTATTGACTTCTTTTGGAATGCGTTTGTATTTGATGTCAGTAAGTATTTTCCGAATAGAGTCAGTTGAATGGTTCAATTGTTCAACATTCAACATATTATAACTTCCCTTTAAAAGGCTGTCTGGCGTCTTCATCATATTGAAGCTGCTCAGATCAAATACCTTTTTGTATTTTTTGAATCCCAATCTGTAAAAATCAGTTGCAGTTGTATTGTATGATCCTTTCTCTTGGTACCTCCATCCGTTTTCCAAATCAAATTCCAGGAATTTTTTATCGTCGCTTATGTGCATGCTTCCTTTTTCTGCGATGATGATATTGTCTTGCAGTACAAATTGATTCTCGAAAATGATGATGTTTTTTATGCCGTTTCCATCTTTGTCTTTTTCTCCTATCTTGATTGCATATCCGGGAATTTTATCATAAAAAATTCCTTCTTTGATATCCAATGCTGGTTTTGCCACTCGGATATCATATAGCATGGTAGCAAATTTCAAATTTGCTACTGGCATCACGTAATTCGCAATCAGGAATGCAATCATGCTCAGCACAAATGATATGATCAGTACCGGACGCATGAAACGCATCAATGATATGCCAGACGATTTGATTGCAACCAATTCGAAGCTTTCGCCAAAATTCCCAAATGTCATGATGGAGGAAATCAGAATGGAAATAGGTAATGCATACGGAATTACAGTGGTAGACACATAAATTGTTAGCTCAGCAATGTAGCCCAATCCGAGTCCCTTGCCTACCAAATCATCGATGTACTTCCAAAAGAATTGCATCACCAACACAAACAATGTGATGAAGAAGGTCGCGATGAATGGACCAATAAATGATCTTAAAATTAATCTATCAAGTTTTTTGATCATCCTCAATTTCCAAGCCTGTGGAAAAGGTCATGTACCTGAACGTCCCATAGACGCGTTTGATCTGCAATGTCTTTTTTCTCTGCAAAGTCTTTGATCACTAAAATGGTTTGTCCACTCACTTCTGTTTTCTCTATTGCAAATTCGAAATATTCATTTTTAGATGCATGCAGCCATCTGTATCTGATGTATTTGTCTTGCTCTGAACCCAGTAACTCGGCTTTGTCTGTGGATCCATTCCAGCTGAAACTGAAAATATTGTCTCTTTCATCTACGCGATCAGCAAACCACTCTTGCAGTCCGGCTGGAGTAGATAAAAATTCAAATAAAATGTTAGGGGAGCAACGAACAGGGTACTCTATGGAAAATAATTGTTTACTCATTGAAATTTAAATTGAATGCATTTCTTCTTCACATCCATGCACCTTGCAATGATAGAAAAATATCGGAATTGAAAAAATATAATTTAATCTTTCTTTCCAACTTTTTCAACGGGATTATCCCCATGGACGTTTAGCATTGACAAATTAATGAATATCAGCACTTTGCGTCAAAAGTGATAAAAAAATGACAGTATTTCGATCGATTTAACAATTCCTTCAATTGGTAAGTACATCGGCTTCATGAAAGTGCAATCTTCTCTTGATGGAATGGTAATGCTTAATTTTGCAAACATTTTTAGTGTTTCCAATCAAAAGCAACCAGCATGTTTGAAAGTTTAAGTGAGAAGATAGCCTCTGCATTCAAGCAAATCAAAGGGGAAGGAAGGATCACCGATTTGAATGTAGCAAATACCATCAAGGATATTCGCAAGGCATTGTTGGATGCCGATGTCAACTTTAAAATTGCAAAGGAGTTTACCGACAAGGTCAAAGAAAAAGCCATCGGACAAAAAGTGCTCACAGCAGTGAGTCCTGGTCAGTTGATGATAAAAATTGTTCAGGATGAACTCACTGAACTGATGGGTGGGCAGGCAAGCAGTTTTGAAATCAATGGAAATCCGGCGATCATTTTAATTGCTGGACTCCAAGGTTCAGGAAAAACAACTTTCAGTGGTAAACTCGCAAATTATTTAAAGTCACAAAAAGGAAAATCACCCTTGCTTGTCGCAGGCGATGTTTATCGTCCTGCTGCAGTAGATCAGTTAAAGGTGTTGGGAGGTCAGATTGGCGTTGATGTATATGCGGAACCTGATAACAAGGATCCGAGAAAAATTGCTGAAAATGCATTGCTATATGCGAAGTCCAATAACAAGAATGTGGTGATTGTAGATACCGCAGGTCGTTTGGCGATTGATGAGGCAATGATGAACGAAGTAGCCGGACTCAAATCATTTCTCAAGCCACAGGAAATATTGTTTGTGGTGGATGCAATGATCGGACAAGACGCTGTCAACACGGCAAAAGCCTTCAATGATCGATTGGATTTCTCGGGTGTTGTGTTGACCAAATTGGATGGCGATACAAGAGGAGGAGCAGCCTTGTCAATCAAATACACCGTCCAGAAACCCATCAAATTTGCAAGCAGCGGAGAGAAGATGGAAACACTGGATGTGTTTTATCCAGAGCGGATGGCCCAACGTATTTTGGGAATGGGAGATATTGCCACATTGGTTGAAAAAGCGCAGGCACAATTTGACGAGGAGCAGGCCAAGAAATTAGAAAAGAAGATCAGGAAAAACCAGTTTGATTTTCAGGACTTTCTCGATCAATTGCAGCAGATCAAAAAAATGGGTAACCTGAAAGATCTAATGGGTATGATACCCGGAATGGGCAAGGCCATGAAGGATATTGACATCAGCGATGATGCCTTCAAGGGGGTGGAATCCATTATCAAGTCAATGACACCTTTTGAAAGATCCAATCCTGATATCATCGACCAAAACAGAAAAAAGCGCATTGCCAAAGGCTCTGGAAGGGACATGAATGAAATCAATCAGTTTTTCAAACAATTTGAGCAAATGAAGCAAATGATGAAAAACATGAACAATATGCCTGCCCTGGGAAGGATGGGCAGAAGATGATTTTAAGTAATTTACATCCATGATTTTGTCATTTCCCCCGTAATTCGTATATTTGCGGTCCGAAAAATTTATTGATCACCCACTAAAAATCTTCATTTTTTATGGCTGTTAAAATCCGACTCCAAAGACACGGAAGCAAAAAGCGTCCCTTCTACTTCATCGTTGTAGCTGACTCTCGTTCTCCTCGCGATGGTAAATTCATTCAGAAAATTGGTACCTACAATCCACTGACCCACCCAGCTACTGTTCTGGTGGATCGTCAAAAAGCATTGGATTGGTTGAACGATGGTGCGCAACCCACTGATACAGTTCGCAAAATTTTGTCTACCAAAGGTGTTTTATATCTCAAACATTTGCTCCGCGGTGTGAGTCTTGGTCTATTTGATCAGGAATCAGCCATGGTAAAATTTGAATCATGGCACCAAGAACAAGAATTAAAATTGAGAGCCCGTCAGGAAGCTTCAGCAAAAGAGCGTCGTGCAAAGCGCACGGAAGCTGCACAGCCAAGACCAAAGAAAGCGGCTCCCGCTCCAGCTCCTGAAGCTGAAGCAGATCAGCCTTCTGCCGAAGCTACACCTGCTGCTGAATAATATTTATAAATCGATATCTGAAGCCTCGTTAACAACGGGGCTTTTTTTATGATGGATCAGTATATTGTCATAGGTAAATTCATAGCCACTTTTGGTATCAAGGGGGATCTTGTTTTACAGCATCACCTCGGAGATGGTATTGATACTGAATCATTGAAAACAGTTTTCATTGAAGAAAAGTCAGGCAAGTTCATGCCCTATTTCATTGCAGCCGTAAAAAATAAAAATACAGAAGAGGCTTTGGTTCAGCTTGAAGGGGTGGATGCTCCTGAAAAAGCCAAACCATTTTTGCGCAAACAGGTCTGGATACCAGAACAGGAAGTGAAAACCCAGGCAGCCAAACATGCTCCTATTTCTTTGTTGGGATTTATGGTGTATGATGAAAAGAAAATGCTGGGTAAGGTTGTTGAGGTGATTGAACAGCCCATGCAGGTTTTGCTCAGAATTGATTACGAAGGAAAAGAAGTATTTGTGCCACTGAACGAAAGTACCCTCATCAAGATTGAACATAAAAAAGAAAAAATAACTGTTCAATTGCCTGAAGGTCTTCTTGATATTTATATAAATTGACATGTGTTTTCACAAGCATGTCACAACAGCAAATACATATTGCACATTTTGACCTTGATGCATTTTTTGTGTCAGTGGAGAGAATTTTGGATCCATCATTGGTGGGAAAACCGCTGATCATTGGTGGTTCAAAAGAGAGAGGTGTCGTCAGCACTTGCAGCTATGAAGCCAGAAAGTTTGGCGTTCAATCAGCCATACCCATGTCGAGGG
This sequence comes from Bacteroidota bacterium, assembly GCA_016868855.1. Lineage (GTDB taxonomy): Bacteria > Bacteroidota > Bacteroidia > Chitinophagales > Chitinophagaceae > Pollutibacter. The sequence continues at coordinate 31,160 of VGFP01000003.1, read as the reverse complement.
CACATGCACTTTGTCCGGATGGGATTTTTTTAAAGGGTTCACGCGGACAATACGGCAAATTTTCAAATTGGGTCACATCAATCATCTCAGCAAAAGCTCCTTTGTTTGAAAAAGCTTCGATTGATGAATTTTATATTGATCTGACAGGAATGGATCGTTTTTTTGAGCCACTGCGTTGGACAATTGATCTGCGGACTGAAATCATGGAAACGACCCAGCTTCCTATTTCATTCGGATTGGCATCCAATCGAATGGTAGCTAAAATTGCAACCAACGTAGCCAAGCCCAATGGCTACATTCAGGTATTGCCTGGAAAAGAAAAGGAATTTCTTGCTCCTCTCGGGGTGGGCAGCATTCCCGGAGTAGGAGAGCAGATGCTGAAACGCATGCACGAATTGGGCATCCTCACCATTGGGGCACTGGCTGAATATCCTTTGCATCTGTTGGAATTGAACTTTGGTGCGTATGGGAAAATCCTTCACACAAAAGCAAATGGTATTTCCAGCGCTGATATTCACAGTTCATATGATGCAAAGTCTGTGTCTACTGAACAAACGTTTTTCGAAAACCAATACGAAATAGATGTCTTGGAATCAACCCTCTTGCGCATGTCAGAGAAATTGGGGTATGAACTCAGGCGCGATGAAAAATCTACCAAATGCATCGCTGTTAAATTGAGGTATCCCGATTTTGAAACACATACAAAGCAAATCAGCATTCCTCCCACTTTTTTTGATGATGAAATTTTTCAGACAGCCAAATCGTTGTTTCACCAACTATATGATACCCGCCAACCACTCAGGCTCTTGGGCATCAGATGCAGCGAGTTGATCGGCGGTGAAGTGCAGACAAATATGTTTGAAAACAAAGTGCAAAAGCAGCAACTCTACAATGCCATCGATGATGTAAAGATCCGTTATGGAAAAGATGTGTTGGGAAAAGCCGGAGGTGAGGAGCATTAAAAGTCTATCTATTATGTAGAGTAATAAAATTGATGTATATTTACAAAAACAATAGATATGGGTTTGCATTTAGGAGATGAGGTTCCAAATTTTACAGCTCAGACCACTGCAGGTGAAATTGATTTTTATGCTTACTTGGGTGATGCATGGGGGGTTTTATTTTCCCACCCAGCAGATTTTACGCCTGTCTGTACCACAGAGTTGGGCAGAACTGCATTGCTGAAGGAGGAATTTGCAAAGAGAAATGTAAAAGTACTTGCAGTGAGTGTCGACCCACTGGATAAGCACAAGGAGTGGATGGCTAATATCAATGAAACCCAACATTGCACCGTAGATTTTCCCATCATAGCAGATGAGGACAGAAAAGTTGCTCAATTGTATGACATGATTCACCCGAATGCTTCAGCTACTTTTACTGTTCGTTCACTGTTTGTTATTGGTCCGGATAAAAAATTAAAACTTTCCATCACATATCCTGCCTCTACAGGTAGAAATTTTGCTGAGGTATTGCGTGTGATTGATTCACTGCAACTCACCGCAAAGTACAGTCTTGCAACGCCTGCTGATTGGAATCGTGGCCAAGATCTGATTGTTGTTCCGGCTGTTTCAACTGAAGAAGCGCTTGTGAAATTTCCAAAAGGGGTCAAGGTTGTCAAACCTTACCTAAGATACACGCCGGAACCATAAAGTATTGACTACCTTTGCAGCATGTCACATGCAGCAAAGCAGAACATACGCAATCTAAGCAAGAATCAAATTGCTGAATATCTCGAAGGAATTGGAGAAAAGAAATTCAGGTTACAACAAATTTGGGAATGGTTATGGCAAAAACATGCATTCGATTTCCAGTCCATGTCCAATCTCTCCAAAACCCTGAGAGCCCAACTCGAAGATTCATTTTCCTTTCCATCGCTGAAAATCAATACCACACAATACAGTGAAGATAGAACCATTAAAGTTGGATTCAAAACATTCGATGGCCATTTGGTGGAAGGAGTACTGATTCCCTCAGATGAAAGGATAACCGCTTGTGTTTCTTCTCAAATAGGTTGCAGCCTGAATTGTAAATTTTGTGCCACCGGTTATATGGAACGAAAACGCAATCTCAATTTCGATGAGATTTATGACGAAGTGGTTTTGTTGAATCAGCTTTCTTTCAAACATCGTGAAAAAAAACTGACCAACATTGTTTTTATGGGAATGGGGGAGCCTTTGCTGAATTACAGAAGTGTGATGGGTGCGATAGAAAGGATTACTGCTGCAGACGGGTTGGCTATGAGTCCTCGCCGCATCACCGTATCCACTGCGGGCGTAGCGAAAATGATCAAGCAACTGGGAGATGACCAAGTCAGGTTCAAGTTGGCCTTGTCGCTTCATGCTGCAAATGACAAGAAGCGAGATCAGATCATGCCCATCAATGAAACCAATGACTTGAAATCACTCATCGAGGCCCTCAATTATTTTTATCAGAAAACCGAAAATGAAATCACACTCGAGTACATCCTCTTTGACAAGTTGAATGACTCCTTTGAGGATGCTGCTGAGCTCATAAAAATATATCGACAAATTCCTGCCGATTTGGTGAACATCATTGAGTACAATCCCATTGATTTCGCAAAATTTAAAAAACCAACCGAAGAAAAAACTGCTGCCTTCATGGAATACCTGGAAAAAAACCGTGTGAATGCCAGATTGAGGAGAAGCAGGGGGAAAGACATCGACGCTGCATGCGGACAATTGGCCAATAAATAACCCAGGGCTCAGTTTAATCAATACATCTCACATGAAACGCACAGATAATTTTTCAAAGTTTGCACCAAAGAAGAAAAACAGTGCTGTAAAAGAAGCTTTTCGTCAGGAGAAAAAGAGGTGGAAAAAAGAACGATCTAAGGCAATCGAGAAGAAAAAAGAAGCTTCACGCGTGACTGTATCCAAAAAAGCAGAAAAACCAGCTGCGATTGCTGTCAGAAAACTTGACAAATCCATGCCATTGAATAAATATGTTGCGCATTGTGGCATTTGTTCAAGGAGAGATGCAGTGCCTATCATCAAAGATGGAAAAATCAAGGTGAATGATGTTGTTGTGACTGAACCCGGATTCAAAGTTGCTCCCCATGACGTGGTTTATTATTTGGGTAAGAAAATTCTCCCCGAGAAAAACTTGGTCTATGTTTTGCTCAATAAACCAAAAGACTATATCACTACACTCGATGATCCTCAGGGAAGAAAAACAGTCCTTGATCTGCTGAAAGGAGTTGCGAACGAGAGGATTTATCCAGTTGGCAGACTCGATCGAAACACTACAGGTGTGTTATTGATTACCAACGATGGCGACCTGGCACAAAAACTTTCTCATCCATCCAACGAGGTGAAAAAAGTATACGAGGTAAAATTAGACAAACCATTGTCGAAAGTTGATTTTGAAAAAATACTCAAGGGACTCCATCTGGAGGACGGATATGTAAAGGCGGATGCACTTGCATACGCAGATCCCAAAGACAAGTCTGTTATCGGTATTGAATTGCACAGCGGGAGAAACCGAATTGTCAGAAGAATGTTTGAATTTCTTGGATATGATGTCAAAAATCTCGACAGGGTCATGTTCGCGAATTTGACAAAGAAAAATGTAGAAAGAGGTAAGTGGAGAATGCTGAATGAAAAAGAAATTCGCCTGTTGAAATTCATGAACAGCTCATTTCTTAAACAGGCCAAATATTAAGCATCATCCATCCATACTATTTGAAAACAGTGAGCTGATTGCTGTCAATAAACCATCCGGCTGGTTATCGATTCCGGATCGACATGATGAAGAGATCCCATCTGTTCGAAACTGGCTGGAAAAATTATATCCGCATATTTTTGTTATCCATCGCATTGACCGCGACACAAGCGGATTGCTGCTCTTCGCAAAAAATGATCAGGCTCATAAATATTATAACCAGCTTTTTGAACAGCGTGCAGTGAAAAAAATATATTTGGGACTCGTCATGGGTGCTGTCATGCAGGAAGAAGGAACCATTGAAGCGCCCATAGAGCAGCATCCTGCCATCCCAGGAAGGATGCGCATTGGAAAAAACGGGAAACCATCTGTAACCCATTTCAAAGTGATTGAAAGACTCAGGGGATTCACATGGATGGAGTTTGATCTGGAGACAGGAAGAACCCATCAGATCAGGGTACACATGAAACACCTGGAGCATCCGCTTGTATGTGATCCCCTCTACGTTTCAGCAGAACCAGTTTTGTTATCAAGCTTCAAGAAGAAATTCAAATTATCAAAAGATGCAGCAACTGAAAAGCCATTGTTGGACAGATTGGCATTGCATGCATCCAGCATTCAACTGAAGGGAATGGATGGGAAAGAATTGACATTAGAAGCTCCTTTGCCAAAAGACCTCCAGGTTGCAATGATTCAGATGAGAAAATTTGCTAAAGGCTGAGCATGGATGGCAAGGATGCAGGAGCAATTGAATCCTGTTTTCCTGTTTTTAAATTTTTTACTGTAACAGTATTTTTTGCCAATTCCTCATCACCTATGATGATGATAAAAGGGATCTGCTTCTTTTCTGCATACTTGAATTGCTTATCAAATTTCACTGCTTCATGGAAAATTTCACAGGAAATGTGATGATTTCTCAACAAGCTGGCAACGTTTATCAAATGACTTTTATCAATACCTGTATTGAAAATCAATGCTGTTGTTCCTGCCTGAAGATGTTCAGGAAAAGCATTCAGTTCTTCCAAGACATCATATATCCTGTCAACACCAAATGATATTCCTACTCCAGCAATTCCCTTGACGCCAAAGAGTCCAGTCAGGTCATCGTATCTTCCGCCCCCTCCAATGCTGCCCATCTCTACACCTACTGCTTTCACTTCAAAGATCGTTCCGGTGTAATAGTTGAGTCCGCGTGCAAGCGACGGACATACACATATTTTGGTGGAAGGCATTGTTTGATTTACTGCTTGCAGTATTTCAAGTATTTCATTGATGCCATCTTTGGCGGATTCAATATCTCCCAACAGGGTTGAAAGTTGTTGTATGGAAGTTTGGTTGTCGCCTTTGATGGAAATATATTTCTCTACAAGAGCAACTCGCTCTTCGTTGAGTCCTCTTTCCCTCAGTTCTTGTTTCACCTTATCCATCCCAATTTTATCGAGCTTATCGATGGCAATGGTAATATTCATCATGTGTGATGTTCCACCGCATTTTTCAGCCAATGCTTGAAGAATTTTTCTGTTGTTGATATGAATTTCAACAGGCAGCTGGAGGTTGTTAAAAACAGTTGAGTATATCAAAGCAAGTTCAATTTCATGGAGCAATGAACTGCTGCCAGCGATATCTGCATCGCATTGATAAAATTCACGGTACCTGCCTCTCTGTGGTCTGTCGGCACGCCAAACCGGTTGCATTTGGTAACGTTTGAAAGGGAAAGTCAGTTGTCCTTGGTTCATCGCAACATATCTTGCAAAAGGGATGGTGAGGTCGTATCTCAATGCTCGCTCGCTGATTCCTTTTGATGTTTTTCCCTGCAATACTTGTTCAAAATCTCGCTGTGCATTGGAATGCTTCTCAGGAAGATGGAGTCCGTTGTTCAGTATTTTGAAAATCAGTTTGTCGCCCTCTTCTCCATATTTACCCATGAGCGTTTCGATGTTCTCCATGGCGGGAGTCTCCAATGGTTCGAATCCATACAATTCAAAAACGTTTCGAATGACTCCGAAAATATAATTCCGCTTTTTGAGAACTGCAGATGAAAAATCTCGCGTGCCTTGGGGAAGGGAGGGCTTCATGCAGCAAAGTTAAGGCTGTTTTACGGATGTATATTCCTCAATTAATCGATCACATGCTTTGTCGATCAGATCAAATACTTCATGGTATGCCGCCTCAGACTTTGACCATGGATCCGGAACATCGATTGCGGTTGCAGGAAAAAGGAAATCCAGCATCAGCTTTCTTTTGCAAGCAGAGAACTTTAAGCCGGATATTTGTTGGATGTCATGCAAAACGTCATTTGCCATTGGCACAATCAAATCAAAGTTTTCATAATCCATTGAATGAAAGGGCCTGGATGTTTGTCCTGAAATATCAATCCCATTTAGCTTTGCTACTCTTTGAGATAGATAATGTAGGGGCTCACCATTGTGGAAACCATTGGTGCCTGCTGAGTCTATATGCCAATTCAATCCGATTTTTTCGCATTTGTGCCGAAGAATACCTTCCGCAAGCGGACTTCTGCAGATATTCCCCAAACATACCATCAGCACTTTCATTGATCAATTTTGAGCAAATGTAGCAGCAATGCGTGATTTTATTTTTTAAAACAATAAGCATAAATGCAAGTAAATTAAAGGATGCGACATCTATTCTTTGCGGCGAGATTTCATAAATTGCAACACATACCTATTTATGATATCCAATAATTTCAAAGAAAACGAAGAGAAGCGTCAAAGAGGCTTCAAGGTGATATATGATTACGCCATGGGCGTTTTATGGTTCGCAGCCGGATTGTTTTTTCTGTTGAATAAATACCTGATCAAAGGACTGGCATTTGATTCCCTGACTTCTTCCATCTTTGGTATTGCGTGTCTTTGTTATGGTGTATTCAGATTGTACAGAGGTTTTGCAGCGAAAAAATAATAACATGAAGTATTTTTCATTCATTGCTTCATTCATCATACTGTTGGCTGGCATCTCTTGTTCTTCAGGTGGTAAAAAAGCAAAAGTAATTTTGGGCGATGATACCCTTACCACAGGTACCATCCATATAAGTGTGGATGAAAGTTTCGCACCCATCATTGATTCTCAGATCAAGGTCTTCATGTCGCAGCATCCACAAGCAAAAATCATTCCGCATTACAGGCCTGAAGCAGAATGCATCAAGGATCTTTTGAATGACAGCATCCGGATGGTCATTATAACAAGGGGATTGACAGAAGAGGAAGTTCCTTTTTACAAGGACACACTTTCATTTGTTCCCTTGTATGGGCGACTTGCAACCGATGCTGTGGCAGTGATCACCCATAACAATTGCAAAGATTCTCTTTTTTCTGTTTCAGATATCAGGTCGATGTTGAATGGAACAAGTGGATATTCATATGAATTGGTGATGGATGGATTGAAGGCAACGAGCACCGTTCGTTTTTTGATGGATTCCATCCTTCGTGGCCAGCCCATGAAGGGAAAGGTGATGGCTGCACAGAACTCCGAAGGGGTGATTGATTACATCGCTTCTCATCCCAATGCATTGGGATTTATTGGAGTCAGTTGGATCGGAAACAAAGAGGATTCCTCTCAGATGTCTTTCCAAAAAAAAGTAAAATTGGCAGCCTTGCAGTGCGCCAGATGCGAAGAGGAAGTATATGTCAGGCCTTACCAGGCAAATATGGCCTTGAAAAGATACCCACTCAATCGGGGCATATACTATGTTCTGAAAGAGAACTTCGCCGGACTGGGCAAAGGATTTGTCAATTTCTTAACACATGAGAAAGGGCAATTAATCTTCCGGAGGGGGTATCTTGTACCTGACCGAATGGCCCTTCAAATAAGAAAAGCAAATGTTTCGGAATAAATAGATGATTTCTTACTTTTACAACCCTTAAAAAACAAACTGCGACGTATGAAAATGAGATTCGTGATTGCTGGACTGTTTTTTACTTCTGTTGTAACTGCTCAAACAGTTCAGGAGGGTAGAAAATTGTTATTGAATCAGCGTTATCGCTCTGCAAAGGAAACCATGGAAAAAATTGTTGCTGCTGCTCCAACCAATCCTGAATCTATTTATTGGCTTGCCCAGGTTCATTTTGAGTCAAAAAATCCTTCAGCTGCAGTCGAAGTGCTGCGCAAAGGAATGGAGGGTGCCAATGGAAGCAATCCTTTGCTCTTGGTCGCAATGGGACAAGCAGAATTGACTGAAAAGAAAGTCAATGATGCCAAACAACGTTTTGAAACAGCCATCTCTCTGACCAAATCAAAAGATGCCAATATCCTCGTTGCCATCGGCAAAGCCAACTTAGAAGATGGAGGTGATTTTGCATATGGAATTGAAAAGATCAAACTCGCTTCAACCCTGAAAAACTTCAACGATCCCTTCGCATATGTTTACATGGGCGATTTGTATCGGAAGCTCATGAACGGGGGTGGTGCAGTTTCTTCATATGAAAATGCATTGCTGAAAGATCCAAAGTCAGCAGTTGCAAAATATAAAGTTGGAAAAGTATACCTCACCCAAGGAAATGAACAAAAAGAGATTTTCCTAGGTAAATTCAATGATGCCATTGCAGATGATCCCTCATTTGCTCCAGCTCTTTATGAACTTTACGTGTACTATTTCTTCAGAGATGTGGTGAAGGCTACCGATTATTTCAACAGGTACAAAACAAATGCTGATCCGGGTCCAGCACTCGACTACGAAGAGGCAAGTCTCCAGTTTGCTGCAGGTGATTTCAAGAATGCCATTGCAAAATCCGACGCCTTGTTGAAGTCACAAGGTGAAAAAGCAGATGCAAGGCTCTACAGATTGAAGGCATACAGTTATGATAAACTCAACGATTCTGCCAACGCACTGGCTTTATTGGAAACATTTTTCCAAAAAGCAACTGCTGAACAATTGAATCCGGAGAACTTTTATGTCGCAGCAGTGAATGCAGCTAAAATGAAAACAGATCCGGCCAAAGTGGATGACTATTTTATGAAGGCCATCAATGCGGATACAGCCCTCACCAATAAATTGGACTACGCGAGGAAAGCGGCTGACTTCTTCAAAAAATCATCCAACAATGCAAAATCAGCGCTCTGGCTGACCAAGGTCCTTTCTCTCAATGTAAGGGTCAGCAAGGTTGATCTTTACAACGCAGGATTTGAAAATTTCAAGGCAGGTGAGTTCAAAACAGCTGACAGCATATTCACTGTATACAAAACAAACTTCCCCAACGAGGTATACGGACATTACTGGTCGTTCAGATCACTTTCTGTAATTGACTCTACCATGGAGCAGGGTCTTGCCATACCTGATTGTGAGAAATTCATTTCCATTGCGGAAGTCGACAAATCAAAAAACAAAAGTACACTTATTACGGCCTATGGTTACCTGGCTGGGTACACTGCAAATGTTAAAAAAGATCTCGCTTTGGCATCCAGTTACCTAGACAAAATAATCGAAATCGATCCCAATAACCAGGACGCCATCAAAAACCGAGATATTCTCCAAAAAGCACTGGCGGCAACGCCAAAAAAATAAATCAAAAGGGACAATTAAATTGTCCCTTTTTTCATTCAGGACCTTCATTTTTTCATCCTGATTTGCCTAACTTTGCGCCATCAAATTCAACCGATGTTCAAGGCTATTTTTCTGCAGTCTTCTTTGCTCGGACAGAATGCCTCAATCAGCAAGGCAAGTGATTATCTCCCCATCGGCATACAGATCGCATTTGCAGTGGTTTTGGTAACGATCATGATCGCAGGATCACAGCTGTTGGGTCCTAAAAGAAAGACTACTGACAAGCTGCAGGTATTTGAAAGTGGTATTGAGCAATTTGGAAATGCACGTCAGCCGATGGCTATCAAGTATTTCCTGGTTGCAATCTTATTTGTCTTGTTTGATGTGGAAGTTATCTTTTTCTATCCCTACGCTGTCAACTTCAAATCATTGGGATGGGATGGATTTTTTGCGGTGTTCATGTTCATCAGTTTTTTTCTGGCTGGGTTCATCTACATCATCAAAAAAGGGGCATTGCATTGGGAAGAATAAATTTCTAGCACCTGGAAAACAAGTTCCAAGTGCATGTGTTATAATAAAAAACTACTATGGCCAGGCCTGTAAGATTTAATGTGAACCCAAAGGATTTTACCGACCGCGGTATCAATCAGGTTGAACTGCCTGATGGTCACATGGGGGAAGGGTTTTTCGCAACTTCGTTTGACAAGGTTGTCGGATTGGCAAGAAAAAATTCCATCTGGCCCCTTCCATTCGCAACTTCTTGTTGTGGTATTGAATTCATGGCAACCATGGGTTCTCACTATGACCTTGCAAGATTTGGATCTGAGCGTGTGGGTTTCTCACCACGTCAGTGTGATCTGCTGATGGTTATGGGAACCATCGCCAAAAAAATGGGACCTGTTGTGAGGCAAGTGTATTTGCAAATGGCAGAACCCAGATGGGTAATGGCTGTTGGAGCTTGTGCTTCCAGCGGTGGAATTTTTGATACCTATTCTGTGTTACAGGGAATCGATCAAGTGGTGCCGGTAGATGTGTATGTTCCAGGATGTCCACCAAGACCTGAAGCAATCATTGATGGCGTACTCAAAATCCAAGACCTCATTCACAATGAATCACTGAGAAGACGACACAGCAATCAATACAAAAACTTATTGGAAACCTACGGTATACAATAACCCATTTCACAACACATGCCTATTTCCGCCGACCATATCAAAGAAAAACTGAATGCACAGTTTGGTGATGGAATCATCTCATGGGATGATGCATCCGACATACTCGCGCTTGAAGTCAATCCTTCTATCAACTTGAAGGTCCTGACCTTTTTGCATGATGAACCAACATTGGGGTTTCAGTTTTTAACCGATCTGACCGGCGTGCATTATCCTGATCAGTCAAATAAAGAATTAGGGGTTGTTTACCATGTTCACAACTTGAAAGAAAATACCCGCTTGCGGTTGAAGATTTTTGTGCCTATTGAAAAGCCTGATGCATTCACTGCAACAGGGTTGTTCAGCGGTGCCAATTGGATGGAAAGAGAGACGTTTGATTTTTTTGGCATCAACTTCATTGGACATCCAAATCTGAAAAGGGTGTTGAATGTCGATGAAATGGATTATCATCCACTGCGCAAAGAATATCCTTTGGAAGATCAAACCAGAATTGACAAAGACGACGAAATGTTTGGAAGATAAAGAACCAAAAAATTACAATGGCTGAACAAGCAAACATAGCTTTACCTGAAGGGTCACTCGGAAAACAAACAACCACACTCAATCTTGGTCCCACGCACCCTGCCACCCACGGCGTATTTCAGAACATTCTGGAAATGGATGGTGAGCGCATCATCAAGGCTGAATCGACTGTTGGCTATATTCACCGTGCATTTGAGAAGCTTGCAGAAAGAAGACCGCTTTATCAGATTACCACACTTACTGATCGTTTGAATTATTGCTCAGCTCCATTGAACAACATGGGCTGGCACATGACCTGCGAAAAATTGTTGGGTGTCAAGACGCCCAAAAGAGTCGACTACCTGCGTGTGATCATCATGGAACTTTCACGTATTTCTGATCACCTGATTTGCAACTCGATTGTTGGCGTTGATACGGGCGCTTATACCGGATTTCTATATGTGATGCAATACCGTGAACTGATTTATGAAATCTATGAAGAAGTATGTGGATCCAGGCTCACAACCAATATGGGAAGAATCGGCGGATTTGAGAGAAACTTCAGCAATACCGCATTTCAAAAAATAGAACAATTCCTGGAGGAGTTTCCAAAAGTGTGGAAAGAGTTTGAAAACCTTTTCATGCGCAACAGAATTTTCATTGAAAGAACAAAAGGCAATGGTGCAATTGCTGCCGAACGTGCATTGAACTATAGTTTCACCGGACCCAATCTGCGTGCTGCGGGAATCGATTATGATGTAAGGGTACATGCGCCTTATTCATCTTATGAGGACTTCGATTTTATCATTCCAGTTGGAACAACAGGCGATAATTACGATCGTTTCATGGTGAGGGGCGAGGAAGTATGGCAATCACTTGGCATCATCCGACAGGCCTATGAAAAAGTACAATCTTTCAAAGGCACTGAAGCAGAGGTTTATCATGCAGATGCACCAGCCTACTATCTTCCTGCAAAAGCAGATGTGTACACAAAAATGGAGGCATTGATCTATCACTTTAAAATTGTGATGGGTGAAACAGAAATACCGGTTGGTGAAGTATACCACAGCATCGAAGGTGCCAATGGCGAGTTGGGATTTTATTTGATCAGCGATGGTGGAAGATCCCCTTATCGTCTGCATTTCAGGAGACCCTGCTTTATTTATTACCAGGCATACGAAGAAATTGTTAGCGGAACCATGTTGAGCGATGCGATCATCACACTGAGCAGCCTCAATCTGATCGCTGGTGAAATGGATGCCTAAACATATTAAACAATGGTGAAGTTCAGTGAACATACAATGAAAGAAGTAGAGGCAATCATTGCCCGCTATCCTCAAGGCAAACAAAAAAGTGCATTGATTCCACTCTTGCATCTTGCACAGGAAGAGTTTGGTGGATGGCTGAGTGCTGAAGCCATGGATCATGTAGCTTCCATTTTATCCATTGAATCCATTGAAGTGTACGAGGTGGCTACTTTTTACAGCATGTTCAATCTTCAACCGGTTGGGAAACATGTGTTGGAAGTTTGTCAGACCGGCCCATGCATGTTGAGAGGAAGCGATGATATCATTGCTTACATCAAATCAAAATTGGGCATCGGTGTGGGTGAAACAACTGCCGATGGCATGTTCACACTGAAAACTGTAGAGTGTTTAGGTGCCTGCGGTTATGCACCCATGATGCAAATGGGTATGCATTACAAGGAACACCTGACACCTGAAAGGGTTGATCAAATCATAGCTGATTGCTACAATCATAAATAGAGGAAGGCATTATGGCAAGAAAATTATTATTGGAAAAGGCCCATGTTGAAGGTATCCGACAATTTGATGTTTATCGGAGAGAGGGTGGTTATGCTGCAGTTGAGAAAGCATTGAAAATGGAACCAGTTGCTATTGTGGAGGAAGTGAAGAAAAGCGGACTCAGGGGCAGGGGAGGTGCGGGATTTGCAACCGGACTCAAATGGAGTTTTCTTGCAAAACCAGAAGGTGTACCCCGTTACCTGGTTTGCAACGCAGATGAATCTGAACCAGGAACTTTCAAAGACAGATACCTGATGGAATTTATTCCCCATCTGCTCATTGAGGGACTGATTGTTTCATCATTTGCATTGGGTAGCAACAGAACTTACATATACATACGTGGAGAATACGCTTGGATTGTTGGCATACTCGAACAAGCCATTGCTGAAGCAAAACAAAATGGTTTCCTTGGAAAGAATATTCTTGGAACTGAATTTGATTTGGAAATATATGTGCAGCGTGGCGCAGGTGCATATATCTGCGGCGAAGAAACTGCTCTCATTGAATCATTGGAAGGAAAGAGAGGAAACCCTCGCATCAAACCACCCTTCCCGGCCATCAAAGGTTTGTGGGACTGCCCAACTGTTGTCAACAACGTTGAAACACTGGCAGCAGTAGTTCCTATCATGAACCTCGGTGCAGAAGAATATGCAAAGATTGGAGTGGGTCGATCTACCGGTACCAAACTGATTTCTGCATGCGGAAACATCAACAAGCCCGGCGTATATGAAATAGACATGACCATCTCTGTGGAAGAGTTTATCTATAGCGATGAGTATTGTGGTGGAATTGCCAATGGAAAAAGACTAAAAGCTTGTATCCCTGGCGGCTCTTCAGTGCCCATCCTTCCTGCAAATCTCTTGTTGAAGACTGCCAAAGGTGAAACACGTTACATGAATTATGAAAGTCTTTCTGAAGGTGGTTTTGCAAGCGGATCCATGATGGGATCAGGTGGATTTATTGTATTGGATGAGGATCAGTGTATCGTTCGACATACGTTGACGCTCGCAAGATTTTACAGACATGAAAGCTGCGGACAATGTTCACCATGCAGAGAGGGAACAGGATGGATGGAAAAAATACTCCATAAAATTGAGAGTGGCAAAGGTGTATCAAGCGACATTGACTTGTTGTGGGATATCCAAAGTAAAATTGAGGGAAATACAATTTGTCCACTGGGCGACGCAGCAGCATGGCCTGTTGCAGCAGCCATCAGACATTTCAGAGATGAATTTGAATGGCATGTAAACCATCCTTCATTGTGCTTAACCCAAAACTATGGCTTGGCTCATTATGCTGATGAGTTGAGTGTAGTTGCATAAAAAAATGCTATGGCCGAGGAAATAAAAAAGTTAAAAGTCACAATTGACAACATCACGATAGATGTTCCCCAGGGAACAACCATCCTGCAGGCTGCAAGAATGATTGGCGGTGAAGTTGTGCCTCCAGCCATGTGTTACTACACCAAGTTGCAAGGCAGTGGCGGTAAATGCCGTACCTGTTTGGTTGAGGTGAGCAAAGGAAGTGAAGCAGATCCGCGTCCAATGCCCAAACTCGTTGCAAGTTGTCGCACTGGAGTGATGGATGGAATGGAAGTCAAAAACATTACGAGTCCCAAGGTACTTGACGCCCGCAACGGAGTTGTTGAGTTTCTTTTGTTGAATCATCCTTTGGACTGCCCCGTTTGTGATCAGGCAGGGGAGTGTCATTTGCAAGATCTGGGATATGAGCATGGAAAGGAAGCAACTCGTTATGAGTTCAAACGCAGAACATTCGAAAAACACGATTTGGGTCCGTATATACAACTGCACATGACACGATGTATTCTCTGCTACCGTTGTGTGTACACAGCGGATCAGGTGTCCAATAAACGTGTACATGGAATACTCAGCAGGGGTGATCACGCGGAGATTGCAACTTATATTGAAAAATCACTCGACAACGATTTCATTGGAAATGTAATTGATGTTTGTCCTGTTGGTGCGCTCACTGATAAAACATTCCGTTTCAAGAACAGGGTATGGTTTACCAAGCCGGTGAATGCACATCGTGCATGCAAGTGCTGCTCTGGAAAAGTAACACTCTGGCAAAGGGGAGAAGAGGTTTTACGTGTGACGGCCAGAAAAGATCAGTGGGGTGAAGTGGAGGAATGGATCTGCAATGAATGCCGATTCGAAAAGAAAAAGACAAGTGATTGGGTGATTGAGGGACCGACACATGTAAGCAGGCATTCTGTTATTTCTCAGGGACACTATGAGAAACTCAGCAAGCCAGCAGAAACCTTCAGCAAGGTGCATGATGAAAGGAAACCTAAATTGCTGATGGACATACACAGTGTCAGTGAGGTCAATGATCCCTCCATTGATTTGAGTGTCATCAAAGGTCCCGCTACCGGAAAAGTTTTTGAACAAACAAAGAAGCATTCATGATACCTATTCATTTGCTCGTGATAAATGTATGGTTTGGATTGGAGAAATTATTGCTGATCGGTGCAATCATTTCTTTCTCTCTGGTTGTGGCAATGTACACCACCTTTGCCGAGAGGAAAATTGCCGGATTCATGCAAGACCGCAGAGGTCCCAACCGTGCTGGTCCTTTTGGCATACTTCAGCCACTTGCAGATGGACTCAAACTTTTTTTCAAAGAAGAAATCATACCACTTACATCGAACAAGGGATTGTTTGTATTGGGACCTGCATTGGCAATGTTGACGGCTATGTTAACAAGTGCTGTTATTCCATGGGGGAATCAAATTGAAATTGCCGGCAGAACGGTGAGTCTGCAGGTTGCTGATGTTAATATTGGTATCCTCTACGTGTTTGGTGTGGTAAGTCTCGGTGTGTATGGCATCATGATTGGAGGATGGTCATCCAACAATAAATTTTCACTGCTCGCTGCAGTGCGTGGCGCATCGCAAATCATTTCATATGAATTGGCAATGGGATTGTCACTCATCTCATTGTTGTTGATGACTGGATCGCTCAATTTAAAATCCATCGTTGAGCAACAAATGCAAGGAGGCTGGGGCGGTTTGTTGGGATGGAATATTTTGTATCAACCACTTGCCTTTTTGATTTTCTTGATATGTGTTTTTGCCGAGTGCAACAGAACACCCTTTGATTTGCCTGAAGCTGAAAACGAATTGAACTTTGGCTATCATCAGGAGTATTCTTCCATGAAGCTGGGATTGTACCTTTTTTCTGAGTATGTCAATATGTTTATTTCAAGTGCTGTTGTTTCAACATTGTTCTTTGGAGGATACGATATACCATTTGTAGATGAGACAACACTGGCTTCAAATATTGGTGTGAACCTGGTAGCATTGCTTGGATTCCTTACCTTTTTTGCAAAAATTGCTTTCTTTCTATTCTTATTCATATGGGTGCGATGGACCATTCCGAGATTTCGGTATGATCAACTCATGGACTTGGGTTGGAAGAAATTGATTCCGCTTGCACTTGCAAATCTTTTGATAACAGCAGTAGTGATATTGGCTCTCAATAAATAATGATATGGGACAATTGACAAATAGATCAAGAACATTGGAGCAGAAACCGCTTACCTTCTGGGAAAGCTTGTATCTGCCCGCTATTTTTAAAGGTATGGCCATCACATTTGGTCACATGTTTAAAAAGAAGCCCACCATCAATTACCCCGAACAAAAAAGGCCTTTCAGTCCGGTGTTCAGAGGTCTCCATGTGCTCAACCGCGATGAGGAGGGAAGAGAGAATTGCACAGCATGCGGATTGTGTGCAGTTGCTTGTCCGGCAGAAGCCATTACCATGGAAGCTGCCGAGCGCCAGCCAGGAGAAGAAAACTTATACCGCGAAGAGAAATACGCTGCAAAATATGAGATCAATATGCTGCGTTGTATTTTCTGTGGATTGTGTGAAGAGGCTTGCCCCAAAGATGCCATCTATCTCTCTGAAACATTTGCTCCATCCGATTTTACTAGAAAAGGATTTATATACGGCAAAGAAAATTTGCTCATTCCACATCCTATAAAGGACAAAGAGAATTATGAGGTTGCAAAAGGTCAGCGGGAACAACAAATCAAAAACAAATAAAACATGCCAATCACCGAAATCATATTTTGGACATTGTCATCAGCAGCAATTCTTGCAGCGTTGATGGTGATATTCAGCAAGAACCCGGTGCACAGTGTGCTGTGGTTGATTGTAGTATTCTTTGCGATCTCAGGACATTATGTATTGCTCAATGCACAATTCCTTGCAATCGTGAATATGATTGTTTATGCAGGCGCGATCATGGTATTGTTTCTTTTCGTGATCATGCTCATGAATATGAATGCAGACCAGGAGCCCAACAAAAGCAAGTGGATGAAAATGGCTGGTGTTGTTTCAGGAGGCAGTTTGATGTTGATTTTGGTAGCAACTCTGAAAAATAATACTGCAGTGGCTGGTGGTCAAGAGGCAGGCATTGGATTGATCCAGCAATTGGGCCGCACCCTTTTCAGTGAATATGTTGTACCGTTCGAAATCAGCAGTGTGCTGTTTCTGAGCGCCATGGTTGGTGCAATCATATTGGGTAAGAAAGAGAAAGGAATTATTGAAACCAACGTATCAAAATAACAAAGATGCCCATCAATTATTATATATTTTTATCGGTTTGCCTTTTTTGTATTGGCATCATCGGAGTGCTCACCCGCAGAAATGCAATTGTCATTTTCATGTGCATCGAGTTGATGCTGAATGCAGTCAACTTGCTGCTCGTTGCTTTTTCACGCATGCATCATGCTGCTGCACAGTCACTCGATGCAGCTTCCATGGCAGGGGCAGAGGCTCAAATTTTTGTATTTTTTATCATGGTGGTTGCTGCTGCTGAGGTAACCGTGGGATTGGCAATCATTGTAATGCTCTATAGAAATATTCATTCAGTGGATATCAATTTTTTAAATCGATTGAAGCACTGAGATAAAATAAATGTCAATGAATGGTATGATAACATACGGCTACCTGATTCCATTGCTCCCGCTGATTGGCTTTCTTGTCAATGGACTTGGAAGAAATTTTCTTTCAAAGAAAATGATTGGATGGATTGGCTCTGGAGTCATGGTGATGGCTTTTCTCATGAGCCTGTTGGTTTTCAATCAAGTTTCAGCTGTAGGCTTCAAGACCGAGGTTTTGTTCTTGTTTGATTTTATCAAAACCGCTGGATTGGATTTTCCATTTGCATTGCAATTTGATCAGCTGAGCGCATTGTTTCTGCTTGTCATCACTGGCATTGGTTCTCTCATTCATATTTATTCTACTTCATACATGCATGAAGAGGAAAGTCCACATTTTGCAAGGTATTTCGCTTATCTGAACCTGTTTTTGTTCTTTATGCTCATCCTGGTCCTAGGTTCAAGTTATGTTACCATGTTTATTGGATGGGAAGGTGTTGGGCTTAGTTCTTATTTACTCATTGGATTTTGGTTTGGCAACAGCAATTATAATAATGCCGCAAAAAAAGCGTTTGTGATGAACAGGATTGGTGATCTTGGCTTTCTCTTGGCTATTTTCTGGATGCTTGCTCAGTTTGGTACCATCACTTATGCAGGTGTATTCTCAAAGGCCAGTACTGTTCCTGTTTCAGTCATTACAGGCATAACACTTTTGATGTTTGTAGGCGCCATGGGTAAGTCAGCCCAAATCCCTCTTTACACCTGGTTGCCGGATGCGATGGCTGGTCCCACACCTGTATCAGCGCTGATACACGCTGCAACCATGGTAACAGCAGGTATTTATATGATTGCAAGAAGCAATGTCATGTATTCGCTTGCGCCAATCTCACAAAACGTTGTTGCCATCGTAGGTATTTCAACTGCATTGCTCGCAGCAACCATAGCGTTGAAACAAAATGATATCAAGAAGGTCCTGGCCTATTCAACTGTCAGTCAACTTGGACTGATGTTCTTGGCATTGGGTGTTGGAGCGTATACGGCTGGTGTGTTTCACGTGATGACACATGCTTTCTTCAAAGCATTGCTTTTCCTTGGTGCAGGAAGCGTGATTCACGCAATGCACCACGAACAGGATATTTATAAAATGGGTGGATTAAAAAAGAAACTCCCTGTCACCCATTTTACATTTTTAATTGGCTGTCTTGCCATTGCAGGTATTCCTCCTTTTGCAGGGTTCTTTTCTAAGGATGAAATATTGACAGCAGCGCTAGGAAAGAATATTGTCTATTACATATTGGGTGTTGTTACATCGTTGATGACTGCCTTCTATATGTTTAGGATGTATTTCCTCACTTTTCACGGAAATTTCAGGGGAACTGAAGATCAATACAATCATGTACATGAATCTCCTGCTGCCATGACTTGGCCACTGATCATCCTTGCATTACTTTCAGTTTTAGGCGGGTGGATAGGAATCCCTGCGGTATTCATCGAAGATGCGCATCTATTGTCGGACTTTTTCAGTCCATTGTATACTTTATCACATTCTGCATCTCAATTGCACTTGTCTCATTCTACAGAGCTTCTTCTAATGGGTGTATTGCTGCTGCTGATCGTGATTGCCATTTTTACAGCCAGCAGAATGTTTGCAAAAGCAGATATCACTGAGGAGCATTCATCTTCTTTTGGAAAAATGCTTGCGAACAAATGGTACATCGATGAGCTATATGAAATGATCATTGTTCAACCCGTAAATTACATTTCTTCATTTTTTGCAAGAATCATCGATGTTAAAATAATTGATGGAATGGTCAATGGAGTGGGGAAGCTTATTCACTTCAGTGCCAGACAGATGAGGTTGATACAAAGTGGACAGGTTGGCTCCTATGTATTGATCATGGTTGTTTCCATCATCCTATTTTTCATCTTCCAGATGTTCTGGAAAATTTAAAACACTGATTATATTATGTTCGCTGCCGTTGATAATTTTCCCGCATTGCTGATTTGGATTCCTCTTTTGGGGGGATTGCTCAGCTTCTTTTTGAAAGATGCCAAACGGGCAAAGACGAGTGCCATCGTATTTGCGGCATCATCCTTGTTGGTGTTGATGGTCAGCATGAATTTTTCAGGCAAAGAAAATATGCAGCTAAATCAGGTCAGCTATGATTGGCTTTCTTCAATCGGAAGCAATTTTGGATTGATACTCGACGGATTGACAAGGACCATGTCGTTGCTGACAGCCATTGTTTTCCTGCTTGTTTTTGTATTGGTCCCCTTTGATCAATATAAAGATGCGAACAAGTTCTACGGACTCATGTTGCTTACGCATTGCGGATTGGTAGGGGTTTTCATGGCTACAGACGCATTGGTTTTTTACCTTTTTTGGGAACTGGCATTGATTCCAGTTTATTTCCTCGCTTCTATTTGGGGTGGAGAAAAACGCATCAGGGCAACCTTCAAGTTTTTCATTTATACATTCATAGGTTCAGTATTGATGTTGATTGCTATACTGTACATGTACAACAAAACAAATGCAACATCTTTCGGACTTTCCGCATTCTTTAATCTCAATAATACTGCTACTGAGCAATACTGGTTGTTCTCAGCTTTCTTCATTGCATTCGCTATCAAGATGCCTCTTTTCCCCCTGCATACATGGCAGCCTGAGTCATACGAGCAATCACCTGCACCTGTTACAATGGTGTTGAGCAGTGTGATGGTAAAAATGGGATTGTTTGGATTGTTGAGGTGGGTAATGCCATTGTTTCCATTGGCGGTAAAGCAATTCAGTCCTGTGCTAATGATTGTTATTTCAATTGGGGTTGTCTATGCATCATTAGTGGCCATCTACCAGGACAATATCAAGCGACTCATTGCTTATTCATCCATTGCCCATATTGGGCTGATGGCAATGGGTATTCTTACGCTCAAAGAAGTGGCCATATCAGGTACTTTGATTCAAATGTTCAATCACGGCGTCAACATCTTGGCATTGTGGATCGTTGCATACTTGATTGAGAAACAGACGGGGATCCTATCTATTTCAAAATTAGGTGGACTCGCCAAGAAGGCACCTGTATTGTCTATCTTCATGTTGGTTGCAGTTCTTGCCAATGTAGCACTTCCTCTCACCAATGCATTTGTTGGTGAATTCATGATCTTCAATGGCATTTACCAGGCCAATAAATTATTTGCAGCTTTTACAGGATTGAGCATCATTTTCAGTGCAGTGTACTCCCTCAATATGGTAAAAAATGTTTTTTATGGAACAGAGAGCAAGGCAGCTTCACTTGTGACAGACATCAAAGGTTTACAGGTTATTATCTTCGTTATACTCACTGCACTTATATTGCTTGTTGGTGTATATCCCCAACCTTTCTTCAATATGTTTTCAGATGCAATGGGATTGATTTTAAACCGTTATAATTCATAAACTGAATAATCATTATGAATGCTATTATAATTTCAGCAGTTTGGGGAGTTCTAATGATGTATGCGGGCTTCTTTTTACAATCAAAGCGCAGTATTCATTTGCTGGCCATAGCAGGCATTTGTCTGATGATTGGAGCTACTGCGTATGAATTCCTGAGTGGAATTCCATTTGTCACAATCGATACCAAAGGAATGCTGGAATATACCGGTTATGGTCTCGCTTTTCTTTTGATCATCCTGGTGAGCACGCTGGTTTATTTCATCCTTTCAGGCAATGATATTCATTCAGCTGGAAAATCTGCCTCAGATCTTTACGCGTTGGTTTTCTTTATATTAACAGGAATTGCAGTGGTTGCAGGTTACAGATCATTGTTGATGTTGTTTTTGGGGATAGAAATTGTATCCATACCGCTTTATGTGTTGGCAGGAAGCGATAAATCCAACTTGAAAAGCAATGAAGCTGCCCTGAAATATTTTTTGATGGGATCCTTTTCAACAGGATTGATGCTGATGGGAATTGCTTTGATTTACGGTGATACAGGATCTTTTTATCTGGACGCGATCAGGGCTGGATTTGGTGTGTTGACGCCTATGAAGGCTGCCGGCATGTTGCTCATCCTAGCCTCTATGTCATTCAAGGTATCTGCCGCTCCATTTCATTTCTGGACACCTGATGTATATGATGGATCGCCAACAGTATTCACTTCATTCATGGCAACCATCGTCAAATCCGTTGCTTTTTTTGCATTCCTCACACTGTTCGATCATGCATTTGGCAAGTTGCATGAGCAATGGAAAGTCTTGGTTGCCATCATCGCAGTGGCAACACTGTTGATTGGAAATATCACCGCAGTATTTCAGCAGAGTGTAAAAAGAATGTTGGCATATTCTTCCATTGCCCAGGCTGGATTCATGATGTTGTCAATATATGCCATCAATACATTTGCCAAACAGGGCTTGTTGCTTTATTTTGCCGGATACAGTTTTGCTACACTGGGAATATTCGCAGTGCTTTCAAAAATGAAAGATCATTCCATTGATTCATTCAACGGATTCGCAAAGTCAAATCCCATCATAGCGCTTTCATTGTTGATTTCCTTGCTCTCATTGGCAGGCATTCCACTCACAGCAGGATTTTTTGCTAAGTATTACATGCTCTTGGCGGTAATCAGGGAAGGTGGCATGTTGTGGTTGGTAATTACTGCTGTTTTGTGTGCTGCAGTGAGTGTGTATTATTATTTCAGGGTCATCCAAGCGATGTACTTCAAGGAGTCTGTACAAGACAATTCATCATTGTTTTCGCCCTATTTCAAATGGATGATGTTCTTGAATGCTGTCCTAATCATTGTGTTGGGGATTCATCCTGACCTGATTTTAAGCCTTATTTAGGCAGAAAGCTGTTATTTATCATGCTTTGATATCCGTTCATCAATCTTTTTGATCCGCTTTTCTGTCTTTCACTAATTTTACCAGATGAAATTAGCTGACAATCTATCTCTTGCCTGGAGAACGGTAAGAGCCAACAAGCTTCGTACGGGAATTACAGTTGCCATCATTGCTTTCGGCATCATGGCGCTTGTTGGCATCATCACAGCCATTCAGGCGATGAACAATAGCCTGCGTGACAGTTTTTCAACCATGGGGGCCAACGCATTCAGCATCAGATTCAGAGAAAGGAGGATGATGATGGGAGGAGGAGATCGTGCAGATGTTACACAATCAAAAGTAGGTTCACAGCGAAGGGTCAAGAAATCCAGCACGGGCCAAATCATCACCTATCAACAAGCCAAGCAATTCAAGGAAGGGTATGAGTTTCCTTCAGATGTCAGCATCGGAATCAACGGTCCAAGAAGTCAGGTAGTGACATATGAAAATAAAAAAACAAATCCCACGGTTTCACTGAATGGTGGGGATGACAACTATCTTAAATTGAATGGCTACGAAATTGCATTTGGACGAAATTTCAATCGAAATGAAATTGAAAGCGGACAGGATATTTGTATCATAGGAAAAGATGTTGCGACAAAACTTTTTGGGTCAAGAAGTGACAGGGCACTGGATAAAGTCATTCGAGTCGGCGCAAACAAATACAGAGTCATTGGTGTCACCAAGGAGAAGGGGGCCAGTGCTTTTTTGCAGGCCGACAATGTGATTTTTGCGACCTACACCAATGTGAAACAACGCTATGCCAATAAAAATCAATCATATCAACTTGCAGTGATGGTAGACGACATCAATCGCCTTCAACCTGCCATTGGAGAAGCCGAGGGGTATTTCAGAAATGTAAGGGGATTGACAACGACCGAGGATAATAATTTTTATATAGACAAGAGCGACAGCATTGCAGAGACTTTTATCAAACTGCTTGGCACCATTTCTGCTGCAGCAGGTGCTATTGGATTCATTACACTCATCGGGGCGGCCATTGGGTTGATGAACATCATGTTGGTGGCTGTTACAGAAAGAACCAAAGAAGTGGGATTGATCAAGGCGTTGGGTGGGAAGCGCAATTCAATTCGTGCACAATTTTTATTTGAGTCAACACTCATCAGTCTGATGGGTGCTATAATTGGCATATTGCTGGGTGTCATCATTGGCAACCTGGTTGGAAGCCTCATGGATACATCATTTTTCATTCCATGGGGAATCATTGGTGTGGGTATCTTGATCTGTTCAGCAGTTGGATTGATTGCCGGCATTTATCCGGCTATGAAGGCATCTAAGTTAGATCCGATCGTGGCATTGCGCTACGAGTAGGGGTTGAAAGTTTTAAGTTGTAAGTTATAAGTAATCGTTCATATAAAATTGAAACTCAAAACTTATAACTTACAACCCACAACTTTTTATTATTTAGGCTCCAAAGCCCTTTTGATTCTTTCTGTTATATCCTGCAAATGATATTTGGTCATGTTGTCTGTAGCAACGGATGCTGCAGCTTGTGAGGCATTTTTCATTGCATTCAAATGACCTCTGACTACAGAGTATACATCTGTCTTTTTGCTGTCAACCGACGTACTCACCGTGAATCCACCCATGGCGGGAGATGCTGCATTGGTTCCAAGCAGGGCAATCATTCTCTCGACATAGCTTTTCTGCAAATTTCTTCTGTGGCCATCGATTGATTTCTTGGCAGTCCATTCGCTGAGAATATTTTTCTCCATGTCATTCAGCAATTCATCAACTGTATAGGCATTTGGAAATCTGTTCGCATGCACCGCCATTTTTGTCAACCTAGAGGCAGACAAAACGCTTGCCAGTACATTGTCTTGAATGGTACTGAGTTGATCACTTACCGGGCTGTTGATTTTATTCAAGATGTTATAATTCAACATCCATTCAGGGGTTGTGAAAAGGTGATTGTTTACAAATGCAACAGCTTCTTTTTGAATGGCTTTTGGCGTTACCTCAAATACATCACCTGCTTGTTCAACTGATTTTGGTGTTTCATAATATCCTCCAATATTTCTTGCAACATGTCCGAGGTATCTGTTGAATTGTGACACCACTTGTCCGTACATCTGTTGCAGGTTTTGATACCTGTCGCCTTCCTCTTTTGTCCACTCAGGCAATTTGGCCATTATTCTTTTCAGGTTCTTTACTCCATAGTCGCTTGCTTTCATGGCATTGTCACCTAAATCTTCACTTTGTGTTCTTGGATCGGAGAGATTGCCATATTCATAGGTACCAAACCATACTCGGGGATTCTTTGAGAGTCGCTCGTTGTACAGTTTATTTCTTTGTTTTTTGTCATCTTCTTCGTTGTCTGCGCCATATCCATATCCCCATTCAATCGCCCATTTGTCATATTCGCCAATGCGGGGGAATAGACCAGCCCTGCTGATATTATCTTCAGGTTGTGCAACGTAATTGAATCGTGCATAGTCCATGATGGATGCTGTATGTCCATTTGCTTCGACCCATGCTTTGTCACGCAATTTCTCAACAGGTGTTTTGCTGCTGGATCCCATGTTGTGTCTGAGTCCCAGGGTGTGTCCCACTTCATGTGAAGAAACAAATCTGATCAGATTTCCCATGAGATCATCGTCAAACTTCATTTTGCGAGCTTCCGGATCAACAGCTGCAGTTTGCACAAAATACCAATCATGCAAGAGGCTCATGACATTGTGATACCATCCAATATGGCTTTCGAGAATTTCACCGCTTCTGGGGTCATGTACATTTGGACCGTAAGCATTTTGTATGTCTGATGCGAAGTACCTGATTACTGAATAGCGGGCATCTTCCAGGCTCATGGTAGAATCTCCCTCGGGCCATTCTTTTCCCATGATGGCATTTTTGAATCCCGCTTTTTCAAATGCTGCCTGCCAATCGTTCACACCTTGTATAAGATAGGATCTCCATTTTTTAGGTGTGGCAGGATCAATATAATATACGATAGGCTTCTCTGGTTCAACCATTTCGCCTCTTTTCCATTTTTCCACGTCCTCTTTTTTGGGTTGCAATTTCCAGCGAACAATAAACGATGATTCTTCTGTTTTTTGTTGATCATCACTATACACAGTGTAATCATCTACAAAATATCCTGTTCTGATATCATTCAATCTTTTCTGCATGGGTTTTTCTGGCAGCAGAATGAAAGAGTTGTTGATTTCAAGTGTTATAACTCCTGCTGCATTGGCTGCAGGCAAAGATGCGCTGGGGAATGGAGATGGAGCTGCGCCCATGCCTGGCATGGCAGCACTTGCACCAAAAGTTTTCACAGATCTTACTTCAGTGTTGATCGGAAAACTTTTGATAGACTCTATATAAGATTTGTCAGACTGAATAGCTGTAAGGCTTAATCTTCTTTTGGCAGCTGGACTCATGGAAACAGCTTGGTTGTCACCTTTGAAATAATCAGTTACATCGATGATGGCACCTGTCGAATCAGCACCGAATGCTTTGATATCAAATGATGCAGCAATGGGATCGAGGTTGGAATTTTTAACTGCCTTGTAGATCGGTTGAGAAGAATCTGCAACGCTGATCACTGTGACAACTCGCATGAATACTTTGTTATCCGGACCTTTTTCAAATTTCACTACCTGCTGGTTGGCAAGTTCACCACCATAAACACCGCCGCCGCCTGCTACTTTGGAAAATCTGGTAATGGCCATGATTTCTCTGCCAAAGAGGGATTCCTTGATTTCAAAGTAGAACTTGTCGTCTATTTTATGCACATTGAAGAGTCCCTTGCTGGTCTTTGCCTTGGGAGTAATCAATTCCTTGTAAGATCTGGGTCCAGTTTTAGGAGGGGCAGGGGGAGCTGCTGGAGCAGCTGGAGCTGCAGCCGGGGCAGCTGGTGGTGGAGGGGCCTGGTCTCTGCGATTCTGGGCCTGCATGGATTCTATTCCCACTAACATGCTACATGTCAGGAATAAAGCCTTGGTCGAAAAAATATTCATTTTTGTGGATTTTTGAGTGGGTAAATATAATGTTTCTGTGGTGTTTCGTGGGTATTATCTCTTTTTTAATTCTTGTTTGTGTCTGGATGATTTTTGGTGGAAAAAATTGTGCCAGTTTGGATTTTTTTTAATTTTTTTTCACCCCGTTGCATTTTTTGGTCAATTTTATTATCTTGCTCTGCCCTCTACCTAAACTTTTGTTTTCTTGAATACAAAGGGTTATTTTAGAGGTTCTTGTAAACATTTTAAAACCAAAGGAAATCTTTAACCAAAAAACGTAAGTCATGGCTGAAACAAAACCAACAGCGGCTGCTAAGTCAACCACATCAGCACAACCCAAAAAAGGTGGTGGTAACGCAATTTCTTATCTGGCTCCAATCATTTGCATTATTGCCGGATATTGTATCTGGAGATTCATTTTGGGAAATCCTGACGGCTTTACCAAGCCAGATGAGTTAGGTGGTTTCTGGCCATCCCATAAAGGTCCCAAAGGTGCTTGGAACAGAATGTACGAAGGTGGTATCATCGTACCATTGCTGATCGGTGCCTTCCTGATGGTAGTTGTATTTTCTATCGAGCGTTTTCTTACCATTAAGAAAGCCAGCGGAACAGGAAACAACGACGAGTTTGTACGTAAGGTACAATTCCATCTTGCCAATAAAAATGTAGATGCTGCTCTTGCAGAATGCGACAAGCAAAAGGGAAGTGTAGGAAACGTAATGAAAGCAGGTTTGAAAAAGTACAAAGAGATGTTGACTGACAACGCTTTGAACACAGAGCAAAAAGTTCTTGCCATTCAAAAAGAAGTCGAAGAAGCTACTGCCCTTGAACTTCCGATGTTGCAAAAGAACTTGGTATTCCTCTCTACTTTGACCTCTCTTGGTACATTGGTTGCCTTGTTGGGAACAGTATTGGGTATGATCAAATCATTCTCTTCTCTTGGTGAAGAAGGTGGATCAGGTGCTGCTGCTGAACTAGCGGTTGGTATCTCTGAAGCACTCTACAATACAGCATTGGGTATCGGTACCTCTTCCGTTGCCTTGATGATGTACAATGTGTTTACTACCAGGATAGATGCTATCACTTACGGTATTGATGAGTCTGGATTTACCCTTACTCAAAGCTTTGCTTCTCAATACAAGTAATTGTTTCTGTTCACAAGAATGGAAATTAGATAGCTTCATTTAAAAAAATGTAAACATGCCAAGTGTCAAAATAAAAAAACATGCACCCGAAAACGACATGACGCCCTTCGTAGACGTGGCGTTCTTGATCCTGTCGTTTTTCATGTTGGCAACCAAGTTCAAGCCGGAAGAACCTGTTGAGGTGACCACACCCAATTCCGTTTCTTCTCAGACATTGCCAGAAAAGGATGCATTGATGATATCGATCGATCAAGGTGGCAGGGTTTTCGTTTCCATGGACAATCCACAGTCTCGACAGTTGTTGATCGAGAACATGAATCAAACCAGAAATCTCGGATTGGGTCCCGCAGAAATTAAAAATTTCATCAATGCGCCAAGCGTGGGAGTTCCATTCAGTCAGCTGAAAGGACTCTTATCGTTGGATCCTGAGGAGCCTTCCACCACGGAAGTTTTCAAAAAACAACCTGGTATTCCTTGTTCAGACACTACTGGAGGTGAATTGTACTATTGGGTCAGAGATGCATTGTCTGCATACTCTGGAAAAAAACTGAACCTGCTGATCAAGGCTGACAACAATGCCAAGTATCCTCAGTTCAAGAACGTCCTCAATGCTTTCAAGAAGAATGATCAAAATAAATTTCTTCTTGTAACATCGCCTGAAGACGCGCCTGCTGGAACTGCATTGTATGTTACCCGTCAAAAGCAAATCCAAAGCGGAAAGTAATTAATTGATCAACTAAAAAGTCAAATATGGCAAGTATAGATTCAGGGGGTGGAGACGACGGACACAAAAAAGGTCCAGGCGTTAAAAAAGCCAAAAAGCTATCTACCCGCGTAGACATGACTCCAATGGTGGATCTCGGATTCTTATTGATTACCTTCTTCATCTTCACAACTACCATGTCTCAACCAACGGCTATGAATTTGTATATGCCGAAGGATGTTGACAAACCTGAAGAGCAGAACAAGGTAAAAGAATCCGGTGCCTTTCACATCATGCTTGGTAAACAAGACGTGGTGTACTATTATGAAGGAATGGATCCTACCCAAATCAAGACTGCTACTTTCAAGTCCATCAGAGATGAGATCATTCGTAAGAAACAAAATACCAATCCAGAAGACCTCGTAGTGATCATCAAACCAACCATTGATGCTACCTACAAGAACACGGTTGATATTTTAGATGAAATGACCATCAATGAGATCAAACGCTATGCAATGGTGGATATTTCACCGGTTGAATACGAATTGATCAAAATCACGGAAGCTGCAGCTGGAATCAAATAAAGAAGAAAAAAGAAAAAACGCATTACAATGGATGCAAATAAAATTTTAAGCACTGATCTTATCGACCTGGTTTTTGAGGGTAGAAATAAGAGCTATGGTGCTTATGAGCTCCGTACACAATACAACAAGCGTTTGAGGAATTCACTTGTGATTACTGCCTCAATTGCGTTGATGTTGTTGTTGGGTTCTTTTTTGTCTTCTCTCACCACCGGAAATAAAAAAGGCAAGGTTGAGATCAAAGAAGTACAATTGGAAGAAATCAAACAGGATGAGCCCAATGAACCACCACCGCCACCTCCTCCTAAACCACCAGAGCCGCCAAAAGTGGAAATGGCCAAGTTTACACCTCCTAAAGTCGTAAAAGACGAAGAGGTGAAGGAAGACGAGAAGCCACCAGAAATTGAAAAATTGGAAGAAACCAAGATTGGTACCATCAACCAAGAGGGTGTAAAAGACGAAGGTATTGTTGCCCCTCCTGTGGAAAGCACAGTTGTTGAAGCACCGAAGGAAGATGATGCAAATAAAATCTTCCAGAAAGTGGAAATCGATGCTGAGTTTCCAGGTGGTACATCTGGTTGGACCCGCTATGTAACCCGTGAAATCGAAAGAAACATCGACGACCTGCAAGATGATGGTCGTTCTGGAACGGTTGTCGTACTCTTCATTGTGGACAGAGAAGGTGTGGTGAGTGATGTTCGCGCATTGCCTTGCAACGAGGCAGGCGTAGGAAACTGTTTGCCACCCAGTTCAAAACTTGCTGAAATCGCAGTCAACGCCATCAGAAAGGGTCCCAAATGGAAGCCAGCCATCCAGAACGGTAGAAATGTAAAAGCATATCGCCGTCAGCCTGTTACCTTCCAACTATCTGAATAGAACAAGGTTTCAAACCATACAAGGCCGTTTGGGTTACCAAATGGCCTTTTTTATTTATTCTCTTACTAGATCGTAATTTTACCGCCATGTCGACGCAATGGAATGATATCATCGTGGCTTTGGCAACGCCGCAAGGCATCGGTGCCATTGGCGTTGTTCGCCTTTCCGGTAAGGGTTGTATTGAACTGGTGGATGCTGTGTTCCCTTCCAAACAGTTGGATAAACAACCAGCCAATACCATACATGTGGGTTTGATTGTTGACGGCGAAACAAAAGTGGATGAAGCAGTAGTCTCCATCTTTAAATCTCCCAAATCATATACCGGCGAAGACATCGTTGAGATTTCCTGTCATGGATCGAATTATATCATTCAGCAGCTCATTGAGCTTTGCATCAAGAAAGGTGCTCGTCTTGCAAAACCTGGTGAGTTTACCATGCGTGCTTTTCTCAATGGAAAAATGGATTTGGTGCAGGCAGAGGCAGTGGCAGACCTGATAGCTTCAGGTACAAAGGCTGCACAAGAAACAGCATTGAATCAGGTACGAGGAGGATTTTCACATGTATTGTCCAATTTGAGAGAAGAGCTGATTTCTTTTTCTGCTTTGATTGAACTGGAGCTCGATTTTTCCCAGGAAGATGTGGAGTTTGCTGACCGGACCAGGTTGAAAAAACTGCTCGATCATTTGGATAAAACAGTTCACGCATTGCTTGAATCGTTTCAACTGGGAAATGTCATCAAAAATGGGGTAAGCGTTGCCATCATTGGAAAACCCAATGCGGGAAAATCTACGCTACTAAATACATTGTTGAGAGAAAACAGGGCTATTGTAAGTGCTATTGCTGGTACAACCAGGGATACCATCGAGGAAGTACTAAACATCGAAGGAATATTATTCAGATTGATCGATACGGCTGGTATGCGCGAGAGCATGGATGAAATTGAATCAATCGGGGTTGAAAAAAGCAAAGAAAAAATGAAGTCAGCCGATATTGTGGTGTATTTGTATGACGCAAATAAGACACAAGAGAATGAGCTGTATGAAGTTGAAACAGAATTAAAACGTTTGTCGAAGCATTATCTTCTGGTGGGAAATAAAATCGATGATCCGTCATCTCTTCATCAACTGAATGCTTCTTGTTTGCCACACCAGATCTATATTTCAGCCAAATGTGATATCAATATAGATGCATTGAAAAGAAGGCTCTCAACATCCGTTGTGCATGGGAGCGTTCATTCGGAGCAGACGGTCGTGACAAATGCCCGCCATTTTCAATCACTGCAAAAAATTTCAGATGCCATCAAGGCAATCCAAAAAGGAATGACAGAAAATATTCCAGGTGATTTGCTTGCCATTGACATTCGGCAATGTCTCTATCATTTGGGCGAAATTACAGGCACCATTACCAACGAAGACCAGCTGGATTTCATTTTCTCTAAATTCTGCATTGGAAA
>VGFP01000002.1 GCA_016868855.1 Bacteroidota bacterium | reverse complement strand
ATCGGTAAATTAGACGAGGATGCGCTGTTCTACCTGAGAGCAAGAGGTATATCTGAAAAAAAAGCCAAGGCTTTGTTGCTGCATGCATTTGCGAGTGATATCCTCGTACAAATTGAGAACGAAGTGATCAAGCATCATGTAGAGACAATTATTTCTCAACGACTATCATTTGAAGCATAGAAAAAATGGCTTCTACCCTACCATATGATGTGCAATCAATAAGAAGTGAGTTCCCCATCCTTCAAAGGAAGGTCAAGGGAAAGTCACTCGTGTATTTTGACAACGCCGCTACCGCGCAAAAGCCAAAACAAGTAATTGATGCCATCACCCACTACTATTCGCATTACAATGCAAATATTCACCGTGGACTCCATACGCTTGCAGACGAGGCCACTGCTGCATTTGAAGCCTCACGCGCTGCAGTGCAAGCATTCATAGGAGCAAAACAGCACGAAGAAATTATTTTCACAAAAGGAACGACTGAAAGCATCAACCTTGTTTCAAATGCCTGGGGAAATGTATTTCTCGAAGCAGGAGATGAAATCATCATCAGCAGCTTGGAACATCATGCAAACATTGTTCCCTGGCAAATGATCGCTGAAAGAAAGGGTGCAGTCATTCGGGTAATCCCGATTGATGCAGATGGAAGGCTTGATATGGAAGCATACAAAAAAATGCTTTCATCCAAGACCAAAATGGTATCAGTTGTACATGCATCCAACGCGTTGGGTGTTATCAATCCAATTGAACAGATCATTCAACTCGCTCATCAGCATGGTGCACTCGCATTGGTTGATGGGGCGCAATCGGCAGTCCACCTCGATATCGATGTGCAGTCGTTGGATTGTGATTTTTTTGTTTTTTCTGGACATAAAACATATGGTCCGACTGGTGTTGGAATATTGTATGGCAAGCGGCATATACTTGAATCCATGCAACCCTATCAGGGAGGTGGCGAAATGATCAAAGAGGTAAGTTTTGAGAAGTCAACTTACAACGAGCTCCCTTTCAAGTTTGAAGCAGGTACCCCCAATATTGCTGATGTCATTGCACTTCAATTCGGGATTGATTTCATCAGTAGGATCGGGAAGGCTGCTATTCGTCAACATGAGGCTGAATTGCTTGCATATGCCAGCTCAAAACTGAGATTGGTAGAGGGACTGAAAATCAGGGGAGATGTTGAAGAGAAAGTAAGTGTCGTATCATTTACAATTGAGGGTGTTCACCCGCAAGACCTCGCTATTTTACTCGACAACCAGGGTATTGCAGTCAGAACAGGTCACCATTGTGCACAACCTTTGATGAACTGCCTGGGGGTCGTCGGAACCACAAGAGCATCCTTCGCAGCATACAATACGATCGAAGAAATTGATATATTGATTGAAGCGTTGAACAAATCACTCAAGATGTTGAAATAAATGGAAACATCTCCCTCCATATCAGCAATTGAAAAAGAAATCATAGGTGATTTTTCCATGTTCGAAACATGGGAAGAGAAGTACGAATACATCATTGATTTGGGGAAAAAACTCGCACCCCTCAATGAAACTTTTAAAACAGATGACTATAAAATCAAAGGTTGTCAATCGAGTGTATGGATCCATTCTTTTGAAAAAGATGGCCGTGTCTTTTTTGAGGGCGACAGTGATGCGGTGATTGTTAAAGGACTTGTCAGCCTGATGATCCATGTACTCAGTGGACACACCCCTCAAGAAATCATTGATGCGCCACTTGGATTCATTGATGAAGTTGGATTGAGTTCACATCTCGCACAAACAAGATCAAATGGCTTGCGTGCGATGATCAAGCAGATGAAGTTGGATGCAACTGCATTCAAGCTCAAGGGTTAAATAAATTGGGGGAAGAGACAAGTAGCAAGAGAGAAGGAAATACAGTTGACGGTTGAATGTTAACGGTCAACTGACAACTGTTAACCGTCAACTGTTAACAGATTTATATGAAGACAGAAGAACAACTGAAACAAGAAGTAATTGAAAAGATCAAGACAGTTTTTGATCCCGAACTTCCTGTGAATATATGGGAGCTCGGCTTGATCTACGAAGTAAATATTGTTCCAATCAACAATGTTCAGATCATCATGACGTTGACTGCTCCAAGTTGTCCTGCTGCACAAACACTTCCGCATGATGTGGATCAAAAAATCAGAGAGATTGTAGGCATCAACGATGTATTTGTTGAAATTACCTGGACACCTGCCTGGACCAAAGATATGATGAGTGAAGAGGCCAAGTTAGAACTGGGATTCATGTAGAGGTCCATTTGGCTTTGATAAATCTCTTTTAAAAAGACTTATTGTGGAGAATAGCGGGTTCGAACCGCTGACCTCTTGCATGCCATGCAAGCGCTCTACCAACTGAGCTAATTCCCCTGGGGAGGCAAATGTAGGCAATCTATCGATTGGAGGCAAGTCCACCCAATGATTATTATCCGTACATTCATCTAACAAAATTTCCAACATGAACAACGAATCAGGTGCACCCAACTTGAATATCAAGTCGATCAAAACCAACTCATTTGATGCCATTGTGATTGGCTCAGGAATGAGTGGTGGATGGGCTGCCAAAGAGTTGTGTGAAAAAGGACTGAAAACATTGGTGATCGAAAGAGGGAAGGATGTGGTTCACCTAAAAGACTACCCCACTGCTACCAAGCATCCGTGGGAATTTCCGCATCACCTGAAAATGCCCCGGAAAGTACTGGATGAAAATCCCGTTGTATCCAGATGCTATGCATTCAGCGAGGCCACAGAACATTTTTTTGTAAAAGATACAGAGCACCCCTACATACAGGAGAAGCCATATGATTGGATTCGCGGTTACCAGGTGGGTGGCAAATCACTTTTATGGGCAAGACAAACCCAGCGTTGGAGTAAATATGATTTTGAGGGACCCGCAAGAGATGGATTTGCGATTGACTGGCCTATCCGTTATGATGATTTAGCCCCATGGTATGCACATGTAGAGAGATTTGCAGGCATCAGTGGAAATTATGACGGACTGGATACATTGCCTGATGGTGAATTTTTGCCAGCATGGGAAATGACCTGTGTTGAATCTGAAATCCAGCAAAAAATTAACAAACATTATAAAGACAGAAAAGTTGTGCAGGGCAGATGTGCGCATCTCACAAAACCCAATCCCATTCATATAGAGCAAGGGAGAACGCAATGTCAGGCAAGAACTCTATGTGAAAGAGGTTGTCCATTTGGTGGATATTATAGCTCAAATTCTTCAACCATCCCATGGGCTGCAAAAACCGGCAACCTCAGTATGCGGACAGATGCTGTTGTACATTCCATCATCTATGATGAAAAACTGGGAAAAGCAAAAGGTGTCAAAATCATTGATGCGCATACAGGCAAGGAAGAAGAATATTATGCAAAAATCATTTTTGTAAATGCGGCTTGTCTCAATACCAATTTGATTTTATTGAATTCAACATCCAATAGATTTTCAAATGGACTTGGAAATGACAGTGGATTGCTTGGCAAATACATTGCTTTTCATAACTACAGAGGCACCGTCAGTGCCGCCTATGATGGTCCGGATGATAAATATTACTACGGAAGAAGGCCAACCCAACCAATGATGCCTAATTTCAGAAATGTACACAAACAGGAAATGGACTTCCTGAGGGGCTATATGGTATTTTATGGATCCAGCAGAGGAAGGGGAACCAGCGAAAACATTGGAGAAGAACTGAAAAACAGTTATTCAGAAGCAGGAGAATGGCGCGTGAGCATGATGATGCAGGGAGAAACCATTCCGAAAGAGAGCAACCATGCAAGACTGAGCAAAGACCAAAAAGACAAGTGGGGCATGCCGCTGTTGATCACTTCCATTGATTACGACGACAATGATATCAAACTGAAAGATGATTTCTTGCAGGTTGCATCAGAAATGCTTGAAGTGGCAGGTTGCACAGATATCAAACAACGAGACAGCAAGCAAGCACCCGGACTGGATATACATGAAATGGGAGGAGTGAGAATGGGGCATGATCCAAAAACGTCTTTGCTAGATAAATGGAATGCCATGCATCATTGCAAAAATGTATTTGTTACAGATGGTGCGAGCATGGTTTCAACCAGCACACAAAATCCATCGCTTACATTCATGGCACTTACTGCCAGAGCAGCAAACCATGCGGTTGAGGAATTGAAAAAAGGAAATCTTTAGAAGCGTCTTGGTCCGCGGTCCTGCTGAAAGCCACCCGGACGTCTATTGAAATTCGAGCTGCCCGTGCCTGGCTGCCTTTCTTCAGCAGCCTTGACCACCAATGGCTTTTTTCCCAGTGAAATATCATTGAGGTTTTCAATGGCATCTTTGGCTTCTTCTTCTATTGGCATCTCAACAAATCCGAATCCCCTGCTCTTGCCGGTCATTTTATCCATCGCGACTTTCGCAGAATCAACTTT
Organism: Bacteroidota bacterium; assembly: GCA_016868855.1. Classification (GTDB taxonomy): domain Bacteria; phylum Bacteroidota; class Bacteroidia; order Chitinophagales; family Chitinophagaceae; genus Pollutibacter. Next base: position 425,933 of record VGFP01000002.1, on the reverse strand, counting down.
TCCAAATTTTTCGAATATCTCTTCCAACTCTGCGTCATCCAAATCATAGGGCAAACCAGCAACGAAAATTTTCATAACGGATTATTTCCTCAAAGGTACTAAGATTTGAAACGCCGAATTGTAATACAATTGTAAAATGCCAAACAATAAATACCTAACTTAGAAGAACAAGCATCCCATGATACACAACATCATTAAAGACAAGGGCACCAGGCTTTTCTTAATACTAGGTGGATTTTTCGTGGCCAATACCCTGATGGCAGAGGTGATTGGCGTTAAACTTTTTTCCCTTGAAAAAACACTTCACCTCGATCCTGCAAATATGACATTGCTGGGTGAAAGCGGACTGGGATTTACGCTCACTGTAGGTGTACTGATATGGCCCGTAGTTTTCATCATGACAGATTTGATCAATGAATATTATGGAGTAAAGGGAGTAAGGTTCCTGTCAATCCTTACAAGCATCATCATCATGTTTGCCTTTCTGGTATTTTATGGTGCAATACATCTTGCGCCAGATAATTATTGGATCGGCTCACAAAAAGAAAATGGGGTACCAGATATGCAGGCAGCATTTGCGCAGGTATTGGGACAAGGGATGAATATCATTTTTGCCTCACTGACTGCATTTCTCGTGGGACAATTGGCAGATGCAACAGTCTTCAAGAAAATCAAACAAATAACAGGAGAAAAGGGAATCTGGATGAGGGCAACCGTATCAACGCTTGTTTCTCAATTGATTGACACGATTTGCGTATCATATATATACCTTTATTTTTCACTGGGATTTTCATTTCCAAGGGTAACAGCCATTGCATTGACTGGATACGTGTATAAGTTTTCCGTTGCGATTCTCTGCACCCCCATTATTTACCTCATTCATCATTTGACTGAGGAATATTTGGGCAAAAGCAAAGCCGCTGAAATGAAAAAGGCTGCCTTGCAGCATTAAGCTGAATTCCTTCCCGCATTGATGATGCCAAATGAACAACGCATGACCAGCTTTTCGTAACTGCCGTGCAATGCAGAAGAAATATTTTTTTCTTCCATCTCCCTCACTTTTGTGATGACGTATTGTTGGATGGTTGCAATGGGCAGTACGATGCGTTCTCTTGTTTGTATAGAAATCTGTTCAATTGGATAGTCAGCCATTAAATCAGATTTTCCGGTAAGCAGTAAAATATACTTTTTCGTGAGTTCAAATTCTTCTTCAATAATTCTCCAGAGTTCACCATACTTAGGATGGTCTGATAAAAATGAAGTGAGCGGGAAAAAACATTTTCGCATGGCCATCTCACAATTATCAATCAAGGTCTTAAAAAATGCAGATCGTACGTACAAGTTTTTCAGATCCTGAAACATTCCTTTCTGCTCCATGATTTTCAGTGCCGTTCCCACACCATAATAACCTGTAACATTTTGTTTCATTTGGCTCCATGCACCAACAAATGGAATGGCTCTTAAATCCTGCAAAGTCAATTTACCAGAAGCTCCCCTTTTGGCCGGACGACTTCCGATATTGGTCTCCGCATAAAATCGAAGCGGACTAGCATGGTAGAGATAGTCAAGAAAATAGGGATGTGATTTCAACGAGGCATAAGATGTAAAAGATTCCTCTGCCAGCAGTTGAAGCAACTCTTGCTCTTGTTGACTAAAAGTACTCAAGCCATCAGAAAATATTTCATTTCCGACTCCGGCATGAATCAATTGTTCAATATTGTATTGTGCAGCTTCTACTGTTCCAAAATTTGAACTCACTGTTTGTCCCTGTACCGTCAATTCAATTTCTTTATTGGCAATATCGCTTCCCATGGAAGCATAAAATTTATGTGTCTTGCCACCGCCTCTGGCAGGGGGGCCTCCTCTTCCATCAAAAAATACAATATCCACCCCATACTTTGCAGAAATAGCAGTCAACTCCCTCTTTGCTTTAAAAATACTGTAGTTGGCCATGAGATACCCTCCATCCTTGGTACCATCACTAAAGCCAAGCATCACGGTCTGTTTCTTTCCTCTTCGCTTTAAATGCTCTTTGTACAATGGAAAAGAATAGAGCGCTTGCATAACCTGTGCAGCATTGTTGAGATCGCCTATTGTTTCAAATAGCGGAATGATATCAACTGAAATTGAATCTCTTTTCCAGCCTCCCAATACAAAAAGGGCAAAGACTTCCAGCAAATCCACTGAGCTGTTGCACTGACTGATGATATAGCGCTCAGCACCAGGTCTCCCGTTTTCTACTTGAATCTGCTGAATGGTTCGGACAGAAGCGAGGGTGTCTTTGACGATGGGACTTGCATTTTCAGGCAAATCAATTGGAGTATCGATGGATGAAAGCCACTGAATTTTGGCATCATCGGTCATTGAATCATAATCGCCTGCCTTCACCAATGTACATATCTCTGATATCACTTTTGCATGCACAGAACTGTCCTGGCGGATATCCAGTGAAGCAAAATACAATCCAAACAAATGAACGCGGTTGATCAATCCATCGACAAGATTCAAAAACAGTCCATTGTGGTTGAATAATATGATTTCACGAATGGAGTGCAGCGTTTCAAGAATTTCCTCCTTGGTTAAATCAGCTACGTGCCCAGGTATGAATATATTACTGTACAACTTACCTTCCAATGCTGTCAGTTTTGCATCAACGCCCTCAAAGGTGAGTCTTCGTTTCAGCTTGCGAACATCCATGTAATAACACTTGATGATACTTCCTCTCAATGCCTTGGCCACTTTTTCTGTTATATCACTCGTAACAAAAGGATTTCCATCACGATCACCACCCGGCCAGAATCCCATGCGAACAACTTTATTTTCTGGATCATACAAGTCAGGGTAATGCCCCGCCAATGTATTGGCAATTCTACCGCTGGCAGGGTAAAAAACATTTTCCAAGTACCATATCAGGCTGACAGCTTCACCATAAGGCGTGGGTTTCTGTTTTTTGAAAAAAGCAGTTTTACCCAACTGCTGCAGATACATGTTGATTTGATTCAGATTGTTTTCTGCAATGGCTTTGGATAGATCATTGATGATACCCAAAACCGAATCAGGATAAAATTGTGTTGGATGGGCAGTCAGTACCAGTCGCACTGAAAAATCTTTTAATTTTTTTTGAAGCTGCATCTGGCGTTTTGTCTGTGCAACTTCTGTTTCCAGGTGCTTTAGGGTACCCAGCCCTTGCATATCATTTATTTTGGAGAAAGCCGCATCTTCCAGTGCATCAAACAACACAACCTGCCTTTCAACATATTGCACAATTCGAAACAGTAAATCCAATTGTTGCTGTTCTGTATTGTATGTTGTATGTCGTGAAAAGAAATCTTCCAGAATTTGGGTTGGATTCATCCGTTTTTTGAATCCATCCTCACAATTTGATTGCAAGAGCGAAAGTAAAATTCCGGTTTTCTCAATGCGGTGAAAAGGCAAAGAGGTAAACAAGCTATTGTAGAGCTGATAACGGAGTCCTACTTCTTTGGTAAACTTTGACAATTCATTAGATGAAAGTCCGCTCATGAGTCAATTTTATTGGGAAAATGAAAACAATCAATCACTAAATTTAAATAAAAATCAACAATTCAGGATTTTTAGTTAAATTTGTAACTCATTCATGAAAACAGTGCCGCATATATTACACCTCTACGGTCTGCAGTCCACTGCAAACACGACTGTTTTCACAACAACCACAACAACCCTTTAGGGGTTGAATATTTCATATTACCATTGGGCTATTTGCTGTTTCTGGAACAGAATCCTATTACAACTTTTACGATCTACTATTGATTCAAATATGAAACTTATCAAAATTGAAGGATATATCCTTTCATCTCCTGAGAAAATTAATCAACTCATTCAATCCATTGCTACAATTGATTCGACAACAATAACCATCATGATTTCAGGTGACGTAAAACTTGAACTTGCATTCAATGACCTCGCTAAAAAATCAATCGATGTTTCATTTCAATTTTCAGACGAGACAAGCATTGTTGAAAAAAATACATTGAATCTTGTAAGGGAACTGCTTCCCATTGCATCACAAAGTGCTGTCCTCAGTTTTGTGAAACAACGTTTCAATGATTTGGAAGATCTCTGTAAAGGCATACAGCTCTTGAGTGAAGCACCTTCCAAAACGCTTGAAGAGGTGAGTAAACTTCCCGCAGTAATACTTTCCTATATTTTCTATGCAGCCTTAAGTAATAAGCGTGATGATGTCTCTTTCGAGGGAATTGGGAACAAGCAGCCAATACATATTCTACCTGCCATTTTACCAACAAATAAACATTCCCAGTTCAAAAGCAGATCAAATAGTGACATGGCATCTGCCTATTATGCCATCCATCATGCATATACTTCTATTAGTTTCTGGAAAAACAAGGAAATCTATTACACCGCAGACCCGTTGATAGTGAAAAATGCAAAGCCTATTCATCATTTAAGTTATGAAGAGGCCATTGAACTGCTAAACTATGATCAACAATTGATTGATCCCATTGCACTTGAAATGCTGATCCATCACGAATTAGAAGTGGAAGTCGTTCACACTGAAAAAACCAACTCAACGACACTGATCAAAGGAAAATCAACTTCAAATAATGAGATTGTTTCTGGAATTTCTTCCATTGATGAAATATCATTGATCAATATTGAAGGAAGTGGAATGATGGGAGTGCCTGGATTTGCAAAAAGAGTTTTTACAACCTTATTTGATGCAGGCATCAATATTATTTTGATCTCACAAGGCGCCTCAGAACACTCGATATGCATTGGAGTAAAATCCAATTCCGCTGCAAATGCCAGGAATAAATTAGAAGAAAATTTTGCAGATGAAATTGCAAAAAATCATATAAATCCTGTTCAATTGGTCGATCAAACTTCCATCATTGCCCTGGTTGGAGGAAACATGAAGAGGCATTCAGGGATCAGTGGTAAAATGTTCAATGCATTGGGTAAGAATGGAATCAATGTAATGGCCATCGCACAAGGCGCGAATGAAAAGAACATATCTGCAGTCATCAAAACTTCAGATAAACACAAGGCATTGAATGTTTTACATGAAGTATTTTTTGAATATACCAAGAAAGAGATCAATGCTTTTGTTATTGGAACAGGCAATGTTGGTAAAAAACTGATCAATCAGATTCAACAGCAGTACACGCATATTTCAACCGCCCAGAACATCAATTTAAATATAGCTGGATTATGCAACAGCAGAAATATGATTATCCAACCAGAGGGAATCAATCTTGCATCTTGGGAAGCATCGTTGAATTCGGGGGAAAAAGCATATGTAAACGAATTCTCAAAAAGAATGATTGCATTGAATCTCAGAAACTCTGTATTGATAGATATGACTGCCAATGAACATGTGCCAGATGTTTATACAGATGTCCTGAAAAAGTCAATGTCAATTGTTGCCTGCAATAAAGTAGCAGCATCTGATTCTTTTAATAGGTACTCCCATTTGAAGCAGTTGGCATTGGAATACAATTGTAAGTTTCTGTTTGAAACCAATGTGGGTGCTGCCTTACCGGTAATAGGAACATTGAATGATATTATTAAGAGCGGAGACTTGATACATAAAATTCAAGCAGTACTTAGTGGGACCCTCAACTATGTATTCAACAACTATGACGGTCAAAAACCATTTGCAGAGGTGGTGAGAGATGCACAACAAGAGGGCTACACTGAACCCGATCCTCGACTTGACTTGAGTGGCAAAGATGTCATGCGAAAAATCATGATCCTGGCAAGAGAGGCTGGCTTTCCATTGGAGATGCGTGATATCAAATGCCATTCTTTCCTCCCTGAACCTTGTATGCAGGGAAGCGTTGATGATTTCTTTGATAAAATGAAGCAGTATGAAGATCATTTTCAATCACTGCTCAAGAATGCACAAGCAGAAAACGGCAAATTGAAATTTGTTGCAACACTTGAAAACGGGAAAGCATCGGTAGGACTAGCGAATATCAAATCCGATAATGAAATGTATCATCTGTATGGGAAAGACAACATTGTTTTATTTTTTACGGAACGATACAAGGATCAGCCGCTTGTCATCAAAGGAGCGGGTGCAGGTGCTGAAGTGACTGCCAGTGGGGTATTTGCAGATATTTTAAGAACCATCAACTGATACCATGAGCAATACAATTCGAATAAAATCACCTGCAACCATTGCCAATTTGGTATGTGGTTTTGATATACTTGGACTCGCAGTTGAAGAGCCATTTGACCTCATGACAATTGAACCGAGCGAGCGACCTGGTCTCGAAATCATACATCTTGATGATTACCAGCTTTCAACCGTACCCGAAGAAAATGTTGCTGGAGGAGCATTGTTGGCCATGTTGGAGGACGTGAAAGATGCTCCAGGAATAAAATTAACAATTGATAAAAAAATAAAACCTGGAAGTGGATTAGGGTCCAGTGCAGCGAGTGCTGCAGGGGCCGTATTTGCTGCAAGCAAAATTATTCAGCAGCAATTCACCCAAGAGGATCTTATCCGCTATGCCATGTTTGGTGAAAAAGTTGCAAGCGGTGTTAAACATGCAGACAATATTACTCCCTGCCTGATGGGCGGCATAACATTGATCAGATCGATTATGCCACTGGATATCATACCATTGAATAGTCCGGATTTGCACATAACAATTGTTCATCCGCAAATTGAAGTCAAGACATCTGATGCAAGACATATTTTAAAAAAAGAGGTTCAGTTGAAACAAGCGATAAGACAATGGGGTAATATCGCGGGACTTGTTGCGGGATTTATGAAAGGCGATTATGCATTAATTGGTCGCTCTCTGGAAGACGGGATCATTGAACCCGTTCGAAGCATCCTGATACCGGGATTTGATCAAGTAAAATCACGCTCTAAAGAGGCTGGTGCATTGGGAGGAGGCATTTCAGGCAGTGGGCCATCTGTTTTCATGCTCAGCAAAGATGATGCTACTGCAAGAGCAGTTGAACATGTAATGAAAGATGTTTATATCAAAATTGGAATTGACTTTAAGACATATGTAACCAAATTGAACAGACAGGGAATAAAAATCATTGAATAATTCATGAAATATTATAGTATCAACAACAGGTCAGCCTTGGTTGATTTTAAACATGCGACGATTGAGGGGCAAGCAGCAGACAAGGGGTTGTATTTCCCTACTGAAATTCCCAAATGGAATAAATCATTTCTGAAGGAATTGAAAGACCTGAGCAAGCTTCAAATTGGATTTGAAATCATGAAACCCTATGTTGGTGGGTCAATACCCGAAGATCAACTTTGGAAAATCATGGAAGAAACAATTTCATTCGACTTTCCACTGAAACAAATCACCCAAAACATCTTTATCCTCGAGCTCTTCCATGGACCCACACTGGCATTCAAAGATTTAGGTGCACGATTTCTAAGTAGATGCCTAGGCTATTTCGCAAAATCGATAGGCAGTAAAATCACAGTACTGGTTGCAACAAGTGGAGATACCGGAGGTGCAGTTGCTGATGCCTTTTACAAAGTAGAAGGTACAGAAGTGATCATCCTCTACCCTTCTGGAAAAGTAAGCAACGTTCAAGAGAAGCAGCTTACAACAATGGGAGACAATATTCATGCACTTGAGGTAGAGGGTGACTTTGATGCTTGCCAACAGATCGTCAAAACTGCATTTGCCGACCCTGAACTGAAAGAGAAACTGTTTATCACCTCTGCCAATTCCATCAATATTTCCAGGTGGCTTTCTCAACAGATTTACTACGCCATAGGACAGTCACAATGGACCTATGATGAGGCCCCTGTTGTCTCTGTACCAAGTGGAAATTTTGGAAATATATGTGCTGGATTGGTAGCGCAAAAATCAGGACTCGAAATCAAACATTTTATAGCTGCTTGTAATGTGAACGATGTCTTTACAAGATATTTGGCAACAGGCAATTATAATCCAACTTCCACTCAAGCAACTGTATCCAATGCAATGGACGTAGGCAATCCTAGTAATTTTGTCAGAATCACAGAATTATATAATCATAAAATAGATGAAGTAAAAAAACATGTCAGCAGTGATTCTTTCAGTGACGCTGCTACAGAGGGAGCCATCAAAAAGATTTTCGATACATGTCATTACATACTTGATCCTCATGCCGCAGTTTCGTATCTGGCTTTGGAAAAGTATATTGATCAACATCCAGGAAACAAGGGAATTCTATTAGGAACAGCGCACCCTGTGAAGTTCCCTTCTGTGGTTGAGAGGATAATACAACAAGAGGTTCCCATACCTGGTCAAGTAGAAAATGTGATAAAAAAAGATAAAAACGCTATGCTTGTTGCACCTAATTTTGCTCTTATCAAAGCGCTTATCCTTCAAATCGTAAAATAATATGGCCAATATCAGAGTCATAAAAAAAGAAGACAATGCGCAAATAGCCTACATCATCAGAAGTTGTTTGGAAGAATTCAATGCCAACAAATGTGGTACTGTATACTTCGACGAATCCACCGATCACTTGTATGAATTGTTTCAAACTCCCCAATCGATTTACTTTATAGCTGAGGTAAATGGAAAAATTGTAGGTGGAGGTGGGATTTTTCCCAGCAAGGGACTTCCATCAGACACCTGTGAATTGGTCAAAATGTATTTATTGCCGGAAGCAAGAGGCACCGGATTGGGCGCTTCCATCATCAATAAATCAATTGAATTTGCCCGGGAGCAGGGTTTCAAGAGAATCTATCTCGAATCCATGCCTGAACTCAAAAGAGCCATCAGTGTGTATGAAAAATTTGGATTTGAATACATCCATGAACCGATCGGCGACACAGGTCACCATGGATGTGATGTATGGATGACTAAAAATATTTGATCAAGTCACTTTGATAACTTCATAGATCGGACTGAACAGATAAACCCTCCCTGTATCTATTTCAACCGCTTTGATGCGTTTTCTGATTTGTTCTTCACGCCTGAATTGACGACCATTTATTGTTTGGAATATTTCTCCTCTTTGAATTTGCTCCACCAACAGATGGCCTTCTTTGACCTTGTCATAATTTCTTAGCACACGCATCAGTGCATCATCTGCACAGGAGCTTGCAGCTGGACTTTTCAGTGAAGCAGAGAGTTGTAGCTTGATATCTGATGGGAAAACATCACACTGAAGAAAATGCTTCAACAACTCAGCAAATTGAATCTTCCACTCTTTTCCATGCGATTGTACACGATGTCCATATTTTTCAAATGTTATCAGATGTGCCAATTCATGCAAGAGGGTGATCAAAAATGCATATGGATTGAGATTGCCATTGACTGATATGCGGTGGGTTTTACCAGGTATTGCATTTCGATAGTCACCCAACACAGTGGTGCGTGATCCTGTAATGGTGAGATGCACTTTGTAGTGCAATAAAAAAGGCTCAACCATTTGAAAAGTGCCAGATGGCAGAAAATCGGACAATGCAGATATTTCAACTTCTTTTTTTGACATATCAGTCCTTTCGAAACAATGTCATAAGTCCCCTTACCTCCAAAAACATGTAAACCAAATAGATGAAAAGACAACCTATGATTCCATTTGAATTCATCTGCTTACCAGCCCATTTGGAATACACAACCACAATGAGAACAGACAATACCATTTTAATAAGAAAAGATCCATACACCGAAGAAGTAAACTGTACAGTTGATTTGGACTTTGCACCTGTTGACATAAACCAATAAGACACCAGTGTAAGAATGTATATATAGGCATTGCCGATCAGTAAAATATTGGGGTCGGTTTCAATGGAGATAAATGGGCGATAAAAAATCACAGTAAAAATATTCACGAGTAAAAATAACCATGTGATTGGACGCAAGGGTTGGGGTATCATCTACTTTCGGTTTGTGTCAATTATTAGTTTTACAAGAATAGAAACAATCATCAACAAAGGCAGCACCCAGATCAATACAGATGTTGTGAAACCAAACCATTGATCCAGTTTCCACCCCAATGCCAACATGATTGCAATGGATGCGAATATTTGTCCTCCTAAAGACAGGTACTTCACCCATGATTGATCTTTGTGTGGCTCTTTTTCCAAGAAAATAAATTTAATCAGGTGTTTGCTCAAGATTGGGAATGGAAATAACAGCTGTATCTAAATTCATCTCAGCTTTCCCTGAAATGATGTTTCGAACATTTTCCCAATACAGCTCACGGTTCTTAATATATGTTTCGAGAGAATCTGTCTTTATTTTAAGGTTTGTAAGTTCCTTGCGCTCAGCTTGGCTACCATAGCCAGGTATATAAAATTTCAATGGTGTAAAGCTGATCAGCGCCGTTGTGAGTCCAACGAGCAAAACAAAAACAAAACAAGAAAGCACGTACACACTCAAACGTGTCAGCTTGAAAGTCACGACCTCCTCATAGGTATGATCATTCATGATGATCAACCTGTAACGGTTGGTCAAACGTTTGAATGTACTCTGTTTTATTTCATTTTCTGCCATTCAACAATTTTAACTTAAACCAGGCCTAAAGTTACTGCTAATTCCCCAATAGCATACTTTTCTATTCAATGCATAAATCTTAGTTTTACCCATCCGATGCTGAATTTCAAAAAAAGATGGAACCTATGGCCTTGCGCACTCCTGCTCCTTTTTGGCATGGTGTCAGTCAATGTATTGCAAGCACAGGTAAACATCACTTTTGATTTAAAAAAACCCAAGAATTACGAAAACAGAAAGCTTCCCTCTGAGCTTACACCCGATAAAAAAATTGGGCCCATCAAAAGACTCAAGGAGAATACTTTTTCACACTATAATTTTTATTTTAATTCAAATCAAAAAATTCAAAAGATCATTGCTACGGCAAAACAGGCTCACAAGGATACCTTCAATACTCTTTTGTCGTTTTTCAATTATGACCTCAATACAACAGCTCAGCAACAGCAAGAACTGGATTCTGTTGTTATCAAGGTAAACAATGGTGTCTTGTTGCATGATTTGCGAAACGACTGGGTCGATGATTTGTATTTTTTAATGGGACAATCATACTTCTTTCAAAAAAAGTTCGATTCTGCCTACGATGTCTTTCAATATATCAATTATAATTTTCAACCCAAGGATAAATCAGAGAGGGGATTTGAAAAAACCATTGGCTCCAATATCAACAACAGCGGCAATGTCTATACCATCTCATCAAAGGAGTCTAGCATGGGTGGACACAAGCCCATCAGAAATGAAACTTTGCTGTGGATCATCAGAACGTTGATGGAACAGGACAATGATGATGATGCAAGGGGAATGATTGAAACGCTGGTCAGAGATATTGATTTCCCCAAAAGGCTCCAACCTTTTCTTTTTGAATTAAAATCATACTGGTTCTACAAAATACAGCAGTATGATTCATCAGCCAGATTCATGGAAATGGCTTTACCTGTTTGTGTCAATAAACAGGAGAAAGCCCGGATGTATTTTTTGATTGCCCAATTGTATGCGAAAGCCAGTAACCGGGAAGCCGCCAATGAATCATTTGAAAAATCAGTTGCACTGACAACTGATCCAGTGATGGCTGCCTACGCTAAAATTTATCAGATCAGCCTGGCGTCTGACAAAAAAGACAAGAATGAAAAAATCGAAGAAGATGTCAAAGCCCTTGTGAAATTGGCTAGCAGGGAGAAATACATATCTTACAGACCCATCATTTTTGCTGCAGCCTCGGAAATGGAGCTTTCGAGGGACAGTGTAAACAAGGCCATTCAGCTACTTGAATCAAGCAATAAATACAATACAAATGATCAGGACCTGAAACTAAAAAACAACCTGACCATTGCTATCCTTGCATTTGCGAATAAAAAATATGAGCTGTCAAAAAAATATTTTGACAGTACTTCAAATACACAACCGGGATTTACAAAAGAAATAGAGCTGAAAAAATCAATTGTTACAGATCTCGCAAACGCACTTTCGATCATAGAAAAAGAAGATAGCTTGCAGATGGTTGCCGCAATGCCTGAAAAACAACGCGATATATACATCAAAGATTTGCTGAAAAAACTGCGCAAGGAAGAAGGATTGAAGATTGATAACAGCAATGCAGGAATGACATCAAGAAAAAACAATTTGCTTGAAGATCAGGGAGCAGATCTTTTTCAAACACAGGATAAGTCTGGTGAATGGTATTTCAACAACCCTACACTCAAATCCCAGGGAAGCATAGCATTCAAAAACAAATGGGGCAACAGAAGCAATGAAGACAATTGGAGGAGAAGCAATGCCGGAAAAGCATTGACGGGAATAAAAAAACAAACCAGTCCGGACAATCCTTCCAAAGATGACCAAGATGATAAAACCAATACCCAAGAAATCAATATTGAATTCCTGGTAAATAATTTGCCAACTACCCCAGATAAACTGATTGAATCCAATGCAAAAAAAGCAGGTGGCATAAAAATATTGAGTGCCCTTTACAAAGACAAACTAGGAGACTACAAAGAATCCATCCTCTGGAATAAACAGCTGTTGAACATCGAAACAGATTCAGCAAGTTTGATACAAGCCTATTTTGATCTGGCATTCTGTTATAAACAACTTGATAGTACGGAACAGGCAAATTTTTATTCTTCGTTGCTGAAAAAATTTTCACCAGATGGCCCGTTGACCAAGATGCTGCTGAATCCAACCAAAACTGAAAAGCAGGATAAAACAAAAACAATAGCAGTTGAGAAAGCATACAATGAGATCTACAATCAATTCATCAGTGGTGAGTTTAGCAAAGCATTGACAAATAAAAAACAGGCTGACTCTCTATATGGCGAGAGCTATTGGACTCCTCAGCTATTGTATATTGAGGCGGTGTATTATATCAAAGAGCGAAAGGACAGCATCGCAATTGCAATACTTTCCAATATTGAAAAAATCGCTCCAAACTCACCCCTTGCCTCCAAATCAGTTGTGTTGAGAGAAGTGCTTAAAAACAGAGATTCCATAGAAGCGCAACTGAAGACGATGAAGGTAACCAGAGTGAAAGATGATGAATTGGAAGTTGTTGACACCAGACCTGCCATTGCTCCGAAAAGGATGATCCGCGATGACAACAATTTGCTCAAAGTAGATTCTTCAAAACTGGTAAAAGCTGCAGAACAAAAACCCATTATTCCATCTGCCTACCAATTTGACCCCAAAGAACCATATGGAGTGATCATGCTGATGAACGGGGTTGACATTGTGTATGTAAATGAATCAAAGAGAGCATTGGCCAGGTATCATACTGAGAAATATTTTTCAAAATCATTTTCAATCCGAAATGACAAAATCGGTGAAACACCTTATATCCTGATCAGCCTCTTCGCGGATGCTGCAGAAGCAATCAGTTATGTGAAGAAAATGAAATCCGTTTCAACCAAAGAAGTTTTTCCTTGGTTGCCTGCCGACAAATACAGCTTCTATATTGTATCACCAGGAAACCTGAAGAAGATGCTGGAGGACAAAGAAACCATGAAATATATTGAGTTCTTGAAAGCACAGTTACCGGGAAAATTTTAGGCAATTGTTTTAAAAAAATCCCTCATCTTTTGATTAGCTTTACTGCATGGCGCTGAATGAGAAAAAATCAACTGAACCTTCTAGGGCTGTCAGCATTTTCTGGAAAATATTTTTGTATGCATGGGGTTCAATTTTCTTATTTATTTTTCTGATTTATGTAGGACTTTTCGGAAAGCTTCCTTCCATTGAGGAACTTGAAAATCCATCACTCATGTCATCTTCCGAAATTTATGCGGATGACGGAACCCTGATGGGTAAATTTTACCTGAAAGACAGAATCAATGTCAAATACCAGGACATCTCCCCTTTTGTCATTCGTGCACTGATAGCAACTGAAGACGAACGTTTCTATGATCATTCCGGCATCGACATCAAAAGTCTGGTGAGGGCCATTGTATTTCTTGGAAGAGAGGGAGGTGCGAGCACCATTACACAACAAACTGCAAAAGCCCTGCTCGGTCAACAAAGTCGCAAGAGCGTTACCCGTGTAATTGAAAAATTGAAAGAGTGGATAGTAGCCATCCGTTTGGAAAAGAATTTCACCAAAGAGGAAATCATTACGCTTTATCTGAACATGGTCAATTATGGTGAAGAGACATATGGAATTCGCAATGCAGCTAAGACCTATTTTCAAAAAGAACCCGGACAATTAGCGGTTGAAGAAGCGGCTGTACTGGTTGGAGTCCTCAAGGGATCAACCAGGTACAATCCACGCAGAAATCCCAAAGCAGCCATGTCCCGTCGCAATACTGTGCTGGATCAAATGGTCAGAAATGATTTCCTGACAAAGGACGAAGCCAAATCGCTGAAAATGGCACCCATCCAGTTGAAGTATTTGAAGATGGATGAAAATTCAGGCATTGCACCCTACTTCCGCGAAATGCTCAGAGATGATCTCAAAGAATGGTGCAAGCAAAATGAGAATCCAAAAACAGGTGAGCCGTATGATCTGTACCGTGATGGACTCAAAATTTTTACTACCATCAATCCAAAAATGCAAGAATATGCTGAAATAGCCGTGTACAGGCACATGCAAAATCTTCAGAAAGTATTCAGCAATCAGTACAATATAAAAGACGGATCTGTTTGGAAGTCAAAAGAAGGAAAGGCAGTATTGGATGCAGCCATCAAACAAACCGACAGATGGAAAAACTTAAAAGAAGAGGGAATTGAGGAAGAAGAAATCAGAAAAATATTTACAGAGCCTGTCAACATGAAAGTATTTTCATGGAATGAGAAGAGAGAGAAAGACACCATGATGTCTCCTATCGACTCTATTCGCTACCATAAACAAATCATGCAAATTGGTTTGCTATCCGTTGATCCTCTGACAGGAGAAGTCAAGGCATGGGTAGGGGGAAGCAACTTCAAGCGGTTCAAATTTGACCATGTAAACATCAAAACAAAACGACAGGTCGGCTCCACCTTTAAACCTCTCTTGTATACATTGGGTATAAAAAGCGGTTTTAAACCGGAAACAGAATTACCAAACGGACCCATTGACATGGGCGGGAAAATGATAGATGGAACAGGCGGACCCATGGCAGTGTGCCTCGCCTTTTCGAAGAACCCTGGTGCAGTTTATCTCATCAACACGCTTGGCGTGAAGAAAACCATTGAATTTGCAAAAGAGTGTGGCATCGTGAACAACATCCCTCCCTATCCATCGATCGCATTGGGATCTGCAGATTTATCGCTTATTGAAATGGTGCAGGCTTTCAGTATGTTTCCTGGAAGAGGATTCAATGTAAAACCATATTATATCAGCAGAATCGAGGACAGGAATGGCAACGTGCTTGCTTCATTCAGAACCCAAACCAAAGAGGTGATCAGTGAATCAGAAGCATATATCATGACCAAGATGCTGCAGGGTGTGGTTGATTTTGGAACCGGCAGTTCATTGAGATGGGCATATGGAGTGAACAATGAAGTTGCAGGAAAGACTGGTACCACCAATGACAATGCTGACGGATGGTTTATCGGATTCAGTCCGCAACTGCTATCTGGCGTCTGGGTTGGATGCGATGATCCATTTTTAAGAATGCTGTATACAGCAGGTGGATCTCAAATGGCGATGCCTGCCTGGGCGTATTATTACCAACAGGTTTTCAATGATAGGTCACTCAATATTGACCCCAATGCTAGATTCAGTCCGCCGGCCAATATGCAAAATGAAATGCTGTTCAACATCGATTCTTTGAAAAACACAGAAGAAATATTGCCGATTGAAGGTGAAGAAGGTTACAAGCAAGGCGAATTGGTTGAAATTCCGATCAGCTCTGGTAAAGAAAAAGTGGTGACTGAATCACAAAAATTCGAAGATCCTTCAACCGGCAGCGGGACTCCAAAATCGGTTCCGCCTATCCCTGTTGAACAACAAAAGCAGAACAATCCTGTGGATACATCTAAGAATAAAAAAGCAGTCCCCAAAAAAACAAACGGTAAAAACTAATTGAACGAAGCAGCTTTTATTTCTGGCGGTTTTACCACTACCACACTGACCTTGATGATACCGCTGCCAGTATATCCAAGTTTTTTGGCAGCACCTGTTGGCAAATCAATGATGCGGGGATTGCGGTGATGCAAGCGGTCATTGACTCTTACAACAATCGACTTTCCATTTCTTAGGTTGGTAACCTTCACCTTGGTACCTAAGGGAAGTGTATTGTGGGCACATGTCATTTTATGCTGACTAAACACTTCACCACTTGCTGTTTTTCTTCCAACAAATTTATCAGCATAATAGCTGGCAACGCCAACAGCTGAATCAACAACTGGAACTTGTCTGTAGTTTACTTTTTGCTGGGCATGCGTTTGCAAAAAAGATATCAAAATGACGCCAGTCAATGTTGCATGAAATTGTTTTACTGGCATAATAAATGTTTAACTTCATACAAAGCTAGCTGATTAGCACTAAGTGCCGTGTAAAAAAAACAAATTCCTATTTATCAATGCTTTAAACAAGGTTTCAAATAAGTGAAAAAATACATTTCGATACTTGTTCTTTTTCTGTTGTCCTGCAATGCGTCCTGGTCACAAGAAGATCAATTGATCGAACTGAAAGAAATAATCCCCTATCTGAGATACGATTTGAAATATGCTTCCAATCAAAATTTTACCGGCAAAAGGGTCTACCCAAAAAATACCCAATCTTCATATCTCGTCAAGGAAGCAGCTCAATCACTCAAAAATATCGCGAAAGAATTGGAGGCTAAAAACCTTGGACTGCTGATTTGGGATGCCTACAGGCCATACAGGGCAACAGTCAAATTCTGGAAAATGATACACGATGAAAGATATGTTGCGAATCCTGCAAAAGGCAGCGGTCACAATCGGGGCATTGCAGTAGATCTTACTCTTTATGAAATAAGCACGGGTGAATTGCTTGAAATGCCCACGGGATTTGATAATTTTAGTGATACAGCCCACCATGATTTTATGTTGTTGGCTGAAAAGAAAATCATGAATCGACAACTGCTGAAAAATACCATGGAAAAACACGGTTTCAAGTCACTTGAAACAGAATGGTGGCATTATGCGTGGCCCAATGATCGAAATTACCCTATCATGAATATTTCATTCAAAAGACTCAATAAATAAGTGATGATGTTACTGCATAAAAATATCATCGTTGCAGGCGGCTCCAGTGGAATCGGATTGGCTGCTGTAAAATTTATCATTGCACAAGGCGCCAATGTAATTGCAATCGGGAAAAACAACGAAGGAGATCTACCACATGCGCATGATCAACTGCAGTGGGTATTTGGAGATCTGAGAAAAGAAGATACTATTCAACAGGCAATCAAGATCTGCATTGATCATTACAAAAAGGTGGACGGATTGTTGCATGTTGCAGGTGGAAGCGGAAGAACATTTGGTGACGGCCCATTGCATGAGCTGACCGAAGAAGGCTGGGAAAAAACCATCCAGCTCAATGCAACTACTGTGATGTTTACCAACAGAGCAGTCATCAACGTCATGTTGCATCAAAAACTACCCGGATCGATCGTGAATATTACATCCGTGCTGGCATCACATCCATCCCCTCATTTTTTTTCAACCCATGCCTATGCAGCTTCCAAAGCAGCCATTATTGGTTTGTCAAAAAGCGCAGCTGCATTCTATGCTGAAAAAAATATTCGCATCAACGTCCTATCCCCCGGCCTGGTAGATACACCCATGGCAGCAAGAGCAAAGGGAAATGAATCTATCATGGAATTTATCAAAACAAAACAACCTTTGGGTGGAGGCAGAATCAGCCAGCCTGATGATTTGGTGGGAATGGCAGCATTGCTGCTTTCTGATCAATCATCCTTCATCACCGGACAAGAAATAACCATTGACGGCGGCTGGTCCATCAGCGACGGCCAATTTAAATAATAATCGATGCAAGCAATAGGAATTGATCTGGGTGGGACAAGAATCAAAGGAGTTTTGATCAACAGCAATGGAAGCATCCTTCAGGAACTTGTAACGGAAACATTGTTATCAGATGAAATCTGGAAACAGGATGTGCAAGAGCTTTTTAAAACCCTTGCCGGGTCGGCCACTGAAGAATATGTTGTTGGATTGAGCGCTCCTGGAATTCCCAATCAACAAAATACTGCCATTGAATTTCTTCCCAACAGACTGGAGGGAATTGAGGGATTCGTTTGGAAGGACGTGCTCGGTGCTGATACTTACGTGATGAATGATGCCATTGCAGCACTATCTGCTGAAGCATCCTTTGGATCTGCGAGCAATTGTGAAAACGCCGTATTGATTACGATTGGCACTGGCGTCGGTGGAGCTATACTGATTGATAAAAAAATATATCAGGGTGCATTTCAGAAAGCCGGACATATCGGACATATGTCGGTTGATATGGAAGGGGATCCTGATATATGCGGAATGCCAGGCAGTTTGGAGGAAGCAATCGGTAATTACTCGATTGCAAAAAGAAGCAATGGAAAATTCAATGATACACTGGCTGTCATAGAAGCCATGCGTGAAAATGACCCAAGCGCTAAAGCCATTTGGCAGAAATCCATCAAAGCACTTGCCGTCAGCATTTCCTCCATCAGCAATATTTTATCACCTGAAAAAGTTATCCTGGCTGGGGGAATAACAAAAGCTGGTGATCTATTGATGGAGCCTTTGCGTACATTCATGGACTCTTTTGAATGGAGACCAGGTGGCAAAAAGTTAACAATAGAATTGGCAACATTCAGTGATAAAGCAGGCGCCATTGGTGCAGCTGCATTTGCCCTCAATAAAACCAATTAAAATGAACGAGATTCATCAATACATTGAGAAAAGTAAGAAGATTTTAAGTGCTGTCGCTGAACAAGAAACAGCAATGGAAGAAGCAGCAACTCTATTTGCAGCAACAATTCTGTCTGGAAGAATGGTGCATGTATTCGGCTCTGGACACAGTAGAATCATGGTTGAAGAGATGTGGCCCAGATATGGATCTTTTCCAGGATTCAATCCAATCGTAGAGCTGTCACTCACCTTCCACAATTTGGTTGTTGGAGCCAATGGTCAACGACAGGCTATGTTCTTGGAAAATGTCAGTGGACTTGCAGAGAGGATTTTGAGAAATTATCAATTGTCTGACAAAGACAGTGCATTGGTTATATCATCAAGCGGAACCAATATCGTACCGGTTGAAATGGCAGAATTGTTTCAAAAAAATGGAATCAAAGTTGTAAGTATCATTACAAAAGCACATTCCGATGCAAGCAAAAGCAAAAGAAAAGACGGAAAAAAACTATCCGATTTTTCAGATATCATTTTAGATACAGGTGCGCCGGTGGGTGACGCAATGATTCAAATTGAAAATCTTGAAACCCCTGTTTCTCCCGGCTCAACTGTTGGAGGTGTTGTAATCATCAATTCCATCAAAGCTGCAGTTGCATCCAAACTCACAAAAGCAGGACAGCCACCAACTGTTTTATCTGCAGCGAATAAAGTAGGTGAACAAAAAGCAATCGATCTTTTTGAAAAGGCATACGACGAACATGCCAGAAGACTATCCAAACTATATGAATTTTAAATAATACATTATGCAACCGATACCCATCAGAACTACAGTTGTTGGAAGTTATCCCTTCCCAGGCTGGTTGGAATTTTCCACCAATCACTTAACATCCTTTGGTGCAGCAGATATTGAGGAAATGGCGAATGACGCTGTGATTGCAGCAATCCATGATCAGATGCAAGCAGGATTGGATGTGATCACAGATGGCGAACAAACCAGATTTGATTTCAACTTGTCATTTTACGGATTCATCAAAGGAATAGAACCCAACCATACAGAAACAAGGAAATTCGGTCCACCTGCACACGACCAAAGAGGTAAACACAGCATCACAGAAACACTGACTGCACCGAATGGACTCGGAGCGGTGAAGGAATTTGAACGATTGAAAAAGCTAGCTCCAACCGGACCGACCCTCAAATGCAGCCTGCCAGGTCCATATACACTCAGCGGCCGTTTGCTTCCCAATAAAACATATAAAGATAGATGGGAAATCACTTACGCGTTGATGCCCATCATTCAAAACGAATTGAAAGCACTTGTGGAAGCAGGATGCACTGAAATCACGCTGGATGAGCCTTCAATGAGTTGCTATGCATACAAAGAGGATACCAAAATGTTTGTAAAAATCTTCAATGAAACAGTAGCGGGACTGAGCGGTAAATGCAGGCTCTCTACACATCTGTGTTTTGGAAATTTTAAGGGCAGACCAGTCGGATTCAGAAGTCTACAACCTATGTTGCCGGATTTTCTGGATATGAAAGTTGATGAGGTCCATATTGAAATGGCAAACAGAGAATTTGCAGAAGTTGAATTGCTTGCCGCATTTGCAGAAAAAATGGATGTTTCTGTCGGAATCATTGATGTCAAGAATTATTATATCGAATCTGTTGATGATGTAAAACAGAGAATAAAAAAATGTCTTGCCTATGTACCCAAAGACAAACTTTCTGTTGCACCTGACTGCGGCCTGAGCCAGACAGCAAGGTGGGCTTCCAAACAAAAGCTCATCAATATGGTTGAGGGAGCGAGACAAATGCGATAATAGATGATCAGGGCATTTAAAAAAGATGAGGATTTATTGAAGGACATCCAAACAACCAGTCCGAATACCAATGATGTTACATTGTGGTGGCTTGGGCAATCCGGTTATCTGATTCAGTACAAAAACAAAAAGATACTTGTAGATCCATATCTATCCGATTCCCTTACAGTAAAGTACCACGGTACTGATAAACCACATGTAAGAATCAGTGAGAATGTGATTGATCCATCTTTGCTTCCAACCATTGATTTCATTACATCCAGCCATAATCATACCGATCACTTGGATGCAGCCAGCATCCATCCAGTTTTAAAAAACTCACCCAATTGCAAACTGATTATTCCAGAAGCAAACAGAAGATTTGTTACCGACCGATTGAATATAGATTCCAGCTACCACATTGGGCTGAATGCAGGAGAATCATATACCGAGGATGATATCAGCTTTCATGCCATACCTGCCGCTCACAATGAACTGGATAAAAATGAAGATGGAAAATATGTATATCTGGGCTACATCATCCGTATGGGATCTTTTTCCATTTACCACTCTGGTGATACATTGTATTATGATGGCATGGAGCATTGGATCAAACCATTCAATCCCTCCATTGCGCTGCTCCCCATCAATGGCAATGACCCTTCACGAAAAGTAGCGGGAAATTTAAATGCTGCAGAAGCAGTCGCACTTGGAAAAAAATGCAATATACCTGTTGTCATCCCTTGCCATTATGATTTATTTGCTTTCAATACTGCAGATGTAAATGAATTTATTGCTGAAGCACAACAGTCCTCACAAGGATACTGCGTATTGGAACTTGGCGGAAGATTCTCTTCCAACGAAATTTAATAGAGTCTTCTGATCAATTGCTCTCTCATCATCAGATCAACCAATACCATGGCTGTAACTCCTTCCAATACTGGTGGAACGCGCAATGCAATGCACAAATCATGTCTTCCTCTCACTGCGAAAGACTCCACCTGGTTCGATTCCCAATTCAATGTTTGTTGCTCTTGCGGTGTTGATGATGTAGGTTTGATGGCGATCTTGAATTGCAATTCATTTCCATTGGTGATACCACCTACAACACCCCCTGCATGATTGGTTGCAGTCTTCCCTGCAGCATCTATGATTGCATCATTGTGTGAAGAGCCAAACATATTGGCAGCCTCAAAACCAGTGCCAAATTCTATGCCGCGAACAGCAGGAATAGAGAAAACAGCGTGTGATATCAAAGACTCAACAGAATCAAAAAATGGCTCTCCGAGTCCCAGTGGAAGTCCTTTTACTTTACAGGAAACGATCCCGCCAACAGAATCTTTCGCATCAATTCCTTTCTGAAGTCCTTTATCCAGGTCAGTCTCGCCGGTAATTGAAATTACTTTTGCGACAACTTCGATATTTTTCAGTATTTTTTTTGCAACAACACCTGCAGCCACCAAACAAAGTGTCAATCGTCCGCTGAAATGCCCACCACCCCTGTAATCCTCAAAACCTCCATACTTTTTATTGGCCACAAAATCTGCATGTCCGGGTCGGGGAACTGCCCGCTGTTTTTCATAATCCCCCGAGCGGGTATTCGTATTTTCAAACAACAGCATCAGTGGTGCTCCCGTAGTCTTACCATTGAACAATCCACTTTTAAAAAGCGGCAAATCTTCTTCTTGTCTGGGTGTAGTCCCTTTTTGCATACCACCCTTTCGCCTTTCGGTATCTTTTACAAAATCTTCCACGGAAAGGGGCATGCCAGCAGGACACCCATCGATTACTACACCAACACTTTCACCATGTGATTCGCCAAATATGGTGACTGTAAATAGTTTTCCAAAATGATTCATAGTCGATAATTATTGTTCAAATTGTAATACTGCTCCCAATGCAATTAAATCATTGTAAAAAGCAGGATATGATTTATTGATTGCCTCTGCATCTTCGATCTGCACAATACCATCCGCTTTGAGTCCAGCGACAGCAGCTGCCATCGCAATACGGTGATCATGGTGTGAATGCACCTTGGCAGATTTGATATGAATGCCTCCATGGATCAACATATCATTATCCACCAGATCAATTTTAATCCCCAATGTACCAAATACTTCTTGTAGAGTCAGTGCCCTGTTACTTTCCTTATGGGTCAGCCTATTTATTCCTTTGATACGGGTGATGCCTTTACAATGTGCAGCCAATGCAACCAGCGGAGGAAATAAATCCGGGCATTCAGTTGCGTCGAATTCAAATGACGTTAAGGAAGCAGGACAAACATTGTATACCCCCTCATGGTATTGAACCTGGGCACCCGCATCTGTGATCGCCTCTAAAATTTTTTTATCTGCTTGTACAGAATCGGCTTGCATTCCTTTTATTTCAATTCGATTGGAAATGGCACCTGCAACAAATAAAAACGCAGCTCCACTCCAATCACCCTCTACCGAGTAGTCAATATCTCCTAGAGTATTTTCATGAATTGTTTCATCAAAATAAAATGAAGCATAATCTTTGACTTGCGGTTCCTTCATACCAAAAGCCCGGATTACACGAAGGGTCATATCGATATAGGGCTTGCTCTTCAAGTCAATAACTTTGATTTCTACATCGACCGGATTACAAGCGGCATAGGCCATGAGGAGTCCGGTCAGGAATTGAGAACTCAAACTACCATCAACAGTAATGTTGGATGGTTGCAGGGGACCTTTTATATGCAGGGGAAGTTTTCCATTGTTTGACTTGATTTCAATACCCAACTGAGGAAATATTTCATCAAAAAAATGCATAGGTCGACTTACCAGCGATCCCACTCCTGAAACAAGAAGCTGTTTTTCACATAATGCAGCAATTGGAGTAAACATCCGTATTCCCAATCCACTTTCCCCACAATTGATTTCATGTTCAGCGGGATTGACGCCTTTGCTCTCAATTATAATCTTATCATGTAAATCTTTGACCTGCGCACCCAGTTTGGAGATGACATCAATTGCAGCCAGGTCATCATTGCTTCTGCCTGGATGATGGATGGTTGTTCGTCCATTGTGCAACAACGCCGCTGCACATGCCCGCTGCATATCACTCTTTGAACGAGGAGCCAATATGCTGCCGCTGATGGTAGATGGATGAACGTATGCGATCATGTTGACTATTTATTTAGCTGTGTATAGGTTGAAACATATTTTTGAAGTTGATTGATCTTCATAGGATGTACCACTCCCTTGCCAATTCTGTCAAGCAGAATGAAATGCATGGTATTGCTTACGCGTTTTTTGTCCATCACCAAAATAGTAAACACCCTATCAGTGTCAAATGATGCAAATGTTGGCAATTTATACTGTCCCAATACCTGAATGATTTCAGATGATTTTTTAAGTCCAAGAATTTTTTCAGATAGCCATGCGGCAAATACCATTCCTAGAGCAACTGCCTGTCCATGTGTCAAATCATACTGTGTTTCCAATGCATGTCCGAGTGTATGTCCGAAATTAAGCAGCCTTCGGTCACCCTTTTCAAACTCATCCTTTTTAACTACCGCCAGCTTTAGGGCAACATTTTTCTCGACAATGTATGCAAGAAGTTTTTTTTCTTTCTTGATCCTACCCAAAGAATGCTTCTTCAGCTCATCGAACATGCGGGCATCAAATATGCAGGCGTGTTTGATGATTTCTGCAAAACCGTTGGACCACTCCATGTCAGGTAGAGTATTTAAAAAACCATAGTCATAAAGCAGAAATGCAGGCTGACGAATGGATCCAACAAGATTTTTGTACGCACCCACATCTACCCCGTTTTTACCTCCGATGGATGCATCTACCATGGCGAGCAATGTAGTTGGAACAAATCCAAATCGAATTCCACGCATGAAAATAGAAGCAACATATCCAGTCAGATCTGTGATCACACCCCCACCTACTCCGATCAAAGTAGTAGATCGATCGGCTTGAAATTCAATCAGCTGATCGATGATTGCATCTGCTGTAAGTTGAATTTTGTATTGCTCACCAGGTTTGAGCGTGATGACATTCCAGTTTTTAAACTTTGACCTGTGCTTTGAAAAAATATTTTCATCTGTCACAATCACTGCATTCTTCTTATCAACCAACTTGGTCAACTGATTGAATGCAGCGTCAAAATACATCTCGACTGTCCCGCTCGATAAAACTTGTTTTTGCTTTTTCATTCAATCAGTCATTCATGATTTTATTCTGCCTGTTGATGCTTTCCATGTGTACTGCGTCCATGTATTTCTGAACAAACTCAGCACTCAAACCCAGTTTAGAACCCTTGTTGGTTGCCTTTTCCAGGATCTCGTTCCAACGGGAGGTTTGAAGGATCGTAACATTGTTGTTCTTTTTGTATTCACCAATTTTTTCTGCAATATTCATACGCTGACCAATCAACTGCATCAGTTCATCATCGATGTGGTTGATTTGTTCACGCAGTTTATCAAGTGCTGCATGAAAGGTGGGAGAAGGAACATCTTCTTTCCTCCATATGATATTGTCAAGGATTTCGGCGAGGACTTCTGGAGTAATCTGTTGTTTTGCATCGCTCCAGGCATTGTCCGGATCAATATGGCTTTCAATCATCAGTCCGTCGAACTCAAGATCTATAGCCTTTTGTGCTGTTGTTTGTAAAATATCTCTTCTTCCGCATATATGGGAAGGATCGTTGATGATAGGCAATTCAGGCATGCGTCTTTTCATTTCGATGGCAAGATGCCACATGGGCGCATTGCGGAATTCCGTATTTCCATATGCAGAGAAACCGCGGTGAATCAAACCAACTTGTTTGATGCCTGCTCTTGAAATTCGCTCAACCGCACCCTGCCACAATTCTAGGTCTGGGTTGATTGGATTTTTGATCAGCACTGGAACATTCACCCCTCGAAGGGCATCTGCAACCTCTTGAACACTGAATGGATTGACAGTGGTTCTTGCGCCAACCCACAAGACATCCACATCAAATGTCAGCGCATCCTCTACTTGCTTTCCGGTTGCCACTTCAACAGTCGTTGGGAGTCCGGTTATTTTTTTTGCCTGCTGTAACCACGGCAATCCCTTTGCACCAATACCTTCAAACATACCGGGTTTTGTACGTGGCTTCCAAATACCCGCACGCAACATATCTACCTTACCTGTTTTGGTGAGCCGCTGTGCAGTTGCCAATACCTGATCTTCGGTTTCTGCACTGCATGGGCCAGAAATAATAAGTGGTCGTTTGTTCCAAGCAGCTAGAACTGCTGATTGTTGTGTTTGCTGAGAAGTTTCCATTGTATAAAATTAATGCTTAATAAAGTGTTTGGTTATTGTATGATTCTTTTGATTTGGTTCGCGTGTAACATCAATTCCTTCAGGTAGTCCCAATTTTCTTTTTCCAAGCAGGATTTGAACTTGCGCAATTGGCTGATATGCTCATTCAACACATCCAGCACATTGTCCTTGTTCTGCATCAAAATAGGTGTCCACATATCTGGATTGCTCTTGGCCAAACGAACTGTACTTTCAAAACCTGCGCTGGCCATCTCAAATATGGCTTTATCCTCTCGTTCTTTTTCAAGGACTGTATTGGCAAGTGCAAATGATGTGATGTGAGAAATATGACTTACATATGCAGCATGCAAATCATGGTCAACCGCATTCATCTCTATGATATGCATATTTAACTTCCGGTACAAATCCTTCACAAAATCCAGCGCATCTGCATCTGTTTTTTCGGTATCACAGAGTATAACAGCTTTGTTTTCAAAAGCACCTTCAACAGCTGCACGGGGTCCGCTGTACTCCGTACCCCACATCGGATGGGTAGCAACAAATCTTCCCCTGTTGGCATGTGCATCGACTGACTTGGCAAGTATATTTTTTGTTGAACCCATGTCGAGTACAACTTGCTGTTTCACTTTATCAAGAACACTGGGCAGGAGTCCAACCAATGCATTCATGGGGACTGTCAGCACAATTACATCTGATGTTGCGATGGCATCATCCAAAGGCAACACTTCATCAACCAAATGCATAGACAATGCATCTGATGCGTGTTCAGGATTTTCATCTACACCAATGATATGTGCAGCAATACCTTTACTTCGGCACTGCATTGCAAGTGAACCTCCCATCAATCCAATACCTACTATTGTTATTTTTTTGATCATCAAATTGTTGATTAATGCATTTTTTGAATTCTTCCTATTGCTTCCTGAAGCAATTCCTTTTTGCTGCAGAGACTTACCCTCACATACGCATCTCCGGCGGTGCCGAATATTCCGCCCGGTGTAATGAAGACCTTGGATTGGTTCAGCAGTGCATCACTCAGAGCATATCCGTTTGCATATGAAGAAGGAATCTTGGCCCAAATAAACATACCCACCTGACTTTTATCATATATACATTCCACAGCATCCAGCAACTTACAGGCAAGCAGTTTTCGTTCTGCATATATTTTATTGACCTCCGCATACCAGGATGCATCTAGTGTCAATGCTTTGGCAGCGGCAAGCTGGACTGGTAAAAACATTCCTGAATCCATGTTGCTTTTGAAACGCATGATATTGTTGACATGCTTTTGAGAAGCCACAATCATTCCCACACGCCATCCGGCCATGTTGTGTGATTTGCTCAAAGAGTTTAGTTCAATCACTGTGTTTTTTTCCTGATCAAGTGATAACAAACTGAATGGATGATCATTCAAAATAAAACTATAAGGATTGTCATGAATGATTACAATATCATGTTCCTTGGCAAATTCAATCAGAGATTGTAAGCGGGTCGCATCAGGCGCCTGACCGGTTGGCATATGAGGATAATTGAGGAAGAGCAGCTTGATCCTGCTGCCATTTGACTGATGAGCATCAAGCAATGTCTTCAGTTCCTCCACAACCGGATGCCAATGGTTCTCTGCCCTCAATTCATATGATAACACTTCACCTCCTGATAGCTTGACAGCAGCGCTGTAGGTTGGATAACCAGGATTGGGAACAAGTGCTGCATCACCCTTGTCGAGATAAGTCATGCATATATGCATGATACCTTCTTTGCTGCCAATCAAAGGAAGCACCTCGGTTTCAGGATCCACAGCAACATCATAGTTGTTTTTATACCATTCTGAGATGGCATGACGAAGCACTGGAGATCCCTTGTAAGATTGGTAGGCATG
This sequence comes from Bacteroidota bacterium, assembly GCA_016868855.1. Lineage (GTDB taxonomy): Bacteria > Bacteroidota > Bacteroidia > Chitinophagales > Chitinophagaceae > Pollutibacter. The sequence continues at coordinate 398,215 of VGFP01000002.1, read as the reverse complement.
GTTATGTTGTTTCGCCGCCTCCTGATGCAAGGTCTCAATGACAGTGGGATGAGGAGGGAGATCCGGACTCCCAATTCCCAGGTTGATGACGCTGTGTCCAGCTTTGTTCAATACATCAATCTCCCGCAGTTTTGTTGCGAAATAATATTCACCTATTCCATGCAAGCGACCAGCAACTTCAATCATGATCTAAATATTAAACTTTCCTTTTTTATAGATACCCAATACCCTGATGAATTTTGTAAGTGATTTCATTTTCCCCATGACCGCCCTGAATTGATCAACATGATCAAATTCCAGGTCAGCATGAAAGCCGTAATTGAATCTGCTCCCGGCAATGGGAAATGATTGCAACTTGCTCAGGTTGACTCCTTCTTTTGCGATGACCGTTAACACCCTTGCCAAACTCCCCTGTGCATGATCGGTGTGAAAATTGATCGATGCCTTGTTGGCATCTGTTACCACCTCTTCGTTTTGCTGCAGTATCAGAAATCTGGTATAATTATCTTTTACATCGTGAATGTTGGGAGCAATCATGTGCAGGTCAAATAATTCAGCTGATAAATCACTCGCAATCGCAGCAATGTGTTTGCTTTTGCGCTGATGAATATGTTTTGCGCTGAGAGCAGTATCATCTGATTCTATCAGTTTCCACGGAAATTTTGTCAAATAACCAAGGCATTGTTGCAATGCCATGGGATGCGAGTGCACTTCCTTGATGTCTTGCAATTGAACCCCGGGATTTACAAGCAGGTTTTGATTGATCTGCAGATAAACTTCTCCTGCAACAAACAATGTTGATTTTTGAAGCAGATTATAATTCGGCATGATGCTTCCAGCAATTGAATTTTCAATAGCCATCACACCTCCTCGGGTATTTTTTTTATTGGATACTGCTTTTATCAAATCGATAAAAGTGGCACATGGCAGGATATCTACATTCTTTCCAAAAAATATTCTTGCGGCCACCTGGTGAAAGCTTCCCTCATATCCCTGTATTGCGACAGGCTTTTCTCCTCTTGCCTTGCTGCTTGTTACTAGCCCCTTTGAATTGATCCTTTTCATTCACTTTCATTAAAAAAATATCCCGGCTGTTGACCGGGATCTTTATGTTGAGATAATGTTTCTTTTTTGGTTTCAACAAAGAGCTCCCGGTCTACTTGTAAAGTAGAAATAAAAATAAAAAGAGTACCAGTTGCTTCTTGTTGACATCTAACAAATATAGGTTAATTGAGAAACTAAACAAAAAAGTTAAAATCTTTTTCTAGGGCCCCCGCTGTCTGCATCATTCATGCGAATCTTTCTTCCCTTGAATTTTTTACCATCAATGGATCGCATCATCTGATTGGCAGCACCGCTCTCTATCTCTACCCAGCTGTTCATTTCTTTCATGTCGATTTTACCCAACACGTCTTTGTTGAGATCACTTAAATCCAGAATGAATTGCAAAAAACTTGCTTTGTAAAAACCGTCCTTGGTCCCCAAATTGATAAAGAGCTTTTTGTAACCGCCTCCACTTCCACCAGATGTTCGCAGGCCGGATGCTGAGGATCGCTCTCTTTTTTGGGTGCCACGTTCAGCTTTTCTATCATCTCTCACATTCAAGTCAGCTGCATTTTCATAGTACTGTAAAAAGCGGTCAAATTCTAAGGCCGCAACACGTTGAAGAATTTCTTCTTTCTCCATGTGGGCAAATTTCTCCTTCAGAAGGGGGACATAGGTTTCGTATTCACCGTGGCTGATATCTGCCATGAACATTTTATCAATGAAATGAAAAAATTGTTTTCTGCAAACATCCTTCCCGGATGGAATATCCAGTTTATGAAATTTATTGTTAATGAGCCTTTCAATTTGACGAAGGCGATAAACTTCTCTTTGGGTTACCAATGAAATACAAACGCCGCTGTTACCTGCTCTTCCTGTTCTTCCGCTTCGGTGTGTATAGACTTCCGGATCATCCGGTAATTCATAGTTGATGACATGTGATATGCCTTGCACATCGATACCTCGTGCTGCAACATCCGTTGCAATGAGAAGCTGCAAGCTTTTCTCTCTGAACCGAGCCATCACCTTGTCACGCTGCTGTTGTGTAAGATCGCCATGCAATGCTTCTATGTCATATCCCTCCCTGATCAAAGATTCTGTGATATGTTGTGCGTCTGCCTTTGTTCTGGTAAAAACAATTCCGTACATACCAGGATTGAAGTCAATGATTCTCTTCAAGGTATGATAGCGGTTTACACCTGATGTTACATAAAATTGGTGATCAATATTTACGTTGGCAGCATTAACTTTTCCAATGGTGATCTCAGCAGGTTGCTGCATGAAACGTTTGCTGACCTGGCGCACTTCATTGGGCATGGTTGCACTGAACAACCAAATGCTGTTTCGATTCGGTGTATTGCCCAATATAAATTCAATATCCTCCCTGAATCCCATGTTCAGCATTTCATCTGCCTCGTCCAATACGATATAGGAGATGTTTTGCAGCTGAATGGCATTTCTTTCAATCAAATCAATCAATCTTCCAGGTGTGGCTACCACAATCTGAACACCTTGCTTTAGCTCCCTGATTTGCTGTCCTATGGAAGCACCACCATATACAGCGACTGATCTGATGGATTTTTTGTTTAAGGAAAAATTCGAAATATCCTTGGTAATTTGAACACAAAGTTCACGGGTGGGACAAACCACCAGGGCTTGAGGGCTCCTGACATTTTCATCTACCAACTGCAACAATGGGAGTCCAAATGCAGCCGTTTTGCCGGTCCCGGTAGAGGCCAATCCGACAAAATCCTTTGTACCGCTTAAGAGGATTGGAATAGCTTTTTCTTGTATGGGGGTTGGGTTCACGAACCCAAGTGACTGAATGCTTGATAGTAACGACGCTTCAATTCCTAACGCTTCAAAACTCATGTTTAATTTTTTGCAAAGGTAGTCTTAATAGAGTGAAACAGGACCTTTGCGATATAAAGAACTGATAATCAATAAAATAAAAAAGTCATCCCGTGGAAACGGGACGACTTCAACGATTGCTTGCCATATGAAAAAATCTTAGTGCTTCGTTGTATCAGCAGCAGTTGTGTCAACAGCAGCAGCTGTTGTATCAACAACAGCAGCAGTGTCAGCAGCAACAGCAGTTGTGTCAGCAGCTGGAGTCTCTTGAGAACCGCCGCAAGATGCGAGGGCAACGATAGCGAGGATTGCAAATACCTTTTTCATTCTTTTGGGTTTTTGAAAGTTAAAAAGTTTAAAATTTAGATTTAATACGCAAAGTAAAAGAAAGTAACCCGCTTATAAAAAAGTTTTTTTGTTCTTTTGTGGGTTACAACCCCGAATGAGGGGTATTAATACCAGCAAAGTGGCTATAACTGAACAGGAAAAAGAAGTTTTCAGGTCCATCGGAAACAACAAAAAAGGTGCAATTGAGGCTGTTTACAAGGAAAATTACAGCCTGATTCAGCATTTTATCATCAGCAACAACGGGACGGAAGACGACGCGAGGGATGTTTTTCAGGAAGCCATGATGGTGCTCTATGAAAAATCAAGGTCCCCCGAATTTGAACTGACCTGTCAAATCAGAACCTACCTGTATTCTGTGTGTAGAAGATTGTGGCTCAAGAAATTGCAATATTCCAGACGCATCGAAACACAGGTTGAGAACTATGACAAGGTGGTTGCGGTAGAGGAAGACCTGGAACAGCATGAAAAGCTTACGCAACAGTATCTCACGATGCGCACCGCAATGGGTAAAATCGGAGAGCCTTGCAAAAGCCTGATTGAAGCGTTTTATGTCCACCGAAAGAACATGCATGAGATTGCCAGTTTCTTTGGGTACACAAACGCCGACAACGCAAAGAATCAAAAATACAAGTGCTTGGTGAGGCTCAAAAAACTGTTCTTCGCCCAGTATAAAAACAATTGATACAATTATAAATAACTGATATGGAGCAACTCCACATTGCAGAATTGGTAGAAAAATACTTGAAATCCGAACTCAATCCGGAGGAAAAGGCACAGTTCGAAGAATTGCGCAAATCCAATCCAGAAGTTGATCAAACAGTAGTGGAATACCATTTTTTCTTGGAGGAAATGGAAAGATACGGACAGGTCAGACGATTCAAGTCAAATCTCTACGACACACATCATACACTCCAAGAGAACGCAGATATCAAAGATCTTCAACTGAAAACGGGAGCAAAAATCATCAACCTTTGGAGCAAATACCGCAGGGTTGTTGCAGTGGCTGCATCTATCGCAGGCATCACTGCATTGTTCATCAGCGGCATGGTTTCCCTCTTCTCACCCAATGCCCCTATCAGGGATCTGGAGGAATTGAGGAGAAAAGTGAGCAACTTGGAAAAACAATCAACCAAACAAATTACAGAGTTCAATAAAATCAAAACCAAAATTGAACCTGGTGCCGATGTAAAATTTGGAGGTACGAGTTTTATGGTTGATCCAAACGGTTTCCTGGTTACAAGCGCGCACGTATTAAAAGGAGCTGTGAAAGTCTATGTACAAAATGTAGAGGGAAAGGATTTTCTGGCTGAAGTCGTACACAAAGACTTGGAATCTGATATTGCATTGCTAAAAATAAATGATGCTGATTTTTCTGCCACCACATCCCTCCCTTATGGATTCAGCAGAAAGAAAACAGATCTCTCCGAGCCGGTATTTACCCTGGGATTTCCCAAGGATGAAATTGTTTACAATGAAGGTTACCTGAGTGCTCAAACAGGACTCGAAGGAGATACCATGTCATGCCAAATTACCATCACTGCAAATCCAGGTAACAGCGGTGGACCCGTTTTCAACAAAAATGGTGAAGTAATTGGGATTTTGAATGCGAGACAAGCATCCGCCAAAGGTGTTGTATTTGCTACCAAATCCAAAAATATTTATCGCCTTGTAGAATCTCTCAAGGAAACTGAGAAGGATTTGAATATCCGAATGAAAGAAACATCAGCACTGAAGGGATCCAACAGATCCACTCAAGTGAAAAAAGTGCAAGACCATATTTACATGGTCAAGGTTGTTCTTGGGTAATTTTTGTTAACTGCGCCAAAGTCCTGCCGGATAGGCTCCATCCGCAAGCAAATCATTGATTGCTTTTCTCACTGAAGGTGCATCCTCTTTGTATGTAACTCCAAACCAAATGGCAACTGTTGGTATGATTTCTATTTCTCCGCCCCCATCATGCATGAATTGATCTGCAACAATGGGAATGAAGAATTCTGATTTGGGCTCTTGTCCCCTTTCTTTTAAAAACTGTTCAAAGAGTTTCTCTGTATAACTGAAAATGGATGGATGAAAACACCAGAAATTCATGGAAACAATCGTGTCTGCATCGAGTGTATCAGGGGATAAGCCGTCTTCGCATTTTACAATACCATCTTTGTATGAGATGTTGAGTCGTTCCACAACACTCTGTAAATGACCCTCACTGTCAGTACCACATACACCACGATTCACAGTGCCATGCTCAGACAAAGTTTGCTTCAACTCATATCCGATGATGGAATAATACTTTTCAGTACAGCCGGTTCTGAGAAAATCAGCTGCCTTTTCAAATGAATCTCTTCCGTAAAAATCATCCGCATTGATAACTGCAAAAGGTTCATGGATCACCTCTTTTGCACAAAGTACAGCATGTGCTGTTCCCCAAGGCTTGGTCCTGTCTGCTGGTCTCTGAAATCCCTGTAAATAAGCATCCAAGTCCTGGTATACATATTCCGTCTCCACCCTGCCCTTGAGCTTGGGCTCAAAAATCTCCTTGAATTGATCTGCAAATTCTTCACGAATGATAAAGACAATCTTACCGAATCCCGCTCTGATGGCGTCGTAAATGGAATAATCCATGATGGTTTCACCATCGGGACCAAAAGCCTCAATCTGTTTCATCCCTCCATATCGGGAGGCCATGCCGGCAGCGAGAATCAACAAGGTGGGCTTCATTCGGTTAAATTTGTGCAAAATTATGATGAAAATTCCTAGTGTCAAAAGGAATTAACAAATCATGCGACTGAATCAACACATAGAAATATTGGAGGATATATATACCCGTGACAAATATATCCATCTTTCCATTTTAAGGATCGACAAACTGCATCCCATCATTTCCGGAAACAAATATTTTAAATTGAAATATTTCCTAGAGGAAGCAATTCGAGGAGGAAAAAGTACCATCGCGACTTTCGGCGGATATTACTCCAATCACTTGCACGCAACTGCATATGCATGCAAGGAAAAAGGACTTCAATCGATTGGTTATATCAAGGGACATCAACCAAAAGAATTGAATGATACATTAAAAGATTGTATCAAGTATGGGATGAAGCTTGAATTTATTCCTCATCAACAATTTGATCAATTTCAAAAAACATTGATACGGGATCTTCCTGAAAATATTTTAAAAGTTCCTATGGGAGGATTCGACCCGATGGGCATTGCAGGGGTAAGTGAGATATTGGATATCGATGATATTCATTTGTATGACTATATAGTCGCTGCGGCAGGGACAGGTACGATGGCAGCGGGACTTCTACTGAAATTGAAAAGCAACCAACAATTAATTCTTTTTTCTTCACTGAAAAATGAGGACTCACTTCAGCAGGATATTTTCAATTTGAACAATCAGTTGATCGAAAAAAAAGATCAAGTGAAAATAATATTTGACCTTCAATATGGAGCTTATGGAAAAGCAAACGAATCCCTTTATGAAGGTATGAACTGGTTTTATGATCAGCATGGCATTCCAACCGATTTTGTATACACAGGTAAATTGGTAAATGGATTTTATGAATTGCTCAAAACAGGTTATTTCAAACCTGGATCCAAGATACTGCTCATTCACAGTGGTGGACTGCAAGGCAACAGAAGCATCCAATCTGGTAAACTGAATTTTCAATAATTTTAAATCAAAATTCCACCTGCTGAAAATATTTTTTCAAATACTCTTCCTGATCAGCTGCTTTGCGGTCAATTCTTTTGCTCAAGAGCTCCCAGTTTTTAAGGTAATTGACAGAAACGGCACAACCATTGTCAATTGGACAAAACCGAAAGAGGTATTGACTTTATTGGTGATTCAAAGATCTGCTGATTCTGTCAACGGATTCAAATCAATCGCCTCCATGCCTGATCCCAATACACCGCAGAATGGATATGTAGATAAGGGAAATAAAAACCTTCTTTTTTTCTATCGAATTTTTTACGTTGGCATCAATGGTAAGTATTATTTTACTCCTTCCCAAAAAGCAACTGCTGAGGCACCACCGATAACAAGTACGATCGTTCCAAAAAAAGAGAGCATTTCAATCCCTGTAAAAAAAGAATTGCTTGTCCCTGAAAAACAAACAGCAGAGATAATTAAATCACCTGATTCCGTTGAAATCATCAGCAAAAAGAAACTGATTGAAAGCGCACTTTCCACAATGGAGGATACCATCCAAACTAGGTTCAACATCAGTATCATCACAGAAAAAATCGATCTAGTAAACAATCTGAGTCCCAACCCTTTTCTTTTTGTCAACAAAGAAAACAATCTCATGTTGGTGCTACCCGAAACGAACAAAAGGAAATTTCATTTACATGTATGGAAAGAAGATGGACAAACAATCTTCCACATGAAAAATATCAAAGAATCACAATTGCTGATTGATAAATCAAATTTTATCTACAGCGGATGGTTCAAATACGAAATATCTGAGGCTGACAGGGTCAAGGAGAAGGGGAAATTCCTTATCAATGGTGATTAAACAACCTGACAATCAAATACCTTCTGAAACTGATTGATCAATACTCTTTTCACTTCAGCAACATCTAGCTCTTTCCCAAGTTCTTTTTGCAAGGATGTGACTTGCTTGTCTGCAATACCACATGGAACGATCATGGTAAAATAATCAAGGTTTGTATTCACATTTAATGCGAAGCCATGCATGGTAATCCATCTGCTGCAGCGTACACCCATCGCGCAAATCTTGCGGGCTTTCATTTTGTTGTCAGAATCGATCCACACCCCTGTCTCTCCTTTGCTTCTTTCACCCTTGATCCCATATTCAGCAAGTGTCAAGATGATCACCTCTTCGAGTGATCGTAGATAGCGACCAATATCGCGGTAAAATTTTTCAAGATCTAGGATTGGATAGCCTACAATCTGACCCGGACCGTGGAAGGTGATATCCCCACCCCGATTGGTTTCATAATAAGCAATATTTCTTTTCGCTAGTTCTTCCTTGCTGATCAGCACATGTTCTTCCTTTCCACTTTTGCCCAATGTATATACAGGTGGGTGCTCACAAAAAAGCAGGTGGTGAGTGGTATCTTCAGCAATGTTACCGTTGGCGATCTTCTTTTTGATGTCAGCATTGTGCATGAGCAAATTGTCCTGAAATTTCCAAGCTTCACCATACTCGATTGAACCTAAATCGTTGAGCTGAACCTTTTGATGCATCCTTATTAATTCGTTGGGAAAGGCGTTAACTTTGCAAAAATACAGATTCACTCCCTTGAAAAAAGAAATAGATTCCATAGACGAGGTCAAAGATGATGCTGCTGAAGAGCTGTATGAGAGATTGACCATCCAAGTCGACAAGGGACAAGAACCCCTGAGAATAGATAAATTTATCCTGAACAGGGTCGTAAATACTTCAAGAAATAAAATTCAACAGGCAATAGACAATGGCATGGTACTTGTCAACAACCAAGTCATCAAATCAAATTACAAAGTCAAGCCCTTTGATCAGATCATCTTCTACACAGATACCGATCCGGTGACGTATGAAATCGTTCCTGAGCAGATGGACTTAAACATTGTTTTTGAGGATGATCATGTAATGGTGATCAACAAACCTGCGGGACTCGTGGTGCATCCGGGATCAGGAAATTTCAATGGCACCCTGATCAATGGAGTAGCATGGCATTTGAAACAACAGCAGCCAGACTTAGACGAATCCAAACTTCCCAGATTCGGAATGGTTCATCGCATTGATAAAAACACCAGCGGCTTGATTGTCTTGGCCAAATCAGAATTGGCTGCCATCAAGCTTGCAAAACAATTTTTTGATCATACCGTTGAGAGAAAATACATCGCACTGGTGTGGGGAAATTTTGAAGTTGAAGAAGGAACAATTACAGGACATATAGCACGACACCAACGATTCAGAAAACTTATGGATGTATATCCAGAAGGTGATCACGGCAAAGAAGCCATTACACATTACACTGTGCTAGAAGATTTAAAATATGTAAGCCTTGTTGAATCCAGATTGGAAACAGGGAGAACACATCAGATAAGGGTCCATATGCAACACATCGGTCACCCACTCTTCAATGACGAAACCTACGGTGGAGACGCCATTGTGAAAGGAACAGTTTTCAGTAAGTACAAACAGTTTGTGGAGAACTGTTTTGCCATATGCAATCGACAAGCATTGCATGCCAAGACACTGGGCTTCACACATCCTTTCACAGAAAAAGAAATGAAATTTGACAGTGAGCTGCCAAGCGACATGAAATCAGTCATTGAAAAATGGAGGGGGTACACAAAAAACAATCAATTGTTGGAAAGATCATAAACCGTAGCAGTAAATACCCCGCGTTCGCTCCCCTTTACCATTACGCCCCAGCTACCGTTGTATCGGATGACAGAGGGATACAGCAGTTTTCCAAATTTTGAAATTTCAACGTCCATGGCAACATTGAACTTGTAAACACCTGCACTGTAACTCATTTTATAGTTTCGAGACAACACCTCAAAACTGTCGTAATCAAACCATGTCGTCATTTCATCAATCACAACATTGTCTCTTTTGAAGAAAGAAAGTCCCTCTTTCATTTTGAGCGAGAATACATAGGCCGACTTACCCTTGTAATCTTGTATATCGACCGAGAAATCATACAGTCCTGCGTGTCCTTTGTCAAAAACTTTCACTTTATCGCCCATCAAAGGAATCCCAGGAATGTCCTTTCCGGGATTGAAAAAAAGCATTTTGAGCTGCTCCTTGTTTTTCTCCAAACCTTTTTTCCCTTTGATTGAACGATTCATGTCTTTGATGACATTGGTTTGTCCGCAAATCGTATCCTTCGAAAAAAACAGGGAAGCATACAATTCTGCCGTGTAGTAATTATAATCTCCATCCCGATCATAAAAATCACCGGTAGTTTTTTCCTCCAAAACAGTCGTGACTCGACATCCATTTTTGGCCCATTGTCTGGACTTGCTGTATAAACTCGACTCCACCCTGCCCTTTCGATCCAACATTCTAATATCATTGATAGAGGAAAAATTCAGTACCCTTAAATTCTTGAATGCCTTGTAAAAGGTAGTATCGTCCTCCACCTTGCGGATAAAACCCGGCACATTGGTACCGCTTCTGATCACGATGGGTGATAAAGTAACCTGTTTACCTTCCCAGATAATAGATGTATCCTTGACCTGAGCATATATTATTGAACAAAATTGCAGAGCAAAAACCAGTAGAGTCCCCATTTTACACATGGTTGCAATTTACATCAATAAAATACGATGCAATCAACATGAACAGATGCACAACTGTCTTAATTTAGTACCACAATGATCAACGAGCATACATTCATTTTTCTAGGTGACTCATACACAATCGGTGAATCTGTTGAAATGAATCAAAATTTTCCATTTCAATTGATAAAAAAAATTGAAAGGGCCTCCGGTAAAAAATTTGAACCCACCATCATTGCAAAAACAGGTTGGACAACCGGTGAGTTGATTGAAAACATCAAACTGAAAAACATCAATGATCAATTTGATTTTGCAACACTTCTCATTGGAGTAAACAACCAGTACCGACGCATGGACATTGATATATATAAAAAGGAATTCGAATTTTTATTGCAAAAAGCAATTGCCTATGGAAAGGATGTGTCGCATGTCTTTGTCATCAGCATTCCCGATTGGGGATGTACACCTTTTGCAAAAGATCGTGATCAGCAAAAGATCAGACAAGAGATTGATGCATATAATCAAATCAACAAGGATATTTCATCAAAGTACACCTGCAACTACATCGAAATAACCAGTGGAGGAAGGATCAGGTGCAATGCTGCCAAATTTCTTGCTGATGATGGGCTTCACCCTTCCAGTGCTGAATATGATATCTGGTCTGATGCAATTTTATCAATGCTATTATCGAAAAAGCTGATTTGATCAATGGCCCAATAAAAACTGGCTCATGGCTACTGCATAAGATGATGCTTTTTCGCCAGCTTTGTGAGCAAAATCTTGATCCTTTGAAGCGTAGATGATGTCTCTGCTGACATTTACCAAGATGCCAACATCGCTGTTCATGGCTTTTTTTGAAATCTCTTCTAAGCTGCCGCCCTGAGCTCCTACTCCGGGGACAAGGAAAAAATGATCTGGAACAATCTTTCTAAGATTCAAAAATTCCTCTGGCCTGGTCGCACCGACAACAAACATCAAATTCTCAACGCTGCCCCAGGATGATACTTTTGAAATTACAGTTTCATAAAGTGATTTACCATCCATCATTTTTTGCAGTTCAAAATCAGCTGCACCCGGATTGGATGTGAGTCCCAGCACAATCGCCCATTTGCCATCAAATTGAAGAAAGGGCTTTACGCTGTCTTCACCCATATATGGCGCTATGGTAATGGAATCAAAAGGCAATTGCTGAAAGAAAGCCTTTGCATATTGTGTTGATGTATTTCCGATATCTCCCCTTTTGGCATCTGCAATCTTGAAATGCGTTGATGGAATATAGTTCACCGTTTTTTCCAATGCCATCCAGCCTTTCAACCCCTGAGATTCATAAAAAGCAGTATTGATTTTATAGGCGACACAACTGTTCAGTGTAACATCAATGATGGCTTTGTTGAAAGCAAATAGGGGGTCTTCCTCTTTGAGCAGATGGGAGGGAATCAGGGTGGGATCTGTATCGAGTCCCACGCACAGATAACTCTGCTTATTTCTGATCTGATCAATTAGATACTGCCTGTTCATGGTTTTACTAATTGCTCAAAGGTAATTCATTGGTAATTTCTCTCAATGCATTGAAAAATTGCCATATTTCGGTAAATGAATTGTAAAGAGGAACTGGGGCAAAACGGATGACGTCGGGCTCGCGCCAATCAATCATAAACCCCTTTTCAAACAAGCGGTTGTAAACCTCTTTCCCATTTTGGGGGAATTGCAATGAAATTTGGCATCCACGTTGATGTGGCGTAATTCGTTTGAAAACATTGCTTGAAATGGTGGTCAATAAAAAATCAGTCCATGCGATCATTTTTTGCTGCTTGTTGAGCATATTACTCCATCCAGCCTTTTCAATGATGTTCAATGATGCATGCAGACAGGCAAAGAGCAACATGGGAGAGGTGCTCAATTGCCATGCAGTAGCTGTACCAGAGGAGATAAAATTTTTCTTCATGAGAAAGCGCTCATTCAATTTTACGCCCCACCAACCTTCGAGTCTGTTTATATTTTCCTGATGATGCTTTTCATGTATAAATGCGCCGGCAATGGCACCCGGACCCGCATTGAGATATTTGTATGAACACCAGCATGCAAAATCAATATCCCAGTCATGCAGGTTCATACTGATATTTCCAACAGCATGGGCAAGATCAAATCCAACCAAAGCACCCACTTTTTTTGCTGCAAGTGCAATTGAAGACAAATCAAATAATTGTCCAGTGTAATAATTAACGCCGCTTAAAAAAACCAATGCTATTTCCTCACCATGTTTGTGAATGGCATCGATCACTTGCTCATTGGTGGGTGGTATTCCCTCTTGATCTGGATTGATTTCAACAATGACTTCATCAGGATCCAATCCCATGTGCTTTACAAAAGAGGCTACGGCATACTGATCACTGGGAAATGCTTTTGATTCCATCAATATTTTCTTGCGTTCACCTTTCGGTTGATAAAAACTCACCATCATCAAATGAATGTTGACGGTAAGCTGGTTCATGACTGTAATTTCGTGTGGCTGAGCGCCGGTAATGACTGCAAGTGGGCCCGTTAATTTATCATGATACGCAAGCCAGTTGTCGTTCCCCTTGAAAAAAGATTCTACTCCATCCAGTTGCCATTGCTCCAAAACATGCTGGATAGCCTCCATTGTATTTTTGGGTTGAAGACCCAAGGAATTACCTAAAAAATAGGTTCTTTCACGGTTGTTTTCAACTGGATGCAAGAACGCATCTCTGTAGGAACGCAAAGGATCCTGTTGATCTAAAGCTGTTGCACAATCAAGTGTATTTGAAAATGTTGTCATATCAAATGGTTGGAGTTCTTCCTCCATCAACAGGAATGCTTACGCCATTGACATAGGATGCAGCTGGAGATGCAATGAATGCCGCAACAGCTGCAATCTCAGATGGATCTCCAAAGCGTTTGGCAGGAACAGAACTTTTCATTCTCTCTTCCATATCGCTTTTTGATATCTGTGCACGCTCTGCAAAACTACTTGCAACTGCATCAAGCCTGGTGGTTGAAATAAATCCAGGTAGCAGGCTGTTGACTGTAATGCCATGCACAGCCAATTCGTTGGACATAGACTTTGACCATGAAGCGACTGCAGCCCTGATGGTATTGGATACACCCAGGTTGTCCAATGGCGTTCGAACAGAAGTTGAAATGATATTGATGATGCGTCCCCATGATCGCTGCTTCATTCCAGGAACAACTGCTTGGCTGAGGATTTGATTTGCCACCACATGTTGTTTGAAAGCTGCCTCGAATTTTTCAGGCGCCTCACTGAAGATCAAACCCGCTGCGGGTCCACCGCTATTGTTGATAAGAATATCAATGGGATGTTCTTTGACTATTGATTCAACCAAATTTTTCAATCCATCTGACACAGCAAAATCTATCGCATAGAAATGATGTGACTGTCCGGCTGAAACGTCAAGGTCTTTAGTCGCAGCAGCCAATGCTTCACTGTTTCTTGCCAATAAAATACAGTTCGCCCCCAGCAAAGAAAGTTCTATTGCTATTGCCTTCCCTATTCCCTGTGAAGCTCCGCTGACCAACGCGGTCTTTCCAATTAAAGACAAATTCATTTAAGACTCCTCCATTTCGTTTCTGATGTCATCAGAAACCTTGACCAAAATTTTATCGATCCGATGACCATCCATATCAACTATTTCAAAAGAAAATCCTTTCCATTCGAAATGCTCCCCTGTAACAGGTATATGTTCCAACGAATGGAGAATGAAGCCAGCAAGTGTATCAAATTCATGTTCACCTTCATTCATCCACTCTGCCTTTTCAAACCTGGACAAAAATTCATAGAAAGGAATTTGGGCATCTACCAAGAAGCTGCCGTCTTCCCTTTTCACTACCTCATAGTCAATTTCATCTTGCTGTGGTAAATCACCCACAATGGCTTCCAGTAAATCATTGAGCGTTACGAGTCCGAGCAGCGTACCATATTCATCCACCACAAAGGATGTGTGAATTTTTGTCTGCTTGAATTTTTCTAACAATTGATAAGGGGTGATATTTTCAGGCACGAACAAGGGCGTCTTCATAACCTCTTTGAAGGATACGTCGTCTGGAGTAACATACATGTCTTTGATGGAAACGATGCCTTTGATATGATCGATGGACTTATCACATACTGGATAAACAGAATGTGGTTCTGCAAGAATTTTCTCTCTGATGCTTTTCTCGTTGTCGTTCAACTCAAACCAAATCACATCGCTCCGATGTGTCATCAATGAAGTCAGATTTCTATCGCCCAAATGCATGACACGTTCAATGATTTCCTGTTCCGTTTCTTCAATGGCCCCATGTTCAGTACCCTCACTGATGATTGCCTTGATTTCTTCTTCTGTAACGAGTGAGTCATCTGATCTGATCCTGAATATTTTTAGAATGAATCCCGATGTTCTTGTCAGCAACCACACAAATGGGTGAACTGCCCTTGAGATCAACATCATGGGAGCGGCAACAGTTTTTGCTATGGACTCCGGACTTGCCATGCTCAATCTTTTAGGAACCAGTTCTCCAAAAACAAGAGAAAAGAAGGTGATGATGAGAACAACGATGGCTGTCGCGATTCCATTGCTGTATGCAGCAAACAGGGATATTTGATTGAGATAATTTGCTACATCATCAATCATCTTTTCACCTGAATATATACCCGTAAGAATACCAATGGTGGTGATGCCAATTTGAACCGTTGATAAAAATTTATCTGGGTGCTGTGCGAGGTCCAATGCTTTTTTCGCCTTTTGGTCACCCTTGCCCGCTTGTCCCTCTAACCTGGCCTTGCGGGAGGAGACCAGTGCAATTTCTGCCATGGAGAAAAATCCATTCAAAAAGATCAGAAAAAAAAGAATGATGAGCTCCGTCATGGTTGAGGTTGATGTAAAGATAATGCCTGTTTGGTTATGCTGAAACCAATTCCTCCCAGGAGTATCCCCAGTAAGCCCCCAGCAATGACATCACTGGGATAATGCACACCAACATAGACCTGGGAATAGGAGATGATAGCAGCCCAAACAAACAACAGATAGATCCAATTTGAAATACCTCTGAACGATCTGACAACATAGGCAGCAAAAGCAAAATGATTGAGGGCATGGGAAGAGGTAAAACTTGGATTGGAACCGCAGTATTTTGCAAGAAACCTGATCTGAAATGCCATGTTGGGATCGCGGCAAGGTCTCAATCTGTTGAAAGCATATTTGATGACCTGGCTGCTCAGCAGGTCGGTACATGCGATCAAAGCGAATGCCGCAATGATCCACCAAAGAGCTTTTTTCCCATACACTTGAAAAGCAATGAAAAAAAGAAACAGATAAAGAGGAATATGGAAAATAGATTCGCGCATGAAAAGGGCAATGTGGTCGATTGCCGGATGTGTCAGCTCACGATTGATGATCAACAAAAGGGCATGGTCGACTTCTTCTGTAGCACTGATCAAAGAACGTACAAAGCCAATATTAGATGACATTATACAAATCTACAATGTATTGATCACCCATATAACGACT
Organism: Bacteroidota bacterium; assembly: GCA_016868855.1. Lineage (GTDB taxonomy): Bacteria > Bacteroidota > Bacteroidia > Chitinophagales > Chitinophagaceae > Pollutibacter. Next base: position 382,213 of record VGFP01000002.1, on the reverse strand, counting down.
TGAAAATTAACAATTCATAAATTGTTATGAAAAATTGCATCCATAGCTTGTCAAATTGGTGAAGGCATCATTTTTTTGTAATTTTGCAGCCTTAAAATTGAATTGTGGCACTCATCAAAAGCATATCAGGAATTCGGGGAACCATTGGAGGAAAACCAGGTGAATCATTGTCACCCATCGATATTGTCAAGTTTACTGCTGCATACGGACAATGGGCCATTTCTGGAGGGAATAAAAAAATTGTTATTGGTAGAGACGGTAGAATCAGTGGTCCATCGATTTCAAAACTGGTTGCACAAACCCTGACTGCTTTGGGAGCTGATGTAGTTGATCTTGGACTATCCACTACTCCAACGGTTGAAATAGAGGTGGTACATGAAAAAGCTGCTGGCGGAATCATCATCACCGCAAGTCACAACCCAAAAGAATGGAATGCATTGAAATTACTCAACGAAAAAGGTGAATTCATCAGTGCTAATACTGGGGAAGAGATTTTAAAAAATGCAGAGGAAGGTGCTATTGCTTTTGCAACAGTTGATAAGCTTGGCACCGTTATTGAAAAATTCGATCATGCCGCTCATCACCTTGACAGCATTGTCAACTATGCATTGGTTGATAAAAAAGCCATTGAAAAAAGGAAATTCAAAATAGTTGTTGATGCCATTAACAGCAGTGGTGCAATTTTTGTTCCGGCACTGTTGAAAAAACTGGGACTCACAGACGACCAGATCTTTGTACTGAATGCTGAAGTCAATGGAAAATTTGCACACAATCCAGAGCCATTGCCTCAACACCTCAATCAGCTTGCCGCTGAAGTTGTCAATCAAAAAGCAGATTTGGGCATATCGGTCGACCCCGACGTAGACAGGCTTGTGCTTGTTTCGGAAGATGGTTCTATGTTTGGAGAGGAATACACATTGGTTGCTGTAGCTGATTATGTGCTCAGCAAAAGAAAAGGCAATACTGTAAGTAATCTCTCGTCATCCAAGGCTCTCAAGGATATAACCGAGAAACATGGCGGCACTTATCATCCTGCAGCAGTGGGAGAAGTAAATGTGGTTGCTAAAATGAAGGAAGTGAATGCGGTAATTGGTGGAGAGGGAAATGGAGGAATTATTGTCCCCGATTTCCATTACGGAAGAGACGCCCTGATTGGGATTGCACTGATTTTATCACAGCTTGCCACATCAAAGAAAACAGCCAAACAATTGAGGAGCAGCTATCCGGATTATTTCATCAGCAAAAACAAAATTGAGCTGGAAAATGGAATTGATCTGCCAGGCATATTCTCCAAAATTCAACAGAAATACAAATCGAATCCGCTGAATACCATCGATGGGCTCCGCATTGAGTTTGACAACGACTGGGTACATTTGAGAGCAAGCAATACTGAACCCATCATCAGGATCATCGCAGAGAGTAATTTTGAAACAACTGCCAACAATATTGCCAGCAAGTTGATCAAAGATATCCAGGAGTGCATTTAAGCTGCTTTGAGTATATTTGGCACACTGATTAGTTCGCATGAATCCAAGAATTTATTTTGACAACGCTGCAACAACGCCGATCGATCCGGCGGTGGTGCAGGAAATGCTGCCCTATCTTTCCACCCATTTCGGAAATCCTTCATCAATATATTCCTATGGAAGAGAGAACAGACTGGCCATTGAAAAGGCCCGTAAATCTGTTGCATCAATTCTGAAAGCACAACCTGCTGAAATATTTTTCACCAGTGGAGGAACAGAGAGCAGCAATACAGCTATTTTCAGTGCAGTCAGAACGTTGAATTGCAAGAGAATCATCACTTCGCCCATTGAACATCACGCAACATTGCATACGGTTGAATTCATTGAGAAGAACCAAGAGGCTTCATTGGAGTTTGTAAAATTATTGCCTGATGGGCACATAGATTTGGTAGACCTTGAAACGAGACTGCAAGCGAGTCCTGTAAAGACACTGGTCACACTGATGCATGCCAACAATGAAATTGGAAACATTACCGACTTGCATACCGTCGGGGAACTCTGCAAAAAGTACGGTGCAATATTCCATGCAGATACCGTGCAAACAGTAGGACATTTTACGATTGATCTAAGTACAACTCATGTTGATTTCATCACAGGTGCGGGTCACAAATTTCATGGTCCCAAGGGGATTGGTCTGCTCTACATCAGCCAGCGCAATAAAATCAATCCGTTCATTCATGGAGGCGGACAAGAGAGAAATATGCGCGCAGGTACTGAAAATATTTATGGCATTATTGGATTCACCAAGGCGCTGGAATTGGCCAATGAAAATCATGCTGCGGACAGCACATATATTTTATCACTTAAAAAATATATGAAAGGAAAGCTTGCTGATAGTATTCCTGGTATTGTTTTCAATGGTGATCCAGATGGAAACAGTCTGTATACTGTTTTGAGCGTTGGATTCCCCCACAATGAAAAATCAGAAATGCTTCTTTTCAATTTAGACATTCATCATATTTGTGTATCAGGTGGCAGTGCCTGCAGTAGCGGCGCTAATCAAGGCTCCCATGTCATCAACGCATTGATCACTGAGAAGCAATCAACCGTTAGATTTTCATTCAGCAAGTACAATACAAAAGAAGAAATTGATCAGACAGTTGAGAAGATCAAGCAACTGTTGTAATGCAGTATTTAACCGATTTTTTTCTTGATATCATTTAAAATAACCAGCGCCTCAACCGGTGTCAATCCGTTGATATCTACTTTCTCCAATAATTTTCTGATTTGATCAAACACCATGCTGTGTTCGTCAAATATTGTCAATTGCATTTCGGAAGCATCTTGTTTTAGACTGGCTGCTGATGCACGCCCCTCTCTTCGTTCCAGCTCAACCAATATTTCATTGGCCCGGTTCAATAACAATGCAGGCATCCCTGCCATTCTTGCAACATGAATGCCAAAACTATGCGTACTGCCGCCTGGGGCTAATTTTCTCAGAAATAGAATTTTATTATCTACCTCACGATGTGTGATATGAAAATTCTTCACCCTTGGGAGATGGGATTCTAGTTCATTCATCTCATGATAATGGGTTGCAAAAAGTGTTTTAGGCTTTTCTGCCGCATTGTGCAAGTATTCCGCAATACTAGATGCAATTGAAATACCATCATAGGTGGATGTCCCCCTTCCGATCTCATCCAAAATCACAAAACTTCTGGTGGAAATATTATTGATGATACTGGCTGTTTCATTCATCTCCACCATAAATGTGGACTCGCCTCCCGACAAATTATCTGATGCGCCTACGCGGGTAAATATCTTGTCTGTAAGTGGAATCAAAGCCTTGGCAGCAGGAACGTAGCTGCCCATGTGTGCCATCAATACAATTATGGCAGATTGACGCAAGAGTGCACTCTTGCCGCTCATATTGGGACCTGTCAAAATAATAACCTGTGTATTTGTTTGATCAAGATGCAGGTCATTTGAAATATATGATTCTCCAGGTGGTAGCATTGTTTCAATAACCGGATGCCTGGAGGATGCAATGGTCAATGCATCTCCATCATGTATAACGGGCTTGCAATAGTTCTGCTGCAGAGCTTTTGAAGCAAAAGAGCAAAGGCAATCTATGATCGCAATGACCTGTGCATTTTGTTGCATGGGAAGTATGAAACCTTGCAATGCAGTCAACAGAGATTCATAGATCAGAGATTCGAGCTGTGCAATTTTATCTTCTGCCCCCATGATTTTCTCCTCGTATTCTTTCAACTCTGTAGTAATATATCGCTCACCATTGGTCAAGGTCTGCTTTCTAATCCATGTCGAGGGGACTTTGTTTTTATGTGCATTGCTCACTTCCAGATAGTATCCGAAAACATTGTTGAACCCTACTTTCAATGAAGTGATACCTGTTTCCAGTATTTCTTTTTGTTGAATTTCAAGCAGGTATTTTTTCCCACCTGAAGACAGGTCTCTGTAATGATCCAATTCTTGGTTGACCCCTTTGTTGATATACCCTCCCTTTTGAATTTGATGGGGTGCGTCGTCAGCAATTTCTCTTGAAATTCGATCTGCTATCTCCATACAGGGATCAAGTGCTTCCAACAGACGCTGCAAGTATTTATCCTGCCAAGATGTTTGCAATCTTTTCAAATGTGCTACCTCCTGCAATCCGTTTGCCAATTGCAACATTTCCCGGGGACCTAACTTCTTAGAAGAAATTTTACTTACCAACCGTTCAATGTCACCAAACGATTTGAATTGATGGGTTATGTTTTCAAGCCATTGCTTATCACTCATGATCTTCTCTACCAGATCCAAACGTTCATTGATCTTTTGCTGATCGCAGAGCGGCATCAACATCCACCGTTTCAACAAACGCGCACCCATAGGGGTTGTCGTGGCATCAAGTGTTTTCAGCAAAGTGGCGCCCTGATCTACTGTTGAAGACACCAGCTCGAGATTGCGGATGGTGAATTGATCCATCCACAAGAATTCGTCTTTATTGATTCGATGTAATCTGGATACATGCTGACAATTTGGATGAGCTGTATCATGTAAATAATGCAGAATTGATCCTGCCGCAATGATTGCATTCGATAAATCATCCACACCAAAACCTTTTAGCGAGTGTGTACCAAAATGACGGGTCAACTCCTCTATGGCATATCGATGATCAAAAATCCAACTGTCAAGACAATAGAAATAAAATTTCTTTCCAAATCTTTCCTGAAAAGTCTCTTGTTTCCCTTTTTGAAATATTATTTCTGCAGGTTGAAATGTTTGTAGCAATTTATCAATATATTCTTCATTGCCCTCTGCTACAAAAAACTCACCTGTAGAGATGTCTAAAAAGGATATGCCCATGCTGGTTACTCCGAAATGCAATCCCGCAAGAAAATTATTGCTTTTTTGCTCAAGCAGTTTGTCATGCGTTGCCAATCCGGGAGTAACCATATCCGTTACTCCTCTTTTCACTATTCCTTTGGCTTGTTTGGGGTCTTCTAATTGATCACAAACGGCAACCCTGAATCCAGCTTTCACAAGCTTGTGCAAATAAGTGTCCAGGCTATGGTGCGGAAATCCTGCCAATTCAAGGGATGCAGCGGCTCCATTGTTTCTTTTGGTGAGGGTAATACCCAGGATAGACGATGCTTTTACTGCGTCCTCACCAAAGGTTTCATAAAAATCTCCCACCCTGAACAATAAAATTGCATCGGGGTATTTTTGTTTGATTGCCCGATGTTGTTGCATCAGAGGTGTTTCACTTGCGCTGCGAGCCATTAACCAAAGTATAGATGAACGTCGAAAATACGAAAGCGCAAGGAAATTTATTTAAATTCAATCAGGTTTAAACATCAACATACATTGTGGAAAATTACGTGTAATATCCATGTCTTCAGCGAAGAAAATAAAGACCACCTATACATTCAATAACCATGCTACCCTTGTCAGGGGAGGTAAAGAGTATTTCGATCAACTCAAGACACTTATCGAAAAAGCTCAGCACTTTATACAATTGCAAGTATACATTTTGGAGGAAGATCATACTGGGAATGAAATAAAAGACTGCTTGATAGCTGCATCCAGAAGAAATGTGCGCGTACAAATTTTACTAGACGGCTATGCATCAAGGAATTTAACAAAACCATTCATTCAGGAAATCAGAAATGCAGGTATTCACTTGAGGTTTTTTGAACCAATCTTTAAAAGCAAAAACTATTATTTCGGAAGAAGATTGCACCATAAGTTGGTGGTCACAGATGGTTGTTTTGCTTTGATAGGCGGAATCAATATCTCAGACAGATACAACGATCTTCCGCATCAACCTGCCTGGCTTGACTATGCAGTGCTGATTGAAGGTGAATCAGCTTTTGAACTGCATAAACTTTGTCTCCATTTTTATCATAAAAAAAGAAACGTGGAAACATGGATCGATAAATATACTGTCCTAACTCATGCCCATACTTTCCCCCATACTGCCATCAGAATCAGAAGAAATGACTGGGTAATGAACAAAAATCAAATCTCCGGCACGTATATGGAGATGTTCAGAAATGCACAACGAACCATCATCATGATGTCGAGCTACTTTATACCCAACAGCTTTTTTAGAAACCAGATGAGTGCTGCCATCAAAAGAGGTGTTGTGATCAAATTGATACTTGCAGGAAAATCAGATGTTGCAATTGCAAAAAATGCAGAAAGATATTTTTACCAATGGGCATTGAGAAACAATATACAGATCTACGAATATCTTCCAACGGTTTTGCACAGCAAGATTGCTGTTTGTGATGATAGAATTGTTACCATTGGATCTTACAATATCAATGACCTGAGCGCACTGGCCAGCGTTGAATTGAATGCAGAAATAGAAGATCATGCTTTTGCTGAAACAACCATCAAGGAGATCGAAGCAGTTATCAAGCACCAAACCATTGAAATCAAAAAAGAAGATCTTGCTGAACATTTTGGCATCTGGAATCAATTGACCCAATGGGTATCTTATATAATTTTTAGATCCGTTTTCAAGCTTTTTACGTTCTATTTTTCAAAGAAATCTTCCATAGAATAATGATGTAAATCATTAATCAGAGGTGTTTACAAGCCTATTTTTCGGAAAATTATTGCATGATTGGGAATCTCACCAAAGAGCAGATATCAAATATGTTATCCAGCCAAATGATCGGAAGAATTGCCTGCTGTGATGTACAAAAACCATACATCGTTCCCATTGCATATGCATATGACGGAAAAGATATTTATTGTCAGACTACAGAAGGAAAAAAAATTAGATTCATGCGCGAAAACCCAAATATTTGTTTTCAAATTGATTTTTCCAATAATATCACCAATTGGCAAAGCATCATCATTTATGGAAAATTTGAGGAGCTATCTCAAAAAGAGACTGAATCAGCAAGGGAATTTCTTGTCAATAAGATCATGCCGCTGATGACGAATTCAAAAATCCATGGTTATGAACATTGGGAAGCCAGAGAACAGCACTTGGATGATAGCCACAGAGTGAAGCCGATCATATTCAGATTAAAAATTGAAGAAATAAGTGGTAAATACCACCGAACATAATACAGGAGAGTAGCGTGTGCTATTTGTTCGGGACATAAATGATGAATTTATCCCTGAAAAATTCCTCACTGAAAATCTGATCAATAGGTTTTGCAAATGGCTTGAGTCCTGATGCTGATACCTCTTCAGCAAGATCGCCTCCTTTCAAGCAAATCAACCCATTTTTACGATCTTCCATTCTATGTTCCTTTTTTAAAAGCGGCCTGCTCCAGGTCCATAAATCTTTCAAAGGCGCAACCGCTCTGGATACAGCAAAATCAAATTTTCTGTCTTTGATTTGCTCAGCCCGTATATGCTGTGTTGAAACATTTCTGATTCGCAGCTCACTGCAAATGGCATCAATTACCTTGAGCTTTTTACCAATGGAGTCAACCAAGTGAAATTGAATGTGTGGAAAAAAAATAGCAAGGGGCACTCCGGGGAATCCGCCACCCGTGCCGATATCTATAATATCCAGTCCATCGATAAAATCAAATTCAGCCGCTATACTCAGAGAATGCAGTACATGCCTTTCATACAAAGCATCAATATCTTTTCTTGAAATGACATTGATCTTTTCATTCCATTCTCTGTACAAATCCCCCAGTTGCCGATATTGATCTAACTGGGTTTCAGAGAAGTCTGAAAAATATTTTGTAATCAATTCCAATTGGCTCTGGGTTTTTTCCAAACTGAAGAAAGGAAATAGGTATAATATAAAATCATCCACAGGTCCCACAGTATGAAGTAAGGGAATAAATCCTTTTCATTCAATTTTATCATACACCTGTAAAAAATAAATCCTTGGATGAGTAACTTAATTGAAACAGCTGGTAAAATCCAAGTCCATGGCAAATACATAAATGCAAATACAAGAGCAGGATAAAAAAGTATGTGCGACATCATATATACCGCCAATGTAAACCTATCTGAACCCTTGTAATATCTGCCTGTTGCATTGTGTCGCTCTTTTTGAGAAATCCATTCTGACCATTTTTTTGCAGGAGTAGAAAGCGTAAATGCATCTTTGTCAACCACCACGGCAGTATTCCTTTCATTTGCACATTCATTGATAAATAGATCATCATCTCCGCCAGGCAGATGATGATGCGCAGCAAAACCTTTTTGTTGGAAGAATAACTGCTTTTTATAAGCTAAATTTCTTCCAACGCCCATATATGGTCTTCCACCCAATGCGAAGGATAAATACTGTAAGGCAGTATGAAAAGTGTCAAAACGAATGATTTTATTGAGCAGTCCCTTTGTCTTTTTATAACCTCCATAGCCCAACACGATGTCGATACCCTCTGAAAATCCGCTTTGCATTTTGCTGATCCAATGCTCGGAACTTGGAATACAATCAGCATCTGTTAACAACAGTAGCTCATGTTTGGCACTCTTGATACCTACTGATAGAGGGAATTTTTTACCTGGAATATGAACTGCTTCCTGCTTCAGTTCAATGATATGCAACTGTTTGTAGCCCTTGTAGAGCCCATCCAACAGATATTTTGTATCATCTTGTGAATTGTCGTTGACAACCACAACTTCATGGGTACTCTTGTAAGTCTGTGCCAGGATTCCGGGGATGTTGGCCTCTATCTGATCTGCCTCGTCTCTTGCGCATATGATAACGCTTACAGGATGTTCCCTTTGGTTGAGATCCTCCGACTTTTTATAAAATGCAAGGAGTCTGAAATAACGGAGGTAAAAATACAATTGCACAAGCAGCACAACTCCAAAAACACCCAATGCGATCCAAGGTAAAAAAAGCATGGCTGCAAAGTTAGCAGGGTTAAAAATTAAATGAAGCATTTCAAAGAGAAGTTTTCCCACCTTTTTAAACAATCAGCCTTCCTATCTTTGCAGGGTGGATTATTCATCTTGCTTAGAATACCTGTACAGCCGGCTGCCTATGTTCAGCAGAACAGGACCCGCAGCAATCAAGCCAAACCTCGACAATACCATTGCGCTTTGCAAATATTTGGGTGATCCTCAAAACAAGTTTAAGTCCATACATATCGCAGGCACAAACGGTAAAGGGTCAGTGAGCCATATGCTGGCATCTGTTTTTCAGGAGCACGGCTTTAAAACAGGATTGTACACATCCCCGCATTTAAAAGACTTCAGGGAGCGGATCAAGATCAATGGTAAAATGGTTGAAAAAGATTTTGTGGTGCAATACACAGCAGGCATTCATGATTTTATTGTGGAGAAAGAACCTTCATTTTTTGAAGTGACAGTTGGAATGGCCTTTCAATACTTCGCGGAAAACAATGTAGATATTGCCATTATTGAAACCGGACTGGGTGGCAGACTAGACAGCACCAATATCATTCATCCCGAGATTTCTGTCATTACAAATATCGGGTTCGACCATATGAGTCTGCTGGGGAATACATTGGAAGCAATAGCAGGTGAAAAAGCAGGCATCATCAAAAAAAATACGCCGGTTGTTATCGGAAAAACGAATTCCTCAACGATGGGGGTATTTCAGCAGAAGGCTACCGAGTCTTCATCAAAAATTATTTTTGCAGACCAAGTATATGAAATAGAAAATATTGAGGAGAAAAACGACCTGCTGACTTTTGAAATCAAGCACAACAATATTTCCAGAAAGATTGAGAGTGCATTGAACAGTCACTATCAAATTGAAAACATCCGCACTGTAATTGCTACCATTGACAGTTTGCAATCAATGGGATACCATCTCACATTTGATTCGATTTACAGAGGCATTTTGAAAACCGTTGAGCACACGGGACTCCGGGGCAGATGGGAAAAAATAAATGACAATCCTAGGACAATCATAGATGTTGGACACAATCCGGATGGCATCAGAGAGATTCTTAGACAACTATTGATGACTGCATATAAAGATCTTCATATAATACTAGGACTCTCCAAGGATAAAGATTATACAGAAATTTTATCCATGCTTCCGAAGGAGGCACATTATGCATTTACACAAGCAAATATTCCAAGGGCATTGGAAGCTGAAACCCTAAGAATAGAAGCCAATACTTTCAATCTAAAAGGCACTACACATATCAATGTCAATGATGCGCTCGCTTTTGTGAAGGAGAAAGCCAACTCGGATGACCTCATTGTAATTTGTGGAAGCCTGTTTGTAATAGGTGAGTTGGACTTCTGATCAATAGTGTAAATGTCCCAGTCGATTCAATGCATAAAACAAAGCAGTCGCGTGCATGCTCTGTACTATTTTATTGGACTTAAGCAACTGCTTTACCTCTTCAAGATCCAATAAATACACTTCGATATCCTCGTTTTGATCCAAAGCTTGTTCAGCAACTTTTTTACCACCTGTAGCAAGATAAAAATGCATGAGATTGCTATTGGTGGAAGGATTGGCGGAAGTCTTGCCTAGATATTCAAATGAGTTAAATACATAGCCGGTCTCCTCTTTCAATTCCCTTGCAATGGCATCTTCAAGACTTTTATCTTCTTTGTCTACACATCCCCCTGGAATTTCCATCATGGTGAGTCCAAGTGCATGCCTATACTGTTTTTCAAAAATAAACTTTCCATCTTCGGTAAGAGCAACCGCTGTCACCCACTCAGGAAATTCATATACATAATAAGGGTCAACCACAGAACCGTCTGGTTTTACACATCGATCCTTTCGAACGGTGAACCACAAATCTTTGAAAAGGTATTCAGAGGCGATTGTTTTCCAATTCATGCATTACTTATTCCATGTTAACGTTATGCGCTCATTGTTGTCCTTGATGCCAAGTGAAGCCAGTGAAGCTGCACTCAATCTAAGCATGAGGCCTTCATTTTCTTTGGTAGGAGTCAAGGGTCCCAATACTTTGGCGTAGATGGTCCTTTGTGTTGACTGCAATTCAATTTTTACAATGGTGCCCGGCAAAACTTCATTGATCAACAAATAATATTTGCCGTCTTTCCATCCACTGTTGCTTTTGAAATACCCATGGTTTGAGCATTCTGCGGAAATCGATTTGCCTTCAGTTACTTGCTGATGGTATGCTGTCTTGAAAAAATTTCCATCAGAGGTTTTGTCCTGTGCAAAGGAATGGAATTGACCACCAATCACATACATCAGTATGAATAAAAAACTTCTCATTTGAGTAACAAATGTATCATTATTTATGATCTGTCACCTTGCAATAAAATTCTCCATGATAGCGGATAATTGTTCTTCAAACGATTGCGTATGATCTTAGACCACCCCAATGACAATTGCTGATAGGTGACAAGGTACGTTCCGTCCAACATTTCCACTGTTTCAAAATCCTCTTTTCTCAAATACCTGATTGCGTCTGCCTTTGAGAGCTCGATGGTTCTGAGATCCTCTGCCAACAGCTCACTCAGAGCAAGCTCATGATCAGGAACAAATCCCTTTTTCATGAATGACCCTAGTTTAATACCTGATTTCCTGAGACGGAGAATTTGCTTGAACTTTTTTCTACTCTCTGCATTGTTTTCATGCAATGCCAACAACGTTCCTTCTTCGTTAACCACAACAAGCTGTTTGGATTTGACCCATTCATGTAAGTCACTGGTGTTTTTTAGCATTTGCTGCTGATGATGAATTGCATGGAGGATGTTTGTCGAAGTTGAATGATTTTTTTGAAAAACACTGCAGAAAAAACCTTCCCCCTGCAGACGATCGGGATAAAATCGATACCCATGTCCGGCTTTTTTATCAGACAGTGTCCTTACTACTCCCCAATCATCCGGAATGGGCACTTCTACAGAATGCAGCACATCAGTATTCAATAAAAAATCTACGTTCTCCTCATTTTCTTCGCTGGAGAAAGAGCAGGTGCTGTATATCAGGTATCCGCCTGGTTTAAGTACAGCAATTGCATCATTCAATATGCGTTGTTGTCGAACAGCGCAGAAGTCAACATGCTTTTGGCTCCATTCATCCAAAGCTTCCGGATCTTTTCTAAACAATCCGCTTCCGCTGCAGGGTGCGTCAACCAGGACTACATCAAATATTTCTCCAAGCAATTGAAAATCTTTGGGATCATTGTTTGATATGAGAGATTTGACAGACCCCCATTTTACGATATTCTCATTCAAAGCCGGAAGGCGTGTTGAAATGATTTCATTGGAAAGTATCAAATCGAATTGTTTCATGGAGGCCAACAATGTACTCTTTCCTCCAGGTGAAGCACAAAGATCAAGTGCTTTCAGATTTTCTTGAGCAGGTAAAATATTTTCAACAAGATGGTAAAGAAACATACTGGAAGCCTCCTGAACATAATAGGCGCCAGCGTGCAACAGCGGATCTAGGGTGAAACTAGGACGTTCCTTCAAATACATACCATGTTCACACCAGGGAATATGATGGGAAATCAGATCTTGAAAGCATGCAGTTTTGCTGTTGACTTTGAATGGATTGACTCTAACAGAAACAGCAGGAATTTTCCGGTGTGCTTCCAGAAAAGAATTTTCATCGAAGCCCTTGCATGACTTTAACGAATCAATGAATTGCTGGGGCAGTATCATTTTGACAGAATGGATGCAGCTTCTTGCAATGTGGCATCAAACTTCAAAAGTACTTTTGATAATACTTCTACACGTTCCTTGGTTTCCATCCAGTTAGCCTCTTCAATACCCTCACGAAGTCCGGGCAATGTTTTTACCCCATACCCCGTGTAGTAACCTGGTGCGTAAATCTGGTGCCTGTACCATGGCCTGCGGGGAAGCCCTTTTTCATCCAATAATTTTTGTTCTGCCTGATGTAGCAATTGATTCAGTTTTTTCAAGGAAGCAGCATCTAACTGATCTGCTTTCTTCAAACTGGAGCTGAGCTGGTCAGTTGTTTTTTTCACTTGTGCAAGAGCATTTTCAACTGGACTAAAATCAATGAACGGAACGATGGGCTTTGCTGAAGGATGCTTGAGATTTTCTTTCGGATCGGCTGCCAGTTGATATACTTTATCGGCAATTAATTTATTTTCTATTTCCACTTGGGACCTGCTTTGCTCGATCAATGATTTTATTTCACCAAAATAACCATTTACTGTATTGGTGAGTATGGAGTAATCAAATGGCAGCACATCTGCATTGGCCATTCTGAGCAACATTCTTCCTGCTGTTTTGGCCAAGGTTACACCATACAATAAGCCAGGATCTTTGAAACGAATAAAATGATCATAAGAATCATAAATGGAGTGATACTCTCCCCCGCTTCCTTCGCCTCCATATCCAACATTGCCGGAAGGGATTCCAAGATGTTGAAAAAATGGAGAATAATCAGAGCCTGCGCCCAAAGCCCCAATCTTCATGTATCTATTGCCATAGAGTTTTGACTTACTGGAGAGATCAGCACTTGCCATAGTCCTGGCATATCTTCTTTCCAAAACTGAAACACCCGTTTGGGGATCATTTACATCTGCCGCTACTTCATTTACGTATTTCTCCAGCGCATGTGAGCCGCCGAACCCCATGAATCCCCTGCTGTTTCCATCTGAGTTCAGGTAGAGCACTGCTTTCTTTTTCAACTCTTCTGCATGATCCTCGACCCATTCTGTAGAGCCAAGCAAAGAGGGTTCCTCTCCATCCCATGCACAAAATACCAGCGTCCTTTTTGGTCGGATTCCTTTTGTAGCCAACTCACCAATTGCTCTCGCTTCGTCCATCTCTGCCACCATGCCGCTGAGGGGATCAGATGCACCATTCACCCATCCATCATGGTGATTGCCTCTGATGATCCATTCATCCGGAAATTCAGTTCCCTTCATCTTTGCAATAACATTGTAGATGGGTTTAAAGTCCCAATTGAATGTAAGTTTCAAGTGGACTTTATTTTCACTCGGACCGGCATGATACGTGATCGGCAAACTTCCTCTCCATGATTCTGGAACTACCGGACCATTCAAAGATTTCAATAAAGGAAGTGCATCCTCATAAGAAATGGGAAGCACTGGAATTTTCATGATGGTGGTAATTTCCTCTCGCTTCAATCGCTTGGCATCGGCAGTTGATCCTATAAAAGGTGTAGTGGGATCACCAGGATAGACTGGCATGTCCATTACAGAGCCTCTTTGGACAGATTGCTCCGGACGAAATGGCCCCACAGGATAAACATCTCCTTGAAAATATCCGTCCTCATGCGGATCTGAATAAATGAGACATCCGATAGCCCCATGTTCTGCTGCAACTTTTGGTTTGATGCCACGCCATGAGCCTCCGTATTTTGCAATGACAATTTTTTCCTTTACACTGATGCCCATCTTTTCGAGCGTTTCATAATCGGTCGGTACACCCCAATTGACAAAAACGAGCTCAGCTGTTACATCTCCATCAGCAGAATAGGCATTGTAAGTTGGGAGCTGTTCTGATAACTGTGAGGACGTGCGATCTTCCTTCAAAGCAGTTTCCAAGAGTTTTGCTTTGTAAGGATTGGGGCCCATCAATTCAAGTTGTCTGAATTTAGGAGTTGGGAAAAGTACGTTGTAAGTCGCGATTTCTGTTTCATATCCCCACTGACGAAAAAGATTCGCCATGTATTCAGCATTTGCTTTTCCTTGGGCAGAACCCACATGATGAGGACGCGCTGAAAGAAATTGCAGCCAGGTATCCTGGTCTTTCGCATTCAGGTATCCATCGAATTGTTTCTCAACTTCCAACTGTTTTGAAACATTGCCTGGGAAAAATCCGCTTAATTTTTGTTGTGAGAAAGCAACTGAGACTGATGATAACAGCAAGAGGGTAAAAAGAAATCGCATGTATAAAAATTTAGAATGCTTAAAATTAAGCATTCCAAACTATGTGCGATGAAAATCAGAGATTTCTGACTTCAGCCAGCAGATCTTGTAGGGCTTTTTTGGCATCACCGAAAAGCATGGACGTCTTGGGCTGGAAGAACAGCTGATTTTCAATGCCCGCATATCCAGGCTTCATGCTTCGCTTGTTAACAATCACATGTTTGGCCTCCTCTACTTCGAGGATGGGCATTCCATATATTGGAGAAGATGGATCGGATTTTGCGGCAGGATTGACAACATCGTTTGCGCCGAGAATCAGAACCACATCAGTGTTTTTGAACTCTTCGTTTGCCAATTCCATCTCAAGTAATTTCTCATAGCTTACATCAGCTTCTGCCAGCAAAACGTTCATGTGTCCAGGCATTCTACCTGCAACCGGATGAATGGCATATTTTACTTCAACACCTTTTGCCTCCAATGCTTTTTCAAGTTCGTGACAAACGTGTTGGGCCTGGGCTACAGCCAGACCATAGCCTGGCACAATCATTACTTTGTTGGCATAGCTCATGACAACAGCAGCATCGCTGAGTGTAACTTCTTTATAGGTGCCGCCACCCGCTTGGGCTGCACTGCCTGCTGTTGATCCCCCACCAAAAGAACCGATGAGTACGTTCTGAAGTGAACGATTCATGGCCTTGCACATCAAAATGGTGAGCAGAGTACCTGCTGCACCAACCAAAATACCACCGGTGAGCATGACTTTATTATCATATAGAAATCCGCCGCAGGCTGCTGCGACTCCTGTAAATGAATTCAGCAATGAAATCACGACCGGCATGTCCGCACCGCCTATAGGAAGAACAAAAAATATCCCGTATACCAATGCCAGAACAACGACAGCGTAGAAAAAAAATTCAATTTGATCCGGACGATTGATGATATTATGTCCCGCCAGCAGCAATGTCATCAACAACAAAACAATATTGATAATATGCTGACCTTTGAAAGCGAAATCTTTGATGCTGCCGTTCAATTTACCCCACGCAATCATACTGCCGGCAAAAGAGACTGTCCCGATGATGAGTCCAAGCATGATGATGAGTAAACTGGTTTGATCAATGCTTGCAGCATCACTTGTATGAACCAGGTGCCTGAATTCTATCACTGAAATCAATGCAGCACAAGCCCCACCCATGCCATTGAAAAGGCTTACCATTTCTGGCATGGCCGTCATCTGTACACGCTTTGCCATCATCGTACCTGCAACCGTACCAATCAAAAGGGCAGCGAAAATCCAGGTATAGTTACCAAGTTTTTGTCCGTTCTCTTCATATAAAAAGATGGTTCCCAGAATTGCAATCAGCATTCCCACGGCTGCAACCATGTTTCCATTCCTTGCAGAAGCTGGATTGGACAACATTTTCAGACCGACAATGAATGTTACAGAGCCGATCAAATAACAAAGCACGAGAAGATTCAGTTCCATGAGATCCAACTTTTGGGTGAGTTATTTTTTCTTCTTGAACATTTCCAGCATACGATCAGTAACTACAAATCCGCCTACCACGTTAAGGGTGCCGAGCACCACCGCAAGAAATCCAAGTATCAGTGCCAATACATTTCCCTCTTCTGCCTTGCCCATGACAATGATGGCACCTATGATCACCACACCGTGGATGGCGTTTGCACCGCTCATCAATGGGGTATGCAACACACTGGGCACACGGCCAATCACTTCAATTCCAACAAAAATCATGAGAACAACCACATATATCATTTCCTGATGTGTGGCGATCCATTGAAGAATTTGATTCATAGTTTCAGTTTTATTCATCAAGCTTGGGCACGTGAGCCTTTCACGAGATCATCGTCTGTGTCTAATATCAGTTTTCCTTCTTTGTTGATGATGAGTTGAAGGAAGTTTAAAATATTTTTACCGTAGAGCTTGCTGGCATCGGAAGGCATGGTGGCAGGCAAGTTGCTGTCGCCAATGATCTTCACACCATGGTGCTCAACAGTTTCGCGATTTTTGGTTAGTGGCGTATTGCCTCCGGTTGATGCTGCAAGATCAATGATCACACTGCCTCTTCGCATGTTTTTGATCATATCTTCTGTTATCAGTATCGGAGCTGTTTTGCCTGGAATCTGAGCAGTGGTGATAATAATGTCTGCCTTGGCAGCACTTTCAGCAATTTTTTGCGCCTGGTTCTTTTTATATTCTTCGGACTGTTCAACTGCATACCCACCAGCTGTTGATGCATCAGCCGCACCGGGTATCTCGATGAATTTTGCACCGAGACTCTGAACTTCCTCTTTTACAGCGGGACGCGTATCAAAAACTTCTACAACAGCTCCCAATCTTTTTGCAGTGGCAATCGCTTGGAGTCCGGCTACACCCGCACCCAAAATCAATACTTTGGCTGGTGTAATGCTGCCTGCAGCTGTCATGAACATAGGAAAGTATCTCCCATATGCATTGGCAGCAGTCAGTACTGCCTTGTACCCTGCAATATTTGCCTGGCTCGACAAAATATCCATGCTTTGTGCCCTGGTTGTTCTGGGCAAGAGTTCCATGCTGAACACAACGGCCCCTTGTAGATTCCAGTTGCTGATTCTCTCTTTTTCAAATCTTGCCTGGTACATGCCAATCAGCACAACTCCATTTCTGATTGAAATGGTGGGTGCATGGATGGATAAAATAATATCGGCTTGATCGGCGATTTCCTGGGATGATTTGATTTCAGCACCCGCAGCACGGTAGTCCTCATCAGAACAAAAGGCATTGAGCCCTGCTCCGTTTTCAACCCAAACTTTGATTTGCTTTTTGGTTAACTGTGCAACACCTTCTGCGATGAGTGATACCCTGGTTTCAGGAGACACTTCTTTTAAAACACCAACGACCATGGAGTTCAATTGAGGTGCAAAAATAATCAAAAACTCGATCTGTTTTTGGGCAATATTTTAGAACCTTATCATAAAATCGAGCTTTTCTTTGAAATCTTTTTTAAAAAACACCAAGCCGATGGAGAACAGATCAATGGTAAGAGCGACTTTTTCAGAATTTTTAATTTCTAACCAGGCGCTTTCCATTTCTGCACTCCAATGAATATCATCAAAAATGAGCACATCGTTCTCCTCACACAACGAGAGAACTTGTTTAAAATACCGAATGGTTGGTTCATATCGGTGATTGCCGTCAAAAAAAATCAATCTTTTTCCCTTTAACTGTTCAAAAGACTCAATCAAGTGATCGTCAAAATTCCCCTGTATGATTTGAACATTTGAATAGCCTTCACTGATCAAACTTCTCTGAACGAGATCTGCAATGACTGGAGAACCTTCAATAGAGATTACTGTACCGCTCCGCAATGCAATTGAGAAATATCTTGTCGTCAAGCCAAGAGATGTTCCCAATTCAAGCACGGAATCAATTTGATAATGGCTGATAAGTCTGAAAAACAAACGGCCAAATCGGGCAGATTTTGCAGCATTTTTTGCAATGGAATGCAGTTTTCGATGCTTGTGATTGCCAGCTGCTGATCCTGCCCCCAGGTCCAATACTTCAATTGCCTGATCTGATGACAGCAATTCTTTTCGTTTGGATTCAATGTTATTAAATGCAGGATCACCAGGACCAACATCTCTCAGTATTTTTTGGATAAAATCAAAAACAAAAGGAGAATGAATGCCGTGCCCCCTTCTACTTGAAGCTTTCAGCCAGAAAGAAATGTATTTATAAAACAAAAAACCTTTGCTGTACATCAAAGGATGATTTATGCAGGTTTGCGTTCCCAGGTCTCAAATCTATACGGATACAGATGTTTTTCATCCTTTGGCATCTGCTCGGATGAAACCAATTGAAAAATTGTTGGATCGATTGCATCCATAAATGTATCAGCATCAGAAAATGATGCATCCACCCGCGTTAAATATATTTTATCCGCCAATGGGATTGCCTGTTTATACAATTCACTTCCGCCAATGATAAACAATTCTTTGTATCCAGCATGTACGGCCAAGGCCAGCGCTTTCTCTAAACCATCTGCTGCATACAATTGAGTTGTTTCAATAAATAGATTGGTCTGTCTGGTCAGCACGATATTCATCCTGCCTGGAAGCGGTTTGGAGCCGATGGATTCAAAAGTCTTTCTACCCATAAGAATGGGCATGCCCCATGTCAGATTTTTAAAAAACTTCAAATCATTGGGAAGCTTCCATAGCAATTGATTGTCTTTGCCAATGGCATTTTCATTTGACGCTGCAACTACAACAGAAATGATCATTCAAAAATATTTATACAGCCACAGGTGCTTTGATAGCTGGGTGTGACTGATAATGAAGCAATTCAAAATCCTCAAACTTAAATCCGAAGATATCTTTTACTGCCGGATTGATTTTCATTGTTGGCAATGGAAAGGGTGTGCGGGTCAACTGCAGCTTCGCCTGTTCAAAATGATTGTTGTACAAATGCACGTCACCAAAACTATGAACGAAATCACCCAACTTCAATCCACAAACCTGTGCCACCATCATGGTGAGCAAAGCATAGGAAGCGATGTTGAAGGGAACGCCAAGAAATACATCTGCTGATCTTTGATACAGCTGACAGGATAATTTTCCATCCGCTACATAAAACTGAAAAAGTGTATGACAGGGCATCAATGCCATTTGTGAAAGTTCAGCAACATTCCAAGCACTCACAATCAATCGTCTGCTGTCGGGATTCTTGTTGATTTGATCAATCAATTCTTTGATCTGATCGTGTGTGCTTCCATCAGCCCCCTGCCATGATCTCCACTGCTTGCCGTATACCGGACCCAATTCACCCTGATCATCCGCCCACTCATCCCAAATGCTCACTCCGTTTTCCTTTAGGTATTGAATGTTGGTCTCGCCCTTCAAAAACCAAAGCAATTCATGAATAATGCTTCTTAAATGTACCTTTTTGGTAGTCACCATCGGGAAGCCTTCCTCCAAATTGAATCTCATCTGATATCCAAAAACACTTTTGGTGCCCGTACCTGTTCGATCGCTTTTGTCTGTGCCCTTGTCTAAAATATGCTGTAGTAAATCAAGATACTGCTGCATGCAAATTATTTTATAACCTCATGTATAACTGATCCGACATTGCCGCTGGGCATTTGGATTTTCAAAAGTGCTGCAACA
This sequence comes from Bacteroidota bacterium, assembly GCA_016868855.1. Taxonomy (GTDB): domain Bacteria; phylum Bacteroidota; class Bacteroidia; order Chitinophagales; family Chitinophagaceae; genus Pollutibacter. The sequence goes on along the minus strand of VGFP01000002.1, from coordinate 362,307 downwards.
GTTGCAGCGATATCACTCATGTAAACTTTTCTGTTGGTGATGCCTTTCTGGACGCCCCATCCCATCCACAATAGAGGTATATGTGAGTCGTATGGGAACATGGAACCATGTGTAGTTCCAGTTGCACCACCAAAGAAATAATTGGGTTTGTATACCACTTGCACATCCCCCGCCAGTTTTTGATTAAACCCTTTTTGAAACATCTCTTTGAACTCAGCAGGCAAGTTCACTGCATTGATTTCTGCATTGTCAAAAGCTATCAACACATCTTCGTCTTTATTCAATTCATGTATGAAATGTGTTTTCACAGTATTAAAGTCAAGTCCCAATGAATCGATGTAGGTTCTATCCAGATAATACTGATAATTTGCCTGTGACTCCACCAACCTTTTGAGTCCAAATTTTTTCATGGTTTCAGTCTCAGCTCGCTTGTTTGCCTTCATTGACTTCCCAGGTAATTTATTTTCAGCCATGAATGCCGGCACATGGGCCACGGCATGGTCCGCTGTCATGAAAAATAAATAATTTCCTTTGCCAACTTTCTTGTCCAGGAATTCAAAAAAACTCGCGAGATCTCTGTCCAGCTTTATATAATTATCCTCCACTTCCACTGAGTTGGGACCAAATGCATGTCCAATATAATCAGGCGATGAAAGACTGATGGCAAGAAAATCTGGTATGCTGTCAGCACCCATTTTCTCTGCCTCTACCGCTGCTTTTGAAAACTCCAACGTGAGTGTATTGCCCCAAGGGGTGGATGCGATAGCTCCATAATTTTTCCCGATGTTGGATTCAAGTTTTCTGGGAAAAGGTGATTTCACATAGGCAGGGTCAGCTATATAGCTCTGCACATAGGTCTCGAAAGGAAAGCTCAGCTCCCAATTGCGTTTGTACAATTGGTCGACCCATTTTTTCTGATTGAATTCATTTGCCCAAGGTGTGAGCTCTTTCATATACCAGGTGCTTGATACGAAATTGCCTGAAGCTGACTCATACCAATAAGCTGCATCCCCTGCATGTCCGGCAGGCAAAATACTTCCTCTGTCCTTGATGGCAACTCCAATCACTTTGGACCTGAAATTGGTTGCCAATTCAAGCTCATCGGTGATGGTTGTAGATATCAGGTTTTTGGGCGACATCGGCTCTTTGTTTCCATTTCCGCCTACAATTTTCACATCATCATCCTCCACACAATAAACCATGCGCTTTTGGGCTCTGTCATACCAATCATTTCCCATGATGCCATTGATGGCCGGGACCGATCCGGTGTATACCGATGCATGTCCGGCTGCTGTTACGGTCTGGGCATAGGATATATAGGTATTTTCACAAGAGAATCCCTCGTTCAAAATACGTTTGAATCCATTGGCCCCATACCTCTGCTGGTACCTGTATATATAATCCCACCTCATTTGATCTACCATTACTCCTATGACCAATTTTGGAGCATTCGCGGGTTTTACGATTTTTTGTCCGAATGATGTCAACGTGACCGACAAAAGGAAGCTGAAAGCAAGCAATTTTTTCATTCTTTTGGTATTTGTGCTTCCAACAAAGTTAGGGTTTTGAAACCCTATTTAACGGCGGATTTATGAACATTCTGGAAGCGAGATAATTCGAAAAAAATTATCTTTGCATAATAATAACTTAACCCGATCATCATGGCAGATATTTTCGAAAGACTCATCAAAAACTACGGTCCCATTGGTCAGCACCGCGAAAGAGCACACGGCTATTTTGCATTCCCAAAACTGGAGGGAGAAATTGGCTCCAGGATGAATTTCAGAGGTAAAGAAAAAATTGTGTGGAGCTTGAATAATTACCTCGGATTGGCCAACCACCCTGAAGTCAGAAAAGCAGATGCGGATGCTGCAGCTGCCTACGGACTCGCATTGCCCATGGGCGCAAGGATGATGAGCGGAAATTCAAACAAACATGAACAATTGGAGAGAGAACTGGCTGCATTCGAAATGAAAGAAGATGCCATTCTGCTCAACTTTGGATACCAGGGCATCATGAGCCTGATTGATGTGCTTTGCTCCAGGCATGATGTAATCGTCTATGATGCAGAAAGCCACGCCTGTATCATCGATGGTCTTAGATTGCACCCCGGACATCGTTTTGTTTTCAAACACAATGATGTTGCTGATTGCGAGAAACAATTGCAAAGGGCACAGGCATTGATCGAAAAGCAAAAAAATGGCGGCATACTGCTGATCACTGAGGGAGTCTTTGGTATGGCAGGCGATCAGGGCAAATTGAAAGAAATTGTTGCACTCAAATCTACATACAACTTCAGGTTGCTGGTTGATGACGCACACGGATTCGGAACCTTGGGAAAAACGGGTGCTGGTGCTGGCGAAGAACAGGGTGTGCAGGATGAGATTGATTTGTATTTTTCAACGTTTGCAAAATCAATGGCATCTATTGGAGCTTTCATAGCCGGACCCAAACAGATCATTGACTTCATCAGATACAATATCAGAAGCCAGATTTTTGCGAAATCACTTCCCATGCCACTTGTTGTGGGCAATCTGAAAAGGTTGGAATTGTTGAAAACACAACCCGCCCTGAAAGACAAATTGTGGGAGAATGCACTCAAGCTTCAAAACGGACTCAAAGAAAAAGGATTTGATATCGGTAAAACAGATTCGGTCGTTACGCCCGTCTACATGAAGGGTGGAGTCGAGGAGGCTACTTCCATGGTTACAGATTTGAGAGAGAATTACAACATTTTCTGCTCTATTGTTGTTTATCCTGTAATACCGAAGGGCCACATCATTTACAGACTCATTCCAACGGCTGTTCATACCGATGAAGACATTCAGTTGACGCTGAAAGCTTTTGAAGAAACCAAGAAGAAGTTGGATCAGGGTGCGTACAAGAGTGAGGCCATTCCACAAATGGCTGAAGCCTGATCAATGTCGAAGAAAAAAATTGTCATCGCAATTACGGGAGCAAGCGGATCGATCTATGCAGATCTGTTGATTAAAAAACTTGGATTGATCAAAGATCAATGGGAGCAAATATCTATCGTGTTTTCAGAAAACGCCAAAACAGTTTGGAAAACTGAGCTGGGCAATGAAGACTACCAAAATATCCCATTTCCTGTTTACGAAAAGAATGATTTCAATGCACCATTTGCTTCTGGCTCTGGTCAGTACGATACCATGATCATTGTTCCCTGCTCCATGGGAACAATGGGAAGGATTGCCCACGGCGTTTCGGGTGATCTGATCACAAGGGCTGCAGATGTGATGTTGAAGGAAAGAAGAAAACTGATTTGTGTTGCGAGAGAAACTCCTTACAACTTGATCCATATCAAAAACATGGAATTGATCACGCTGGCCGGAGGTATCATTTGCCCCGCTACGCCTTCCTTTTATTCTAATCCCAAGTCGGTCGAAGAAGTGGCATACACAGTAGTTGACAGGATCATTGATTTGGCAGGTATGCAGATCAAAACCTACCGCTGGGGATCATCCCCATCATCTTAGGTCTATTACTTCCACCCCAGGATATTTTTTGGGATTGAAACTGAAACTCTCATCAGCCACAGTGGCATTGGTATTGATGGAATTGATTGCGTATAGATACCTGTTTCCGTTCTTTTCATAAACCCTGGTTGACATGATGACGCTGGTAGCCTTGTCAAGTTCGAGAACAACTTTGAAGAATGATTTTGTCTTGTCAATAGGAGTCAACTCCACCACCTTGTAAGTCTTTCCACCCTTTTTTAGATCCTGGCCAAGTACGAAAAGGAAATCTATATCATAGAAATTGGTAAAAAGTTTTTGTGGAGTGATCGATCCGGAGCTGTTATCAAGAGCAGACACCTGCACTTCTTTTGCAGCCACATCATATGTCCAGATGGTTGCACCATCACAAAATATCTCCTGACCTGTAATGGATACCCTGTATTTAACCCCTTTCATCAATACAGTGCCCGCTTTCACACCTTGAACCTTACCGGCAGCATTCTCAATTTTAAGAGCGAATGCGGCTTTGATGGCTTTGAATGTTTTGAATTTGGCACTGACCGCATCGAGCACTTTTTTGGCCTCCGGATCACTTTTCCCCATTCCTTTGGGTGCCTGGGCAAGAGATGAAAGCGTAAGCATCATGGCAGCTGACAAAATGAGAAGGCGACGGGTTAAAAACATGATGATTGGCTTGATATATAAAATACCTGCAAAGAAAAGACTATTCCATTGATTTTAGAAACTGTTCGAGCTCGTATTCAGTCTTGAATAAAACCTCGCGGACTTTGCTGCCTTTGCTTGGACCAACAATTCCTGCTGCTTCCAATTGATCCATCAGTCGTCCTGCCCTATTGTATCCCAACTTCAACCGCCTTTGAATCAATGATGTAGAACCCATTTGGCTCTGTACAATAAGGCTGGCAGCCTCGTTGAACAATGGATCTTTGCTGAGCAAATCAAGCTCACGATCTTCATTGTCTTTCTCATCAACTACCTCCGGCAATTCAAACGCTGATGGATACCCTTTTTGCTCACCTACAAATTCCACTACCTTCTCCACCTCCGGTGTATCCACAAATACACATTGCACCCTGGTTACTTCCCCTTGATAAGAAACAAGCATATCACCTCTTCCAATCAGCTGTTCTGCTCCACCGACATCCAGGATGGTGCGGCTGTCAACTTTAGACGACACCTTGAATGCTATTCTAGCAGGAAAATTTGCCTTGATGGTACCGGTAATGATATTGACCGAGGGTCTTTGTGTTGCTACGATCAAGTGAATACCTATGGCACGAGCCAATTGTGCAAGACGCGCGATGGGTGTTTCAATTTCCTTGCCAGCAGTCATGATCAGATCTGCAAACTCATCAATGACCAATACGATGAAGGGAAGAAATTTATGGCCTTTTTCAGGATTCAATCTCCTGCCTACAAATTTCTCATTGTACTCTCTGATGTTTCTACAACCAGCGTCTTTCAATAGGTCATAGCGTTCATCCATTTCAATACACAATGCATTGAGGGTATTCACAACTTTTCTTGTATCTGTAATGATTGCATCTTCCTCTCCCGGCAATATGGCAAGAAAATGTTTTTCAATGATTCGGTACAAACTGAGTTCTACCTTTTTGGGATCCACCAAAACGAACTTCAATTGTGAAGGATGCTTCTTGTATAAAAGAGAAACCAGAATGGCATTGAGTCCAACTGACTTACCCTGACCAGTTGCACCTGCCATCATCAGATGCGGCATGGTTGCCAGATCAACAATAAAATTCTCATTGTCGATTTTTTTACCCAACGCAATGGGCAAGGCGTAGTCATTTTTTTGAAACTTCTCAGAACCCAACAAGGAACGCATGCCTACAATGCTTTTCTTTACATTGGGTACTTCTATTCCAATGGTTCCCTTTCCGGGTATGGGAGCAATGATGCGAATGCCCAATGCAGATAAGCTCAATGCAATATCATCTTCCAGGTTTTTGATGCGTGATATTCTTACACCAGCGGCTGGAATGATTTCATACAATGTAACCGTTGGGCCAACCGTTGCAAATATTTTTTGAATTTCAATATCATAATCCTGCAAGGTCTTCATGATCTGACTCTTGTTCGCTTCGAGCTCTTGTTGGTCCATTACAATTTTTTCTCCTGAATGCTGAGCAAGCAAATCAAGAGATGGATATTTATACCCTTTCAGGTCAGCTATGGGATCAAATTTGGGGGATGCCAGCACAGCAGCGGCTGTCTTTTCTTTTATTTCTTCTTCAGCAGAGGGTTTGATTTCGAGTGGAAGTTCCTCATCTACATCCTCTTCTAACTCCTCCACTTCAGGCCCCGAAGCATCTAAAGGTTTATCAACAGGTTCTGCTATTGGTTCAGTCATCACATGCAGCGGACCCATCAATGGGTCTACCGTTGGTTTTGGCTGAAACAGATTGGCTTCTTCTTTAAATGAATTGCCTTCTGTCAAATCCAACCTTGGCTGAACTTCTTCCGGTGATAGCGCTGCATCAGCCAGTGGTTGGTCAAGAGCAGTGTCCTGTTCTGAAGATTGTTTTTTAAAAGAAAAAGCAGGCCACTTGAAAATGGGATTGAATCTCCATATGGCATATGAAAAAATCGAAAGAGATAGCAGGGCGAAAGTGCCTGCCCATCCCATAACACCCTTCAACCAATTGGAGCAGAACTTTCCGAATGCACCTCCAAAATTAAAGGAGGATTGAGGAGCAAAAAATGCCGCACTCACACAGATTACCAGAAGTCCCATCATCAGATACCTTACATTTCTGGCAACGGAAAAAACCGATTTATCAAATAAGAGATTGATGCCAATGACAAAAAACAAAGAGCAAAACAAATAGGATGCAATTCCGAATCCATATTCGAAAAAAATAAAAGCAATATAGGCCCCAAAACTTCCGAGCAGGTTGTTGATTTCAAGATCATTTGGACTCAATATCCTTGCACCCATATCACGTATTTTGTCCTGATCTTCCGACCAGGTAAACAAATAAGAGGTGAAGGCTACAAATAAAAAAAAGCAAATGAAAAGAAATGCAGAACCGATAATTTTATGGGTCCTCTCATCCCGAAAAAGTGACTTTACCTCTATCACTTCTTCCTTATCATCAACCAGGATTTCTGCGTCTGCTTCTGTTTTGGTTGATTTCAATCGATTGGCCATTGATTGGTTCAGATTTTGGATATATAAATGAGGTATAAAAATACATCAATTTATTTCCTCAGGAAAGTCCAGCCCAAACTAAACCATCCGATAATCATGCACATACCTCCAATGGGTGTGAGAAGTGCAATGATGGGAGGAAAATCAATTGATTGGTATTTTAAATAAGCGAGGGCATATATGGAACCCGAAAACAATAAAATTCCAACGGAGAACAATTGTGATACAGGAGCCAGTAGTTTATGTGAAGTTCGCTCGCTGATCAATCCAACGATCAAAATTGCCATGCCATGCAACATTTGATATTGAACAGCTGTTTGGTAAGATTGCATGGATTCTGCAGTCAAAATAGCCTTTAATGCATGTGCGCCAAATGCGCCTAAAATGACAGCAATAGCACAAAAAACAGCGCCAGTGGCAAAATAATTTTTAAACATGTTGGATGTGTTTTTGAATCAATGTAAGTGGACAATCATCAGATGTTTCAATCAAGACAGCCTTGCTGTAGAAGCTACTGCGTTCATTCATTTTTTCTTTGATGTATGACTCTAAAGCATGGTGTGTTAGGTCTTTAATCAACGGTCTGTGTAGTTGCCCTTTCTTCAGCCTTTGTATAAGCGTTTCAACAGGCGGATTCAACCATACTGTTAGTCCGTTTTCATTCATGAAATCCATGTTCCCGTGAAAACAGGGAGTCCCGCCTCCACATGCCACAACTGCATAGTTTGCATTGCTTGAAACTTGATGTACCTGCACAATTTTGTGCAAAGCATCACGTTCCAATTCCCTGAAAGCAGATTCACCCTGCATTGAAAAAATTTGACTGACGGAAGAACTGGCTGATTGCTCGATTGCATGATCCAGATCAATGAATGGACAATCGAAATGAGCAGCAATTTTTTTACCGCAATGCGACTTGCCCGAACCCATGAATCCCAATAGAAAAATCAGCATTTGCAAAATTGTTTGACAAAATTACTGAACTTCAAACCAAACCGGCTTTTCATCATCAAAGCTTCCATTGTAGTTGATAAAAAGCTCCTCTCCTTTTTTGATGTCCCTTGTTGTTTTGATCTCCATTAAATCATTTTCAAAATCCATTTCATATGCACAGTTTGATGGACAAGCATGGTTGTAGATAGAAATATATCCCAAGCCCACGCAACACTGATTGGCAACAGGATTCCACTCAAAAATATAATCATGCAATTTGGTTTGGTCAAGATGACCCCTGTCGGTCGACTCCATGACAATCGCAGGTGAAATCTCTATGGTCGTACCAGCAGGAATATCATCTGTAGCAAACACACCACTGCCTCTTTTTTCTGTGGGAAGTACGATTAAATAAGGCTGAACCATAACTTAATATTGTAGGCTTGAAAACTATGATTAATTTCGCAAAAATCAGTCTGAACAGATGATTCAATTCGATCAGGATAAGACCCTTCAGGAGCAATTCGAATTTTTCCTCCAAGAGGAAAACAGGAAAGATATGCCTGAATTTCTGAATGAATTGAACATCAGCGATGTGGCACAGTTGATTGAGGAGAATGGGGAAAAAGCAACTGAAATCATCGGGCATCTTTCCATCCACAGAGCAGCCAGCACATTCAAGATTCTTGAATTGAGTATACAAAAAGACGTCATCCATGAACTGCAGCCACTTAAAACTGCAGCCTTGTTGAATGAGCTGCCCGCAGACGACCGCACCTCTTTTTTGGAAGAACTTCCAACCAAAGTGGTGAGAGAGCTGATCAAACTACTCAACCCAGAAGAAAGAAAAATCACACTTTCATTGTTGGGATATCCTGAGGACAGTGTAGGCCGCTTGATGACGCCAGATTATATAGCGGTACAATCTGACTGGACCATTGCCGAAGTATTGGAACATATCAGAGAAGTTGGGAAAGACTCTGAAACCATTGATGTGATTTATGTCATCAATGACCAAGGTGAATTGGTGGACGACGTGAGGATCCGAGAGTTTTTATTATCACCTCCGGATCAATTGGTCAGCGAATTGACGGACGGCAGATACATTGAATTGAACGTGTACGACGACCAGGAAAAAGCCAATCAGGTTTTCAAAATGAACAACCGCGTGGCGCTCCCTGTTGTAGACAACAACAATATCCTGGTTGGTATCGTAACCATCGATGACATCCTTTGGGTTGCCAACGAGGAGTTCAGCGAAGACATGCAAAAAATGGGTGGAACGGAGGCGTTGGATCAGCCCTATCTGGAAATATCCATTTTCAAACTTTTCAAAAAAAGAATCGGCTGGCTGATTGTGCTTTTTCTGGGCGAAATGCTCACAGCCACTGCCATGGCTACATATGAGATGGCAATTGACAAAGCGCTCGTGCTGTCCATTTTTATTCCACTCATTATATCAAGCGGGGGAAATACCGGCTCTCAAGCTTCTTCCCTCATTATTCAGGCACTGACTGTTGGAGAGGTCACCATCACCGATTGGTGGAATGTGATGCGCAGGGAAATCATCTCTGGAATCCTGCTGGGTGCTGTACTCGGATTGATCGGATTTTTCAGGGTCATCCTTTGGTCACAGATTTTCCCGGCTGTGTATGGACCCCATTATGTGCTTGTGGCCATTGTGGTAGGCATATCCCTCATCGGCGTTGTGCTTTTTGGAACAATCACCGGTTCGATGCTGCCAATTGCACTCAAGAAATTGGGAGCAGACCCTGCAGTTTCATCTGCACCCTTTGTTGCAACATTGGTGGATGTAACAGGAGTGGTCATCTATTTCAATTGTGCTTACTTCTTTTTAAAGGGCACCATGCTCTGATCAATAAATCTTTTGGATGAAAAGGCCTTGGAACAGGACTGACTTGCCTGTATACAGCATTGCTTCAAAACACAAGGATAGATACAATTTAAATGTATGCACCTATGTTGCAGGTGCAAGCATGGAACCCAAAAGAATGTCGGTCGCCATCTACAAGAACACAAAAACCCTGAATCTGGCAGAGAAAGAGAAAATGATTGTATTGCAATGGTTGTCCAAGGATCAAATAAATTTAATCAAGCATTTGGGATTCAAATCAGGCAACAGTTTTGATAAAATAAGTTACCTGGAAAAAAAGGGACTGATCACAGAATGGAAAAATTTTAAGGTGCTGCAGGATGCCCTTGCGTATGTACTTCTCCGGCAATACGACTGCATGGATGCAGGTGACCATGTGTTGTTCTTGTATGATGTAGTTGCATTTCTTAACAACCGTGATGCAGAAGGATTAACTTTGGATCAGTTGAGAACAAAAAAAATAATCAGAGGCTAACTACCATGAAAGTCACTTCGATCGACATTGCCAGGTTGACCATCCCAATGGAACCCTTTGTGATTGCAACTGAAACCTGTTACGAAGCACAAAATATATACATCAAAATTCATACAGATGAGGGAATTTCCGGAGTCGGTGAATGCAGCGCCTTCCCCATGCTGGTCGGTGAAACACAGGATACCTGTTTTTATGTTGGCAGAGATTTGGCCAAGATCATCAAAGGAAAAAATCCGTTGGAAATTCCATCCATACTCAAGGAGTTTGATGCTTATATATCCTTCAATAGCACGATCAAAAGCGCCTTTGACATGGCACTATATGATATCTCGGCAAAGGCCAGGGACTTGCCTTTGTATCAATTTTTAGGGGGGAAGAGGAAACGCATTCAAACTGATTTAACCATCGGCATTGACAGTCCGGATGCCATGGCTGAAAAAGCAACAAGATTTATCGCAGATGGCGTAAAAATCATCAAAATTAAATTAGGGAAAAATGGCGATGAAGATATACAGCGTGTTGAACGCATCAGATCAGCAGTGGGACCATCTATTCAGTTAAGAATAGACGCCAATCAAGGCTGGGACTACCCCACTGCACTCAAAACCCTGCAAGCCATTGAAAAATTCAATATTGATTTTTGTGAACAACCCATGCATCACCGCTTGGATGAACATTTGCCTGCATTGAGAAAGCAGGTCAAGATTCCAATCATGGCAGATGAGAGTGTTTTTGATCATTACGATGCAGAAAGAATCATACAATCCCATGGCTGTGATTATATCAATATCAAATTGGCAAAATCCGGAGGTATACAAGAGGCCATCAAAATTGCAGATACTGCAGCATCTTTCGGTATACCATGCATGTTGGGGGGAATGGTTGAAAGCAGACTAGCATTGACTGCCAAGGTACACCTTGCCATGTCGCATGACAATATCCATTTCTATGATTTGGATACCTGTTTGCTTGGACATTTGGAAGATACCGCCACCGGAGGTGCCAGATACAATGACTATTTTTTGGAGATTGATGACAGTCCGGGTATAGGTGCAGATATTTCAGAGGATTTTTTAACACGTATGGAAAGAATAACCATTTAACTTTGCAGGATGCATTCAAAAAAATCTGCAGATTCAAAAGTTGAAATGACTGAATTGGTATTGCCCAATGATACCAATTTCTATGGCAACCTCATGGGCGGGCGATTGATGTATTGGATGGATGTTGCTGCAGCAATGGCTGCATGGAAACACTGCAATGCACCTTGTGTTACGGCCTCGGTTGACAATATTTCATTTGTGTCTCCCATCAAATTGGGCAACGTGGTTCATATAGAAGCAAAAGTTTCAAGGGCTTTCAATACTTCTATGGAAATACACCTGAAAGTTTGGGGCGAAGATTATACTCAACAATACAAATACCAAAGCAACGAGGCCTATTTTACATTTGTTGCATTGGATCCCAATGGGAAACCCAGAAAGGTGCCAGAGCTGATTCCGGAGACGGAAGATGACAAAAAATTGTATGATGGTGCTTTGAGAAGAAGACAACTGCGACTCATTCTTGCCAAAAAAATGAAACCTGCAGATGCCACAGAACTCAAGGCTCTTTTTGACAATGCATCATGAGGGTTGAAGCCTGTGATGACGGCCTTTCAATTTAAATTCAGTGCTTTGCTCAATTGCGTGCATGATCAGATCTAGGATCTCTTCAACAGTTTTTGAATAATCAATCTCCATCGGCGGTTTGAACTGGACAGAAAGATTGGTACCTCTTTTTTTGAATACCAATCCCTTGCGGTTGAATGCTCTCCAAAATCCATTGATAACAACAGGTACAACAACAGGCTGCATTTCTTTGATAATATGCGCAGTTCCTTTTCTGCCGGGCGCAAAAGGCTTGGTCGTTCCTTGTGGAAAGGTGATCACCCATCTTCTTTTGAGGGCGTCATAAATATTTTCAAAATCCTTTGGATCTACTTCTCTTTTGATGTCAACACCCTTGCTTCTCCAGGTGCGTTTGATCGTAATGGCACCTGCAAGCGTAAAAAGTCTTGTCAGCAAATTATCCTTCATCGTCTCCTCTGCTGCCACAAAATTGACATTGACAAATGGATTCAGTAAATAGAATGGCAGTCCCAATTTGTTTTTCTTTCCCCATTTTACTGCACAAAAGATATGGGAGAATGCAATAATATCCGCAAAATACGTTTGATGGTTGCTGACGAAAAGGACATTTTTCTTGGGCAAACCTTTTAGATATTCAGTTCCTGTAATGGTCAATTTGTTCACCATCGCAATGCCTGGGTAAGTAAACGCGCCTACAACCGTATAAACAAATTTCCTTACAAGCTTGAAATGCTTAAGTTTTTTCATACGACTTGGTCAAGATAATGAATTTAAATTAAATGACATATGATTAGCTTTGTCCGCATATGAAACTGAATACGGTCATTTTTGACATGGACGGACTGATCATTGATTCTGAACCGTTATGGTATGAAGCTGCGCAAGAAACGCTCAAAGTGTTTAATGTGAGTATATCCGAGGAAGCATATAACACAACAACAGGATTGAGAACTCCCGAATTTCTTGAACATTGGTTCAGGATATTTGATATTGACAAGATACATCTTGCAAAAACCGAAACAGACATTTTAGAGCGACTGATTTACAAGATCAATACCAAGGGCAACATGATGCAAGGTGTTGCCCATGCGATCAACGTTTTTTCCGATATGAATTTTAAAATTGGATTGGCAAGCTCCTCACCTTTTGGAGTAATACATGCTGTGCTTGATAAACTTCAACTCACCCATCATTTTTCTGCCATTGCATCTGCAGAACATCTTGACTACGGAAAACCTCATCCACAGGTTTTTCTGGATTGTGCCAGGTCATTGCAAAGTGGTCCTGCCTCCTGCATTTGCATAGAGGATTCTTTCAATGGATTGATTGCTGCAAAAGCAGCAAAAATGAAATGCATCATTGTACCTCATCCTTCACAGTTTGAAATGGCACGATGGAATATAGCGGATCTGAAAATTTCCTCCCTCGCAGATATACATCAACAAAAAATAATGGAAATGATACCATAAAAAAAGGGTCTCCTGTGGGGAGACCCTTTGAGTAAGAGTATTTCAATGTTATTTGGCTTCTTCGCCGCCTTCCATTTTCTTCTTGAGTTCTGCCAATACACCCAAATCGCCCAAGGTTGATTTCTCAACTTTGTTTTGGATATCTTTTACAGCTTTTTTGGTTTTTGCTGCATCGGCTTTCTTCTCTTTTACAACTGCTTCTTTTTCATCAGCTGCAACTTGTTCCCAAATGCGTGCATGACTCAACACAATTCTCTTTTCATTGCGATCAAATTCAATCACCATGAATTGAGTTGTTTCATTAGCACTTACCACCTTGCCGTCTTCTTTTGCAAGATGACGCGCAGGAGCGAAGCCTTCCAATCCGTATGGAAGTTGAACCAAAGCACCTTTATCATCTTTCTTGGTTACAGTTCCTTCGTGGATAGATCCAATGGTGAAGGTTTCCTGCAACGCGTTCCAGGGATCTTCTTCCAATTGCTTGTGTCCGAGTTGCAATTTTCTGTTTTCCTTGTCGATGTTTAAAATGATGGTATCGATAGAAGAACCTGATTTGGTGAATTCAGAAGGATGGTTGAAGCGCTTCAACCAGCTCAAGTCGCTGATGTGAATCATTCCGCCAATTCCAGGCTGCAATTCAACAAACACGCCGTAAGGAGTGATGTTTTTAACCAATCCGCTGTGCTTGCTGCTAACAGGGAATTTCTCTTCTATTTCGTTCCATGGATCAGCACTGAGTTGCTTGATAGACAAACTCATTTTTCTGCTGTCCTTGTCAAGTGTTACTACTTTTGCTTCGTACTCGTCACCCAACTTGAAGAATTCTTTGGCGTTTACAGGTGTATTGGCCCAAGTGATTTCACTTACGTGAACCAATCCTTCAACACCTGGAGTGATTTCCAAGAAAGCGCCATAATCTTCGATGTTGACTACTTTGCCTTTTACGGTAGCACCTTCAACGATGTCGGTTGACAAGGTATCCCATGGATGAGGAGTCAATTGTTTCAAGCCGAGGCTGATACGCTTTTTCTCATCATCAAAATCCAATACAACAACGTTTACTTTCTGGTCAAGTTTCAACACCTCTGAAGGATGGTTGATTCTTCCCCAGCTGATATCTGTGATGTAAAGGAGACCATCAACACCACCCAGATCCAAGAAAGCACCGAAATCAGTGATGTTCTTGATTGTTCCTTCCAACACCTGGCCTTTCTCCAATTTACCCATGATCTCAGCACGTTGTGCTTCAATATCACTTTCAATAAGTGCCTTATGTGAAACAACTGCATTCTTGATGGCTTCGTTGATTTTCACCACCTTGAATTCCATTGTTTTTCCTACGAACTGATCGTAATCTGTAACTGGCTTCACATCAATTTGAGATCCAGGCAAGAATGTTTCCATACCCAGGATGTCGACAATGAGACCGCCTTTTGTTTTGCTTGTAACAAAGCCTGTAACAACTTCACCAGTTTTATGCATTTCAACAATGCGTTCCCAGGCACGGCTGATACGTGCTTGCTTGCGACTGAGATGGAGATGCCCTTCTCTGTCTTCTTTTTCCACTACCATCACTTCTACTACATCACCGGTTTTCAAGTCATGCAAGTCCCTGAATTCATTCAATGAAACAAGTCCATCGCTTTTGAAACCGATGTTGATCACTACGTCTGTCTTGGTCATACCTACTACGGTACCTTGAACCATTTCACCGTCGGTGATCGTTTTGAATGTGCCCTCGTAAACGGCATCATACTTTTGTTGCTCGTCGTTGTTGTAACGGGCAACATTGCGCTTGTCAATACTCCAGTCAAAATCATCATGAGCTGTAGCAACTGACGGATTTGTTAGTGTGTTGTTTTCTTCCACTATGTATGTCCTCCTTTTGTTTAAATTTCAAGCTGTTTTGTCAGCCTGATTTGGGGACGGCAAAGTTAGCAGAAATGACCAAAACAGCCTTGAAAAAAGTCCTGAATTTGGCTGAAAATCGAGCAATTTCAGAGGGAAAGGGCGTTTTTGGGCTGTTTACCCGGCAATTTTCTTGAGTGCCCCCACCAACTTGTCCAATTCCTTGGTTGAAGTGTACACGTTGGGTGTCACCCGTACGCCATGGATATGCTCCCAATTGATGGCAACAGCATGGATTTTATACTTGGAAAAAAGCTCCGAAGAGACCTCTTCGGGTTTTTTTCCTGCAACTGCGACATTGGCAATTGCACAGGAAAGATTGTTTGAATGTGGCTGATTGAATGAAATCTTGGGATGATTTTTCAACTGATCCACCCAGTAATTTTTTAGAAACCTCAATCTTTCTTCCTTGCGCTTGCTTCCCATGACATCATGGAAATCTATAGCTGCACCGATTGCCATTTCTGACGCGAATGACCTGGTTCCTAGTGATTCAAACTTTCTGATGTCCGATCCATCGGGTTCGTTGTTGGAAAGCAATGCCCAAACATTTTTGATTTTATCTTTCCTGATATATAGAACGCCACTTCCAAAAGGAGCGCTCATCCACTTGTGAAGTGAGGAGGCAAAATAATCACAACCCAAATCAGGCACCTTGAAAGCAAAATGTCCCAATGTATGTGCACCATCTGCAATCACTTCAATACCACGTTGGTGTGCAACATCAGCAATTTTTCTTACGGGCATGATTTGTCCACACCAGTTGATCAGATGCGTCACCATCACAACCTTTGTTTTTGAAGTGAAAGCTTTTATGTAGTAAGAAGCAATCTCATCTTCATTTTCCATTGGCAATGGAATATCGATCCATACCAACTTGATGCCATCTCTTTTTTCGCGCTGTTTCCAGGCGTTGATCATATTGGGATAATCCTGCTTCGTCAATACCACCTCATCCCCTGCTCTCAAATTCAAACCGAAAATGACTGTATTCAACCCTTCGGTTGCATTTCTGTTGATGGCAATTTCCTCTGTGTCTGATCCACAAAGGTGGGCAAGTCGCTCGCGCAATGGCTCTCGGCCTTGATCCAATATCTGCCACATGTAATAGGACGGCGCCTCGTTGCAATACTGATAATACCTGATATGAGCATCTTGCACAACCTTCGGCTGAGGTGCAACCCCGCCATTGTTCAGATTAATGATATTGGGACTGACTGTATATGCGTCTCTGATCCAAGCCCATAAATCATCATCTGAAGAAAAATTACCAGGCAAAGAATTTTCAAAAAGAGATTGCACGTATTTTGCCTCTGTAGCAAATGCAGGATTGATGGCTGACAAAAAAGGCAATGCTGCAGTTGCGGTTGTGAGGGTATTTATAAATTTTCTGCGTGAGTTGGATTGCATAAGTTGACGGTTGACGGTTAACAGTTAATCATGATTTAAAACTAAAATTCAAACTTAAGATAATCATTTTTTCAAATACCACAACTGTCAACTGTTAACCGTTAACAGTTGACTTCATGATTACATCTGTGCAGCAATATTCCGCGCAGCAACCATCCCGCTGCTCCAGGCATGCTGAAAATTATAGCCTCCTGTGATGCCATCAACATCTAAGATTTCTCCTGCAAAGAACAATCCCGGAATTTTTTTCGACTCCATGCTGAGAGGATCGATCTCTGTCAATTTCACACCACCAGCAGTAACAAATTCTTCCTTGAATGTTGTTTTACCGCGGACTGGATATTGATCGCTGCAAATATTTTTGGAAAGCAGCACAAGTTTTTTCTGTTGGATGTCTTGCCAATTGGAAGCGGGGTCAATATCGGATTTGAACAGTAAATATTCCCATAACCTTGTGGTCAAAGAGAATATATTTTTATTGCCTATGTTTCCCCTTTGTGCAGACTTCTCAGCTTTCAATTTTTCCAACATGCTGCTTTCATTGAAATCGGGACACCAATTGACAACTGCATCAAAAGCATAATCAAGTTTTTGCAAATCACGGGCAGCATATGATGACAATTTCAAGACTGCTGGTCCGCTGAGTCCCCAGTGTGTAATCAACACCGGACCTCTTTGCTCCATTTTACATGCAGGAATTTTTACCAATGCCTGAGATGAAGAGACTCCCATGAGTGCGTGCAAATGCTTGTCTGCAATATTAAATGTAAACAAGGATGGAACGGGTGCTTCCACATCCAAACCCTTATCCGTCAAAAATCTGAAAGATTCAAACTTTGGAAATCCTCCTGTAGCAATACAAATAAAATCAACTCCTTCGATCTTTTCTTCGCTATGTTTAAAACTCAGTTCAAATCCATTTTCCTTCTTTTGGAAGGATGAAAGTTCTTTATGGTGAACAATCCTGATGTTGCGATGATCTGCCTCTTTCAGTAAACAATCAACAATGGTTTGTGAATTGTTTGAAACCGGAAACATCCTGCCATCTGACTCCACCTTCAATTCTACTCCTCTTTCACTGAACCATTGAATCGTGTCAGCTGTCGAGAATTGATGCAGCGTTTTGCGCATAAAATGTCTTCCCCTTGGGTATGCATCCAACATATCATCGACTTCAGACGACTCATGTGTAACATTGCAACGTCCGCCTCCACTTACTTTTACTTTTGACAATACTTTCCCGGACTTCTCAACAATTGTAACATCCAGATAAGGATTCAATCTTGCAGCATTGATGGCACAAAAAAATCCAGCGGCTCCTCCGCCAATAACAATCAGTTTTCTGTGAGTTTGCATGTGGCTATAAGCATACTCTCACCAAATCGCAAAGAGTATGAGAATTGATAAGTTACGAAAGATCAGTAATCACTGAATAAAGAGGCATTGTTTTTTTCCTGCAGGATGATTTCTGAGAAACTGGAGAGAATATCTGCCTTGTTCTTTTTAATACAAATGGTATGCTCGTAATGCACTGAAAATTTTCCGTCTCTTGTTCGCACCGTCCATCCATCATCATCATAAACAACATCTTTGGTACCCAGATTGATCATGGGTTCTATGGCGATTACCATGTTTTCTTTGAGCTTGGGACCAGCACCTTTTTTACCATAGTTCGGTACTTGCGGATCCTCGTGCAAGTGTTTACCCAAACCGTGTCCCACGAGCTCCCTCACCACTCCAAAATGATATTTTCGCTCGGTATACTCTTGTATAGCGTTTGAAATATCGCCAACCCTGTTGCCGTTGATTGCTTTCTCAATTCCCAACAACAACGATTCACGGGTGACCTTCATCAGCAATTGATGCTCCTCTAAGACAGGCAATAATCCAAATGTATAGGCGCTATCACCATGGAATCCATTTTTGTATACACCTACGTCAATAGAAACCAAGTCACCTTCTTTCAGTTCTTTATTATTGGGAAATCCATGCACTACGGCATCATTCACTGAAATACAAGTAGCGAAAGGATATCCTCTGTAATTTTTGAAGGAGGGGACTGCCTGATTGGATAAAATGAAATCTTCAGCTCTTTTATCAAGTTGAGCAGTAGTGATACCCGGCTTTAAAATAGATGCGATTTCAGCTAGGGTGCGACTGACTAGAAGTGCACTTTCGCGGATCAACTCAACTTCTTCGTTGGTCTTGACCCGGATCATTTTAAATGGAACTTGTTGTTACCGGTTGTCTTCCTTGAATTCTTCCACCAGCAACCAAGCCATCATATTGTCTCATCAACAAATGGGTTTCGATTTGTTGCAATGTATCAAGAATAACACCAACCATGATCAACAATGATGTGCCTCCGAAGAAAGATGCAAAGGATTGTGTAACTCCCAGTTGTTGTGCAATGCCTGGAAGGATACCGACGGCTGCAAGGAAAATTGCTCCTGGCAGTGTAATCCGATCCATTACCTGTCCAATATAATCAGCTGTTGGTTGTCCGGGTTTTACACCAGGAATAAACCCATTGCTTTGCTTCAGGCTATCAGCCATTTGCTTTGGATTGAATATAAGGGCGGTATATAAGAAAGTGAAAGCAATAACCATGATGACATAAATGGTCATGTACCAGATATTGCTTGGATCATTGAAGATTCTGGCAATACCCTGACCGGATTCCAAGTTGGTGAAAGAGAACAATGTCGGAAGAAACATGATTGCCTGTGCGAAGATGATGGGCATCACACCAGATGCATTCACTTTCAGCGGCAGAAACTGTCTTGCACCTGAGAGGGCTCTGTTTCCAACAAGTTGTTTTGCATAGCTCACTGGCACTTTTCTGACACCTTGAACCAACAGAATCAGCCCAAGAACAATAACAATCAAAAATGCAATTTCAATCAGGAACAAAAGCAAACCACCGCCACCGCGTGTTTGTTTAGCACCCAATTCACCTATGAATGATTGTGGGAGACGGGCAAGGATACCTACCATGATGATGATAGAGGTTCCGTTGCCAAGACCCTTGTCCTGAATTTTCTCACCCAACCACATTACAAAAAGTGTTCCTGCTGTTAGTACAATAACGGTTGACAGCCAGAAATAAGGCTGGTATGCTTCTATCAATGCGTCTCTGCTCACATTTTTCAGGTAAGCCACATATGCTGCTGCCTGAAACATTGTAACGAGTGCAGTAATATAACGAGTCCATTGATTGATCTTCTTTCTTCCGCTATCACCTTCTTTCTGGATCTTTTGCATTTGAGGAACGAAAATGGTCAGCAATTGCATGAAGATAGAAGCAGAGATATAAGGCATGATACCCAAAGCGAAAATGGATGCATTTGTAAATGATCCGCCCGCAAACGTATCAAATATACCCAGGAGGCCTTTTTTGGCACTCTCAAGGTCAAGTTTATTTGGATCAATACCAGGCAAAGAAACGTGTGCACCGAATCTGTAGACCAGGATGAGCAACAATGTGATGCTGATCTTAGATCTTAGTTCATCAATGCTCCAAATATTCTTGAGTGTTTGGATGAATTTTTTCACTGAGAAAATTATTTAATGATTTCAACAGATCCGCCAGCAGCTTCGATGACAGCTTTGGCTTTTTCACTTACAGCGTTTACATTAAAATCAACTTTTTTGCTGATGGCACCGTTGCCGAGAATCTTAACCTTATCGGTACGGCTGATGAGACCATTTACATACAAGTTTTCCATGCTGAAAGATGATAGTCCATATTTTTCAACAAGGGTTTCCACTTGTCCGAGGTTGAATACTTTGTACTCTACCCTGCTGCTATTTTTAAACCCAACTTTTGGAATACGGCGCTGAATGGGCATCTGGCCACCCTCGTGACCCTTCTTGGATTTATAACCTGCGCGGCTTTGTCCACCTTTGTTACCTTTCGTTGAAGTTCCACCGTGACCGGAAGCTTCACCGCGACCCAATCTTTTTTCTCTTTT
Organism: Bacteroidota bacterium; assembly: GCA_016868855.1. Taxonomy (GTDB): domain Bacteria; phylum Bacteroidota; class Bacteroidia; order Chitinophagales; family Chitinophagaceae; genus Pollutibacter. The sequence goes on along the minus strand of VGFP01000002.1, from coordinate 341,941 downwards.
TGTAGCGCCTTCTGCAGGCTTTAACGTGTGTAGTTTCATTTTTTTTGTTTTACTCAACGCAGTCTCCCTGAGACCACTCGTATATGTTTTCTAAGATAAAGACAAACAGGGACTTGTCCTACAGTTCTTCTACTTTCACCAAGTGCGTTACTTTCTTAACCATTCCCAGAATTTGGGGAGTGGCTTCCAGCTCAACAGATGCATGCAATTTGCGCAATCCGAGTGCCTCCATGGTGCGTTTTTGACGTTCTGGACGATCAATCACACTTTTAACTTTGGTAATCTTAAGCTTTTTCATATTGAAACCCTTGGGCTTGTTTTAACAGTGATGTATTCAATTAACCGTTGAAGACTCTCTTCAAACCGATTGTTCTGGTTTTGGAAACATGGATAGGTTCACGGAGCATAGCCAATGCTTTAAAAGTAGCTTTCACCACGTTGTGTGGATTGGCAGAACCGAGTGATTTCGCCAGTACGTCTGTGATGCCAACGCTCTCCAATACAGCGCGCATGCTGCCTCCAGCGATCACACCTGTACCATGTGCAGCAGGCTTGATCAAAACTTTCGCAGCACCTTCTTTTGCATATTGATCATGCGGAATGGTTCCTTTCATAACAGGAATTTTTATGAGGTTCTTCTTTGCATCCTCAATTCCTTTGGTAATTGCTTCTTGTACTTCTTTTGCTTTTCCGAGTCCGTGTCCAACTACACCTTGCTCATTACCAACTACAACCAATGCAGAGAAACTGAACGCTCTACCACCTTTTGTTGTTTTCACAACACGGTTGATAGATACTACTTTCTCCTTTAACTCAAGGTCTCCGGCTTTGACTCTGCTGTAATTTGCTTTTGACATCTAAATATTGATTTGAATGAATTAAAATGTAAGTCCTCCCTCACGAGCACCTTCAGCAACTGCTTTTACTCTTCCATGGTACAAGAAACCTCCGCGGTCGAATACACAAGATGAAAGTCCGAGTGCAACTGCTTTTTTAGCGATTGCTTGTCCAACCAACTTGCTTTTTTCTGTCTTGGTTCCTTTTTGTGCCAGGATCTCTTTGTCCTTTGAAGAAGCCGCAGCCAAAGTTGTCCCATTGACATCATCAATCAGCTGTGCGTAGATAACGGTGTTGCTTCTAAAAACAGCGAGTCTTGGAGATTGAGCAGAACCAGCAACCTTCTTGCGGATGGTGTATTTGATTCTTTGTTTTCTTAATGATTTAACGTTCATCTTATTATAGTTTTCCCTGATGCTGCCAGGATGTTTAGTTTATTTATTTACCAGCTGCTTTACCTGCCTTGCGACGGATGTATTCATCTTTGTATTTCACACCCTTGCCCTTGTATGGTTCAGGTTTTCTCAAGCTTCTGATTTTCGCAGCAACCTGTCCAAGCAATTGCTTGTCAATGCCTTCCAAGAAAATTCTCGGGTTATCACCTTTTTCTTGGGTGGTTGAAACTTTCAACTCCTTCGGAACTTCGAAGATGATGTTGTGAGAATATCCCAATGAAAGATCCAATACATTTCCTTGGTTGGCGGCTTTGAAACCCACACCCACCAGTTCCAATTCTTTTTTGAATCCGTTGGTTACACCGTTCACAAGGTTGTTGACCAAAGCCCTGTAGAGTCCATGCAATGCACGGTGTCTGATTTGATCGGTTGGTCTTTTGAACTCCACAACATTTTCGTTGACAGTAACTGTAATGTCACGGTCAATTTGCTGCTTCAATTCGCCTTTCGGACCCTTAACGGTCACGGTATTATCACTCCCTACTGAAAGGGTTACACCTTTGGGAAGCTCAATGATTTTTTTACCTATACGAGACATAGTAGTTTTTTTTAATAAACGTGACAAAGTACTTCACCACCAACATTTTGAGCTTTAGCATCCTTGTCGGTCATTACCCCTTTGGAGGTTGAAAGAATGGCAATACCCAAACCGTTTTTGACTCTCTTGAAGTCAAGCGGTTTTGCGTATTGTCTCAAACCCGGACGAGATACTCGCTCCATGGTTTTGATTGCCGGCTCCTTGGTACTTGGATCATACTTCAAAGCGATTTTGATAACACCTTGTTTGCTATCATCTTCGAATTTGTATTTCAAGATGTATCCTTGGTTGTACAAAATCTCAGTGATGCGCTTCTTCAGGTTGGAAGCCGGAATCTCTACGATTCTGTGTCCTGCCATTTGTGCATTTCTAATCCTTGTTAGAAAATCTGCAATTGGATCTGTTGTCATATTTTGTCCCTCCTTAGTCCCTTGTTATCGGGAGTATTTCGGTTTGAGTTTAATTGTTAATTCTTTTGGATTACCAGCTTGCTTTTTTAACACCTGGAATCTTTCCTGCCAATGCCATGTCGCGGAATGTTACCCTTGAGAGTCCGAAGAACCTCATATAACCTTTGGGTCGACCCGTCAATTGACATCTGTTTTTTAACCTGACTTTTGAAGAGTTCTTAGGAAGTTGGTCAAGTGCTGTCCATTCACCTGCATCTTTTAATGCCGCACGTTTTTCAGCAAACTTTGCAACCATCTGCTCCCTTTTTCTCTGTCTGGCTTTTACCGATTCTTTTGCCATATGCTATGGTTTAGTCTTTTTTAATGTTTTTGAATGGCATACCCATTTCCTTCAGCAATTCATATGCTTCTTCATTGGTTTGTGCCGTAGTAACGAAAGTGATATCCATGCCGGTGATTTTAGTAACCTTATCGATATCAATTTCTGGGAAAATGATCTGTTCAGTTACGCCCAGGGTATAATTTCCGCGGCCATCGAATGATTTTTCACTCACCCCTTTGAAGTCACGCACACGTGGAAGGGAAGCAGCAATCAATCTGTCGAGGAATTCGAACATCTTCACACCGCGCAATGTTACGCGTGCGCCGATGGGCATACTCTTTCTCAACTTGAAGTTGGAGATATCTTTCTTGGATTTGGTAGCAACTGCTTTTTGTCCGGAGATCATGGTCAATTCATCCAAAGCGATATCAATGAGCTTTTTGTCAGACACGGCACCATTCACACCTCTGTTCAAACAGATCTTGGTGAGCTTGGGCACTTGCATGACAGTGCTGTATGAAAATTTCTTCATCAAAGCCGGTACCACTTCTTTTTGGTACTTGGCTTGCAGTCTGGGTGTATATGTTGCAGTACTCATTATTTAATTACCTCCCCTGATTTTTTAGATACTCTTACCAATTTTCCGTTTTCTCTGGTTCTTTTCACTTTTGTTCCGGATTCTTTCTTCGCATCCCACAGCATCACGTTGCTGATGTGGATAGATGCTTCCTTCTTGATCAAACCACCTTGGGTGTTTTGAGCGGAAGGCTTTGTGTGACGGGTCACGATGTTTGCACCTTCAATCAACACACGGGATTTGTCAGGAAACACTTCAAGCACCTTGCGGGGCTTTTTGAGATCCTTGTCGTCGCCTGAGATGATTACAACTGTATCACCTTTTTTAATGTTGAACTTGGGCTTGAATCTATTGCTCATTGTCTTTATTTTTCGCGTTATACGCTTGTTTGATTGGTTTAAAGTACCTCAGGGGCCAGTGAAATAATTTTCATGTATCCCATGTCTCTCAATTCACGGGCAACCGGACCGAAAATACGGGTGCCTCTTAGCTCATCTGCTTGATTGAGCAACACGACGGCGTTGTCATCAAAACGGATATAAGAGCCATCTTTTCTGCGAAGCTTGTTCTTGGTTCTTACGATTACTGCTTTGGCAACTGTACCCTTCTTGATACCGCCTGCAGGAATGGCATCCTTCACAGTAACAACAATCTTATCACCGATCTTCGCGTAGTCTTGTCCGCTGTTACCCAACACACGAATACACAAAACCTCTTTCGCGCCACTGTTGTCAGCTACATTCAATCTGGATTCTTGCTGAATCATTTTTTTCTATTTTAAACGGCTTTCGCCATTGAGTTGAACGAATATTGCTTAATACTATTTTGCTTTCTCAATTATTTCGACAAGTCTCCAGCGCTTTGTTTTGCTGAGGGGTCTTGTTTCTTCAATTTTTACAACATCACCAGGTTTTGCCTCATTCTTTTCATCATGTGCATGGAACTTGGTAGTCTTCTTAACGAACTTTCCATAAATAGGGTGCTTCACCTTTCTTTCCACTGCAACGGTGATGGTTTTGTTCATCTTGTCGCTGCTTACCGTCCCTGTTTTGGTTTTGCGAAGTTTTCTTTCAACCATTTCTTTTCATTTTATCTCCCAGTTGTAACTGGAATCTGTTTTTAATGTTTCTCTTGATTATGCGAGGGTTCTTTTTTTCAATGCTGATTTGAGTCTCGCAATGTCTTTTCTCAATGAACGGATGCTCATTGGATTTTCAAGAGGAGTGATCGCGTGTGCGAACTTCAATTTCTTCAAACGAGATTCATCTTCGGTAATCTTCGATTTGATATCTGATTCACTCAGCGATGCAATGCTTTTTAAAAAATCAATCTTCTTTGACATGTCCTTTGGTTTATCTGTTATGCTTACGCCGCGTAATCTCTGCGCACGATAAATTTGGTTTTAATAGGTAGTTTGGCAGCAGCAAGATCCAATGCCTCTTGAGCAATTTGCATGCTCACACCTTCCAGTTCGAAAATGATTCTTCCTGGTTCAACAACTGCAGCCCAGAATTCAGGATTACCCTTACCCTTACCCATTCTCACTTCCTGTGGTTTGCGGGTGATAGGCTTGTCAGGAAATACGCGAATCCAAACATTACCTTCTCTCTTCATGGCTCTTGTGAGTGCCTGACGTGCGGCTTCGATTTGTCTGTTGGTCATCCAAACGGGCTCCAATGCTTTGAGTCCAAATGAACCAAAAGCCAATGTTGTTCCACGCTTGGCAACTTCACGGATTCTTCCTTTCTGCGCTTTCCTGTGTTTCGTTCTTTTCGGTTGTAACATGTTACAGTATTTTAATGAATACTTTTAAAATTTGATTATCCTCTGCGATCTCTTCCACCACCTCTTCTGTCGTCTCTTCCACCGCCTCTTCTATCATCTCTACCACCGCCACGTGCATCTCTTCTTTCAGCTGCCTCAGATTTTCCACCAACAAAATTTGGATTCAAATCACGTTTTGCCAATACTTCACCCTTACAGATCCACACTTTGATACCAATTTTTCCATAAACGGTTTGAGCGAAAAGAGAAGCATAGTCAATATCCATTCTGAAAGTGTGCAAAGGAACACGTCCTTGTTTGATCTCTTCAGAACGTGCAATCTCGGCACCTCCAATACGGCCACCGACTTTGATTTTGATGCCTTCAGCACCCAATCTCATGGTAGAAGCAATGGCCATTTTAATGGCACGCTTATAATTGATACGGTTTTCAATTTGCTTTGCGATGGTTTCTCCAACAATGTTGGCATCCAACTCAGGGCGACGGATTTCAAGGATGTTGATTTGAACATCTTCTTTACCGGTCAGTTTCTTCAACTCTTCTTTCACCCTGTCAACTTCTCCACCACCTTTACCAATGATGATACCAGGCTTGGAAGTATGGATGGTAACGATCAGCTTGTTGAGTGTTCGCTCGATCACAATCTTGGCAATGCCGCCTTTGTTGATACGGGCATTGAGGTAGTTGCGGATCTTATTGTCCTCAATAAGTTTGTTCGCGTAATCTTTTTTATTGCCATACCAGTTGCTTTCCCATCCGCGGATGATGCCTAACCTGTTGCCAATTGGATTCGTTTTTTGACCCATTATAATTCAGTTTGTTTGTTCTTAATTTTTTGCATCAACAATTACGGTGACATGGTTGCTGCGCTTTCTCATGCGGTATGCACGTCCTTGTGGAGCAGGCAACATGCGTTTGATGGAACGAGCGCCGTCCACAAAAATGGTTTTCACCACAAGTGCTTCAACGTTGCCACCTTCGTTCTTTTGCTTCCAGTTGCTCACCGCAGACATCACCAACTTGCGAAGGGGTGTTGCACTGTGCTGTGGATGATGCTCAAGAATCGCTACTGCTTCCTCCACCTTCATGCCACGGATATGATCCGCCAACAAGCGCATCTTGCGGGGTGAAGTGGGATAGTTTCTCAATTTTGCTACTGCTTCCATATTTTTATTTTTCAGTTGCCGGAACGCGTCCAACAATTATTAAACTACTTTTTTGCTTGAGTGCCCTTTGAAATTGCGTGTAGGCGCAAATTCTCCCAATTTGTGTCCAACCATGAATTCGGTTACATACACAGGGATGAATTTGTTTCCGTTGTGAACGGCAAACGTGTGACCAACAAATTCAGGTGTGATGGTGCTTCTGCGGCTCCATGTCTTTACAACTGCTCTCTTGGATTTGCCATCATTCATCGCGACTACCTTCTTTTCCAGTTTTGCCGCTACGTAGGGACCTTTTTTTATTGAACGAGCCATGATTTATTGCTTGTTGTTTGTTCTAATTATTTTGATATTTTACTTCCGTTCTTGCGCTGGATGATCAACTTGTCGCTTCCTTTTCCAAGTGTTCTAGTTTTCTCACCTTTTGCATATTTGCCTGTGCGGCTGCGTGGGTGTCCGCCTGATGCCTTTCCTTCACCACCGCCCATTGGGTGATCTACGGGGTTCATGGCAACACCACGGTTGCGTGGACGAATACCTTTCCAACGGTTTCTACCCGCCTTGCCCATGCTCTCCAAGCTATGGTCAGAATTTGAAAGCACACCTACGGTTGCATAACAATTGATCAATACTTTTCTCAATTCACCTGAAGGCATTTTCAACACCGCATATTTTTCTTCCTTGTTGGTCAGCTGTGCTGAAGCTCCTGCAGAACGGGCGATCTTGCCGCCTTGTCCAGGTTGCATCTCAATATTGTGCACATTGGTACCCAACGGCATGTTCTTCATCTTTAGCGCATTGCCTACTTCAGGAGCAACTGCATCACCGCTTACTACTGTCATGCCCACTTCCAAACCCTGTGGCGCAAGAATGTATCTTTTCTCACCATCCGCATAGTTCAACAATGCGATGAAAGCGGTGCGGTTTGGATCATACTCGATGGTGGCAACAGTCGCAGGAATATCATACTTGTTGCGCTTGAAGTCGATGACACGGTACATTTTTTTATTACCGCCACCGATATAGCGCATTGCACGACGACCCTGTGCGTTTCTACCGCCGGTTGCCTTTACTTTTTCAAGAAGTGATTTCTCGGGAGTAGAAGTGGTGATCTCTGCATATGCATTGCCAATTCTCCATCTGGTTCCCGCCGTTACTGGTTTGTACTTCTTTAATGCCATTTCTTTATTTTTTACCCGAAGGATATTTTATTAAATTGTTGAATACAGATCAATGGTATTGCCTTCACCTACTGTTACAAAAGCTTTCTTATAGGAAGGCTTCCTTCCGCTGATCACACCAGCTTTTGTCATGCGGCTTCTTGATTTGGCAGGTGCAACGGCAGTTCTAACATCTTCCACTGTAACACCATAGAAATCTTCCACTGCTTTTTTAATCTCAAGCTTGTTGGCAGCACGTGCAACCTTGAAAGAATACACGCGTCTTTTTTCTGAAAGCTGATTGGCCTTCTCTGAAAGAATGGGCTTCACAAGTACTTCAGCAAGTTTCATATCAAATATTTAATTCGTTTGTTAATCAATTATGCGTCTACACCCTCTTCCAATTCTGCAAACATCTTGGCTGCTGATTCAGTCAATACCAACACATCTGCATTCATCACATCGTATGTGTTGATATCAGACAATGGAGTTGCCAGTACTGAAGGAATGTTTCTTGCACTCACAAAAACATTTTCTTCCACAGCAGACATGATATACAATGCTTTTTTGTCATTTACTTTCAGGTCCTTTAACATTGTTGCAAAAACACTTGTTTTGGGAGCATCCAATTTCAAATCTTCAACCACCAATACTGCATTCTCTTTGCCCTTGTAACTGAGTGCGCTGATCTTTGCGAGATCTTTCACACGGCGGTTCAATTTGATGTCGTAGCTATGGGGCTTGGGACCGAAAATGGTACCACCACCTTTGTACAATGGGTTGCGGATATTACCCTTACGAGAACCTCCTGTACCTTTCTGGCGGTGCAGTTTTCTGCTCGCACCTTTTACTTCCGCGCGGGTCTTTACCTTGTGTGTGCCCTGGCGCTGTGCAGCAAGGAATTGCTTGACAGCGAGGTAGATCACATGGTTGTTTGGTTCTGCACCAAATATTTCTTCAGGCAAATCAACTGTTCTGCCTGTCTTGCTTCCTTTTATTGATAATACTTCTAGTTGCATGTTGATGCGTTGAATTATTTCTGAATATATACGATTGAACCGTTGTGGCCGGGTACTGACCCACTCACAAGGATGAAGTTTTTCTCTGGGAAAATCTTCACAACTTTCAATCCTTTTACTTTAACACGGTCATTGCCCATGCGACCCGCCATGCGCATTCCTTTAAATACCCTTGACGCATCAGATGAGTTACCTATCGAACCTGGTGCACGCTGGCGATCGTGCTGTCCGTGTGATTGCTCACCGACACCACTGAAACCATGACGCTTTACAACACCCTGAAAACCTTTACCTTTGGTAGTTCCAACAACATCAACGTTTTCACCTTCAGCGAAAATGTCGCATGTGATGGATTCGCCGAGATTTTTCTCGAGGCTGTAATCCCTGAATTCTTTTACAAAACTTTTTGGAGTAGAAGAGGACTTGGAGAAATGTCCTTTTTCTGAAGCATTGGCTCTTTTTTCAACTTTCTCGCCGAATGCCAATTGAAGCGCAGTATAGCCATCGTTGTCCTTTGTCTTCACCTGTGTTACTACACAAGGACCTGCTTCGATGACTGTGCAAGCAGTTTGCTTGCCATCGGGACCGAAGATGCTGGTCATCCCAATTTTCTTACCGATAATTCCTTTCATTGTTTTTAATTTTTGCCCCTTTTCGGTTAAATGGACAGAGAGGTATGACCTCGCTTCAATCCCAGTTTGCTGTCGACCTTTTCCCCTTTTACCATCTGCTGGTGGGAAGTACCGACAGTAAACAAACCTCGAAGGGCTTGTTTATATTTCAACTCTCATCAGAGAGATAAAATTTTCTTCAGCGCTCCTTTTTTTCATGCCAACGGCAATCAATTGGGAGATGAAAGTAAAGAACTGTGCCCCGACGGATCGGGACTGACCCTTATCAGGCCTTGATTTCAACATCCACACCACTTGGAAGATCCAACTTGCTCAGTGCATCTACCGTGCGGGATGAAGAAGTATAAATATCAAGCAAACGCTTGTGTGTGCTCAATTGGAACTGCTCACGCGCTTTCTTGTTCACATGCGGAGATTTCAACACTGTGAAAATTCTCTTTTGCGTAGGCAAGGGAATTGGACCAGTTATAACGGCACCCGTGCTGCGCACAGTTTTAACAATCTTCTCCGCCGATTTATCAACCAAGTTATGGTCGTATGACTGCAATTTTATCCTGATACGCTGTGACATATGTTAATAGCCCATTTTTTAATGGGGATGCAAAGGTAAGAATTCAAAGCATTCCACGCAAAAGATTTGCAATAAATTTTGAGGGGAATTTTCAGGTCGGTAAATAAAAAGAGTCCCGGGTTATCCCGGGACTCAACTATTTGAATTTCAATTATTTGAAATATCAGTTTCCTTTTCCTTTCACCCTCGAGATTACTTCCTCTGCAATGTTGTTGGGTGCAGGGTTGTAGTGAGAGAACTCCATGGTTGAAGAAGCGCGTCCAGATGACAATGAACGCAACTGGGTCACATATCCAAACATTTCACTCAACGGAACTTTGGCTTTGATTACCTGTGCGCCCGCTCTGCTGTCCATACCCTCCAGCATTCCTCTTCTTCTGTTCAAGTCGCCTGTCACATCACCCATGTACTGCTCTGGAGTAATCACTTCCACTTTCATGATAGGCTCCAACAATACGGGCTTTGCTTTGCGTGCTGCTTCACGGAATCCGGATTTGGCACACAATTCAAATGACATGGAATCAGAGTCAACCTGGTGAAAGCTTCCGTCAAATATCCTGATCTTCATGTGTTCAACTGGGTAGTTGGCCAACACACCGGTTGACATAGATTGTTCGAAACCTTTTTGAATGGCAGGAATGAATTCACGTGGGATAGATCCTCCGAAAATATCATTCACAAATTGCATTTGCTTACCTGGATTTTCTTTCAACCATTCGCCGTCTGCAGGTCCCATTTCAAATACAATATCCGCAAACTTACCACGACCACCAGACTGCTTTTTCAACGTCTCGCGGTGTTCTATGGTAGCCTGGAATGCTTCTTTGTAAGCAACCTGTGGAGCACCTTGGTTTACTTCTACTTTGAATTCTCTGCGCATACGATCAACAATGATCTCAAGGTGTAATTCACCCATTCCACTCAGAATGGTTTGCCCTGTTTCTTCATCTGTTTTTACACGCAGGGTTGGATCTTCTTCCACCAATTTAGAAATTGCCAATCCCATCTTATCAACGTCTGCTTGTGCTTTTGGCTCGACTGCAATGGAGATCACCGGCTCTGGAATAAACATGTTTTCCAAAACAATGGGATGATTTTCATCGCAAAGTGTATCTCCTGTTTTGATTTCCTTGAAACCTACTGCAGCACCGATATCCCCCGCTTCAATAAAATCAATTGGATTCTGTTTGTTGGCAAACATCTTCATGATACGGCTGATACGCTCTTTCTTTCCACTTCTAACATTCAGCACGTAAGAACCTGCATCGAGGTGTCCAGAATACACTCGGAAGAACGCCAATCGTCCTACAAACGGATCTGTCATGATCTTGAAAGCAAGTGCAGCAAATGGTTCTGTCGCTTCAGGCTTTCTGATCAATGTTTCTCCGTTGTCAGGATTGGTTCCTTCCACCGCATCGATGTCAACCGGAGATGGTAGATATCTGCACACTGCATCCAATGCAGTTTGTACGCCTTTGTTTTTGAATGAGGAACCGCACATCATCGGTACAATGCTCAAATCGATGGTTGCTTTGCGAATGGCTTCATGTACTTCTTCTTCAGTGATAGAGCTTGGATCGTCAAAGAACTTTTCCAATAATTTGTCATCGTATTCTGCAACTGCCTCAATCAGATTTTGTCTCCAATGATTAACTTCCTCCACCATGTCAGCAGGAACAGGAATTTCATCAAAGGTCATTCCTTCTGTTTCCATATGCCAAATGATCCCTTTCATTTTGATGAGGTCAACCACTCCGGTGAAATTGTCTTCCGCTCCAATGGGCAATTGAAGGGGCACTGCCTTGGCACCCAACATTTCTTTCACTTGGTTCACCACCATCAAGAAATCCGCACCGCTTCTGTCCATCTTGTTTACAAATCCAATGCGTGGAACCTTGTAACGGTTGGCCTGACGCCAAACAGTTTCAGACTGCGGCTCAACACCATCCACTGCTGAGAACAAGGCAATCAATCCATCCAGTACACGCATGGAACGTTCCACCTCAACCGTAAAATCAACGTGACCTGGAGTATCGATGATATTGAAATAATATTTTTTTGTATCTGGAGTTGCCTTACCCAGTACAGTTGGGAAGTTCCACTGGCAGCTTACAGCAGCAGAGGTAATGGTGATACCACGCTCTTTCTCCTGCTCCATCCAGTCAGTTGTAGCTGCACCATCATGCACCTCACCAATCTTGTGAATCATTCCGGTATAACGCAGGATGCGCTCAGTAGTAGTGGTTTTACCAGCATCGATGTGTGCGGCAATTCCGAAGTTGCGTTGAAATTTTAAGTCTGCCATGACTGAGTGTGTTGTTTAATTTATTTGTTCGTTCTAGCCTTTGTCAAGGCTGTTTTTGCGGGTGCAAAGTTAGTACAAGACTGGGAGAAACGAAAATAAAAAAGGGCCGATGCATCGGCCCTTTTGTTAAGATTTTATTCTATTCGGATCAAATCCTGAAGTGAGCGAAAGCCTTGTTGGCTTCGGCCATGCGATGGGTATCTTCTTTCTTTTTGTACGCCCCACCTTCTCCCTTGCTTGCTGCAACTATTTCATTCGCAAGCTTGTCAGCCATGCTGCGACCGTTGCGCTCTCTGGCAAAACGGACCAACCATTTGATGCTGAGGGAAATTTTTCGATCGGGACGAACCTCAGATGGAATCTGGAAGGTAGCACCACCAATTCGACGGCTTCTTACCTCAACTGCAGGCGTTACGTTTGACAAGGCTTTTCTCCAAATCTCATATCCATCTTCACCAGTCATCTTGGATACTTTTTCTAAAGAATCGTAGAAAATGGTGAGAGATGCGCCTTTCTTTCCCTGCCACATAACGTTGTTCACGAAACGTGTTACCAAAGTATCATTGAACTTTGGATCTGGTGCAAGTGGTAATTTTTTTGCTCTGGTCTTCCTCATCTATATTAAGGTTTCTTTGTGATTGTTTTATTTTTTAGCTTTTTCGCGCTTGGTGCCATACTTGGAACGGCTCTTCTTTCTGTCCTTCACACCTGCAGTATCCAAGCTGCCTCTTACAATATGATAACGCACACCGGGCAAATCTTTCACACGACCACCTCTTATCAATACGATGGAGTGCTCCTGTAAATTATGACCTTCACCCGGAATGTATGCAATGACTTCAACCTTGTTGGTCAAACGCACTTTGGCAACTTTTCTCAAAGCCGAATTGGGCTTCTTAGGTGTAGTAGTGTATACCCTGGTGCAAACACCACGGCGCTGTGGACACGCATCAAGGGCCCTTGACTTGATTTTGGCCTTGATGATCTCTCTTCCTTTTCTAACTAATTGTTGAATTGTAGGCATGCTACCCCTTTTTTTAACGGGACGGCAAAGGTAGGAGCTTTTTTCTAAAAAGCAAAGCCACAATTCAAAATTTTATGAAGGAAAATCAGTCTTTTATGCCGACCATCCAACCCAGGGAATCGGCTGCAGAGCCGTTCCTGATGGCTGCCATGGTTTGCTTCAATTCATCTGCAATAGACATTTTGGAAGCATCCAGCCTGATCTTGGTCTCTTTGTACTGCAAAACTTCGATTTTGGAGACCGTCACCGCAGTTCCAGCTCCAAATGCCTCCGTCAGTGTCCCCTTCTTGTATCCTTCAACCAATTCATCGATCAAAATATCACGCTCTTCGACCGTTTTTCCCAACGACCTTGCAAGGTCTATGATGCTTTTTCTGGTGATGCCATCCAATATGGTTCCTGCATCCAATGAGGGTGTGATCAGTTTTCCATCCAACACAAAAAATACATTCATAGCACCACATTCCTGCACATACCTGTGCTCTTGTGCATCCATCCACAAAATCTGGTCAAATCCCTTGTCCTTTGCAAGTTTTGCAGGGTAGAGCGATGCAGCATAATTGCCGGCTGTTTTTGCATAACCCACACCACCAGGTGCAGCTCTCACATATTGCTCTTCCACATAAATATTCAAAGGCTTGGAGAAATATGGTCCAACCGGACTCAAAATGATAATAAAATAATATCTGGATGAGGGTCCCACGCCAATCACTTCATCAGTCCCAAACATAAAAGGACGTATATACATGGAATGATCATCTGCATTGGGAATCCACTTGTCCTCCAAAGCCAACAAATGTTTCATTCCCTCGATGAAATGAAACTCGGGCACATCAGGCATGGCCATGCGATGGGCAGACTTGTTGAATCTTTTCAAATTTTCATAGGGCCTGAAAATAGCGGCACTGCCATCTTTCCTGCGAAATGCTTTGATACCTTCAAAGATCGACTGTCCGTAATGCAAGGTTGCAAGTGAGGGGTCAAAATGCAGTGGACCATAAGGCAGGATTTCGGGATCACCCCAGGCTCCATCTTTGTACTCTGCAATCAACATATGATCAGTAAACAATTTACCGAATGGAAGATTGTTGAAATCGGTTGAAGACCATTTCGATGTCGCCGCTTTTGTTACCTTTATTGCACCCTTCTGCATAAAAAATATTTTTGCAAAGAAACAAAAACAAATGCCAACGGCAAAGGAAACCAAACAGATGGATCAAGTAGAAAAAGTTAAAATACCCGTTTCCCTCCTCTCTGCATTGTACAAGGATGTGTTGATCGATCCATCCATGCCGACTGCTGCAAAAGAAAAAAAAGCAATGCGTGCAGTAATCGTTGCGGCACCATCAAACGACACGATTGAAAAAGAAGCCCATGAATTGCTGAACGGCATTTTAACCGCCTGCAAACTTGACAACTCCAATGCAGCTGTCCTGTATACTGACAAGGAGAACGCGACAGACCTGCAATTCATCAAGGAGCATTATGTTACGTCAAACATCATATTGTTTGGGATTGCCCCTGCAGCATTCGGACTGCCGATCAACTTCCCACCTTTTCAAATACAGAAAGTCGATAATATCCAATTTGTTGCATCGCCTTCATTGGAGGAAATGATAGGAGACAAATCGTTGAAAGTGAAATTGTGGAACTGCCTCAAGCAAATTTTCATTGCATGAAACAGTTGATTTTTGCATCCAACAATCGCCACAAAGCAGATGAAATCAGGGCATTGCTCAACAACCGATTTGACATCATCACTTTGAAAGAGGCAGGCATCGAAATTGATATTCCTGAGCCACATGAAACGCTTGCAAAAAATGCATCTGAAAAATCATCGGTTATTTTTCAATTGACGGGCAAAGATTGTTTTTCAGAAGACAGCGGACTGGAAGTGGAAGGGTTGAATGGGGCTCCTGGTGTAAAATCAGCCAGATACGCAGGTGATACGTCTGATGCAACACAGAACAATGCACTGCTTTTGCACAACATGAAAAACATAAGCAACAGAAACGCCGTTTTCAAGACTGTCATTTCACTGATCATAGATGGAAATGAATATCTATTTGAAGGCACCTGCAGCGGGAAAATTGCACTTACACCCAGTGGGACGGGCGGTTTTGGATATGACCCCTTGTTTATTCCGGATGGATATGATCAGACATTCGCAATATTGGGACTGGATGTGAAATCAGCGATCAGTCACCGGAAAAAAGCAGTTGATCAAATGAATGCATTTTTAAAAACCATTGCCTGACTTCATGAGAAAAAACAACATCAACATCCCATCACCCCCCTGCTTTCAAACTTCAATGACTGTTCAAATTGGAGACATCAATTACGGTGGACATGCAGGGAACGAACGCTATTTGCTGTTTACACAAGAAACCAGGTTGCGTTTTTTAGAAACCATCGGATGTTCTGAAATGAAATTCGGTGATTACGGATTGGTATTGGCTGAAGCAACATTGGAATATTTTCATGAACTTTTTTTCAGAGATGCAATCACCATTCATTTGTCCATTGGAAATATTGGAAGAGCAAGCTTTTGATGCTATTACTCCATAGAGGTTGAAAGAGAAAACAAATTGCTTACTGCTGCACAAATAGAAACCAAGATGGTTTGCTTTGATTATCAGGAAAGAAAAGTGAAATCGATCAACCCGGCTATGAGAGCCATTCTTGAAAATTGCGAAAAAGGCAATCGCCCATCATGAATTCCAAATTTCCCAGGAAGCTTCTGCCTGAATTGCTAGCATATCGGTTCCATTTTTTACGACTGCACCAGCTGCCATTCCCTTCTGTAGAAACAAGGTGAGTGCTGGATTGTATACCAGATCAAACAGGTAATGATTCTCAGTGAGATGTTCGTAAGGAATTGCTGGACAAGCATCTGTATTCGGATACATTCCCAATGGAGTTGTATTGATGATGAGCGTATGTGATTGCAATAGTTCTTTGTCAATTTCACTGTATGCTATTTCATTGCTGTTTTCCGGATTTCGGCTGATCTGCAGATAAGAAATATTGCGCAACTTCAAAGCATAACAAACTGCCTTGGCTGCACCGCCTGTTCCTAATACCAGTGCTTTTTGATGTGAACTTTTCAATTGTGTATCCAATGAAGTTCCAAATCCAATTACATCCGTATTATAACCGATTTTCTTTCCATTTATAATCCTGATGCAATTGCATGCACCTGTTTCTTTTACCACTTCCATGCATTCATCCAGATAAGGTAAAATAACTTCTTTGTAAGGAATGGTAATATTCAATCCCGCCAAATCTGGATTGGATGCAAACAGCTGTTCAACTTCATCAATTTTTTCCAATGGAAAATTCTTATAGATACAATCAGTGCGTTCTTCTCGTTGAAATTTGTCAGTGAAATATTTTTTTGAAAAAGAATGCGTCAATGGAAACCCTATCAAGCCGTAGGTCTTCATCAACTTCTACTTATTCAAAAATAAATGAAAGGTATCTCCACGGAGACCCACGCGCATTGCTTCCAGCGCAATAATTTCACTTGGAGCAATGTTGCCGAGATTTACATTAGTACCTAGCAATTCAATAAAGTACAATTGCTGCGCTTTTTGGGGAGCTTCCCACAATATTTTTTCTCCCGGAATCTTGGTCAATATTTCCTGTACGAGTCCCTCGCGCACCTCCCCGCTTCCTCTGTAAATTCCCACATTGCCTGCCTCGCGAGCTTCAGCAATTACCCATGAGGCACCCGCGCTCAATTCCGCACTCATCAATTCGATCCACTTATAAGGCGGTATGATATGTGCAGCATCTTTGCTTCCTACTTCACTCAATACAGTTCCGATGGTACTCAACTTTTCGATGTATCCGCATTTTTCAGCATGGGGAATGGTGATGGAGCCATCACTTACTTCCATGTATTGAATTCCGTAATCCTTGCACAAAGAAATATATTCATTGAACTGATTGCGGATCAGGAATGCTTCCATCAAGGTGCCGCCAAAATAAACGGGGATGCCGTTTGACTGGTAGAGGTCGATCTTTTCCCTGAGTTTTGGAGTTACATATGCAGTACCAAAACCAAGTTTTACGATATCTACATGTGGTACAGCATTCTCAATGAATTGTTTGGCTTCCTCGAGAGAAAGTCCCTTGTCCATAACCATGGTGATGCCCTCTTTCCTTGGCTTTGAAAGCCTATCAGGCATTTGTGTGAGATTGAAATTCATGTGCGTGATAATCTGCTGCAAAGTTACAAAACCTCGCACGAATTGCCATACTAAAATGGTAGGATTATAGGCGTCTTCTCCGCTTGTGTTTCAGGATCAACTCAACCACTTGTGGGTACTGCACTGCAGAGGGAAAAAGTTTCAAAAATTGCTTGAGCTGCTTGGGGTGGTTTTCGAGGGATGATTCCAACATTACAATGCCTTCTTTGACATTTCCAAGTGCCAACATGACTGCACATTCATAAAAATCAAAAATGGATTTTTCTCCTGCTTTGTTGCGCGCCAGTTGAATTTGTTTGTCGGCTTCGCTGAATTGCCTGTTATCAAAAAGTGTTCTGATCAATGCTTCCCATCCCTTGATGTTTCTGGGTTTGTATTGAACGACGGTTAGAAAATAGTGGACGGCTTCCTTGAAATTACCCGTTTTAAGGTGGCATTCCCCCATCATAAAGTTGAAATCAGGATCCAGTCGTTTGATTTTGAGTGCCATCTCCAGATACTTGATGGCCTGCTGAAACTTGGATTCTTTGATATAAGTATGTGCAATTTTTTCGTAAAGTTTGGGTTCATCTGGATTCAAGTGTGAGGCCTTGCGGAAATAGAATCGTGCCTGTGCATAATTCTTCACCTTGTCGTAGCAGTGTCCGATCGCCTGGTAGATCAGATCCTCTGGACGAGATAGCTCAATCACTTTTTCCAAACTTTCAATCGCCTCTTTGTAACGATGTAGCCGCATCAGTGCATCTGCCATGTTGCGGTATGCATAATCAAATTTTTCATTGATGACGATTGCATATTGATAAGCATCAATTGCTTTTTCATACAACCTTAAACCCTGGTAAGCAGCAGCCAGATTGAACCAGGCAAGATCATTGTAAGGATGTTCTTCTATGATTTTTTTATGGAGTTTGATGCTCTCCTCATTTCTTCCTGTGAAATCAGTCCAGAAACATATTTTGTACAGTGCCTCTTCATTGTTGGGCTCGTATTCCAAAATGAGTTTGAGACAATCAAATATTTTTTCAAATACTTCGTAATCATCATATACATCTGCCAATTCAAAAAGCAGGTCAATTCTGTCTTCCCCTTCAAATCGTTGAATGGCATCTTCCAGGATCTCCACTGCATGTTCCTGCATATCCAGGGCCAGATATGCATCGGTTCTTAAAATACAAATGTCTATGTCATTGCTGTCTAGGATTTCAGCTTTGTCTAAAATAGATAAGGCTTTTTTATAATGCCTGGTTGCAATCAGCAAGTCCGCTTTTTTTATCAGCAAGGAAGATGAAAATGGAAATTGTGCAATGCCATGATCGGCTGCCTCCATGGCTTTGGGTAGTGCATCTTGGTCGTCGAAATAGTCTATGATGCGTTCAAATGACTCCTCACTGAGGAATCCACCTCCCTTCCCCGTCTTTATTTTTTCATAAAGCTGGAGCAGCTCCTTGATGTCGTCCTGTTCGGGTAAATGCGGACCCATGCTCATGAAGATATTTTACCTAATTTACTGTAAATGATTTGATTCTGAATCAGTTAGGTGGATAACTTTTTATCAACATTACCATTTCGTAAATCATACGGAATAACCGAACCAAAATGAATTAAATATGTTAATTTTGTTAACATGTTGCAACCTTACAACATATTGTTCAACAAAATCCTGCGCATAGCCAGTGCAATGGTCATGGTTTTCACCATTTCCGCAACGGTATATGCCATTGACGGCATTGTGATGAAATCAAAATCATCCAAGTCCAGTTTCTCTAACATGAAGAAACATCTTTCTCTCTCTTTGAGGAATGGTTTTTCTTACAGAGACAACAAAGCCTTTGGTTATAAAAGACATGGAAATATGGTGATGTTCAACAATGTAATCACCTATCAAAAAGGAAATGTTACCTACATCATTCCTTACAAGAACAGAGTTGTTTTGAACAAATTCAAAACTCCCACCAAACCCCAACAGTAATTTTATTTCTTTTTCTTGCTTTCTTCAAAACTCATCACCCTGTATCCGGATGATGGTAAATCAAAATTTTGAACAGGCACCGGTTCAAAACTAATGGAAGTAGCTGAGTACTTCACAGCACTGTTGCCTGAAATGGATGTAAACTCCAATGCGAGTCCGGGTAGTTTTCCAAATTGAAATCCAATTCCCACATTGTCTGTCACCAATTCTTTTGCATAAAAAACTTCAATGACTGTACCATCAGCCAATACCGTGCTTGCATTGCTACAGGTGTAATCAAGTATTTTCTTGGATGAGGTGTCCGTGGTAAATACAATGTTTTGGTATTTGGCATTGCGTTCTTCAAGATTTTCTCTTGTAATTGGAATCATTATTTTCTGGGATCCGAATTCCTGCAGCATAGCCCCCTCCTCATCACGCGCGTTGAACAGGGTGATGTTTTTGCCAAGTGGACTCTTCAGTTCAACGCGCGTGAATGAACCTTTGATCTGTTGAACCGAGAAGACGCCATCTGCAATTGATTTACCATCCACTGTTGTCTGAACAGCATAAGTGATGGTACCCTCGGAAAAAAATTTTTGTCCGTAGCCAAAGCTTGAAATCAACCATGCGAGTGGCAACAGCAGGATGCGCATTATTTTTTCTTTGAAGTTTTTTCTTTCATGGCATTCACCTTCTTTTGTGTTTCCTGTATCTGCTCAAATCTTTCCTGCCATTTGGATTTCTCTTTGGGCTTCTTCTTGTTGGCTTCAATCTCAGCCAGAATTTTACCATGATCGATGATGTAATTCTGTATAGCAAATTGCATGACCAATGTAATGATATTGGAAACTGTATAATACCAAGTCAAGGCAGAAGGGAGTCCGTTGAAAATACCCAACAACATCACAGGGAAGATGTAGGGCATGTATTTCAATGCTGGGTTTCCAGGATCTGGCGTTGAGTTCATGCTGTACAATGCAATCAACAGGTTGGTAACCACTGCAAGTATGGTAAACAAAGAAAGATGGCTTCCCAAGCCAGGTATGCTGAATCCCCATTTGAAAATAGCATCAAAAGAAGACAGGTCGTTGGACCACCAGAATGAAACGCCCCGCAGATCAATGTTTGCATTGAAGTATGCATACAATGCAAAGAAGATAGGGATCTGCATCAATCCGGGAATACAGCCCCCCAATGGATTCACTCCGGCAGAGCGGTAAAGCTTCATCTGCTCCATGCTGAATGCCTGTTGATCACCTTCATATTTTGCTTTGATGGCGTCCAACTCCGGACGCAATGCTTTCATCTTTGCGCCGCTTACATACGATGAATAGATCAACGGATAGGTCAGCAAGCGAATAAAGATCGTGAGCAATGCAATGGCCAGTCCATAATTCAAAGCATACTTCTGAATAAAATCAAATACGGGCATCACAATCCACCTGTTGATGTATTTCACAAATGCATACACTCCCTGTCCGAGGTTGACGATGTTCTCAAGTTCAATGTTTTGTGCCTTGAGGATCTGGTAGTCATTTGGTCCCATGAAATAGGTAAAGGACAAATTGGTGTTAGAGATTGCAGGAAGGTTGACTTGCATGTTGGCAACGGACTGTGAAACTATCTTCAAAGAATCGTTGGGCATCTTACAATTGATGTCAACATGACTGAATCCTTGATCTGCAATCAAAGTTGTGTTGAAAAATTTTTGCTTGATGGACAACCATTTTAATCCAGCGTCCCAACTTTTATTGAGTCCGTCGCTCATGGTAAAATAATCATACCCGTTTTGGTCATAGAGTCCGAGTTGCGTTTCTCTTTTCTCTGTTTGAATATCCAACTCCTGTTGATCCGCCTGCACCTGCCAGACCAAATTGACTTTGTTTTGCGTAAATAATTTCTCTGCTCCCTTTACCTGCAGATCCCATAGAAGGGAGTAGGCATTTGATTTGAGCGTGTATTGATGAACGATTGACTTTCCGCTTGAATCACGCAGGGAAAATGAAAGAGATGATGAACCATCTGCTTGCTTTGTTGCTTCGCCCGCTTCAAAATACAAATCATCCGTCGATGCCCTTTCATTGCTTGCGGTATTGATGAGATAAGATATTTTATTGAACGAAGATGCAATCAGTTTAACTGCATTGCTGTCGGCTGATTTGTACTTTTTCAATTCCACCGAACTGGGTCTTCCACCTTTGTTGGTAAATGTAATTTTCACTAGCTCATTTTCCAATGTATGGTTGGATTCAACAGCATTTCCCTTTTGAATCATAGAACCCACTGCAGCTGCTTGCTCTGGAGCAGCCTGAGATCCGATCGTATCAATGGTAACCGGAATTTTATCTGTAGGAGGTTGCAGGGCTGCAAGTGAATCTGCCACGCGCTTTTGCTTGGCTTCCAATTCTATCTGACCCTGGCGGGTAAAATAGAAGTAACCAATGAAGAGGAAAGCCAGCAAAGTGATGCCTATGACAGAATTCTTATCAAATTTCATCTCTGTTAAAATTGAAGGGCAAAGCTAAGGTTTTATGTTGGTTGAAAGGATGATCAGTTCAGCTGACCCTCCAGCTTTCCTTTCTTGCCCTTTTGCTGAGCAAACTCTTTGGCAGCCTTGATGAAATGTACAAAAATGGGATGTGGATTTTCAACAGTACTTTTCAATTCCGGATGATATTGAACGCCTATGAAAAATGGATGCGAGGGTATTTCTACGATCTCAACCAGGTTTGTTTCCGGATTGATGCCGCTCGGTTTCAGTCCGGCTGCCTTCAATTGATCCAGGTATTTATTGTTGAATTCCCAGCGATGACGGTGACGCTCGGTTATCATCTCCGACCCATATATTTTGTATGCCAAACTATCCTTTGACAATTTGCAAGGGTATGAACCCAATCGCATGGTTCCCCCTTTGTTGGTGATGGATTTTTGTTCTTCCATCAAATCAATCACCGGATCAGAGGTATTCGCATTCATTTCTGTGGAATGCGCATTTGTAATACCAGCAACATTTCTCGCAAACTCTATGACCGACATTTGCATGCCCAAACAAATTCCAAAAAACGGCAATTGTTTTTCACGTGCATATTGCACGGCTAAAATTTTTCCATCAATTCCCCTGTGTCCGAATCCAGGTGCCACAAGCAAGCCATGCAGTCCTTCCAATTTTGAAACAAGGTTTTCTTTGTTGATGGATTCACTGTGAATATCCTGCACCAATACCTTGACCTGATTCATGGCACCTGCATGAATGAAGGCTTCAAGTATTGATTTGTACGCATCTTGTAGCTCGATGTATTTACCAATGAGCCCGATTGTTACAGTTGATTTTGGATTTTTCAATTTGGTTAAAAATCCTTTCCACGCATTGAGATCAGGTTCAGGAAACCAGGTGATATTGAGTTTTTTCAAACAGATTTCATCGAGATGTTGTTCCTGTATCAACAATGGTACTTCGTAAATACTGCTAGCATCTGCAGCTTCAATTACTGAATCTGTTTTGACGTTGCAGAAGAGTGCAATTTTGGATTTCAATTCATTGGAAAGAGGCTGCTCGGTTCTGCATACAATGATGTCTGGATGCACTCCGTTCTCACTCATCATCTTTACACTGTGTTGCGTTGGCTTAGTCTTGAGCTCTTTTGCTGCTTTTAAATATGGGACAAGGGTCAGGTGCACAACAAGGCAATCACCTTCTGGCAATTCCCATTGCAATTGACGGACCGCCTCTATAAAGGGTAAACTTTCTATGTCGCCTACCGTACCTCCAATTTCGGTGATGATGATATCATAACCGGATTCAGAGAGCAACTGCATTCTCCGCTTGATTTCATCGGTGATATGGGGGATGACCTGAACAGTTTTTCCAAGGTAAGCACCTTCCCTTTCTTTGTTGATGACGGATTGGTAAATCCTGCCTGTGGTTACGTTGTTTGCCTGTGTAGTAAATATGTTCAGAAACCTTTCATAATGTCCCAAATCAAGATCAGTCTCAGCTCCATCCTCGGTTACATAACATTCACCATGTTCATATGGATTGAGGGTACCGGGATCGACATTGATGTATGGATCGAATTTTTGTATGGTGACTTTAAAGCCTCTGGCCTGCAAAAGTTTTGCAAGAGATGCAGCAACAATTCCTTTACCCAATGATGATGTAACGCCTCCGGTAACAAATATATACTTGGTCATATAATAAGACCGTCAGAAAGGGATAGTGGGGAACTTTCGGAGGTCATACGAAGTTACCATTATTTTAAGGCTTTGAAAAAAATAGATATATGATGTGGATAAGTCGAAAAACCCTGTGTTTAATTCATCAAAGATGAAATTTTTTCATCGTAGGTCTTTCTCCACCCTGACAGTAAACCCCAGTTTTCACCATTGATGCTCACTTCTTTTCCATTAACTTTTCCAAGTTGTTCAAAAGGTACTTTAGTAGCCTTCATGGTCGTTTCGAATTTTTCTTTTTGATCCTGATCTACCGATATGACCACCCTGCTTTGAGATTCACCGAACCAAAATGCATCGTTTCTGATTTCTCGCTTGGATTGATGAACTTCAAATCCAAGGTCATTCACAAATCCAGACTCCAACAATGTAATAAACAAACCGCCTTCGCTGATATCGTGAGCAGATTGGATCAATGTTGATTTGATCAGTTTTAGCACCGCCTCTTGCATTTGAAACTCTTCATCCAATTCAAAATAAGGTGCTGGAGAAAATTCGATATTGAGAATTTTATGTAGATACTCAGAAGAGTTGATATCGTTGGTTGATTTCCCGATCAAATAAATCAGATCTCCTTCTTTTTTGAAACCCAGTGTCATTTTATCATTCAAGCTATCTAGTAAACCAACCATCCCTATCGTCGGAGTTGGATAAACTGCTCCATCAGGATTCTGGTTATAGAAACTTACATTTCCCCCAGTGACAGGAGTATCAAACTTTTTACATGCATCCCCCATGCCCTTGATGGCATTTACAAATTGATAGTATACTTGAGGATCATAGGGATTTCCAAAGTTCAGACAGTTCGTTACCCCAAGTGGTGTTCCGCCACTGCATACAATATTTCTGGCCGCCTCACTCACAGCGATCATTGCTCCTTTGTAAGGATCTGCCTGCACGTATCTGCTGTTGCAATCGGTTGTAACAGCCAATGCCTTGCCTGTTTCTTTTACCAATACCACTGCCGCATCGCTTGGTTGATTGGTTGAGGTATTACCTGTCCCCACCATGCTGTCGTATTGATTGTATATCCACTTTTTATTGACGATGTTGGGGATTTCAATCAGTTGCTCTGCAATTTTTTTAAGGTCCTTGGGAACCGAAACAGTGGATGCATCAAAAGAATTGATTTTTTCAAAATAAGCAGGTGTTTCAAATGCCCTTTCGTAAACTGGTGCACCTCCTCCAAGTACCAAACTTTCTGCCGGCAACTCAGCCTCCAATGTTCCATTCATATAAAATTTGAGCAAGCCATCCTTTGTTACATGTCCGATTTCAGAACAAGGCAGGTCCCACTTCTCAAATACCTCCAGGACTTTTTTCTCTCTTCCTTTTTTTACTATCATCAACATGCGTTCCTGGCTTTCACTCAGCAGCAGCTCCCATGCTTTCATGTTTTGCTGACGCATCGGTACCTTATCAAGGTGTATCACCATGCCAACGCCACCTTTCGCACTTGTTTCAGCAGTTGAACAAATAATACCAGCAGCACCCATGTCCTGCATACCCACCAATGCACCTTTCGGAATCAACTCCAAACAAGCTTCCAGCAATTTCTTTTCTTGGAATGGATCACCCACTTGAACAGCAGGAAGGTCTTGTGCACTGTCTGCAGTAATATCAGCAGATGCAAAAGATGCACCACCAATGCCGTCTTTGCCTGTAGCAGATCCTACAATGAAAACAGGATTTCCTTCTCCCTCCGCAGTGGCACTGACTGTTTGTCCCACTTTCACAATACCCACACTCATTGCATTGACAAGGGGATTGGTATGGTAACAGTTTTCAAAATACACTTCACCACCAACCGTTGGAACACCGAAACAGTTTCCATAATGACCAATGCCTTCAACAACTCCTTTCAACAAATGCCTTGTTTTGGGATCAGCAATGTTTCCAAATCTCAATGAATTGAGAGCGGCAATGGGACGCGCACCCATTGTGAAAATATCACGGTGAATGCCCCCGACACCTGTTGCAGCACCCTGGAAAGGCTCAATGGCGGATGGATGATTGTGTGATTCTATTTTGAAAACGACTCCATATCCATCTCCTATATCAGCGAGTCCAGCGTTTTCTTCCCCTGCCTTCACCAATAATTTGCTACCATCACGGGGAAGTGTTTTCAACCATTTGATGGAATTTTTATAACTGCAATGCTCACTCCACATGACTGAATAGGCAGCCAGTTCATTGAAGTTTGGAGTTCGGTGGAGGATGCGTTTGATGCTTTCAAATTCATCGGGAAGGAGTCCGAGTTGCTTGGCGGTATCTACAGTTGTTTCCATGTTTCGATTGAAGTCGCAAATTTATCCAAAGTTGACGAAGATATAATCTACAAAGCTTTCACATTATATATTTTTCTATATGAAGTATTCGGCATAAAATCAATCATTTAAGATCACTTAACTACCATGAATATTCATTTTATTAACAATTTGACTTCCTTTTTTGGGGATTTTTATATTTTTTTTGTCTGGGAGGGTGAATTTGGCGACTTTTGTGCCTTCAAATTATATCATATGCAATCATTACGTTTCAAAGCAATTGACAACCTCACTTCTGTGAAGGACGAGGTACATGTTGAGAGTCCATCAAAAGTCACTCCCATATTTGGTGAGAACGTCTTCACGTTGAAAATCGCGCGAGAATATGTCAACGACGAGGCATACAAAGGACTCGTCAGTTCCATCAAGTCTGGACAAAAAATAGACAGAACCATTGCGAATCAGATTGCAGCAGGGATGAGGCAGTGGGCACAGAGCAAGGGTGTTACACACTATACACACTGGTTCCAACCTCTTACCGGCACTTCAGCGGAAAAACATGATTCATTTTTTACCTTGAAATCAGATGGTTCTGCTATTGAAGAATTTGATGGAAATGCATTGACCCAACAAGAGCCAGATGCATCTTCCTTTCCAAGTGGGGGATTGCGTGCCACTTTCGAAGCCCGCGGATATACTGCTTGGGATCCTACTTCTCCTGCCTTCATCATGAACATTGGACAGGGACTCACACTTTGCATTCCAACTATATTTGTTTCATATACCGGTGAATGCCTGGATTACAAAGCACCACTGTTAAAATCAATTGAAGCTTTGAACAAAGCTGCAGTGGATGTTTGTCACTACTTCGACAAATCAGTTGGAAAAGTCACAGCTACACTGGGATGGGAACAGGAATATTTTTTGGTTGATGAGGGACTCGCCAATGCTCGTCCGGATCTGATCATGACAGGCAGAACAGTCTTCGGACATGCTCCCGCAAAAGGTCAGCAGCTGGAGGATCACTATTTTGGTGCGATACCTGAACGCGTTTATGCATTCATGAGAGATTTCGAATATGAATCATACCGACTGGGAATTCCTTTGCGCACGAGACACAATGAAGTAGCCCCATCACAGTTCGAATGTGCACCCATATTTGAAGAATTGAACCTGGCAGTTGACCACAACACATTGTTGATGGATGTAATGGCTAAAGTGGCCAAGAAGCACAAATTGCGTGTGCTCTTGCATGAGAAACCATTTGCCGGCATCAACGGAAGCGGGAAGCACAATAACTGGAGCATGGCAACAGATACAGGCATCAACTTGTTGGCGCCGGGTAAAACACCCAAGACCAACCTGATGTTCCTTGCATTCTTTGTAAACACCATCAAAGCTGTGCACGATCATGCGGATTTATTGAGAGCAGCTATCGCATCTGCAGGCAACGATCATCGTTTGGGTGCCAACGAAGCACCTCCAGCGATCATTTCTGCTTACATTGGACAATTCCTCACCAAGGTGCTCAATGAAGTGGAGACAAGAGTGGGCGACAAATTTGATGAGCAGGATGAAGTCATGCTCAAACTGGATATCCACAAAAACATTCCTGAATTGTTGCTGGATAATACAGACAGAAACAGAACATCTCCCTTCGCATTCACTGGAAACAAATTTGAATTCCGTGCAGTGGGATCTTCTGCCAACTGCGGTTATAACATGACCGTATTGAATACCATCATGACTGAAACATTGACCTCTTTCAAAAATGAGGTAGATGCATTGATAGAGAAAGGTGACAAGAAAGAAGTTGCCATCATGCACGTAATCAAAAATTACATCAAAGCTTCCAAGAAAGTTTTGTTTGAGGGTGATGGTTACAGCGAAGAGTGGCAGAAGGAAGCTGCGAAGCGCGGTTTACCCAATTTGAAAACCACTCCGCTTGCATTGGATTCATTGACAACCAAGAAAGTAAAAGAGTTGTTTGAAAAACACAAAGTATTGTCGCATGTGGAATTGGAAGCCCGTCACGAAATTGAACTGGAAAAATACATCAAGTATGTTCAGATCGAGGGTCGTGTCATCGGCGACCTGACAGGCAATCATATTCTCCCTGCTGCTATTCGATATCAAAATGTATTGATAGAAAATATTAAAGGATTGAAAGAAGTTGGCCTCAAACCAGAAGCATACAAAGCGCAGTTGAATGTATTGAGTGAAATTTCAGAACATATCAACAAGGCGCAATTGCTAACAGAGGAAATGACTGAAGCCAGAAAAGCAGCAAATGCTTTATCGAGCTCTAGAGAAAAAGCAATTGCTTATTGCGATAACGTAAAACCATTCTTCGATCAAATTCGTTACCATGTAGACAAATTGGAATTGTTGGTAGACGATTCAGAGTGGGAGCTTCCAAAATACCGAGAACTTTTGTTCTTGAGATAAACAAACAAGTGTTTCTGGCACGCAAACAAAAAGCCTCCCATTGGGGAGGCTTTTATTTTTATGCATTTATTACCCTTGTTATTGGATTTTAAAAGTATCCAAGAATTTGGTTGTGAAATTTCCTTTGATGAAGTCCTCATTTCTCATCAACTGCTGATGGAATGGAATGGTTGTCTTTACTCCTTCAATGACATACTCACTCAAGGCCCTGCTCATGGTATCGATGGCCTCTTTGCGGGTTCTGGCAACTGCAATGATTTTTGCAATCATTGAATCATAAAATGGAGGAATTACATATCCCGCGTATACATGTGAATCAATGCGAATACCATGCCCGCCAGGCTGATGCAATACAGTGATCTTACCCGGACTGGGTCTGAAATCATTGTAGGGATCTTCTGCATTGATCCTGCATTCAATGGCATGCATATCAGGATAATAATTTTTTCCTGATATCGGCTCACCGGCAGCGATTTTGATTTGTTCTTTGATCAAATCAAAATTGGTTACTTCTTCTGTAACGCAATGTTCCACCTGGATCCTGGTATTCATTTCCATGAAGTAAAAATTTCTGTGTTTGTCAACCAGAAATTCAATCGTTCCCACACTCTCGTATCCAATGGCTTGAGCAGCTTTTACTGCAGCATCTCCCATGCGTTGACGAAGATCATCCGTCATAAAAGGTGAGGGAGATTCTTCAACCAACTTTTGGTGCCGGCGCTGAATGGAACAATCTCTTTCACTCATGTGACAAACTTTTCCATAGCGGTCACCTGCTACTTGTATTTCAATGTGACGAGGTTCCTCTACAAATTTTTCCATGTAGACACCGTCGTTTTTGAAAGAAGCCAATGCTTCCGCTTTCGCAGTATTGTATGCCTTTTCGATTTCAGTTTCTTCCCAAACAACCCGCATGCCTTTTCCACCACCACCCGCGGTGGCTTTCAATATGACCGGATAACCAATCTCTTTTGCAATTTGTTTTGCTTCCTCGACACTCCCCAGCAATCCTCCGCTTCCAGGCACAACAGGAACGCCAGCTTTGACCATGGTTTCCTTTGCAGTTATTTTGTCGCCCATGCATCTGATTTGTTCGGGCGTGGGACCAATAAACTTTACTCCATGTTCACCGCATATCTCGGCAAACTTTGCATTCTCTGCCAGAAATCCATACCCAGGGTGTACTGCGTCCGCATTGGTAATTTCCATGGCAGCCATGAGATGAGGAATGTTCAAATATGATTCTGAACTGGAAGGTCGTCCAATGCATACAGCCTCATCTGCAAACTTCACATGCAAACTGTCTTTATCGGCTGTAGAATAAACAGCTACAGTTTTTATACCCATTTCACGACAGGTTCTGATAACCCTCAGGGCAATTTCACCTCTGTTTGCAATCAATATTTTTTTGAATATACTCTTAGAATCTTTGGTCATGCCACAGATTTAAATGAAAAAAATGCATGTCTCCATGCAATTGACTAGATAGGTTCGACAAGGAATAGGGGCTGATCGTATTCAACTGGTGTAGAATCTTCCACCAGGATTTTCACCACCCTTCCACTGATTTCGCTTTCGATTTCGTTGAACAGTTTCATGGCTTCAATGATGCAAACCACTTTGCCATTTTTCACTTCATCACCCTCCTCTACAAAATTGGGTTTGTCGGGCGAAGGCCTTCTGTAAAAAGTTCCGATCATCGGACTCTTGATGGTCAAAAGATTGTCAGCTGCAACCGGTGCAGCAGGCTTTGCAGCAGGAGCAGCTGCCGAAGGAGCAGGTGATGCAATTGCAACAGGTGCAGGTGCTGCTTGTATCTGCTGCATTGGAACGCCGGTTACATATTTATCCTCTTTTTGTTTGATGGTAATCTTGATATCCTTTTCCTCAATGGAGAGCTCACTGATATTAGACTTATTTACCATCTTTACGAGATCCTGAATCTGTTTTAGGTCCATTTGTAATGATTTTTTTGTCACTAACGGACGGTAAAGGTGGGGTAAAAATGAAAATTGGCCAAATTAAATTATGCCCGATTTTTATTAAAAAAGCCCCTTTTTTGTTTAAAAAAGGGGCAAAAATGTCTAAAATCGACGAAAAAAAGCAAAAAATTACTCTTTTACTCTTTCAATGTATTCTCCGGTTTTAGTATTGATACGAATAACATCTCCCTCATTCACAAACAAGGGAACCATGACGGTTGCTCCTGTTGCCACGGTTGCTGGCTTCAGGGTGCGTGTTGCTGTATCGCCTCTGAGTCCGGGCTCGGAATAAGTAACTTTCGACACCACCTTCTCAGGCAGTTCAACGCTCATAGGTAGTTCTGTTTCTGTATTGATCAGAACGGAAACTTCCTGATCCTCCGTCAAAAACTGGGGTGCATCAACCAGGGTCTCAGCCACAGCAATTTGTTCGAAAGTTTCATTGTCCATGAAATTATATCCGGTGTCATCCTTGTATAGGAATTGATAGCTCTTCCTTTCAACCCTAACAGGATAAATGGTATCTCCACTGTTCCAGGTTTTTTCGATGGATCTGTTGTTGTCGACCCCCTTGAGCTTTGCCCAAACCTTTGCAGCTGCACGGGCGGTCTTGTTTTCGCCAAATTCAATCACCGTGTAGAGACTGCCGTCGAGCTTTAAAATCATGCCCCTTGAGATATCAGAAGTATTTGCCATAATTGCATTTTAAGGCGGCAAAGGTAAACCAATTTGTGAAATAACACCCTACCTTTGCCGCGCAAATCATCACTCAACACATAAATTATACTCTATGAAAGTTACTGTCATTGGAGCCGGGGCCGTTGGTGCTACCTGCGCAGACAACATTGCCAGAGCAGGCATTTGTACTGATCTCGTTTTATTGGATATCAAAGAAGGATTGGCAGAAGGCAAGGCGCAGGACATGCAGCAAACTGCAGCGTTATTGGGGTTTGATACGATCATTACAGGATCTACCAATGATTATGCAAAAACTGCCAACAGCGACGTAGTGGTGATTACTTCTGGTATCCCAAGGAAACCAGGCATGACTAGAGAGGAATTGATCGGAACAAATGCAGGCATCGTTAAAACAGTATGTGAAAATGTTTTGAAATATTCACCCAATACCATCATCATCGTGATCAGCAATCCGATGGATACCATGACCTATTTGGCACTGAAATCAACCGGATTGCCAAAACAAAGAATCATTGGAATGGGCGGAACACTGGACAGCAGCAGATTCAAATATCAATTGACACAACATCTTGGATGCAGTGCGGGTGATTTGAATGCAATTGTTATCGGCGGACATGGAGATACAACCATGATTCCACTGATCAGCAAAGCAACCTGGAACAGCATTCCAGTTTCTCAATTTCTTACTGAAGAACAACAACAAAAAATTGTTGCAGATACAATGGTTGGCGGCGCGACCCTCACGAAACTCATTGGCACTTCTGCTTGGTATGCACCAGGAGCAGCTGGAGCAGCCTTGGTGAAAAGCATTTTGAGAGATGAGAAAAAATTATTTACCTGCTGCGTAGCATTGGATGGAGAATACGGACAAAAAGATATATGCCTGGGTGTTCCTGTAACCATTGGGAAAAGTGGATGGGAGAAAATCCTTCCGCTTGATTTGACAGCATCAGAAAAAGAAGCATTTGAAAAAAGCGCAGCAGCTGTCAGGTCGATGAATGAAGTCTTGGGGTAAACAGCCAGGGGAAAGAGAGGAGAGAGAAGGGAGGAGAAAAAGTTCTTACCCCTCCTATCTCCTCCCTTTACCCTACTCAATATTACCTTTCCCAAAATCATTTCTCCACAAAATCCAAATCCTTGTGGAAGGTTTCTTCTGTGTATATCAAAGCTATGATAGCGATAACCATCACAATCAAGCCTGTCAACATACCGCTTTGAAGAAATGATATATGGAGTGTTCCCTGGAAATAATCTTTGAACAATAGATTCATCAATGGCAATGCCCCTCTGACCATGTTGGGAATGGTCGTAGCTGCCGTGGCACGGAGGTTTGTCCCAAAATGTTCGGCACCCATCGTCACAAAAATGGCCCAGAATCCGGTTGAAAATCCGAGGTAAAATGATACCGCATACATACTAGTGTCGCTGTTGTTCAATGGACTAAAAAAGAATGCAACTCCTAAAAATGTCATGCTGTAAAAAATAGTCAGGGCTTTTTTTCTGCTTTTGTAATACTGGCTAACTAGCCCAACGATGATATCCCCCAATGCAATCCCAATATAGCCGTACATGATGCAAGCGCCAGATTCAATTGCATTCTCTCCATAGAGTTCTTTGGCAAAACGATTGCCGAGATTCAACAATATTCCAATGACATACCAGGTCGGCAAACCGATCAAAATAGCCAATAGATATTTTCTGAATCTTTTCTTGTTGTTGAAGAACATGAAAATATTTCCTTTTGACACTTCAGATTTTGAAACATGCTGAAAGATCTTACTCTCAGATACTTTGATGCGCAAAAAAAGCAATACAATACCCAGTATCCCGCCAATTTTATAGCAGAGGCGCCAATCGCCTGTTGTCTTGTATACTGCATAAGCAAATACTGCCCCAAACAATCCAACACCCGCAACAAAAGAGGTCATCACCCCTCTGTTTTTCTTGGGCATCAATTCACTCACCAATGTAATACCTGCCCCCAGTTCTCCTGCCAATCCTATGCCAGCAATGAATCTCAACCATGCATATTGATCGACTGTTTGAACATATCCTGTGATAAAGTTGGCAACAGAATACAACAAGATTGATCCGAACAGCACACTCAATCTTCCTTTCTTGTCACCCATCACCCCCCACAAAATACCGCCAATCAACAAGCCTGTCATTTGCCAATTGATGATCTTGGTGCTGGCAGTCAGCATATCTGTTTCACCCACCCTGATGCCAATCAGACTGGGTTCTCTGACAATGGTAAAAAGCAGCAAGTCATATATATCAACAAAGTAACCAAGCGCTGCAACAATCACGGCCAGGTTTAAAAATTGTTTCTTGAGTGACCCTTCTTGCATGGGATAGAATGATTTTTAAATTATTTCTTCTCCTTTCTGATCAATTTCAAAATGACGGGAACAGTGGTAACAAAGATGATTCCCAAAACAATGATCTCTAGCTTTGATTTGAGATCAAAACCGAACTGCTTGAGAAAAAATTGATAGAGATAGTGACCAGCAAACAGCATGGTTATTGCCCAAGCAATGCACCCAACAATATTATATAAGGTGAATTTCGCTTTCTCCATTTTTACAATTCCTGCAATGATGGGAGCGAATGTTCGGATGATGGGTAAAAATCGAGCAAACACTATGGCACCTCCTCCATGTTTATCATAAAATTCTTTCGCGGTATGGAGATGTTTGCGCTTAAAGAAAAAACTATCTTTTCTATTGAAAAGATAAGGTCCACTTGCCGCACCAAACCAGTATCCTACAATATTGCCTAAAACACCTGCTGCAACAACCAGTGTGGCTACAAGCAATAAATTAAAAATATCAAATTGCAGATCAATCAATTCAGCTGCTAATTCATTGCAGTAAATACCTGCGACGAACAACAGAGAATCTCCCGGCAAAAAGAAGCCTGCAAACAATCCTGTTTCTGCAAATACAATGAATAAAAAAAGCCAGAGACCTCCGTGTTGAATATAAAACTCCGGATTCAACAAATCTTTAAATTGGATAGCCAGTTCAATCATGATCACAAAATTTACACATTATCAGTGGCAACTGCAGTTGTCAATTCTCCTTCCCATTTGCTGACCGCTGTGGTAGCGAGTGCATTTCCAACCACATTGGTCATGGTTCTGAACATATCGCAAAAATGGTCGATCGGCAAAATCAATGCTATTCCTTCCGGAGGAATATTGAACATGGCACAAGTGGCAGTCACCACCACCAATGATGCCCGCGGCACACCTGCAATTCCTTTGCTGGTCAGCATCAATACCAATAGCATGGTCAGTTGGGTTCCAACATCCAAGTGTATGCCATAGGCCTGTGCAATAGCAAGACTCGCAAATGTCATGTACATCATGCTTCCATCCAGGTTGAAGCTGTAACCAAGTGGAAGGATGAAAGAGACGATCTTGTCTTTGCAACCGAATCGCTCCAGCTCACTCGTGAGCTTTGGAAACACCGCCTCGCTGCTGGTGGTGCTGAAGGCAACCAGTAGCGGTTGGGAAATGAATCTGAACAATTCAAACAGCCTTTTCCTCAAAATGATATAGCCGACAGAAAGCAATACCACCCAAAGCAATGCAATGCCAATCAGAAAATACAAAAGGTATTGTCCATAGAAAATAAAAACATCCAATCCTTTCACTGCTATCACTGCAGCAATGGCACCAAATACACCCAAGGGTGCAGTATTCATCACATAACCGACCATTTTTAAAATGATATGGGCCACTGCATCCAGTGCTTTGACAATGGATTTTCCTTTTTCTCCGAGAGCTGTTGTGCCCACTCCAAAAAAGATGCTGAATACAACCAGCTGCAGAATTTCATTATGGGCCATCGATTCGATGAAGCTTTTGGGAAATACGTGTTCAATGAACTTTTGCAAAGAAAATTCCTGTGTCTTGCCGATCAAGTCCTTCGCTCCCTCCACATCTGCAGTATCCAAATTGATGGCAGCACCAGGTTGGAAGAAATTTACAAGCACCATTCCGAGCAATAAACTGATCAATGAGGCAGAAACAAACCACAACAGAGCTTTGCCACCAACGCGTCCTACCACCGATAAATCCCCCAATTTTGCGATGCCTACCACAAGCGTGGTAAATACCAGTGGGGCAATCACCATTTGTACCAAGCGCAAAAAAATGGTGGTCAGCAGTTTGATGTTGCTGGAAAATGATTTTATGGTTGCGGGATCAGCTTGGGTATGTACCAGGTATCCTGTTAAAATACCCAATGCCATCGCGATCAGGATATAGGTAGTAAGCTTAGATGAAACACCTTTCATGGCACGGCTTTCGTTTAATAATGAGATCGTAAAATAAAGGATTTAGGCGGATTTTTGAATTTTATTTGAATTGTAAAAAAACCCTTTGAATGGAATAATTAGCTATTTTTAAAACCAACAAAAACTGTCAACTAAACCAATTGTATGAGTTTATTTAGAAAAAAATCACTTTCTGCACTTTTATCACAGGCAGATGATTCAGAGAAGGGCTTGAAAAGAACATTAGGACCTGCAAACTTGATTGCATTGGGAATCGGTGCCATCATTGGAGCGGGCTTGTTTGTAAGGACAGCTGCAGCAGCGGGACAAGCAGCGGGCCCGGCTGTTACACTTTCATTTGTTGTTGCTGCTATTGGTTGTGCATTAGCGGGACTCTGTTATGCGGAGTTTGCTTCGATGATTCCAGTGGCAGGAAGCGCATATGCATATTCTTATGTTACCATGGGAGAATTGGTTGCCTGGATCATTGGATGGGCACTCATCATGGAATATGCATTGGGTGCTGCTACCGTTTCCATTGCATGGAGCGAATACCTCAATAAATTGCTAGGAGGTGCCATTCCCTATGAATGGTCGCATTCTCCTTTTGAAAGTTATACCGACTCAGCCGGCATCCTGCATCAGGGAATGATCAACGCACCAGCCTTGGTTATCCTCCTGTTGCTCACCATGCTATTGATCAAAGGAACACAGGAATCAGCATTTGTAAATGCCATCATTGTGTTTATCAAAGTTGCCATCGTACTTCTTTTCATTGCCATCGGATGGAAGTTCATTCGTCCAGAGAACCATATACCATACATGATCCCCGCCGACACGGCACCAGTGACAGATCAAGCAGGAAAAGTCATTGCAGATTACAGTGGATGGAATAAACACGGTTGGGGCGGCGTGCTGGGTGGCGCTGCAATTGTATTTTTTGCCTTCATTGGATTTGATGCGGTTTCAACTGCAGCACAGGAAGCAAAGAATCCGAAACGCGATATGCCCATAGGAATTTTAGGATCACTGGTGGTTTGCACCATCCTTTATATTCTCTTCGGACACGTATTGACAGGTGTTGCAAATTGGCAGGACTTTGTAGATCCAGAAAAGGGAAGAGAAGCATCGGTAGCTTATGCCATCTCGACGTATATGACAGGATACAGCTGGCTTGCATCCGCAGTTACAGTTGCTATTCTGGCTGGATTTTCCTCGGTTATCCTGGTGATGCTGATGGGGCAAAGTCGCATTTTTTATACCATGAGCAATGATGGATTGATTCCAAAAAGTTTTGGTGATTTGCATCCAAAATTCAAAACACCTTACAAATCAAATTGGATTCTCTTCTTTTTTGTAGGAGCGTTTGCAGCGTTTGTTCCCGGACATGTTGCGGGCGACCTGACAAGTTTTGGAACCTTGTTCGCCTTTGTATTGGTAAGCTTGGGTGTTTGGATTCTGAGGGTTAAAGAACCAAATATTGAAAGACCTTTCAAAACTCCCATGGCTCCTGTCGTTGGTGTACTGGGTGCAATCATTTGCACAGCTATGATTGTTGGATTGGACAAGCAAACTTTGACTGTTGCTTTCGGATGGATGCTGTTGGGACTCCTGGTATACTTCCTATACAGCAGAAAACATAGCAAACTTCAATAATCAATTGAATGATTACATAATATCCCGGTTACCAATCAATAACCGGGATTTTTTTTACATATCACAGAAGCCTTAATTTTGCTGACTTTCATTAATACAGAAAATCATGGGAAGGATATTTGAAGTAAGGAAATCGACGATGTTTGCCAGATGGGATAGAATGGCAAAGCAATTTACCCGCATAGGCAAGGAAATTGCCATTGCAGTAAAAGCAGGAGGTCCAGATCCCAATACCAACCCTGCTTTGCGCAGGTGTTTTCAAAATGCGAAGAGTGTGAACATGCCCAAGGACAGAGTGGAAGCTGCGATCAAAAGAGCGATGGGCAAGGAGATGGATAATTATGAAGAAATCTTATATGAGGGATATGGTCCTCATGGCGTAGCCATCTTGGCTGAGACCGCCACAGACAACCACGTCAGAACCGTCGCAAATATCAAATCACATTTCCACAAAGGAAATGGTGCCATGGGTACCAGCGGAAGCGTGAGTTTTCAATTCAAGAAAATGGGCGTTTTCAAAATGAAAAACGAAGGAGTGAATGCTGAAGAGCTGGAACTGGAGCTGATTGATTTTGGGCTAGAAGAATTGGGCGAGAGCACGAATGATGCTGGAGAATCTATTCTGGTGATTCGTTGCGCATTCAATGATTTCGGAAACATGCAAAAAGCTTTGGAGGAAAAAAATATTGCAACCACCAGTGCAGAGGTTGAATGGATTCCCTTGAACCTGATTGAATTAGGAGAAGAGGAAGCACAAGAAGTACTGAAACTCGTTGATAAGTTAGAGCAGGACGAAGATGTCCAAAAAGTATTCCACAATTTGAAATAAGCAAGCCCTATTCGCGCATCATAGACAAGACAGCTTCAACAATTTGCTCAAGATTGGGCTTAGAGAAATAATCGCCATCACTGCCATAGGGTGGTCGATGCGCTTGTGCAGTCAGCATCCTGGGCGCTGCATCCAACCACTTGTATCCGCCTTGTTTTTCAATTACTTCACTGAACATAATAGAAGTTGCTCCTCCTGGAACATCTTCGTCAACAAAGAGAATACGATTTGTTTTTTTAAGCGAGTCAACTATTTTATGGTGGATATCAAAAGGCAAGAGGGTTTGCACATCGATCACTTCAACATCAATCTGATGGAGCTGAAGCATAACTGCTGCTTCTTCTACAATTCTAAGTGTTGAACCATAAGATACAATGGTGATATCATTTCCTTCTTTGATGATTTCAGGAACCCCCAGCGGCAATGCATATTCAAGCAACTGAGAGGGTAATTTTTCTTTCAAGCGATAACCATTGAGGCACTCGATGATCAGTCCAGGGTTCTTTCCCTTCAGCAATGTATTGTAAAAGCCAACTGCCTGCACCATGTTTCTGGGCACGCATACGTAGAATCCCTTGAGTGCGTTGATGATCAGTCCCAATGGTGAACCGCTGTGCCAGATACCCTCCAGACGGTGTCCGCGGGTTCTTACAATGACAGGTGCAATTTGTTTTCCTGCAGATCTGTAATGGAGTGAAGCTGCATCGTCACTCAATACCTGCAAACCGAACATCAAATAATCCAGGTATTGAATTTCAGCGATGGGCCTTAATCCACGCATAGACATGCCCAAGCCCTGACCCATGATCGTCAATTCACGAATACCTGTATCAAAAATTCTTTCAGATCCATGTTTATGTTGCAAACCAGCAAACCCTTGGTTTACATCTCCAATCATGCCGAGGTCTTCTCCAAAAGCAACGACGCGTGGATCAGTAGAAAACAGCTCATCAAAATAACGGTTCAGAATTTCATACCCGTTTAAAACAGGCGATTCATCATGATACTGCAAAACCGGAAGACTCACTGGTCCAACCAATCCATCATCACAATAGAGATGAGAATTGTATAAATGTTTGTTTTCAGTTTTAAGTTGTGAGAGATATTGCTCAATATCCTGTACAAGGTTTTTATTTTGAGCAAAAGCAACTGTGTGAAACAGGGCACTCATGATATCTCTTCTAAAAGGGGCCGGATTGTTTTTTAATTCATCCAACAGCCCTGAAACTTTCTCATTGGCTTCATAGGCAAGAAAATTGGTGATCAGTTCTGTCGTTATTTCTTTTTGCCGCTGAATGGGTGCATCATATAATTTCCATGTTTCAATCCTGCATTGATTTACAAATTGCTTGGCGGTTTCTTCGATTTTCTCAACGGTTGCTGCTTCTGCCAATCCATTGTCGATGATCCATGAACGCATTTGTGAGAGACAATCCCAGTTTCTCTCCCACTGCAAACGTTCAGGTGATTTGTAACGTTCATGGCTTCCGGAAGTAGAATGACCCTGTGGTTGTGTCAACTCTTCAACATGAAACAGTACAGGTACATGTTGTTTTCTTGCCAGGGATATTCCCTCTTCAAACAATTCACACATCTGCGCATAGTCCCATCCTTTCACTTTGTAAATTAGTACCCCATTGCTGTTCTTCTGCTTTTCAAAGCCGGACAAGGCTTCTGACACAGATCCTTTTACAGTTTGAAATTCTTTTGGAACGGAAATACCGTATCCATCATCCCATACAAATACCACCAGTGGAACCTGAGAAACAGATGCAGCATTCATGGTTTCCCAAAAATGACCTTCGCTGGTGGAAGCATCTCCGATGGTGCAAAAAACTACTTCATTGCCCTGGTTGGAAAATTTTTGCTGCTCCTGCAGGGATGCAACTTTTCGATATATTCTTGATGCATATGCGAGTCCCAATGCTTTTGGAAAATGTCCTGCAGTGGGTGCCAATCCAGCTGCAAGATTTTTAATTTGTGCAAGATCAAGGAAGTCACCATTTTCTGCCAACATGGGTGTGCAGAAATGGGAGTTCATATTTCTTCCCGCGCTGTGTGGATCATTGTTGATATCTGGATCTGCATAGAGTTGGGAGAAAAACTCATTGATGGTTGCAGCACCGGTTGCAAATGCAAAGGTTTGGTCTCGATAATACCCTGTATAAAAATCACCTGGCTTGAAAAATTTGGCCATGGCGACTTGTGGGACCTCTTTTCCATCACCAAAAATGCCAAACTTTGCTTTGCCGGTCAGGACTTCTTTCCTTCCCAATAGGCTGGCCTGTCGACTTTCGTAAGCAATTCTGTAATCCTCTAGGACAGTTGTCTTGAATGCATCAAAAGACAACTCCTGCACCTGACGTTCAGCCATTAGATTAGGGTCCATGCGACAAAACTAAACCCTTTTTTCAATAAAAAAACAGCGATAAAAAACGGTGAATAAGTTCTCGGAAATGCTACTTTTTCAGCTGTTTTGCATAGTCATCAGCTGAAAGCACTTCGCCTGAAATTTTGAGTTCAACGGGAGCATCTATTCCCTTTACTTTCACAAAAACAGTTTTTTCGAAAGGTCCAGGTGCTGCCGCATTGAAACCTGCTTTCACTTTGTCTGATTGAGACTTCATAACAGGCTTTTGAGGCCAAGTAGGTGTTGTACAACCACAAGAAGCAGTAGCATTTTCAATGACAAGCGGCTGAGCAGAAACATTGGTGAAGCTGAAGTCGTATGTAACAGGCACACCCTGTTTGATTTTTCCAAAATTGTGTTTGGTTTCTGAGAATTTGATCACTTTCTCAGCAGTCTGAGAAAATCCAGCAAATGCAATGGTCAAAACGAGCAATGATAACAATATCTTTTTCATGGTGCGTAGTTTTATTCTGTTTTCAAAAGTAATGCTTTCAAATGTACGAATCCTTTCTATTGAAAGCTTTTTGACTAATTTTACGTTATGTTAAAACCATCCTTGCGGGGCGAAAAAATGCCTGCATCACCCATCAGAAAACTGGTACCTTTTGCAGAAGCAGCTGAAAAAAGGGGGACCAAAGTATTGTATCTCAACATTGGTCAGCCTGATATTGAAACTCCCCCTTCGATCATGAATGCTGTCAAGCAGGCGAATATCCCCATTCTCTCATATAGCCACAGCGCAGGGAATATATCCTACCGCAAAAAACTGACAGGCTATTATAAGAAGCTGGGAATTGATGTAACCAGTGAGCAAATCATTGTAACATCCGGTGGCAGCGAAGCCATTGTATTTGCAATGATGTCCTGCATGGATCAGGGAGATGAAATCACCATTCCTGAACCATTCTATGCGAACTACAATGGATTTGCAGTGATGGCTGGTGTAAAAATTGTAACGGTTACTGCCAAGATTGAAAATGGATTTGCATTGCCTCCCATTGATGCGATTGAAAAATCAATCTCTCCAAAAACCAAGGCAATTCTGATTTGCAATCCCAACAATCCAACTGGCTATTTATACAGTCATCAGGAAATGATGCAGCTGGAAGAAATATGTCTTCGTCATCAACTCTTCCTCATATCGGATGAAGCTTATCGGGAATTTACTTACGAGGGTGTAGCCTCGAGTGCATTGCATTTGAAAAAAATCGAAGAACAGGTAGTAGTGGTTGATACCATCTCCAAAAGATATTCTGCTTGTGGAGCCAGAATTGGTGCGTTTGTCACCAAAAACAAAGATCTCTATGCTGCTGCAATGAAATTCGCACAGGCAAGGTTGAGTCCGCCTGGACTCGCACAGATTCTTGGAGAGGCGGCGGTTGATTTGCCAGATGATTATTTTGATGCTCCCAAAGCTGCATATCAATCAAGAAGGGACTTGTTGGTAACGCGTCTAAATAAAATGCCAGGAGTATTTTGTCCAAATCCAGGTGGTGCATTCTATGTAGTTGCAAAACTCCCGATAGATGATGGAGATAAGTTCTGTCAGTGGATGCTGGAATCTTTTTCACACAATGGAAGGACGGTGATGATGGCTCCTGCTAGTGGATTTTACAATACACCGGGATTGGGCAATAACCAGGTCCGCATGGCCTATGTCATCAACAATGAAAACATTGATGCGGCGATGGATTGCCTTGAAGAGGCATTGAAAGTGTATCCTGGAAGAGTCGATTAAAATTTATTGATCAGAAATACTCCTCCAATAACCAACACAGATCCTGCCA
Organism: Bacteroidota bacterium; assembly: GCA_016868855.1. Lineage (GTDB taxonomy): Bacteria > Bacteroidota > Bacteroidia > Chitinophagales > Chitinophagaceae > Pollutibacter. The sequence goes on along the minus strand of VGFP01000002.1, from coordinate 300,386 downwards.
GTGCGTAGGTCTCAATTTTTTCGCCGAGCACCAAAACAGACAGCACCATGGCAAATACTGGGATCAGGTTGTTGAAAACAGATGTTTTGACAGCGCCGATTTTTTGGATGCCTTCATAATACCAGACAAATCCCAATACCGTTCCGCAAATACCCAAATAGGCAATGGCAATCCAAACCAGTGGGTCAATCTGATTGGGAAAAGTTTCAAAGGGTGTAAAGATGGCAAGCAGACAGCATCCCAGCAAAGTAGCCCATGTAGATGCCTGCATCGGTGTTGTTGTTTTCAATGCATCACCTGCATAAAAAGTATAGAATGCCCAGCAAACAGGACAGCCCAACATAAAGGCGTCACCCCAACTGAATCCGTTCAATATATCCGTTGGATTCCCCCTGGAAATAACTATAGACAATCCGATGAGCGAGAGCAACATTCCAACAATTTTTACTGGTTCTATTTTCTTTTTGTCGCGAACAGATGTCATGATCAAAACAAGTACTGGATTCAATGAAACAATCAAGGCACCATGACTTACCTCTACCAGTCTCAATCCGTTGAAGAAAAAATAACTGTATCCAAAAATGCCTGTAATGCCTAAAACAAGCAGTTGCTTGAACTGTTTTTTGTCGATGTTGAATGCACGCCTGTTTTGAAGCCATACCATCGGAATCAAAAACAGCAAAGCAAAAATATACCTGAAAGTCGCACCGGTAAAAGATCCAAATACCTGGGCGGCCATGCGGGTTGCGATGAATGTTCCTCCCCACATCAGTGCCACCAAAATAAGTTTAATGTAAATCACGCAGCGAAGTTAATATAAACTAACTGGGGTGATTGCATGAAATCATTGCTTTGATCAATATGCTTTTATTTTCAAAAAGATGTGGAAAATCTTCGGGAAGATCATCAAAGTTTAAACGATGGGTTATCATCGGGCAGACATCAATACTTTTGTTTTTGAGTGCTTCAATGACAAATTCAAAATCAGCCTTCGTGGCATTTCGGCTGCTCATCAGCGTCGCTTCTCTTTTGTGAAACTGAGGATGGTTCAAACGAATATCATCCTGTTGCAATCCCACCAGAACATACTTGCCTGCATGGGAGATATAAGACAATGACTGATCAATGGCAGAAAGATTGCCGGTGGCATCAAAAATGACAGATGGCATATCACCATTTGTATGCGATAAAAGGGCATCCTCCATATTTTCTTTTGCAGGATCTATGCAAACAATTCCAGGTATATGCGTGCGGCAATAATCAATTCGGAAAGGAATAGTTTCTGCAACCATTGTTTTGATACGCAACATTGAAAGAAAATGAAGCAACCCAATTCCAATGGGACCCGCACCCATGACCAATACTTGATCATGCGCTTGGATATTTGCTCTATGAACAGCATGTGCTCCAATGGCAAGTGGTTCAACCATGGCTACTTGATCCAATGTGAGTACGTTGGTTTTAATCAATAAATGATCTGGGACCGAAAAATATTCACACATACCTCCATCTTGATGAACTCCCATTACACTCAACGATGAGCAACAATTGGTTTTACCTTGCCGGCATGCAAAACAATTCCCGCAATAATCATATGGCAGAATCGTGAGCAAATCGCCTTTTGAAAATCCTTTTGCGCTCCCCTTTACATATTCAGCAGCCAATTCGTGGCCCAATACCCTGGGATAAGTAAAATAAGGTTGCACTCCCTCAAAGGCATGGAGGTCTGTTCCGCAAATACCTATCTGCCTTGGTTTGACAATGGAGCAACCAGGAACGAGCTTTGGATCATCAACTTGCTGCATTTGCAGCTTACCCGGACGAACACAGACAATCGATTTCATGGTAGTTGGAAAGTAATAAAAAGAATTGGATTTGTATTGAATGTTTTAAATTGGGTAACAATATTTTCCCATGAAAAAATTCATTATTCTGTTTGCATTTTTGCTGGCTGCAATGGTTGATGTTGCGCAAGTTTCAAAGATGCCTGCTTATCCTTTGATTACCCATGATCCTTATTTCAGCATCTGGTCATTCAGTGATCAGGCAGCTGAATCGAATACAAGGCACTGGACTGGCAGAGAGCAGGCTATTTTGATTACTGCGAAAATTGACGGTAGCATCTTTCAACTGATGGGGAAAAAAGAGCATGAATCAATTTCATCCGCGAAACAGCAATCGTTGAATGTAACGGCTACATCAACGCAATATGTATACAGATGTGGAGAGACAGAAATAGAAGTACGTTTTTTATCCCCTTTGTTAGCAAGTGACTTGAATCTTTTCTCCAGACCACTTTCATACATTGATTTTTCAGCGAAGAGCATAGATGGACAAAAGCATGAAGTGAATATAGATATGAAAATCAGCAGTGATATTGCTGTGAATGAAAAGAGCGAGCCTGTTTCGTTTTCAAGCGGCCAACACCAATCAATCCGTTATGTGAAAGTAGGCAGCAATGAACAAAAAATATTGGGCAAAAAAGGAGACAATGTTCGCATCAACTGGGGATATGGATACTTGGCGTCAGCCGACCAACAAACAAGGTTGAGGAACAGCGGTTCTTATATGGAAGCATCTTTTACCCTTACAACAGGTGCTTCGTCTGCATCTACTCATTCTCTCATGGTTGCCTACGACGACCTTTATTCAATTGAATATTTTGGTGAAAGATTAGAAGCATGGTGGAAGAAAATTTATGGCAATATTGAAAATTTACTTCTAACAGGAGCCAAAGAACATACAAATATTGTTGCCAAATGCAAAGCCTTTGATCAATCACTTTACAATGAAACACTAAAAGCTGGAGGTAAAAACTATGCTGAACTTTGCATTGCAGCATACCGTCAGTCGCTGGCTGCACACAAACTGGTGAGAGGTAGTAAAAACGAAATACTGTTTCCTCAAAAAGAAAATTTCAGCAACGGATCTATATGGACTGTTGATGTAACATACCCTTCAGCACCTCTTACATTGATATACAATCCTGCATTGCTCAAAGGAATGGTCGAGCCATTGATTGAATACAGTGAAAGTGGTAGATGGACCAAACTTTTTGCTGCACATGATCTCGGGACCTACCCCTTGGCAAATGGGCAAACCTATCCAGAAGACATGCCCGTGGAAGAAGCTGGAAATATGATTCTGCTGTCTGCCGCCATCTGCAAGGCTGAAAAAAATTATTCTTTTGCTAAAAAACATTGGAAGACACTTACACAGTGGGTAGATTTTTTGGTGAAGGATGGATTTGATCCAGCAAATCAATTGTGCACGGATGACTTTGCCGGACATCTTGCCAGAAATATAAACCTATCCATGAAAGCCATCACTGGCATCGGCGCATATGCACAAATGGCGGGTGAATTGGGTGAAAGTGGAATTGCATTTAAATACAATACCATCGCAAAGGAATATGCAGTCAGATGGATAGCCATGGCAGATGAAGGAGATCATTTTGCACTGACGTTCGACAAGAATAATACTTGGAGTCAGAAATACAATTTGATTTGGGATAAACTCTTGAAGCTGGATCTCTTTCCCAATGCAGTTTATGAAAAGGAGATAAAATACTATTTGACCAAGCAACAACCCTTCGGACTTCCCTTGGATAGCAGAAAGACATATACCAAGAGTGATTGGATTCTGTGGACCGCCACATTGGCAAATGATTCAAAAGATTTTGATGCGTTGATTGACCCTGTTCATCGTTTCATGACATCAACCCCGACGAGCGTCCCGCTGAGCGATTGGCATGAAACCACCAATGGCAAACAAGTTGGATTTCAGGCAAGAAGTGTAGTCGGCGGATATTTTATCAAATTGCTTGAACAGAAATGGAGATAAAGTCACTTTAAAACGCAAAACATTCACTCAATGCCTGCTACCGAAAAAAGACTCTCCTCATTAGATTTTATGCGCGGATTCATCATGGTATTGTTGGCATTGGAATCAACAGGACTTTACAATATCCTATACAACCAAACACAACATTCGACTTGGAGATTTTTTTTCGAACAATTCCATCATCACCCTTGGAATGGACTGAGATTTTGGGATCTTATTCAACCAGGATTTATGTTCATCGCAGGTACTGCAATGGCATATTCAGTAACAAGAATGAAGGAAAATGGTATTTCGAAAAAAGAAAGGACGAGAAAAATATTTAAACGTTGTGGGTGGCTTTTCTTTTGGGGCGTACTGAATTATGCAGTAAGAAAAAATGGACTTTCCTTTGAACTCTGGAATGTATTGACTCAATTGTCTTTTACCATTTTAATAGCCTACTTGATTTTTGAATGGAATTCAAGGAGTCAAATTGTTTTTTCTCTACTGTTGTTGTTGCTCACAGAAGTGCTTTATCGATTGACAAACATCCCTGGTTTTGACCAAGAATTTACTGATCAACAAAATATTGGAAACTACATAGATCTTTTACTGATGAATAAAATCAACAGTGGCGGATGGGTTGCCATCAATTGCATCCCCACTGCTGTTCATACCATTGCGGGATCACTGGTAGGAAAGTTGGTGATGTCAGAATCGAATGAAAAAATAAAAACCATGATTTATTGGGGCGTTGGCACCCTTATAGCCGGATATGCATTAGATATCATGCATATTACGCCCATCATCAAGAGAATTGCAACGTCTTCATTCACCCTTGCTTCTCTTGGCTGGTGCTTGCTTTGCCTTGCTGCCTGTTATTATTTTATAGATAGAAAAAGCTTCCAAAAAAATATTTTCTTTTTTCAGGTTGTCGGAATGAACTCCATCTTCATATACTTGTTTTTTGAAATTGTTGGAGACAGATGGTTCAATGGTTATGTAGGGTCCATCACAAATGGCCTGATGAATTTGATCCATATTTCTCCATTCATTCAATCCATCATCACCTGTTTTGTAATCTTTGTGCTGGAATGGAGTATTTGCTTGTTCTTGTATAGAAAAAAGATGTTTTTTAAGTTGTAAACATTGAAAATCTTCCACTTTGAAAAAACTGCTAACAGTATCATTCCTGCTCTGCTTAAGCAAATTGTTATTCTCACAAGCAGTGAGGCCTTTTCAGAAAGAAATCGATTCATTCAAAATACAGGATAGTGTAAAGCCTCCGCCAAAGCACCCCATTTTATTTGTAGGAAGTTCGTCATTCACAAAATGGAAAACCATCAACAATGATTTTCCAGGATATCCCATACTCAACAGAGGATTTGGCGGATCCAGGTTGACAGACCTGATTCGTTTTGCAGAGGAGACGATTATAAAATACAAGCCCAAACAGATTTATATCTATTGTGGAGAAAACGATCTTGCTATGGACACAAGTATAACTCCGAGCATGATGCTTGAACGATATAAAAAACTTCATAGTATAATCAGGCAGAAGCTAGGAAAGAGACTACCGGTCGTTTTCATTTCCATTAAACCAAGCATTGCACGATGGAAATTGGAGAAAACCTTTATAGAAGCCAATGAACTGGTAAAATCATTTCTGCAATCAGATAGACATGCAAGCTACCTTGATGTTCATCAACCCATGTTGGACGAAAAACAGGAGGTATTGAAAGACATATTTGTTCAAGACAATCTTCATATGAATACCAAGGGCTATGAGATTTGGATCAAGGTCATATCACCAACCTTGTTGAAATAAAAACGGCCGAATATAGAAATTCGACCGTTTCATTTATGTAGCCCGTAGGGGAATCGAACCCCTCATTCCTCCGTGAAAGGGAGGCGTCTTAACCGATTGACCAACGGGCCGTCATCAAAAGGCATGCAAAGGTAAGTTCTTATAGAAATATGGCCAAAAAAACTGGAATAGTTCTTAACTTCGCCCCACTTTTTTGACACTTAAAGCAATCAAACATGAGCACAGTTAAAGTAGCCATCAATGGATTCGGAAGAATCGGACGTCTTGCATACCGTCAGATCTACAATATGCAGGGTATCGATGTTGTTGCGATCAATGACCTTACCAGTCCCAAGGTGTTGGCCCACCTTCTTAAATACGACACTGCACAAGGGCGCTTTGAGCAGGAAGTGACTGCCACTGACAACTCTATTATAGTTAACGGACACGAGATAAAAATATACGCACAAAAAGACCCAGCACAAATTCCATGGGGCGCACATCAAGTAGACGTGGTATTGGAGTGTACAGGATTTTTCACCGATAAAGACAAGGCTGCTGCACACCTAACAGCTGGTGCACGCAAGGTGGTGATCTCCGCTCCAGCAACCGGTGATTTGAAAACAATTGTTTTCAATACCAACCACGATATATTGGATGGATCTGAAACCATCATCAGCTGCGCGTCTTGCACCACCAATTGCCTTGCTCCCATGGCGAAGGTTTTGGAGGACAAGTTTGGAATTGCTACCGGACTCATGACTACTGTCCATGCATACACCAATGATCAAAATACACAAGATGCTCCACATCCGAAAGGCGACCTGCGCAGGGCCCGTGCCGCTGCTCAAAATATTGTTCCCAACAGTACTGGTGCGGCAAAAGCCATCGGACTCGTCCTTCCCACCTTGAAAGGAAAATTGGATGGAACTGCACAGCGTGTACCAACGCTGACTGGATCATTGACTGAATTGACAGTGATACTCAATAAAAAAACCACTGCAGAAGAAATCAATGCTGCAATGAAAGCTGCTGCCAATGACAGCTTTGGGTATACTGAAGATGAAATCGTTTCAGGGGATGTTGTTGGTATCAGCTATGGTTCATTGTTTGATGCCACCCAAACCAAAGTACAAACAGTAGGTGACCACCAAATGGTTAGAACAGTCAGCTGGTATGACAATGAAATGAGCTATGTGAGTCAGCTTGTTCGCACCGTCAAATACTTCGCGCAACTGATTTCGAAATAATATAACTTATCAATTGACCCGGCAGCCAAACTGCCGGGTTTCTTTTTAAATCAAGATCCATGTACACATTCAGCAAAACAAATTTTGGAGGGAAAAAAGCACTGGTAAGGGTTGATTTCAACGTGCCGCTTGATGAACAATTCAATATAACCGATGACACCAGAATTCGTGCTGCCTTGCCTACCATTCACAAAATTTTGAAAGATGGCGGAAGTGTTGTTTTAATGAGCCATCTTGGAAGACCCAAAGATGGTCCCACCAATAAATATTCACTCAAACACCTAGTGATTCATTTACAAGAATTAGTAGGAAAACAATACCCAGTTTCATTCGCAAATGATTGCATTGGAGCAACTGCGGAAAAAGCAGCTGGTGATCTGAAAGCTGGGGAAGTACTCCTGCTTGAAAATCTTCGCTTCTACAAAGAGGAAGAAAAAGGTGATATGGGGTTTGCTGAAAAACTTCATAAACTAGGAGATGTTTATGTAAATGATGCATTTGGAACTGCACACCGAGCTCATGCTTCTACTGCCATCATCGCAGACTTCTTTGATTCAGATAAAAAAATGTTCGGTTTGCTGATGGAAGGTGAAGTAAGCAGTGCAGAAAAGGTACTGCTGAAATCTGAAAAACCCTTTACAGCCATTATAGGTGGTGCAAAGGTTTCAGATAAGATATTGATCATTGAAAATTTATTGAACAAGGCAACGGATATCATCATCGGTGGTGGAATGGCCTATACTTTCTGGAAAGCACAAGGAAAACAAATTGGTAACTCATTGTGTGAAGAAGACCGTCTTATACTGGCAGCTGAACTACTCGAAAAAGCAACAGCCAAAGGAGTGAAAATTCATCTTCCTGTTGACAGTACCATCGCTGATAAATTCGCCAACGATGCCACGACCACCAATTGTGAAAGTTATGGCATTCCAGCTGGTTGGATGGGACTCGACATTGGCGAAAAAGCGAGAGCAGATTTCAGAAAGGTTATCCTGAGCAGCAAAACGATTTTATGGAATGGCCCCATGGGAGTTTTTGAAATGGATAAGTTTCAGGCAGGAACAAAGGCCATTGCAGAAGCAGTTGCAGAAGCTACCGAAAAAGGAGCTTTCTCCCTTGTTGGCGGAGGTGACAGTGTTGCAGCCGTTAACCAATTCGGATTCTATGAGAAAGTCAGCTATGTATCCACCGGTGGTGGCGCCATGCTTGAGTTTTTTGAGGGGAAAGTCTTGCCAGGCATCGCTACCATCAAAAATTAACCGCCCATCACATTGCCCAAAGGTTAACAAAAGCTTGATGGCTTTTACCCTATCTTTACGCTCTTAATTATAAAATTATGAGCACACGTAACATTGTCCTGATCAGCATTGTAGCCTTTATTCTTCTTCTGGGAGGATGTGGTTGCAGCGGTTACAACGGACTTGTACAAAAAGATCAAAATGTAAAATCAAAATGGGCAAACGTTGAAAGTGATTACCAACGCAGGGCAGACCTGATCCCAAACCTGGTGAATACTGTAAAAGGTGCAGCCAATTTTGAGCAAGAAACCATCACCGCAGTGATCGAGGCAAGATCAAAAGCAACACAAACCACAGTCAATGCCAACGATCTTTCACCTGAAAAAATTGCAGCATTTCAAAAAGCCCAAGGACAACTCAGCGGCGCTATTGGAAGATTGCTCGTGAGTGTTGAAAGATATCCAGAATTAAAGGCAACCGAAGCCTTCCGTGATCTTCAAGCACAATTGGAGGGCACAGAAAACAGAATCAAAGTATCCAGGAATGATTTCAATGCTGCTGTGCAAGATTATAATACCAGTGTGAAAAAATTCCCAATGGTCTTATTCAGCGGATTGTTTGGATTCAACGAAAAAGGATACTTCACAGCTGTAGCTGGTTCTGAAAAAGCACCTACAGTTGACTTCAATAAATAATTTGTGAACCTATTATCATTCTTTACGGGTAGAAAAAAATCATTTTTCTCCAAAGAAGATGAAGAACGGATGGTGCAAGCCATCCGTTTTGCTGAAAAGCAAACCAGTGGAGAAGTGAGACTTTATATAGAAAGTCATTGCTCCTATATTTCACCGATTGACAGGGCCAAAGAATTGTTTGCAACGTTGAACATGCACGAAACCAAAGACCGCAATGGAGTGCTGCTCTATTTTGCGATGAAAGATAGACAGATGGCCATATGGGGTGATGAAGGCATTCACCAGAAAATGGGACAGGCATTTTGGGAAAAAGAAGTCGCTTCCATACTCAGTGAATTCAAAATCAATCATTTTGTTGAAGGCATTTGCCAAATGATTCACGATGTTGGTGACGCGTTGAAAACACATTTTCCATACGCTGCAGATGATAAGAATGAATTGGATGACAACATCGTTTTTGGAAAATGATCAAACAGCTGTTTACCATACTATCAATGCTGGCTTGCTCATTTGCTTTTGCGCAAATTGAAAAAGAACTTCCAACCAAACCGAGTCCCCCACGACTGGTAGTGGATTATACAAACACCCTCACCGCAGATCAGACAAATTCACTTGAGCAAAAACTGGTTGCCTTTGATGACTCTACCTCCAGCCAAATATCCATTGTGATTGTTGAGAGTACGGGTGATAGAGATATAGCTGATGTTGCCTTTGCTTTGGGCAGGGCATGGGGAATTGGAAACAAAGAATTCAACAACGGTATTCTGATGCTTGTTGCAAAGAACGACAGAAAGATATTCATAGCAACAGGATACGGACTCGAGGGCGCTCTGCCAGATGCAATAGCCAAACAAATCATTGCAAATGAAATAAGACCCAACTTTCGTGAAAACGATTTTTACAGAGGATTAGATGAAGGTACCAATGCCATCATCGAAGCGATTCAGGGTGAATACAAAGCTCCTGAAGGATACAACGAAAAAGATAAAAAAGGTGTACCGGGTATTGTAATCATCATCATCGTGATCATCATCATGTCCATCATTAAAAGAGGCGGTGGTGGGGGTGGTCACTATAACAGGCGTGGATACCACCGAGGAAGCAGCATGTGGTTATTCCCGGGTGCTGGGGGATTTGGCGGATTTGGAGGCGGAAGCAGCAGCGGAGGTAGATTTGGCGGATTTGGAGGCGGAAGTTTTGGAGGAGGCGGTGCTGGCGGGAATTGGTAACCCCGTTAACAGTTAACTGACTTAACTAACCTAGTCCCATTACTTGATGCATTTCTGGAATTTCAACATCAGTAAAACCCTTTCTCAATAATCTTTCTCTGAAATCTATTTGCACTGGATATTCTCCATGTACTAAAAAAACTTTTCTTACCGCTTTAGGATCTTGGCAGGCCAAAAATTGAGAAAGATCCTCGTAATCTCCGTGTGCACTCATGCTTCGGATACTGGCGACTTCTGCATGGATTTCGTGTTGAACGCCGTAGATGCTGACCTCTTTTTTACCTGACTGTAATCTTGCTCCCAATGAATGAGGCTCACAATAGCCAGTCAACAGAATAGTATTCCTTGAATTTTCAATGGTATTGCTGATATGGTGTTTCACCCTTCCTGCATCTGCCATACCACTCGCTGAAATAATTACACATGGTTCATCTCGGAAATTCAACAGCTTGGATTCATCCACTGTCTTGATGTATTGCAATCCTGCAAAACGGAAAGGATCCTCATCCTTTACCAATACCTTTCTGATACGCGGATTGAAGTATTGCGGATATTTTTTTACAATTTCTGTTGCTTCAACACTCAGCGGACTATCAACGAAATAATCCAATTCAGGCAATCGGCGTTCCAGTTCAAGCTGATTCAAAGCATAGAGCAGCTCCTGTGTTCGTCCCACACTGAAAGCAGGAATCACCAGCTTGCCTTTTTTTTGTATGCATGTTTTTTCGATCCACAACAACAACTGATCGGGTGTCGGCTGGTGCAGGTCGTGCAATGAATTTCCGTAAGTGGACTCTATGATGATGATATCTGCTTGAGGGAATACTTCGGGTGACTTTAATATAACATCGCGGTATCGTCCTACATCTCCACTGAATGTAATTTGCTGTTGTTTACCCTCTTCATTGATACGCAAATGCACAGCAGCACTGCCAATGATATGTCCGGCATCCGTGTACAAAAGTTCAATGCCGGGTTCAATCATTGACCATTCGCCGTATTCAACAACAGAGAATTGATTGAGTGCTGCTTCAGCCTCATCCACAGTGTACAATGGCTTAAGAAGCGGGAGTCCAGTTGCCTTGCGTTTTTTATTGTGGTACTTGATATCGTCTTCCTGTATGCGGGCAGAATCAACCAATAAAACAGCGGTCAGCTCTCGTGTTGCTGGAGTACAATATATTTTTCCCTTGAATCCATCACTGACCAATTTTGGTATGAGTCCGCTGTGATCAATATGTGCATGAGATAAAATGAGGCAATCGATTGCCTTGGGATCAAATCCGAAATGCCTGTTGAGTGCGTCGGTTTCCTTGCCCATCCCTTGAAACATACCACAATCAAGCAAGATATTTTTGCCGTTTTTCAATGTGATCAAATGCTTGGACCCTGTTACAGTTCTTGCAGCACCATGAAAAGTTATTTTCATCTCAGATCATTTTGATGTTTCCTTGAATGTCCATGTGAAATTGAAAGCTGCAATACAGTTTCCCTGTTCATCAAATCCTTTTGAATGGGCCGTACAGGTAATTCCCTGCTTTGTTGCAACGGCCTCTTCAATAGCCTGTTTTATTTTATCTCCGTCATGGCATTCAAACCGAATGCTGCCGACTGCTTTTTTATGAAAAGATGCCTCCATGGAAAGCACCAACATGGAAATACGTGGTCGCCTGTGTTGGGTTTGAATGAGTGCAAGAATACCAGTACTCATCTCTGCAGCCATGGCCAATACAGCAAAATATATTGAACGGAATGGATTCTTGGAGAACCAGGAGTATCTGATACCGACAACAGCTGATGTGGTTGAAAGCGAGTTGATGCTTAAGCCGGCGAAAAATGCTGCAGGCAATGCTTTGGCCAGATATAGTCTGAACCAGAATTTACTGGTCAATTTTTTTATCAAAACGGATTGTTCCATATCCTAATCTACGATAGATTCGGTCGATATGAATGATGAACCCTAAAAAGATTTTATAATTAATGTACTTTGATTTTAAACATGGATTGATCACCCAAGAATCCCTCCAGTTCATCTCCTACCAAACATTCACCTACTCCCTTAGGGGTGCCAGTGAAAATAACATCTCCAATATTAAGTGAAAAGTAATTGGAAACATGTGCGATGATTTGGTCAAAACCATGGATCATATCTCGGGTATTACCTGACTGCACAACTTCACCATTCTTCTTCATTGAAAATGCAATATTTTTTCGGTCGAGTTCAGCTGTCACAGCATTCCAGTTTCCCAGAACAGCAGAATTGTCCCACGCTTTTGCCTTCTCCCAGGGGAGTCCCTTTTTCTTCAATTCACTTTGCACATCTCTTGCTGTGAAATCAATTCCAACTGAAATGGCATCATAGTATAGATGTGCATTTTCTTCGCTGATGTATTTACCATTCTTGGAAATCCTCAACACCACTTCACATTCATAATGCAATTCATTGGTAAATGCAGGATAATAAAAAGGCATGTTTTGCTGCAGCAAGGCAGATTTTGGTTTCATGAATATGACTGGTTCCTCAGGCACTTCATTTCCCAGTTCTTTTGCATGCTCAACATAATTTCTACCGATACAAAGAAATTTCATGGTATTGATTTAGGGTTCAAATTTATTAACAGATTCCATTGCCTTATCGAGTCCTATGAGCACAAAATCCTCTATCGCAATGGCTGAGCGTTCAATTTTTTTTGCAACCACTTCTTCTTGATCTTTCTGCCACTTTCCCAATACATAATCGACCTGCATCCCTTTGGGAAAATCATTGCCTATGCCGAAGCGCAGACGGGGATAAGCGGCTGTCCCCAACGATTCCTGGATGCTTTTTAATCCGTTGTGCCCTCCATCATTTCCGGCTGGTTTCATTTTTATTTTATTGACTGGAACAGCCAATTCATCCACAAGTACAAGAAGGTGGTTGATCTCAACTTTTTCTTTATCGAGCCAGTATTTTACTGCTCTGCCACTCAGGTTCATGTACGTTGTTGGTTTGATGCAGATGATTTTCTTTCCTTTCAAAGAAACAGTTGCCACCGAAGCAAGTCTGTCTACAGTGAAAACTGATTGGTGCTTATTGACGAAAAAGTCAAGGATATCAAAACCAATATTGTGACGGGTATGCATGTATTCGTCACCAATATTACCCAATCCAACAATGAGAAACTTGTTCATAAAAAAAGCCCCGTGACAAGATCACGGGGCAGTAAAGATAAAACCTTTGTATTTATTTCTTTGCAGCAGCTGCAGGTGCGGCCGCAGCAGGTGCGGCCGCAGCAGGTGCAGCAGCTTCTTCCTGCTTCAGTTGACGAGTCAACGTTACTGATGCAATGGGAATTCTGGGTGAATTCAAGATTTCATAATTTTCTGTTGCGATGTCTTGAACCCGGATATTTTCATTCAATTCAAGGTTCGTAATGTCTACTTCAATATTTTCCTTGAGGAATTTTGGAAGTGTTTTTACTTTGACTGATTTGAGCCTGATTTCAAGTTTACCACCGGCTTTTACACCAGCAGCGGTTCCAGTAAATTTAAGAGGAATGGTTGCGTTCACTTTCTTGCCCTCAACCAATTCAAGTAAATCCACATGTGCAAGTATGTCTGACACCTTATCAAGTTGCAGATCTTTCAAAATGCAGGTGTAAGATTTGCCTCCTACTTTCACTTCTATCAATTGGAAGTCTGGTGTGTAGATGAAAGGCTTGAGATCAAGAGCTTTTGCAGTAAAGTTCACCTCTTGTGCACCCCCATAAATTACACCAGGTACCAAGCCTTGAGAGCGCAACTGGCGGGTGGCTGATTTACCAGTTTCGGTCCTCAATTGTCCTTCGATTGTAATCGTTTTCATTGTATTGTGTTTAAAAATTGACTTCTTTGCAACAGCTATTTATTCTTCAGTTGTGAATGAATAAAAAGGCTGGTGATGCTTTGGTTTTCGTAGGCATTTCTGATAGCAGATGCAAAAAGATTGGCCACGCTCAGCACCTTTATTTTAGAAGAAGCGTTTTTTACGGGAATGGTATCCGTAACCACCAATTCTTCCAGGACGCTGTTTTCGATGTTTTCGTAAGCATTGCCGCTCAACACCGGGTGTGTACAAAGGGCTCGAACACTTCTTGCACCTTTTTCTTTCAACAGTTTGGCTGCCTTGGTCAGGGTCCCGGCAGTATCACAGATGTCATCAATGAGTACCACATCCCTGTTCTCCACGTCGCCTATTACAACCATACTAGCTATTTCATTGGCCCTTTTTCTGTGCTTGTCACAGATGACCATTTCGACGTTGAAATAACTGGCAACTTCACGGATTCTGTACGCACTTCCCACGTCGGGGGCCGCAAAGGTAAGGTTTTCCAGCTGAAGATTGGAGATATAAGGTATAAAAATGGCTGAGCTGTCCAGGTGATCTACTGGTATATCAAAGTAGCCCTGGATTTGGGGAGCATGCAGATCCATCGTAATGACCCTGTCAGCTCCAGCAGCAGTGAGCAGATTGGCAACCAGCTTTGATCCTATGGCGACCCTGGGCTTGTCCTTTCGATCCTGGCGGGCATACCCAAAATATGGCAAAACTGCTATGATTTTATAGGCGGATGCACGTTTTGCTGCATCGATCATCAACAGCAATTCGAGTAGATTATCTCCAGGAGCGAAGGTGCTTTGCACGAGGAAAACATAATCCCCTCTGATACTTTCGAGGAAAACTGGCTGGATTTCTCCATCGCTGAATCGCTGGATGCTGATTTTACCGGGTGTACCGTTCACAGCTTCCGCAATTTTAGCTGCTAGATATTCAGAGCTGGTTCCGGAGAAGACTTTACAGGAGGGACCTACGCGTTGCATAAAATAGAGTTGAGTGACGCGAAGATAAAGAAACTAAGGACCGATTGGGGGACATACAGTCACCCTGCCATCAAATGTGTAAAAATGAGTAGTAAAAGGTTGAAAGATTGGCCAGAAGAAGACAGACCGAGAGAAAAAATGAGGATGAAAACCGCGGCTCATTTGACTGAGGTGGAATTACTGGCCATTTTGATTCAGCAGGGAAACAAGGAATCATCCGCGTTTGATTTAGCCCATGAATTGATGAGCAGATGCAACCATAAACTGTCTGCATTGGCGAGACTTTCCATCAAAGAAATGATGAAGACCAAGGGGATTGGTATTGCCAAAGCCACCCTCCTGCAGGCAGCAATGGAAATTGGAAGAAGAAGAATGGGAAATGAAGCAATGACAGAGGAAGTGATACGTGACAGCAAAATGGTTGTTACTTATTTAAGAACCAAAATGATGGACTTGCCCAATGAAGTATTTGCAGTCATCTTTCTGAACCGGGCCAATAAGATCAAACATTTTGAAATCATCAGTTCAAGATGAATGACGGGAACTGTTGCAGATCCGAGAATCATCATGAAAAAAGCCCTGGAAGAGGAAGCCGTCAGCATCATCCTTAGCCACAACCATCCTTCCGGAAATCTTCGCCCCTCCAAAGCCGATCAAGATCTTACAGAAAAAATCAAGCAGGCAGCAAGATATTTCGATATCAACGTGCTGGATCATATCATTGTGAGCAATGAGGGGTACTACAGTTTTGCGGATGAGGGAGCGATGTGAGATGTCTGTTCACAGTTGACGGTTGACAGTTATGTGTTTTAAAATCGTTTTTAGTTAACTTAGTCCACGAATAAAAACCGTTAACCGTCAACTGTTAACTGATAACCCAAAACCCAGATATGCATTCCGCTCAGATCAATACACAGATATTCATCGACAACAGAAAGAGATTTATTGCTCAGATGGAAAAAAACAGCATTGCCATTTTCAACAGCAATGATGAAATTCCAAGCAATGGAGATGCATTGTATCCATTCAAACAAAATACTGATCTTTTTTGGCTGACCGGCATTCGCCAAGAGGACAGCATGCTGATATTGTACCCCGATAACCCGGATAAAAAACACAGAGAAGTACTTGTGCTTGTGAGACCCAATGAACTGAAGGAAAAATGGGACGGGAAAAGACATCGTTCACATGAAGCAACTGCAATGTCAGGAATCCAAACCATTGTATGGTTGGATGTTTTAGATGGGTTGTTGCAACCAATGATTCATTTGGCTGATGCCATTTATCTCAACACCAATGAGAATGACAGAAAAGCCAATTTGCTGGCTGTCAGAGATTACCGTTTTGCAAAGGAAATGCAAGACAGGTATCCATTGCACCAATACAAAAGAGCCGCAAAAATCATGCGTGAACTGAGAGCCATCAAATCTCCACTCGAAGCTGCGGTATTGCAACAGGCAATCGACATCACCAACCATACATTCAGGCGATTGTTGCAGTTTATCAAGCCCGGCAGATGGGAGCATCATATCGAAGCGGAGATTTATCATGATTTTATGATGCAAGGATCAGCTGGACCAGCATACTCTTCGATCATTGCAAGCGGTGACAGAGCCAGAACACTTCATTACATCGCCAACAACCAAGAATGCAAAGATGGTGAATTGGTATTGATGGACTTTGGTGCAGAATATGGTGGCTATTGTGCGGATTTGACAAGAACTGTTCCTGTAAACGGAAAATTTACAAGAAGACAGAAAACAGTTTACAATGCCTGTCTCCATCTACACAATTACGCAAAGAGCTTGCTCAAGCCTGGCATCAACATACTCAAATACCATGAGATGGTTGGTGATGAAGCAACCATTGTTTTTCAAAAAATTGGATTGCTGAAAAAATCAGACATCAAGAATGAGTCACCCGAAAACAGGGCTTACAGAAAATATCTTTACCATGGCATCTCTCATCATCTTGGAATAGATGTTCATGATCTCGGCACCAAGACAGAACCGCTCAAACCAGGCATGGTGTTGACCGTTGAACCAGGAATATATATCGAAGAAGAACAGATGGGCGTTCGCATTGAAAACAATGTTTGGATAACCAAGAAGGGAAATAAAGATCTGATGTCAAGCATTCCTATTGAGGCTGATGACATAGAAGCACTCATGAAATCTACTGTCAAACGATGAAACAACTGGCCAATCTTTTTACCCTGCTGAATCTCTGTTTTGGTTGTGCAGCCCTGGTTTTCACACTCCAGACAGGTGAAACGATTGTGAACCTGGAATCTGGTGAATGGAAGATTTATTTTCCAGAGAAAATCACATGGGCAGCGATTTGCATTTTTTTCGCCGCAACAGTAGATTTTTTTGATGGGTTCATTGCGAGACTGTTGAAGGCTGATTCAGAAATGGGAAAACAACTCGATTCACTCGCAGATGTCGTCTCCTTTGGAGTTGCTCCCGGTGCCATCGTGTATCAATTATTGAGAATTTCAATGGCAGCAGATCCGTCCGGAATGGACCAGTCCAACATGTATTTTCTACCAGCACTTGTCCTTCCAGTTGCTGCAGCATGGAGATTGGCAAGATTCAATATCGACAGTTCCAGCCTTCATCATTTCAAGGGACTGCCTGCACCTGCAGCCGGACTCCTGATTGCTACATTGCCGATGATTTCATTTTATAACTTATTCAACTTGCAAGCAATGCTGGTCAACAAGTGGATGCTTTATGGAATTGCATGTGTCATCGCTTTTCTGATGGTCTCCTCTATTCCACTGATCAACCTGAAATTTAAAAACTATCATTGGAAAGGAAATATTTCAAGATACCTGTTGATCATCCTCTCATTAGTATCAGTACTGCTACTGGGATGGCTTTCAGGCTTTGTCATTCTGATCACCTATATTCTAGTATCTTTGCTTTTCAAAAAAGAGCTACAATGATTTATACTGTTGCCATCAATGTCATGCCCTTGAAAGACTTATTGGATCCCCAAGGAAAGGCAGTATTGGGGGGCTTGCACAATCTCGGATTGAAACCCGTTCAAGATGTAAGAATAGGAAAAAGAATCACACTTCACGTTGATGCAGCAAATGAAGGCGATGCAAAAAAAGTTGCCGAAGAAGCAGCTACAAAATTACTAGCCAACCAGGTGATGGAACATTTTGAGATCAGCATCATCTCACAGTAAACTTTTACAATGCTGTACATAGTACCTACACCCATCGGCAATCTGGCTGATATGACCTTCAGGGCTGTAGACGTATTAAAGGATGTTGATTTGATTCTTGCAGAGGATACCCGGACTTCAGGTGTCTTGCTTAAACATTATGCAATCAGCAAACCACTTCAATCTTATCATCAACACAATGAGCATCAGGTTACCGAGCGGTTGGTTGCTCAAATGCTGGAAGGAAAAAAAATGGCTTTACTCACAGATGCCGGAACACCGGGCATCTCGGACCCGGCTTTTTTTATCATACGCGCATGCATTAAAGCTGGTGTAAAAGTTGAATGCTTGCCTGGTGCAACGGCTTTGATACCTGCATTGGTAAACAGCGGACTCCCATCGGATAGTTTCTGTTTTGAAGGATTTCTTCCTTTGAAAAAAGGAAGACATACCATGTTGACTGGTCTAGCAAATGAAAGCAGAACCATCATACTGTATGAATCTCCCATGCGTTTGGTGAAAACCCTTCAACAGTTGATGGAATATTTCGGTGAGGACCGCCCTTGCTGTGTTTCTAGAGAACTCACAAAAAAATTTGAAGAAAACGCAAGGGGCAGTTTGAAGGAAGTGCACAATCACTTCTCACAAAAAACTGTCAAGGGTGAAATCGTAATTGTAATTGCGGGGAAAGATTATACGTCCTGATCAAGAAAACATTTCCTCCGCTTTCAGCAATGCTTCTGGCTTTCCCACGTCCAGCATCAGATCACCAGTATGGTCATATGCTATGACCAATTCATCCTTGGCTATGCGCAGATAAATGTCCACGATTGAGAAAGTTCCATCGATTGGCATGAGGCTAAAAATGCGGGGATCGATGATATGAATGCCTGAAAAAGCAAATGGTTGTACGTTTTCAACCAATCCATTCACCCATTTCTCCTCTCCTGTTTTGTTGTTTCGCCATCCTACCAACTTCATCTCATCATCAAATAAAAAATGTCTTGAACTTTTCCGGTCTGTCACCGCGAGTGTAACGAGCGGATGTATTTTTTGATGATAATCATACATGCCATTCAGATCAAGGTTCGTGAGAATATCGACATTCATGACCACAAATGGCTGATCGCTTCCTGAAAAATGCCTGGCAGCAAATGCCAATCCACCACCTGTTTCAAAGGGTCCGTCTACTTCATGGGAAATATCAACACTCCATTGCTCACATGCCAGTTTATCCAATTCAGCAATGACCTGGTCAGCAAAATGGTGCACATTGACAACAAAATGATTGATGCCGAACGAATGCAGGTATTCAAGATTTCTTTGGAGGAGTGTTTTATTGTTTACTTGAGCAAGTGCCTTTGGATGATGATCGGTAAAAGGTTTGAGTCTTGTGCCCAATCCAGCTGCAAATAGCATGGCCTTGCATTCATTAATAGGGTTCATTGATCCAATTTTTAGCATCTTGCTCCATATGACGAACAACGGTTTGTACTTTGTATTTTTCTTTCAAGTGATCAGCGAGTCGATCTGCTGCAAACACACTTCGATGCTGTCCGCCTGTGCAACCAAAACTGATGGTGAGTCCCTCGAAACTTCTTTTGATATAATCTTCCACAGAAATATCTATGATGCCAAAAACATGCTGCAGAAAAGAAGGCATATTAGTTTTGTGCAACAAAAACTCTTGAACTGGTTTGTCTCTACCGGTGAGCGTTTTGTATTCATCCAAACGTCCGGGATTTAAAATCCCCCTGCAATCAAACACATACCCGCCTCCGTTACCAAATTCATCTTGTGGAATCCCTTTTTTATACGAAAAGCTGTTGATGTGTATGGTCAGTTTGCAATCCGGACCTGCAGTGATGGTTGCAAACTTTTCAAGGATTTCATCCGCTACAATGGCTTGTAATACTTTTTGCAATGCAGGCAATCTGATAGGCAACTTTTTATTTTCTAAAAACCACTTCAGGCTCTTAAGTGCAAATGGAATACTAGCAATAAAATGAGGTTTGCGCTCAAACAATCCCCGGAACCCATACGCACCCAATGTTTGCAGCATCCGGATCAGCACAAATCCATCATAGTTGGAAAGAAAATCTTCTTTTTTCAAACTGCCTTCAAGCAATTGATTCGCATGCTCAAAGTAATAATTCACCAGTTCATCCCTCCAATCATATGGCATCTGGGCCCTGGCTTGCCATAACAAAGAAGCAATGTCATACTGCAATGCACCTTGCATGCCTCCTTGGTAGTCAATAAACCAAACATTGTTGTCTTTGATCATGATATTTCGGCTCTGACAATCACGGTGCATGAAGTATTGTTGTTCCTCCTGCATGAGATAACTACTGAGCATTTCAAAATCATTCAGTAATAAATTTTTATCGTACGGCAGATCTAGTGCTCGGACAAAATAGTAGAGAAAATAAAGCAAATCTGAATAAATGGCCTGTTTGTCAAACGACCTAGTTGCTATGCAGTTGTTGTAATCAATATTTCTACCCCCTACAATTTGCAGTTGTGCGAGTGACTGACAGGTTTGCTTGAAAAGATTCTTCACCCGCTCAGAGAATCCTTCTACTTTGATCACATCAAACAAAGAGAGATCCCCCAGGTCTGATTGAATATAGAATTCCTGGTTGCCGGCAACGTATTCAATACGGGGAACAAACAAGGCATGATCAGAAAAATGCCTGGTGAATGAAATAAAAGCATTGTTTTCAGGAACATTTGTTGGATTGTAGGTCAAAATAAATGACTCATCCCCCTTTTTCAATCGAAAATACTGGCGATTGCTGCCTGCCTGTTTCAATGACTCAATTTCAATTCCTTTGTCAGCATCCCACTTGCTTACAGCTTCGGTAATTTTTTCAAATGCATTGTGCATGGTGCAAAGTTATTCTTTATTCATAAAAGTAGCATCTGGTTGTATCTTTGGCATATGCAGAAGAAAGAAATGGATGAACTGGGTCGCCTTAGCAGAGAAGCATTTCTGGAAACCAGAAAAATGCCCATTGCATTGGTGCTGGAGAACGTGAGAAGCATGCACAATGTGGGGAGTGTGTTCAGGACCTCTGATGCCTTTTTGGTTGATCGAATTTTTCTCTGTGGATATACTCCGAAACCTCCACACCGGGATATCCAAAAAACCGCATTGGGAGCGACTGAAACTGTTGCCTGGACAGGAATTGAAAACATCCATGACTGCATCCATCAATTAAAAGATCAAGGCTACAAAGTCTTTGCAGTTGAACAGGTACATGGAAGTATCTCTCTTGAACAATTAGAGATCCATTCCCATCAACCGATTGCATTGATCTTTGGAAACGAGGCCACTGGAGTAGAAGAAAAGACCATAGGTATCTGTGACGGCTGTATTGAGATTCCGCAATTTGGCAGCAAACATTCTTTCAATATCAGTGTTTCAGCCGGAATTGTGCTGTGGGAGCTATATAAACAAATGAGAAAGTTGACATGAAACGATTATTACATTATTTATCACTGATAAAATTCTCACATACAATTTTCGCGATGCCTTTTGCTTTGGTAGGATTTTTTGTAGGACTCCTGTTCGAGCAGCAAAATGAGATCACTTTAAATGGATGGCAGAAAGTAAAGGACTATTTCATTGAAGAATGGATGGTTTTTTTTCACATCCTGCTGTGTATGATTTTTGCACGAAGTGCGGCCATGGCATTCAATCGCTATTTAGACAGGACATTTGACGCAAAAAACCCGAGGACAGCCATTCGTGAAATTCCAAGAGGGATCATCAGTCCCACGAGCGCCCTGCGATTTACAATCATCAACTCCCTGCTGTTTATGGGGAGTGCATGGATGATCAATCCAACTTGTTTTTGGTTATCTCCTGTCGCATTGATTGTCATATTAGGTTATAGCTATACCAAACGCTTTACACCACTCTGTCATTTGATACTGGGACTGGGACTCTCCCTGGCACCTGTAGGCGCATTGATTGCGGTAACTGAACAAGTGAACCTTCCCATCATTTTATTGTCTGCTGCTGTCATTGGATGGGTCAGCGGATTTGATATCATTTATGCACTGCAAGATGATGCATTTGATATTTCGCAGGGATTACACTCCATTCCAAGTTATATGGGAAGAAAAAATGCATTGTTGCTTTCCAGAATTTTACATTTCATCACCGCATTGCTTTTGATAGGATTTGGATACATGAATGGCATGCATTGGATATACTACTTCGGACTCATCATCTATACTGCACTGCTTTTCTACCAACAGAGCATTGTAAGAGAAAATGATTTGAGCAAAGTGGATATAGCCTTTATGACATCCAATGGCATTGCCAGTATTATTTTCGCCCTTTTCAGCATCACGGATTTAATTTATTTTGGATAAATGGGAAGAATCATCGCATTGGACTATGGAAAGAAACGGACAGGCATCGCAGCAACTGATCCATTGAAAATCATTGCCAATGGATTGCTTACAGTTGAAACTGAAAAACTCTTTGAATTTTTAAAAGACTATGCAGGTAAAGAAACTATCGAAAAAATCATCATTGGAAATCCAACCAACCTGGATGGATCGCCAACAGACGCAACCGCTTCGGTTCAACATTGCATCAGAAGACTGAAAAATATGTTCCCCGCTATTCCCATCATTCCGGTAGATGAAAGATATACTTCCAAGATGGCATCCAGAGCAATGGTAGAAATGGGAATGAAAAAAAAGGACCGCAGAGAAAAATCAAACATAGATGTCATTGCCGCAACCATGATGTTGCAGGATTATTTGGCAAACAACATTTTATAACCAGACTTTACCCTTCCTGTGCTGATGTCATCCAGCTTTTTCTTGAGTAATTTTCTTTTGATCAAAGAAATATGATCGATGAATAATTTTCCTTCGATATGGTCATACTCATGCTGTATCACCCGCGCATTGAGTCCACGGAAGGTTTCAATTTTTTGAACAAAATGCTCGTCACAGTAAGAAATGGTAATGATATTTTCCCTTGTAACTTCTTCTCTAAAACCCGGCAGGCTCAGACAACCTTCGTCACATGTCCATTCTTTCCCCGTTCTCTCCGTGATATGTGCATTGATAAATACTTTTTTCATGCCTTGTTCACCTTCAAATTGTGCTCGCTCCTCCTCATCACTGTTGTTGTATACCTGTTCAGTATCGATTACAAATAACCTGATGGCCTTGTTGATTTGTGGAGCTGCGATTCCCATGCCATGGGAATGATACATGGTCTCCCACATGTCAGCGATCAATATGTCAAGGTTGGGATAATCAGATGATATGTCCTCACAAACCTGTCTCAATACAGGATGCCCATATGCCACAACTGGAAGAATCATACTGCAAAGATACTAAAGAACTATCCGTTGTAAAGCAGGTCGTAATATTCTGTTGCCATGCGGTTGGAATCGAACCTGAATCGGACATCTTTCATTCCATTTTGTACAATTTGTCGCCAGGTATGTGGCGCATCGTAATACAAAGGAAGAATTTCCTCCTGCAATATTCTGTACAATTCATCCTGGTCATATTCATCCTGGTCATGCACATGCATATTCTCATAATCTTTGGGTGGAACAACAAATCCATTGTTTCCATGATTGACAAACTCGACAATCCATCCATCATTTGTGGAGAAATTCACAGCTCCATTCATGGCTGCTGTCATGCCGCTCGTTCCGGATGCTTCTCTAGGCACCCGAGGATTGTTCAACCATATATCTGCTGCCTGTTTGAGACGCTTGCTCAGTCCCAGTTCGTATCCAGTGCAAACTGCCATGTTTTGATGACTCTTGCTGAGATGAACCAGGTGATTGAACTCAGTGATGGCCGGATAATCAACTGGATAGGGCTTTCCAGCCCAAATGATTTGAACTGGATATTTTGCATTGGCCAGCATGGCATCAAATCGTTCTCTGTCGCGTGTCAGCAAATCGGCACGTTTATATCCCGCAAATCTTCTTGCCCAAACAATGGTAAAAACATCCTGATCAAGCAACTTGCCTGTTTGATCAGCCACCAAATCAAATGCTCTTTTTTTGAGATATCTTTTACGATCGATAAACTTTTCATCGTTCTGTTCATCCATGGCAAAGTACAATTGCTTGTCTGCCCAATATCTCCAATTCTGGGAATTGGTGATGTGGATGATCGGACAAACGCCATCGTGTTTACCCCACATTTTTCTACTAACATGTCCGTGCAATTCAGAAACAGCATTGGACAATCGTGCAAATCTCAATGCGGCAAGGGAATGATTAAACTGATCATCTTCCGTTCCCGTTAACTCTCTTACTTTGGCCAACGGCATGCCACAGAAATAAGACATTTTTTCGCATAGATAAATATCATGTTTTTCATTTCCTGCTTCCTCAGGTGTATGTGTGGTAAAAACCAACTGACGTTTGAGTGCATCAAGATCACCACCATTTTTGTTCAACAAATAAAATGCAGAAGAAATGGCATGTGCTTCGTTCAGGTGATACACGTCGGGCTTGTAACCCAATTCATCAATCAATTTTGCGCCACCTACTCCTAGCAGAATAAATTGTGCAACTTTTGTCGCAACATTGGCATCGTACAAACGGTGTGTGATGGTCTGAGAAACATAATCATTTTCTGGCAGGTCAGTACTCAACAAAAACAAAGGAGCTGACTTGAACGTTTCAGGATTCAGATAGAAAGCTTTTACCCAAACTGGAGCATTATGGATCTTAACTTGAAACTTGATGCCAGTATCTTCAAAGAAATTATAAATTTTCTCGTTCCACTGTACCTGTAAGGTTTGATCCTGATTTCTTGCTTGATCATAATATCCGTACTTCCACAAAATTCCAACGCCAATTAAATTTTGACGCAATTCATACGCACTTCTCAGGTGTGAACCAGATAAAAAACCGAGACCGCCACTGTATATTTTAAGTGGTTGGTGTATGGCAAATTCCATGGAGAAATAAGCAACTTTTTTGGAAAATCTGGAGTCAATCGAGTAAGGCAAAGAATAGTTCCTGAAGTTGGACATGATCCGCTTTTTATGAGTCCGCAAGATAGTCTCAAAAAGGGAATGCATGAAATTAATATGTATTTTTTACACATTATGTTGAAAACTTGTCCAGCTGCACTTATTACTCCCCTTCTGCATAAAAAAACTACATTTGAACAATACTCCAGTATGAGAAATTATTTCATCTTTCTGGCGCTGCTCACCTCCATGATCTCCTGTAACCAGCAAGAAAAAGACATCAATGTGGATGAAGAAATCGTTGCGGGGGATTTCATCAAAGCCTTCAAGACTGTAGAATTGCCCGTTCAATTCAAACAGGATTATTTCGAAAAAAAAGAATTCGACAGCAATTTCATCAAAGCATCTGTCGTTTCAAAATTCATACCTGACAGTGTTTTTAAAAATGAATTGGGAAAAACAAAAGATGTAAAATTTTTCCGTAAAGGAAGATATGCAGCTGAAGAGACAGGTGAAATTTATTTGTTCTTGACCGCACAAAAAAAAGAAAAAAGATGCGCTTACGTACTTTGTTTTGACAAAGAAGATGTTTTCAAAACTGGCATGCTGCTGAGTGAAAAAAGTTTCAACCCCACTGTTTCATACGACGGAAGTCTGGACAGAAGGCTTACCATTACCAAACTGAAAAATAGCAGTATCGGAAATGGCAAGGCCTATTACAACAAGAGTGTTTATGTTTACAATACTGAAGGAGTATTTACTTTGATTCTAACGGAGAGCAACGAACCTGTCATAGAGAAAGAAGTATACAATCCCATTGACACACTTCCAATAACGCAACCATTGAGTGGTAATTATGCGCAGGATAAGAAAAATTTTATTGCTATTAGAGATGGAGGCAAAAACGGGAAGCTCTTGTTTTTCATCAATGTAGATAAAAACGGGAAATCCTGTACAGGAAGCCTGAGAGGAGATATCACACAGGTAAAGCCAAAAGTTTATCAATACAACAAGGCAGACGATCATTGTGTGCTTGAATTTACATTCAGCAGCAGCGGATTACAGGTAAAAGAATTGGAAGCATGCGGAAATCACCGATCAGTGAGATGCAGTTTTGATGGAAGGTTTTCAAAACTGAGAAAGAAAAACAAAAAATAATCAGAGTATTTGTCCCTGGATCAAATCATCCAGTGTCTCTCTTTTGCGGATGAGCCTGATTTCACCCTTGCTGACAAGGACTTCAGCGGGTCTTGCCCTTGAGTTGAAGCGACTGCTCATTTCAAATCCGTATGCACCAGCATTTTTAAACATGAGCACATCACCGGGATGGACTTCAGGAAGCGACCTGTCCCATGCAAACGTATCGGTCTCGCAAATATTTCCTACCACATTGTATGTTTTCAAGCGACCATTTTCATTGCTGATATTTTCGATGATATGGTAGGCATCATAAAACATTGGACGGATGAGGTGATTGAAGCCACTGTCAACACCAACAAAGTTTCGCGTGGGATTTTCTTTGATGATATTCGCTTTTGTTAAAAAATAACCTGCCTCACTGACAAGAAATTTTCCCGGTTCAAACCATATTTGAAATTGTCTATTGTTTGTCTGTTGAAATTGATAAAGTCTTTCAAAAAGTTTTTCACCCAACTGCTCAATATTTGCACCCTTTTCATCAGGTTTGTAGGGCACTTTGAATCCACCTCCCAAATCAATAACAGTCAATTCATCAAAATGCTCACTCAATTCAAGCAAAAGGTTGAGTCCATTGATGAACACCTCTACTTCCTTGATCTCACTTCCAGTATGAAGATGCAAACCTTTGATTGTCAATCCGGTTTGTTTTTTTATAGCAATGATCTCTGTGACTTGATCAATTGAAATACCAAATTTAGAATCGATGTGTCCGGTAGATATTTTGATATTTCCTCCCGCCAAGATATGCGGATTGATGCGAACGACAACCGGATAGGCACTGCCGTAGGCAGCTCCGAATTGTTGAAGAATCTCAAGGTTGTCGATATTTATATTGACCCCTAGGCCGACTGCTTCTTTGTAATCTTCGAATGAAACACTGTTGGGTGTAAATATTATTTTACCCGGCTCGAATCCTGCTCTGAGAGCAAACTGCACCTCGTTCAAACTCACACAGTCTATTCCTGCACCCATTTCCTGAAAAATGCGCAAAATATTGATATTGCTCAATGCTTTGCATGCATAAAAAATCCTGACATCTGATTGTTGAAATGCCTGTACCAGCTTGGCATATTGAAACCGAATACGCTCCTCATCATATACATAAAGTGGTGTTGCGTACGCTTCAGCTGCCTTGAGTAGAATGTCATTTGAAAGTGTAGGAGCCATGTGATGATATAAATTTAGAACTATGCTCCTTCGATGTTTTCGCCTTGAGCATCTCTGTTGTCCTGTGTCTCTTGCCTTTCGATCTCACCCTCCATCTCAAAATGTTCAGCATTTACCAATGTTGGCAAGACAATCTGTTCGGCAAGGACCTCACTAATTTTTGGCAATTCATCAGATGTATTGATTCCGAAGTAGTCCATGAAATGACGGGAAGTCGCATAAATAAGTGGCTTCCCAACCATTTGCTCACTCCTTCCGGAAATAATAATCAATTCTTTTTCCAGTAGCTTCTGAATGGAGTAATCACAATTGACACCACGAATGGCTTCAATCTCAGATTTGGTGATGGGTTGTTTGTAAGCAATGATGGCGAGTGTCTCCAATGCCGCTGTCGACAAACGTTTTAGAAATTTATCTCCATTCAATTGAGCAATGGTGGAATGGAACTCTTTTTTGGTAAGAAACTGCCAACCGCCACCGCTTTGCCTCAATTCAAATGGATAGAATTCAGATTGATATTTTTCATTGATGCCATTGATGCTGGTCTCCACCTGATCCATTGTCACTTTATCATCCATGAAACCGAATGCATTGTTGACAAGTTCAACAATTTCAACTGCTGTGAGTGGTTTTTCACTGGCGAAAATCAGCGCTTCGACATGATTGATTAAATTGGCTATTTCCATTGATTTTGATGTCTTTTTTTACCCTTTTAGGGGTGGTAAATGTAAGGGAATATCACGAGATCTTACCCTTGCAATGCTGCTGCTCCGCTCACAATTTCAGTGAGCTCGGTAGTGATGGCGGCTTGCCTTGCTCTGTTGTAAGAAATCTTCAAGGTCTTGAGCAATTCGTTTGCATTTTCAGATGCCTTGTCCATTGCCGTCATCCTTGCACCATGCTCTGATGCGTTACCATCCAATACCGCTTTATACAACTGGGTATTTAAAATCTTGGGCATCAACTCAGCTATCAGAACTTCTTGAGAAGGTTCAAAAATAAAATCAGCTTTTTGTGTTGAGGAGCCTGCAGTTTTTTCTTGTTTGGGTATGGGAAGAAATGGTTCTGAAACAAATCGCTGCGTTGCGGCATTCTTGAACTCACTGTACACAATTTCAACAGCATCAAATTCTTTCTCTGCAAAAGCTTTTACTGCAGCTTGTGCACAGGCCTGAACGCCATCAAAGGAAAGGTGAAGAAAAATATCCCTGAACCTTGCATCGACATTGTAACCTCTTTTTATAAAAAATTCAGCACCCTTTTTGCCGATAGACCAAATGGTAAGATCGCCGTTGGCATGCACATTGCTGTAACGTCGCTGGATGGTTGCAATCGCCGTTTTTTGAATATTGGCGTTGTATGCTCCACAGAGTCCACGGTCACTTGTAATCACAATCAGCAAAACTTTTTTTACAGGCCTTTGCTCTGCCAGTGAAATATTCGCACTGGTATCAACGTTGCTGACAATATTGCTCAACATTTCCTGTAGCTTTTTGGCATAGGGACGCATCTGAATGATGGAATCCTGTGCACGGCGTAATTTGGCAGCGCTCACCATCTTCATTGCCTTGGTGATTTGTTGAGTTGATTGTACCGACTTGATCCTGTTTCTGACTTCCTTTAATTGACCTGCCATGGGGCTTAAAATTTGAGCGCGAAGTTAAGCAAATACCTTGGAAATCAGTCCAGATCAAGTGTAACATTTACCCACTCTGGGTCGAATGCTGCGTTGTATTTTTTGTAAAAGCGGATTGCAGACTCATTCCATTCCAAAACTTGCCAGGTAATACGTTTAAAACCCTTTTCCCTGGCTTCTTCTATCAGTTTGTCCATCAACATTTTACCTATCCCCTTGCCCCTGTATTCAGCAGTAACGATGATGTCTTCCAGGTACATCACCTGACCTTTCCAGGTACTGTAGCGGATATAATACAGCGCAAAACCCACCACTGGCCATCCTTCTTGTTTTTCATCTTCCACAACAAAGGCCCACCACACTGGGAGAGGACCGAATCCGGATGCCTCAAAATGAGCAGGATCTACCGTTACCTCATGGGGCGCTTTTTCATAATCTGCCAATTCCTGAATAAGTTTCAGCATGGCAGAGATATCTCTTTTTTCAGCTTTCCTTGAGATCATTGCAGAGCCTGTTCAAAATCGTTCAAAATATCATCACCGTTTTCGATGCCCACACTCAAACGGATCAATCCGTCGGTGATTCCATACTGCTGTCTGTTTTCCTTGGGAATACTGGAGTGTGACATGGAGGCAGGATGTGAAAGCAATGTATCGCAAGTACCCAATGAGACCGTCCTGGTACACATCTGTAATTTATTCATGAATTGAACACCTGCTTCGTATCCTCCTTTCAGTTCAAAACTCATCATCGCGCCTGGATGATTCATCTGTTTTTGTGAAACAATAAAATCGGGATGAGAGGAGAGTCCGTTATAATTCACTTGGTGTACAGCAGGATGCGCTGCAAGAAAATGGGCAACACGCATGGCATTCTCACAATGTCTTTCCATTCGCAGTTCCAATGTTTTCATTCCATTGATCAATAAAAACGCTTCGAATGCATTGCTGTTTCCGCCTAACAAACGATGTGTTTTGGTTGCACGCGTTTGCATGAATTCGATATCTGTTCCCACCAACACACCACCAATGGCTGTTCCATGTCCATTTAAAAATTTTGTAGTGCTGTGCACCACAAAATCGATGCCATGTTTGAATGGTTGTTGAAGAAATGGAGTTGCGAATGTATTGTCGCAAGCTGTTATTTTACCATATTGCTTAGCAAGTTCAGCCAGGGCATGCAGGTCAACACACTGAAGTGTTGGATTGGCGGGTGTTTCAAGGTAGATCAACTTGATAGTGCTGTCCTCTTTCAAACATTTTTCAGCGAGTGCAAGATCACGCAAGTCTACTATGATGGATGATAATTCAAGTGGCTCCAACAAAGATTTCATGTAATCCTGTGTGCCGCTGTAAAGCGAATAATGTGTGAGAATTTTATCTCCCCTTTTTAAAGTTGCCAATAAAAGTGAGCTGATGGCTGCCATGCCAGAGGCATGAAGGATTGCTTTTGCTTCAAGTGGACTGCCATTTTTCTGCAATCCGAAGGTTTCCATCGCAGCAATTTTTTCTTCTGCTTCATTCATCGTTGGGTTTCCCCATCTAGAATAGATATATCCCTTTTCTTGTCCGGAGAATCGCCTGCTTCCCTGCTCGGCTTCATCATATACATATGTTGAAGAAGCATAGATGGGTGTAAGGTGGGCATACATGGGATCAGGATGCTGACCGGCATGAATGGCCAATGAACTGAATCCCTTGAATACTTTGTTATTGCCTGACATACCATTTAATTGATAAACCATTTGACCCATGTTGCACCCCAGGTGAATCCACCGCCAAAAGCAGCGAGTACGATGTTATCCCCTTTCTTCAATTTTGATTGGAAATCCCATAAGCACAGTGGAATCGTAGCAGCCGTTGTATTCCCATATCGCTTAATATTCAACATGACTTTGTCATCTGAGAGTCCCATGCGCCTTGCTGTTGCATCGATAATACGCTTGTTTGCCTGGTGCGGTACAAGCCAGGCGATGTCATCTGATTTGAGATGATTTCGCTCCATCAATTCATAACTGACATCTGCCATGCCAGTCACGGCAAATTTGAAAACAGGTTGTCCGTCCTGATAAATAAAATGCTCTTTTCTCGCAATGGTTTCTGCACTGGGTGGATTGAGCGAACCGCCTCCCTTCATATGCAAATACTTTCCTCCGCTGCCATCACTTTTTAAAATACTGTCAAGCACACCGTAGCCCTCTGTGTTAGGCTCCAACAACACAGCACCGGCTCCATCTCCAAAAAGGATGCAGGTTGTGCGATCGGTGTAGTCCACAATGGAACTCATTTTATCGGCTCCAACCACCACCACTTTCTTGTATCGCCCACTTTCAATCAGAGAAGCACCTGTGGTAAGAGCGTACAGAAATCCAGAACATGCTGCAAGTATGTCAAAGCCCCATGCATTTTTGATGCCCAGTTTGTCGCAGCTGATATTGGCCGTGTTGGGGAAAAACATATCAGGGGTAACCGTCGCAACAATCAGACAATCGATTTCATTGGGATCAATGCCACGTTTTGCACAGAGGTCTTTTACAGCAGGTGCCACCAGGTCTGATGTTGCCTTGCCCTCTCCTCTTAGAATATGCCTTTCAACAATTCCTGTGCGGGTTCTGATCCATTCATCGTTGGTATCCACCATTTTTTCCAGATCTTCATTGGTAAGCAGGTCCTCTGGAACATAACCACCTACAGAAGTGATCGCAGCAGTGATTTTTTGCATATGATTCAATTGGACCACAAATGTAACTATTTTGACGGGTGTTCTTATCTTCGTTAAGTATAATAAAACCTCATGATTGCCAGTTTGACAGGTAGCTACATTTTGAAGACCCCTTCGTATGTTCACATGGATGTGAATGGGGTTGGCTATGAGGCACAAATCAGCTTGAATACATTTGCTAAAATCCAGGACCTCGATAGAGGCACTTTGCTCACTGTTCTTCAAATCAAAGAGGACAGTCACACCCTTTTTGGATTTGCAGATATTACAGAAAAGAATTTATTTCAACAGTTGATCAATGTAAACGGTGTTGGTGCCTCAACTGCAAGAATGATGCTTTCTGCTATGCAGCCCCAAGAGTTGAGCAATGCCATAGCCTCCGGCAATACGGGTGCTCTGGAAAAAATCAAAGGCATTGGCAGAAAATCTGCCGAACGCATCATACTGGAACTAAGAGATAAACTGGTAAAAAACGGATTGGCAACTTCAACATCGGGTTTCGCCCATCGTGGTATAGAAGATGAAGCATTGCAGGCGCTGATTGCATTGGGCATTCCAAGAGCTAGTGCAGAATCCGCGATCAAAAAATCATCACTCCATTCCTCTGAAGATACACTTGAATCACTCATCAAAAAATCACTTCAATTTATTTGATTAGAACTCTACCCCACCAAAGCAGAAGGAAATATTGAAAAAGTTATCTTACAAGATAACATCCCTTGTGGTTCTACTGATGTGTGCAACAATTGTGCATGCGCATCCTATTGTCTTGCCATTGGGTCAAGAAAGAACCCGAGATACACTTCCTTTCAACGATTCATTGATGTATCCATTGCAGGACAGAAGAAGTGATAAAATTTCTCTTTCAAAAAAAAATCCATTCGACCTCAAAGATCCTGTTAACCTGAAAGATTCACTGGTATATGACTACAAAACAAAAGAATATTATATCATCGAAAAAATTGGATCCAGGTATTTCCGAAAACCGACGTCTCTGACTTTTGAAGAATACATGCGTATCCAATCCAGAAAGGCTGAGAGAGATTACTTTCAGAAAAGATCCAATACCATCAGTCTGCTGAACAGAAAACTGGTTAAACCCCGATTGAGCATGGGCGAGGAATTGTTCAATCGTCTTTTTGGAACAGGCGTGGTTGATATTCGTCCACAGGGAGAGGTCAACATCACAACAGGCTACCAGGGACAAAACATCAAAAATCCGACATTGCCTGAAAGAGCAAGAAGAAATGGTGGATTAGATTTCGACATGGCTGCTAATTTGAATGTATTAGGAAACATCGGCGACAAAATGAAATTCCCGATCAGCTACAATACACTCTCAACATTTGATTTTGAAAACAGGCTAAAACTCGATTATGCAGGTGGCGCCGAAGATGTCTTCAAAAAAATTGAAGTGGGCAATACTTCTTTTGCTACCAAAGGGACCTTGATACCAGGTGCCCAACAATTGTTTGGCATCAAAACTCAAATGCAATTTGGTAAACTATGGCTTACCACGGTATTTGCCAGTCAGCGTTCACAAAGACAATCAACTGCATTCAAGGGCGGCTCTTCATCCATGCCATTTGAAATCAAGGCAGATGAATACGAAGAAAACAGACATTTTCTGCTGGCACAACACTTCAGAAGAGATTTCAACAAGGGAATGAAAAACTTACCCATCGTCAACTCACAAGTACAACTCCTGCGATTGGAAGTTTGGGTAACCAACCGATTTGGTGCTACGACCAATGCGAGGGATGTAGTGGGACTGATGGATCTCGGTGAAGACAAACCTTATCAACAACCACCAATTATCAATCCACGTCCGGGTGCCACCTACCCTTCCAACCAATCCAACGACCTGTACAGCAAAATCATCAGCAGTCCCAACAGCCGCAATCCAGCACAGGTGGTCAATTACATGAATTCAATCGGATTGCAACCAATAAGGGACTTTGAAAAAACCTTCGCAAGAAAATTGGATTCATCACAATATTATTTCAACAGACAGCTTGGATTCATCTCACTGAACGTAACCCTTCAACCGGATGAAGTGTTGGGTGTTGCATTCCAGTATACCGTCAACGGAAAAGTCTTCCAGGTGGGTGAGTTTGCGCAGGATGTGCCGGTTGATTCTACAAGTGGTGTTTCAAAAATACTTTTCCTAAAATTATTGAAAGCGACTTCACAAAGAACATCCTTGCCCATTTGGGATTTGATGATGAAGAATGTATACGCAGTAGGTGCGGGTCAATTGGAACGACAGGATTTTCAATTCAATGTATTGTACCAAGAGCCAGGCGGAGGGGAGAAAAGATACATCACAGAGGGAGAACAGGCTGGTGTTCCTTTGATCACATTGTTGAACCTTGACAGACTGAACAACCAGAATGATCCCCAACCGGATGGTGTGTTTGATTATGTAGAAGGATTTACTGTAAACTCTTATCAAAGTCGTGTGATGTTTCCGGTCTTGGAGCCGTTTGGACATGACCTTGATTTTGCATTTGCAGATCCTGCGCTGCGCGAAAAATATTTGTTTTACCCCCTCTACGACACAATCAAAGCCATTGCGCAAACCTATGCAAACCTGAATAGGTTTATCATGAAGGGAAGTTCAAAATCATCCGGTGGCTCTTCAGGTGAAATTTCCTTGAACGCTTTCAATATTCCGCAAGCTTCTGTAACAGTAACAGCAGGTGGACAAAAATTAATTGAGAATGTGGACTATACCATTGATTACCTCTCAGGAACGCTGCGTGTAATCAACAGCTCCATCAAACAATCCGGTGTACCGGTAAATGTGCAGTTTGAAAACAATGCAACTTTTGGGGTTCAACAAAGAACTTATACAGGTATACGATGGGACTATCTTTTCAGTGATAAATTTTCAATTGGTGGCAATATGGTCAGATTGGGAGAACGTCCTTTTTTCACAAAAATGGAATATGGTTCTGATCCCATCAGAAACAGCATGGCTGGACTCGATATGTCATACAACAGTGAGGTCCCAAGATTGAGCAAGTGGCTGAGTAAGTTGCCTTTCTACGAAGCATCTGGTTCCTCCAGCATCAGTGCTTCTGCTGAGGTTGCACAATTGAAACCTGGACACGCACCTCAAATTGGGAAAGGTGGAAAAGGATTGGTTTATTTGGATGATTTCGAAGGAACAAAATCAAGTATTGATTTGAGATTCCCCATCATTGGATGGACTTTGGCCTCTACACCCGCAGGTGCGAAAGACCGCTTTGGCAATACCATGTTTCCGGAAGCCACTTCGTTTGACAACATTGATTACGGAAAGAACAGAGCAAAACTTGCCTGGTATAACATTGAACCGATTTTACAGGAAAAAAGAAATTTGAGCAATCCACTTCGAAATGATGTTGAACAACTTTCAGATCCAAGGGTGAGAAGTGTTGGTCAACAGGAAATCTTTCCAAGAAGAACACCTGACTTCGGTCAAAGTCAGCTTGTAACATTTGACCTGGCATACTATCCCAAAGAAAGAGGTCCTTATAACTACGACGCAACAAATATTGAAAGCACTGGTGCACTGAGAAATCCGAAACAGCGTTGGGGGGGCATCATGCGGGGCATTGATCAAACAGATTTTGAAACCGCAAATATTGAGTTCATAGATTTTTGGGTATTGGATCCTTTTATCAAAAACACCAACAAGGCAGGTGGATCGATGTACATCAACCTTGGAAATATTTCAGAAGACATTCTCAAGGACTCCAGAAGATTTTATGAAAACGGATTACCTACCCCTACTATTCCATCCAGCGTTGCAACATCCAATTGGGGAAGGGTGCCGCTGAATCCTACTCAGATCACAACAGGCTTCAGCAATGAACCCAATGATCGTGCTTTTCAAGATGTGGGTCTTGATGGACTGAGTGATTCTGCTGAAATTGCAAAAAGAAAAGATTATTTAAATGATTTGGCATCCAGACTTGGCGTTGGATCAGATGCCTACAAACAAGCCAATGCAGATCCCTCCTCTGATAATTTCAAATATTATAGGGATGCAAGCTTTGACCAGGAGAATGCAGGCATTTTAAAGCGATATAAAAATTTCAACAATCCACAAGGTAATTCACCCGTAGCCAGAGCAGGAGATGCATTCGCCTCTGCCTTTACATTGTATCCAGATGGAGAGGACCTGAACAGGGACAATACTTTGAATGAGGCGGAAGAATATTTTCAATATAGAATAGATTTCAAACCCTCTGGAGATCCACTTATGCAGGTTGGCAGGAATTTTATTGCCGACAAAAAAGTTGTCAACGTCACACTTTCAGACGGATCAAAACAGGATCAGATTTGGTATCAGTTCAGGGTGCCCATCAATGCATATAACAGCAAGGTTGGTGAAATACCAGATTTTAAATCCATTCGTTTCATCAGGATGTTCCTGACTGACTTTGAAGATTCAGTAGTGATGCGATTTGCAAAACTTGAGCTGGTCAGAAACAACTGGAGAAGTTTTGCCTATGAATTAGACACATCAGGCACTTATATTCCATTGAGTAAATCAAATGAAAATACATTTTTCAACGTCACAGCAGTAAACATTGAAGAAAACGACAAAAGAGATCCTATTCCCTACCGCACTCCACCTGGAATTGAAAGAGTGCAAACACTGAGCAATGGTGGAATCAATATTTTACAAAATGAACAGGCCCTGAGCATGACGGTATTAAATTTGGAAGAAGGAAGAGGAAGAGCTGTTTTCAAAGGATTCAACCACGATTTAAGACAATATAAAACGCTCTCTATGTTTTATCATGCCGAGAGCCTGAAGCAATATGCAAGAATCAATGATGGAGAATTGTATGCCGTTGTAAGATTGGGAACAGATTACATCAACCATTATTATGAAATCAAGTACCCGCTGAAAACAACTCCTTTTGGAAGCTCGGATGAAAATGTTATTTGGCCCATTGAGAATGAATTGAGCTTTGATCTGCAAACGCTGATTGATCTTAAAAACGAACGCAATCTCAAAACAAACAATCCCACCGCTATTTATAGAAAGAGCGTAAACGGAAAAATATTTTCTGTGTATGGAAATCCCAATCTTGCAGAGATACGGGGCATTCTGGCAGGGGTTGAAAACCCGAAAAATGCATCCGGCGGAAGGCGGATCAATGCGGAAGTATGGATCAACGAGCTCAGGCTTTCTGGCATCAATGAAAACAGTGCCTGGGCGGCAGTGGGGCAAATGAATATACAGCTAGCAGACCTGGGAACGGTTTCCGTTTCAGCAAACATGCATACGGTAGGTTTCGGTCAGCTTGAACAACGTGTAAATGAACGTTACAGAAACGATCTCAAACAGTATGATCTGTCAGCAAATCTCCAATTGGGAAAACTGCTTCCCAAACAAATTGGCCTGGAAATACCTTTCTTCCTCAATCTCTCTGAGACAATGAGCTCGCCTCAGTTTGATCCATATGACCGTGATATTTTATTGAGAGATAAATTATCCCTCTACAGAGACAAAAGAGACTCTATCAATGGCGATGCGGTTGACTATACTGGAATCAAAACCATCAACTTCACGAATGTCCGTTTTGCACAAAGACAGGATAAAAAAATCAGGCTTTGGAGTCTTTCCAATTTTGATTTCAGTTATTCCCTCACTCAAACCAGGCAACACAATCCACTGACAGAGAACAACGAAATTGCTAAAACACAGGGTGGCATTGGATATAACTTCAATAGACAGGCTAAATACATTGAGCCTTTGAAAAAACTCATTCCTATCCAAAGCAAATGGGTCGACTTCATTAAAAATGTAAACTTCAATCTGATGCCTTCTCTCATTGGATTCAGGTTGGATACGAGAAGGCAGTTTGGCGCCATTCGTCCGCGCAATGTTGGTGGAGGGAAATTTAAAATTCCAGAAACCTATGATAAATACTTTATCGTTGACAGGAATTATAATTTGAGATGGGACCTGACGAAATCACTCAACTTTGATTTCAGGGCAACCAATAATTCGCGGGTAGATGAACCTTTCGGAAGAATTGATACAAAAGCAAAACAAGATTCATTGCTCAGAAATTTTCTCAAAGGAGGAAGGAATACGCTTTACAGCCACAATGCAGATCTCACTTATAATGTACCACTCAACAGTTTTCCATTGCTTGACTGGACAAGTCTGAACCTAGCATACCGTACAACCTATAATTGGGTTGGTGCCTCCAGACTTGCCGTGAGCCTGGGAAATACATTACAAAACAGCAACCAGGCTGGTGCTACAGCAGAATTGAACTTCACACAACTCTACAACAAAGTAAGATTCTTGCGAGCCATTGATGGAAGTGGTGCTGCACCTGCTCCTAAACAACCCAAGGCAGCTTCAGTTAAAATGAAAAAAGAAAAGAAGGACAAAGATGGAAATATCATTGAGGAGAAAGAAAAGAAAGAAAAGAAAGAAAAAGAGGTAAAAGAGAAAAAAGACATTGCACTGTCAGGTGCAGAAAAAACAATCCTGCGCATCATTACTGCACTCAAAAGAGTGGGAGCTTCTTACAACGAAGGGGGGACCACCTTCCTGCCAGGATATACAGACAGCACAAGGGCATTGGGACAAAACTGGAAAAGCCTTTCACCTGGAATAGACTTCATTGCAGGAAAACAACCGAATCAAGCATGGCTTCAATCTGTTGCCAAAAAGGGTTTGATCACCAGCGATCCGATGCTCAATAATTTGTTTTTGCAGAACTACGATCAGAAATTCAACATGACTGCACAAGTTGAGCCATTCAAAGATTTTCTGATTGATGTAAATATTGACAGGACCCTCAATAAAAATTACTCAACCCTTTTCAAAGACACTGCCAATACCGGACAATTCTCCGCACTCAATCCATATGCCGGCGGGGGCTTCAGCATCAGCTATATCTCGTTTCAGACACTTTTTGGGAAATTTGATCCCAACGCTATTAGTGGAACGTTCAAAACATTTGAAGAGAACAGAGCAGTTTTATCCAAGCGTTTGGGTGAAAGCAATCCGTACAGCAAAACACAGGGTTCTGATGGCTATTACAAAGGTTATGGCAGGTATGCCCAAGATGTACTTGTTCCATCTTTTATTGCGGCATACACAAAACAGGATCCAAAAAATATTTCCCTGCTGAATACCGGAGAAACCGGATCGGTAAAGACCAATCCTTTCAAAGGATACATGCCCAAACCCAACTGGAGGATTACCTACAATGGATTGAGTAAAATTCCTGGAATTGAAAACATACTGAGCAACTTTACACTGAGCCATGCATATAATTCAACATTGAGCATGAACAGCTTCAATTCAGCTTTGCTTTTCCAAGATACGCTGCTGTATGGATTCCCATCATTCGTAGATACCATTACTGGAAATTTCATACCCTATTTTCTTTTTCCCAACCTCTTGATATCTGAACAGTTTGCACCATTGATTGGAATAGATTTCAGCACACCCAGCCAACTGTCAGGCAGATTTGAATATAAGAAATCCAGACAATTGAGTTTGAGTTTGGCAGATTTTCAATTGAGTGAAGTACACTCAACCGAGATCACATTTGGAATGAGGTGGAGGAAAAGAGGCGTCAATTTACCTTTCAACCTAAACTTTGGAAACAAAGAACAAAGTCAGGCACAACCCGGATCGTCCTCCGGCAGTGATATCACATTTGCATTGGACTTCAGCATACGGGATGATATCAATTCAAATTCAAGGCTAGATCAAGACAATGCTTATGCAACAGGCGGACAAAAAGTAATCAGCATTCGTCCCACCATTGATTATGTATTGAACAACAGAATCAATCTTCAATTGTATTTTGACCAAAGAAGGGTCAGTCCTTATATTTCAAATTCAGCACCTTCTGTGAATACCAGAGGAGGACTTCAGGTAAGAATATCACTTGCGCAGTAAATAAAATGAATTGGCCTGGGATGTACACGTCATAACGACACTGTTGATACAAACGTGTTCAGGCAAGTTTGCACAATAAAAAGCTGTGTCTGCAACATCTTCAGCTTTCAATGGCTGGTACCCTTCATAAACTGTCTTTGCCATAGATGCATCACCTTTGAATCGTACGATTGAAAATTCCGTTTCAGCCGCACCAGGGTGAATGGCAGTTACTTTTATTTGGTGACGAAGCATGTCGATTCGCATTGCCTGACTGATCGCATCAACTGATGTTTTTGTAGCACAATACACATTTCCCTTTTCATATACTTCTTTTCCAGCTGTTGATCCAATATTGATAATATGGCCTTTGCCTCGTTTGATCAAATAAGGGAGCATTGCCTTGGACACATACAACAACCCCTTCAAGTTTGTATCGATCATTGTTTCCCAATCATCTAAGTTGGCTTCATCAAAATAATCTCGGCCAAGGGCGAGTCCAGCGTTGTTTACAACCACATCAACATCCCCAAGTTTTTCGTCGTTTGCAAGTACATCAAAAACTTCTTTGCGCTGCTGTACATCAAAAACTTTCACAAGCACCTCTGCGCCATACTGAGCAGTGAGTTCTTCAGCCAATTCAAGCAAGATTTTCTTTCTCCTTCCGGTAATGACAATGCTCCATCCCTCCTTTGCAAAGCGATGTGCCATGGCCTTACCAAATCCGGAACTTGCACCAGTGATCATTATTTTTTTACGCATGTTGGTTGACTTTTTTAGATAATATCCAATATCTGAAAGAAATTAAAAACATCAAAGGATACAAGGCAGCATTGATAATTCCAATGATTGTGAGAGAAAATACGATCAAAGCCAAAAGTACGATGCTCCAAAGTTTGAAGAACTTTCGCATCCAGTCTTGCAAATTACTGATCTTGAAAGCAAAAAACAGGTTGAGAGGGAATGCCCATACCAGGTTCAAATTTTGTGAGAAGCTTTGATGATCGGTTCCAAACCACATGAACATCAAGAACAAACCCAGCATACCAGAAAGGATGAATATTATCTGATCGGACAACAATTGAAAAGAAGTAAAATAGAAGGAAGGAATCAACAATACAACACAAAAAACAATTATTACAAATAATGGATCAAGATAAAATGGAAGCGCTTGCGGAGCAGGCTGCAGATCTGCCAAAACCTCTGTCTCCATTCTCACCATTCTCCCCATATCAGTGCTTGTCAGCGAAACGCCTTTGTTCAAGAAATCAGGCAGAAACATCGATTGCATTTGTGTCATTGGAATATCTGCCCCAAAACCCAATAAAAAATCAATGCCGAGCGCCGTCCATCTCATCTGAGCACGATCCAGGTATACATGCAGATGGTCCCTGAATGTTTGCCCCTGTTGCGTAAAGACCGGAATTTGATATGAATCGTACTTATTCTTTTGAAAAATAATATCCCTCAACCTTGTTGTACAATTATCAAACAAAAAATCATACTTATAATACCTGTTTTCCTCGCGCACATTCTGAAAAAGGTCCGTTTGTATTTTCTTTTTTTCTTGCTGACTCAGATGCAATACTTGTTCTTTGACGCCTCTTTTGAAATACTGGTATTCAAATAGAAAATCACTGTAGCTTACCTGGCTGACGAAGTAAAGTAATTTGCCCCGGACAAACTTCGTGTAGAAGTCAGGATCATTGAAATCAAATGTTCCGTAATTGTATACAATATCGGTTCCCGCAGCTGAATCTATGATTCGCAAAGCATTGTGCCCAAATACTGAGTAAAGCTCTGCCCCGGGTGAACAAGTAAGTAAACTGATTTGCAGTCCACTGCTATCTTGCTGGGCCTTCGCGGCGTAAGGTGGCAAGAAAGAGAAAATGACAACACATGCAATGAGCAGTCTTTTCATCTTCAATATTTATCTGCTGTAATTGGGTGCTTCTTTTGTAATGGCAACATCGTGCGCGTGGCTTTCCTTGATTCCGGCATTGGTGATGCGGATGAATTGTGCCTCTTGGAGTGTTTTGATATTTTTTGCTCCACAATAACCCATTCCTGCTCTCAGTCCACCTACAAACTGCGTAATCACCTCGTTCAAGTTGCCTTTGAATGGCACCCTACCCTCGATTCCTTCGGGTACCAATTTTTTGATGCCATCTTCCACATCTTGAAAATACCTGTCGCTGCTGCCAAGCTGCATAGCACCAATGGAGCCCATTCCGCGGTATTGTTTGAATTTTCTTCCTTCATAGATGATTGTTTCCCCAGGACTTTCTTCCACGCCAGCAAAAATACTTCCCATCATAACGGTAGATGCACCTGCTGCAATCGCTTTCACCATATCACCCGTATACCTGATTCCTCCGTCGGCTATGACGGGTACATTTAATTTTTTCAATGCGGATGATGCCTCCATGATAGCAGTGATTTGAGGTACACCTGCACCGGCAACGATTCTTGTGGTACAAATGGATCCTGGTCCGATACCTACTTTTACACCACTTGCACCTGCCTCTGCGAGTGCTTTCGCACCTGTGGCTGTTGCAACATTGCCTGCAATGATTCTGATCTGTTTGAAATTTTTTCTGATCAACTTCAAAGAATCGATCACGCCCTTTGTATGTCCATGCGCACTATCCAGGCAAATCACATCCACACCGATATGCTGCAATGCTGCTGTTCTGTCCAGCAGATCTTTGGTGATTCCCAAAGCAGCACCTACTCTTAATCGTCCGAATTCATCTTTTGCAGCATAGGGGAAACTTTGCAATTGAAGAATATCACGGTATGTAATCAATCCAATCAATTGGCCGTTCTTTTTGACGACAGGCAGTTTTTCGATTTTATAATTCTGTAAAATTTTTTCAGCCTTGTGTAGATCGGTACCCTCTGGTGCAGTAACCAGGTTTTCACTGGTCATGACCTCTTTTATTTTCTTTTTTCTGTTGGTCTCAAATCTCAAATCACGATTTGTCAGAATTCCAACAAGCTTATTGCTTCTGTCAACAATGGGAATACCGCCTATTCTGTTCTCGCGCATCAATTTCAATGCATCTTCAATAATGGCGTCTTCATGCAGCGTAACAGGATCTATGATCATTCCACTTTCACTTCTCTTCACTTTTCTGACTTGTTCCACCTGCTGATCAATCGACATGTTCTTGTGCAAGATTCCGATTCCTCCCTCTCTTGCCAGTGCAATGGCAAGGTTTGCCTCAGTAACCGTATCCATGGCGGCAGAAAGCATGGGAATATTGAGGACTATGTCTTTTGTTAAATGAGATCTGGTATCTACTTCTCTGGGCAATACATCAGAATATGCCGGAACCAGCAAAACATCATCGAAGGTGAGACCTTCACCGAAAAACTTGGGGGATGGAGTTTTTGTTGCCATATGCGAAGGTATGAAAAAATACAAAAATCAGCATCAGCTGTAGTTGGCAGCATATATTTTACCTGGAAGGATCCTGACCAGCCCTTTCATTTCTAGAGATAACAGTATCAGGGGGACCTGGCTCGATTTCATATTTGAAAGTGTATGTATCTGATCGATTGACAAAGTTTTTTCATCATTGAATAAACTGAGGAGAACACTTTCCTCCTGTGTCAAATCATAAAACAAAGAGGATTGAATGGCTTTCTTTCTCGAAGATTCTTTCTGCCAATTCATAAAAGACAAAAAATCAGTTCCATCATTGATGAGCATGGCTCTTTGTGATTTGATCAGCTCATTACACCCCCGGCTCTGGGGATCAATCGATCGTCCGGGATAAGCAAAAACATCTTTGTTGTAGGCATTGGCCATGTTTGCAGTGATCAAACTTCCTCCCTTCTCCCCACTCTCCATTACCACGACAGCATCAGCTATGCCTGAGACTATCCTATTTCTCAAAGGAAAATTTTGTTTGTCGGGTTTTGTCTTGCTCATGAATTCGGTAATGAGTCCACCGTTTTGCAGCATTTCCACTGCAAGTGATCGATTCACCTTAGGATAAATCTGATCCAGTCCGTGTCCCAGCACCCCCAATGTAGGCAGTTCAACCTTCAATGATTCTTTGTGAACAATCGTATCGATGCCATACGCGAGTCCGCTTACTACCATTACGCCCTGGCCACTCAATGTTTTGATCAATTCTATCGCCCTTTCTTTTCCATATGAGGTTGGTGATCGTGTACCGATGATACTGACAATCTTGCTTCCATTCAATGCTGCAGATCCCTTGAAAAACAACACATGCGGTGCATCCTGAAATTCTTTGAGCTTTGTTGGATACCCTTCCTCCGTTTTCACGAGCACGTTGATATTGTTTTTTTCAACAAACTTCAACTCGCGTTCAACCAATTCAAATTCACTAAATGATTTGATTGCATTGGCCCTTACTGATCCTATCCCACTGATGGATTCCAGCTCCTTTCGCTTGGCCTGGAAGATAAGTTTGGGATCTCTGAAATACTCCATCAAAATGGATATATGTACATCGCCGATATGGGGGATGAGCACCAATGATAAATGATAGTATAATTGCTCTGCATTCATTTGTTGCAAACGAATGTAGGAGCAAGAATGTATGTGAGATGGATGAAAAGAACTGCGTGTATCAGAATAAAAACCTATTCAATAGACAAAATCACCATTTCTGTTCTGCGATTTTTTGCCCTCCCCCCCTCAGTTTGATTGTCTGCTATAGGCTCTGAAGCACCAAATCCTTTGTACAGCAGTCTTGCTGCATCGATTCCGTTTCTGATCAAATATTCAACCACTGACTGGGCCCGCCGTTCGGAAAGTTTCAAATTATCAGCCTCCGTTCCAATGTTGTCTGTATGTCCATTGATTTGTATACGAACAGCGGGTTTTCTCAATAAAAATTGAGTGAGTAGATTCAATTCCGCTTCAGCATTCTTTTTCAATTCCCACCTTGCAGTTTCAA
This sequence comes from Bacteroidota bacterium, assembly GCA_016868855.1. GTDB lineage: Bacteria > Bacteroidota > Bacteroidia > Chitinophagales > Chitinophagaceae > Pollutibacter. The sequence continues at coordinate 255,771 of VGFP01000002.1, read as the reverse complement.
ATTGAATATTATTGAGAATTATTTTTTCTTTTGGTTTTACAGGGAATGCCTGCACCTCTTCAGGAAGTTTGAATTGATAAATATCCATCTGACCTAAACCTCCGTATCGGTCACTTGAAAAATATGCAAGCTTGCCGCTTGCGTTCACTACCAGGCCGGATTCATTGTCAATCGTGTTGACCGGATATCCCATGTTGACAGGTATGGTAAATTGATCTCCTATCAATCTGGAAACAAAAATATCCGATCCGCCAATCGTGCTCCATCCATTGGATGTGAAATAAAATGTGGCATTGTCAAAATGAATAAATGGAAACATCTCATCGCCTGACGTATTGATGGTTGGACCAAGATTTTGGGGTACACTCCAACGCTGATTGCCAAGGTAGCGGCTCACATATAAATCCATTCCTCCGAATCCACCAGGACGGTTGGAAGAAAAATAAAGTGATTTCATATCTGCCGAAAAACAAGGAGCCGACTCCCAATATGATGAATTGATTGGATCACCAAAATTCCTCCGCTCAGACCATTGACCACTCATGTAAGTGGCATAATACAAATCACAACTTCCAAAACCATCTGGATAATTACACCCTGTGAAAACCATCGTCTTTCCATCAGAGGATATTTTTTGACCGCCTTCATTGTAAGGAGTATTGATTTTCCCCTTCAGTGGTATTGCTGATTGCCATTGGTTGTTTCTCAAAGTGGAGCTGAAAAAATCTTCGTTGTTTCCATTGTTGATGCGCCTGGTCATGATCATCAATGTATCGGTTGAAGAAATAGCAGGAAAATATTCAGATGCGATTGAATTGATCGATGTTCCCATGTTCTGAATGATAAGACCCGCTTCTGAGTTTTTTTCGGAGACTTGAGCAGCATAATCAAGCAGTCGCAGATACGCTGATGTCATCGTGGTATCCAGATAACCTCTCGATGCTGCGGCAACGACGAATTGCTTCGCATGCGTAAAATACCCCACCCCCATGTATGATCTTATAAGGGGAACTGCAAGAGATTTTTCTTTTGAAGCATCCAATGAAATGATTTTTTTTATCAGGACAATGGTCGAATCATAATCTTTCAACAGATACTTGAGATCTGCAAAGGCAAGCCAGGTTGAAGTATTGAATGAATTAAAATAAAGGGATTGTTCAAAGCAAGAAGCAGCCAGATCAAGATTTCCCTGATCCACGCTTTCCATTCCTTTTCTCAGGAATTCAGCTGATTTTTTTAGATTTTGTTTTGAAATTTTTTGCTGAGCATTTGCATTGCATGCAAACAGCAGCGATAAGCATATCAATATAGATCGTGCATTGATCAAGGAATATCTAAGTATTTATGTGTTTGTAGAGACAAGGCCCATTGGGGATTGGATTTGATATACTCAATGATGAGGGGATTCATTTCGGCTGACTTGCTCCATTCAGGTTGCATGTACAGCAAACAATCCTTGCTGACCTGAGCAGCAAATTTTTCTGCCCATTCAACATCTGACTTATTGTACATAATTACTTTCAATTCATGTGCGCGTTCAATGGTATCCTGTAAAGGAGCTTTGAATTTTTTCGGAGAGAACGTAATCCAGTCCCAAGTACCAGTTACCCTGTGCGCTCCTGATGTTTCAACATGGGTACGGATATTTTTCTTTTTCAATTCATTTGTCAAGATATCCAGATCATGCATGAAGGGCTCACCACCTGTTATCACTGCTATGTTTGCACCAGATGCAACAGCATTCTCAACAAGGAGACCGACTTCTACGGATGGATGTTTATCCACATCCCAGCTTTCTTTTACATCGCACCATACACACCCAACATCACATCCACCCAACCGAATGAAATAAGCTGCCTGGCCGGCATACCTGCCTTCACCTTGCAGCGTAAGAAATTGTTCCATTACAGGAAGTTGCGAAATACTGGTGGTACTCATACAGAATCCTTTGCTGCACAGGCTTTGAAAGTATTCATCATCAGGGCTGCGATAGTCATTGGACCAACACCCCCCGGAACAGGTGTGATATAACTGCACTTGGTGGAGACATCCGCAAAATCAACATCCCCCTTGATAGAGAATCCTGATTTTTTGCTGGGATCACTTACCCTGGTGATACCTACATCAACCACCACTGCACCTTCTTTTACCATGTCAGCTTTGAGAAATTCAGGTTTCCCCAATGCTGCGATGATGATATCTGCCTGCAGGCATATTTCTTTCAAATGGGAGGTGTGTGAATGACAAACTGTAACCGTCGCATTACCGGGATATTCATTTTTGCTCAGCATGATGCTGATGGGACGTCCGACAATATTGCTTCGCCCAATAACAACAACATGCTTTCCCTTGGTTTCAATTTTATAATGTTCGAGCAATAGCAAGATACCATATGGAGTTGCTGGGTAATAAGTGGGCAATCCTTGCACCATTCTTCCAACACTTTCCGGATGAAACCCATCTACATCTTTGCTTGGATAAATCGTTTCAATTATTTTTTGCTCTGAAATATGCTTTGGAAGAGGCAATTGGACTAAAATTCCATCTACATCAAAATCTTCGTTGAGTTCTGTCAATTTATTTAATAGCTGTACTTCTGAAATATCTTCAGCTAAACGAATAAGAGTGGATGTAAATCCAACTTCTGAGCAGGACTTGACTTTAGAAGCAACATAGGTTTCGCTTGCGCCGTTGTTTCCGATGAGAACAGCTGCAAGATGGGGTAACTTTTTGCACGCTGCTCTACGCGCATCGGTTTGCTGTTTTAACCTGTCTTTTACAGCCTGGGATACAAGCTTGCCATCCATTATTTCCATTCCTCAAAGGTACACTTGAGAAAAATGACACCCAAATATGTTGTTTTAATCAGCTGATGTAATAAACCTATTCTCATCTTTACTCAATGAGGATGTTGATAATGTGGGCATGTATGCCACTTTGCTGTATTGCACAAAATAATTGGGATCTGCTCATGCAACCCAGCAATATTGTACAGCATAAAACAGCTCAATCCAACCCTTTCATTCACCATTCTGCTTCTGGAGGATTGGCATTTACAGAGCATGGCTCCATTGGAGTATCTGTAGAAAATAGATATTTAATTGCATCCCTTTCAAAATTGAACATCAGTACACAGTACAAAACGGAGAATGGGGGAATTGGTTTACATCTGAATGCACAGGCAAATGAAATATTCAATGGGGTATCCATTGGTGCAGGTTACGGAGTAAGATTATCCAAAACACTGGGAATAGGAATTGGAGGTGGGGTTAGGCGAGATCAATTCAGGGGATTTACACCTTTGTTTATCCTATCACCACAACTTGGTCTTTTATATCTTCTTACAAAAAAGGGAAGCATATCAATCAACCTCAGAAAATTAATAAAACCATTGGCAAGTCCAACATACAACGAATTTGGAACCATCTCAACAGCTTTCAATTTTCAAATCACATCAGCTGTACTAATGGGAATTGAGCTTGAAAACAATTTCAGAAGCAAATCCAACATGAATCTATATACTGAATGGAGTCCCTCGCAGCAACTGGAAAGCTATTTGTATTATCGAACGGGAAGTGCAGAAATACAATCAGGTCTGCTTTTTATTCCAAAACGATGGAAGATGGGCATTGGGATTTCCCATCACCCCATGTTGGGAAGTTCCTGTTTTTTGATGATCTACCATGTATTACAATAGAACGCTGCAATGGATTGTGCTGCTCACTCTATTTACAACAGCACCCAAGGAAATTTTTGCGCAAGACCAGTTTTCGAGGCAACTGGAAGATCAGGAACAAATTAATGACCAAACTGAGCAGGATTTGTCAAAACTCATTGGCATCGATCTTGCCAAGAAAAAAAACATCAATGCAGTTACATACGAAGAATTACAGGCTTTGCATACGCTGACACTCAACCAAATCAATTCTTTTTTTGAATACAAAAGAAAGTTTGGTGATTTTTTGAGCATGTATGAATTGCAGGCAATTCCTGAGTGGGACATTCCTTTGATCAAAGAAGTAATGAAATGGTTTTCTCTGTTGCAAAAATCCAACAAGACTGAAATGTCAAATGAACAAGCTCAACACCAAATAGTATTTCGAGTAGGAAGATCAGGTAGCAGCAGTATGCTCTCGCAGTCTTTCGCAAAAGGCATGAAACAAACTTTTTTCTACAGAAACAACAATCATGTAAATACTGCTTATGGTTTGTCTGCTGAGAAAGATGCAGGCGAAAAAAACATTTTTGACTTCACCAGTGGCTATTTACAGAAAACATCGTTTTCGATTTTCAAAAAATTGATCGTGGGCGATTACCTGATCACCATGGGTCAGGGGATGATACATTGGCATGGATATGCGTTTGGAAAAGGATCGAATATCCTCAGCATCATGCGTCAGTCAGTGTCCATCAAACCCCATACCGGCACTGAAGAAAACAGGTTTTTCAGAGGCATGGGATTTGAAATTGGAAATAAAAATACAAGTCTGTATTGCTTTGTAAGCAAAAAAGGATTGGATGCAAACATTGTATATGACAGCATTAGAAATAAAAATTGGGTCAGTTCTCTTTTATTGACTGGTCTGCATAGAAACGAAAAAGAATGGTTGGACAAAAAATCATTGCAATCTTTCCATACCGGGTTCATCCTCAAGCATCAATTCAGGTCTGGCCATATTGCATTGAATGGAATATACACACACCTGAATATCCCCATTCAAAAAAGATCCTTGCCCTATAATACATACAGCATCAAAGGAGATCAATTTTTTAATTTAAGCAGTGATTTTGCATTGGCAGGAAAATGGGGAACTTTATTTGGAGAGTTAGCAGCTGACAGAGATTATTCTACCGGAGCAATCATTGGATTCTTAAAAAACCTGCATCGCACACTTGATGTTGGTATGCAATGGAGAAGGATATCTAAATCATACAATGCATTTGCACCCAATATCATAGCACATCAATATGGAGCCAACAACGAGAGCGGTTTATATATTGGCATGAACTACAAATTAAACAACAGAAACAGGCTGGAAGCATACATTGACCAATTTATACACCCATTCCCGGTATTTAGTGCAAATGGTCCGCAACGCGGATTGGTTCATGCGTTTACTTATACCATTGCGCCAACTAAAAAATGGGGAATCTATCTCCGATTGATTGAAAAAAGAAAAACAGAAAATCTACCATCCATTCAATCAAAATCACATTTGCTTTCCGTTCAACAATCATTTCAATTAAGGATACACGCTGAATTTCAAATCAATGAAGCGTTGGAACTCAGAATTAGAAATGAGCTACTGACAAGAAAAAAAGAGGCTGAAGATAACCTTCATGGTTGGCTCTCTTTTGCAGAGATCATCCTGCATCCAGTATTACAACCCTACAGTATCAGCATTCGCACAACATATTTCAATACAGACGGTTTCGATGCATCTATTTACTGCATGGAACGTGATCTTCCACAATACTATTCCATGCAATCTTTTTTCAACAGAGGAAATTCTAGTTATCTGCTTTTTCAAACAAAAATTTCCAATAAGGTTCATTTTGCAGGGAAATGGGTCATGGAGAAAAAATATTTTCCATCAAGTACTCCAATACCACAATTCAATACAATTATACAATCTGAATGGAGGGTTCAAGCAACAATAAAATTCTAGTGTATATTTGTTTTTTAAATACATCAGCATGAGCGAGCAACAAGCACCCAATCAATTGAACATTGAAATTTCAGAGGAAATGGCTGAAGGCCAATATGCAAATCTGGCCATCATTACCCATAGCCATGCAGAGTTTGTGGTTGATTTTGTCAATGTGATGCCTGGTACACCTAAAAGCCGCGTCAAATCCAGAATCATTTTAACCCCTCAACATGCCAAACGTCTTTTTCATGCTTTGCAGGAAAATGTAGATAAATTTGAATTGGCACACGGTACCATCAAGGATTTTGAAGAGGTTCAGATACCTTTTCAATATGGGGGTCCAGCCGCTCAGGCTTGATCAGCTGAAAGATTCTACTTCTACCGTTTTATTGATTTTTGCAATGAGTCCCTGTAAAACCTTACCTGGACCAACCTCGGTAAATTTGGTTGCGCCGTCTTTGATCATTGCTTCTATTGATTGAGTCCAACGAACAGGTCCCGTTAGCTGATCTATGAGGTTTTGTTTGATTTGATCGGGATCGATGACAGCTTTTGCAATTACATTTTGATATACAGGGCAAACAGGACGATGGAATGTTGTCTTTTGGATGGCGGCAGAAAGTTCTTCTTTTGCCGACTCCATCAAGGGTGAATGAAAGGCTCCGCCAACAGGGAGTTTCAATGCGCGCTTAGCTCCAGCAGCCTTCATCTTTTCGCAGGCAATGTGAATACCTTTGTTCGTTCCACTGATCACCAATTGTCCGGGACAATTATAATTGGCAGGCACAACCATTTCGCCTGACTCCTCCAAAATAGCTTTGCAAATTTCCTCTGCTTTTACATCATCCAATGCCAGCACTGCTGCCATGGAAGAGGGGTTGGCTTCACAGGCTTTTTGCATGGCGGAGGCTCTGACACTTACCAATTGAAGTGCATCTTCAAATGTCAAGGTCCCGTTGACCACCAAAGAAGAGAACTCCCCCAAGGAATGTCCGGCTACCATATGCGGAGTAGTATTTTCCAACATCTTGTATGCAATGACTGAATGCAGAAAAATGGCAGGTTGGGTAACATTGGTTTGCCTGAGATTTTCTTCTGTTCCATTGAACATGAGATCAGAAATCTTGAATCCTAAAATTTCATTGGCTTGTTCGAAGAAGCGTCTGGCAAATGCATTTGATTCGAAGTGGTCTTTTCCCATTCCCGGATATTGGGAGCCTTGGCCTGGGAATACGTAAGCGTGTATCATTGGTTGGATTGGGAACGTAATTTACGAAAAAGAAAACAGAGGGTCAAATTAATCGGTACGCATTGATAATCAATGCAGCCTGGAACCGATCAGTCGAATGAACTCACTCCTGGTTTCATTCTTCTGAAACTGACCACAAAAAGCAGAGGTGGTTGTAACAGAGTTTTGTTTTTGCACGCCGCGCATCATCATGCAAAGGTGGGATGCTTCAATTACAACAGCAACACCCAATGGATTCAAAGTTTCTTGAATAACATTTAGAATTTGTGTTGTCAGTCGCTCTTGCACTTGCAACCTTCTGCTGTATGCATCTACTACTCTTGCTATTTTACTCAAACCGGTGATGACTCCATTGGGAATGTAGGCAACATGTGCTTTCCCGTAAAAGGGCAACATGTGATGCTCGCACAAACTGTACAATTCGATGTCTTTTACAAGGATCATTTCATTTACATCTTCATGAAATTTAGCAGAATCTAAAATGGCTTTGGCATCTATTTGATAACCTTGGGTAAGGTATTGCATAGACTTGGCGACTCGTTCAGGTGTTTTCAGCAAACCTTCACGGTTGGGATCCTCTCCCAGCAGCTCAATGGATTCTCTGTAATTTTGAATGAGACCAGAGGTGATCTTGTCTTCGAACTGTTCAACCTTGATGTATGCCATGACCTTTTGATTGGTTATTTATGATGCAGGGTACTCAACGAAGTTACGCGGAGTTTCATATAAACGTACCTGAAGGTCCAATTGTTCACTCAAAAGAGGTCTTAAAATATTAAATATAACGATGGCAATATTTTCGGCAGTGGGATTCAACTGCTTGAATGCAGGCACATCCAAATTCAGGTTGCGGTGATCAAATTTGGATATAACATGTTCATTTACAAGGTCAGAGAGTAGTTTAGTATCCATCACATACCCAGTGATAGGATCTACTTCGCCTGTTACTTTCAGAATCAATTCATAATTGTGTCCATGGTAGTTGGGCAAATTGCACTTACCAAACAATCGGTCATTTTCATCTTGAGACAATGATGGGTTGTGCAGACGATGTGCAGCATTGAAATGTTCCTTTCTATATACAGCTACCTTATTCGCCATAGTATTCAACAAAGATTCTGGGGGTTTCTACCAACTTGATGCAATGCAAAGATACGCCCTTGGGTATATGTGGATGCAACTCATTCCATATTCCATAAACCAGATTTTCAATTGAACAGAGCTTATCCTTCATGAATGGTACATCCAAGTTCAGGTTTCGGTGATCCAGTATGTCAACCACATGCAGCTTGATGATGGAACTCAATAACTTCGCATCTACAATGAAGCCTGTGTCCGGATTGGGCTCTCCTTTGACTGTAACATACAGCTCAAAGTTGTGGCCATGCCAATTTTCATTGGCGCATTTGCCGAATACTTCTTCATTTTTTTCACTGCTCCAAGCTGGATTGAAAAGCTTGTGGGCAGCGTTGAAGTGCTCTTTTCTGGTGAGATAAAAAATTGCCATAAATAACGGGATGCAAAGTTAATCTGAAATGCTGAACTTTGCTACATGAAAATCATGGTTGTTGCTGCAACAGCATTGGAGTTAAGTTGCATGAGGGATTTGGATCGCATTGAACCAAACGGTTTAATAACTGCAGTGCATGGCGTCGGACTGGTAGCTGCCACTTTCCAGCTGACAGCACTCATAGACAGCCATCAACCTGATATCATCGTACAGGTTGGCATTGCAGGTGGCTTCTCCAATGAGATCTTTCTCGGTGAAGCAGTTGCTGTTGAAACAGAGTATTTGGCTGACATGGGTGTGGAGGAAACAGGAAAGTTTCATTCCATCTTTGACATGCAACTGGTTGATGAAAATGCATATCCTTTCCAACAAAAAAAATTGTCTAATCCACACATGCATTTGATTGAAAAATCCGGATTAAAAAAAGTTATAGGCATCACAGTCAATCAGATCACTACATCAACAAATCAAATCAATTATTACAAGGAAACATACCATCCTGTGATTGAATCCATGGAGGGTGCCGCATTTCATTACTGTTGCTTGATGAAAAAGATTCCGTTTCTTCAGATCAGAGCAGTCTCCAACCAAATAGGCGAAAGAGATAAAAGTAAATGGGAGATAAAAAAATCACTCGACACTTTGCATAAAACAATGAATGAGATTTTAAAAAATATTTCAATAGGATGAAACTGAGTTTAGGTATATCTCCTTGTCCGAATGACACATTTATTTTTGATGCCATGTTGCATGGTAAAATAGATACAGAAGGCTTGCAATTTGAATACAGACTGGAGGATGTGGAGACATTGAATAAAATGGCATTGACCGGTGAGCTGGATATAACCAAAGTAAGCTATGGTGCATTGGCCAGACTCATGGTGCATTATAAAGTGCTGGATGCAGGTGGTGCATTGGGATTGGGTGTTGGGCCACTGTTGGTTTCCCATCATTGCGCTGACATTTCAGAACTAGATCCTGCATCTGCAATCATTGCCTTGCCTGGAGCGTATACAACTGCTCATCTGTTGTTTCACTTATCATATCCTTCATTCCAGAAGAAAATATTCATGCCTTTTCATCTCATTGAAGAGGCAGTGCTGAGTAGCGAAGTGCATGCAGGCGTCATCATTCACGAAAACAGATTTACATATGCAGAGAGGGGATTAAAAAAACTTGCGGACTTGGGAGATAAATGGGAACAAAAAACCGGTTTCCCGATACCCTTGGGAGGAATTCTCTCAAAGCGACATTTTGATGGAACGTTGTTAAGAAAAATAAACAGGGTGATCAGAAACAGCATAGAATACGCATTCTCTCATCGAGCAACGCTTCCACCATTTGTTCTGGAGCATGCGCAATCCATGAGTGAATCTGTTATGAATCAGCATATTGATCTTTACGTAAATGAATATTCGCGGGGACTGGGATCGAACGGAAGAGCCGCAGTATGGAAGCTGCTTGAACTGGCTGCTGCCCTGCATCCTGTACCGCAGAATAGCAATTTTGCGGTTTTCGTAGATTGATTAGAATAAACCGTACAACACCGCATCAATTTTTGCAATGATTTTACCGAGGTCTTCATCGTTTTCTGCAAACTTATTTTCATCAACATTGACAACCAGCAAGGGTCCCTCTTTATACCCTTCAATCCATTTGTTGTAAAACTCATTGAGTCTTTTCAAGTAGTCGAGGCGAATATTTTCTTCGTACTCTCTACCCCGTTTTTGTATTTGTCCAACAAGCGTTGGTACAGATGCCTGTAAATAAACCAACAAATCAGGAGGCTTTACCATCTGACGAAGATTTTGAAAGAAATCAAAATAATTTTCAAAATCTCTCTTGCTCATCAATCCCATTTCATGAAGATTGGGAGCAAAAATATATGCGTCTTCGTAAATGGTTCTATCCTGAATAACAGTTTCTGTGCCTTCGCTGATTTCAATCAGCTGATTCAAGCGGCTGTTTAAAAAATAGACTTGAAGATTAAAGCTCCACCTTGGCATGTCTTCATAAAAGTCATACAAATATGGATTTTGATCAACATCTTCAAATTGTGGTATCCAGCGGTAGTGTTTGCTCAATAATTCAGTGAGCGTTGTTTTTCCTGCACCTATATTTCCCGCAATTGCAACGTGTTTTGGTTTCTTAGCTTTGGCCATGGTAACTTATTCTAACCCTTTTTGAACAGCGTTCAAAGTACATATTCATTTTCAAATACCAAGATTTGAATGTGATTTTTTTTATTGATGTGGATATTATTCGATCAATATTGAAGTCCCATTGCTTCCCTGACCAGTTTCATGGTTGCTGCAGCACTTTCCCTTGCTTTGTCCGCTCCTTTTTCCATGATCTCTTTAAGGTATGTTTCATTGGTGCGGATGCTTTCTGCTTTCCCACGTATGGGAGCAATGAAACGTACCATATCCTCCGCCAACTGCTTTTTCATGTCGCCATATCGAATGGTACAATCATTGAATGCAAGCTCATAATGATGAATGACATCCATTGAGCTCACTAAACGCATCAATTGAAAAATGTTTTCAATATAATCAGGTTTTAAGCTGTTGGGACTTGTCGGACCACCATCTGTTTTGGCCTTCATGACTTTTTTTCTGATCAAATCATCTGAGTCTGCCAAATACAACGTGGCCAATTGATTTTCGCTCTTGCTCATTTTTCCTGTTCCATCCAAACTTGGAACTTTCACCAGATCTTCCCCAAAATTATAAGCCATGGGTGCCGGAAAAACTTCTCCGTACCGGTGATTAAATCTGTTCACAAAATTCCTGGCCATTTCGAGGTGCTGCTCTTGATCTTTGCCAACAGGTACCCAGGTTGCCCGGTGCAATATGATATCAGCTGTTTGAAGAACTGGATATGTCAACAATCCAGCGTTGACATTATCTGGTTGCATTCTCGCTTTCTCTTTAAATGTGGTTGTCTTTTCCAACTCTCCGAGATAAGCGAGCATATTGAGATAGAGATACAATTCTGAAGTTTCTCTGACATGGCTTTGACAATACAAGGCAGCTTTATCTGGATCGATTCCACAAGCAATGTTTTCAGCGAGCACCCTGTGTACATTGTTTTTAAGCTCCTTGGTATCAGGATGGGTGGTAAGGGCATGCAGATCTGCCACCATGAAAAAACAGGTATACTGATCCTGTAGCTTCACATAGTTTCTCATGGCCCCAAAATAATTACCTAAATGTAAAAATCCCGTTGGCCTGATTCCGCTCATTACAATTGCATGCTCATTGCTCATGGCACAAATATATGAATTGTGCTTTATGGTAAAATACCCTCAAAGTGCAGCTGCCTTTACCACTCATCAAATATTGAAATCGATTGGTTAGAGATTGACTAATTTTGCATCAGATCATTACGCATGAAACTTGATTCTTCCACCACCAAAAAACTTGCTGATTTGGCCAAATTGGAGTTCAACAACGAAGAGTTGGATGAAATTCAGCGTGATTTGGAACAAATGATTGGCTTTGTTGAGAAGCTCAATGAAATTGACACTGCAAATGTGGAGCCCCTTACACATGTGTCAGAAGGCGGACTTCCATTGAGGGAAGATGAAGTGAAGGTATCCATTGATATTGCTACAGCATTGAAAAATGCACCTGCTTCAAAAGATCGTTTTTTCACGGTTCCTAAAGTGATAAAAAAATAAATATGGTCAACTCAATCATCAAATTAGAAGATATCCGCAAAAGCTATTTCATGGGGAAACAAGAACTCCAGGTATTGAAAGGTGTTACGCTGGATATATTGAGGAACGAATATGTCGCTTTGATGGGACCATCAGGTTCAGGAAAAAGCACACTGATGAATATACTGGGTTGCCTGGATTCACCCAGTGATGGAAAATACATATTGAACGGTCATGATGTGAGCACCATGCTCGACAACGAGCTGGCAGAGATCAGAAACAAAGAAATTGGATTCGTGTTCCAACAGTTCAACCTTTTGCCCCGATTGAGTGCTTTGGAAAACGTTGCTCTTCCCCTGGTATACGCCGGAATTCCCAAAAAAATCAGAAATGAGATGGCTGAAGAGGTATTGAGAAAAGTTGACCTCTCCGATAGAAGCCATCACAAACCCAATGAATTGTCTGGCGGACAATGCCAGCGTGTTGCCATCGCCCGTGCACTTGTCAACAATCCCTCGATCATTCTGGCCGATGAACCAACAGGAAACCTAGATACCAAGACCTCCTATGAAATCATGAATATCTTTTCAAAAATTCATGAGGACGGCAATACGGTCGTTTTGGTTACACACGAAGAAGACATCTCCAATTACGCAAAAAGAGTCATTCGTTTAAGAGATGGGCTGATTGAAAGCGATAAAAGGAAACAAACCGCAGAACTTGTGTAAAAAAAATTGGGGCCTACCCGAACAATTGATCCCTTATCACATTATGTTTGAAAGCAATTGTGATCATGGCAGCAAAAGTATATACCAAAACAGGCGATAGAGGAACTACATCTTTGATTGGCGGCACCAAAGTGCTGAAATCACACGATCGTATCGAGGCTTACGGCACAATTGACGAGCTCAATGCTTACATTGGATTATGCCGTGATCTGATCGACATACAGGAAATCAAACAAACACTGAAAGAAGTACAAGACAGGCTTTTCACTATTGGATCATCCCTGGCATGCGATCCTCAGAAGGAATCCAAAATGAAAATTCCCGATCTGAAAGAAGCAGATGTTTTCTTTTTAGAAAAAGAAATGGATACCCTTGATGAAGAACTCCCACCTCTTCAATATTTCATTTTACCCGGAGGTCACCCTACCGTATCCAATATCCATGTCGCAAGATGTGTGTGCAGAAGATCAGAAAGACTGATTGTAAAATTGCTCTTGCAGGACGAAGAACATGAAAATCTGATCGTCAAATACATCAATCGCCTGAGCGATTATCTTTTTGTAATGAGCAGGTATGTTGCACTCAAGCTGAATGCTGAAGAACAGAAATGGCATCCGCGCATTTGATCAAACATTCCACCTTCCATCTTTCAGATGCAGTACACGGTTGCTGAGTGCAGCTAGCTCCTCGTTATGTGTTACGATGACAAAAGTTTGTTGCAATTCATCCCGCAGTTGTTGGAACAACTGGTGAAGCGATCTTGCATTGGCCGAATCCAGGTTGCCGGTTGGTTCATCGGCAAAAACAATTCCAGGTTTATTGATCAATGACCTTGCTACTACAACCCGTTGCTGCTCTCCACCTGAGAGTTCATGGGGTTTGGAATGCAGTTTATCTGATAATCCCAACCGATCTAGCAAAGCAGTCGCGTCTTGCAAAACCTGCTTATTGTTGTTTCCGGCAATCCACCCGGGTATGGAAACATTTTCAACTGCTGTAAACTCCGGGAGCAAATGATGGAATTGAAATACAAATCCAATGTGTTGGTTCCTGAAATGGGCGAGCTGTTTGCTGTTGAGACGATGCAATGCCTCTCCTTCAAAATGCAATTCACCCCTGTCAGGCTTTTCCAATGTTCCCAGAATATGCAAAAGCGTAGTTTTTCCTGCACCTGATGACCCTGTAATGCTCACAATTTCACCTTTTGCAATCTCAATGTCCACTCCCCTCAAAACCGGAAGGGAACCGAATGACTTATGAATATCTTTTGCGCTGAGCATAGGTGGTTAAATCGCCATGAAGTTAAGTTCATTGGACTAATTTCTGTTGAAATTTTAAGAGTTGGAAATATCAAATTAACCGTTACATTTGCCGAAATTTAAAGAAGCGCATATGTTCTGGACATTAGAATTGGCCTCTTATTTAGAAGATGCCCCTTGGCCTGCAACAAAGGATGAGTTGATTGATTATTCCATCCGAAGCGGCGCACCGATTGAAGTCATCGAAAATCTTCAGGAACTTGAAGACGAGGGAGATATTTATGAGGGGATTGATGATATATGGCCGGACTATCCAAGCCAGGAAGATTTCTTCTTCAACGAAGACGAATATTAATCAACAAGACCACCATGTGGTCTTTTTTATTTTTTAAAAGTCAATTTGAAATACAACATCAACAGAGACAGGGACATGATCACTGCATTTGCTAAGATCATAGGGAAATCATTTCTGACAATTCCATATACCAGCCAAATAATGACATTGGTAATGAGGATCAAGATCATCCATATGGACAGATCACCTACTGATCTTGATTTCAATGCCTTGTAAACCTGAGGAACAAAAGTCAGAGATCCGGATACAACACCAACGAGTCCCAAGTAATCAATCCATTCCATAGCTGTCTTTATTTTTCCATCTGCTCAATAACTGCATTGGTAACCCCCGTGAAAGAAAATCCTCCATCATGGAAAAGATTTTGCATGGTTACCATCTTAGTCATATCTGAGAACATGGTTACACAATAATTTGCACAGTCTTCACCGGATGCATTTCCCAGGGGACTCATTTTCTCTGCATAAGAAATGAATCCGTCAAATCCCTTTACGCCACTTCCTGCAGTAGTTCTGGTAGGTGACTGCGAGATGGTGTTGATGCGCACCTTCTTTTTGATACCATAATGATACCCGAAACTTCTGGTGATGCTCTCCAAGAGCGCCTTGGCATCAGCCATTTCATTGTAATCTGGGAAAACACGCTGTGCAGCAATGTATGTAAGTGCTACCACGCTCCCCCACTCATTCAGTGCGTCCATTTCATATGCCGTTCTCAAAACGCGGTGAAGTGACATGGCAGAAATATCAAGTGTCTTTTGATTGAACCCGTAATCGATTTCTGTATAGTGCTTTCCTTTTCTTACGTTCAAACTCATTCCAATAGAATGAAGAATAAAATCAATTCTACCTCCAAAATGTTTCATGGACTCAGTGAAAAGATTTTTCAAATCATCCATGTTCACAACATCAGCACCAATAACGGGGGCTTTGACAGCTTCTGCCAATTTATTGATTTCACCCATTCTCAAGGCAACAGGAGCATTGGTAAGTACCAGCTCAGCTCCTTGGGCATGACAAGCCAGAGCGGTCTTCCATGCAATAGACTTTTCATCCAGCGCTCCAAAAATGATTCCTTTTTTACCTTTTAAAAGTTGATTGGACATGATGAGAGATTTAGATCAAAGATAAGAAGTTTGGATGATCAGCTTTTGATCATCTCACGTGCATTGGCAATGGCATGCTGACTGGGATTCTCACCAGATAACATTTGAGCAATGGCTTGAACACGCTCATCAGCATTGAGCACTTTGATACCAGTAGTGATCAGATTGTTTTTTTCAGATTTATAAACAAACAAATGTTGATCAGCCTTTGCTGCAATTTGTGGCTGATGGGTAATACTGATCAATTGATGGTTCTCAGATAATTCGTCCAGTAATATACCCACCTGTTTGGCAGCCTCTCCGCTGATGCCACTGTCTATTTCATCAAAAATCAGTGTAGGCATATCAAGCGATTTGGCTACGAGTGACTTCAGAGTCAGCATCAACCGACTCAATTCACCCCCACTGGCAACTTTGTGCAGAGCTTCAAATTTTCCGCTTTTGTTGGCATCAAATAAAAAATCGATTTGATCAATACCGTGCTGCGATAAATCAGTCTCGCTGATACCCACTTTAAACATTGCATTCAGCATCCCAACCCTGGAAAGCAGCTCAGTTGTTGCTTTTTCCAAGAGTGGAATTTGTTTGGATCTTTTTTGCTGCAACTGCTTGGCTATATTCATGGCTTCTTTCCTCGATGCAGCATACTCCTTTTGCAGCTGCTCCAAATTGGACTGATTTTCTTGAAAATCTGCAAGCGACTGCTGCAATGATTGATGCACCTGTATCAAATCATCGGCCGAAAGCAATCCGTGTTTTTTAACCAATCGCTGGGCGGTTGACATGCGCGCATTCAACTCTTCCAGCCGCTTCTCGTCTGTTGTGACCTTGTCGGACAGGATGGACAATTCATTGGCAATGTCTTTCATCTCTACGTGGACTGAAGTCAGTCTGGACACAATCTCCTCCAAAGAAGCGTGGTATTTTGTGAGTGATTGCAATTTTGAAATCAGGGATTTGATTTCAGCCACCATGGGTTTTTCTCCTTCCTCAAGCAGATAGCTCGCTGCTCCAACCGATTGTTTGATTTGCTCTGCATGCGTAAGCAAATTCAATTCATCTGTAATAGACTTTTCTTCATTTTCCTTCCAATTCAACTCATCCAATTCATTGAGCAAAAATTCTTTGTATGATCTTTCCTCTTCTGCTTTTCGGATGTTTTCCTGAATTGAAAAAATGGCAGATTCGATTTGTTTGAGTTGATGGTATTTCTCCTGATACCTGGAAAGTTCATCCAAACATCCGGCACGGGCATCCAGAATCAATCGCTGGAAATGTTTATTGTTCAGCTCAAGTGTATCAAATTGCTGATGAAGATCCACCAAAAGTGATGTCAATTGCTGTACCTGTGCAAGTGCAGAAGGGGTATCATTGATGAAGGCCCTTGATTTACCAGTTGACAAAATTTCTCTTCGAACAACGACTGTTTCATCCCAATCCATGTCATGTTCAGTAAAAAACTCACGCAGTTCCTTTTGTTGTTTGACCTTGAATTCAGCTTCTACGACCGACTTAGTTTGCTTGTCTTTCATCATGGAGGCATCTGCTCTTTCACCCAATGCAAGTCCCAATGCTCCCATGAGTATACTCTTGCCCGCCCCTGTCTCACCTGTAATGATGACCAATCCACGCTGAAATTGAATCTCCAGCTCTTGGATAATCGCAAAATTTTTTATGTAGAGTCGGGTCAACACAGATCTCAAAATTAGGAGTATTCAATGAAGAGGCGGAAAAGAAATTGAAAGAAAAAAACAAGAAAAAAATGTATTTGACTGCTTGTCTCGCTGTAAAAGGATTTTAGTTTTACGTTATCTTGCCGGCATATTACTGTAAAATGTCGCCCATTCTACTTTTTTCTTTTGTGATCGGATATTTTCTGATACTCCTTGGAGTTGCCGCATACACATCCAGAAATGCAACCAATGAAACATTTTTTATCGGAAACCGCAATTCTAATTGGATTTTGGTAGCATTTGGAATGATCGGAACATCTTTGTCCGGTGTAACATTTGTATCTGTGCCTGGAACAGTTGGCAATATGGTAAATGGCGGTTATGGAGCTTTTGGATACTTTCAGGTCATTCTCGGATACATCATTGGATACCTGGTAATTGCCTTTGTATTGGTTCCCCTCTACTATAAACTCAACCTGACCTCTATCTACCATTACCTTGAAATTAGACTGAGCAAAGAAAGCTACAAAACAGGTGCATTGTTTTTTATCATCTCCAGATTGTTTGGAGCGACTGCAAGACTTTTCCTTGTGATCAACGTACTGCAGATCTTTATACTTGATCAAATGGGAGTACCCTTTGTGTTGACAACCGCCATCATTCTGATGATGATTTTATTGTATACATGGAAAGGCGGCGTGAAGACCATCGTATACACCGATACCCTGCAAACAACTTGCATGCTTCTCGGTCTGATCATCTGCCTTGTATATATTCTCTCACAAATGAATATAAGCATTGGCGATGCGTTTCAAAGAATGCGCGATCACCAATACCTCCATATTTTTGATACCAACATCCTGCACAAATCCTATTTCCTCAAAAACATCATTGGTGGTGCGGTCATTGCCATTACCATGACCGGCATGGATCAGGAGATGATGCAAAAAAATATCAGCGTCAAAAGAATGCAGGACTCACAAAAAAATATACTCACATTCACCGGTACGTTGGTGATCGTCAATTTGCTTTTTTTGGTGCTCGGTGGACTCCTCTATCTCTTCATGATTGACAAAGGTGCTGCATATGATTCGACAGGATTTCTTTTTGAGAACAAGAATATCACTGGGGATGATTTGTTTCCAACCGTTGCTCTTTTTCATTTGCCACCGGCCTTGGGTATAATCTTCATCATTGCGTTAATATCTGCTCTTTTCCCCAGTGCAGATGGTGCACTCACTGCGCTGACTTCATCATTTTGTATTGATATACTGGGTATTCATAGAAGAAAAGACCTAAACGAGCAACAACAAAAAAAGACAAGAATGTCCGTACACTTCAGTTTTGCAATTTTATTTCTGTTGTGCATATTGCTCTTTAAATGGATCAACAATAAATCCATTATAGGTGTGATACTTGACCTGGCCGGATATACCTACGGACCGTTGCTGGGACTTTTTGCATTTGGCATACTTACAAAAAGAGTGATCAATAAAGGATATGGCGTCACCATCATATGTTTGGCTGCTCCTGTATGCTCCTATATCTTGGGGAAGAATGCAGCAACACTTTTCAATGGCTATCAGATTGGAATTGAAATGTTGTTGATCAATGGCATCATGACATTTGTTGGACTCTGGATCTACTCAAAGAAAGCATCATAGGATTCGTTTTTTAACAAAAGCCTCCACTTCTAAAGCATCAAAGCTTGTACATTTGCCACGAATGGAAATCATCAACCCGGCGGCAGAAAAGTATGTGCAACTGCACAGCTCAGCGACCAATGTGCTGCTGCAGGAAATCCACGACTATACCCATCAGTATCATCCCGAACCCCATATGTTGAGCGGACCTGTCCAAGGAAAATTTCTCTCCATGGTCAGCCGAATGATCAAACCCAAAAGAATTCTGGAGATTGGAACACTCACAGGATACAGTTCTCTCTGCTTGGCAGAAGGGTTGGATCCAATGGGAGTACTTCACACAATAGAATTACGATCAGAGGATGCAAGCATCGCACAGCAATTTTTCGATAAAAGTCCCTTTAAACAACAAATCCATTTGCATGTCGGCAATGCACATGAAATCATACCCCAATTGAAGGAGAAATGGGATCTGATTTTTGTGGATGCAGAAAAAACCGGCTACATCAATTATTATGATACATTGATTAATATGATACAGCCTGGAATATTCATGCTGTTTGACAATGTATTGTTTCACGGTGAAGTACTGCAAGCACCAATCAAAGGAAAGAGCGCAATGGCAATCCAGCGTTTCAATGAACATATCCAGAAAGAAGAAAGAGTTGACAAAGTGATGCTTTCTGTTAGAGATGGTATCATGATTATTCAAAAACTATTTTAACCATGATGAGAAAATTATCAATCAAATATATTTTTTATCTGTGTTTATTTTTGACGAGTTCAACATACGTCAAAGCACAGAATCTTCCGAATGAGGATATCGTAAACTACATAACCCAGTATGCAGACATTGCTATTAATGAAATGGTTAGAACGGGCGTACCGGCATCGATCAAAATTGCACAAGGAATCTTAGAAACACAGGCTGGAAAAAGCAAATTGGTGCTGGAATCCAACAATCACTTCGGTATCAAGTGCAAATCCAACTGGGATGGACCAAAAGTATATCATGATGATGATGCCCAGGGAGAATGTTTCAGGAAATACAAAGATGCGGTAAGCTCTTACAAAGATCATTCTGATTTTTTAAAACTGCAGCCCCGCTATGCTGCCTTGTTTGAATTGGACCAGGATGATTACAAGGGTTGGGCATGGGGACTCAAAAAAGCTGGTTATGCCACCAATCCCATTTACGCAGAAACCTTGATCAAATTCATTGAAGAATACCAGTTGAATAATCTACACGATTATGCAGAAGATGAAGAACAGGATAAATATGATATTTCGGATTACATAGAGGAAATTGCCAAGAATGGATTAACCCCCTCTACTGGAAATACCAATCCAGTCTCCTCATTTGCGAGCAGAAAAATCTCTTACCCTGCGGATGTTTTTAAGATCAACAGTATCAGGGTTATCAATGCTCCTGAAGGGACTTCATTGCTGGCAGTAGCAAAAAAATATAACATTGCACTTCCCAAACTTCTTGCATACAATGAACTTCCCAAGTCAGTTTCAGTTTTGAAAAAAAGCGAACTGATTTATCTCCAGCCTAAAAAATCAGTAGGAAATAAATCCATCCACCGTGTAAAAAGAAATGAGTCACTCAGAGACATCAGTCAGCATGAAGGCATCAAACTTTCCAGCTTGCTTCAATACAATCAATTAAAGGCCAACAGCAAGCCAAAAGTTGGACAAAAACTGATTTTAAAACCCAAAAAAGGAACAAGCTATTAGCAGCCAGTCAAATCAACCAATAAAAAGAAATCAAATTCAAAAAGAAGTCACGCAAAAAATGAAAAAAAAGATCCACGATAAAATATTCATACCTTATCTCAAGGCAACAGAAATTCAACAGGCCGTATCTAGAATGGCCACCCAAATCAATAAGGACTATCAGGGAAAATCACCCTTGTGCATTGCCATCTTGAATGGGTCTTTCATGTTTGCAGCTGATCTATTCAAGCAACTTGAAATAGATGCATCTATCAGCTTTATCAAACTTGCTTCGTACAAAGGAATGAACTCGACGGGAAATGTTATTACCGCCATCGGTCTTGAAGCTACCCTCAGCGGAAGGGACATCATCCTGATTGAAGACATTGTTGATACCGGCAAAACCCTGCATGCATTTTTGCCACAACTCATGGATCATCAACCGGCGTCATTAAAAATTTGTTCTTTGCTGCACAAAAAAGAAGCAACAGTGTACCCCATCAACATTGATTACCTGGGATTTGAAATTCCCAACCTTTTTGTGGTTGGATATGGACTGGATTATGATGGATTGGGACGCAACCTTGGAGAGATCATGCAACTCGAGTGCTGATATCACTTAGCCAAACATTTCCTTCACTTTGGTGAAGAAACTCTTTTCATTTTTTTCAGGCTGTGGTTGAAAATTTTTGGAATCCTTCAGTTTTTCCATCATTTCTTTCTCCTCATTGCTGAGCTCTTGGGGAGTCCACACATTTACATGAATCAATTGATCCCCTCTTTCGTATGAATTGATAGAAGGGAAACCCTTTCCTTTGAGTCTGAAAATTTTTCCACTCTGTGTGCCTGGTGGAATTTTGATTTTTGCTCTGCCATCAATGGTCGGCACTTCCACATTGGATCCAAAAATCGCATCTGGAATGCTCACATGCATGTCATAAATCACATTCAAGTTATCACGCTGCAATTCGGGATGGGATTCCTCTTCAATCAGCACAATCAAATCACCTGAAGATCCGCCACGCTCACCGATATTTCCTTTTCCACTCAAGCTCAACTGCATACCATCTTGCACACCTGCAGGAATATCGATGTTGATGGTCTCTTCTGTATATACCCTTCCCTCACCTTTACAGGAAGTACATTTATTGGTAATCGTAGAACCCTCGCCATTGCAAGTGGGACAGGTTCCAACGGTTTGCATTTGACCTAGAAAAGTACTGGTTACTTTTCTAACTTGTCCTGTTCCACTGCAGGTGGAACAATTTTGTACTGAATTTTTATCTTTAGCTCCTGAACCGCTGCAGGTTGTGCAGCTGGTATACTTTTTTACTTTGACGGTTTTGTTCGCACCTTTAGCAATCTCCTCATAGTTCATTTTTAATTTGATCCGAAGATTGCTTCCCCTTGTTCCACGGGCCTTCCCACCACGTTGACGGGCACCTCCGCCACCAAAGAAACTTCCAAAAATATCATCTCCGAAAATATCCCCAAAATTGCTGAAGATATCTTCCATGTTCATTCCCTGACCGCCACCAAATCCCCCGCGATTGTTGAGTCCCGCATGCCCAAAACGATCATACTTCGCTTTCTTTTCCTGATCGCTCAACACCTCATATGCTTCTGCAGCTTCCTTGAACTTCTCCTCTGCAGCCTTGTCACCCGGATTCCTATCTGGATGATATTGCATGGCCACCTTGCGGTATGCCTTTTTGATTTCATCAGCACTTGCAGATTTCGCAACACCTAATACTTCGTAATAATCTCTTTTCGCCATAATTTTTTATTGGGGATGCGATTTACTTTCCAACCACCACTTTTGAGAAACGGATAATTTTATCATTCAGGGTGTATCCCTTTTCAACTTCGTCAACAATTTTGCCTTTCATTGTTTCATCTGGAACGGGTATTTCGGTGATGGCCTCATGAAAATCAGGATTGAATGCCTCACCGATTGATTTCATTTCTTTCAATCCCCTGGACTGAAGAATGTTTCTGAACTTGTTAAATACCAGTCCAATTCCTTCTTTGATAAGTTTCAAATCTTCACTCTGGTTCATTTGCTTTTCTGCACGCTCACAATCATCCAATACTTCCAACATGGATTGAATTACTTCTCTTCCTGCAGTCTGGATCAATTCAACCCTTTCTTTGGCATTTCTGCGCTTGAAGTTGTCGAACTCTGCATAGAGCCTGATGAACTTCTCCTTGTGCTCTTCAACCTCTTTTTTCAAGGTGTCTAGCTCGTTCAACTCCTCAACAGGAGCCTCGGGGCTTTCTTGTTGATTTTCGCTTTCGGGATGTTGCACTGTTTCCTTCTCATCCATAATTAAAAAATTTACATGTTCAACGCTTCAAATGGCTTGCCAGTAGTCAATGATGAGCCAAAATGGCGGTTTTGGGGCTACAAAACGCGAATTTCAGTCATTTCCACGATAGTTTACCTTTAAGGGATGAAGAAAGTGGTATTAAAGAGAAAGATCAGCAACAGAGTGGTGAATGGGCACCCATGGATATTTGCCAATGAGATCAACCTCATGGATGATGAATTGGAAGCAGGGGAAATTGCAGAAGTCTATACCCATGATGAAAAGTTTATCGGGAAAGGATACGTCAATCCCATTTCCAGAATTCCGGTGAGATTGCTGACACGTGACAGGCATGCTCAGATCAATGCCGACTTTTTTCATAAAGCCATTTTAGAATCCTGGAACTATAGAATAAAAATTGGATATACCGAAAACTGCAGGCTGATATTTGGCGAAGCAGATGGATTGCCACAGCTCATTATTGACAAGTTCAATGATTATTTCGTTCTACAAACCTTGGCACTTGGCATCGACAGATGGAAAAAAGAAATTGTAGAAGCATTGGAAAAAATTTTTAAGCCAAAAGGTATTTACGAAAGAAACGATATTTCCATCCGCGAGTTAGAAGGATTGGAACAAAAAAAAGGATTTTTATCAGCACCCTTCGATACCCGCATTCCGATTGTTGAAAATGATTTGAAATTTATTGTTGACATTGAAAAAGGCCAGAAAACAGGATATTTTCTTGACCAGCAAGACAACAGAAGAGCCATCAAGCAGATCGTGAAAGATGCAGATGTGTTGGGTGCATTTTGTTATACAGGCACTTTTGAAATTCACGCTGCACATTATGGTGCAAAACATGTACTGGGACTGGATATTTCTGCAGCGGCCGTTGAACATGCAAAAGAAAATGCTGCACTCAATAACCTGAAAAATATCTCATTTCAATGTGTGAATGCTTTTGATGCATTGAAAGAATGGTCGAAAGAAGGAAAAAAATGGGATGTTGTTATGCTTGATCCACCTTCATTCACAAAGACAAGAGACAATATTCAGAAAGCCATCAGCGGTTACAAAGAAATCAATTTACGAGGAATGAAATTGGTGAAACCTGGAGGATTTCTGGTAACATCATCTTGCACCAATTTGGTTCAACCTGACTTGTTTTATGAAATCATAGAGATGGCTGCCAAAGATGCGAGAAGAACTTTGAGGCAGGTTGTATTCCAAGCGCAATCACCCGACCATCCCATCATCAGAGGATTGGAAAATACCAATTACCTAAAATTTCTGATTGTGCAGGTCTGCTGATTATTTCTCTACCTGAAATTTACCAGAGTCAATGATCTGACCATTTTTATCCTTGAATTGGAAAATGTAGAGTCCCCGGCGGAAATCGGCAAGATCCAGGTATACATTTGAACCGGGATTTACCACTTCAAGCTGTTTTTTTCCGATGAAATTATAAATCACCAGCCATGCGGGCACAGGTGTTTGTTGCTTGAATTGAATTTGAATAAATGACCTGGCAGGATTGGGATAAATGACGGTTTTTTTAACATGTTCACTCATGGTTACACGCTTCACCTGGCTGAAAGAGACAAGCGAAACAAGGGTAAACAATATCAAAAAAACAGATCTCATGACTTATATGCTATTCCGAAGTTAATGCATTTACAAAAAAAAGAGCCATACAATCGTATGACTCTTGCAAATAATCAATTTTTGAAATAATTAATTCAAACCAGACAGCGCTGCTTTGATGGCATCAAAATTGGGCAGATCCCCAGCACTTTCCAATACTTCAGCATACTGAACTGTTCCATTTTTATCGACCACAAATGCTGCTCTGCGAGACACCCCTTTCATACCAAAAACAAATTCGTCATAGAAAGCTCCATATGCCTGGCTCACAGTTTTGTTGAAATCAGACAAGAGTTGGAAGTTGTACTGCTGCTCCTCTTTGAATTTTCCCAAAGTAAAAATAGAATCAACTGATATGCCTACAACCTCTGCATTGAGGGATAAGTATACATTGAGATTGTCTCTTACGCTGCAAAGCTCTGTAGTGCACACACCTGTAAATGCTTGTGGGAAAAATAGAACGACAAGATTTTTTCCTTTGAAATCCTGTAAACTGACTTCTTTTTTATCTGTGTTGAACAATTTGAAATCGGGTGCTGACTGACCTTTTTGTACTGACATATTAAATGATTTTAAAGTGAATAGGAAGCAAAGATAACCCCATCATTCGATCTCCCAACCTTTGTATAATCCGCCTTGCTTTTTTGAAGCTGAAAATAAAACGGGCATGGTCTGCTCCAGCCACTTGCGGTCGATCGACTCAATGGCAGAAAACACCATTGAAATTCCCTTGTTTCCTGTTTTTCGGGTATACTGAATGACAGTATATTTTGAGCATCCGGGTGTTTGTAAAAACTTTCTGCAAGACGCATCATCGGGAAATTCAAAAAAATACGAAACACTTTTTTTGACACCGACAGCGTTGTTCTGCAGAAAAAGATTGAGCTGTCTTCTGCTGTCAATCAGCATTTTATCAAATTCAGCAGGATACAAAACAGTCAAATAATTCTGCCAGGCTTCGTCATTTTTGCATTGGGCCAGCCATTGGTATTCTTGGAAAGAAATCAACGCAGTATTCATTGCTTTTTGATAACCGATGGTGTCCCCTGTGTAGAAATAAAATTCCCTGATACCTCTTTGGGTAAACCTTCCCACATACAATGCGCCTTGTCCTCTTGAGAGCACATCAACCAATTTTTCTTCCATCTCATTCAAAGTCAACACTTCCTCCTCCGAAGGCATGCCAAGATCATTGGGATGTTGCAGCTTCAATCTTACAATCATCACGTAAGGCAAATCCTTCATTGGTAGAAATGGCTTGATTCCTAGGTCGACATTGATGGAAACAGGTTTGTCCTTGATAGCAGTCACATAATTTTCCCAATCATGTTGTAGCTTTTGTGAAAATGCAACATGGTTGGTGAAACCAGAAAAAACCAATAAATAAATCAGGAACCTTCGCATAAATGATAAAGTAAAGTAATTTCAATTTTTATAAATCTTGCAGAAATGATTTCAATTGCTGACATTATTAACTTTTTGGAAACAAAGGCACCGCTGGCATTGCAGGAATCATACGACAATGCTGGACTCGTTTGCGGCAACAGGATGTTGGCATGTTCAGGTGCCATTGCTGCGCTTGATTTCACAGAAGAAGTGCTCGAGGAAGCCATTGAAAAAAAATTCAATCTGGTGATCGTGCACCACCCACCTATTTTTAAACCCCTCAAGAGTCTAGAACCCAGAGATGCCATAACAAGATTACTCTTAAAAGCCATCAAACATGAAATTGCAGTGTATGCCATTCATACAAACCTCGACAATGTAATATGGGGTGTGAACGGTGAAATAGCACGCAGAATGGAACTTCAACAGGTACGTGTTTTGTCATCGCTCCAACATACACACCAAAAACTGGCAGTTTTTGTCCCTCTGGATCATGCCAAAAAGCTTTCAGATGCACTTTTTGAAGCTGGTGCCGGAACCATTGGGAATTACAGTGAGTGCAGTTTTATTTCTGAGGGAACAGGAAGCTTTAAGCCATTGAAGGGCGCTCAGCCATTCATCGGGGAGGAAGGAACAAGGGAAAAAGTCCTGGAAGCAAAAATCGAAGTCATCTTCCCTGTTCATTTGCAAACAAAGATGTTGGCTGCTATGCATGAAAATCATCCATATGAGGTGGTGGCATATGACATCCTCCACTTGGAAAACAAGTTTTCATCCTTTGGAGCTGGTATAGTGGGTGAACTGAAGGAGCCCATGAAGATGCAGGATTTTCTCTCATTGTTAAAGCAACGGTTTCAAACGGGAACAATCAGACATAATTCCGTTCCGGAAAAATCTATCCAAAAAGTAGCCATCTGCGGAGGTTCTGGCAAACAATTGATTAACAATGCTTTATCATTAAAAGTAGATGCGTATGTTACAGGTGACTTGACCTACCATGACTTTTTTTTACCGGAGGGAAAAATGCTCCTGGCGGATATCGGACACTTTGAAAGTGAACAATTTACATCAGAACTACTGGTGGAGATGTTAAACGAAAAATTCCCTACCTTTGCCGTCCTTAAAACAGCCCACAAAACCAATCCGGTCAACTATTTTTTATAATTCATTATGGCAACCGTAAAAGAATACTCAGTAGAAGAAAAGCTCATCGCCCTCGCAAATCTTCAAAAAGTTGAAAGCAAACTGGATGATATTGCAATTTTGAAGGGCGAACTTCCGATTGAAGTGCGCGACCTCGAGGATGAAATTCAGGGTTTGCATGCAAGAGAAACCCGGATCGAGGAGGAAATCAATGGAATCAACGATTTCATCGAACAAAAAAAAGCAGCCATTTCTAAGTCACAGGATTTGATCAAGAAATACGAAAAACAAAGCGATAACGTAAAAAACAACAGAGAGTATGAAGCCATCACCAAGGAATTGGAGATGCAGACGCTTGAAGTAAAACTCGCTGAAAGACATATCAAGGATGCCAATGAGGAAATAGCCGACAAGGCACGTGCATTGGATGTAGTAAAGAAAAATATTGCCAACAAAGAGGCCAACCTAAAGGTCAAAAAAGGCGAACTGGATAAAATCATTGCTGAGACAGAAAAAGAAGAGCAGGAATTTAAAGCACATTCTGAAAAAGCACGCGCTGCGGTTGATCCACGTTTGCTGACTTCATTTGATAGAATCAGGAAAAATTTCCGAAACGGCAAAGCGGTTGTTCCGGTATTGAGAGATGCATGTGGCGGTTGCTACAATGCCATCCCCCCTCAACGTCAGAGCGAGATCCGCCAGCACAAAAAAATCATTGTTTGTGAAAACTGCGGAAGAATCTTGGTTGACGAAGAACACATGCAGTAATCTTTTGAAAGATCTGAATACAAAGCGACTCCTACAGGGTCGCTTTCTTTTTGATGCCAATTCCGCGAATCTCTTCCAACTTTTGCAATACTTCCGATTCATCTAATGCTGGAATACCAATGTCAAATACAGAGAAAAGCTGTTGTTCCTGACGCAACACAGTGCATGTAAATTTTTTGATCACCATCATCACATCGTTCATGACTGTATAATCAAATTGTAGCTCGTAATTAATTTCGATCTTTTTTCGTTGGAGTGGTGTCAGTTGCAATGCTATTGACGTGCTGCTTTTGTAGGCATTGATGAGTCCGGGTACACCCAACAAGGTGCCACCAAAATACCTCACTACAATGACAAGGGTATTGGTAAGTTGCCTTGCGTCAATTTGCCCCAAAATAGGTCTACCTGCCGATCCAGAAGGTTCTCCTGCATCAGATACCCTGTAAATGTTTCCATCGTGCCCTATGCGATAAGCAAAACAGTAGTGGGATGCTTTGGGATGCATCTTCTTTACTTCATTCAATGATTGCTTGAAAGCTTCTGCGGAAGCAACAGGAAAAGCATAAGCAATGAATTTACTCCCTCTGTCGCTGAACTCTGCAGAGACTGCTTTTTCTATTGTATGATAATAAAATGGATCCGACATCAGCAAAGTATTTTTTCGCAAACTGACCAAAGTTAAATGATTTACTTTTGGATGATGTTGATCAAAGAGGCATATCAAATACTTGTACATGATATGCAGTCCATGTACGATGCCAGGGAATCTTCACAAATAGCTGATATGGCTTTGGAATCGATCACGGGACTCTCAAGAACCGAGCGGCTGGTTCACCACGATGCCATCATGAACAACGAGCAGGAAATTGCATTCAATCAGCAGCTGGAAGAATTAAAACATGGCAGACCCATTCAATATGTCATAGGAAATTGTTGGTTTCAGCAAATGCAGTTCAAAGTAGATGAACGTGTGTTGATACCAAGACCAGAGACCGAAGAATTGGTTGAACTGATCATCAGAGAAATCAATCATGTAAAAGGGTTTATTCAAAAGTCATGTTCCATCATAGATATCGGCACTGGTTCAGGATGCATTGCTATCTCTTTGAAAAAAGCAATGCCCAGCTGTGATGTATGGGCAATTGACAAGAGCAAGTCAGCCATAGCGCTTGCAAAAGAAAATGCATCCCTGCTCAATACACCCATCCATTTCAAGGAAGCGGATATTTTATCAGAAGCCAAGAATGATTCCCTGCCTGCATTCAACATCATTGTCAGCAATCCACCATATATTCTACCCGAGGAAAAAGCCTATTTGAATAAGAATGTGATTGACTTTGAGCCTAAAGAAGCACTGTTCGTGACCAATACTGATGCACTTGAATTTTACAAGGCCATAATTGACTTTTCAGCTCATCATCTGCTCAGAGGGGGACTTCTATTTTTCGAGACACATGAAGACCATGCATCAAAAGTAAAATTCCTGCTGGAATCCAATGAATTTGAACATGTTCACATCAAAAAAGATTTGCAGGGAAAAGACAGAATTGTATGGGGCAAAAAAATGGGCGCCTCGCTATGATTATTCTTTTTCTACTGAGAGAACTGTTTTCGCCCCTAATCCCTTTGCAACTTTCATCAGATTCACCACAGCTTCAATCTCGACTGATTTATCAGCATTGATAACTACTGTGGGAATCTCCGTTTTCTCTTTTGCAAGTATAGGCTGGAGAGCAGATGAAAGTGAATCAAATGGAACAGGAGTGGTTCCTATATAATATTGTTTGTTTGCATCGATCGAAACGACCACATTTTGTTTCGCTTTGGTATCTGCTTGAGATTTGGGCTGTGACAACTTGATAACATTGGGATTGGCAAGTGTTGATACAATTAAAAAAAACATCAGCAATATGAAAAGGATATCGTTCAGCGCCTCAGTAAATACTTCCGCCTCGCCAGTATATTTTTTTCTGATTTGCATCGGATCAAGCGTTGTTGTTGGGATCTTGAAGAATATCTAAAAAATCTGCTGCTGCCACTTCCATTTTATTGGCTGTTTTATCTATCTGTGTATGTAAAAAACTGAATCCCAAAAACGATAAAAGTCCAATAACCAATCCGGTAATCGAAGTAACAAGTTTTACATACAAACCTCCGGCAATGGTATTCAATACAAATTCACCCGTCGTGTTGATATCAAAAAACAACTGCATGAGTCCGGCAAGCGTGCCCACAAATCCAAAAATAGGAGCAGCCCTTGAAATAACACTCAGCACACTGAGGTTTCGCTCTAAATTGTACATTTCAAGTCGTGCTACACTCTCCATGCTTCTTTCAATGGCATCGATTGGCTTTCCTACTCTTTGCAAACCTTTGTCAATGATACGGGCGACAGGGTTATCAGTATTTTTGGTGGTGGTTCTTGCTGCGGCCATATTTCCTGTAGCAATATGATCACGAATGATTTTCATAAAATTATCATCCAGCTTTCCCGCTTTTTTTATGGCGATGTATCGTTCAAAGAAAAAAAACAGAGCAACCACGAACAACAATCCCAGCGGAATCATCAAGGCGCCGCCTGACTGCAACATGCTCCACAGATTCATTTGCTTTGTGACCTGAAGAAAGTATACCAACATACAATTGATTTGTTAATGAGGAAAGTTCTATAATCTTTTATTAATGGCATCATAAAGTTATTCACCTGTATGCTGACTCCCATATTTGAACAAGCTCTATCAACACCTCCACCGACTTTTCCATGTCCTGTACACTTACATATTCTTCTACGGAATGCAATGCCATTTCTCCAGTGAATAAATTTGGACAAGGCAACCCCATAAATGAAAGTCTAGAGCCATCCGTTCCGCCCCTGACAGGAACGGAGATAGGCTGAATCCCTGTTTTCAGCATGGCCTGCTTGGCATATGCTACAATCCGAGGATGTTGATCCAACACTTCTTTCATGTTGCGGTATTGCTCAAATTGTTTCACTGTATACCTCGTGCCTTTATTTTTATTGATCACTTCTTGAGCAGCATTTTCAATGATGGATGCGTACATTTGCAATGCATCAGATTCAAAATCACGCAAAATAAATTTAATGGATGCATGTTCTGCATTGCCCTTGATATCAGTTGGATGCAGAAATCCTTCTCTGCCCTCTGTTACTTCTGGAGCCATTTCGCTCTTAGGCAGCCTATCAATGACTTCTGCAGCAAGCTTGATCGCATTGATGAGCTTCCCCTTGGCAGAGCCTGGATGAGCGATGACACCATGAATCTGCAGTTCCAATCCATCTGCAGAAAAAGTTTCGGATTCGAGAGATCCCAGTTCACCTCCATCAAGGGTAAAGGCAACATCAGCACCCAGCTTTTTTATATCCAGGTGCTCCACTCCCCGGCCGACTTCCTCATCGGGTGTAAACAATAATTTTATTTCACCATGTGGTATGGCAGGATCTTGTTGCAAGTAGTTGGCGAGTTCCATTATAATTGCAATGCCAGCTTTGTTGTCTGCACCCAGCAATGTATTGCCACTGGCGGTGATGATATCATCTCCGATTTTACTTTTTAAATAGGGATGAGTGTCAACGTAAATCACTTGTGCGGGGTTATTCGGCAATACAATATCTCTACCATCATAAGAAGAATGAAGCAATGGCTGCACATCTTTTCCGCTGCAATCAGGAGCTGTATCAACATGCGAGCAGAAACACACCACTGCTACTGGATGCTGGACGTTAGAAGGGATCGTACAAATAACATAACCCCATTCATCCATACCGACATTGGTCCACCCCATTGTTTTCAACTCTTCAACAAGTATTGCCGACAGCACTTTTTGCTTTTCTGTTGATGGATACGAATGACTCTCTGGATCACTCTGCGTATCAACTTTCACATAACGCATGAATCTTTCTGCAATGGTTGAAATCGTTGACATATATTATTGAAATCTAAAACCTTTTAAAAATGATAACACATCCATTCGCTTTTTTCCTTCCATTTGCAACTCCTTGATATATACCCAGCCATCCTGCGCAGAAAATCTGAGATAAGTTTTGCCATCGGTCTCAAATTGTCCGGGCAGTTTATGATGTTGCTCCAAAGCGTAATCTGCTTCGAATATTTTCAACAATTTATCATTGAGCGTGGTGAATGCGGATGGATAAGGGGAGAGTCCCCTGATCAAATCGAATACTTTTTTTGCACCCATGTGCCAGTCAATTTCACAAGTACTGGTGTGGATTTTAGGCGCAGTCTTCAGTTGTTCTTCCGGAAGCATATCCTGTTGTGCAACAGGCTGAATGGTTCCATCACAATATTGCTGCAAGGTTGTATAAACCAGGTCTGCACCTGCAATCATCATTCTGTCATGCAATGATCCAGCATTTTCTTTTTCACCGATGAGGATGGATTGTTTCATCAATAGATCCCCTGTATCGATTTCATGCTGAAGCTTAAAAGTGGTAATACCAGTTTCCTTTTCACCATTGATGATCGCCCAATTGATTGGAGCTGCTCCACGATACTGTGGAAGCAGCGATGCATGCAGGTTGATCGTTCCCAAAGGAGGCATGTTCCAAACAGATTCAGGAAGCATTCTGAAGGCAACCACTATCTGAACATCAGCCTGCAATGATTTCAATTCCTCTATAAAAGATGGATCTTTCAGTTTTGTGGGCTGCATGACATGCAGTCCATGTTCAACAGCATATTTTTTAACTGCACTTTGCGACATATGCATGCCTCTGCCGGCAGGTTTATCTTGAGCCGTAACCACCCCAACCACCTGACAGCCTTTTTTCACCAACTTATCCAAAACAGCAACCGCAAAAAGAGGTGTTCCAAAAAAGATGATGCGGCAATTTTTGATATCAGGCATGTGCAAAATTACTGATATAGCAAATACTTCTTTCGAATGCTTTTGAATGAGGAAAGTGCAGGCTCCCACGACTTTCTGATATCCTCTGCACCCATGCCTTGCTGTATTTGCTTAATGAGCAAATCAGATCCGGCAAGCTTGTTGAAGAATGCAGCCCTGGTATCACCAGATTTGGGAAGGATGAAGAATTTTTCTTTGTCGGGAAATAACTTGTATGCTTCAACCAAATACTCAAGATGCAAATGACCGTTGATTTTTTTTCTGGCTTCTCCTGCATCTCCTGACAGATTCCAACCATAACAAAGTTGATCTTTGAGTTTGGGATTGGTTGCACCAGGAATACTTCGGGGTGTGAACTGAAACAGGTTACTTGGTAGAGATGGGTGTCCAAATACTTGAAAGGGTGCTGCAGTACCCCTGCCTTCGCTGAGGACTGTACCCTCAAAAAAACAGATGGATGGATACCAATAGACTGCAGTTAAATCAGGTAGGTTGGGTGATGGCTTGATGGGAAGTGGATAAACTTTATTTCTATTGTATTGCAGGCATGGTATGACAATCAAGGGGTCGATACCTGTAACTTTCATATTCAGATACCCATTCATTGCCTGTTTTTCTATCCACTGCTCCCCCACCAGCATCTTGGCATATTCACCAATTGTCATTCCATAAACTACCGGCACTGGTTGCATTCCTACAAATGATTTGAATGCAGTATCCAAAACAGGTCCATCAATATAATGACCATTGGGATTGGGTCGATCCAAGACGATAACCGATTTTTTATGAGTAAATCCTGCTTCCATCAAATGCTGCAATGAGGAAATGAAAGTGTAAAACCTTACGCCTACATCTTGAATGTCAAACACCAGCAAATCAACATCTTTCAGGTCATCCTCGGAAGGTTTTTGTTTTGCTCCGTAAAGTGAGATCACTGGAATGCCCGTTTTTGTGTCAATATAGTTGCCGACTTTTTCCCCCGCATCCGCAACACCTCTGAAGCCATGTTCCGGACCAAAAATCTTTTTCACCGCAATCTTGTTGTCCAACAAAACGTCAACCAAGTGCTTGTCACCAACCATGGAAGTTTGATTCGCAAAAACAGCTATCTGTTTTCCCTTTAGCAATTGGATATAAGCGCTGGTATTTGCTGCACCGGGCTGCACATCGGTTTGCGCCAGGACAGGGACTGAAAGGAGCAAACAAATAAAAGCAAGGAAAGAGGTAATAATTTTATTCATTTAACTAAAATATTATCCTAAAAGTAAAAGATTAAAGTTAGTTTCGATCCTTATTTATATTAAAAATTCCAGAATTATGCAAGCCAAAAAAGGAGACGTAGTAAGAGTACATTATACAGGCAAATTGACTGATGGATCGCAGTTTGATAGTTCAGTAGGACGCGCGCCGTTAGAATTTATATTGGGTGCAGGTCAGATGATTGCAGGATTTAACGCAGGTGTGTTGGGAATGACCATTGGCGAAAAGAAAACAATCAATATCGATCCAGCAAATGGATATGGGCTCAAAAATCCAGAAGCCATCATCGATTTTCCTAAATCAAATATTCCAGAAGGAATGAGCATCGAAATTGGCATGAAACTGAATCTTCAGAATGAATATGGCCAACCTGTTCCTGTTGAAGTAATTGAAATCAAAGAAGAAGCCATTGTGATGGATGCCAATCATTTTTTGGCAGGCAAGGATCTTGTATTTGATGTAGAACTGGTCGAAATTGTTTCTTAACCCCGCTTCACAATACTGAAACACCACCTCAATAATTTTCCTTTGTAATCAAAGGGCTCTGTTGCGGTGGTGATTTCTTTAACATGCCCCTCTATACCTTCTCTTTCCAGGTGAAATTTTCTGGCATTTGTACTAAAAATCAGCTCTCCGCCACTTACTAGTTTTTCTAAACAAAGATTGATCAAATTTACGTGCATTTGCTGCACATCGAAAATCTCCTTCATGGATTTGCTGTTGCTGAAAGTGGGAGGATCCAAGACGATGATGTCAAAATAATTGTTTTGCAGCTTTGGAAGCAACTGCAACACATCGCCACGCTGATAAATATATTTTTCACCCATGAACCCATTCAATTGCATATTGCGCTTCGCCCAATCTATGTATGTATTGGAAAGATCGATAGATACAACTTCACTTGCCATGCCTGCTGCAGCATAAACTGAAAAAGATCCGGTATAGCAAAAAAGGTTGAGTACTTTTTTGTTGTGTGATTTTTCGCGAACCATTGATCGGGTAATGCGATGATCCAGAAAGAGTCCCGTGTCCAAATAATCCGTCAGATTCACTAAAAATTGAAGTCCCCCTTCTTGCACAACCATGTGATCCTTGATGGATGCTGTTTTTGCATATTGATCCTGCCTGTTCTCCTTCACTTTTCGTTCCTTGACATGGATTTGATCATCTGTTTTGTTGAATACTTTTTTAATGACAAGCAGGCTGCCATCGAGCCATGCGATGTATTCATCCAGCGTCAATCGGTGCTGACTCCTGTATTCTGTCACCAATAAGTTGGTTTCATACACATCAATGATCAAAGGGAATTCAGGCAAATCCCTGTCATAGAACCTGTAACAACTTACCTGTTGTCTGAAAGCCTCTTTGGATCTGATTTTCATCAGTTTTTTCAGGCGATTTTCAAACATCAAGAGCTTTTCATCCAACATAACAGCAAGTTAAGAAATGAAAAGCTTATGCTAACTTTGAAAAAATATTCATCATGAGATTCATATTGTATTTTTTCATTTTAACGCTTCTCGCTTGCAGTTCAAATGGTCAGCAATCCCTCAAACCTGCTGCATTCAATGAATCGATTCAAAAAGCAGGTGCGCAAATTTTGGATGTGAGAACAGCGGATGAATATAAAAGTGGGCATATAAAATATTCCTTGCAAGCCAACTGGATGAATAAAGCCGAATTCAAAGACAGAACTGCCTCACTTGATAAATCTAAACCTGTGTATATATACTGTTTGAGTGGAGGCAGAAGCGGAGCAGCTGCAGATGAATTGAGAATGCAGGGGTATGAAGTGATCAACCTGGAAGGAGGCATCAGCGCATGGAAAGCAAACGGCATTGCATTGGAAGGTGTGGATCTCAATGCAAAACAAACCTCTATGGAATCATATATTGGTCAGGTGAATAGCCATTCACTTACATTGGTGGATTTTGGTGCAGAATGGTGCCCGCCCTGAAGAAAAATGGAACCTGTTTTGCAATCATTTGTAAATGACAACAAGAACAAATTGGCATTGATCAAGATGGATGGAGGAATTGAAGCAGCGCTCATGCAATCTTTACATGTAGAAGCCCTGCCTACTTTTATTCTTTACAAGGATGGTAAAGAGATCAAAAGAAAGCAAGGCCTCGTTAGTCGTGATGAATTCAACGACTGGTTGAAATAACTTATTTTTTAGCCCTTTGCATCGCATTCTGAGATGGCCCTGTTCTGGGAGCTCCAGGTCCACTCAACGTTGCCCCAGCTTTAAACAACTGGAACTTGCTTGGCATTTCTTTCACCGGCCACTTTCCGTTTGCTTCATCAATATCAGCAGTTTCCTTCATGGGATCCAACTGTATCGATTTCACTTCCTTGTTCTTTACAAATACTTTTGAAACCCTGTTTTCATTCAAGCGCCAGATGGTGACAGGAATACGGTCAACCTCTTTGCTGCCATCCACAAATGTCCACTCCACAATGATGGGCATCAACATACCACCCTTGTTGCTGAATGTAAGTTCGTATAGATTCTTATCAGCCCATTTGGAATAATTCTCTTTGTCCTTGTTGCCTTCAATACGTTGTTGTGCCATTTCCTGGAACATCTTAGTGTCTGCATTTCGATTATAATAATAGAAATCCCTCAAGGTTGTATCGCGATCTGTATAGAAATTAATTTTCTTCTCTTCACGGTTTCTGATTTTACTGATGCTTTCAAAATCAGGTGTTTTCAAACTTGCTGTATTTTTTTCAACATCAAGCTTGAACCACTTCACACTGTCCAGTGAAATATCAACTGGATCTGTTCCATAATACCAGCCTCTCCAGAACCAATCCAAGTCGACTGCACTTGCATCTTCCATTGTTCTGAACAAATCATTGGGTGTTGGATGTTTAAATGCCCAACGTTTTGCATATTCTTTGAATGCATAATCAAACAAGTCTCTGCCCATAATGGTTTCACGCAAAATATTTAATCCGGTTGCTGCTTTTGCATACGCATTGGATCCAACATTGGCAACATTATCACCCTTTGTCATGATAGGTTCCAACAAATCCTTTGGCAGGCGCATGTAATCAGTGATCAGGTGAGCGGGACCTCTTCTGGAGGGATAATTGTTATCGAATTCCTGTTCTGTCAGAAATTGAACAAACGTATTGAGTCCCTCATCCATCCACCAGTATTGACGCTCATCTGAGTTAATGATCATTGGAAAGAAATTATGTCCCACTTCATGTATGATAACCCCAATGGCACCGTACTTGGTTGCTTCACTGTACGACCCGTCTTTTTCTGCTCTTCCAAAATTCATGGCAAGCATGGGATATTCCATTCCAATAGCTGCTTCAACTGAAATAGCAACAGGGTATGGATAAGGGATCGTGAAATTGGAATAGGTCTTGATGGTATGATACACTGCCTTTGTAGAATATTTTCTATAAATGGGATACGCCTCTTTTCCATAATAACTCATGCACATCACTTTCTTTCCTTCAACATCTGCACTCATGGCATCCCAGACCAAACGACGTGATGTATTGAATGCAAAATCACGCACGTTGTTGGCTTCATAAACCCAGGTCTTTTTCTTGGTTGATTTGTCTTTTGCATTTTCGAGTGCTTCCTCCAGTGTAACTATCTCAACAGGATCGGCGGCGGACTGTGCTTTTTGCCAACGACCCAACTGTGTTAGTGTCAGCACTGCACTGTAATTCTTGCATTCACCTGTGGCTGCCACTATATGGTCTTCAGGTACAGTGATGTTGACTTTATAGTTTCCGAAAGTCAGTGCAAATTCAGCACCGCCAGTGAATTGAAGGTGTTGCCAGCCCTGGAAATCACTGTAAACAGCCATCCGAGGGTACCACTGTGTAATAGAATAGAGATTGTTGTCATCATCTGCAAAGTGCTCGTATCCACCTCTTCCGTATCTGGTCAATTTATCATTGATCTTGTAATTCCAACTTACCTTGAAAACAAATTTTTGTCCAGGTCTCAAGGGAACAGGCAATTCAATCCTCATCATGGTCTGGTTAACAGTATACTTCAATGCATTGCCTGCAGCATCGGTCAGTGAAGTGATGTTTACCCCGTAACCCTTCATGTATTCTGCAGGGTCCATTTGTCGAAGCTGCAAATCAGTCATGCCATCCCTCATCGTAGAGGGTTTATCATAATTGTTATTGCTGTTGGGATGATGAAAATTTTCATCCACCTGTAACCATAGATAGGTAAGTACATCAGGGGAATTGTTGAAGTAGGTGACAGTCTCAGCACCTGTCAACATATTTTCTGCCTCATTGATATCCACGTTGATATCATAATCAGCACGTTGTTGCCAGTATTTGGGTCCGGGTGCTCCGCTGGCAGTGCGGTATTCATTTGGATCTTGCAAAAGATAATCGAGTTGCTCAAACCGATTACCGTGATTGGAGCCAGCATTCCTCAAAGGCTGTGCCGATGCAAAAGAAACACCCAAGACAACAGCCAGCAGGAAGAATTGAAATTTTCTCATGATGGAAGATTTAAATATTAAAACGGAAATCTTTCTATTGAAAGTTTAAGTGCCAATCCAAGTACCAGTGATGAAAAAACCAAGACCCATTCTCGTGAAGTGAAAAGCTTTGTCGTTCCAACCAATACACTTGCAATCAACACCAACAATACTACGAAAATTTGCCCGATTTCCAATCCCATATTGAATCCCAAGAGACTCCAAACCAGATCCTGATCTTTAGAAATCATGAACCGGATGGTATTGGCATAACCCAGTCCATGAACCAGTCCAAAAAAAAGTGCCATGCCATACTGCAATTTGTCGGTTTGAAGCGTGGGACCCGTTTTCCGGAAATTCATGATGCTGGAAAAAACAATGGTGCAGGGAATAGCGAATTCAACCCAGCTGTTGTTCAAACGAATCAGTTCCAATCCGCTTAAAAACAATGTAAGCGCGTGGCCGATGGTAAAAGCCGTGATCAGCACCAGGACTTGCTTCCATTGCCTGAATTGATAAACAATGGAAAGTACTGCAATAAAATACAGATGATCCAATGCATCCAAACTTATGATGTGATCCCAACCAAGGGTGAAATAATATTTAAAATCTGTTGGCTGCATAATTCTAAAATAAAACTGACTTTTGCAAGATATGAAATACCTGAAAATCTTGATCACTCCTCTTCTACTGGTTCTACTTGGATTCAATCACCCTTTTTATGTATCCGTAACAGAAATTGAATACAGCAGCAAAACAAAAGAGGTGGGAATTTCAGTGAAGGTATTTCCGGATGACTTGGAAGAGGACCTGCGAAAATTCAATGGCAAGAAATATGATGTGGTTCAGGGTGATAAAAAAATAATCGGTCCCCTATTGGATACATATATCAAACAACACATGCGCATTCTGCTCAACGGAAATTTAAAATCCTATCAGTGGATGGGGTATGAAATCGACAAAGAATCCATTTGGATATATTTTTCCATCATCAATCAGCCTGGCGTTCGATCCATTGAAGTGCAATCTGACCTCATGTATGCATACAAGCAGGAGCAAACGAATATCATTCACATCAAACTGGATGATAAGCGAGAAAGTTTTCGATTGATGGCACCTGAAAAAACTGCCATGCTCAAGAAATAATTATTTAGCTGCATTGGCAACTGCAATGGCACGAATGGTTTCATCTGCAAATGAAGCGAATGCCTCAGAAGTAATGCCTTTGTCACCAATGATTGCTGGGAGTCCCTTGTCACCACCCTCCCTGATGCTTTGCACCAATGGGATTTGTCCAAGGAAATTCATATCCAACTGATCTGCCAAATTTTTTCCGCCGTCCTTACCGAAAATATAATACTTGTTGTTGGGCAATTCTTCTGGTGTGAACCATGCCATATTTTCCACCAATCCTATGATGGGCACTTTCAATTGTGTTTGATTGAACATCGCTATGGCTTTCTTGGCATCTGCCAGAGCAACTTCCTGTGGAGTGGTAACCACCACCACACCCGTTACAGGTATGGTCTGAACCAATGTTAGGTGTATGTCACCAGTTCCTGGAGGCATGTCGATCACCAAATAATCAAGTTCACCCCAATGGACATCGGTTACAAACTGTTTGATGGCACTGCTGGCCATGGGTCCGCGCCATACCACGGCACTTTTCTCGTCCACCAACAATCCAATGCTGATCAATTTGATACCATGTTGCTCCAATGGAAGAATTTTATCCTTCCCATCGATGTGCTCCATCAATGGCCTCTTCCCTCTTACACCAAACATGATGGGAACACTTGGTCCGTAAATATCTGCATCCATCAATCCCACTTGGGCACCTTGCTTGGCCAATGCCAGGGCCAGATTGGCAGAGACAGTTGATTTTCCCACCCCACCTTTTCCGCTCACAACCGCGATGATGTTTTTTACACCAGGTAAAACAGCAGTGAGATCAACCCGCAATGAGCTGGTATTTGAGATAAAATTGACAATAACTTCGAGTTGATCACTTACGTGTTCATGTATGGCTTTTTCGCAATTTCTGCGGATGACTTCTTTC
The DNA here is from genome assembly GCA_016868855.1 of Bacteroidota bacterium. GTDB lineage: Bacteria > Bacteroidota > Bacteroidia > Chitinophagales > Chitinophagaceae > Pollutibacter. Next base: position 215,281 of record VGFP01000002.1, on the reverse strand, counting down.
AGGGGGCAAGCAGGAGTCGTCAGTACAATGGTGAACTCAACAGATGTATCATGTAACTGGATATCTTCTACCATTTGCAGTGTAACCAGGTCCTTTTTCAGGTCAGGCTCCTCTACAGTTGACAATGCCTTCAAAATCGCTTCAGTTCCCATACAGGTAAAATGTTAAAATGAAAAGAATTGCAAAAATAACCAATCGCCGGCTACTTTTTTTATGAAAAAGAAACAGTTAATTTGCACAGAATGTTGTCGATGAGAAAGCTTTTTTTTCTGCTGTGCTTGTTTCTTGGATTGCTCCCCTCTTTTGCAAGGGCACAGTTTGAGACATTCAGGGATTCAGTGGTACAATTGTACGGTGTGGTGATGACCGCGGACAGCCTGAGGGGACTCCCAGCCGTCAGCATAGTTGTAAAGGGAACCGGAAGGGGAACCCTCACCAATACCCAGGGTGTTTTTTCCATTGTCGCATTGAAAGGAGATGAAATTGAGTTCAGCTGTATTGGATTTAAAAACAAGATCACCAAAATTCCATTGGAATTGGTGGGAAACCAATTCAGCATCATTCAGTTGATGGTCAACGATACAGCATTTCTACCTGCAGCCATTATCAAACCTCGTCCCACAAGAGAACAGTTTGAAAGAGATTTTGTATCAACTGATGTACCGGACGACAATATTGAAATTGCAAGAAAAAATACGGATATCACCACCCGAAGGATTTTGATGAGAACTCTTCCCAGCGATGGAAAAGAAGCCATCAATATGAACCTGGCCAGGGGGGCACAAAAATATTATTACTCCGGACAAGCACCTCCCGTAAATATTTTCAATCCCTTTGCATGGGGTGAATTCATCCGCAGTTGGAAGCGCGGCGATTACAAGAAAAAATAAACTTCAACATTGATCAGAAGAAGCGTAACAATTTTTTGCGGCTCGAAAAGTGGAAACAACCCCCACTTTGAAACAGCAGCTGCAGAACTAGGTGCTGCTCTAGCTGAGAAAAAAATTGATCTGATATACGGCGGAGGCGCAAAAGGCATCATGGGTGCACTCGCCAACAGCGCATTGACAGCAGGAGCACGTGTTACAGGCATCATTCCACAGGTTTTGATTGACTGGGAAAGACAACATACCTCGCTTACCGAGGTTATCATTACCCATGATATGCATGAGAGAAAAAAATTATTGTACGAAAAAGGCATGGCGGGTATTGTACTGCCAGGGGGATTTGGAACACTGGATGAAATGTTTGAAATGCTCACCTGGAACCAGTTGAGCATTCACAATAAAAAAATCTATATCCTGAATTCAGCTGGATTTTATGATCACTTGATCAAACATTTGGAACACTTGATTGAAAAAGATTTTCTGTACGAACCGCTGTGGGAGCGCATCCATTCATTCAGTGATGTAGCAAGTCTAGTAAATACACTGGATAAAAATCTTGCCCAGCGCTAATCGAAAATTTTTCCCGCATTCAAAATATTATTCGGATCGAATGCTTTCTTTATTTCTTTCATGAGCCTGAAATGCACTGGCTCAAACATCACATCCATATAACCCTTCTGTATGAGTCCCACGCCATGTTCCCCACTGATGGTTCCACCTAATTTTTTTACCGCCACAAACAATTCTCGCAATATGGCATGCATCTCCTGATTGCCGTAACTATTGGGAATTCCGGGTTTATTCAAACGGATGTGCAAGTTTCCATCGCCGGCATGTCCGTAACAAACCGCTGTGAATCCATGTCGTTGTCCCAGCGCCTTCACATCTTTGATCAGCTCAGGAAGCAAGGCCCTCGGAACCACTGTATCTTCTTCAATCGTATATCCTTTTGTTTTTACAACTTCCGCTACCCTTCTGCGCAATTTCCATAATTCATTTTTTTGCTGATGGTCATCTGCAAAATAAATTTCACCACATTCATATTGCTGCAGCAGCTCGCTGATCGACTCCATCTCGCTCATCAATGTGTCGATGTGATTGCCATCCACTTCAATGATCAAATGTGCAGCCGTATCAGGTGTTACAGGAACCGATGAAGATCCCACTTCCTCGCTTACAATCATCAAAGCATCGATCTCCATCAATTCAAGGGCAGATGGCGTAAATCCTGCTCTGAAGATAGCACTGACAGCTTCACTGGCCTTTTCCAATGATGCAAAAGGCACCAACATGAGCAGATCATGCTTTGGAAGTGGTATAAGCTTTAAAACAATTTTTGTAACAATAGCCAGTGTTCCTTCACTGCCCACAATCAATTGTGTTAAATTATAGCCGGTTGAGTTTTTCAATACATTCGATCCTGTCCAGATGATTTCACCTGTAGGCAATACCACTTCAAGGTTCAACACGTAGTCTCGCACAACACCGTATTTTACCGCTTTAGGGCCACCACTGTTCTCTGCAATATTTCCTCCGATAAAGCAGGAACCTTTGCTGGAGGGATCTGGAGGATAGAATAAGCCTTTCTCTTTGACAGCATTTTGCAGCACTTCTGTGATGACACCGGGCTCTGTGGTGATCTGTAAATTTCGTTCATCGATTTCCAATATTTTATTCAAACGATCAGTTGCTATCAACACCCCCCCCAGATGAGGAAGTGCCCCTCCGCTGAGTCCTGTTCCCGCTCCACGGGGTGTGACGGGAATGACATGTTCATTGCAGATTTTCATGATGGCACTGATCTCATCAGCTGATCCCGGCCTGAGAGCAACATGCGGTGAATAATGCAATTCCTCCGTTTCATCATGTCCGTATGGCTGCAAATGTTCTTGATCTGTAATGACATGTGCTGCTCCCACAATTGACTTGAACTGTTCTATGATATCAGAAGAGATCCAAACCTGCATGTTGTACCGATTTGACACGAATGTCGGAAATAGGGTTGAAAATGGAAAGGAAATTAATTTTTAAATACCGGGCAAAAGCTTTGGCGATTTGCATACATCAGGGTATACATGCCATTGTACTGCATATACAATTCATTAGCCCCCATGCCATTATTGAAATTTTTTAGGGATGATGTCGTTACATCATAGGTGAAACTGAAACGGAAATTTTTCCATTGGTAGCCTAACATGGGAATAACTGCATCACCCGGACGCACATAAGCTCCCAAAATGAGCTGTTGCTGACCATTGCCGCTTACGTTGTAATTGAGATGCAATCCACCAACAAATTCAGATGCTTTTGACTGATGTGTATAGTAAATGCCCGGTGAAATGATCACTTGCTCATTGGCTTTGATAACAGCATCGGCAAAATAAATGAAACGGGGCTGAACGATGTTGTCATTCGTTGTGGTGGTTGAAAAAAAGGACTCTTTTGGTTTGTTGAGATGCTGTGCGCTCACACCCACATGCACATATACATTTTCGGATGGGAACAATGCATAGTTGAGTCCAGCTTGCAAGTCCAAATACCCAACGGAACTGTTGACAAGTATCTCGCTGGTTGGACCATTGAAAAATTTTCCATCCCACATATCTCCAAATCTTAGGTTGCTCGTATTGACTCTTTTACCTACAAATCCTATATTGAATCCACCAGACAAAAGGCTTGCATTTCCTAACATTTGATGATAAGCAACAGAGGCATAGGTTTTGGTTGAGCGAAGGGTGCCAGATCCGGCCATATCTTGAAAGATCAACCCGCCAACTCCGAACCAACCGGTTGAAATGAGATTTCTCAACACCTGGAAATCACCGTATATACTCATGGTAGTGTAGGGAACGGGGATGGATGCCCATTGCTCTCGGTAGTGTGCACCCAGGCGATAGTCAGAATAGGGAAGGAATCCGGTATTGGCCGGATTGGTTGACAAGGGACTATTGAAAAATTGAGAGAAACGAAGATCCTGTCCCCATGCATTGCAAAGAGTGATGTTGATGAATATGATGATATGTAGCAATCGTCTTTTCAAATGATCATCTTATTAGTGTTACACTTCCTTTTCGAGATTCAGTTCTGCCATCTGCAAACTTTACTATTAAAGTATATGCATATACATCAATCGGTTGCGGAGCACCCTGAAATTTTCCATCCCATCCAAAACTAGGATTGTATGATTCAAATACAAGCTGACCAAAACGATTGTAAATTTTTAAATTCATATCATCTATACCAAAAATCTTAGGTAGAAAAATATCATTCTTGCCATCATCATTGGGTGTAAATGCATTGGGAATCTCAAGCAATTCTGTTACAATCGGACTGACTGGAAGTTTATAGATTGCAGAACAACCAAAACTATTGTATGCTGTAAGTGAAACATCAAATGTGAATGACTTTGAGTACTGGTGGATGGGTTGTGTCAAAGTTGAAGTGACCCCATCTCCAAAATTCCACATATAACGTGTAGCGCCAGTTGACTGATTCATAAATGAAAAAGGTGTATTCTCGATGGATGGCTTCGGTGAAAAGTCAAATTTGGCATCAGGTGCTGAGAGAACAACGAGTGTTTTTGCGGTATTGTCCGAGATATTACAACCAGGACTATTTTCGGTTACAACCAATTTGATGGTTTTCACTCCAGTAGTTGTAAAGGTTTGATTAAGTGGACTGTAAACGTTGGAAGTTTGTCCGTTATTAAAATCCCACGAAAAACTAACTCCACCAACACTGTTGTTGTTAATACTGATTTTTTCTCCGACGCAAATAGTGTCTTTGCTCAATTTAAATGCAGCCTTGATGGTAGAAAAAACATAGATGTCCAAAGGAATAGAATCATATTGATTACAAAAACCAATATCAATCAACTTCAACCAGACCCTGTGTAATCCGGGTGTGAATGTATGGTTAACACTTTGTAAATTGGTAGTGTCCGGCTTGGATTTATCATCGTAAGTCCAAACAAAAGACTTTGCGGCAAAAGGCCTTCCTTGTTTGGAAACAGAAAGATTTTGCAACGTAAATGTTCCGCTTGTACAATCACCTACCCTTACTGCTGCGGCATTCATTAGCACCTCATTGATACCCACCTTGATCTGCATAAAAGAACTGTCACGTGTGATACACCTATTCTCATCAACTGAAATCAACTTTACCCTAAAAGTGGTGTCCTTCAGAGCATTATAGCTATGTTTTATTTCTGGAACTGTGGTTGTATCAACTTTTGACCCATCGCCAAAATCCCATATGTATGTTTTTGCCATTGCAATGGTATCATAAAAGTTAACCACCAATGGTGAGCATCCACTTGTATCAAAAACTCCATTGATGGCGGATTTAATCCCATTGTCAACACCGTCAAAAGAAAAATTGATTTTAACTGCAGCTAGGTTGCATCCACCGGGAAGAGCGGCATTGGAAGATGCTACTACCCCGGGCGTGATAATCATATTTCTGGTGATGGGATCCCCAGGATTGTTACCTTTGCGTGGACACGCATTGTTTCCAAAACAATTCGCACAGATGGACATATAAATAGCACCCCTTGAATCAAATCGAGAAGTACCGCCATCTACATGATCCCCATTACCTCCACTTTGTCCCCAAAAGGATCCATACAATAGCTTGGATGCATTTTTTTCAATAACAATAAAATAAAAATCTTTATTGTCCGTATACTTCTGAATTGCATCCCGAGTCGTATCCATTCCCAATGGGCCAACAGTTTGAGTATCATAAGGACCAGGATCACAAAGATTCATTTTACCTCCCCATCCAGATACATATATATTCTCACAACGATCAACAAGAAAAGCTACAGGAGAGATGTTTGGCTTGGCAGAAGATGTACCAAATGCTGTAGTGTATATGAATTTAGTTAATCCCTGATCCATTTTAGCAATAAACTGCTTAGCATTTTCATTGCCATAGGCTGCGTTGAACTTTTGCCATTTACCCAATGTAATTCCCATGGTATAAGGATTCCCAGATTTATCAAACTGAATACCATAAATAAAATCTGTTGACGCTGTACCCTGAAAAGTTGTTTTCTTCAAAATACCTGTAGTACCTATAATGGAAATGAAACCATCCACTACTCCTAAAAAATTAGGTGACTCTACATCGTTTTTGTCACCCGGAAAATCAGCACTTACAGTTGGTCCTGCAACATAAATATCATCTGTAACTGGATTGATGGACAAAACGAAAGCTGCATCAGCCTTGCTTCCGCCAAGATATCTGCTGAAAATCACATTAGACAAATTAGGGGTAAGCTTGATGACAACACCATCTTGAACGCCTCCAAACCGACTGGTTCCAAAAGGAAAAACCGGAAAATCATCAGATTGCGTTGATGTGGCTATCAGAACATTATCGTTTTTGTCCAAAATGACTTCACTTCTTGAATGATCCCCATAATTGTAAACCAGCGTGGAGGGCGATACAGATATTTGTGCATTTGTATTGGCTCCATCCATTTCAGTTCCGCCAATCAAAATACTTCCTATTACTGTTTTACCATCTGCAGAAACTTTGATTACATATATATCGGAGGCTCCTCCTAAAGGGCCCAACTTTAGTGTACCTGATGCACCAATAGGAAAAGGAAAATCTCGATCCTTGCTGGTGGTCCTTCCTTGAATGACTGCATTGCCTGAACCGTCTACAATGATGCTGTGAGGATACTCATCGCCATTTCCACCTATATAGGTGGAAAAAATTCTTTGTTTGCCATCACTGCTGAATCTTGTCAAACCAATATCAACACCACCAATTGAACTGTTGGGGCCAAAAGACTGGCCTGTACCACCTCTAAAGGTTGTTTGTAATGCTCCCAACGAAAGTGGATACTCCGATCCGAATACTATACCACCTGCATACAGGCTGCCATCCGGACCAGGAGCTGCTGAGAACCCCCAATTGTTGCTTTTGCTTCCTGTATAAGTTGAAAACTCGAGTGTTGGATCGATGACCAATTGATAATTGATGTTGTAAGCACCCAGTTTGTAGCCTACAATATTTTTTGAAAGAGTATAACTACACTTGACTTCGATACGCTTGCCATCAATGATTTGATAGGCATAAGGCTCCAACTCTTTTACTTCACCTACTGAGGTGGAGATGACCAAGGCACCTGACTTGATTTTAATGTTGTCGACTCCTTCATATTTCAATTGAATGATGGAGGGATCTGTTAAAGGAGATAAGATCAAATCATACTTCATACCACCATTGGATGAGGAATAAAATCTCATGTCTACTCCCTCGTAGACCGATTCCCGGGTGATGTCATAAAAACTACGAACACCTGTCTTCCATTTGCTGGGGTCACCGCCTAAAAAATAATTGGAAACATCTGGACTTGCCTTACCCATTTGATAACGGGTAACTTGTGATCCTCCGACAAACGCTACCTGATAACTGTGCGACTTGATGGTGGATGGATTTGTATTTTGATCTGCATCCTTATTTGCAATCTCAATTGAATCTGCCTTGGTGAGTTTAGAGAAAATAGAAACATTGTTGTGCAATAAATTGTGCACTTCCTCCTTTAATTTATGGACTACATATCCCTTGTTATTGAAAAAAACAGTACTTGATCCATGTATCGCCTTGAATTGAAAATCACCCTTCCACTGACCCTTGTTTTCAATGAAATCAATTGAATAAAAAGACTGTGCCGAGACAAATGGGCTTATTGCAAATAAAAAAAACCAACATAATATCGTGGAATGCTTGAACACCCTCATTAGACTTGCACTAAAATTAACGGTTTAAAGCCTTAGAACATGTTAATAATCAGGATATTTTGCCCCAAACTGTGCCGGAATTTTCTGACTGCAAATGATGCTTCAAAGAAGCATGTGAAGAATGATTTAAATCAGGATCGCTTGCCAATAATTGATCTGCCATTTTTTTTGCCCTTACCAACAAATCCCGATCCTGCGCAATATCCGCCAACCTGAAATTCAATGCACCGCTTTGTCGGGTTCCTTGGATATCACCCGGTCCCCTTAATTCCAGATCTTTTTCAGCAATCTTGAATCCATCGGTCGATTTGCACATGATGGAAATGCGCTCTTTGGCATCTTTCCCAATATTGTTGGCGGTCAACAATATGCAGAAGCTCTGTTCACTGCCCCTGCCAACCCTTCCGCGAAGTTGATGCAACTGACTCAATCCAAATTTTTCTGAACTTTCAATGATCATGACAGATGCATTGGGAACATTGACACCTACTTCAATGACAGTGGTGCTGACCATGATTTGCGTGTCACCTTTCACAAAACGCTGCATATTGATTTCCTTTTGATCTGCAGGCATTCTTCCATGCACCATGCTGATCCAATAGTGCGGTTCTGAAAACCATGCTTTTACATTTTCATACCCCCGCATCAAGTCTTCATATTGCAATTTTTCGCTCTCTTCAATCAATGGAAAAATAAAATAAACTTGTCTTCCTTTTGCAATTTCAGATTTGATAAAGTCCATGACCTGAGGCCGGGCGTCATCCAAACGGTGAACAGTTTTAACGGGAGTTCTGCCCGGGGGCAATTCATCGATCACACTGTAATCCAAATCACCATAGGCTGTCATGGCCAATGTACGCGGAATAGGTGTGGCGGTCATCACCAGCATATGTGGCGGTACAATATTTTTCTTCCATAACTTTGCCCTTTGGGCAACACCAAACTTATGCTGCTCATCTACCACTGCCAGTCCCAAGCTTTTAAACTGAACAGCATCCTCAATCAATGCATGTGTGCCTACCACGATCTTGATTTCACCATCTTGGATTTTTTTAAGAATGATTTTCCGTTCAGCTGTTTTTGTAGAGCCAGTCAACAATGCAACCTCAATGTTCAGCTCAGCAAGCAACTGGGAAAATTGATCAAAATGCTGATTGGCGAGAATCTCAGTGGGGGCCATGATGCAGGATTGGTACCCATTGTCAATCGCAATCAGCATGGTCATCAGCGCGACAATTGTTTTTCCACTCCCAACATCACCCTGCAACAAACGATTCATTTGGGTGCCACTCCCCATATCGAGCCTGATTTCTTTCAAGACCCTTTTTTGTGCATTGGTCAGTGGAAATGGAAGATGCTGATGGAAAAAATTATTGAATGTTGCACCAACTTTCGAAAACAATATCCCCTTTGAAAAACGATGTCTTGCTGCTCGCATCATTCCCCAACGCAGTTGAGATATGAACAACTCCTCGAACTTCAATCGATGGATGGCCGACTCATATTGCTCTTGATTTTGCGGAAAATGAATTTGTTGCAGCGCCTTCCACCTTGAAGCCAACTTCTCCTGTTGAATGACAAAAGCAGGGAGGTTTTCAGGCATTTCCTTTTCCTCCAAAACCAAAAACAACTGATACAATAATTTTCCAATGGCTTTCCCATTCAGTCCCCTTGCCTTTAATTTTTCCGTAACTGAATAAATGGGTTCCAGAAAGCGTTTCTCCGATTCATTGCTTTCCTTGAGCGTTTCAATTTCAGGATGCGACAATTGGGGTTTGCCCAAGAAAAAACTGATCCTTCCAAATGCTACATAATCATTGCCCACATAAAGCATTTTCTGCACCCAATTGATTCCCTGAAACCAAGTGAGCTCTATGATGCCTGAACCATCGCGCAAATGAGCTACCAGCCTGCGTGAACGTTTCTCTCCAACCACTTCCATGGAAATCAATCTACCGCTCACTTGCACAAAATCCATGGAGGGAGTAATGGAGGCTATCTGTAATATTTTCGTTTTGTCAATATGTTTGAATGGAAAATAAAAAAGCAAATCCTCAAAAGTAAAAATCTGCAATTCCTTTTTCAACATATCTGCACGCAGGGGACCAACCCCTTTCAGGTATTCAATGGGATTGGACAATATGGATGATTTGGAGGCTATTTTTTTTATTTTCAAAATTAAACCAATATCCTTTTGAATCGTTTGAAATAAATTTGCAGGATGAACAATATTATTTGGACCCTGAAAGCATTTGCAGAGTTGAACCCATTTGAATTGTATCAGATATTGAGGCTGAGAAGTGAAGTTTTTGTGGTAGAGCAAAATTGTATATTCCTGGACATGGATGACCTGGATGGCAAGTCACTCCACCTGCAGGGAAGATCAGACGGGGAGTTGATTGCATATGTAAGGATCCTTCCACCCGTACTCGCCTATCCAGAACCATCAATCGGTCGGGTTGTAACATCCCCCCAAGCAAGACGCACCGGCGCTGGAAAAGCTTTGATGAAAAAAGCAATCGAAGAAACAGTTGCCATGTATCCCAGCAAATCCATCAAAATTGGCGCTCAACTGTATCTGAAGAAATTCTATGAAGGATTCGGGTTTGAACAATGCAGTGATGTGTATCTGGAGGATGGTATAGAGCACATCAAGATGCTGAGACAATAATCTTATTTCAAAAATATGGCTGCAGCTTCTTTCCAATGGTGGATGCGGTCGTATCCTTCCACCTCACGGTTGTGAAATGCAGCATACAAGTATTTCTTACCTGGAAAATGGACCAGGTTGCGTACATGATCATCGATCATGTAATCACCATGGATCATTCGCTTGTCACCACACAAGACCAGTTGCCTCCAGGTGAAAAAAGGAAAGTGTTCCAAAAGCCAATCGTGCTTATCCCTCAATGAATTGGGAAATTCAACCGCTGCTGAAACGATGAATATTTCGTACCGCTTGTTCATTTCCTTCAAGACCTCTTGGGCATCTTCCATCACAGAGAGATTGCGAAAAAAACCCTCACTGTACAAACGCTCCAGTACAAGTTTCCTGTGCTGCTCGGGAAATCCCCTGACCCATGAACCTTCTTTCATCTGATCGTAATCCACTTTCAATCCATAGGTTTTTTCATACCAGGCCACCATATCCCCCATTGGATCTGCAATGACTTCGTCCATGTCGATGATGATTCTTTCCATTAGGATAGTTCAGGCTTTAAATATACAGAAGTGTAACTGGACTTCACTTTCAGCAATCCCTCTGGATGTCCTTGATAGAGCAAAGAACCGCCGCCTTGTCCACCTTCGGGACCCAGATCGATGATATAATCAGCCATTTTGATAACATCAAGGTTGTGCTCAATCACCAAGACCGTATTCCCCCGATTGACCAATTTGTTCAATACGTTCAACAATAAATAAATATCCTGGAAATGCAGACCCGTAGTAGGTTCATCAAGGATATAAAATGTTTTTCCGGTATCCTTTTTTGCCAATTCAGTTGCCAGTTTCACACGCTGCGCTTCTCCCCCACTGAGGGTAACAGCAGATTGGCCAAGTGTGATGTATCCAAGTCCGACCTCCTGTAGTACTTTGATTTTTCTGAACAAGTAAGGGATGTGCTGAAAAAAATCTACCGCTTCATCAACTGTCATGTCCAACACATCGCTGATGGATTTTCCTTTGTACCTGATTTCAAGTGTTTCACGGTTGTACCTCTTTCCATTGCACTTTTCACAATGCACATATACATCAGGCAGAAAATTCATTTCAATAACCCTCAATCCTCCGCCTTCACATACATCACATCTTCCGGCTTTAACATTGAAAGAGAATCTCCCTGCATTGTACCCTCTGATTTTTGCCTCAGGTACTGCCGCATACAATTGTCTGATGTCTGTAAAGAAATTACAATAGGTAGCTGGATTGCTCCGGGGAGTCCGGCCAATGGGTGACTGATCAATTTCAATTACTTTATCTATGTGTTCCAGTCCGGTGACTTTTTTAAAAGCCATCGGCTCCATATTGCTGTCGTAACAATGTTTACTTAGAATTGGATACAAAGTCTCGTTGATGAGTGTAGATTTTCCACTTCCACTCACGCCCGTCACCAATACAAAAGTCCCCAATGGTATGCTGATGTCAATACCTTTCAGATTATTGCCGGATGCACCTTTTAGATGCAATGTATTTCCGTTTCCGGTACGACGTTCAGATGGCACTTCAATCCGTTTTTTATTGTTGAGATAGCGTGCGGTTTCAGAGGCTGACTTACAAACCTGTGCAGGTGTTCCTGCGGCAACTATTCTTCCGCCGTGGATGCCAGCCCTGGGACCCACATCGATGAGATGATCAGCGGAAAGCATGATGTCTTTATCATGTTCAACAACCAATACACTGTTACCAATATCTCTTAAATGCTGAAGTGCCTGTATCAACTGTTGGTTGTCGCGCTGGTGCAAACCAATGGAGGGTTCATCCAAAATATATGTAATGCCCTGCAATTGTGAGCCAATCTGGGTTGCCAATCGGATGCGTTGAGATTCTCCTCCACTCAATGTGCGGGTAGGTCTATCCAAGGAAAGATAACCCAAGCCTACGTTCAGTAAAAATCCAAGTCGGTCTCTTATCTCCTTCAAAATATCTTTTGCAATCAGCTGTTGCTTATCAGAAAGTCTTTTTTCAATCAGTTCAAACCAATTGAATAACAAGCTCAGATTGAGAGTAGAAAGTTCAGAGATATTTTTACCATCCACTTTGAAGAACAGACTCTCTTTTTTCAATCTTGCACCATTGCACGCTGAACAAAATTTCAGAATCATAAATTTTTCAGCCCATTCTCGTATACCCTCGCTCGAGCTTTCTGTGAACCATCTCAAAATCATTGAAGCTACTCCCTCAAAAGATGCCTCATTTTCATTTTCCGATAATACAGTTTCTACTCCCTCTTCATTGCCAAATAAGATAAGATTCAAAATATTCTTCGGAAGTTTTTCAATGGGAGTCTTTAGACTGAACTTATGTTTTTTAGCAAGTTGTTCAATCAATTTGTAGAAGTATGCATCTCTTGCTTCTCCAAGCGGTACTATCCCACCATCTGCAATAGAAATTGTTGCATCTGGAATGACTGCTTCAAGGTTGATGGCATGCTGTTGACCAAGCCCCTTACATCCCGGGCAAGCACCATAAGGCGAGTTAAATGAAAATGTATTGGGTGATGGCTCTTCATAAGAAATTCCAGTGTCCGCACACATCAGCTTTTTACTGTATTGTATCAACTTATCCGGCTCGTGTACAAGCGCGAATACAAGTCCCTTGCCTATCTGCAGCGATTGCTGAATGCTCTGCAGCATGCGCATTCTCATTTCGCTGTTCACCACCAGGCGGTCAACCACAATTTCAATATCATGAATTTTATACCTGTCAACTTGTAATTTAGGTACCAGGTCCTTTATTTCACCGTCGATCCTGACTTTTACAAATCCCTTTTTTCGCGTCTCTTCAAACAATTCTCTGTAATGTCCTTTTCTTCCTCTGACAATGGGTGCCAGGATAGTAATTTTTTTGTTTGGATATTTTTTGTAGATATCTGCGATGATCTCCTCGTCAGTAAACTTGACCATTTTCTTTCCGGTCTCGTATGAATATGCATCGCTTGCTCTTGCAAATAGCAATCGCATGAAATCATATACCTCGGTGACGGTGCCGACAGTTGACCTTGGATTTCTGTTGGTTGTTTTTTGTTCAATCGAAATAACCGGTGAGAGCCCGCTTATCTTATCTACATCTGGCCTCTCCATTTCGCCCATGAATTGACGGGCATATGTCCCGAACGTCTCCATGTATCTTCTATGTCCCTCTGCATAAATCGTATCGAATGCAAGCGAAGATTTTCCGCTTCCACTGATGCCTGTGATGACCACCAATTTGTTTTTAGGAATTGATATGTCAATATTCTTCAGGTTATGCGCTCTGGCACCAATGACTTCTATGTGATCTAGTTCAGACATGGGATCGAATAATTGCTTTCAATCAACAGGCAAATGTGGCGAATGTTTTAGGATTTTTAAAAATTATATCCAACCCGCTTCCACGCTGGGAAAAGTCCAGTTTTGAGATATCCCCATAAATCTGTATATTTACACCAGTTCTTTTATTTTCTTATCCAGAAAGGCAGAGGGAATGGCCCGATGAAGCCTTGACAACCTGTTACCCGCGTAATAAGGTGTCAAATCCAACTCCTTACGCGGAGGCAGATAAGTCAGATTTTTCTCTAGACAAGATCGCATTCATCATAGTGAAAACCCATCTGACTTCAGATGGGTTTTTTTATTGCCCCTGGTGAAAGAAAATCGAAAACATGGAAAAGCAAACAAAAACATATCGTTACACGGGACTCCTAGAGTTGGAATCTGGAAAAAAGATCCGGGATTTTGACTTGACCTACACTGTTTGGGGAAAACTTTCAGAAAAAAAAGACAATGCAGTGTGGATCTTCCATGGCATGACAGCCAACAGTGATCCCGGTGAATGGTGGCCCGGAATGGTAGGTGCTGGAAAATTTTTCGACCCGTCAAGATTTTATATCATTTGCGTCAACATGCCCGGTAGTTGTTATGGAAGTGCGGGTCCACTTTCCACCAACCCAGAAACCGGCAAGCCTTATCTGCATGCATTTCCTTTCTTTAGTTCGCTGGACATGGTCCGTGCATTTGATGCATTGAGAAAAGAATTGCAAATAGAAAAAATTTTCATGGGCATCGGTGCTTCAATGGGAGGACAGCAATTATTATCATGGTCAACAGAACAACCAGATGTATTTGAATACATAGTACCAATCGCAACCAATGCCTTTCATTCTCCCTGGGGCAAGGCATTCAATGCATCACAACGCATGAGCATTGAAAACGATCCAAGCTGGAAAACTGATTCTGAAAATGCAGGGATGGAGGGTATGAAAGTGGCACGATCCATTGCTTTGCTCAGTTACCGGCATTATGAAGCATATGATACTACGCAACAAGATGCAGATGCCGCGATTGAATATACGCGGAGTGAGTCATATCAGCGCTATCAGGGAGAGAAGCTGGCCAAAAGATTCAATGCCATCAGTTATTACACGTTGACAAAGAGCATGGACAGTCACCATTTGGGTCGCGGTACAATTCAGGCTGAAAAAAAACTGGCAACCATACGATCCAAGACCTTGATCATTGGTATATCGAGTGACTTGCTATTCCCAATCAGCGAACAGCAGTGGCTGGCTGCACATATTCCACATGCAGATTTGGCGATCATCGACTCCATTTATGGACACGATGGATTTTTGCTGGAGGATGATAAAATCACAACATTGTTAAACAACTTAATATCGAAATAAGATGGGATCAGAAAAAACACTTGTAATCGGCATGTTTGGATTTGGCGTTGTAGGAGAAGGATTGTATAAAATCCTCAAACAAACGCCTTCTCTGAAAGCTAGCATCAAAAAAGTATGTATCAAGAATGCTGATAAAAAAAGAAATGCACCCGCCAGTTTGTTTACTTCAGAAAAAAATTATTTGCTGACTGATCCTGAAATCAATGTGATTGTTGAGGTAATCAATGACAGTGTGGCTGGATATGAGATTGTGACTACCGCATTGAACAATGGAAAAGATGTAGTAAGTGCAAGTAAAAAAATGCTCTCAGAGCATTTGGAAGAACTGATAGCGCTTCAACAAACAACTGGAAAATCTTTGTTGTATGAAGCATCTGCCTGTGCCTCCATCCCGGTCATCAGAAACTTGGAAGAATACTACGACAATGATCTGCTGCACTCCATCAAGGCAATTGTCAACGGTTCCACCAATTTTATTCTCACAAAAATGTTTGAAGAGCACCTCAACTTCAAAGAAGCACTGCTCCTTGCGCAACAACTGGGATTTGCAGAATCTGATCCAACCTTGGATATCGAAGGATTTGATGCTGCCAACAAATGGGTACTCCTGCTGGCACATAGCTATGGCATCAACACCAATATACAAGAGATGCTTTTCAACGGCATCACGCAAATCAATGATACAGATGCAAAAGTTGCACAATCAAAAAACCAATCTATCAAATTGGTTGCCCAAGCTCAAAAATTGAGCAATGGAAAAGTGGCAAGCTTTTTACTGCCTCAATTCATTGACGCAAATGAGCACTTGTTTTTTGTTAAAAACGAATACAATGGAGTCGTTATTGAGAGCGGATTTGCCGACAAACAATTTTTTTATGGAAAAGGTGCAGGAAGTTTTCCCACCGGCTCAGCTGTGCTGAGCGATATAGCTGCACTGCGATATGGATACAAATATGAATACAAGAAATTGAATCAATCCATCAAGGCAACATTGAGCAATGCATTTCATTTACGCGCATACGTAAGTTTTGAGAACATTGAAAATATTCCAAAAGATGAATTCATTCAAATTGAGGAATGGCATGCTGGCAATGAGAGAAGTTATCTCATTGGAACAATCCCCTTTGATGCACTGTTGCATAAAAACTGGTGGAAATCCAACAATACATCCCTTATACTCATGCCTCAATGCATTGTTGAAAATGCAGAGGTGAATGACCTGAAAAAAATGAGTCTTTCGCTCGCTGGACTGGAACCTTAGCGATCGCCCTGGAAAAGATAAGTCCCAGAACCAAGTTCAAAAACAGTATAACCTGAATCTGAACGCAGGTGTTTGGATCCGGGCTCTGTGAATTCTTTCTTGCCATTGAGCATGACATTTTTATCAGAGGGGAAATAAACAATCGCTGTTGTATTAGGGGATATGGTCGTTTCCATCTGAATGCCTTTTGCATCAGTCTTCCAGCTATTGCTGATCCTTCCATAGTAGGTATCCAAATAGGCCCCGGCATTTTTCAAACTGTCAACCACATATGGTTTGATGCGTACTTTTTTATATCCAACGCTTCCTTCTTCATTGTCTATTCCCACAACACTTCTGTACATCCAGTCACCAATAGCGCCATATGCATAGTGATTGAAAGAATTCATGCTTGCAGGTTCAAATGTGCTGTCGGGATGCATACCGCCCCATCTCTCCCAAATGGTAGTGGCTCCCATTTTTACGGGATACAACCAAGATGGAAAAGTATTCTGCATGAGCAATTGATAAGCGATATCTGACCTGCCATTTTTGGTCAACACTTCACAGAGGGATGGCGTTCCAAGAAATCCGGTCGACAAATGTGTATTGTAGGATTTTATATTGTCAACCAATTTATCTACGGCTGACTTCCGCAGCTGTTCTGGCAACATGTCGAATTGCAATGCCAATACATAAGCAGTTTGCGTACCTGAAACCAAACGGCCAGAGGAGGTCATGTATTCTTTCACATAGGCTTCCTTCACTTTTTTCAATCTTTCGGTATAAAAAGCTTGGTCATCTTTTTTGCCAAGCACATTGGCTGATTTGATGAGCAAGTCAAGTGAGTGTGCATAGTAGCACTGGGCAATCATGTATTTATCTGTAACGGCAGCACGCCCGTCATTGTCATCAAATGGTCGGTAGAATAACCAATCTCCAAAATGAAACCCCTTGTTCCATAAATCATTCACTGCATTTTTTTCCATGTACCCCACCCATGATTTCATAGAATTGTATTGTGTTTCAAGTACTTTCTTGTCGCCATATACCAAGTACATATTCCAGGGAATGATGGTGGCAACATCTGCCCATCCGGTAGAACCAGAAGCACCTGCTCCCAAAACATTGGGTATCACAAAAGGCACACTTCCGTTATCGAATTGATCAGACTCAACATCCTTCAACCACTTGTTGAAAAAATTATGCACATTGAAATTGAAGGCAGCTGTTCTGGAAAACACCTGTGCGTCTCCTGTCCAGCCCAGACGCTCGTCGCGCTGTGGACAATCAGTGGGTACATCCAAGAAATTGCCTTTCTGTCCCCATTGAATATTTTTTTGCAGTTGATTGACAAGCGGATCTGAACTTGTAAAATCACCTGAAGGTTTCATGTCTGAATGAAGCACCATGGCAGTAAAATTTTCTGGTTTCAACGCTCCTTTGTACCCTTCAATTTTGATATACCTGAATCCAAAAAAAGTAAAATGAGGTTCAAATATTTCATCACCAGTTCCAGCTAATGTATACTTGGCAGTTGTTCTGGCCGACCGCATGTTGTCGATATAAAAATTTCCAAATTTATCCAATACCTCAGCATGCTTAATAATTATTGAATCGCCTGATTTGCCGTTTGCCTCTACCCTTACCCAGCCCACCAGGTTCTGCCCGAAGTCCAATACTTTCTCACCCTTGGGTGTGGTTATTATTTTTACAGGCTGTATAGTTTCGTGCAATGTAATAAGTTCATTTTCGGTCGGTATCAGGTGCTTGAATCCGGTTTGCAGCATGGCAACGCCCTTCCATTTTGAATCATCGTAACCTGCAAGATTCCATCCATGTTGTTTTTTACGGGCATCGATTTCTTCTCCATGATAAATTTCGTTGGATAATATTTCGCCGTAGGATGATTTCCAGTTTTCATCTGTAATAAAACAATCCTTGGACCCATCCTTGTAAACAACATTGATTTGCATCAATAGTCCGAGCTCCTTGCCATATATATCTACATTGTTTGTCCACCCCAGCGTACCCCTGAACCAACCATTGCCCAATATGGCAGCGAGTGCATTCGTTCCCTTTTTCAACATGCTAGCAATATCATATACCTGGTATTGCAGTCGTTTCCTGTAGCTGGTCCAACCTGGTGTCAGATAAGCATTGCCAATTTTCTTTCCATTGATAGAAGCCTCATACATGCCTTGAGAAGTGATATAAGCAGTTGCCTGAGCTATTTCTTTGTTGATGCTGATATCATTTCTAAAATATTGAGCAGGGCGATGCTGTTTATCCTCATCGAATCCAATTCCAATCCACTTTGCTTTCCAGGAGCTGGAATCAAAAAAAGCAGTTTGAAATGTTGAAATATCCGACCATGAAGAAACATTTCCATGGTTGTCCCAAACACGTACCTGCCACTGATATTTTGTATCCGGCTCCAATGCCGATCCACTATAAGACACATATACAGATTGATCAGAAACAACTTTTCCGGTGCTCCATACTTTTCTTTTCGCTTTGCTTACAACAAGCTCATAGGCAGTTTGCAATGTTGCACTTTGCATGGAGGAAAGTTTCCATGTAAATCGAGGAAGCGCCGATCTGATTCCAACTGGATTGTGCATGTTTTCACAAAGCATATCAGATACAGAAACCTGCGCATACATGTTGGCATGCACAAGAATCAGCAATAAGCAAGCAACAATTTTTTTCATAAACAAACTTTTATCTTTAACAATTATCTTGGCAAGATCACATTTGTAACACCTTTGTCTCGACACACCTGATTGAATGCTGCCACATCATTGACCAATAAGTCTTTCATTTGTTTTTCATATTTCAACCACTCTGCATGCAAATCAGCATATCTTTTTTCTTGTCCCGCTGTTACATACGGAACCGTTGCACTCAATTCACCATGTACAAAAATGATGTTCGCACTGAGTTTGTTGACAAAATTGATGATGTCATCGTATGACTGTGCCTTGGGTTGTATCAATTTCTCTTCCCACTGCTTTATTTTTTCAATGACTGACTTGCCTTTGTCCACCAACTCTTTTTTGGATTCATCATGCTGAATCAATTTATTAAGTGACTCAATTTGTTTGGAAAGCGCGTTCATCTGATTGACGGCAACATGGATATCTACCATATCCTTTTCAAGTTTTTTCAACAATTCATCTTGTGCTGCATAATCGGCATTGGAGAATTGAAGCCTAGGATCCTGACTCAACTGCAGGGTTGCTGTTTGTTCAACATCATCTGCTTTTAATGTAACAGTGTATACTCCTGGAATGATTTTACCTCCACTGTAATTGCCCTCAATATATACATTGTCAATCGTAGGCATGTTCGGGCGACGAAGATTCCATACAAATCTATTTAGTCCTTTCTTTGCAGACAAAGAAGGTTCTTCCTTTAAGCTATTGTTGGTAGAAGGTATATCAACGGATTTATTGCTGAATGAGCGGACCACCTTACCCTGTGCATCTTTGATATGAATAGCAATATGCTTGATGCTGTCACTTGGAAGGTGATAATAAATTACAGCGCCGGTAGCAGGATTGGCAGCAGTGGTATTGGGATACCTTGTTGTATCATCATCATTGGTATCAAAAATGCTGTATCCAGAAATTCGATATGTTTCATGCAGTGGCATCAATTTGAGATTGCCCTGATTGTCGTATCCTCTGACTGGCTGCAGTTCATCCAAAATCCAAAATGCCCTTCCTTGAGTGGAAGCGATCAAATTGTTCTGGTGTATTTTCAAATCGGTGATGGGTGTAACAGGAAGATTTCTTTGGAATGGATTCCAGGTTGTTCCTCCATCATATGAAATAAACAATCCAATTTCTGTTCCTGCAAATAATAGGTTCTTCCTTACATTGTCTTCTCTGACAACTCTCACACAGGCCCCATAAGGGAGTCCCTTGACGATTTTGGTCCAGGTTTTACCATAGTCGGATGACTTGTAGGCGAAAGGCTTGAAATCATTCATCTTGTATTTGGTGGCTGCAATGTAAACCGTTGCAGGATCGTGCGGAGAAACTTCAATGGCATTGATCAAGGCTTCTCCCAAATCTGCGGGGGTGACATTGATCCAATTTTTACCATCGTCTTTTGTTACATATACCAATCCATCATCACTGCCTGTATACATCACACCTTTTTCTTTATCAGATTCCATGAAATAGGCAATCGTGCAATAATTTTCACCGCCCGCACCTTCATTGGTATAGGGATATCCGCTGATTCCCATTTTAGTTGTATCGTGAGTGGTCAAATCAGGAGAGATGGCTTCCCATGATTTTCCCATATCGCTGGTTCGAAAAAGTCGGTTGCCGGCATGGTAGTATACATTTTTTTCATGCTTTGAATAGGCAATCGGTGCATTCCAGTTGAACCGATACGTCATGTCCTTGGGCTGCATGGCTTGGTATTGCATGGGATATACCATGACACCAACTCCCTCACCGGTTTGCGTATCCAGCAACTCTATAGTTCCCTGATAACTGCCGCCCATGACGTAACGTGGATTGTTGGGATCGAATCCAAGAAAAGCTGATTCACCCCCCGCAGAGTATGTCCATTGTCTTTCACCAATAGAACCTCCCTGTGTATTTCTGCTTGCAATTTTTACAGAAGTATTGTCCTGCTGACCTGCATAAATATTGTAGGGAAACAAATTATCAACATTGATGCGGTAGAACTGTGCGGTAGGTTGATTGTTTTGTGAAGTCCATACATTCCCTCCATTGAAGGTAACAGCAGCACCTCCATCATTGGAGATGATCATGTTCTGATTGTTTTTGGGATTGATCCACAATTGATGATAATCTCCATGGGTTCCCCTGATATTGGTCCAGGTCTGGCCACCATCGGTTGATTTTAGTCCGGCTGCTCCAAGCACATAAACTGTTTGCTCCTGTTGTGGATCTGCAAATACCTCGATATAATACCAAGCACGTGAAACCAATCGATGGTCTTTGCTGACTCTTCTCCAATTCATTCCTGCATCATTGGAGACAAACAATCCGCCTTGCTCTTTTTCTGTATCGCTCTCGATCAAAGCATATACTTTATTGGAATTGGCCTGTGAAACGGAAACAGCCAATTTACCCAACTCCTTTGGTAAGCCGTTTTGAATTTTTGTCCAGGTCTCCCCATCATCTGTACTCTTATACAATCCACTTCCTTTACCACCACTTTGTATTGCCCATGGCAAACGTCTGTGGTCCCACATCGCAGCATAAAGTATCCGTGGATTGTTCATGTCCATGCTAAAATCAACACATCCTGAATTTTCATCCACGTATAAAATATTTTTCCAAGTTTTGCCTCCGTCCTCTGATTTATATACACCTCTTTCTATGGAAGGACCATGCAATGCTCCTTGTGCTCCAACATAAACAACATCCGGATTATTCGGATGGATACGGATGTTGGAGATATGACGTGTCAACTCCAATCCAAGATGTTTCCATGTTTTTCCTGCATCGGTTGATTTATAAACACCATCCCCATATGAAGTCATCACACCTCTCGGTGCATGCTCACCCATTCCAACAAATACCACATTGGGATCTGCATCTGCAACAGCAACAGCACCCACAGAGCCTGTTTTAAAAAATCCATCAGAAATATTTTTCCATGTTTGTCCGGCATCTTCAGTCTTCCAAACTCCTCCTCCAGTAGTACCCATATAATAGGTCAATGGATCACCCTTCACACCGGTAGAAGTAACAGAGCGGCCACCGCGCGTGGGACCAATATTTCTCCAATAAACGGACTTGAAATAATCATCGAATTGGATAATGGGTGAAGCTGAAGGCTGGTTTTTATCGACCTGCTTTTTTTGTGCAAGAGCAGGTTGAATTAAAAGTACAATCAATAAAAAACATCCGAAAATGCGGCTGATGAAATATGGCATGGTTAGAAATTTTGGATAATAAAGATAAGTAATTGATGATTCGATTTAGGCATCGAATCTAAAAGGATTTATATAAACATGGTCCCTTCACAGTCACAAACCCAATCCTCCTGTATGCATCAGAGAAAAATTGATAATGACTGGTGTCAATCATCCTCTTCATCGCTCTCAGTCAATCGAAGAAATGCGGCACGCTTGGGACCCGGAAAGGGAATATTGCCCTTGATGCCATGCCAGAGCACTTTGTTGAATTCAATATCATTGTTGGCATCTTCTTTGGCAAAATTGAATTTCTCAGATTTTTTCTGCCATTCATTGATAGCGGTATTTCGCTGATTCATGTCAACATCCGGAATGATGGCTTTGAAATCAAATGGTCTTGCCACTTTGTCAAAACATCTCCACATGGGTGTTGCTGCTGCATCGTATTGTGTCATGGGACCCATCCCCAAAATCAATTCCATGGTGCGCAACATGGAAGATGTTGTATATGGTGTATGATCCACAAATCCACGCTTCACAAATCCACCTGCCACATACGCTGTACTTCTATGTGCATCTACATGATCAGCGCCATTCTGAGCATCATCTTCTAAAATAAATACTGCAGTTTCGTTCCAGATAGGACTCTTTGACAACGCTTCAATAAACAGACCAACTGCAAGATCATTATCTGCTACGTGTGCATACGGGGTTGGTCTTCCCAATCTGACACCTTCTGTATGGTCATTGCCAAATCTGACGGTGTTGAACTGCGGGACTTTTCCAATAGCCAACAGTGAATCAAAATCTTTTTTCCAAATCCTGTACCGCGTAGTATCTGCAATGTTCAAATTGTATTCAGGAAATCCGGCACAAAAATGATTGTTTAGAACTGATATCGTTGGCTTGTTGCCAGACATGAACTCTCCGTAAGTCCTGAAGCTGACACCATATCGATTGCAATTGTTCCATATAAATCCTGCTTTGTTATTGGCAACTTCTCTTTCACCTTCTCCACCATAGGTGCCTCCTCTTCCGCCATAACTGGTAGGCCATGTTTTCTCAAGATAATCGTTGGCAAGAGCACCCATGCTCCAATTATGTCCATCTGCACTCACTTCCGCATCCACATAAAAATTATCCAACAATACAAACTGATCAACCAACGCATGCTGATTGGGCGTGTATTTTCTTCCAAACAACACCAGGGATGTATCTCCATTTCCTTTTTCTACATCACCCAACACCTGATCATAGGTTCTGTTTTCTTTGATCACATAAAAAACATATTTGATGGGTGACTTTTCACCAAGCTTCATAGGAATAGGATTGCCTTCATCCGCAATACCTGCATTGGCTGTCTTTTGCGGGGAGTAAGGTGCATTTTCATATACGCGACGGGTATATTGATCCAATGTCGCCTGACTGGGCACACCAATGATACTCATGGTGCCTTTGAAAAGTCCACCAATGTATTCAACCTGCGATCCATCCTTCACTTCAAATCCATGGTGAATGACATCTTCTTTTTTTCTCAATGGTGATGGCCCAAACGGATTGGCCTTGGGAGTCATTCCTTTGCCATTGGCCACCCATATTTTACCGTTGATGAAACGCACTGAACTGGGATACCAGCCCACGGGTATAAATCCCTTTGGCTTGCTGCTGCCTGGAACAGAAACATCGAAAGTTGCTATACAATTATTATCAGCATTTGCAATATACAATTGCTTAGCTGCAGGATCCAAAGCAATGCTATTGGTAGTAGAACCACTGGGAGAATTGGGATACAATGCTGCATCCAATGTTTCTATCACAGTTTTTTTGATAAGATCAATGATGGATACAGAGTTGTCATTGGCATTGCATACATAAAGATATTTCCCATCATTTGTAAGCAACATTTCATTTGGATTGTCACCAACACCGATGGGTTGTTTCCATTGTTTGGCTTTTGTATCAAATATGAGCACCTTGTCACATCCCCAACAAGTGATATACAATTCATTGGTCTTGGGTGAATATTTACAGTCATATGCCTCCGCATCGAGTCCGTATTTATTGACAACCTTCTTTGTTTTCAAATCTACCGCATACAACATTTTATCTTCTCTGGTAACGGTATACATCATTCCATTTGACTCATCAAGTGCAATACCTGCCGGACCAACACGCACAGGCCACGGACGATCCAATGAAATGCTGTCAACCCTCTTCAATTGTTGATTGCTGATCTCGTATTTAAGAATTCTGTTGTCATGGCCACCTGATACGTAAATAAATTTTTCATCCGAGGTGAAGCAAATGCCGTACCATGACTTTTCAATTTCAACCTGGTCAATTACCTTTTCTGATTTAACATCAATCAATTGAATGGTTTGCGTGCTCTGCCCATTGTTGGACACTGCTGCATACTTGCCGGATTTGCTCACAGCCATGTTCAAAGGAAGATCCCCCAGATCAAAAGATTTTCCAACCGGACTGATTTTCCAACCATTGGGTAACTGGATCTGTTGGGGAAGCTGCTGTGCGTGCAAGTACTCAATTGAGAAAAACAAAAAGAGGCAGGCGAGATTTTTCATGTTGACTTATTTTTTTTCAACTTTTTTTACAAAACCAATCAATCCCTTGAAATAGTTTTCCTGGTCATCATACATGGCCATATGGCCGCCATTGGGACAGTATGCATAGGTGCCATTTTGCACCTGTGTCGACATCCACTTCATATGGTTCGGATCCATGGTATCATGTTCTGCGCCTATGACAAGTGTCGGGACTTCAATCTTGGGCAACTCTTTGCTTACATCCCAATTGGTCAGACGTCCAGAAATCCCAAATTCACTTGGACCCTGCATGGTTACATAGAGGGATTGATTCAAACCTGCAAATGCACGCTGTACCAATGCTGGCCATTCTGCGTATGGTTTGCGCAACATGTGCTTTTCATAAAAATGAGGGATCAGCAGTCCCATGTATTGAGGATTGGCAAAATCATTTCTTGCTTCCATTGCACGAATTGAATCAAGCACTTTGGGATCCATTTGCTTTGCCAACACTTCATCAGCGTACTTATCATAATCAGGACAGCTTGACATCATATTGGAAATGATCAGTCCCTTGAGATGTTGCTGATATTTCAATGAATATTGCATCGCCAAAATACCACCCCATGAGTGTCCCAATAAATAGAAATTGTCTTTGTTGAGTCCGAGTGCAACCCTTACCTGTTCAACCTCTTCAACGAAACGATCCAAGTCCCAATAAGCTGTATCATTGGGATTATCAGAATATCCACAACCCAGTTGATCGTAATAAATAAATTCGATGCCCTCCTGCGGAAGAAAATTTTCAAAACACTGAAAGTAAGCATGGGTTCCACCCGGACCACCATTCAGGAGCAAGATCTTCGTCTTCGGATTGTTTCCAAAGCGCTTGGTCCAGATATTGAATTTTTTACCGAGACTTTCGATTTGAATGATCTTCTCATTGCCGGTTTGCATTCCGCTATCCTGTATTGCAAAATAGTCAGACAGGCTGACCTGTGCAGATTGCTTGCAACCAGATAAGATGGCTGTAGCGCCGAGTAGAATCAATAATTTTTTCATGAGCGTTATTTTTTTCTTGGAATTTTTTGATCGCGCTGAGCTGCATGATAAGCGAAAGAACAAACAACAGCAGCGATCTGTTTCAGATCATTCTCAATGAGATGGTCATATACATCCATATTGCTGTGATGGGTTCTTGTATCGTATTCAATCTCGTCTTGTATAAATTGGAATCCGGGCAAGCCAACACCGTCAAATGATTGGTGATCGGTTCCGCCTGTATTGTTGATGTTAACCGTTGTTGCACCAAGATCCTTGAATGGATCCAACCAGGCGGCAAACATTTCTTTGCATGCTTCGTTGCCCTGTAAATAAATTCCTCGGACTTTTCCTGTGCCGTTGTCGATATTGAAATAAGAAGAGAACTTTTCATGAGCAGCTGTTTTCGGATTGGCAGCATTGCCACCGAAGGTTTTTGCAACATATGCTCTTGATCCCAGGAGTCCCTGCTCCTCTGCACTCCACAATCCAATGCGAATGGTCCGACGCGGTTGAACCTGAAGAGATTTCAGGATGCGCATGACTTCCAGCATGACAGAAGACCCTGATGCATTGTCTGTAGCTCCTGTTCCTGTTTGCCAGGAGTCCAGGTGTGCACCTATCATCACCACTTCATCTTTCAGCAATGGATCCGTACCAGGAATTTCAGCAATTACATTGTATCCATTCAAATCGTCTTTGTAAAATTTTGTTTTTATATCTGCATCCACTTTTACACCCATGCCATTTTTTGAAATCCTGAGCATGGTATTATAGTCTTCAACGCCAATCACCAGGTCAAGAAAATTATCAGGATCTGTTGCTTTGTACGATCCTCCGCCCTGAGCAAAAATGGTTCCATCATGGTTGCGAAGAGATGAGCTCAAAATCGCTATCGCTCCTTCCTCTTTGGCCATGCTTTTAAGCATGTTCAGCATTCGCTGTGGTGCCATGGCACGTTGCATTTGCTCACGCATTCTTCTCATTTGTGCGGTGTCTCTCTGCTGACGACCAGTTGTGGCATCTGCCATCTTTTTAAGATCATCATCAGTATATCTTTCTGCATCTGCTTTGAAGCTGTGCAGGTAATTGTAGTTGATATCTGGCAATAAAATTTTCCCTTTCAATTTTCCTTTGTAGTTCATCAATGCAATAGAGTCCTTCATCTCAACCACAATCACTTCAGCAGATTTGAGTCCCCTGGTTCCAACTGTCCATGTTTTTGGATAAGCCAATATGGGTTTGTAATAGGGTGCTGTCATGGCGAAATAAGCTTTTTCCATTTCCCAACCTTTTCCAAATTCACCCCATGCTTCCTGGTGGGCATTGTCGATTCCGATGGACTTCAAAAAATCAACCGCATAACCGGCAGCTTTTTTATAACCGGGTGAATTGGCCAAACGGTTCCCATTCAGATCAGTCAGGTGCAAGGCGATGTCCATCACCTTTGATTTATTCAATGCTTCTTCCCTTATTTTACTGACCATGTTTTGGTCAACTTTTTCCTGCGCCCATGTGAGCAATGTGCACAACAAGACGGGGATGACAAACAGCAATCTCCTGTTCATGGATAATTTTTTTCAATGTAAGTATAAACTTTGAAAGACAGAATTTGAGACCAGTGAAATAACATTCGCTTTATAAAGGACATCTATAACAAAGAGCCAACACTCTGAAGGCTTGATGGCATTTAATGGATTGATTTTCATGCATGCATAAAATCAGTACAATAAAAAAGCCAGCACAATGTGCCAGCTTTTATTGTCGGGGCGGCAAGATTCGAACTTGCGACCTCCTGGTCCCAAACCAGGCGCGATAACCGGGCTACGCTACGCCCCGAAACGATTTAAACTGCGGTGGGGGCGGGATTCGAACCCGCGGTACAGAGTTACCCGTACGGCAGTTTAGCAAACTACTGATTTCAGCCACTCATCCACCCCACCGTCTGAAACCTGGTGTTTCAAGGAGGGCAAAATTACTAAAGACTATGCAATCCGCAAAAGATAAAAGGCAATTACATGGCTGCAAGCTGAACCTTTTGTTGCAATTCCATCACACTCTCACGGAACATATTATCCGTGTCCATGAGGTCTTTGACAGTTTGGCAAGAATGGATGACAGTGGTATGATCTCTTCCACCAAAATGTTCACCAATGGTTTTCAATGAATTCTTGGTGAATATCTTGGCCAGATACATGGTGATTTGACGGGCCTGAACAATTTCTCTTTTTCTGGTCTTTTGAAGCAGACGATCGTATGGCAGGTCGAAGAATTCACAAACCATTTTCTGAATGGTGTCGATGGTGATTTCTTTGGAAGATGTTTTGATGAAATTGCGCAATACTTTTTTCGCAAGATCTAGATCAATTTCTCTTTTGTTGAGAGAAGATTGTGCGAGCAATGAAATCAATGCGCCTTCAAGCTCTCTGACATTGTTTTGAATATTGTAAGCAATGTATTTAACGACATCTTTGGGAAGATCCAATCCATTGTTCTTCATTTTCTTCTCCAGGATCTCTATTCTTGTCTCGTAATCTGGAACTTGCAAATCCGCACTCAGTCCCCACCTGAATCGGCTCAACAATCTTTCCTGCATACCTTCCAAATCCTTTGGAGGTTTATCTGAACTCAAGATCAGTTGTTTGCCAGATTGATGCAAATGATTGAATATGGCGAAAAATGCATCCTGTGTTTTTTCAGCTCTGTTGAAAAACTGTACATCATCGATGATCAGGACATCTATCAGTTGATAAAAGTGAATAAAATCATTGATGGCGTTGTTCCTACTATGGTCTTGAAACTGGTTAATGAATTTTTCTGAGCTTACATACAATACCACTTTGTTAGGGTGCAAGCGTTTTACTTCATTTCCAATTGATTGAACCAGGTGGGTTTTACCCAGCCCTACTCCACCATATACAACCAAGGGATTGAATGAGGTAGCGCCTGGCTTCTCTGCGACGGTTTTACCCGCACGTCTGGCAACCCTGTTGCAATCTCCCTCTACAAATGCCTCAAATGTATATGTTGGATTCAATTGAGAGTCAATCTGCATTTTCTTGAGTCCGGGTATCACAAATGGGTTTCTCACCTGGTTGTTGACCACCAGCGGAAAATCCATCTCATTGTTGGAAAAACTCTTGAAGTTTTGTCCGGGTACATCCATGGTAAGCGGCTTGGCGTTTCCATTGCCACTGTCCACCATGATTCTGTATTCCAATTGGGCTTCTTTACCTAGTTCTCTTTTTAAAGTTTTGGCCAGGAGGTTGATGTAATGCTCTTCGATGTATTCGTAGAAAAACTGACTGGGAACCTGGATGGTTAGAACGTTGCCTTTTAATGCAACAGGTTTGATGGGCTCAAACCAAGTTTTGAAATATTGCCACTCTACAATATCCTTTATGATCGCCAAACAATTGCTCCAAACTTTTTCAAAAGGTTTTTCCATTAGTCCTAACGAGGTTTAGATTTTTATGGGTTATACATGGGACCTCTGAAACATCATAGCAAAGGACTAAAGACAGTGACAATTGTTACTGCAATCATCCTCACATATCCAAACAGCACGTATGTTATTGATTATTTCGGGTCTGGGTTTAGAATCAATTTTATCCTTTCAACACATGTTCAAATTTGGAACCTATAAAAATTGAGTCAGATGGCGAATATATATTCAGTTTCGAGAAAAAAAAATTTTTTATTCCACAATATTTTTCTCAACCAAAATCGATTGATTTTTTTCTAATTTTTTTGTTTCTCCACGAGAAAATTCGTAATCTAAACGGCCCAATCTGAGTCCGCCCCAACCCACCTGGTTGACAATTGTTTTTTTACCTGATTTATTTGTATATTCTCTCGGCTGTTCAAAAAATCGATGGGTATGTCCTCCGATGATCAAATCTATGTTTTCAGTTTCTTTTGCCAATGTTTCATCGCTTACTTTGTTGTCCATATAACGGTCACCCAAGTGTGAAATGCATATGATCAAATCACAACCTTTCTTCTTTAGATCATATGCAGCAAGATTTGCTGCAGTGATCGGATCACGGTTAATAGTATTGCCATACAACGCAGCTGGAACCAGTCCCTCCAATTCAATGCCCACTCCTGTAACACCAATTTTTAATTTCCCACGGTTGAAAATTTTATACGGAACATATTTATTTTCCATGGGAGTGCCTTCAAACCCGTAGTTGGACATGATGATGGGGAACTTTCCGTGTGTTGAAAGTTGACGAACAAAATTTTCCATACCCGCGTCAAAATCATGATTGCCCATGATACCTGCATCGTATCCCATCATCTGCATGGCCTTCATTTCAGGCTCACCTTTGAAAATATTGAAATACGGAGTGCCTTGAAAAATATCACCTGCATCTAAAAGCAACACATGTTCAACTTCCGCCCTGATTTTCTGAATCAACCGTGCCCTGGCAGCAACACCCCCTCTCCCTGCATTCTGAGATCCATCCATGGGAAATGCATCCAATCTGCTGTGCACATCATTGGTATGTAAAATGGTAAGCCTTGTTGATTGTTCAAAAGCATATCCCTCCGTTTGCAGCAGGGTTGCTCCCGCAGCGAGACTGCTACTTAAAATGAACTTTCTTCTATTCATTTTACAATTCTTTTTAGCGTTGCGTGATTGATTTTTTTACCCTCCATTTTCAGCCACTTGCAATAATCAATGATGGCATCTCTTTGCAAATAGGCAGATCTGTTCTGCTGGAGGTTTTTGAATGCAGTGAAGCCGCCGCCTCCATCCACCTGATAATCAGAGTTCACCATAAAATAGGTCCGGTTCAAATCAAGCGGTGTTCCATTGATTGATATATCAGTTGCCTGATTGTTTTCCAGACGCATGGTCACACCCGATTGTCCACCTCCTCCCCCTTCTTGAGCAATTCTGTTTAAATAATTTTTCAAAATATTGCCCTTTACTTGAACAATACAGATCAAATTATCGAATGGCATGACCTCGTAGATCATACCCCGGTTGACGGGTCCCTTGGCCATTCGAAAGATCCTGACGCCTCCATGGTTCATGAAAGCTATTTCAGCCCTCGGATCAATCTTGGATTTCGCTGCCCATAGATACGCATCTGCCAAAAAATTACCCAGTGCACTATTTGGAGTCTCTTTCAGTAAATCTGCTTCATTTTCAACCAAATACTCTCCCATGGTCTTGTTCACACTGTCGGCATAATAGGAAAGCATTTCAACATAGGTGGAGTCCACCTGCTGATGGCGGCCCACAGAATATCCAGCATATTTGATATTGCGAACTTCCTGTGTAGGAACACAGCCAATCAAAAAGAACAAAAACGCAATAAAAAAGGATGGAAGACGCATCATTTCTAATAAGTGCTGACAAAGCTAATCAGTTTTGAGCTAGGACTGTTTCAAAATCCGTGGATAATATGATAACTTCGCAAAAATTAATTCAGTTATATGGGATTCGATCTATCAGGAAAAATTGTAAGCATTGGTGAAACAGTTCAAAGAAGTGCAACTTTTAAAACCAGAGAATTTGTTGTTGAAACAAACGAAGATATCAACGGAAGAACCATTACAAATTTTGTTAAGTTCCAAACCGTACAGGACAGAACCACCATTCTGGATCGCTACAAAATTGGAGATGGTGTGAAAGTAATGTTCAACATCAAAGGATCCAAATGGGAGAAAAACGGTCAGACCAACTATATCACCAACCTGGATGCTTGGAGAATTGAACAGGTTAGCATGGGAAGTTCAAGCGGACCGGTAGATGCCCCTCCAGCATTTTCTCCTGATCCGGAAAGCCAGCAAGGCATTGCCGACGATTTACCGTTCTAATTTTTCAGTTGACAATGCAGCAGGAAATTCAATTGCAACTTTCTCCGAAAGATGCAGCCGATGCTGCAACCATACAAACTGAACTGGCCAGGCATCTTGCGGTACAACCCAAAAAAATTACGGGGTTTCAGATCCTGAAAAAATCGATTGACGCTAGAAAGCAGGATGTTAAAATCAACCTAAAGCTGAAGGCCTTTGTGGATGAGCCTTTTCAAGAATCCCATGCCCCGGTTTTCAATTTCCCAGATGTTCATCGCTCCGCTCATCGCACGATCATCATCGGTGCTGGTCCGGCTGGCCTCTTTGCAGCGCTTGAACTGATCCTGCATGGAATCAAACCCATCATACTGGAAAGAGGAAAAAATGTTCGTGAAAGAAGAAGAGACCTCGCAATACTGAACCGCGAGGGAGTATTAAACGAAGAGAGCAACTATTGTTTTGGCGAAGGTGGTGCTGGGACGTACAGCGATGGAAAACTATATACCCGCAGCAACAAAAGAGGAAGCGTTGATAAAATTCTGCAACTGCTGGTGCAATTCGGGGCAGATCCATCTATTCTTTACACTGCTCATCCGCATATTGGAACCAACAAGCTTCCTGGCATCATAGCATCCATGAGAGATCAGATTATAGGATCCGGTGGAGAAGTGCACTTCAATGAAAAGCTGACTGATTTTCACATTGAAAAAAATTCCATTAAAAAGGTGAAGACTGCATCAGGAGCGACATTTGAAGCAGATCAGATCATTCTTGCAACCGGACATTCTGCAAAAGATATTTTCTACTTGCTGGATGAAAAAAATATACTCATCGAGCCAAAACCATTTGCACTGGGTGTCAGAATTGAGCATCCGCAAAAATTAATCGACTCTATCCAATACCATTGTCCAGTTTGGCAGGAAAGAGACAATTATCTTCCTTCTGCATCCTATCAACTCGTTGATCAAGTAAACAACAGAGGTGTATTTTCTTTTTGCATGTGCCCTGGCGGAATCATTGCAACAGCATCCACCTCACAAGAAATGCTGGTTGTAAACGGATGGAGTCCCTCGAAAAGAAACAATCCCTTCGCCAATTCAGGAATGGTGGTGCAAGTTGAAATGGGGGATGTGATGAAAGAAACAAGGGACAAGAAACAAGGGACAAGGGGGAATTTGGTTTTGCATGATTTTCAGGAAATGGTGGAAAGAAAAGCATTTGCTTCTGGCGGGGGTGCATTTATCGCACCTGCACAAAGAATGACGGATTTTATCAAAGGAAAAATATCCAGCAGCTTGCCAGAAACTTCTTATGTAAGAGGCGTTCATTCGGTTGATATCAATCAATTGCTGCCAGAATTCATATCCAAAACATTGAGAGAAGGCTTCAAATCATTCGGAAAAAAAATGAAAGGTTATCTCACAGAAGAAGCCATCATTGTTGCGCCAGAGAGCAGAACTTCTTCACCAGTGAGAATTCCAAGAGATCAGGAGAGGCTCCATCACCCACAAATCACCAATCTGTATCCCTGTGGAGAAGGTGCAGGGTATGCTGGAGGCATTGTAAGCGCTGCCATGGATGGCATAAAGGTGGCAAATGCAATTCACGCCACTCATCAATAAAAAGTAAAACGCATTCTATACTGCCGTAATTTTATGCAATGAACACTGCCCTTGAAATTCAACACCTGAAAAAATATTTTTCAGGACAAAAAGCTGTTGATGATATCAGCTTCACAATCAACAAAGGCTCTATATTCGGACTCCTCGGACCAAACGGTGCAGGAAAAACAACCTTGCTCCGAATGATCACAGGAATTTTTTATCCCGATGAAGGAAATATCCTGCTGAACAATCAGCCTTTCAATCCACTCACCGATGTTGCCAACATTGGCTACATGCCGGAAGAAAGAGGTCTGTATAAAAAAATGAAAATCGGAGAGCAAGTGCTCTACCTTGCACAACTGAAAGGATTGGATAAAAAAGAAGCGAAAGAGCGAACCAAAGAATGGTTTATCAAATTCAACATGGTATCATGGTGGAATAAAAAAGTGGAAGACCTGAGCAAAGGCATGAGCCAGAAGCTTCAGTTTGTTACAACCGTGCTGCACCAACCTGATTTGATCATATTGGATGAGCCTTTCAGCGGATTGGATCCGGTGAATGCCAACCTGATTAAAGATGAAATTTTCAGATTGGCGCAACAAGGCGCCACGATCATTTTCAGTACACATAGGATGGAACAGGTAGAAGAGATCTGCGATCATATTGTACTGGTGAACAAAGGCAATAAAATTTTGGACGGTGGCGTAGGAGCAATCAAACAGCAGTTCAAGAAAAATATTTTTGAAATAGAATTCGAGCATGCATTGGTGGCAGAACATACCGCGACCCATCTTTTCCATGTTGAAGCTTTCAACGGGAAAAAACTTAAAATAAAAATCAACAGCGAATTCAACAACAACCAAGTCCTTTCCCACTTCATCGATAAACAAGCAAGCATCACTTCATTCAATGAAATACTTCCCTCCTTGAACGATATATTCATTGAATTGGTGCAGGGAACCCCTGAAACCAGACAATTTCAACCAGCTTAATACATAGCAATATGAACAAAGTATCACTCATCATACAAAGAGAATACATTACCAGGGTCAGCAATAAAAGATTTTTGCTGATGACCATTTTAATACCATTGGTATTCATCATTTTCATTTTTGGTTCTGCCTATTTCGCCGCCACCATCAGAGAAGAGACTAAAATTGCTGTTGCAAACGACCCTGGTTTTTTAAAGGGGAATTTGGTTTCTGAAAAAGGTGACCTGCAATTTGAATTTACACAGGGTGTGGATTCAAATAATTATGCTGACAAAGGATTCGACGGAGTTATGTACACGTTCATAGAAAATGATAAACTGGTTGGAAACATTCATTCCAAAAAACAATTGGGACTCGAAAAATCCAACTACATCGATCGACAATTGAACAAGGCAGTTGAAAACAATTTGTTGCTTGAAAGAGGCATCCAAAAAGCAACACTGGATTCCATTAAAAATGCATCCAAAGAAAATGTCACACTCAAGAATTTGGTGGAGGATGAAAAAGGAAAGAACAAGGAATCAAACGCAGGACTCGCATATGGTATTGGATTTGGAAGCGGTATTTTAATTTATATGACCATGTTCATTTTTGGTTCAATGGTCATGCGTGGTGTAGCAGAAGAAAAAACCAACCGCATTGCAGAAGTAATTGTTTCTTCCTGCAAACCATTTGAACTCATGTTGGGCAAGATCATCGGGATTGCTGGCGTTGGACTCACACAGCTGTTGTTGTGGATTGCTCTGATTGTTGCACTGTTAACATCGCTTACCATGTTTCTGCCCACTGAGACCATTCAGCAGGCACAGCAAATGCAGCAATCGCAAGTCCCCGGTGCTACAATGGGCAATGCAGACATGGCATCCAAAATCTTGGAAGCAAAAGCAACACTCACCGAGGGAGTAAATTGGTTCCTGATCATCGGATTCTTTCTGTTTTATTTTCTGGGTGGTTACCTTTTCTATGCCTCTCTCTTTGCAGCAGTTGGAAGTGTCATCAATGAAGATCCACAAGAGGCGCAACAACTGATGCTTCCCATCACCATGCCCATTATTTTCTCTTTTGTTGTATTGAATGGCGTACTAGCCAATCCAAGCAGCAGCATGGCTGTATGGTTGAGCGTCATTCCCTTTACTTCTCCTATTATTATGATGGGCAGAATTCCATTTGGTGTACCCAATACAGTCCCGTATTGGCAAATGGCTGCATCCATGTTGAGTTTGGTAGGCGGATTTATTTTCACTACCTGGTTTGCTGGAAAGATTTACAGAACAGGTATCCTGCTGTATGGAAAAAAAGTTACCTGGAAGGAAATGATCAAATGGACATTCAGAAAAAGTTAGGCATCAACGTTTAAACATCGTTGCTTGAAATTGGCGTAGTTTCGCAGTATGAAATTACTTGCAACCTACCTCAAACCATATAAATGGCTGATTGCACTTACCCTGTTGTTGGCCACTGTCAACACTGTGTTCTCATTGATTGATCCAATTATATTCGGAAGAATCATCAAGCTTTCCCAAGAGATCAATACCCATCAAGAAGATGGAAATCCCATGACCTGGGATCTGTTTTTTTCAACTACGCTCACACTCCTGCTGATGTCAATGGGGACTGCCATGGTGAGCAGAATTGCTAAAAATTTTCAGGATTATTTTGCCAATGTTGTCATACAAAAATTTGGTGCGAGGATTTTTACCGATGGACTCCAACATGCGATGAAACTTCCTTATCAGGAATTTGAAGACCAACGCAGCGGCGAAACATTGAGCGTGCTGACCAAAGTAAGAACCGATACTGAAAAATTCATCAACTATTTTCTCAATGCGATGTTTGCCATTTTGGTAGGCATCACTTTCGTATTTGTATACGCTTCCATCTACATCCATTGGTCCGTTCCCATTGCATACATCGCAGGAATTACACTTTTAAGTGTAGGAACCAATTTGCTGAGTAAAAAAGTAAAACAAATACAGAAAAATATTGTCAGCAGCACCACTTCCCTGGCGGGAACAACAACTGAAAGTTTAAGAAATATTGAGTTGGTAAAAAGCCTCGGACTCACTCAGCAGGAAGTAAAGCGATTGAACGCGGATACCTATAAAATACTGGGACTTGAATTGACAAAAGTCAAACGCATCAGAAGCATCAGTTTCTTACAGGGAACTTTGGTCAATACACTCAGACAGGTTATCCTGTTTTTGCTGATGTATCTCATATTCAAAGATTCCATGCAGCCACACGAAATGGTTACCATGCAATTTTTTTCCTTCTTTATTTTTGGCCCGCTGCAGGAAATTGGAAATATAATTTTGTCTTACAGAGAAGCAGAAGCATCCATCGGTAACTACCATAAATTGATGGAAAAAGAACCAGAGAAAGTCCCGGAAGTCCCAATCCACCTGGGCGACACTGAATCACTGCAATTCAAGCAAGTTGGTTTTCAGCACATCACTGCCAAACAAAAAGCCATTGATAACATTTCATTCAGTGTCAAAAGAGGTGAAACCGTTGCTTTTGTTGGCCCCTCAGGTTCCGGAAAAACCACATTGATGAAATTGCTCGTAGGACTCTACCGTCCTCAAGAAGGAAAAATTTTATACAACGGATTGGATGAAAATGAAATCAATTTTGAAGATCTGAGAAAACAAATTGGATTTGTTACGCAGGATACACAGTTGTTTTCAGGCACCATCAAAGAAAATCTTTTATTTGTAAACCCTTCTGCAACTGAAGAGGAAATTCAACGGGCATTGGACAAAGCATCCTGTCACTCTCTGTTGCAAAGAGCAGACAATGGCATCAACAGTGTAATTGGTGAAGGAGGATTAAAATTATCAGGAGGGGAAAAACAAAGAATATCCATCGCCAGGTCTTTGCTTAGAAATCCCCGACTCCTGCTGTTTGATGAAGCAACCTCTGCGCTGGATTCCATCACAGAAGAAGAAATCACTGAAACAATTCGCTCCATTTCAGCAAGAAAAGAGCAGATCACATTGTTGATTGCACACCGCCTCTCAACGATCATGCATGCAGACAGGATCTACGTATTGGAAAAAGGTGAGATCGTGGAAACAGGATCCCATGATGAACTGATTGCACTCAAGGGACTCTATTATGCCATGTGGAGGCAGCAGATCGGAGAAAGAAAGCGCATCTGATCAATCCTTTGAATCTTCCTTGCGGTGCAACATCTTATCAAGAAGTGATGGATCCGTCAGGCCTTCCACTTCACTCAGCAAAAGCTCTAAGGCAGAGGTGCTTTGCAGTATCTCAACTAATGAAAATATCAGGGATATCATCAAAGCAATCAAACTGACAGCGAAAGTTGCCTTTGCCATCGACT
This sequence comes from Bacteroidota bacterium, assembly GCA_016868855.1. Lineage (GTDB taxonomy): Bacteria > Bacteroidota > Bacteroidia > Chitinophagales > Chitinophagaceae > Pollutibacter. Next base: position 177,764 of record VGFP01000002.1, on the reverse strand, counting down.
GCCACATGTTGTACACAAAATACATTGAACTGACACACAGAAGAAAACTGAATACGCCAAACCCTTGCATGTAGCGAATATAATTCAGGCGATTGCGCAAGCTCTTGATCTGTGCAGCAAGGTTTTGCTTGTCGTTTACCTTGTTGTATTCGTCAAACAATTTGCGGACCAAATTAGCAATCGCTAAAAATCGATTTGTGTATGCCAACAACAATAAGCTGATGGCAGGAAACAACAATGCAGGGGTGTTGATAGAAAGTTCCATGCACCAAAGTTACCGGCTCTGGATCAAAGAACCTTCACTTTGAAATCCAATGAAATATCTGTCTCTCCAACATTGATATTGTCATTCGCAGTCTTGGCACCTGGCTTGTGCTTCAGTGTGATGTTCAGTGTTCCTGTTCCAGCACTGGATGAAGCAGTCCATATGGATGAAATTCCCAAGGGAAATCCCTTTCCGTCTAAATTGAGATTGCTGAATACAACCAATCCGTTGGTCGATGAAAAGTAAAACTGATGGTCATTTGCCTCCTTAATAATTTCCGCAGTGATATTGTCTGCCGGACTCACACTTTCATTCAATAATTCCAACACACAATCATAGATCTTTCCTTTCTGTAGTGTAATCTCATCAAACTTCGATGGTGCGGCACCGCCTTCTCCATCCAGGTCTTTGAATTCAAAGACCGTCAAGGCACCTGTACCGCCAAGAACTTTCTCCGTTAATTTTACTCTCACAGTAGTGATCACTTCACCTTCATTTGGATCTACTTTTTCTTTTTTGCAACTTATAAATCCAAAGACTGCTATCAATAAAAAAGCACACAGCATTTTAATTTTCATTTTTTTTGATTTTGAGTTATAAAAAATATTTAATATTGATTGAAATGTTTCTTCCTCTGTCCAAGCTGAAATACCTGAAGGCATTCATATAATCTCGGTAAGATGCATTGAAAGCATTGTATACATTGAACACCAAATCAACTTTGCGTGCTTTGATGTCAAGTCCGGTTCCTGCCTCCAGATTCACCAAACTATAAGCAGCGGGAGGATCAATGTAGTCTGACTTCATGGAAATATTACCTCTTGCATCTTTGACCTCAATGTTTCCTGTTGGCGGCACACGTTGTTGTCTTGTTACATGTTGAAAAATCATTTTAATATAAGATTGCCTGGTTTTTTTACCATCAGCAAAACTGTATTCAAGCTCTGACTCATAGCGATCAGCAGGCATTTGAATCAACCATGTGTTGGCATTTAGATCAAAGGCCCTGAGCAACGAAGCTTTTGCTCCTGCGGTCAAATGATTGTTGATTTTGTAGTTCAAATTAAAATCAGTTCCAGAGAGGTTTGCATTGGTTTGTGTGAAGTCAAATACAGGAAATGCACCACGAATGGTCAGCAATGGTGGAAAACCAGGTTTGAGATAAATGAAGTCATTGATCCACTTGTTGTATATCCCCCAATCAATTTTCCATTTTTCTTTTTTCACAATCAGCGAACCCATGGCACTGTATGCTCGCTCCGCATTCAGTCCCATGAGCCCCTTTTCAATTCTTGCAGCACCATGATGCAATCCATTGCTGAACAATTCATTGATTTGCGGAGCTCTCCAGGCGGATGAGAGTGTCAATGAAACCCTGACTGCCTCATCTAATTTGTATGCCACCAGTCCCGTACCGGAGATTCCCTGAAACAAGGTAGTTCCATATGGAGCACCTGGCAGCAAAGCATTTCCCGTTAGGACATCAAATGGCTCCTTGTCGTTGTCGGAAATATCAAACCTATTTCTGAAATCGTAGCGCAGACCGGCTTCAAGCTGCCATTTGTTTATCTGGTACTTCTCAGCTGCCCAGATGCCTATATCAAGTGACTGATAATTAGGTACAAAATACCGGTAGTTAATTGAATTCAACTGGTGCATGATATTTACACCCATTGAACCTTTCATGCGTGGATTCTTGAAATGTTCCCAAACAATGTCTGCCATGTTGGTGAGCAAACTCAATTCCAACTGAGGCAAAGTTGATTCAGAACGAATAATGTCATATTCTCTTCGCTGGTTGTATTGGGAGGAGAGAACAAGATTGATTCGGTTAGCATCGTTGTATTCGCTGTATGCCTTGATTTTCATTAGCTGGTGCTGAACAGATTGATACGGACGATCAATGACGTAAGAAAAATCAGCATTCTTGATGAATGCGGGTGGCTCATTTAATGCAATCACATTTTGGAGATCGGTCAGATTTCCAATATGCGAACCACTAAAGATGCCGATGCGTGTATTGAATAAGCTGTAAAAAGTTTCCAGTCCCTTGTTTTTATCTCTCCAACCAAAGGATGCTGACATGTTTGCTTCTTCCAATCCAGCATTCTTCAACCAATAGTCAGGTGTTCTTGCATTTCCACCACGCTTGAATGTAGCCTGCAAACGCCAGGAAGTTTTTTCCTTCTTATCGAATGAACTTTCAATCATGGTACTGATCACACCTTGTCTATTGTTGGAGAAAACAGCGAGATTAACCTCACCACTCATCTGCCTTTTGAATTGCAGCAATCTGGGCTCAACCAATACCACGCCACCAATGGCATCTCCACCGTAGCGAACAGAAGCGGCACCTTTGATAACAGTCAATCGATTGGCTACATAAGGATCGATCTCAGGAGCGTGTTCACTCCCCCATTGTTGTCCCTCTTGTCTAATGCCATTGTTCAAGATCAATACCCTGCTGCTGTGCAATCCTTGTATGACGGGTTTATAAATGTTGTTGCCTGTTTGAAGAACTGTTACACCTGCAATTTTTTGGAGAGATTCTCCCAAACTCATTCCTCTGGTAGCAAGCAATTGTCGTCCTTTCAATTCTCCCGTCATTCCCTCCGGACGCACAACGGAAGTCCCAACCACTACCACTTCCTTCAAACGATTTTCAGTATGTGAAAGAACAAAGTCCTGTTGCAAATCATCTTTCAAATGAATATGCATTTTAATGTTCTGGCAGTCGGCATGAGTAATTTTGATGGTATAATCACCCTGACAGAGACCGTTGAAAAGGTACTTGCCTGATGCATTGGTCATGACTGATTTATTCAATTCGACAATGCTTACAGTTGCTTTCTCAAGCAGAATTTGCTGGTCCTCATCCCTGATAACTCCACTGATGGAGTAGGTGCATTGTGCATGCGATTGCCATTGCTGAAAAAGAACAATCAAAAAAATGAAAGAGAATCTCATTGCTCTAGGTGGAAACAAAGCTAAGGAAGAAAAATGCAAAATTTGCAACAGTATTGCAAAATTAAAGGCGCTCATAAATACCTGCTATGCCCTGACCCCCTCCGACACAGGCTGAAACCATGCCGTATTTCTTATTGGTTCTTTTCAGATCATCCAACAATTGCACGGTCAGTTTTGCACCGGTGCAACCTAGCGGATGACCCAAAGCGATGGCTCCTCCATTGATATTTACCGTGGACGTATCCAGTCCCAATTGTTTGATAATCGCAAGCGATTGTGAAGCAAACGCCTCATTCAATTCAATCAGATCTATTTGTCCGATTGACATATTTGCTCTTTTCAATGCTTTTGGAATGGCTTCAATGGGACCCACGCCCATGATGCGTGGATGAATACCGGCTACATCACAGTGTATCAACCGCCCTATAGGCTTCAAATCAAATTGCTTGAGCATTTTTTCGCTGACTACCAATACAAAAGCTGCCCCATCGCTGGTTTGAGAGGCATTTCCTGCGGTTACAGTTCCGTTGACTGCAAAAGCAGGTTTAAGTTTGGCGAGTCCGTCTAAACTGGTATCTGCACGCACGCCTTCATCGGTATCCACCACAAAACTTCTTTTTTGTTTTTTCCCTTTCTCATCTAAATAAACTTCTTCCACGTTGATGGGAAGAATTCCTGACTTAAAGTGTCCCTGTTGAATGGCCTGTAAGGCTTTTTGATGAGAGGAAAGTGCAAATGCATCTTGCTCTTCTCTTGAAACCTGGTATTCCTTTGCAACAGCTTCAGCTGTCAATCCCATATTCAAATAAAAATCAGGTTCGTGTGAAACTATGTCATATGATGGCACTGTTTTCCATCCGGATGCTGGCACAAAACTCATGCTCTCCACTCCACCGGCAATGATGCAATCCGCCATGCCTGATCTGATTTTTGCAGTGGCCATGGCAATGCTCTCTAGTCCAGATGCACAATATCTGTTGATGGTAATTCCCGGTGCATGATGTCCGAGTGCTCTTGCAGCGATAATTCTTCCGACCTGTAACCCTTGCTCTGCTTCAGGTACAGCGTTTCCAACAATTACATCATCGATCAATGATGCTTCCACTTGTGGGACAGACTGCATGAGTCCCTTGATCACTTCGATGGCGAGATCATCCGGACGCATAAATCTGAATCCACCTCTTTTTGATTTTGCTACAGCAGTACGAAATCCTGCAACGATATATGCTTCTTGCATGTTGGTTGATTTTGGGATTATCCCGAATTTACGAAATACAAAGATTAAATTTGCCAACATGTATCAAGTGATCAGAAATCTGCTTTTTTTACTCGATGCGGAAAGAGCACATTACTTTTCCATGAACCTGTTGAAGATCTGCTGTCGACTTCCAATACCAGGCTATTTTCTGCGCAAATGGTTCAGTCCCACCGGCAAACATTTATCTAAAACGCTGTTCGGACTTACTTTTAGAAACAGTGTGGGACTCGGAGCGGGTTTCGATAAGAACGCTGTATACCTCAATGAATTGGAGGCACTGGGATTCGGATTTGTAGAGATCGGGACCGTTACGCCAAAACCCCAGGCAGGAAATGATAAACCAAGGCTCCTGAGACTTCCACATGACAAGGCACTGATCAACTGCATGGGATTCAATAATGATGGAGTGGAAGCAATCAAAAAAAAATTGATATCATACTACAAGAGACGGGAGAGAAGAAATAAGAAAGGAGGAAGCATGATCATAGGAGGAAATATTGGTAAAAATAAATCCACTCCCAATGAAGAAGCCTGGAAAGATTATTTGATCTGCTTTGATGGACTATTTGACGTAGTTGATTATTTTGTTGTAAATGTGAGTTCCCCCAATACACCCGGACTCCGGGCCTTACAGGAGAAAGATGCTTTGTTGGAAATTTTACAAAAACTCCAAGATAACAACCAGTCAAGAAAAAATCCAAAACCACTTTTGCTCAAAATTGCACCAGATCTAACCAAAGAACAATTGAAAGACATTGCAGATATTTGCAGAGAAGTCAAACTCGATGGATTGGTTTCAAGCAATACCACGATTGACAGATCGGCATTGAGCGAAATAAGCAAAAAGGAATCAAACCTGATTGGAGCTGGTGGACTCAGTGGAGTACCATTGAAAAAAAGATCAGATGAAGTTCTCATCGAAATGATACATCTTACAAAGGGGGAGGTCCCCATCATTGCAAGCGGAGGCGTTTTTTCAAAAAAGGATTATCAAGATAAAATGAATGCCGGCGCATCGCTTGTACAGGTGTGGACAGGATTCATCTATGAAGGTCCAGGAATTGTAAAAAAATTACTAGCCCCTTAAGAGTGCAGCACCTGCAACGGCAGCAGTTTCTGTCCGCAGCCTGGTCTCACCAAGACTCACAGGTTTGCAGTGATTTGACATGGCAACCTGCAATTCATCTGAAGTAAAATCACCTTCGGGTCCTACTAAAAAAAGAGTATGCTGATGGATGCTTGATACAGTAGATTTATCTTGCTCATAACATTGTGCAATCAACCGGTTTTGAGGCAAATCTATTCGATCGAATAATTGATTCAATGAAAGAGGATCATGCAATGCCGGAAACACAAACTGTTCTGACTGCAAACAAGCACTTCGAATGATTTGTTCAAAGCGATCTTTGCGAAAGTGTTGGCGTTCTGTTCGATCCAACAAAAGCGGAAATATTTCAAAAACACCTAACTCGGTTACTTTTTCCAGCATCCATTCAAACCGTGTATTGTTTTTCAAAAGCGAAATACCAAGAGAAATGGGTGATCCTTTTCGAGTGTGCACCTGATATCTATCTACTGCAACATGGGCTTGTTTTTTATCCATGTGCTGAATGGTAGCACGCGCGGAGAGTCCATTGCCATTTGTCAGCATAAACTCATCTCCCTCTTTCATCCTTAAAACAGTTACGACATGTTTTCGGGTATCTTCTTCCAATGAAAGATTAGATAGATCAACGGAGAGATTGGACTGGTAAAAAAGTGGCAACTCGATTTTCATGCAATCAAATCAGTCAATTAGAACGGCGTATCCTTTGGATCTACATCAGCATCTCCATTCATTCTGCTTCCTTTTTGAATAAAGAGTTTAGCTCCCTCATCATCTGATACGGGACGCCAGCTGCCTCCTTGTGGAAATCCTTTTCCAAAAGGTGCTATGCTTTCCTGCTCTTCAAATTTTTGGATATAGAGTTTTGCTTTGAGTTTTATTGTTTCAAGAGAGCCATTTCTGTGCTTGGCAATTTTTACATAAACATCTCCTTTGGTATCCTCGCCCATGTCGTTGGTGGTGATGTCGTAATAATCCGGACGATAGAGGAACATTACCATATCAGCATCTTGTTCGATTGCACCCGATTCACGTAAATCAGAAAGCTGCGGAATTTTATTGTTTTCTTTTCTTTTTTCCACTTCCCTGCTCAACTGACTGAGTGCAATGATGGGTACTTGCAGTTCTTTTGCCAATTGTTTCAGGTTTCTTGAAATCGTGCTGATTTCCTGTTCCCTGTTGGAATTTCTGTTCTCACTGGAACCACTCATCAGCTGCAGATAGTCGATGATGATCAATCCCACATCATGCAAACTTTTCAATCTGCGGCATTTTGCACGCAGTTCAAAGATGTTCAATGCAGCGGAGTCATCGATGAAAACTTTTGAATTGGTCAGCGGCTCAATTCCTTTTTTATAAAGCTGTTGCATTTCGTGATCTTCCATTCTTCCACGAGATATTTTCTCCAACCATATTTCACTTTCTGCAGAAAGGATTCTCTGTACCAATTGACTTGTACTCATTTCCAAGCTGAACACAGCAACAGGTGTCGGTTTGGTCGGATGCATGGCAGCATTGCGGGCCAGATTCAATGCGAAAGCAGTTTTACCAACGGATGGCCTTGCCGCAAGTATGATCAGGTCAGATTTCTGCCAGCCGTAGGTTGTCTTGTCGAGCGCTGGGAATCCGGATGGAACACCTGTGATGTCTTCATTGCGTGCACGCATTTCATCGATGCGGTTCAATGTATCCATCACACTGCGCCCCAGTGTATCAAATTCTTTTTTCAGCTGATCGTTTGCAATTTCAAATAGTTTTTGTTCAGCACTGTCCAACAGATCAAATACATCTGTCGCATCATCGTATGCATCTGTGATGATTTCACTGCTGATTCTGATGAGTTCACGTTGAATGAATTTTTCCTGAACAATTCTCGCGTGTGCTTCAATGTTGGCAGCAGACACTACCGAATTGGTGAGCTTGGATATATAATAGGGTCCGCCTACCTGCTCCAATGCCTCCATGGCTTTCAATTCTTCGACCACGGTAAGCAAATCAATGGGCTTGCTTTCTCCGTTCAATCGAACAATGGCCCTGAAGATGGTTTGATGAGCTTCGACATAAAAACATTCCGGCTTGAGAATATTGATGACGATGTCAAATGCTGCTCTTTCAAGCATGATGGCTCCCAAAACTGCTTCTTCGAGCTCTCTTGACTGTGGAGGCACTTTCCCGTATGCCAACCCGTTGAAATCACCTGTGGTTTTTCTTCTGTTCCTCCTGTCTCTGTTCAAATTTGTAGAATCCATGTTCGCTGCTTCAAGGTTTTAAAATTTCGCCCAATAGCGAATATAAGACGCAGGGGGTTAAAGGGACTGAATTTTAAAAAAACATTCTTGGTAACAGGGAATACACATTCATTTTCACATAAACCATGGGGTTATTGACATAAAACTTGCTGCTATTAACAATTCAGGCCTTGTCTTATCTTTGTTGAATGACAATTTCCTACAAATGGTTGATGGAGTATTTTGATCAACCGATTCCACATGAAAAATTGAATCTGATCCTGAATTCCATCGGTCTCGAAGTGGAGGGATATGAAACATACCAGGAGATCAGGGGAAACCTAGCGGGACTGATTACCGGAGAGGTATTGACAGTGGAAAAACATCCCAATGCAGAAAGGCTATCAGTGACCACCGTAAATATAGGTAACAGCGAGCCGCTTCAAATTGTCTGTGGTGCTCCCAATGTAGCAGCCGGACAAAAAGTGATTGTTGCACCCGTTGGTGTTACCATTTATCCAACCGCTGGAGATGCGATCACCATGAAGGCAGCAAAAATTAGAGGGGTTGAAAGTGCAGGAATGATTTGTGCCGAAGATGAAATCGGATTGGGAACTGATCACAATGGCATTGAAATATTGCCTTCGGAAACAGCTATAGGAATTCAGGTATCCACCTTGTTCGACACCTATGAAGATCATGTGATATCCATCGGTCTCACACCCAATAGAAGCGATGCCATGAGCCACTTTGGTGTGGCAAGAGATATTTGTGCGTGGTTGAATCATCATGAAGGAAGCAATATAAAACCTCTCGTTGCACTGAAATCTGCCCTTGCAGAAGAAAACAAAGCTTGTCCTATTAAAGTCACCATCGAAAATACAGATGACTGTAAAAGATATACCGGCGCTTATATTGCAGGAGTCAGCATCTCCACCTCTCCAGTGTGGATGCAGCAACGTTTGAAAGCCATTGGTCAGAGATCGATCAATGCAATTGTTGACATTACCAATTATATACTGCACGATACCGGTCAGCCCTTGCATGCATTTGATGCTGATAAAATAAAAGGACAAGAAATACGTATAAAAAATCTTCCTGCTGGTACGCTGTTCAAAAGCCTTGATGAAAAAGAGAGAAAATTACTTGCAACTGATCTTATGATATGTGATGGCCACAACAATCCACTTTGCATGGGTGGAGTATTTGGAGGCATTGACTCCGGTGTTTCTGCCAGCACCAACAATATCTTCCTGGAAAGTGCCTGGTTCCATCCGGTGAGCATTCGCAAAACATCATTTGGACATCAACTCAGAACAGATGCTGCCATGCATTTTGAAAAGAGTGTTGACATCGGTCAGACACTCGAAGTATTGAAGAAAGCTGCAGCACTGATCCAACAAATTGCAGGAGGAAAAATCAGCGGTGGATTCGTAGATATCTATCCAGTACCGCTTCTGCAACCAGTTATCAAACTGAACCATGCCTATGTAAAAAAATTAAGTGGCAAGACTTATGCAACAAAGACGGTTCAGGGGATTCTAGTGGACATGGGATTTGAATGCCTGGATACATCAGCAGATTCTATAACTGTGAAGGTCCCTTCACACAAGACCGATGTTCACATACCAGCCGACCTAGTAGAAGAGATCATGAGAATTGACGGTTTCGATAATATTGAAATTCCTGCCAGCATCACCATCACACCCGCCACATCCAATCCAACGAATGATAATGCCCTGCGCGAAAAAATATCTTCGGTGTTGAATGGAATGGGATTCAACGAGATGTTGAACAACTCGATCACCAACAGCAAATATTACGCAGAGAGTGAATTGTCCACTGCCGTCAAGATGCTCAACAACCTGAGTTCAGAACTTGATATGTTGCGCTTGACCATGTTGGAAACAGGGTTGGAGACGGTCTCAAAAAACCTCAACCACAGGAATGAGGATTTGAAATTATTTGAATTCGGCAAGACCTATACTTGTTTGAATAAATCATATATCGAAGAAGATCACTTGGCAATTTTCAGTACGGGAGTTGTTCAGCCATCCTCCTGGAACAACAAAGAAGTGGAGGCAGACCTGTACTTTCTGAAAGGAGTTTTGAATGCTCTGCAACAACAATCAGGAATAAAGGATCTTCAGTATCGGGTGAGCAAACATGAAAAATTTGATGTTGTGTTGGAAGGAAAATCTGGCGAGCATACTGTTGTAGTGGTGGGCAAACCCACAGAGCAGATGTTGCGAAAATTTGATATAAAAGTCCCGGTTTTGTATGCCGATATCCATTGGAACAACTGGTTTATGTTGTCTAAAAAACAAACGATCAAATACAAAGAGATTTCAAAATTTCCTTCTGTACAGCGCGATTTGTCGTTCTTGGCGAATACGGCACTCACATATGGTGCAATTGAAAATGCTTTATCTTCATTGTCCATCCAACAGTTGAAAGGATTCAGGTTGTTTGATATTTTTAAAAGTGAAAAACTTGGAAAAGACAAACAATCCATGGCGATGAATTTTACATTTATGGATGAAACAAAAACGATGAAGGACGAGGAAATCGAGAAGATGATGAAGAAAATCACCGTTCAACTGGAAAAAGAGTTTAAGATAGAGATCAGAAAATAATGGCTACAGCCCAGGAACATATCAACATCATTGAACAAAAACTATCAACGCTGATTGAGCGATACAACGCATTGTTGAAGGAAAATGAGCGATTGAAAAAAAACCTGCAAGAGGCATCTGGTGAATTGAATGAAATAAAAGAAAAGAATGACCAGATAACCATTCAATTGAATATGCTCAAAGCAGGTGAGTCAGAAGAATCAAGGGAGTCCAGAAATGCATTGGAGAAAAAAATCAACGAATACGTCAAGGAAATAGACAAGTGCATCGCCCAACTGGGAGATCAACATTAAACACGCTTCACTGCCTTGCATTCCACTACTTCATCACCTTGTATACATTGCAATGTATACACTCCGTAAGGAAGTTCACTGAGTCCCTCGATACAAAATGAGCTTCTTGCTGTGGAAATTATCTTTTGCGTTTTACAACAGATTTTACCATCTTCACTCAGCAACACAACATGCAACGGTGAAGGAACAATATCGTCCACTTCAACGGTGAGGTTGTCAATGAAAGTTGGCGTCTTTGTTTTGGCAAACATATTTAAAGCAATCGTTCGGTTATAAAATGGTCGGTTTTGGAAGGATAGTGAACAAAATGTGCATAAACCTAAGTAATAATTTATAAAATGCAAAATTTGATCCCCATAAATATTGTGATAGGTGACCGGGCCTACCGCATCAAAATTGAAGCATCGGAAGAGGAGGCGGTCCGCAAGATGGCTAAAAAACTAAACGATCAGATAGCAGATTACAAATCACAATATGCAGGGAAAGACATGCAGGACTATCTTGCCATGGTCTTGCTCGCTTTTGTTTCAGAGCAGCTTGTAAGAACCCCGGGCTCCAAAACTGAAGCTGTAAATATTGATTTTCAATCACTTGAGCAGCTGCTCGACAAAGCCCTCCAGCTCAAATAGGGCCATTTTAACGAGGATTTTAGGGCTTTTTTCGTTAACTTCGTAACTATTGCCCAAATGAAATATTTTTCGAAGGGATTGATTATGAAACAGCAAAAAACAATTATTCATGGAATCGCAACTCATTATACCCATTATTACGGGAATCGTGTCCATTATTGCAGGGCTCCTTTTGGGTAGAATTTTTGGTAAAAATTCAAAAGCAAAGATCGAAGAGGCAGAGATTAAAGCGGCGCAGATACTGGAAGACGCCAACCTGAAATCAGAAAATTTAAAGAAGGAAAGGTTACTAGAAGCCAAGGAAAAATTTGTCCAACTCAAAGCCGAGCATGACAAAGAAATTTTGGAGAAAAACCGCAAGATCAACGACGCTGAAAACAGGGCCAAGCAAAAAGAACAGTCCATCAACCAAAAAACGGAACAGCTTGACAAGCAGATCAAGGAGAATGAATCCATCAAAGATCACTTGAACCGACAGATCGATGTCATCAACCAAAAAAGAACAGAACTCGAAAAACACCAAGAAGAGCATATCCGCAAACTGGAAAAAATTGCAGGCTTGAGTGCAGAGGATGCCAAAGCACAACTGATAGAAAGCCTCAAACAGGAGGCCCAAACAAGAGCCCTTTCACTTCAACAGGAAATCATCGAGGATGCAAGACAGAAGGCAAACAAAGAAGCCAGAAAAATTGTCATCCAGAGCATACAGAGAACTGCTGCTGAACAAACCATAGAAAATACCGTTACCGTTTTCCAACTGGAAAGCGACGAGATCAAGGGACAAATCATCGGAAGAGAAGGAAGAAACATCCGTGCCATTGAAGCCGCTACTGGTGTGGATTTGGTTGTTGATGATACTCCTGAAGCCATCATCTTGTCATCCTTCGATCCACTCAGAAGAGAGATCGCACGTCTCTCATTGCAGCGATTGGTAAGTGATGGACGAATTCACCCTGCACGCATTGAAGAGGTGGTTGAAAAAACAAGAAAGCAACTTGAAGAGCAGGTAGTGGAAATTGGAGAAAGAACCATCATTGAATTGGGCATACATGGTCTTCACAAAGAACTCGTACGCATCGTAGGAAAAATGAGATTCCGGTCATCTTACGGACAAAACCTGCTCATGCACAGCCGCGAAGTAGCCAATCTCTGCGGAATCATGGCAGCTGAGCTTGGAATGAATCCAAAACTTGCCAAAAGAGCCGGTCTTCTGCACGATATTGGTAAAGTACCTGACGAAGAAACCGAACTCAGCCATGCGTTGCTCGGTGGAAAACTGGCAGAAAAATATGGAGAGAATCCAGCTGTGGTGAATGCCATAGCAGCCCACCACGATGAAACTGAAATGCAATATGTCATTTCCCCCATCATCCAAGCCTGCGACGCCATCAGCGGTGCCCGTCCGGGTGCCCGCCGTGAGATCATGCAGCAGTACATCCAGCGCATCAAAGACCTGGAAAACCTGGCCATGACCTACAATGGTGTGGAGAAAGCCTATGCCATTCAGGCGGGAAGGGAATTACGTGTGATAGTGGAAGCCGACAAGGTTACAGATGGAGAAAGTGAAAAAATAAGCTTTGAGATGGCACAAAAGATACAGACTGAAATGACCTATCCAGGCCAAATCAGGGTAACGGTCATCCGCGAGAAAAGAGCGGTCAACGTTGCCAGATAATCTGATTTTGCCGTGAAACCCTATTTCCTTAACTTTGCCGTCCAAAATTTTTGGTTATGAATCAAGCTATCGCGTTTGTACATGAGCAGTTGACACCCAAAGCAAACCATCCTTCCTTCAAGGCAGGTGACAATATCACTGTAAACTACAAGATCATTGAGGGTAATAAAGAAAGGATCCAAAGCTTCAAAGGCGATGTAATCAAACGCCAGGGCCAAGGAAGCACTTCAACCTTTACCGTAAGGAAAATCTCCGACGGCGTAGGTGTAGAAAGAACTTTCCCAGTATCATCCCCCAATATCGAGTCCATCGTTCTCAACAAAACCGGTAAGGTTCGCAGAGCGAAGTTGTACTTCCTCAGAAGCAGAAGCGGTAAGAGCTCAAGGATCAAGGAAAAAAGAGTTAAATAAGTTACTCCAAAATATTCTGTTAATCCCGCCCGCAGGCGGGATTTTTTATGCACCGACCACAGGCGATTAGCATAAAAAAACATTACATTTGTTATTGATCAAAAACAAAAGATTATGATGTTCCATAGCGATTTTTTGCTCGCAATGCCTGGAGGTTCTGAATGGATTTTTATCATATTGGCTGTGCTGATTCTTTTCGGCGGCCGTAAAATACCAGAATTCATGCGCGGACTCGGTAAAGGGATCAGAGAGTTCAACGATGCCAAATCAAACGTGAAGAAGGAAATCGAAGAGGGCATGAAAGAAAAGGAAAACCAGCAAGCGAATTAATTTTTCCTGCAACAAGTTTGTATACGCACATATCTATATCGGATCTCCGAAAGAAATTGTCATGCGGTCAACTCACATGCGCCGACATTGTATCTTCCTATCTCCAGGAAATTGAAAAAAACAAACATCTCAATGCCTTCATAGAGGTATATGCTGATGAAGCACTGGAAAGAGCAAAGTCACTTGATGTAAAATCAAGTTCTCCAGAAACTTGGGGAAAGCTCTACGGCGTTGTCATTGGTATCAAAGATGTATTGTGCTACAAGGATCACCATGTAGGCGCGGCCTCCAAAATACTTGAACAGTATACTGCTATTTACAATGCTACGGCCGTTCAGAGGTTGTTGGATGAAGATGCAATCATCATTGGCAATCTGAATTGTGATGAATTTGCAATGGGCTCCTCCAATGAACACTCATCTCATGGAAGGGTGCTGAACGCCATAGATGAATCACGCGTGCCCGGTGGATCATCCGGGGGCTCTGCAGTAGCAGTGCAAGCCAATATGTGCATGGCAAGTCTTGGTTCAGACACAGGTGGATCTGTGAGACAGCCAGCTGATTTTTGTGGAGTTGTAGGACTCAAACCCAGCTACGGAAGAATATCCCGCTATGGACTTTTGGCATATGCTTCCTCGTTTGACCAGATTGGAATATTTGCACATACTATTGAAGACGCAGCAGCAGTGTTGGAAACCATTGCAGGTCCAGATGAATATGATAGCACGTGCAGCTCATCCCCTGTTCCGAATTATGTTTCATCATTGAAAGAAAACAAGACTTTCAAGATTGCTTATTTTCCAGCTTGCCTGGAACATCCATCGCTTGACAAAGAAATCAAATCAAACATCGAACAATGCATGGAAGCACTCCGCAAACAAGGACATGTCCTAGAACCAGTGCGTTTCGATTACCTGGATGTTATTGTACCCGCCTACTATATTCTGACAACAGCTGAAGCTTCCTCCAATCTTTCCCGCTATGATGGAGTGAAATTCGGCTATCGAACAGATGCCATGGTCGACAACCTGCAGGATCTGTTTAAAAAAACAAGGTCAGCAGCCTTTGGCAAAGAAGTCAAAAGACGCATCATGCTCGGCACCTTTGTGTTGAGCACAGGATACTATGATGCATATTATGCAAAAGCCCAACAGGTAAGAAGACTGATATCTGATCAAACAAAAGAAATATTCAAATCATATGATCTGCTGCTCATGCCTACCGCTCCATCCACTGCATTTAAATTTGGAGAAAAAAGCAATGATGCGGTAGAAATGTTTCTAGGTGATTTATACACCGTTTACGCAAACTTAGCAGGCATTGCTGCCATCAGTTTACCTTTGTTCAAACATTCCAATGGCATGCCATTTGGCTTACAGGTACTTTCCGATAAATTGAAGGAAACTACTTTGCTGCAATTCTCTCAACATACCATGAATGCATTTGAACATGTTTGATAAAATATTTTATACCATCCTGTTGATACTATACATGCAGGGAAGTTTATTCGCGGCTGCATACACAGATGCAGATACCATCATCAAAAAAGAAATTGCATGGGATGAGTTGAATCCACGAGCGATTGGTTTTGTTAAAGATTACCTGGCCATCCACCAAGAGCGCCTTACTAAAATGAAAACATGGGGTGCGCCCTATTTTGTATCCATTGAAAACATCTTGAAACGATATCACCTTCCCGCCTCTCTAAAATACTTGGCAGTTATTGAATCTGATCTAAAAACAACTGCTCTCTCCTCAGTAGGTGCAGTCGGACCCTGGCAGCTGATGCCGGGAACGGCCAGGGATTTGGGATTGACGGTTACCAAAAGCAGGGATGACAGAACCGACCTGAGCAAAAGTACCCATGCAGCTGCCAGATTTTTATCCATTCTCTACGAACAATTGGGCGATTGGCTCCTGGTGGTTGCGGCGTATAACGGGGGACCCGCAAGATTGGACAATATCATCAAGCGAAATGACAATAAGAATTTTTGGGATATCCAACAGGACCTGCCCGCCGAATCGAGGAACCACGTAAAAAAGTTCATAGCCACGCATTATATTTTTGAGGGAAAAGGAAGTGAAACAACGGGAAAAGCTTCAAATGAAACAGCTTCAGTTATTCCAAAAGAAGAACTTGATGGTCTCGATAGTTTGAAAATTCATGGACGATATATCGGAGAGATCATTGCCGCACAACTTGAAATCGAATGGAAGCGATTTGAAAAATGGAATCCGCTTTTCAATGAAAAAGTGTCAATGGAACCTTACACACTTAAAATTCCAAAAGAGAAAAAAACGGCATTTGAAATCAACCATGATACCATTCTGAAAAAATCGGTTCAATACCAACTGGAAGAGGGAATAAAAGCGTTGGATGGATTCCCGGTACCCACTGCTTCCCCAAGGGCGGAAACAGCTCCAAAAACAGAAAAGAAAAAGAAAGCAAAGAGATGATTAGAAATCATCCTCATCATCAAAACCGCCTCCACTTCCACTGAATTCATCGAATCCCAAATCTTTGAATTCATCGTCTATTCCAAGATCATCATCGTCGGCTGACTTTTTACCGCCCGACTTTTTGGTTTTTGATTTAGGAATGTCAAATTCATCGAAATCGGGATCCCAATTTTCATCTTCCTCTACTTGTTCCCAATTGTCATCTACATCATCCGCATCATCTTCATCGTCGTCATCGCGCGACCTGGCAGATTTTTTCAAAGGCTTTTCATCTTCCTCGTCAAAATCATCATCCTCTTCTTGTTTTTTTGATTTTGCCGCAGGCTTTGCGGCTTTAGAAGAAGAAGTTTCAGCAGTGGATTTTTTGCTAACTTTTTTTTCTTTTTCGGACTTTGCCATAATCAACAGGAAATTTCAGTGTAAAATTTCTGAGACTTTTTTATATCACCAAATATTTTAAAAATATTTTTCCTAAAAATTATCAATGATTAAACGGTAATCAATTGGTCTCTTTCCGGACCATTTGATATATGTGATACCGGTACACCTAGATATTGATTGATAAATGCAATATATGTTTTCATGGCTGCTGGTAAATCAGCATGATTTTTCAATTTTGAAATATCGGTCATCCAACCATTGAATTTCTTATAAACAGGGTCGATTTGTACCTTGCTCAGTTGATAAGGAACTGCTTTTTCTTCCTTTCCGTCTATTCCATAGCTGGTACAAACAGATAATTCTTCAAAAGCATCCAGTACATCGGATTTGGTCATGACAATTTTCGTAACACCATTCACCATGCAGGCAAAATTCAATGCAACCAGATCGATCCAACCACATCTGCGTGGCCTCCCTGTGGTTGCGCCAAATTCATTACCAATTTTCCTTAAACGCTCACCGGTTTCATCGTGCAACTCGGTTGGAAATGGTCCACTTCCAACCCTTGTGCAATATGCCTTGGATACACCAATGACGTCTTTGATTTTTTGAGGGGCAACACCCAATCCAGTACATACACCAGCTGAAATGGTGTTGGAAGAGGTTACAAAGGGGAATGTTCCAAAATCAACATCCAGCATGCTTCCCTGGGCACCTTCAGCCAGTACTTTCTTTCCTGCAGCAATTTTTTCATTGATGAAATATTCACCGTTCACAATTTTCAATGTGCGCATGAACTCGATGGCCTCAAAAAATTCTTCTTCCCACTCACTGATGTCTTCATTGAATCCAAATGAATCCAACAAACGCTGGTGTTTGAGACGCAGCTTGATATATTGTGTGGTAAAATTCTTATCGAGCAAATCTCCCACCCTTAATCCGTTTCTCCCTGTTTTGTCCATGTAGGCCGGACCAATGCCTTTCAAGGTTGAACCTATTTTTTCATTTCCTTTTGACAACTCAGATGCTTTGTCCAACGCCCTGTGTGTTGGCAAAATCAAATGGGCTCTTTCTGAAACGAATAAATTCTTTCTTCCTTCCACCCCAAATGCAGCAACCTTGTCGTATTCTTTTCTGAGGGTAACGGCATCCAGTACCACACCATTTCCAATCAGGTTGATGGTATTCTCATGAAATATTCCGGAAGGAATTTGATGCAATACAATTTTCTCTCCATTTACATACAATGTATGTCCCGCATTGGGTCCGCCTTGAAATCTTGCGATGATATCATATTGAGGAGCAAAAAAATCAACGATCTTCCCTTTCCCTTCATCACCCCATTGGAGTCCGATCAAAACATCTACCATAATGAAAAATGAATGTTAAGAGGCGAAATTATGTCAATGGATTGTAAGGCAGAAATATAAATATCCTCATCAGGATTCCAGATCATATCTCCTCACATCCTGGATCCCCGGCAGGAGTTTCAGCTCTGCAATCAGCTCATCCAATTCCTCTTTGTCATGTACATACAACCGTATGTTTCCTTCAAATATCCCCTCTTTGGCTTCTACTGTGATGGCACTGATGTTGATCTTGAGTTCACCTGAAATCAGGTTGGTGATTTTATGGATGACACCCACATCATCCAGTCCGATGATATTGAGTCCTGTCAAGAATGAGATTTCCTTGTTCTTGGCCCATTTGGTTTTTACCACACGGTGGCCATAGCTGGAAAGCAGTTGTGTTGCGTTGGGACAGTTGGTGCGGTGAATGATCAATCCCTTTCCGCTTGAGACAAATCCAAAAACGTCGTCACCAGGTATGGGCTTGCAACAGTTGGCCAATGTATAGGCAATCCGGTCGCTGCGCTCACCAAAAATAACAAGCTCCGTATCCTTCTTGACATCTTGCTTGACCACTGTATCTTCAACCCATTCTTCTTTTTTGATTTTTCGCAACTCGAGTTTGTCCCCTTTTACATCAAACTCCTTCAAATCCTTTAGGTCAATTTGTTTGGTAGCAATGCGATAAAACAAATCCAATGGTGATTGCACTTTATAGAAATCCACCAAAAGATCTACGTTGTAGGAAGAGAGTTTGGCACCCATGTTTTGCAGTTTTTTTTCTGCTGTATACTTGCCATCCTCTGCAATTTTTCTTTTTTCATCCCTCAAAACATCCTTGATGACACTTCTGGCTTTAGCTGTAACGACGAATCCAAGCCAATCCTCATTTGGTTTTTGTTTATTGGATGTAATGATTTCAATTTGGTCACCACTTCTGAGTTTATGGCTGAGTGGAACAAGCTTGTGATTGACTTTTGCTCCGATGCATTTTGATCCAATAGCACTGTGGATGGTGAATGCAAAATCCAATGCACTTGAATTCACAGGCAACATCTTCACATCACCTTTGGGTGTATAAACATAAATTTCCTCAGCAAGGAAAGAAGTTTTGAAATCCTGCAAAAAATCTATGGAACTGATATCATCCCCACCCAATGCTTCTCTGATTTGTGTAAACCATTTGTCGAATCGATCCTCTTCATCTCCACCCTCTTTGTATTTCCAGTGTGCAGCCAGCCCTTTTTCTGCAATCTCGTTCATGCGCTTGGAACGTATTTGCACTTCCACCCACTTGCCCTGTGGACCCATAACGGTTGTATGCAAAGCCTCATAGCCATTGGATTTGGGATTGCTCAACCAGTCCCTCAACCGCTCAGGAGAAGGATTGTACATATCGGCAATGATGGAATAAACCTTCCAACAACTTTCTTTTTCTTTCTCTTGAGCTGTGTCGATGATGACCCTGATGGCAAAAAGATCGTATACCTCTTCGAAGGCTACATTCTTTTTTTTCATTTTATTCCAGATGGAATGAATGGATTTGGGTCTGCCGTATATTTCATATACAAATCCGATGCCATCTAGTTTTTCTCTTACTGGCTTGATGAATTCATTGATATAACGCGATCTTTCTCTTTTTGTTTCTGACAATTTCTTTGCAACGTCTCTGTAATTTTCTGGCTCCATGTACTTCATCGCCAGGTCTTCCATCTCTGTTTTGATATTGTAGAGACCCATGCGATGCGCCAACGGTGCATAGACATATACGGTTTCAGATGATACCTTCAACTGTTTCTCCCGTTTCATGCTTTCCAATGTTCGCATGTTGTGCAAACGATCTGCCAGCTTGATCAGAATAACCCTGGGATCGTCCGTCAGCGTGAGCAATATTTTTTTGAAGTTCTCCGCTTGTTGGGAAGTGTTGTTATCGACCACTGTTGCAATCTTGGTGAGACCATCGATGATTTTTGCCATTTCAGTCCCGAATTCTCTCTGGATATCATCCAAGGTTATATCTGTGTCTTCGACTGTATCATGCAACAAGGCACAGATGGTTGATCTCACACCCAATCCTATTTCATCCACACAAATCATCGCAACAGCAAGGGGGTGAAAGATATAGGGCTCCCCGCTCTTCCTGCGCATGGTTTTATGGGCATCCACTGCCATTTCAAAAGCAGTTCGCACCAGTGTTTTATCACCGGTTTTCAATTTAGGTTTAAGCGTCCGAAGCAAGGCCCTGTAACGGCGAACGATTTCCTTTTTTTCGTCCTCCTCACTCAGCGCGTAAGGCGCAACAACCATATCTTGTTCGACCAAATTCATGCTACTCAAATTTACTGAAAAAGCCTGGGAATGCCTTTTAATTCCCTCAAAAAGGGTTACCTTTGCACCCCAGTTGAAAAGAGCAGCTGCAAGCTTAACCATTTGCGGGTGTGGTGAAATTGGTAGACACGCCAGACTTAGGATCTGGTGCCGTGAGGCTTGGGGGTTCGAGTCCCTCCACCCGCACTCTTTTCCCCAAATTAAATTGAACATGGCAACTATCAGCAGAGAGCAAATTGCTCCACTTCACGAAAGAATCAAGGTAACCGTATCTCCAGCAGATTACAACCCAGCTTACGAGTCAGCTTTAAAAAAATACGCCAAGAACGCGAACATTCCCGGATTCAGAAAAGGCATGGTGCCGACAGGTGTTGTAAAAAAGATGTACGGTGCAGCAGTATTTACGGAGGAAGTGTTGCGCAAGATTGAGAACGAATTGATGCAATATCTGCAAACAGAAAACATTGCCTACCTGGGACAACCGCTGCCGGAAGACAACAATGATCCTGCACAAATCAACCACGCAACACCACAGGATTATACTTTCTCGTTTGAACTTGGACTGAAACCCAATTTTTCTATACCAGATTTGGCCAAAGCCAAGACCACTTTGAGTTTGGTTGAAACAACAGAAGAAATGGTCAACGAAGAAGTTGAAAGACTTCGTCAACGCCTGGGGAAAATGACTGAACTTGAAGCAGTTTCTAATGAAGAAGATATTCTCAATGTTTCATTTCAAAAATCAGACGCAAAGGGTGTTGTTGAGGAAGGAGCTGAGAAGAAAGAAAACTCATTGCTGTTGAAATACTTTTCTGCCGCCACCCAAAAAGAATTGATGGGCAAGAAAAAAGATGAACAAATCATCCTGCAGGTTGGAAAAGCATTCGAAGACAAAGAAAGAGATTGGCTTGCAAAGGACCTTGGACTGGACAAAGACAACAAAGAAGATCTGAAGCAATATTTTGTAATGCAGATTACTAAAATTGGATTTGTTGAAAAAAGAGCACTGGACGAAGATTTCTTCAAAGAGGCAATGCCAGCCAAAGAAATTAAAAACGAAGAAGATTTCAGATCAGCAATCAAATCACAAATAGAAGGCTATTGGAAACACCAGGCTCAACATATGTTGGAGCTTGAAATTTTCCACCTCCTTTCAGAAGATACCAAGATGGACTTCCCCGAAGATTTCCTGAAAAAATGGTTGCTGAAAAGCAGAGAAAAAGAACAGACACCGGAAGCGATTGAAAAAGACTTCCCCAGTTTCTTGAACCAACTGCACTGGACACTGTTGAGCAATGAAATTGGCACACAACAGTCTTTGCAGGTCAGCAGAGAGGAAATCATGGACAATCTCCGTCAGCAACTCATGGGGTATTTTGGTTCGATGAACCTTGGTGGAAACCTGGACTGGCTGGACAGCTACGTTGAGCGAATGATGGGCGACAAACAACAGGTTGAAAGTGCCTACCAAAGAGTATTTAGCTCCAAGGTCCTTGCCTGGGCTGCTTCTCAAGCCAAACCCACAGAGAAAAAAATTACTGCAGAAGAATTTCAAAAGCTTTCAGAAAAACACCAACATTGATACGCTGACTTCAGCGAAGCTTGTTAGGGGTTTATTAAAAAATATGAAATAAGCTAGACAAATTGTCTGCTTTGCATCCAGGCATGCTATTTGGACTGTAATTGTATTAATTTGCTTATTATAAATCCTGTAAAACATGAATCTAGGAAAGGAATTTGAAAAATTTGCCATCAAAGAGAGGGGAATTTCCAGTAATACACTGCATGGATATACCAATCACATGGTGACCAACCTTACTCCCAACATCATTGAGGAAAGACCCATGAACATAGCTGTAATGGATGTCTACAGCAGGTTGATGATGGACAGGATTATCTTTTTGGGCTACCCCATCACTGATGAGGTTGCCAATATCATTACAGCTCAATTGTTGTTTCTCGATAGCACGGACCGTACAAGGGATATTCAAATGTATATCAACAGTCCAGGTGGATCAGTTTACTCCGGACTCGGTGTCTATGATACCATGCAATATGTGACTCCAGATGTATCAACCATTTGTATCGGAGTTGCTGCCAGCATGGCTGCAGTATTGATGTGTGCTGGAACCGCAGGCAAGAGAACAGCGTTGAAACATTCCAGAATCATGATGCATCAGCCAAGTGCAGGTGCAGGAGGACAAGCCAGCGATATTGAAATCACCGTCTCACAAGTCAGAAAATTAAAGCATGAACTGTATGAAGTTGTGGCACAACACAGCGGTCAGCCGGTTGACAGAATTGCCAAAGATTTCGACAGAGATTTTTGGATGACAGCACAGGAGGCTAAAGAATACGGATTGGTAGATGAAGTTCTCCTGCTCAATCCCAAAAAGAAGAAAGCGTAAAAGCGAAGAAAATGAACATGTACAATACAATCAGACTCGACGAAGAACATGAACCGGCAGAGAATGGGAACATGATGGAAAACATGTTGTCTGTTGCCAAGTTCGACAAGAAATTCATAGAACAAAGAAAAGTATTTCTTTGGGGTGTGGTGGATGACAAATCCGCAAAAGATATTACCGCGCGCTTGATGTACCTGGATGCGGTGGATCCAGGCAAAGAAATCAAGTTCTACATCAACTCACCAGGCGGTGTTGTAACAAGCGGTATGGTCATTTACGATACCATGCAAATGATTAAATCGCCCGTTTCAACCATCTGCATGGGCATGGCAGCATCCATGGGATCCATTTTGTTGAGCGGAGGGAAAAAAGGAAAAAGATATATTTACCCCCACGGTGAAGTAATGATACATCAACCTTCAGGCGGGGGACAAGGTACTTCTGCTGATCTTGAAATCATGGCAGAACAAATCAGAAAAATAAAAGAGCTGGGAGCAAAGATTCTTGCAGAAAACTGCGGACAAACATTTGACAAAGTCATGAAAGATTTTGACAGAGATTATTGGATGAATGCAGATGAATCCGTGAAATACGGAATTGTTGATGGAGTAGTGAAATCAATCTAACCAAGTACAATTCAATATATGGCCAAGACTACATTGCATTGTTCATTCTGCGGCAAAAACCGCGATGAGGTAAAAATCCTGATCGCTGGCCAGGAAGGTCATATTTGCGAATCTTGTGTAGACCACGCGAAAGAAATTGTTTTCCAAGAAGTAGAATCAAAAAAAGATAGTAAGTCAGGTTTCAAACTCACTGTCAAAAAACCCATCGAACTCAAAAATCACATCGATGAATATGTAATTGGTCAGGATGAAGCAAAAAAAATACTTGCAGTAGCCGTATACAATCATTACAAGCGACTCAACCAACCCATAGCAAATACGGGCAAACAAAACAAGAAAGGTGAAAACAATGATGATGTTGAAATTGAAAAAAGCAATGTCATCATGGTCGGAGAAACCGGAACAGGGAAAACTTTGCTAGCCAAAACCATTGCAAAACTCCTGAATGTTCCTTTTGCCATAGTTGATGCTACTGTTTTTACAGAAGCCGGCTATGTGGGTGAAGACGTAGAGAGCATCCTTACGAGGCTCTTGCAGGTCTGCAACTATGACGTAAGTGCTGCCGAGAGTGGCATCGTATACATTGATGAGATCGATAAAATTGCACGCAAAACTGACAATCCCTCTATTACCAGGGATGTAAGCGGAGAGGGAGTTCAACAGGGTTTGCTCAAATTACTGGAAGGCACCGATGTGCTGGTTCCCCCTCAAGGTGGAAGAAAGCATCCCGATCAGAAACTCATCAAAATAAATACCCAAAATATACTTTTCATTTGTGGCGGAGCGTTCGATGGAATCGACAAAGTCATTGCAAGAAGGGTCAATACCAATGCAATTGGCTTCAATGTGAACAAGTCCGTGCAAGAGGAAATGAAAAACAACCTGCTGAAATTCGTAAATGCACAAGACCTTAAATCATTTGGATTGATTCCTGAACTTTTGGGAAGATTGCCGGTGGTTACGTACCTGGATCCACTTGATAAGGAAACTTTAAAATCAATCCTCACTGCACCCAAAAATGCACTGATCAAACAATACAGAAAGTTATTTGAGCTGGAAGGAATTGATTTGAAAATTGAAGAGGAGGTCCTGGAGTTCATGGTCGACAAAGCAATGGAGTATAAATTGGGTGCACGGGGACTCAGATCCATTTGCGAGACAATGCTGACAGACGCGATGTTCGAATTGCCTTCTTCAAATAAAAAAGAATTTACACTATCCCTTGCATACGCAACCAAGAAATTTGAACATGCAAAAATGAATGTTCTAAAAGTTGCTTGATCATGAAAGAGCTGGTTAAGCAATTAATGCAAGAAGTGAATTTGACCGAAAAGCAGGCAATACAATCCATTCAGATCATCAAAGAGTTTGCAAAAAAGAAACTCCCTGTTTTTTCCAAAGCGATCGATAAACTGTTTGATCAACACGTACCCAAACAGGAAGTTGACTTTCTAGATTAAAGCTGGAAATCAATTTACGGTGCTATTTTCTTCACTTGATGTTCGTCTAAGCTTCCAATCTTTGATAATTCTTCAATACTGTTGATTGATTCATGCATTTTTATATAAGCCAATACTGATTTAGCAAAAAGATGACTGATATAAGGGTGCCGCCGCAATTCCTGATAAGTCGCCTTGTTAATTTGAATTTTGATAGGCTTATATCCATTTTCTATTTTCAAACTATTCCTAAATTTTAAAAAATTGCTGTCGGTTAACCCATATACTTCCTTCAGCTGATCAACAGAAATATATCCCCCGAGCCGTTCTCGGTATTTTATAATAAGTGCTGATAATTTTTCACCAATTCCAGGCAGTCCCTCCAACGAGGTGCTGTCAGCGGTATTGAGATCCAATACATCCGGCAAGCCTATTGATTGCTTTTTATCAGGCATTGTAAATTGCTTTGACTGAAACCCAGCATACTTGGATCTGGCTGACCCATTGGGTCGAACTATTTTCACTTTCAACATCATTTTTTCCATGCTGTCCAGTTGAACAGCAGAAAAATTAAGGGGTTCCAGCGAATCTGGGTCCCCAGCGAAAAATGTTGGTAATATCCATAACAAAGCAATCAGTCAACCCATGATATAAATACCTAATCGTTCCTTCTTCGAAAAGTATAACCAATCACTTGCGATTTTTTTCCATTGCATGGAACAAACATCGTAGATTTCTGATCAGTTGGATGGGTAAAATGACAGCAACTATGCGTTGTTATTCACATGAATTTTGAGACCATCATAAGCAAAATACATGCCCTTTGGCAATTCTTTAGATGTTTCATGGTGAAAACCCATTTGATGACTGATATGGGTAAAATAGGTCTGCCGTGGATTCAATACAGTTGCCATTTCAATGGCTTCCTCTAAGGTAAAATGCGACAAATGCTTTTCTTTTTGAAGTGCATTCAAGACCAGTATCTCAGTACCGTTGATAACTTTTTTCGCTTTTTCATCAATGTAATTTGCATCCGTGACATAGGTAAAGTTTCCCAACCTAAATGCCGTAACATCCATGTGCAAATGCTTTACAGAGAATGGCTGAAATTTCAAATCACCTATCTGAAATGCTTTGTCTTGGATGGTATGCAAATCGATTTCTGGAATACCGGGATATTTCAATTCAGCAAATGCATAATAAAAATCGCGTTGAAGCGCTTCGGATGTTTCCTGGTTGGCAAAGATGGGAATGGGTTTTTTGGAGAAAAAATTGAAAGCACGGATATCATCCAACCCCGCAATATGGTCTTTGTGAGAATGGGTAAAAAGCACTGCATCGATGTGATCAACCCCAGATCGAAGCATTTGTGTTCTGAAATCTGGCGTTGTATCAATCACAACAACTGTGCTAGGTGACTTGATGAGGATGCTGCTCCGCAAGCGTTTGTCTTTGGAATCGTCGGATCGACAGACAGGGCATTTGCATGCGATCATGGGTACCCCTCCGCTTGTTCCTGTCCCTAAAAACTCAACTGTGATTAACAAAATGAATAGAATTGACGAGCGCAAAAATTATGCAGCATGAGAGTCCAATGCAGTCCCGGCTATTACTTCTTCAAAAATCTTCCTGCTTTCTTCCGTGAGCTGGTCGACATTGACCTGAAGCGTTGCAATCAAATCAATCAAAGTATTGATCCTTCCCTCGGTTTGAAGAAATTTATTCAATACAACTACTTTCTTTGATTCAAGTATACAGTAGCCAC
Organism: Bacteroidota bacterium; assembly: GCA_016868855.1. Lineage (GTDB taxonomy): Bacteria > Bacteroidota > Bacteroidia > Chitinophagales > Chitinophagaceae > Pollutibacter. The sequence continues at coordinate 151,212 of VGFP01000002.1, read as the reverse complement.
TTTGAAAAGTTCCGCGTTCGTATCTGAGAATATACCCTGCTTCGTCAACTATCTTTTCGAGCTTCTCAAGTGTCGATGGGGTGAACTTCAATTTCATAACACTTATTTGTACAAATCTACTGAATGCTTGAAGTTTTTTAATTGATACAAATCAGTAATTGTAAACATTTTAGCAGTCAAATGTGAATAAGAAAAATTCAATTATCTGTTGGTCATCCGTATGGTGGGAACAATCATTTCTTCCATGGAAATCCCTCCATGCTGAAAACTGTTTTTGTATAGTTGTACAAAATGATTGTATTGATTGGGATAACAAAAATAATCTTGCTTTCCGGCAAAAATGAAAGATGAACTGATGTTTGACCGGGGGAGTCCCGCGAGCAATGGATCTTTGAAAGAAAGCACCTGCCGCAGATCTACATCTAGATTCTTTGCGTTTTTATAGCGCAGGTTGCTGGTGGTTTGTTTATCCGCCAACACTTTGACGGGATGTTTGACTTGAATGCTGCCATGGTCAGTAGACAGCATCAATTGGCAATTTTTTTGTGAAAGCTTTTTGATCAGTTGAAACAGGGGCGCATGAGTAAACCATGATTTTGTGAGACCTCTATAGGCTTTTTCATCAGATGCAAGCTCCCTGATGACTTCCATATCAGTTCTTGCATGGCTGATCATATCAACAAAATTATACACGATGATGGTCAAGTCATCATTCAACATACCTGTTGCTTGTTCAGAGAGTTTGACTGCGTCTGCATTGTTTAAAATTTTATGATAGGAAAATCGAATATCTGACCTACCCAATGCTTGAAGTTGTGCCTTGAAAAAAAACTCTTCATGGTTGTTTTTTCCATCTTCATCATTGTCTTTCTTCCACAGGTCAGGAAATTTCTTTTCCATATCAATGGGTAAGATTCCGGAAAATATGGCATTGCGGCAATAGTGTGTGGTGGTGGGAAGAATGGAAAAAAAGCAATCTTCTTCTTCAATCTTAAGAAACGATGATACAAGGGGTTCTATAGACTTCCACTGATCGTATCGAAAATTGTCGATCAATAGCCAAACCAAGGGTTTCTCTTTGGAAATATGGGGGAGGATTTTATTGGAAAAATATTGATGGCTTAAAATAGGAGTATTTTCATCGGGTTGATTGATCCAAGTTGTATAATTTCTGGAGATGAATTTGAAAAAAGCAGCATTGGCCTCTCTTTTCTGATCCAGCAACACTTCGCTCATTTCGGTGGTATCGCTTTTCTCCATTTCAAGTTCCCAAAACACCAGTTGACGGTACACTTCGACCCAGTTTTTGAAAGTGGGGGCCTCGTTCAGTGCATCAAACATGCTGCGAAACTGTTGCTGGTAGTTGGAAACAATGGATGCTGTGATCAATCTTTTATTGTCCAGATTTTTTTTAAGTGTCAACAGCACCTGGTTGGGATTGACAGGCTTGATGAGATAATCTGTGATTTGTGCTCCGATGGCCTCTTCCATCAGGCTTTCCGTCTCGTTTTTTGTCACCAGCACCACCGGAACATGCGGATGCAATCTTTTGATCCTTTGGAGTGTTTCCAATCCGCTCATTCCAGGCATCGATTCATCCAGCAGGATCAAATCAACAGATTCTTTTTGCAGATAGTCCAATGCATCAAATCCGTTTGTCATGCAAACAACTCGGTATCCTTTCATCTCCAGGAAAAGCCTGTGGGCCTCCAGGATTTCAATTTCATCATCCACCCATAAAACACTGGCAAGAGACATGCAATTATTTTTGAGAAAAAAACATCAAATGAATTGGATAAAGTTAATGAAACGAACAACAGGTAAGTACCTTTGCACCATCGTTTTGAAAAATTAACAAACCAGCATCATGGGATTCAGAAAATTCATCAATGATCCAGTTCATGGATTCATCACCATCAACGACCCGTTGATTTATGAAATCATTTCACATCCGTGGGTGCAGCGATTGAGGAGAATCAACCAAATGGCCATGTCTTACCTGGTGTATCCAGGTGCTGTCCACTCCAGACTTCACCATGCATTGGGAGCCTATCATTTGATGGGAAGTGCCTTGCACGAACTCAGGCAAAAAGGAATAGTCATTTCAGACGAAGAGGAACAGGCAGCAAAAATTGCCATCCTTCTTCATGATGCCGGTCACGGTCCTTTTTCGCATGCATTGGAGTCGATTCTGGTAAAAGACTTGGAACACGAAGCCATTTCACTGATGATCATGCATGCGTTGAATGAAAAATTCAATGGTAAATTGAAGATGGCGATTGATATTTTTACAGGCGTTTATCACAAGAAATTTTTACACCAACTGATCAGCGGACAGTTGGATGTAGATAGGATGGATTATCTCACAAGAGACAGTTTTTTTACAGGCGTTATAGAAGGAAGTGTTGGATGTGATAGGATTTTAAAAATGCTGACAGTCCACAACGGCTCTCTGATGGTGGAGGAAAAAGGCATATACTCCATTGAAAATTTTCTGGTGGCCAGGAGATTGATGTATTGGCAGGTATATCAACACAAAACGGTGCTGAGCGCAGAAATGACACTTGTGAAAATTCTTGAGCGTGCCGTATGGCTGTTCAAGAATGGAGACAAGGCGGTTGTAAGCTCAAACAGCCTGGGAAATATACTTTTTGATAAAAAAAATCAAATTGATAATAACTATCTGGAAACTTTCTGTTCGCTGGATGACAGCGATGTGATGAGCGAAATCAAAAAATGGAAAAACCATTCTGACAAGGTCATTTCGATGCTGTCTTCTGCCGTCCTCGATAGAAATTTGCTCAAGTTGCGCATACAGAATGAACCAATTGCTGCAGAGGAAGTGTCAGAAAAAAGAGAGCAAACTGCCCGTCAATTAGGACTGAGCCTAGAAGATACCACTTTTCTGGTATTCACCGGTGTTGCTGAAAACAGTCTTTATAATCCGCATGACGAAAAAATCAATATTCTCTACAAAGACGGAACTGTCAGGGATATTTCACAAGTGGATTCACCGCTTATTCATCAGCATATTTCGCAGCCAGTAAAAAAATTTTACATTTCTTGTAACAAAACGCAAAAAATACAGTCATAGGTTTGCATACCTTCCGATCAACATCACCCGTTTTAATCTAAAAAAGTATCAGATTTATGAAGTTTACGGCTTTGCAAATTGCAACACATATCAACGGAAGCATTGAAGGCAATGAACATGTATCTGTCAACGGATTTTCCAAGATCGAAGAAGGAAAAGAGGGCGACATCACTTTTCTGGCAAATCCCAAGTACGAAGACCACCTCTACACAACAAAAGCTTCCATTGTCATCGTTTCACATGTACTGGAACTGAAAGCATCCGTTCAACCAACACTGATCAGGGTCAGTGATCCATATGCAAGTTTTGCAAAATTGATGCGGTATTACCAAAGCCTGCTTTCCACCCATCTTGTTGGCATTGAGGAACCCTCCTATATCCATCCATCTGCCAAAATTGGAAAAGATGTTTACATCGCTGCTTTCACCTATGTGGGAGAAAACGCAGTGGTTGGTGACAATGTAAAATTGTATCCGCATACTTTTCTGGGAAACGGCGTGACCATTGGCAACGATACAACCGTATTTGCAGGTGTAAAAATATACCACCACTGCACCATCGGAAACCATGTGCTGATTCATGCAGGCACCGTCATTGGAAGTGATGGCTTTGGATTTGTACCAGAATCAAATGGTATCTATAAAAAAGTGCCACAACTCGGAAATGTTGTTATAGAGGACTATGTTGAAATCGGTGCCAATGTTTGCATTGACAGGGCAACAATGGGATCTACGACGATAAAAATGGGCACCAAGTTGGACAACCTGGTGCAGATTGCACACAATGTAGAAGTTGGACAAAACACCGTTGTTGCCGCCCAGGCCGGGATCAGCGGCAGTACAAAAATTGGAAACCGGGTAACCATTGGTGGACAAGCAGGCATTGTCGGACATATCCAAATTGCTGATGGAGTAAAAATCAATGGCCAGAGCGGTGTCTCCAAGAGCATCCGCGAAAAGGAGACCATCGTAACTGGTAGTCCTGCTTTCGAATTCAGTACTGCCATGCGCTCACAGGCTGTTTTTAGAAAACTGCCTGATTTGGATAAAAAAATCAAGGAGTTGGAAAATCTTCTTGAAATAATGCTGAAAGAGAAAGAGGAACTTTCTTCATAATTATTGATATTCAGTAGATTATAACGAAAGTGCACCTTGATAAAATGAATTATCTTTGCAGCACAAAAACCTGCAATCGTGAAAAATTTCAATCCTAACAAGCAGCATACTCTTCAACAACCTGCAAAAATATCAGGAACCGGATTGCATACTGGCGCCATGGTTAACATGACATTACAGCCGGCTGAACCTGGTTTCGGATTCCAATTCAAAAGAATGGATCTGCAAGACCAGCCATTGATCAAGGCTGATTGTGATCTTGTGGTCGAAACAACCAGAGGTACCACCCTCGAATCAAACGGTGCCAGAATCAGCACAATTGAACATATCCTCGCCGCACTCGTAGGCATGGGAGTCGACAACTGCCTGATTGAAGTAGACGGACCTGAAGTGCCAATCATGGATGGAAGTGCTATTCAATTTGTAGAGGCCATCGAACAGGCAACTGTTGTTGAGCAGGAAGCCGCCAAAGATTGGTACAACATCGATACCAACATCATTCACTATGATGAAGAAAGAGGAGTTGAACTCAAAGCAACGCCCGCAGTTGACTACCATATCACCACCTTGATTGATTTTAACAGTGAAGTATTGGGAACACAACATGCCTCCTTAAAAAAGATGAGTGATTTCAAGGAACAGATTGCATCCAGCAGAACATTTTGTTTCCTGCATGAACTGGAAGCCCTGATAGCCAACAACCTGATCAAAGGGGGTGACATCAACAATGCCATTGTCGTTGTTGAGAAACCGCTGACTGAAGAAGTAAAAAACAAATTGAGCAAGGCATTCAAAAATGTTGAATTTGATATAAACAGCCAAGTGTTTTTGAATAACCTGGAACTCAGATACAGCAATGAGCCAGCGAGACATAAACTGTTGGACATTGTAGGTGATCTTGCACTTGTCGGCTATCCTTTCAAAGCCCATATCATTGCCAGTAGACCGGGGCATTTTTCCAATGTGGAGTTGGCTAAAAAAATCAAGCAACACATCAAAAAGAGCAAATCCCTTAAAAATATCCCTTCCTACGATCCCAACCTCCCTCCCCTGTACAATACACCCGATATTGAGAAAAAACTGCCTCACAGGTATCCATTCTTATTGGTAGACAAAATCATAGAACTATCAGACAACCATATCGTAGGTGTAAAAAATGTTACAGCCAATGAACCCTTTTTCGCTGGACACTTTCCCGGCAATCCCATCATGCCCGGTGTGTTGCAGATAGAGGCACTGGCCCAAGCAGGCGGAATTCTTGCCATCAATTGCCTGCCTCCAGGTGATTATGATACCTATTTTTTGAAAATTGACAATTGCAAATTCAAAATGAAAGTGGTTCCTGGTGATACATTGCTATTGAAGCTAGAATTACTGGGTCCCATCCGCAGAGGAATTTGCGAGATGATTGGCACTGTGTTTGTAGGAAATAAAATTGCTGCAGAGGCCTACCTTATGGCGCAGTTGGTTAAAAGAGAGCATGCATAATACTTTTCCATGATTCACCCCCAAACCGTCGTTCACCCCAACGCCAAGATTGGCAAGAATGTGAGGATCGATGCATTTACAACCATAGAGGAAGATGTTGTCATTGGAGACGATTGCTGGATTGGAAGCAATGCAACCATCATGAATGGTGCAAAAATTGGCAACCATTGCCAGATTTTTCATGGTGCCATCATTTCAGCCCCGCCAGCCGATTTGAAATTCGATGGAGAAAAGACAACTGCAGAAATAGGAGACCATACCATCATCCGAGAATTCGTATCCATTCACAGAGGTACCAAAGAAAAGATGAAAACGGTGATCGGCGAGCATTGCTTGATCATGGCATACTCACACGTGGCACACGATTGCATCATTGGTGCTCATTGCGTGATCAGCAACAGTACTCAATTGGCTGGACATGTAACGGTGGGTGATCACGTCATCATCTCCGGAATGTGTGGTGTCAATCAATTTGTCAGGATCGGTGACCATGCCTATATTGGTGCTCTCGCCATGGTTAGAAAAGATGTTCCGCCATTTGTGAGAGCAGGAAACAATCCTGCAAGCTTTTCAGGCATCAACACCGTTGGATTGAGAAGAAGAGGATATACATCTGAAACCATCAATCAAATCATGGATGTATTTCGCATCCTTTACAACAATAACTTGAATGTTTCGCAGGCATTGGAAAAGCTGGAGCATGAAACACCCATTTCATCGATCAAATCAACCATCGTCGCGTTTATCAGAGAAAGCAAGAGAGGTATCATCCGAAGAAGCACTAAATCAACATCAGATGGAGATTCAGTTGATTGATGCTGGAAAAAGATTCAACAGAGATTGGGTATTCAAAAATCTTCATGCCAGTTTTTCTGACAAAAAAAGCTATGCCATCACCGGACACAATGGAGCCGGAAAATCAACTTTGCTCCAGTGTATTGCTGGATCTACCATGCTTTCCGAAGGAGAAATCATTTTCAACTTTGAGGGAAAGAAGATTCCAACCGATGAAATGTTTATACATGTTTCCATTTGCGCACCTTATTTGGAAGTCATAGAGGAAATGACTGCCCTTGAATTCTTTGGCTATCATCAGCAATTCAAATCATTTCAAAACCAGAGCACTATTGCCGATATCATTGAACATATTGGCTTATCCAAACACGCCCACAAACAGATCAGGTATTTCAGCAGCGGCATGAAACAACGCATCAAATTGGCACAGGCATTTTTCAGCAATACTCCAGTTTTGCTGCTTGATGAACCATGCACCAACCTTGATCAGCAGGGAATTGGCCTTTACAAATCAATGTTGAACAATCTGGGTAAAAACCGCATTGTCATCATCAGCAGCAACGATCCCATTGAAATCGAAGGATGTACACAAGTCATCCAATTGGGTGTTTAAAAAAGGATTAATTTCGCGCAAAACCAACCCAACATGCGCGATCAACTGATTTTCGATCTTCTTGACAGAGAATTAAAAAGACAGAGAGAAGGTATAGAACTCATCGCTTCTGAGAATTTTACCTCCCTCCAAGTCATGCAGGCCATGGGATCTGTGGCAACAAATAAATACGCTGAAGGCTACCCTGGAAAAAGATATTATGGCGGATGCGAAGTTGTAGATGAAATTGAACAACTGGCGATTGACCGATTGAAAAAAGTTTTCAATGCAACCTGGACGAATGTGCAACCACACAGTGGAGCACAGGCGAATACAGCAGTATTCCTGGCTTGCTTGAAACCAGGTGATAAAATACTTGGACTTGACTTGAGCATGGGTGGACACCTTACACACGGGAGTCCAGCGAATTACAGCGGAAAAAATTACCAGGCTTTCTTTTATGGAGTTGACAATGAAACCGGACTAGTGAATTATGAACAACTGGAAGAAATAGCCAGAAAAGAAAAACCAAAGATGATCATCTGCGGTGCCTCAGCCTTCAGCAGAGATTGGGATTACAAAAGAATCAGATCGGTTGCAGATGAAATTGGTGCACTGGTGCTGGCTGATATTGCACACCCAGCGGGACTCGTAGCGGCAGGATTGCTCAATGATCCCTTTGATTATTGTCACATAGTTACTTCTACTACACACAAAACATTGAGAGGACCAAGAGGTGGTGTGATCATGATGAGAAATGATTTCGATAACCCTTTTGGCATCAAAGACCCGAAAGGAAATACAAGATCTATGAGCGCGTTGCTTGATTTGGCTGTTTTTCCGGGTATGCAAGGGGGTCCGCTTGAGCATGTCATTGCCGCAAAGGCTGTCGCATTCGGAGAAATCTTGGATCCATCTTTTAAATTATACCAACAGCAGGTCAAAGACAATGCACAAAAAATGGCAGCTGGATTTGTGGCAAAAGGATATCATTTGATCAGCGGAGGAACAGAAAACCACCTGATGTTGATCGATTTGAGAAATAAAAATATCACTGGCAAGAAAGCGCAAGAGACGCTGGACAGGGCACATATCACCCTCAACAAAAACTCCGTGCCTTTCGATGATAAGAGTCCATTTGTTACATCAGGCATCAGGATCGGTGTCCCTGCTATTACTACCCGTGGACTCAAAACCGAACACATGCAGACAGTGGTTAATATGATCGACAAAGTGATCATGCATGCAGATGATGAGCAAATCATTTCAGCTGTTAAAGAAGAAGTCAAATCATTCATGCAACAGTTTCCGCTGTATCCGGAACTGGGATAATTACACATCATGATTCAACGCATACAATCATTGTGGTTACTGCTGAGCGCAACGTGCGCCGGCATTACCTGGCTGGTTCCAACCTTTGCAGGAAACGCTGCTGACGGCAGCACCAAAATTTTCTCTGTGCGGGAAAGTGTTGTATTGCTCTTCCTGATTGCATTCATAGCTGTATGCAGCTTTGTCAATATTTTCTTTTTCCAAAACAGAAAAAGACAAAAATCCATCATCATTGCCACTTCCATCGCAACCATTGGATTTATTGCTGCACAGTTTTTTATTGTGAAGGAATTTAAATCCACCTTTCAAATTCCACAAGGCAATTGGGAAATCAGTGCGATACTGCCCATTTTTATTCTTCTGTTTCAGGTATTTGCCTTCATCGGAATCAGGAAGGATGAGAAATTGCTGAGCAGCGCAGACAGGATGAGGTAATCAATATTCCTCAGAATAAACCCGTTTGAGTTTGAGTGATTTGACAGGTGCCACCACCAACGGGAATTTTTCAACAGTAACATTGCTGGCATCCAATCCAAATCCTTTTTCTTCTGACAAGGATACTTCTTTGAGCCAAAAATATAATTTCATTACAACCCGCTCCCAGAAGGGCAATTCATTGTCCTGGCTCAAAAATTTCTCCATTACCACGAACTCGAAATCGCCTGCAATATTATTGCGCGCCAAACTTTCGTAACGAGAGGTGATATTCACTTCCTTGTTGGAAACCATGTCCTCTACAACTTTTCTGAACATCAAATTTATCTTTGGCTGAACCCTGAAACCCAAACTGAATTCCACCCGGATCACCTCATTGGGGATGATGGTTTGGACTTCATATTTACATGTATATGGATCATCCAATGTATCAACATGGACAAACCAATAAATATCGGCACGCTTTGGCTTTTTGTTTAGGATAGAGTGGATGATCTTGTATTCAATCTCTTTTGGATTGTTGGCACTGCTCAAGTAAACCAGGTGGGTGGCATATTTGTTGATGGACTGGTCATTGCTCAATTCCTGCAATACAGGCAAATAATTATCCAATCGAGCAAATTCCACGTACCTGTTTTTGATTTTCCTGGCCTTGAACCATATGTACATTACAACCACAAACAATCCGCCCAATACAAATGTGGCAAATCCACCATGGGGGAACTTCTCAAGGTTGGCAATCAGAAAACTGAATTCAATGGTAAGGTAAACAGCGAGATACAAGTATATCCAAATGGGATTGACCCTGTGCAATACCAGGTAATTGGCGAAAAGAATGGATGTTGCAAACATGCAGAGTGTAATGGCCAGTCCATAGGCAGCTTCCATATTGCTTGAACTTTTGAAATACAATACGATAAAGCAACATCCGAGAAAGAGCATGGTATTGATAGCTGGAATGAAGAGTTGACCTCTTTCTTCGGTTGGATAGTTGATTCTGAATTTGGGCCACAAATTGAGTCGCATTGCTACACTGACCAATGTAAAGGAACCACTGATCATTGCCTGACTGGCAACAACAGCAGCCATGGTAGCAATGATGATACCAATCAGCAAAAATGCATTGGGCATCATTGCATAAAAAGGGTTCCTCAGCAAGAGTGCTTCAGGATGTGCTGCTGCAAAAGCTGCGTTTTTCAATAGACCTGCGTTAGCAAATAATTTACCTTTTTCACCCAACAAATAGGCTCCCTGTCCGAGGTAATTCAATATCAACGCTGTTTTGACCCAAATCCAAGTTATCCGAATATTCCGTTTCCCACAATGTCCCAAGTCAGAATACAACGCCTCGGCACCGGTCGTACAAAGAAATACAGCTCCCAACAACCAAAATCCACCTGGATAATTGAGCAATAATTGAATGGCATAAGCGGGATTGAAAGCATTCAATACATGCCAGTTGCCAAAAATATTGTAAACCCCCATGATTGCCAGCATGGCAAACCAAATGAACATCACTGGACCAAAAAGCTTACCAATTGATGCCGTACCAAACTGCTGCAAAAAGAAAAGTGCTGTAAGAATCCCCAGGACTATGAAAACGATCTGCATTTCCGTAATGGCAGAAAATCTGGGAAGTTGTGTGAGTCCCTCGATTGCTGAAGTAACAGAAATAGGAGGCGTAATAATTCCCTCTGAAAGCAGTGCAGCACCCCCGATCATAGCGGGTACAATCAACCATTTCTTTCTTCTCCTTACGAGTGTGTACAGAGAGAAAATCCCTCCCTCCCCTCTGTTATCGGCCTGAAGAGTAAGTATTACATATTTGACTGTTGTTTGGAGGGTAAGCGTCCAGATGATACAGGAAATACCCCCCAGAATCAGTTCATCCGAAATGACCCTTCCATTGATGATGGCACTAAATACGTAAAGAGGGGAAGTTCCAATATCTCCGTAAATGATTCCCAGTGCGATGAGCAACCCTGCTGCGGTTACTTTGTTCAGTTGTTTACTCACTATGTGGTAAGATTAGACGCCAGTGGCTGAACAAAGTTATAGGTATTATGGATTGTTTTTAAAATTGGTTAAAAAAATAATAAAAAAGGCATTTCTGAGGAACCATTGCCTTTTTGTCAAGTCTTATGAATCTGTTTGCAATGCTTCACCTAATTTTATGTCATATGAAATACATGACTGTTAAATGGGCTGCAGTTTGGTGTATGCTGTTTGTCATACAAACCGCAGCGGCGCAGAAAATTGACTATTCGTTGGTTGACAAAGACGATGTCAGAGACATGAGTTTCGAAATTCTCGGAAAAATCAACAACAACATCCTTGTCTACAAAAACTACAGAAACAGACATGCTATTTCAGTATATGACAGTGAAATGCAACAAAAAAACCGGGTAGAACTCAGCAACCTGCCGGAAAGAATCATCAATGTTGACTTCATTTCATACAATGATTTTTCTTACATGATTTATCAGCACCAAAAAAGAAATTCCATTTTCTGCAGCATGGTTAAAATCAATGGTGAAGGAAAAATGATGTCAGATCCGGTTGATTTGGATACCACGCAAGTAAACAGCAATACCGAAAACAAGGTATACACCCTGATCAACAGCGACGATAAAAAAAGAATCATGCTCTTCAAGATCAAAAGAGATACGGAGCGTGATTACCTGTTTACTACCATCCTGTACGACCAGCAGATGAAGGTGCTGAAGAAAAGCGGTTTTGAAATCAAATCACCCGACCGGGATGTGGTTTTTACTGATTTTGTATTGGACAATGAAGGCGATTTTGCCTTTGGAAAATGTACCAGAATCGGTAGCAGGGATTACATCAATAAAGTTGAATTGGTGATCAAAGGTGCTTCTACCGACTCCATTCTTGTCCAAAAACTACCCTTGAATGACCTGACCCTGGATGAATTGAAAATCAAATTCGATAACGGCAACAAAAAACTGATGATGGCATCGTTTTTTTACAAACAACGCCGTGGAAATATTGAAGGGATCTACACACTGATTTGGGATAAAAACAAAAGAGAAAGTCTGAAGCCAAGACAATACATATTCAACGACAGCATTCGCCTAGAGGCAAAATCTGAGAACAACTCAGTCAAAACAGCCTTCAATGATCAATTTATCAGACAGGTAGTGCCAACCCAAGATGGTGGCTTCGCGGTCTTTACAGAATCTTTTTATTCAAGCTCCAGGAACAATCCTTGGAACAGGTTTGATTATCTGTATGGGCCGGGTATGTTCATGTCTCCCTTCTACAATCCGTTTTACTTCTCGCCAATGACGAGATTCTATCCTTACGGCATGTACGACCCCTTCAATCGTTATGGAATGCAGAACAACCTGACAAGATATGTTTCAGAAAACATCGTAACATTCTTTTTCGACGAAAACGGCAACTTAAAATGGGGCAATACCATCAGAAAAAGTCAGTATGACGACAATGCCGACTCCTTTTTGGGATACCAAATGTTCAATACTGGCAGTGAAATCAGATTTCTGTTCAACCAAAAAGAGAAAAGAGAACTGCTGTTGAACAGTGCATCTATAGATGCAGATGGCAGAATCAAAAGACAACCCACCCTGAAAAACTTGAACAGGGATTATGATTTCATGCCCAAATACGGGAAGCAGATCAGCTTACGGCAAATCATCATGCCTTGCATGTACAAGAATTATATTTGCTTTGCAAAAATTGAATACTAAAAACCGTGTTGGGCATATTCCGCAATAACAATCCCCTTGCATTGCTGCTCTTGCTGGGCATGGGCTATGTTTGTGTTTTTCTAAAACCCGCTATACCCCATATTCAACTTGAAAATGAACACCCCATCATTCTTCAATGGCTGACATTGAAACTGATTGCATTAGAAAAAAACGCAGGACTTGCAGTAAAAATTATTTCATTCACATTGTTGATCTCAGAAGCCCTTTATCTCAATAAAATTTCAAAAGATTTCAAATTGCTGGAGAGAGGGACTTACATTACAGCACTGACTTTTTTACTGACAGGATTTCTAATACCTTATAGAATTACAATTTTCATGTTATTGATCAACGCATTGATCATCCTTGTTTTCAATGCCTTCATGGATATGTATAAAAACAACAGTCCATTCAATCAAATCATGGTTGTTGGTTTTGTTACAGCTTTGATCTCAAGTGTTCTAAACAATTATCTCATCCTATATGTCTGGCTAACCATTGCCCTGCTGATCATGAGACCAACATCTCTTCGCGAATGGAGCATGTTGAACCTTGGATTCCTTCTGCCCTACTATTTTTCATCCAGCTTGCTCTATCTGACAAACCAGTTTTCACTGAATGCTTTGATGCAATTCAAGATCCCCAGTTTTGAAATGCCCGCTTTGACAACCTTTTATGCTATAAAGATCTGCAGTGTTCTTGCGTTGCCTTTGATTGGCTTTTGGGCAGGATCTGCGCAAATCAGTAAAATGGTACTTCAAAACAGAAAGGGTTACATCATCCTTTTCGCCCTTTTTTTAGCCAGCATCTGCATTGCATTGTTGAATTTGTCAATATTGAATCAATACCTCTATTTACTGCTGGTGCCGGCATCCATGCTTTTTGCCCCATTTTTCCAATCATTCAAGCGTGATTTTATCCCCAATTTGGTCCTTATTTTACTGATCGTTCTGTCATACATACGTTAAAACGACAAATACAAAAATGTCGTACCCATAAAGACACTAATTTTGCCAAAAGGTTTTGTCATGAAATTTGGCGTCATTGTTTTCCCGGGTTCCAATTGTGATCAAGATATGATCGGAGCACTGAGGAATGATCTAGGTCAGGAAGTGGTGGAATTATGGCACAAGGACAATGATCTGAGCTATTTTTCTGAGGAAGACTGTATTGTACTTCCTGGAGGTTTTTCTTATGGCGACTACCTTCGCTGTGGTGCAATTGCCAGGTTCAGTCCCATGATGCAAGCAACCATCAAGTTTGCTGAAAAAGGAGGAAAAGTGTTTGGCGTTTGCAATGGTTTTCAAATTCTATGTGAAGCTGGACTCCTTCCGGGGGTATTGCTGAAAAATGCACACCAGCAATTTGCATGCAAGAATGTATACATCATTGGAAATGAAAAACGTGCCCTGAAAATTCCCATCGCACATGGTGAGGGCAGATTCCATGCTGACGAAAAAACACTAGAAGAATTACAAAACAACCATCAGATCATTTATCAATACTGCGAGGAGGCAGGTAATATCAATGCCTCCAGCAATCCCAATGGCACCTTGCTGAATATTGCTGGCATTTGCAACAAAGAAAGAAATGTGTTTGGGATGATGCCACATCCTGAGAGAGCCTGTTCTGCAAAACTTGGAAACGAAGATGGTAAAACTGTTTTCAACAGCTTGTTCCTGACATCGGTTTCATCAAACATACTAGCATGATAACAATCCGTTCCGTTTTATCAACCTTGCTGATTACTCTTGGTTTAAGTTCATTTGGACAAATGGGATCTGCCAAACAAGTCAGCTGGATCTACAATTCCAAAAAAATTGCAGACAAAACATACGAACTGCAAATCACAGCCAATATTTCGGGTAATTATCACCTCTACGCAACAAAGGCTGGAGTGGAGGGCCCGGTTGCGACCATATTCAACTTTTCTCCCAATCCCCTGCTTGCCTTTGAAGGGGGAATCATCGAAAGAGGAAAGAGGATTACAAAACGCGAAGAGGCATGGGATGGAAACGTGAATTTCTTTGAAAAAACTGTAACGTTTGTTCAAAAAGTAAAAACCAGGTCGAATGCAAAAACAAATGTCAACGGTAAAGTTGAATTCATGGTTTGCAACGATGACATGTGTTTGCCCCCATCAGAAATTACATTCAAAATTCCCATCGGAGGGTAAAAGCCGGCAATTATGAAAATAAAGGCATTGCTCATTGCACTGTTTTCCGTTTTTCTTTTCAAGGCAAATGGTCAGGAAGGCAAGGCACCGATCAAATGGGAGGGAAAATCAACGCGCATCGCTCCCAACCAATATCAAATCGATTTGAAAGCAAACAATCCTGATGCATGGAATTTATATGCTCCTCAAATCAATTTTGATGGAGTTCCATCTGCTGCCATTGTATTGCCAGACGCTTCCATCAAGATCATATCGGAGCTGCGTGCAGTCACACCCGGTAAAATAAAAAAAAGCCAGGTCTTTGAAGGATCAAGCTTTGAGGTATACAACAATGATGTTACATGGACTACCACCTTATCATTCGGCAGTACTGTACCTGCATCCTTCCCACTCCAACTCAACTATACTTATGGCAAAGGAGATGAATTTTTCCCGGGTGAATCGATTTCGATTGAAATCAGTTTTGAAGGTGGCAAAGCTGCTGGACCATCCCTCAAAATAGAAAAACTGGATATAAAAAATCCTCTCGTCGCATGTGAAGGAACAAACCAATCCAGCAAAGAAGATGCGGGGTTGATGAAGATATTTCTGCTGGGTTTCCTCGGAGGATTGTTTGCATTGCTGACACCCTGTGTATTTCCAATGGTTCCCCTGACCGTCTCATTTTTTACAAAACATGGAAACAATAAAAAGAAAGGTAGGAGACTGGCCATCATGTACGGTTTTTTTATTTTTTTCATTTACATATCATTCTCCATTCCATTTCATTTGGCTGGAAATATCAATCCTGCTGTATACAATGATATTTCAACCAATGTGTATCTGAATACTGCATTTTTTATCATCTTCCTTGTTTTTGCATTTTCATTTTTTGGATTTTATGAAATCACGCTACCTGGTGGATTGGCCAATTCAACCAATGCGAAACAAGGTTCTGATGCTTTGGGAGTATTTTTCATGGCATTGACCCTCACCATCGTATCATTCTCCTGTACGGGTCCAATTCTTGGAACATTGCTCGTTGGGACTGCAACTGCTGGAGCTTGGCCACTGACAGCTGGACTCGCAGGATTTGGGGTAGCGCTGGGATTGCCATTCGCCTTGTTTGCATTGTTCCCTCAATGGTTGAATTCACTTCCGAAAAGCGGCGGATGGTTGAATACCGTGAAAGTTGTACTGGGATTCATTGAACTCGCACTCGCATTGAAATTTATTTCAAATGCCGATCTTGTTGCACATTGGTCGATCATCAAAAGAGAAATTTTCTTTGGAATATGGGTCCTGATTTTCTTCAGCCTCTTCATCTACCTGATGGGATGGATCAGGTTTCCACATGATTCAAAAGGAGAAAAAATTTCAACAAGTAGAAAAGCATTTGCCCTTGCAGTATTGGCGTTCACTGTTTATCTTTTACCCGGCATCACAAATACCAAGTATGCAAACATTTCTTTGATCAGTGGATTCCCTCCTCCAGTTTGTTACAGCATCTATGCAGATCCCATCAATTGCGATGAGCCATTGAAGGACTACCATGAGGCTTTGAAATTGGCAAAAGAAAAAAACAAAGCCGTGCTGATCGACTTTACCGGTTGGGCTTGTGTGAATTGCAGAAAAATGGAGGAAAATGTATGGACCAACAAAGAGGTCAAAGCTTTGATGGAAGAATATATTCTTGTTTCTCTTTTTGTAGATGATAAAGAGCCTTTGCCGATCGACCAACAGCAATCATATATAACATCAACCGGTTCCACCATGCAGGTTAAAACTGTTGGCAACAAGTGGAGCCTGTTTCAAACTGAAAATTTCAATGCCAGCTCCCAACCATGGTATGTAGTTGTATCGCCAGATGAACAGTTGATTACAGAACCAATAGGCTATACCCCCGATCCAACTGCTTTCGCAGCATGGTTAAGATGTGGATTGAACGGTTTGCAAAATATCAGGCAACAGCAGCAGGGACTTCAGCCATAAGACGGCGAAGATTGATTAAAGCGTATCTCATTCTTCCAAGAGCAGTATTGATGCTGCAATTGGTTTTTTCAGCGATTTCCTTGAAGCTGAGATTTGCAAAATGTCTCATCACAATCACTTCACGTTGATCCTCTGGAAGCTTGTTCAACAAGCCCTGGATATTGGAAGCTCTTTGCAATTGCATGATGTTTGTTTCTGCGTTCTCATTTGTAACCAAGGCGGAATCAGACATTTCATGCTGATCACCATATCCAAATGATGGATTCTTTTTAACTCTTCTGAAATGATCAATACACTGATTGTGGGCGATTCTCAATACCCAAGGAAGGAATTTGCCTTCTTCATTGTACTGACCGGCCTTGATGGTATCAATGACTTTGATGAAAATATCCTGGAAAATATCATCCGCAAGACTTTTATCTTTTACCATCATCACGATGGAGGTAAAAATTCTGTCCTTGTGGCGATTCAACAACAACTCAAATGATCTCATATTGCCAGATACAAACTCTTGGATCAGCTGCTGGTCGTTTTGGATGGATGTTGCTATCATACAATCTTTTTTGAGTGGTTGATTTTCGCTTTGACAAGTCAAATCTAGAATCGAATACAGGCCAGGAAAAATAATGAGGGACCTAATTTTTTAAATTACGTAATTAGATGTACGTACCCTACGCATTAAATTGTCAGTGTAGTGTAAATGCCTACGTGAAAATACGCAGTCGTTTACTCCCGCTTAAGCGATATATTTGCAGTCCCATATGTCGAAACTCTCTCCAGCAAAGGAAAAGAAAGGAACATCGAAAAAAAATCCATCCAAGGACGGAATTTTTATTCAGGGTGCACGCATGCATAATCTACGGAATGTGTACGTAGAAATACCTAGAAATAAACTCACGGTTGTTACGGGTGTTTCGGGGTCCGGTAAATCATCTTTGACCATAGACACCCTCTTTGCAGAGGGACAACGCAGGTATGCGGAAAGTTTGAGCGCATATGCCAGACAGTTTTTGATGAGAATGGACAAGCCAGAAGTTGACCATATTGCTGGATTGTGTCCGGCAGTTGCCATTGAACAAAAAGTAGTTACAAAAACGCCGAGATCAACCGTCGGGAGCATGACAGAAATTTATGAATACCTCAGACTCTTGTATGCAAGAGTAGGAAGAACCATATCCCCCATTTCCGGAAAAGAGGTTAAGAAAGATGATGTGAAAGATGTGTTGGAAGCCATCAGGAAATTCAAGTCAGGCGATAAATTTTATATTCTTTCTCCCCTCCAGTTTTCCAAGAACAGAAAAACGAGCGAAGAGTTGAATATCCTGATCCAAAAGGGTTTCTCTAGGCTATATGATATGGATCATAAAAAAATTCTTTCAATAGAGGAATTGACAGAAGATCAAAAATGGAAAATCACACCTGCTGCTTTTTTACTGATCGACAGAATGGTGGCAAAAGATTTTGATGAGGATGAAGAAAATAGATTGGCAGATTCCATTTCACTGGCTTTTTATGAAGGCGAAGGTTCGCTGCGTCTCTTGAACAACGAACAAACATTGCTTTCGTTTTCAAATAAGTTTGAACTGGATGATATGCTCTTTGAAGAGCCGGTTCCAAATTTGTTTTCATTCAACAATCCCTTTGGGGCATGTCCGGTATGTGAAGGATATTCACAAATTTTAGGAATTGATAAGAACCTGGTAATACCCAATCAAAGACTGAGCGTTTTCGATGGAGCAGTTGCTCCTTGGAAAGGTGAAAAGCTGAATTGGTGGAGAGAACAGTTCATCAAAGGTGCCAAGTCAATATCATTTCCTGTCCACAAACCCTATGGTGAATTGTCAGACAAACAGAAGGAAATCCTGTGGAAAGGCCATGAACACGCCTATGGCATCGATGATTTTTTCAAAGAGGTAGAGCAGAATCTTTACAAAGTACAATTCAGGGTATTGTTGTCCAGGTACAGAGGTAGAACAACCTGTACAAGCTGCCATGGGTACAGATTGAGAAAAGAGGCGCTGTATGTCTATCTCAATGGGAAACATATTGGAGAACTGTGTAAACTGCCCATCAGAGATTTGGCCAAGTGGTTTGATCAAATCCAGCTAACCCCCCATGAAGCCAGCATTGGAAAAAGAATATTGATTGAAATCAACCAACGGCTGGAAACCATGTTGGATGTCGGACTTGGATATCTGACACTTGACCGATTGGCCAATAGTTTGAGCGGCGGTGAGAGTCAGCGTATTCAATTGACAAGATGCCTCGGAAGCAATCTCACCAATTCATTGTACATATTAGATGAGCCATCCATTGGATTGCACAGCAGAGATACAGACAGACTCATCAAAGTATTGAAGAAATTGCGTGATTTGGGAAATACCGTTGTCGTGGTAGAACATGACGAGAACATGATGCGTTCTGCAGATCATATCATCGACATGGGACCCTTTGCCAGTCACCTAGGAGGAGAAGTTGTTGCAGAAGGAACCATTCAGGATATTTTGAAATCAGAAAAAAGTCTCACATCAAAATATCTGCACGGTGAACTGAAAATTGATATTCCCAAAAAACTGCGCAAAGCAAAACACCATATCACCATTGAAGGTGCCTCAGAAAATAACCTGCAGGACATTGACGTACATTTCCCCTTGGGTGTATTTTCTGTCGTCAGTGGTGTAAGCGGCAGCGGGAAAACAACATTGGTAAAGAAGATTCTCTTTCCAGCATTGGAAAAACACCTCACAGGGACTTCCTCTGAAAAAGTTGGAGCACATCGTCAACTCATGGGAGATCTCGATTTGATTCAACACGTAGAAATGATTGACCAAAATCCCATTGGTAAATCTTCCAGAAGCAACCCGGTTACTTATATAAAAGCTTGGGACACAGTGCGAGATTTATTTTCTTCCCAATCATTGAGCAAGATCCGGGGATATCAGCCCAAACATTTTTCTTTCAACGTAGATGGTGGAAGATGTGATGCATGCAAAGGGGAAGGAGAACAGCTGGTTGAAATGCAGTTTTTAGCAGATGTTCACCTCACCTGTGAAAGTTGCAATGGAAAGAGATTCAAAGAGGAAGTATTGGAAGTCAGCTACAGAGGTAAAAATATTCATGATGTATTAGAAATGAGTGTAGATGAAGCAATTGATTTTTTTGCTGATCACAAGGAAACTGCGCAAAAACTCAAACCACTGAGTGATGTCGGCTTGGGCTATGTCAAACTCGGCCAATCCAGCAATACCCTCTCTGGTGGGGAAGCCCAAAGAGTGAAACTCGCAAGTTTTCTAGGAAAGGGAAAGGGGCATCAGGATAAAATACTTTTCATATTTGACGAGCCAACCACCGGGTTGCATTTTCATGATATCAACAAGCTATTGATGTCTTTCAATGCCCTGATTGAACAGGGACATAGCATCATCGTCATAGAACACAATACAGACGTCATCAAAGCGGCTGACTGGCTCATTGAGCTGGGACCGGAAGCCGGGGATGAAGGCGGTAAAATAATTTACGCGGGAATTCCCTCTGGAATCAAAAAAATCAAAGAAAGCAAGACAGCCATGTTTCTTTGAAAATTGCCGTTGCATTATCCAAATTTTCGTAAATTACTGATCCGATTAAACCCCTCCATATGAATCAATCAAGAAGAATTTTTATCCGAAATGCTGCCCTGGCAGCAGCAGGTACTGCCATGTTTTCAAATGATCTTTTTGCATCGAGTGCAAAAAAAGGACAATTGACTGGCATACAACTTTATTCCATCCGAACAGAAATGAGCAAAGATCCTTTGGGAACTCTCAAGGCACTTTCCGGCATGGGATACAAGCATGTTGAACATGCCAATTACGTAAACCGTAAGTTTTATGGCTGGACTGCCACAGAATTTAAAAAAGTGTTGGATGACTTGGGAATGAAAATGCCAAGCGGACATACTGTTATGAGTTCTAAACATTGGGATAGCAGCAAGAAAGATTTTACAGATGCATGGAAGTACACTGTAGAAGATGCCGCTACCGTAGGACAAATGTTTGTAATCAGTCCGTCAATGGAAACCACCACACGCAGAGATGCGAATGCCCTCAAAGCATTCATGCAAGTGTTCAATAAATCTGGCGAACTCTGCAACAAATACGGAATGAAATTTGGTTATCACAACCACGATTTTGAATTCAGTGAGCAATTGGAAGGAAGAACCCTCTATGATATTATATTGGGAGAGACCGATCCGAAACTGGTGATGCAGCAGCTGGATATTGGCAACATGATCAATGGTGGTGCAAAAGCACTCGATATCATGCAGAAATATCCTGGCAGATTTGAATCCATGCACGTCAAAGATGAAGTCCTTTCCAATGCGGGACATGAAAAATACGAATCCACCATTCTGGGTGTAGGCATTGTTCCCGTTAAAGAGATCATTGATCTTGGAAAGAAATGGGGCACCAAACATTTCATCATCGAACAGGAGTCCTATCAAGGAAAGCTACCTCTTGATTGCATGAAAGAGGATTTGGCCATCATGAAAAAATGGGGCTATTAAAAAAATAAAAACCGGATGAAATCATCCGGTTTTTTTATGTCATGATTTACCCATCCACAAGGCTCCCCCTATACTATGCTCCCGGGCCCCGGTTACTGTCTTCAATACAGTAGGTTCCTCCCTCCACCTCAAAATGCCAAGCAGTCCCATGATGATGGCCTCCTTGTAGGCAACAGTTTGCGCATCGGGGATTTCTACCATGAAGTGCAGTGGATTTAAATGAATGTTCAACCGTTCAATCAAAAACTGATTGAAAGCACCTCCACCAGTAACAAGCATTTTATCATCTTTGCCAACCACGCCTCGTTTTCGGTTGATTTGCTGAATAGACTCTCTCACCTGCATGGCGATATGCTCCACATATGTACACAAAGCATCACGTGGATCTAGTTTGCATGATTTTATCAATGGAAGAATAACCTCTGTTCCAAACTCGTTGGCAAGTGATTTGGGGAAAGTCTGCCAATAATACTCTTGCGCATTCAACTGATCTAGCAATCCTTCAACGATATTTCCTTTTCTGGCATTTGTCCCTTGCTCGTCAAATGCAAATCCCATTTCTTCTGCCAAGGTATTGAGGACGCGGTTGGCAGGACAAACATCAAATGCATCATACACGCTAGCACCATTATATGAAATATTTGCTATTCCGCCAATGTTTAAAAAATACTTGTACTGGGGGAAAAGCAGCTGCTCACCCATTGGAACAATCGGTGCACCTTGTCCACCCATTGCAACGTCCATTGTCCGCAAGTCACTCACAACTGGCAAAGAAGTTACTGCTGCAATGAAAGCACCGTTTCCGATTTGGGTAGTATAATGGGGAGGATGATGAAAAACAGTGTGACCGTGTGATGCAACGAGTGCGACTTTATACTGTATGGCATTTTTTTCAATGAATTGATTAACCTGCTCTCCGATATACGATCCGAAACGGGCATCCAGTGAAGCAAGTTCTCTCGCAGTGAGCGTGGGAGCATTTTTGAGTTGCTCCTTCAAATCATTTTCAAAAGGCAGACAATCAGCCTCCAGCACCTGAAAACTCCAGTTGCCACCTTTTTCCTCTACCTCAACAAACACCACATCGAGCCCGTCCAGCGAACTTCCACTCATTGTTCCAATTACCTTGTATACCATCTTATTTTTCTACATTTGTAGGAGGTCCGAAATTAAACATTTATGGTAATTAATATCAGCCAACATCACTCCCTCGTCAACAATTGGATCAATGAACTGAGAGACATACAAGTGCAAAACGACAGAATGCGTTTCAGGAGAAACATAGAAAGGATCGGTGAAGTCATGGCTTATGAAATCAGCAAACAACTTCCCTGGGAAGAGAAAGATATAACAACCCCTTTAGGTATATCCAAATCAAAAGCCCTTGTCAATCAACCTGTTTTGGCAACAATTTTAAGAGCAGGACTCCCATTACACCAGGGCATGCTCAATTATTTTGACAAAGCGGACAATGCGTTTATTGCAGCGTACAGAAAGCATAACCGTAACGGAAGTTTTGAAATAAGCCTTGAATACATGTCATCCCCCTCTTTGGACGGTAGAATTGTTGTACTCAGTGATCCGATGCTTGCTACAGGAGCCTCGTTGGTTAAAACAATTGAATTTTTAAAACAACAGGGAAATATCCTTGAAATCCATGTTGTGGCTGTTATTGCCTGCACAGAGGGAATTGAATATGTTCGAAGAAAAGAACCCGAGGTCAAGATCTGGTGCGGTGATATAGATGATGAGCTGACTGCCAAGGGATATATAGTACCCGGACTCGGCGACGCAGGAGATTTGGCATTTGGAGAAAAAAAACAAGCGTAATTCCTTTTACAGGTGCATCACCAAGGGTACAATGTAGAAAGATGCCAGTACAATCAATACAATTGAAATCAAGTTCATCACAAAACCTGCTTTGATCATATCTGCTATTTTAATGTGACCACTTGAAAAAACAATTGCATTGGGGGGTGTTCCCATCGGCAACATGGATGCACAACTTGCTGCGAGTGTCATGGGTATTCCCAAAAGAAAAGGATTGATCTGCATAGATTCTGCAAGCACGGTTACAATAGGTGCGAATACAATAACTTGAGCAACATTGCTCATGATTTCGCTTAAAAAAAGAGATACGATGGCAACAATTGCAATCATGAAAAAGACCGTAATCGACGTGTTTGCGGCCAGGGAAGTGCCAATCAACTGAATGATACCTGATTTTTCAAGAGCTCCCGCCAATGCGATGCCCCCACCAAAGAGCAATAAAATTCCCCAAGCCATTTTACTTGTATCATTCCATGTCAATAGTTTTCCCTTGTTTCCTGGATCGCCCCCTGCAGGAACTGCAAACATGAGAACCGCTCCAAAAATGGCGATCATGCTGTCATCAAGCTTTACTACGTTCAATTGATTGATCAAACTTCTGAAAATCCATAGCAAAGCAGTTATAGAAAAAATAATCAATACTCTTTTTTCTGGTACGCTAATCGGACCCAATTCCGCAACATCATCAGATATCATTTGTTCAAAATCTGAGTTGGACTTGATGCGATTGGGGAAAATGAGTACCAATGAAAAAAACAACAGTATCAGCAACAAAATGGCAATGGGCATCGCAACGACCATCCAATCAAAAAATGAAATATCAACATGATATTTTTTACTGATGTAAGAAGCATATGCCACATTGGGAGGAGTACCGATGATGGTAGCAATCCCTCCAAAATTTGAGGCATAGGCAATTGAAATCATCATAGCCAATGCGAAATTTCTCTTGGCATTTTCTTTTTCATGCATGTTGATGACAACTGAAATAACCGATATGGCTATGGGATACATCATCATGGTGGTTGCAGTATTGCTCAACCACATGCTGATGAATCCGGTAGAAATAATAAATCCTAATAAGATTTTATTTCCACTCGAACCTGTAACAGAGACTATTTTCAATGCGATGCGTTTGTGCAGACCCCACTTTTCAATCCCGAGTCCAATAAGGAATCCCCCCATAAACAGAAATATGACTTCATTGGCATATGGAGTTGCTGTTTCACTCACTGTTGAAATTCCCATCAATGGAAACATCACCAAGGGAAGCAATGCAACCACTGGCATGGGTAACGCTTCAGTGATCCACCAACTGATCATTAGCACCGCGACAGCCAATACATTGCAGGGGAAGGGATCCATATTAAATGGATTGATCAGCAACATCAGAAAGAACAGTGCAAGTCCAATTGACAATTTCAATAACCCCAAAGACTTGCCGGCTGTTGCTTGTATTTCATGCATACTGCTCATCGATCACGAATTTCAATTAAAGTTAACCAATTCAATATTTTGAACAACTTCGGGAATTCAGCATTAATCGTTATTTTGCTCTTCCTCAATAACATGCTGAAAGATTTTATCATATCAATCCAAGCCTATTTCAAAGCACATAAGCTGATCAAAAACCATAAACTTTGGAAATGGGTGTTGATACCGGGTATCCTGTATGCCATACTTTTTGGCATCAGCATGTACTTCTTTTCAAAATCAGCCAATGCAGTGATCCATTGGTTGAATGTTGAAACCGGACTCCAGAAATGGCTGATTTCGTTGGATCAAAGTTGGATTGGTTTTTTATTCACCGTTGGAGGGATCATCATTTGGATCATTTTGATGCTGTTGTATTTCTCAATGTTTAAATACATATGGCTGATTTTGGGTGCACCAGTATTTACCTTTCTCACACACAGAACCATTTCCATCTTGGAAAAAACGCCCATGCAGGCGCAACCCCAAAACTATATTGCATGGATGTTGGATGGAATCAAAATGGCCATCCGGAACACCGCCTGGCAAATCATTTATGTTTTTGCTATTATTTTAATCTCCCTTCTTCCACTGATCGGTTGGATCACCCCTCTGCTCGCAGGAATGGTGGAATGCTATTTTTACGGATTCTCCATGTTGAATTATTCTTTTGATAAATTCAATACAAGCAATTTTAACAGCTCCACATTTATCAATCGGCACAGGGGACTCGCCATTAGTAATGGAATGGTATTTTACCTGATGCATTGCTTCATATTTGTTGGATGGATTTTTGCCCCTTCTTATGCAGTCATTGCTGCAACCATTACCATGCATGAAGTAAAAACAAAACGGACATGAACAAGGCAAAGGTTATACTGATTCCCATCAACATTGCAGAGGACGGTTACGACGCCCTGCCAGCTTATGTTTCAGCGCATATCAATGCATGTGAAGTTTTTTTTGTAGAAAATATTAGAACAGCGAGAAGGGCATTCAAACAAGTAGATAAGCAATTTGATATTGATGCAAAAGAATGGCATGAAATGGAGAAAAAAGAGGATGCACTGATTTCTGTTTTCACAAAAGCACTTCAAGAAGGTAAAACCATCGGTATAGCAAGTGAATCTGGTTGTCCGGGTATTGCAGATCCCGGACAGGTGCTAGTATCCGTTGCACAAAAACATAATATTGCTGTAAAACCTCTTGTTGGGCCAAGCAGCATTTTGCTGACGTTGATGGCCAGCGGCTTCGATGGACAGTCATTTGCTTTTCATGGTTACCTTCCCATCCAGGAACCGGAACGAGCAAAACAAATCAAATTATTAGAGGCCAGGTCAATCAAAGAACATGCAACCCAACTTTTCATTGAAACACCATACAGAAACAATCAACTGTTTCAATCTTTGCTGAAACACTTGCATGACAGTACGGCCATATGCATTGGATACCATATCACATCAAAAGAAGAATGGATCAAAACAAAAACAGTAATGGACTGGAAAAAATCAACACTGGAAATACCCAAACAGCCCACTCTGTTTGCAATCGGAAAATTATAGTCCGTATTGCGCCACCAGATAAACCATTGCTGTCATCACAACAGCACCCAGATTCAATTCGCGTTCGCTGACAGCCTCAAACACATCAGTCTTGGCATGATGCAAGTCCATGTAACGCTGTGAATCAGGATTCAATCCAATCAATGCCGTTCCCAGTGTTCGCAGGGGACCGATATCTGCACCGCCGCCGCCACGCTTGAATTCAGCCGCTCCATAAGGCACAAAAAGAGATTGCCATTTTTCTATCTTATTGCTTTGTGTAGCATTGGCACTGTAACCAAATCCCCTTGGGGTGAATCCCCCGGCATCACTTTCGAGTGCCATGATGAATTTTTTTCCTTCCTCTTTTGCAATTTCAGCATACTTGGTTCCTCCTCTCAGCCCGTTCTCCTCATTCATAAACATCACCGCCCGAATTGTTCTCTTGGGTCTTATACCCAACGCCTTTAATGCGCGTATCACTTCTATGCTTTGCACACATCCTGCACCATCATCATGTGCACCCTCCGCCAGATCCCAACTATCCAGGTGTCCGCCAACAGTGATGATTTCATCGGAAAATTCACTGCCTCTTAATTCACCAACTACATTGTAAGAGGGTACATCTTCCAGTATCTGGCAGTTGGTTTTGATAAATACGGATCGTACTTTTTTTGCTGCAATCAATTTACTCAATTCAACTGCACCATTGGTGCTGATTGCAACGGCTGGAATCTTTGGTTTTCCCTCATCATACCTGGTTGCACCGGTATGTGGATTGTCATCCAAAACAGGAGAAAGTGTCCTTACAATTACCCCAACAGCGCCCAGGGCTGCTGCTCGTGAGGGTCCCTGACTGCGGTAAGCGCCGGCTT
The DNA here is from genome assembly GCA_016868855.1 of Bacteroidota bacterium. Classification (GTDB taxonomy): domain Bacteria; phylum Bacteroidota; class Bacteroidia; order Chitinophagales; family Chitinophagaceae; genus Pollutibacter. The sequence goes on along the minus strand of VGFP01000002.1, from coordinate 124,218 downwards.
CTCCATATGCCTGAAATGTATTGATGTACCTTGGATCCATTCTGTAATTGTAAAAAACGATTTTACCTTTTACACCCTCTGCTCCCAGCATTTCCAGCTCCTTGAAATTTTTCACTTCTACGATCTCCGCATTGATTCCAGCAGCTGGTGTTCCTACCGCATTGCCCAAGGCAACGATATTTAATTTGATTTTCTTTCCATCAATCAACTCGGCAGTTCCCACTTCCTTGGCTCCTCTTACCCATCTTGGAACCATGCATGGTTGCAGGTATACAGTATCGGCACCTGCTTCTCTCAGCATCCTTGCAGTTTGTTCAACAGCCAATGCAGCCCCTGGTGAACCTGAAAGCCTGGGACCCACTTTTTTACACAGGTATTTTAAATTGCTATATGCGGTTCCATTCATGAAAATTTCATCAGAAATTTTTTTGATGGCAGAAGAATCATCTGATGCAGGCTGCGCCATTGTCCAACAAACACTTAACATGGCTGCAAAGAATATGAGCTGTTTCATACAGGAAAATTTATGATCTAAGCTAACCAATTTTTATATTATTGCTGACAACGGATTTGAATCTACTGCATTAATGGTACCTTCATATCAGATTTGTATCACATGAATATTGGCATTGTATGTTATCCAACATTCGGAGGCAGTGGGGTGCTGGCGACTGAACTTGGCAAGGCACTGGCAGACAAGGGATATGGAATTCATTTCATTACGTATCAACAGCCAGTAAGACTCACCGGATTCAGTGCAAATATTTTCTTTCATGAGGTGAGGGTACCCTCTTATCCTTTGTTTGATTTTCCCCCATATGAAACTGCATTGGCAAGTACCATGGTGGATGTAGTCAAAAACAACAATGTTGACTTGCTTCATGTGCACTATGCTATTCCACATGCTTCTGCCGCCTTCATGGCCAAACAAATTTTAGCAGAAGAAAATATCAAGGTGCCATTCATCACCACTTTGCACGGCACCGATATCACACTGGTGGGTAGAGATAAAACCTATACACCAGTCGTTACATTTTCGATTAATCAGAGTGATGCCATCACAGCAGTATCTGATAATCTCAGAAAGGAAACGTTGGAAAATTTTGAGATCAAGAAAGAGATTTCGGTCATCCATAATTTTGTCGATATCACCAGATTTTCTGTCAAACCAATGGATGCATTCAAAAAAGCCATCGCACCCAATGGAGAAAAAATCATCCTGCATGCATCTAATTTCAGAAAAGTAAAGAGGATTGTAGATGTCATTTATACTTTTAATAAAATCAAAAAGTCAATCCCCTCAAAATTGTTGCTGGTAGGCGACGGGCCAGAAAGACATATGGCAGAGGATCTGTGCAGGGAATTGGGAATAATTGAAGAAACAAGGTTCTTGGGGAAACAGCAAGACATGGAAGATATTTATGCCATCGCAGATCTGTTTTTACTCCCATCTGAATATGAAAGTTTTGGACTAGCAGCTTTGGAGGCCATGGCAGCAGGAACACCTGTGGTTGCCACCAATACAGGTGGTATACCTGAAATCATTACCCATGGTAAAAATGGTTACTTGAGTGGGATTGGAGATGTTGAGCAAATGAGCCATCAGGCCATTTCAATTCTTAGCAATGATCAAGTATTGAATAGATTCAGCGAAGAGGCAAGAAAGCAGGCAGAAAGCTTTGACATACACAAGATCGTACCCAAATACGAAGATCTCTATCAGCGATTGTTGAAAAAATGATACTATCGGTTCTTTAACCAGTCCTCAGGATCAACAAACTTCGATTCAACATTCACCACAAAAATAATTTCACCATCACCGTCATCATTTTGTGCTGCCTTTCCGATGGATTGACCCATTTTTACCGATGCACCTTTGGATACATTTACACTTGAAAGATTGTAATAGGTCGTGAAATATTTACCATGCTTGATGGTGATTGTCTGACTTCCCGCAACATCATACACAGTAGCTACCGTACCATCAAATACCGCTTTTACATTGGATCCGGCGACTGTTTGAATCGTCAAACCAATATTATCTTCAATAATAGATGTGCCTTCAATTTTTTGTCTGCCAAATCCCGCTGTAACAGTTGCCTTGTCAACCGGCCAAGGGAGGTTGCCTCTGTTGTTCTCGAATCCAACAGAAACTTTTGTAACCTCTGGAGTATTTTCAAGTACATTCACCTTGCGTGTGGTTACAGGAGCTGCGGACAAAGTAGTTGCTGGCTTGAGCTCAGCAGGTTTTGATGCAAGAGCAGCTGCAGCTTTTTTTTCATCTTCCTCTGCCTTTTTTCTTGCAGCTTCAATTTCTCTTTTTACAATTGCAGCAATAGAGGTTTGCAGACTGCGCTCGATTTTACGTTTGGCAGCCATTTCTTTTTCGATTTCCTTTTCACGCGATTTCAACTTGGTAAAAAATTGATTTTTCTCCTTTTTTTCTGACTCAAGCAACTCTTTTTGTTTATTCTGCTCTAACAATACCTGACCTTTCTCTTTCTTATCTTGTGTAAGCGTATTGATTTTAACCGACAGCTCTTTCTGTGTTCTATTGATATTTCCAACTTGTTCATCCCGGTATTGTCGGTATGTCTTTAGGTAACTGACTCTTCTGACAGCATCATTGAAGCTGGTCGCAGAAAAGATAAAATTCATCATATCATAACTGCTTCTGTTCTTGTATGCATATTCAATGGTTCTTGCATATTGTTTTTTAAGCGTATCAAGCTCTCTCTGCAAACGATAGATCTCCCTGTTGTCATTAAAAATTGTATTATCAATCATCTTCACCTCATCATTGAGATTCTCAATTACAGCATAGCGACTGCGTAATTTTCTTTCAATCAATTTCAATTGTGAGAGTCCCGCTTTTTTGTCTTTTGAAATTTCCGATTGGGCACGCTGAAGATCCTGAATCTCCTGCTGTATTTCTTTTCTCCGTTTTTCAAGCTCCTCACGTGTTTGAGAGATTGAAAACAAAGCTGATGAAATACATATCGAGAATAATATAATGGACTTTATAGATTTCATTGTTGATTGAAATGACTACCTGAAGTTGTCAAATTCCATTTAAAAATTAAGTTAATTGATGGTTTTATAATTCTTTGGTATGCTGAAAGGGAAGCTAATGGGCTTGTCAAATTCAACCTGCTTGAAATTCAAGGCAATTTGAATCTGTGTTTTTTCAGCCAAATCAATTTTCCGCTCCTCAGCAAAAATGCGCTCCCCTATTGGAATATAGCCTGCGTAAGCAAGATTGGCTGTTCTGCTTCTCGATATATCAATATCATCCAGTTTACTGAACAATACATTCAAATCATTTTTACCCACTGTCATAAAATGTTTAAAGGCATCTCCAACAGTGGAAAAAGAGAGTGTCTCTGTCTTTTCAGAAAATGCCATGACTTCCTTATCGAGATAAATAGGATTTCCCAAAATCAACTTCTCGAGTGTTTGATAATCGAAGGGGACTTTTGTGATGACCTGCAAATAGGAAAAAGGCTTGCGTTGCACAGTTTTATCCAATTTATCAAGTATAATGATGCTGTCTGGTCTGATCAGCACACGAAAGGCTTCAATATTCAATGCTGCAACAATGGAGATCCACATGGCACTGTCTTTCTGCATCCTGAAAAAAGCATTGAAGTCAAATTTTCGGTTCTTATCATCGTTGTAATCCACTTTGATTTTTGAAGAAAAAGTCTTGAAATGTATCTGACGATCTTTGATCTTCTGCATGGTAGCTCTGACAAACTTTGCAGAGTCAGATTCATGTGGATTCACCACGGTGACAACACTGTCTTTTGCAGCAATCACATTGGTAAGCTTTCTGGTTGATCTGCATGAAGCGAGCAAAATCAAACTGAATATGATGATAGCAAATGATTTCATGTTGTTTATTTTTTTCCAGTATGCCCAAATCCTCCGTCGCTTCTTACTGTCTCTCCCAACTGACTGGTTTCCTCCCACTCAATCTTTTGAATTTTTTGAAAAACCAGTTGAGCAATCCGATCCCCATTTTCTATAACCTGTTGCTCGTTGGAAAGATTGATCAATATGACTTTGATTTCTCCTCTGTAATCTGCATCAATTGTACCAGGTGTATTCAAACAAGTAATTCCTTGTTTGATGGCGAGTCCGCTGCGGGGCCTGACCTGCGCCTCGTATCCTGCAGGAATTTCAAGATACAATCCAGTGGGAACCAAACTGCGTTCCATTGGAGCAAGCGTGATTGTATGTGGGATAAAGGCTCGGATATCCGTGCCTGATGAACCGGCTGTTGCATAAACAGGCAAAGCATGTGTTGATTTATTGACGATCTGAACCTTCAAAAATACTTTTTTGCAAATCTACAAATATCCATGCGAAGCAAACCAGCGAAGGTGATAATTTACCTCTCTCTTTGGTTAATTTTTTTTCTGCAACAATACAGTCGCATATGCCACCAAACCTTCTTCTCTGCCTACAAATCCCATTTTTTCAGTGGTAGTTGCTTTGATTGAAATGTCCTCTGTAGTTATCTGTAAGATAGAAGCAATGCAACTTTGCATGGATGATACGAATGGCTTTATTTTAGGAGCCTCCAAACAGAGTGAACTATCAACATTTACAACAGTGTATGCTTTTGAAGAGATAAGTTCGTACGTTTTTGTCAACAAAATTTTGCTGTCAATATTCTTGTACGCTTGATCTGTATCAGGGAAATGGACTCCAATGTCTCCAAGCGACAGCGCTCCCAACATAGCATCGCAAATTGCATGCAAGAGCACATCTGCATCGCTGTGCCCTTTCGCACCCAAGTGATGAGGAATTTTCACGCCTCCTAACCACAAATCTCTTCCTTCCACCAACTGATGAAAATCTATGCCAAAACCAATTCTGTATGACATCAACTATTTTTCATAAAAATAGTGAAAACAAATTTGTGGGATGACTACTATTCAGCGGGACCCAAATTGAAAAGCAAACTGAAACGAATGGTATTGGAGAGTGGGTTCCTGTTTACACCCGTCCCGGAGGGAATCAAATACGAAAGATTGATGTCGAGGTTGTTGTACCTGAAACCTGCGCCCATTGAAAAATATTGACGGTTGCCTTTGTTTTTGTTTTCATAAAAATAACCGGCACGTACTGCAAATTGTTCGTTGTAAATAAATTCACCGCCCAAGGAAAATGCAAACTCTTTGAACTCCTCTGAAAAACCTCCAGGGGCATCGCCGAATGAGGAAAACCAGCTCCCTACCACACTTTTAGAACGGTAATCGGTCATTGCTGCACTGTCACCAAGCAATGGAGGTGTAGGCACCATCAATTTGTGAATATCCATACCCAAAGAGAGGCGATTTACTTCATTGCTGATTACAGTATACATGGCACCAAGAGTCATGTTGGCAGGAATGAAGTCTTTCTGGGCAGCATCTCCTGTATAACTGATCTTAGAACCCATGTTTGTCATGGCAAGTCCAAGGGACAATCCGGTCAAATCTTCCGGATTGGAGACATAATAAATACCCAAATCCCCTGCCACTGCATTACCTGGCTTGTATGCAACGCCTCCAATTTGGGCATTGGCCAATGCAGAATTGATGTATCTAAGCCCAACTCCCAGACTCAGGTTGTCTGAAAGCTTTCTGGAATAACCAAAATCCAGTCCAAGTTCCCGTGGTCTTCCTGTTCCAAGTGAGTTTCCAAAATTATCGGTAAACTCTATGTTCCCCAGGTTGAAATATCTCAATGAACCTGAAATAGATTGCGTTTCATCTATTTTCTTGTAACCGGCCAAGGATGCCAGAAAAACATCGTTCAATCCCAAGTCTTTCAACCAGGGGGTATAGGTAAGTCCGATGCCGGAATTGTTTTTAGCAAATGGATATTTGGCAAGATTGTAAAATTGAGCATTTGCATCTGGCATGGTGGCAACACCCAAATCACCCATTCCACCAGCTCTCGCATCGGGTGAAATTCTCAGAAACGGAACAGCACTTGTCACAACATTGATGGTGTTCTGTGCCTGAATATCCTGTGCCAGGGTCAATAATAAACCGCCAAAAAATACCTTGAGTACATTTCTCATGGTTAAATGAATTGATCAATAAATATTAAGATGTCAGGTCGGGTAAAAATGTGACGATAATCGGTGGTTTATATTGGTAAAAATAAGCATTCCTCATTAAAGCTTTATGAGCTTTAGCAGTTTTGAAGTGTTTTTTCCTTGTTTTGAAATGATTGTCAGTTTTACCAGATAGATGCCTTTTTGCACTGCAGCTCCTTGCATATTTTTCCCATCCCATTCAAATCCCAGGCTGAAAGGTCCCTTTTGATTCAAGCTCAGTTCCTGATGTTTGATCCATCTTCCTTCCATGGTATAAACATCCAGTGATGATGTATAACCCAGTTCTGGCAGATCAAGATCAACTGAAATTTGTACTTTTTCTGCGAATGGATTGGGATATGAAATGAATCGCTTGATGATTTCTGGATTGGTGGACTGCACGAAGAACTCAACCGACGCCGAAGATGAATTGTTATAAACGTCCCATGCTTTGACATCGATCCGATGTTTTCCTGCAGCTAGTCCAGTCAATGGATAAACCACCATGCCAGCACTGTTGCCTGTCGGTTTGAAATATTCATTGAGCACAATCGGCTCGGAAAATCGCTCGTCAATGACTGCTGTGATTTGATGTCCAATTCCGGCACCAGACAGATTGAGTCCTGATACATCTGATAATTGCAAATACATGATGGGACTGGATCCTACTGCATCGCCAGATTTAAATGACAGGGTGTCAAGGTAGAGTTTCAAATCAGGACCCTTTAGATCATTAATTGAAATATTACCTGATCCGCCTATCACAAAATCCTGGTAGAAACCGCTTGCATCTGTTATTCCATTTTCAGCATAATAAACCAGCTTCCCTTTGCCGTATGTATAATCAATGTCCTTTGGCACAGTAAACGCAAAATTGAATTTTCCATTTTCAACTTTTACTTTTCCCCTGTACAGAATGTTGGAATAAGAAGAAAAAGGCATGGACTTGCTTTCCGGATCATTGGCCAAAGTCTGTGTGGTTTTCGGCTTGTCAAATAATATTGGATAGAGATTGCCGTTGAATGATGAAAATAAGCTTCCATTTGCATTTTTTATTTCCCCTGTAACATTATATGTTTTTAGCGCCCTCAATGTGTCTGCAGCAAGAGAAGATCCTTCTTCTTTGATGAAAGTTGTAGCCACAATATGTTCAGGCATGGCGAGCTGCATGGCAGGATCTCCCAATAGAGTGAATTTTCTTGCGTTGATGTAATCAGTGCTGTTTTGGTAGGTATAGTTCTTCGCATCTTTCAAGGTATTACCCAACCTAGAAAAAGTATTGTTCTCGTTGCGTTTGGTTAAAAATGAAAGAAAATTATTGTTCATCTCCCTGTTACTGGATGCAAAAACCAAACGGGTAGTGGTTACCATCCCAATGGCACCGGTATTTCTTCCAATCAACAAGTCCTCCCCCAATGAAAATTGCGACTGATCATCAAATGGTGCAAAATCACAAGTTGCAGTTATGAAAAAAGGAAGTTTGTTTTCATTTTTCCATTCAGCTAGAAGATCCTTGTCCAATAATACCTCATACGCCAACCTGGTGCTGTTACCGTGTCCACTGTAGTTCCAAACCAACGTACCATTGTTAATGTCTTGCAATACCTCACGGTTCACATCGGGATAACGGCTTCCTCCGGCATTGCTTTCCTGTTTATAAGCATCCAAATAAATTTTGTTCGTATTCAATTGTGGGGCAACCCGATCCAATAGTGAGGCATGCAATTCGGCATCTTCAACATGCAGGTTATAATCTTCATCATCTGCAACAAGTGTAAAATTATTTCTCCACTCACCCAGAGAAAGACTGTTTTTGTATCGAATGATTTTATCGACAGTTTTCTTGGCCTGATCTGCATTTCTTACTGGCAAACGTCCTATGCCCAAATCCAACAATGCAATTTTTTTACTGTTGTTGATATCATCTTCATCATCCATGAAACCAAAATAATCATCTGTAACATAACTCAGCAGTGGATCGAGCGATTCGAGGGTTTGATAAGATGGGACCTTGCTGTTCCACTGAGTTGATTTCTCCTTGATGCGATAGGATGCACTTCCAAAAAGCAACACATAAGAGGGTTTAATACCACTGCTGCGTGAACGGTCGACCAACATTTTCAAAAAATTTCGAATGGCGGAAGGGTCTGGTGTGCCCGATGAAAACTCATTGTAAATTTCCTGCACATCTACTACCATTCCTGAAATCCAATCAGCTGCATTGTGAAAATCACGCAAACGATTCGCCTGCTCCATCAATGTTTTCTCAGTGATGATGATCAAATCAGTAGAACCCATCTGATGCAAATTCTGATTCGATATTTTTCCAACCACCTGCGGGGTGATGGCTTTTACAGGATCAAATACGATGTACTCATTTTTTTGAACAATACTGTCCACAAAACTCAAGTTGTTTCCATTCAAAGATGTTCTGATTTTTTGGGGAGCATGTTGATCTGAAACATCCCATAATGAAAAATTGGAACCCGCATTTGAAACAATAAAATTGACAGGCTGATCTGGGATCTTTTTTAACCTAAAGGGCAGCTGCGACAGTCCTTGCACATCAAGCTTCCTTTTGAATACAATACTGAACCAGTTCAACAAAGAAGCCGCATTAAGACTTCCACCGGTGTGTTGATATGAAATGGTAATGCTATTCCCATTTAGGATATCTTGCGCAAACATCTCACTGGAGTTTGCAACTGGAGATATCAAACTTCCCTGTATAGGATTGATGAGATGTTCAAATATTTTTTTTCCATTGACAGAAACAGTGACTTTGTTTTGCTGGTTTGCGCTGGTTCCAATCACCTCGCTGCTCAACGCAAACGGCTCACCCGTCACTGCCGTTTGCAAGTTCAAATTGAAATACCGAACAGCTGTTCTTCCTGGTTGGTTGCTGAAATGTTCACCATACCACTCCTTTCCACTTTTCAAAAAATTGATACTATCCAATTCATGATGCACATGTTCATCAAATGCATCCACGGGCTTTCCGCTGCCTGCATATGCTTTTTTTGAAAGTATTCTTTTGCCACTGACAGATCCCAGTTGGATGAAATAATACGAATGATCGCTGTAGAAATTTTTCAAGTAAGTAAATCCCGGTGAACTGGTGTCGCTTGACCATTGATGAGGACCGGGAGCATAAAAAAGAAAAAAATCACCTGCATCAAAACTGCCATCGGCGCCATCCACCATCTCAATGGCAACCTCTTTCAGGTCATCCTGTATGTCAGCTGCATTTCCCTCTGGCAAGACTGCTCCACCATTCCCAAACAGCCTGATTTGAGCAGATGCAATATTGCCTGAAAGTCCGGCTGACCTGATATCATTCCCGCTGATCCTGTAGACACCTGCCTGCTGCACAGCAATTTTTAGCCACTTACCAGTAGCCAATACAGAATTGCTTGCGTATTTTCTCTGCCCACTTGCAACAAAGAACAACCCCGTGAGGGTTAGAAAAATCAGGCATTTTTTCATAAAGGGGTGTTAACAAATTTAGCATTTACTAAACATAATATTTCTCACAATTCATTGATTTGATTTTATTTAACACTTAAATTTGTTCACTACCTTGGACCCGTAAATGTCCTTGGACACCTTAAAAAGATCGTATGAGGAATTTTTTGTATTTATCTGCCATTGCCTTGCTGTTTACAGCTTGTAAAGGCGGTGGTCTGTTTTCAAAAAATAAATTTCAAAAATCATCCGTGACCGGTTGGAATTACAACGACAAGTCAATGGGCGGATTTCAGAAATCCAAAATCATCGAACAAGGCACCGGACCCGGATTGCAATTTGTTCAAGGTGGAACATTTACCATGGGTGCAACCGAAGAGGATGTAATGGGTGATTGGAACAATGTTCCCAGGCGCGTAACTGTATCGTCATTTTACATTGATAAAACCGAGGTTGCTAACATCCATTACAGGGAGTACCTGCGCTGGATTGAAAAAACGTTCGATGACCCAATGTATGAGAATGTAATCAATGCTGCAAAGCCCGACACATTGGTTTGGAGAAAAGCACTGTCAGCCAACGAACCACTTGTGGAAAGCTACTTCCGTCATCCTTCCTACAATGACTATCCTGTAGTTGGGGTAAGCTGGAGACAGGCAAATGACTTTTGTATATGGAGAAGCAACCGTGTAAATGAATTGATCCTTGTACAAAAAGGATTGGTCAATCCCAATCAACTCAAAACATTTCAGGGACAAGCAGAAGAAAATTTTACCACCAAGTCTTACCTGCTTGGAATTTATTCTCCGCAACCTGCCAAGCCAAAGAAAAAACCAGAGTTGCTCGATGAAAATGGCAGACCCCGTAATTATGCTACGATGGAAGACGGCATTCTGCTTCCCGAATACAGACTTCCCACTGAAGCTGAATGGGAATATGCAGCTTTGGGATACATCAATCAGAATCCAAATGCAAAAAATAAAGAAGGTAAAAGAGGCGAGGAACTTTACATGAACAGGCAGGTATATACCTGGTCTCGCAATGTAAATGGATTGAGAGACAGCCGCATGGGAAGCTGGCAAGGTAAGTACATGGCCAATTTCAAGAGAGGTACAGGCGATTACATGGGTGTAGCAGGCGGTCTCAATGACAATTCTTCTATTCCTGGTCCCATCACCTCATTCTTTCCGAATGGTTTTGGCTTGTACAACATGGCAGGAAATGTAAATGAATGGGTTGCGGATGTATACAGACCCCTCAACAGCAAAGACGTGGATGATTTCAATCCATTCAGAGGAAATGTATTCAGCAAATTCATCAAAGACGAAAACAATGAATACCAGAGAGACAGTTTGGGGAATGTGAAAAAAACCATTGTGCCGGATGAAGAGACTAAAAACAGAAGAAACTACCAACGGAATAATCTGTTGAATTACAATGATGGAGATTCACTTTCCATGGCTACATACAATACAGGCTTCAATACACTCATCAGTAATAAATCTAGGGTGTACAAAGGCGGCAGCTGGGATGACAGAGCCTATTGGCTGAGTCCTGGTTCAAGAAGATATCTTGATGAAGATCTTTCCAGCTCAACCATCGGTTTCAGATGTGCGATGGATAGGTTTGGAAGCCAGGAAGGCAATGGATTCAAAAATGGAATGCACTTCAGCAATACCAGACAGAATTCAAGGAAAAGATAACAACAAATTCACCCAAGCCCCTTCATGGGGCTTTTTTGTTACCTTTAATAAAACCCTGTAAATGACATTCCCCATTATATTTGGCATCCTTGCTGTGATCATCATTATTACAAGGAGACATTACAGAGCAAGGAACAACAGAGAGGAATAAAATGGAAAAACTGTATTCATTTTTTCTAGAGCATCCACATGTTCAAACAGATACACGTGCTTTAAAAAAAGGGGAAATATTTTTTGCATTGAAGGGTCCCCATTTCAACGGCAATTCATATGCCAGAAAAGCATTGGAGGATGGCGCTGCAGGTGTAGTGATAGATGAACCTATTGGCTTAGCGGGTGACCATATTTTTCTGGTTGATGATGTTCTTGCAACTTTGCAACAACTTGCATTGCACCATAGAAAACAATTCAAAATTCCTTTCATTGCCATCACCGGCAGCAATGGAAAGACGACGACCAAGGAACTGTTGCATGCGGTTTTATCAACCACTTTCAAGACTTATACAACCAAGGGGAACCTGAACAATCACATCGGCATTCCGCTCACTTTGCTATCCATTCAAAAAGATGCAGACATCGCTATTGTTGAAATGGGCGCCAATCACCAAAAAGAAATTGAATCATATTGCACTTATGTGCTTCCTACTCATGGTATCATCAACAATTGCGGCAAAGCACATTTGGAAGGCTTCGGAGGCATAGAAGGAGTAAGAAAAGGGAAGGGTGAGTTATATGACTTTCTTGCAAAGGGACAAGGAACGGCATTCATCAACAGCGACCTTGACTATCTGATAAAAATGGGAGAAAAGATTGAGCATAAAATTTTTTATGGCAATCAGATGGGAAATGTCAAAACAAGCATTTTTCAAAATGATCCATTCCTTGTATTGGAAGTCCATCATCCCATCGCTCGTCAACAAAGAATTTTTACGAAACTTGTTGGTGGTTACAACAAGCCCAATGTAGAAGCTGCCATTTGCCTGGGTGACTACTTTAAGATTCCATTTGATACCATCAGGAATGCCATTGAATCATATATACCCAACAATGCCCGGTCGCAGTTGATCGAGAAGGGCTCTAATAAAATTATCCTGGATGCTTACAATGCAAATCCCAACAGCATGCAGGCAGCTTTGGAAAATTTTGCCAAGCAAGAGCTTCCCAATAAAATGGTGATGTTGGGTACCATGATGGAATTGGGTCAAGAAGCACCCAAGGAACATCAGCTGGTTGTTGACCTCATCAAAAAGATGCATTTTTCAAAAGTGATCTTGGTGGGAGGTGATTTTGAACAGGTTCAACATCCTTTTTTATTTTTTAAAAACGTTGATGAAGCATGCGGCTGGGTAAAATCCAACAAGCCCGCTGATGCCAATATTTTGATCAAAGGATCCAGAAGTACAAAAATGGAAAAATTATTGGATGTGCTTTAACGAGACAATTATCACACACATATTCATCTTGATCATATAGCTTGCAGCCGATAAGCAAAAAAATGAAGCATACTTATTTTTACAGCGTATTGAACAACAGATGCCCCAGGTGCAGAAAGGGGAATATCTTTATTTCCAGCAATGCTTACAAATTGAGCAATACAACCAAAATGAAAGAACAATGTGATGTTTGTGGACAACCAACTGAAATTGAAGTTGGTTTCTATTATGGCACAGGTTATGTAAGCTATGCACTCTCCGTTGCATTCAGCGTTGCTACTTTTTTTGCATGGTGGGTGTTGATTGGATTTTCTCTGGATGATACCAGATTTTTTTGGTGGATGGGTACAAATGCTGTCGCCATGATCGTTTTACAACCTCTCTTCATGCGCCTCTCCCGCAGTATATGGCTTTCCTGGTTTGTTAAATATGATAAAGATTGGGAAAAACATCCATTGGAATCATTTGAAAGGATCGTACCCAATCAAGAAGGATAAGACGCTAAAAAGTCCGATATTTGCAGCTCTTAAACAATGATTTATGGGCAAATACAGCGCAGGTGTACTCTACGGTGAGGAATTAAAAGCACTTTATCAAGATGCCAAACAACACCAGTTCGCATTACCAGCTGTTAATACAACAGGAACAGACACCATCAATGCAACCCTTGAAGCAGCTGCTGCTGTGAATTCTCCAGTAATTGTACAATTCTCCAATGGCGGTGCACAGTTTATAGCTGGAAAGGGAATGCCCAATGATCAATTGCAAGCCAATATTGCTGGTGCCATTTCTGGTGCATTGCATATTCACAATGTTGCCAAATATTATGGTGTCCCGGTAATACTCCATACAGACCATGCTGCCAAAAAATGGTTGCCTTGGATCAGTGCATTGATTGATGCAGGAGAACAATACAAAAAAGAGAAAGGTCAGCCACTTTTCAGTTCACATATGCTTGACTTGAGTGAAGAACCCATAGAAGAAAATATTGAAACCTCGGTTCAGTTTTACAAGCGCATGGCTCCATTGGGTATGGGTATTGAAATCGAATTGGGTGTAACCGGTGGTGAAGAAGATGGAGTAGATAATTCTGATGTTGAAAATGACAAGTTGTACACACAACCTCAACATGTTGCCTATGCATATGAACACTTGGGCAAAGTTGGTGAACTCTTCACTGTTGCTGCAGCATTTGGAAATGTCCATGGCGTTTACAGTCCAGGCAATGTTCAACTTCGTCCCGAGATTTTAAAAAATTCGCAAGACTATATCCAAAAAGAATTCAAGACCGCTGAAAAACCTGTATTCTTTGTATTCCATGGTGGAAGTGGATCTCCACAACATCAAATCAGAAAAGCCATCGGTTACGGTGCCATCAAGATGAACATCGATACAGATTTGCAATGGGCTTACTGGGAAGGTGTTTTGAAAAACTACAAGAAAAACGAAGCATACCTGCAAGGCCAGTTGGGAAATCCTGAAGGAGCAGACAAACCAAACAAGAAGCATTACGACCCGAGGGTATGGCTGAGAAAAGGTCAGGAAACATTCATCGCACGACTCAAAACTGCTTTTGAGGATTTGAATTGTATCAATAGAAATTCATAGTTAACGGTTGACTGCTAACCGTTAACTGTCAACTCATAAAGACACCCCCCTCTTCCAAGGAATAAAATCATCCTGATTCAATAGAACTGACTTGGGAGTGATTTCGCCGCTGGCAGCTTTGATACAATATTCCAGAATCTGCTCTCCAATCTCTTGAATAGATGCAGAACCATCTACAATTGGACCGCAGTCAATGTCAATAATATCCGGCATTTTATGAGCAAGCTTGGTATTGGTGGATAGTTTGATTGTTGGGCAAACCGGATTTCCGGTCGGTGTTCCGAGTCCGGTTGTAAACAAAATCAACGCAGCACCCGATGCAGCCTTACCGGTTGTGGCTTCTACATCATTTCCAGGAGTGCAAACCAGATTGAGTCCAGCTTTGGTAGCGGGTTCTGTATAATCAAGTACATCGATCACTGGGGAGCTTCCCCCCTTTTTACATGCTCCAGCACTTTTGATAGCATCTGTAATCAATCCGTCTCTTATATTTCCGGGAGAAGGATTCGCGTGAAAACCCGATCCCACCTTTTCTGCTTGTGCACTGTATGCATCCATCAAACGAATGAATTTTTCTGCAGTGGATTGATTGACGGATCGATCGATCAGCTCCTGCTCAGCACCACAAAGCTCAGGAAATTCAGCGAGCAGGATTTTTCCATTGAGTGCTACCAACAAATCAGAGAAATATCCCACAGCAGGATTGGCTGATATGCCACTGAATCCGTCACTGCCTCCACATTTTACGCCGACAGTCAGTTTATCCAATCCTGTGGGTTTTCTCTCTTGTCGATTGATCTCAACGAGTCCCTCGAATGTTGATGCAATGGCATGTTTGATCAACTCCTCTTCTGTCATGCCTCCCTGTTGCTCAAATAGATAAAGTGGCTTATCGAATGAGGGATTCCTTTTTTTGATGGCTGCCACAAAATCGTTGGATTGGAGATGCTGACACCCCAGGCTCAATATGGTGACGCCCCCGACATTTGGATGATCTGCATAAGCTGCCAGGAGATTTTGTAAAATTTCAGAGTCCTGTCTAGTGCCGCCACATCCGCCTTGATGGTTGAGAAATTTAATACCATCGACGTTTTTAAAAAGCCGGTTGGCGGTTGACTGTTGACGTTTAACGGTTGACGGTTGGCGGTTATCTGTCAACTGTAAACTGTCAACTGTATTTTCTCTTCCCTCGTCCCTCGTCACTTGTCCCTTGTATTGACCAACCAACTCCCTCGTAAACGAAACATATTTATCCGTAACACCATATCCCAATTCATTTTGCATGGCCTCACGGATTACATCCAAGTTTCTGTTTTCACAGAATACAGTCGGGATGAACAACCAATAGTTAGCCGTTCCAACCCTTCCATCACTCCTGTGATACCCCATAAAGGTTTTTGACTTCCATTTTGATACATCAGGGGGAGTCCACTGATAAACTGAACCTCTGTATTTGTAGGGCTCGGCAGCATGATGAATGTTTTGCGTAGTCATGAGACCCCCGCGTTTTAGATCCTGTGTTGCTCTCCCTACCAGTACACCATACATAATAATCTCTCCAGAAACACTGACATCACCAGTAAAAAATTTATGTTTTGCGGGGATATCCTCTAGCATTTCATAATCCTCTCCATCGCATGAAATGATTTCACCTTTCTTAAGATCACGCAATGCTACAACAACATTGTCTTTCGGATGAATTTTAAGGACAGCATGTTTCATGGCGAGCAAAGATAAAGATGCGGAGACTGAGGGATTCGAACCCTCGATACCCTTTAGAGGTATACACACTTTCCAGGCGTGCTCCTTCAACCACTCGGACAAGTCTCCTGAGAAGGATGGCAAAAATACCTCTTTCCATCAGAAGCTGAATATTTTTTTCGCATTGGCTGTGGTTACAGCAACTACTTCCTGGGTAGTGATTTTTTTAATCTCAGCAATTTTTTGAACAACATACTTTATATAGGAAGGTTCATTTCGTTTGCCACGAAATGGAACGGGGGATAAATAGGGGGCATCGGTTTCCAAAACAATATTCTCCAAAGGCAAAACCTCCATCAATTTTGCCAATCCCGCGTTTTTGTATGTAACCACTCCTCCTATTCCCAACATCCACCCCATGTCGATGATCTTTCTGGCCTGGCGCTCATCACCACCAAAACAATGAAAAATACCTTTTACGGCAGTATCATTTTGTTGTTCTATTGCAAGTATACATTCGTCCATCGAACTCCTCGAATGAATCACAATGGGTAAGGAATATTTCTTGGCAAGCTGTATCTGAAAAGAAAAAGCCTCCAACTGCTGAACCTTCCACTCAGTAGAATGATAAAAATCTAAACCAATTTCACCAATGGCGTAAAACTTTTCCCGTTGCAACCATGTCTCGACTTGATCCAATTCTTCTTCAAAACCTGCATCCACAGAACATGGATGCAATCCCATCATGGGCAAACAATAACCACTTGTCTGTTTTGCAAACTGCATCATCATGTGGTGGGTACTTCCATCAATTGCAGGAAGGAATATTTGCTCAATCCCCTCCTGCTTTGCAGAATCCAAAACGGCCTGCCTATCTGCTTCAAATTCAAGTGCATAAAGGTGACAATGGGAATCGATCATAAAATTTTTTAAAAAGTTTTTTTGGGTTGTTTTTTAAAAATGTACATAACTTTCAAACTGTTTTCATAGGGTACGGATTAAACGGGTCAGCGTTTTTACGCAGACCCTTTTTTATATGGCATGGCCTCAAACCGAAACCCTTGTTCAGTAGCATTTTTAAGCAACATCTCCAATGCATGCAACATATTATTTGCTGCTTTTTCTGAATCATGAAACAATACAATAGCACCAGGTTCAATATGCTTCGATACACGCACTGCACATTTTTCCTTTGATATTTTTTTGTTGTAATCTGCACTGAGCACACCCCACATGACAACCTTGAAACCTGCAGCTTGCAAACGCCGAGCCTGACTGGATTTCAAACGCCCATAGGGCGGACGAAATAAATTTGAGGGAATCCATCTACTGGCAGCAACAACATCATCCATATATTCTTCATCAGTCGATTTCCATCCATTCAGATGGTGATGACTGTGATTGCCTACTGCATGTCCCTCTGCAATGATTCTTTCAAAAATGGAAGGATGTTGCAAAACATTTTTACCAAGACAAAAAAATGTGGCCTTCGCGCGATTCTTCGCCAATATATCCAATGCCTGAGGTGTAATGATTTCATGCGGACCATCATCAAAACTGATGAAAAGTGTTTTTTCATGCACATCCATCTGCCAAATCCTTTTGGGATATAACATTTTCAGCCATTGAGGAACCCTTGCAGGCAAATTCATGCTTGTGCTTTTGAATGAGCGTCATTGTAGGATTTATTCATCTCCTGAATCATATCCAAAATATATTTTCCACCAGTTCGTTTTTGTGCACTGGTTACAAAAATGGGCGGCAATTCTACCCACCACTTTTTCAATGCGTCACCAAAAGCTTTCACATTGGCACTCACCACTTTTTGGGTCTCCTTGTCCGACTTTGTAAAAACAATTGCAAAGGGAATATTCCACTCCCCCAGTCGGTTGACGAACTTCAAATCTATTTCCTGGGGCGTATGCCGTGCATCCACCAGTACAAAAAGATTCAAGAGTGAATCCCTGCCCCGTATATACCCTTCAATCATTTTCTCCCAATTTTTACGCTGCGATGCTGAAACTTTGGCAAATCCATATCCAGGCAAATCGACCAAATACCATTGATCCATTTTCCCATTTAAACTGGCTTTGCTCTGAATATCAAAATGATTGATCAACTGCGTCTTACCGGGAGTGGCAGATATTTTAGCCAATTGCTTCATGCCTGTCAGCAAGTTGATCAAAGAAGATTTTCCTACATTGCTTCGTCCAATAAAAGCGTATTCAGGACGATCTGCTTTGGGACAATCTTCTAGCTTTGGACTGCTGATGACATATGCTGCTTTATGGATGATCATTTTTGAAGGATATTTACCATTCTATTAAGAGCGCTTGAATCGTTTTTAAGTACTTTTGTCGGGATGGGAAACTACGCTCACGACAGGATTGTACCAGATCTGGATTCAAATTTACCGAAAAAAGAACAGGTGGCTCACATGTTCAATGAAATCGCACACAAATACGATTTCCTGAACAGATTTTTATCCGCGGGTATAGACATCAGCTGGAGAAAGAAAGCATTGAATCTGCTCAAAAAAAACCAACCTCAACATATACTGGATGTTGCCACCGGAACAGCAGATCTTGCCATCATGTCTGCCAAGCTCCTATCGCCTCAACAAATCATCGGCATAGACATATCATCCGGCATGTTGGATATTGGAAAGAAAAAAATTTCAAAACTTGGATTGCAAGATTGCATCCAGCTTCAATTAGGTGACAGCGAAGCACTTCAATTCAATGACCATACGTTCGATGCTGTAACAGTTTCCTTCGGTGTGCGTAATTTTCAGCAATTGGAAAAGGGACTCTCGGAGATTTTACGTGTCTTAAAACCAAAAGGGCAATTGATGATCCTGGAATTTTCAAGACCTACATTGCCTGTAATCAAACAGTGCTATCAGCTGTATATGAACTTCATTACGCCAGGAGTAGGTGGACTCTTTTCAAAAAGCAAAAAAGCATATCAGTATTTGAATGACTCTGTGCGACAGTTCCCTGAGGGAAAAGACCTGATGGCTGTAATGGAAAAAGTTGGATACAAGCAAACATTCTATAAACGATTGACATTCGGTATATGCACCATTTACATTGGAGAAAAATAATACTGTTTTGTACACTGTTAATCAATCTTGCTGCTAGTTCACAGCATGCAGTAGAATTGAATTTGCCAGATCATGATAACAAGCGCTATTATTTTGGAATTTCACTTGGATACAACAGTTCAAATTATAATATCTCACACGATTCTTCTTTCATCAACAACAACCTGATTACAGGAATTGAATCGATCAATACAGGAAGGGTTCACCTGGGCATACTTGCGAATTATCAATTGTCAAAAAGATTTGATCTGCGTTTTTCGCCATTGAATCTTGTATTTAGCGATAAAATCATCAAGTTTTACAAAAGAAATGAACCTGAAACAGAAGAAACAACTCCATCCATCACAATGACCTTCCCTTTACAGGTACGATTAAAAAGTGACAGAATCAACAACATGCGGGTATATACCCTGATGGGAGGCAAATATGAATTTGATCTTGCAAGTAATGCCAAGTCAACCAGCGAAGTACTCAAAGTCAAAAGAAATGATTACGGTATTGAAGGTGGCATTGGATTCCAGTTTTTCTTTCCTTACTTTATTCTATCGCCGGAAATTAAAATCAGTTACGGACTCTCTAACGTTCATGCCCGTGATCCGGAAGTTTCTTTTTCAAAATTGATGAATGTCATGAATTCCAGATTGATCATGTTCACCCTTCACTTTGAAGGTGGCGGATTGGGAAAATAATATCTATATGTCAACCACCATTATCAAGAATGCCAGCATCGTCAACGAAGGGAAAATCATAGCAGGTGATTTACTCATCAAAAATCAGCGTATTGAAAAAATTGGTGGCATTATTGAAGTCAGCAATGCCAAAGAAATCAATGCAGAAAATAAACTTGTATTACCCGGGGTCATCGACGACCAGGTTCATTTCAGGGAACCTGGACTCACTCACAAGGCCAATATACATACTGAATCTTGCGCGGCTGTAGCGGGAGGCACAACAAGTTTCATGGAAATGCCCAACACCAAACCAGCAGCACTTACCCATGCATTGCTGGAAGAAAAATACCAATTGGCTGCTCATTCCTCTCCTGCCAACTATTCCTTTTTCATGGGTACTTCCAATGAAAATACAGAGGAGGTTTTAAGAACGAATGAAATGCGCGATCGCATCTGTGGAATCAAGATTTTCATGGGATCCTCGACCGGAAATATGTTGGTTGACAATGTATTAACCTTGGACAGGGTTTTCAAAGAGTCGGCATTGCTGATCGCAACTCATTGCGAAGACGAACGCATCATAAAATCTAATCTGGAAAAAATAAAAGCAAGTCAACATGCACTGACCGCATCAGATCATCCTGTTATACGCAATACAGAAGCATGTTTTGAATCATCTTTTTTAGCAATTCAACTAGCAAAAAAATACAATACAAGATTGCATATCCTTCATATTTCAACATCAAAGGAATTACAGCTTTTTTCAAACATGTTGCCATTAGAAGAAAAAAGAATTACATCTGAAGTCTGCGTACACCACCTTCATTTTACTGCCGATGATTATGGCAGAATGGGCAATAAAATCAAATGCAATCCTGCCATTAAATCACCCGGCAACAAAGCTGCCCTCTGGGAAGCCCTGTTAGATGATCGTCTGGATATCATCGCTACAGACCATGCACCGCATACCCTCGAAGAAAAAGGGGAAAATTATGAACAAGCTCATGCCGGACTACCTCTTGTTCAGCACAGCCTGCAATTGATGTTGCACTATGTACAACAAGGGAAAATCAGCATTGAAAAAGTAGTTGAAAAAATGTCGCATGCTCCTGCTGTATGCTTTCAAATTGCAGAGAGAGGATTCATCCGTGAAAATTATTATGCAGATTTGGTGATGGTGAACATGAATGACGCCCATACTGTTTCCAAAGAAAATATCTTGTACAAATGCGGATGGAGTCCGCTAGAGGGATTCTCAATGCCCGCCAGCATTTGCAAGACGATAGTGAATGGGGAAATTGTATATGAAAATAAAAAAGTTTACACGGATAAAAGAGGGATGAGATTGCTGTTCAACAGAAATTGATCATGTTTATTGACAAAACCACGCTGAACGATTTATCCGTATTTAGTCAACCTGACAACCCATCCTTATTCTATTTGATTGATTTTACTGAAACGGCAGAGGGAAAATCTGAATTGATCCGTATCCTGCACAACCCTCTTACACAAAAAAAAGAAATTCTTGCTATCCAAGATATACTTCAGATTATCTCCACCAAGATTGATCAATGGCCAACTGAAATCACGAATGGCACTTTGATGGTTATTGAAAAGTTCTATGACGACAATCCGGATCCGATACCAGAAAATATAAGCAAGCTTCAAGCAGTATTCTACAAATGGATTCATCCCAGAGACTACGCCTTGATTCTTTTTTCGATGAAACAATTGTTTCAACTGATCAAGGGTTATGAAAAAATACATGCATTTTTCAGTCTTACGAAGATTCCATTTCCCCTTCAAGAAATACTCGATCAAAGTAAAATTATATTGGCCAATCGGCATCTTATTGAGTTGACACAAAAGAATACTTTTCAAGAGCTCACTCCCAGAGAAATACTGTTTTTCGGCAGAATCTTTCACATTGACTTGGTTGCTGAGATAAGAAGTTTGATCAAATTGTATGGGAAACTGGATGCATGGCATGCCATGGCAAAAGCAAACATCCAACTGCAACTGAACAACCCAGCATTCACAGAAGAAACAACCCTTATTGCATCCAGCAAGCTCCGACATGTGCTGCTGGACAACCCTGTAAGCTATGATATCTCGATGAGCAAAGAAAGTAATTTCGTATTTCTAACAGGGGCCAATATGGCCGGGAAAAGTACGCTCATCAAAGCATTGGGTCTCGCCTTATACATGGCTCATCTGGGAATGGGTGTACCAGCCCTTTCAATGAAACTTTCTGTATTTGAAGGAATTCTCAGCAACATCAATATCGCTGACAATATCACCAAAGGAGAGAGTTATTTTTTCAACGAAGTAAAAAGAATCAAACAAACAATAGAAAAAATTGACGATGGCAGAAATTGGTTGGTGCTCATCGATGAACTTTTCAAAGGAACGAATATCCAGGATGCCATGAAATGTTCAACAACAGTCATACGCGGACTCATCACCATGCAAAACTGTTTATTCATACTTTCCACACATCTATATGAAATAGGTGAAGAATTAAAAGATCTACCTACAATTGATTTTAAATACTTTGAAACCAGTCTGAAAGACAATGAACTTCAATTCAGTTATCAATTGAAAAATGGAATCAGCCAAGACCGAATGGGATACTTGATTCTACAAAAAGAAGGAGTTACTGCATTGCTGAAAAACCTGGGAAAATAGCTTTCTTACTCACAGATTATTCTCCTCATCCACTGAGCTTCATACCGATCGCCTTATTTTCCAAACAATTATTTTCATCCCATGTTTATCAAAATACATGGAAGTTCAGTACACGGGGTAGATGCCATTCCGATCACTGTTGAGGTCAACTGGACTGCACAAGGAAAAGAATACTGTATCGTGGGACTGCCCGATGCAGCAGTCAAAGAGAGTATTCGCAGGGTTGAAAGTGCATTGAAGGCCAATAAGTTTGAAATGCCCAGAACCAGGATTGTAATCAACCTGGCACCTGCTGATATAAAAAAAAGTGGTACCGCATTCGATTTGCCAATTGCCATTGGAATACTCGTTGCATCAGAACAACTTCACAGTACAGCGTTGCTCAATGAATTTATCATCATGGGTGAATTAAGCCTTGATGGCGAATTGAGACATATCAGAGGTGCATTGCCCATTGCCATACAAACAAAACGGGATGGATTCAAAGGACTGATATTGCCTTCCTCGAATGAAAAAGAAGCAGCCATGGTTGATCAGGTTGATGTGTATGGCATGCGTACACTCAAGGATGTGGTAAATTTTTTCAGATCGGAGGGAAACAGTGCTTCGCCTGCGCGGATTGATATGAAAGACATATTTCTGCAGCAGCAGGTTGCTGTTGAAAATGATTTTGCAGAAGTCAGGGGACAAGAAAATATCAAACGTGCACTTGAGATCGCTGCTGCAGGTGGCCACAACGTAATTTTAATTGGTCCACCAGGTGCTGGAAAAACCATGTTGGCAAAAAGACTTCCATCCATCCTCCCACCGTTGACATTGGAAGAAGCATTGGAAAGCACCAAAATTCACAGTGTTGCAGGAAAACTTTCGGAAGAAACAATACTGATCACCAAACGCCCCTTCAGGAGTCCGCACCATACAATTTCAGACGCAGCCCTTGTTGGAGGAGGCTCTACACCACAACCGGGAGAGATTTCATTGGCTCACAACGGGGTTTATTTCTTGATGAACTGCCAGAATTCAAGCGAACGGTTCTGGAAGTGATGCGTCAACCGATGGAAGAAATAAAAGTGAGTATTTCCAGAACCAAATTGGCCATTGATTTTCCTGCATCTTTTATGTTGATAGCATCCATGAATCCATATCCATGTAGATTCTATAACCATCCTGAAAAAAATTGCAGTTGCCCTCCGGGTTCAGTAACCAAATATCTCAACAAGATTTCCGGTCCGCTGCTGGATCGAATTGACTTGCATGTTGAAGTTACTCCTGTAGCATTTTCCCATCTAACCTCCACCCACATTCAAGAGGGTTCCTTTGAGATCAGAAAAAGGGTTGTACAGGCAAGAAATCTTCAGGATCTGAGATTCAAACATAAAAAAGGTATTTACTCGAATGCGCAAATGGAAAGTGCGGATCTTAAAAAAATTTGCAGCTTGAACAATGAGAGTCAGACATTGATAAAAAAAACAATGGAACAATTGAATCTTTCCGCGAGGGCCTATGATCGTATATTGAAAGTATCCCGAACCATTGCCGACCTGGAAACATCAGAGGAGATACTCAGTTCCCATGTGGCAGAAGCCATTCACTTCAGAAACCTTGATCGAGAGGGATGGGGAGGTTAATCAGCCTGATTGCCTGCAGATAAGTCAGCTGTTGCACCAGTAGTATTGCTGAAAAATTTAGATTGAAAAACCAATATAGCGATCAGTCCGGCTGATATGGAAGCATCTGCCAGGTTAAATACAGGTCTGAAGAACTCAAAAGGCTCACCGCCCCATATTGGCAGCCATGTTGGGAGAGTTACATCTTGAATGATGGGGAAATAGAACATATCCACCACCCGTCCATGCAAAATGGATTCGTATCCCCCCATGAATCCATCTTGCCAAAAACCTTTTGCCAGGTTTTGCGAATAGGCATCGCTGAATTCAAATACCATGCCGTAAAAAAGACTATCGATCAAGTTCCCAATCGCACCTGCATAAATCAGTGTAACACAAAAAACATAGCCTGAATGATACTTTTTCTTGATGATACTTAAAATATAATATGTTCCAAATGCTACTGCAACGAGTCGGAAGGAAGTCAGTGCAATTTTGCCCCATGAACCCGCCAATTTCCACCCATATGCCATGCCCTCATTTTCAATGAAATGAAACCTTAACCAAGGGATGGAGGTAAATGGAATATATTCTTCGCCCATGTAAAAATGGGTTTTCACATATATTTTGATCAATTGATCCGTGATCAGCAGCAGCAGAGTTAGTACGATGGCGTGGCGAAATTTCACAGCATTCTTTTTGCAAATATACGTGGAGGAATTGAGGCAAATTGAACTTATTCGCTCAGATAAATCCTCGGTACCCGGGCAGAAATACCGGTCATGATTTCATAGGGAATTGAGCCAGCCTGTTGGGCAATTGCAGCAATGGAATGTTCACGTCCAAATACCAAAACATCTTCATCAACTTGAATTTGATCATTATCGCCCAGATCTATCATGGTCATATCCATGCAAACATTTCCAATGGTTGGGTATGCTTGTCCACGGACAAGAACAGACCCCCTGCCATTGCCCAAGGATCTTGGAAAACCATCTGCATATCCAATCCGTATCGTCGCAATGGTGGTATCTTTTTGTAAAAGATAGGCTCTTCCATACCCGACAGATTCTCTTTTTTTCACTCTTCTTATTTGTGCAATGGTAGTTTTTAATTCAACTGCCTCTTTTAAAGGGAGTGACTTCCCAGCTGCAGCACTGACACCATACAATCCAATTCCCAGACGCACCATCTCGTATGACGCTTGCGGATGACGGTGGATAGCTGCGGTATTGGAGGCATGACGATTGATTGGATAGCCAACTACCGACTGAATGGTTGAAGCCAATTTTTCAAAAATATTCAATTGATTTGCTGTAAAATCATCATTTCGCGGATCTCCGGAAGCTACCAAATGTGTAAAAACCGATTGGATGATGAACCTGCTGCTTTTAAATTCGATCAGGTATTGATTTACTTGATCCTCATCGAGTCCCAAGCGATGCATACCTGAATCAATTTTAAGATGAATGGGGAAATGCTGAATACCTTCACTGTTCAAAAATGCATCCAGGCACCTGGCGTGCTCCAAAGAAAATACTTCCGGCTCCAAATCGTATTCAACAAGTGATGCAAATCCATCTGTTTCTGCATTCATAATCATAATAGGAAGATGGATGCCTGCCTTTCTCAATTCAACCCCCTCATCAACATATGCTACTGCAATATAATCGACACCATTTTGCTGAAGCAGGTTGGCTATTTCATAACTACCGGCACCATATGAAAATGCCTTCACCATTGCCATTATTTTGGTGGAAGGCTTCAGCAGTGATTGATGGAGTTTAAAATTTTGTTGAACAATAGAAAGATTGACCTCCAGCCTTGTTTTATGGATTTTTCTTTCCAGCAACTGACTGACCCGCTCAAATTGAAAGTTTCTGGCACCCTTTATGAGCACTGTTCGTTCTTTGAAAAAAATAGGATGTATATGAGCAATCAATGCATCTGTTGATGCAAAAGAAGTGAACTGGATTTTTTCTTCTCTGAAATATGAGGCATATTTTTCAAAAACCGGACCAACAGCGTACAATGAATTGATTTTTTTGGCTTTCATAAATCCTGCAAGTTCAGCATAAACCTTTTCAGGCTGACTTGAAATGCCGGAAATATCAGAAAGGACTGCTGTTTTTGCCAAACCAGGGTTTTGTTCAGATAGAAATTCCAATGCACTCATAACACCCGTTAGATCTGCGTTGTAACTGTCATTGATTAAGATGCTATGATGCTGCCCCTCTTTCATTTCAAGCCGCATGGACAATGATGGCAATGTTTTCATTCTGTCTACAACATTCTCGTCCAAGTCCAAAGCAACTGCCAATGCAAAACAATGCATGGTATTTTCGATTGCAATGCGGTCAACAAAAGGTATCTCAAATTCGACTGATTTCCTGCCGTACTCAATCTGCAGCATGGTGCTGTGGGGGAATTGCTGAACTTTTTTCAGCACAATATCTGAGGTGGGATCCATTCCCCAACTGATCAATCGCTTGCCGGATTTCAATACATCACTTTTCCCTATATACTTACTGATCAGTAAGTGGTCTTTGCAGTAAACAAGGGTTTCCACCTCTTTGAAAAGGATTAATTTTTCCTGCAACTTTTCCTCTTCCGTTGTAAAACCCTCAGCATGTGCAGCACCCAGATTGGTAATGAGTCCAATGGTTGGATGAATCACATTGAAAAGTTTTGACATTTCACCTTTTTTTGAAATGCCAGCTTCTATGATAGCCATTTGATGTTGGGAACCGAACTGCCAAATACTCAATGGGACACCAAGTTGAGAGTTGAAACTTCTTGGACTCCTTGTGATCTCAACAACAGGCTGCAACAAATGATACAGCCACTCTTTTACAATTGTCTTGCCATTGCTTCCAGTGATGGCAATAACCGGAAAAGTAAACAATTGTCTATGAGAAGCAGCGATGGATTGTAGGACACCAACAACATCATCCGTCAAAAAAAATGTTGCATCAGGATAATGATTGATTTCTGGAAGCTCAGAAACAACAAACAACCTTACCCCTTTTGCATACAATTCTTCAATGTATAAATGTCCATCATTGGAGTGTGTCTTGATTGCGAAAAAAAGGGAATCAGCAGCAGTTAACAGCTTGCGGCTGTCGATCAATAAATGCCGGATGACCTGATTGTTGACAGCACCAGATCTCTTGACACCTTGAATGGTTGCAATATCGTGTGCTGAACATTTTTTCATGAAGCATTCAAGTCAGCCTTTGCCTTTCGTCTGTTATGATACTGTGAATATAAAATGGATGAAACCAAGCAAACCACAATCACACCCAAAGAGACAAGAATATCAATGTGAATATGGAAGTACTCAATGAGCATTTTTATTCCGATAAAAATCAAAACCACCGCTATACCCTGTTGCAAATAATCAAACTTATCTGCCGCACCTTTCAAAAGAAAGAAAAGTGAACGAAGTCCCAGTATGGCAAAAATATTAGAGGAATAAATAACCATGATGTCATCGCTGGAAAAAGGGATTTTCGGATTTTGACGTACCAATGAAACAACGGTTGGAATAGAGTCCAGCGCAAAGGCAACATCGACAGAAGCGAGGATGATCACTACAACAGTAAGTGTCGTAAAATAAACCTTGCCATGCAACTTGACAAAATACCTCCCTTTGGGTTCCATGAGACTTACACGGAAAAATTGATTGATCCATTGATAAATCTTTGTGTTGGCAGGATCGAATTCGGCTTCATCCTTTTTAAGAAAAAGCTTATAGCCTGTATACAGCAAGAAGAACCCAAATATGTACAAAATCCAATGAAAACGATCAATCAACTCAATACCGATGGCGATGAAAATAATCCTGAAAACAATCGCCAGGAGTATACCAACCAACAATGCTCTTCCCGCATCGCCTTCTTCAACTTTGAAAAATGTAAAAATCAGAATAAAAACGAAAATATTATCAATGCTAAGTGACCATTCCATTAAATAAGCAGTGAAGTATTTGGTTGCTGTGAGCGGTGTTTTTTCAAACCACAAAAAAACAGCGAATGCGATGGACAATCCTACCCAAAAAATAGTCTGAAACAATGCTTTTTTGATGCTGATACTGGAATTTTTTTTACTCATCAATCCCAGGTCAAGTACCAGTGCAAAAACCAATACAATACCAAACGTTAGATAGGTGATCTGATCAACACTCATATTTGAAATTAATGCAGCAAAGATAGTCAATCTATCAAGCTTGTTGTACAGTAGATAAAGAATACTTGCGCTTTCTAATGAACCGAACCAAGATCAAACAAAAAAATGGAAGAAAGATGGGAGCCAGGAGATTAAAAAATTTCCAAAAAGCTTGTTCATTCTCAAGTTTCTCTTTGTCGAGCAAACGCAATTGAAAATTTTTGGCTCTGGACGTGAGCAAACCCTTCCCGTCTGATAGATAAAAAAGGATATTTTTCAAGAACTCCTTATTGCCGTATTGGATGCGGGTATAGCGATTGCTTCCCATGTCAAGCGGCCCATCTGTTTCGCTGATGGGATTGGAAAAAATATCTCCGTCTGCAACTACAATCATCTGGCCAGACTGCATGGCTGCATTCAAAAATCGATAGCCGCTGAGCTTCTCCAGCTCCTTTTGTTCAGTTGCAGCAATTCTGTTTTTAAAAGCGGAACTGAATGTACCCTCCAGGAGTACCGCAATTGGAATATTTTTTTCGCTGAATTTTTTTAAGTCATCCTCTGATTTAACAGGCTTCCATTCTACCAAAGCAGGTGTAGAAACCTTTCTGCTGTAAATGGAACTGGAAAGTAAAATACTTTTTGAAATACCATTGGCACTAACTGTATCGATGGATTGGGGAAAGGCAGTAAGTACCTTGTCCAGATTTCTTGAAATCGGATGATAGCCAGGATCACCTGCCAGTGGTGCATAAGGCCATGGCAGCAATTGTATTTGAGGTTGATTGCCCATATTGCCAACAATAGATGGAACCTGGTCTGATTCCAGGTCCTGAACCAAATCACGGTTGACTCTTACTCCGTATTTAAAAAGCAGATCATCCAAATTCAAACCCATATCAAATGCAACAAAAGATCCTTTGCTTTTCTGCAAGCTGTCCAAACTGGCATAAACATTGTCCAGGGCCCAAATCATTTTTCCGCCATGCATGATATACTGATCCAGCTTTAGTTTCTGGGTTTCATTGAAAGGGATTGCAGGTCGATTGACAAGCAGGATATCGAAATCTTCAGGTACGTAAGGAATACTGTCGATATTGATTAAACCAAATCCATATTCCTTCTTCAATACATTTTCAATCAGATCATAGACCCTTAAATCCAATGTTTCTCCATTTCCCAATAAATATCCCACAACAGGCGGCTCAGTTCTTTGCAAGATTTTAATAGCACGTGTAATTTTGTATTCCATCTGTGCCTCTGCATTGACAAGCGCATCCTGTCCTGCGAGCTTATTTTGTCCCTCTAAAAAATCGATCCCAACCTGCCCATTGGCAGATGAAAGGATGGCACCTGGAAAAACAAGTGTCTCTTTTCGTTGTGACTGATCTTGTTTTTGTGAAGTCACATTGGTGGGATGAATTCCCATCTGCTGCAATGAATCAAATAAAACTGCTTTTGTGCTGTCTGCTAGTCCCTCACCAGGCACTTCAAATTTGATGGAAAACTTTCCCTTTGTGACGCTGTGGTAATGATTGGCAACGTAGGCTGCAGAGGCAGCAAGACGCCTGAAACCAAGAGGTATGTCGCCATCTAGATATACGGTAAGCTCCATTGGCTCATTCAGATCTCGTACAAAAGCTATTGAGGCTTCGGAGATGGTATATCTTTTATCTGCCGTCAAATCAAGTCCTGATGTCCAGAAAGAAAAAATGTAATTCATGACAAGTATGATCAGCATGCCTCCTGCCCAATGGAAATAATATGGTCGGCTTTTTCTCATTTGTTGCGTATACTGAGATGCACAATGGTTTGATAAATGAAAAATCCTGTTACGGATAAGAAATAAACGAGGTCACTTATTGAAACATATCCTTTGCTGATATTTTCAAAATGATATTTCATGCCAATCAAAGAAATATAATAACCTATATTTTGGCCGGCAACATAAAAGTCTGGGAAAAAATAAAAGAAATAATAGAAAACAAAACAAGAGAAGACCGTAAGCATAAAACTTGTCAATGCATTGCTGAGCAAACTACTGATATATATCCCTATCGAAGCATAACCTAGTATCAACAGAAGGAGTCCCACGTAAGACCCTGCTATTCCCCCTAGATCTATGCCATTCAATGAAAAATACTGGAGCGTCCATACGTATACCAAAGTCCCCAGCAGCGCGATCAGGCAAATACATGCGACAGAAATAAACTTTCCCATTACAAGCGAGGTGTATCGAATGGGAAGCGATTGCAGGAGCTCAAATGTTCCCATTCTGTACTCATCACTGAAGCTTCTCATGGTTACGGCAGGTACAAGAATCAGCAAAAGCAGTGGAGAGAAATCAAAAAAGGAATCCAGGCTCGCATAGCCTGCATCAAAGAGGTTTTGTTCTGGATAAAAAAACAGGAGCATGCCGGAAGCAAGCAGGTAAACAGCAATGGTGATGAATCCCATCCACCCAGAAAAAAATTGAATCCATTCCTTGCCTATGATGGTCCGCATAATTGATTGCAAGATTACGGGAACTGGAGAAAATTACATCCAAATGAAGTGATAAAACACAATATTTTTTTAATCGGACGATTAACTTGCTCTTGAAAACAGTGGGAATGGGAATGCTGAGGTGGATAATGATCTGTGTGAACATATGTGTATTTGCAGAAATACATGCACAAAAAACATGGGATGGTGAGGCGGGCGACAGTCTCTGGCAGAATCCCAAAAACTGGTTTCCGGATTGTGTTCCCTCTGATGCAGAACATGTTTTACTGGGCAACAGCAAAAGAAATGGTTCCTATACAATAAGGATCAATGGTCCAGACAGCATTGTCATTCAATCACTCACCATTCGCCCCAATGATACCAATGCGATTGTGCTGGAAATTTCCCCATCCAGTAATCTACCAATAGCCCTTTTCACCCTCTCAACAGAAAAAAATATCATACTGGAGAAGAACGCAACGCTGATCAACCACTCAGGTGCAAGCAGTGGGAATATTTTCTCTTTGAATGGCAAAGTCTATATCAAAAATGGAGGAAGATATGTACACAAAACCGTCCGGGGAAATTCTTATTTGATTTCAAAACTCGAGATTGACTCAGCCAGTAACAAAGGAATAGTAGAATTTGATGTACCCGGAAACAGCGGATATACCCTTTCCTTGTCGGGCAGGAAATTTGGTACACTTCAATTGAGTGCAAATGAATCGTTGAAAAAATCATACAGCGGAAGTGGTTCGAATTCTCTAAGCATTCAAGGTGACTTGATTGTTGGAAAGAATGCTGCACTTACCTCCTCGCTGGTTAAAAATATTGATATAAAAGGGGATGTACTGGTGGATGGTCAGTTGTCATTGAATCCTGCTTCTCCAGACAGCGTGGGGAGATCTTTTCAATTGAGTGGAGAAGAAAGCAGGATTGTCATAAATGGAAAAGTATTGACTGGAAGTCATTTCAACCAATGGATCATGGGTTCCAAAAACAATATCCTGTTATCCAATCTACACATCGAAAATGGCTGGATCATCCAAAATACCCGAACCTCACTGATACTGGATACATGCTATGTGAAATCATCTGTAGGCATCAAGATTCACAACAGTGCATCATTATCAACAGCACATCCGGAGGGTATTTCAAAAGATACAAGCAAAGGTGGACTAAGAGCTCCCCTATTGATAATGGGTGATTCGTTAAGATTGCTGTATAATGGAGACAGAGATCAAGCAACCGGCTCGGGTATTCCAAGTTCCATTGCTTCACTTTCCGTCAATAAAAAAGGGACCCTGTTCTTATCAGGTTCCATTGAAATAAATGATTCATTGTATCTGCAACAAGGCATATGCAATACTGATTCGATACGTTTGCCCGTATTCAAGGGCAAATTCATCAGAGGCAATGAGTATGCCTTTATAGATGGGCCCCTTTCTTTTGTAGCGACAGACAGCGGACAGATGATGATCCCAATTGGTAAGAAAATGAAATATGCTCCTATTCTTCTTGATGTTCGTAAAAATGAAACCATCAAAGCTGAATACATGGATACTGGCTATCAAACAAAGGAAACAGCTATGGAGTTTCCGGTCAAAAGCATCAATGGTTCAGAATACTGGAAACTGAAATGCAGCAATATTGAATCGATTCATGCATTCAGAAGGATGGTATTTTTTACCACACAGAAAATTTTACTCAGCAATACTTATGTTGTAAGAATAAATGGAGACATGAAATGGGAAATGCTGCCACTGATCAGCAACAATCCCATTCCTTATTCCATTGAAACAAGAACCAATTTAAAAACATCCACCTATACAACTGGATCGATTCAACAGGTCGCATTGTCGAGCAATCGATTTCAATTGTCCAATTACAAAAAGAATGGAGAGATGGCACTTTCATGGAAATACGACAGCAATGAACAAGTACATCAATATATCGTAGAATGCTCTTCAGATGGATATCTTTTTCATCCCGTTGATTCATTGAAGGCCTTACCAGTTATCTCTCATACGTATCATTATGTATTGAAAAGGCATTATGCAAACATGGCCTTTTTCAGAGTGATTGCTGTACACAAAAACAATACACATCGCTTTTCAAATATTCTTTTACTAGAGCATGAAAAGTTGAATCAATCCCTCTACCCCAATCCATTTCTACATCAGTTGTTTTTGGAGTCTGCAGAAGAGATCCAGCACCGGTTTGGGCCGCTGCATATGATGGCAAAAAAATCAAACTGAATTATACCAAATTGGGTAAAACCATCAGGATGGATGTTTCAATGCTTTCAACAGGAATGTATTCTTTGCAAATGGTTTCAAAGGGTGTGCTCAGGCAAATACCTTTTGTGAAACTCTAAACCGAGAAACTTTCTCCGCAAGCACATGTTCGGTTGGCATTTGGATTGATGAAATGAAAACCTTTACCGTTCAATCCATCAGAAAAATCAAGGGTGGTATTGAAAAGATATAAAATACTTTTTCTGTCAGTGACCAACTTCAAGCCCTTGTCTTCAAAAATCTGATCTCCCTGCTTGATCTCATTGTCAAAATCCATCTTATAGGTGAGTCCTGAGCATCCGCCACTTACAACACTGACCCTTACAAAATAATCTTCTCCCCTGCCCTCATCTGCAAGCAGTTTGGAGACCCTCTCTTTTGCTTTGTCACTGATAAAAATGCCAGTCATCATAC
Organism: Bacteroidota bacterium; assembly: GCA_016868855.1. Taxonomy (GTDB): domain Bacteria; phylum Bacteroidota; class Bacteroidia; order Chitinophagales; family Chitinophagaceae; genus Pollutibacter. The sequence continues at coordinate 90,783 of VGFP01000002.1, read as the reverse complement.
TGGATTCAACCATAGGTAGATATTATATTGCAAATTTAGCACATACTGGATTAAGAAATGAATAGTACTTTTATTAAACAATGCATAAAATTGAACATATTGCCATTGCAGTGAAGTCACTTTCAACAAGTATTCCGCTATTCGAAAAAATACTTGGGAATCCCTGTTATAAAATCGAGGAGGTTCCATCTGAAAGGGTAAAAACCGCATTTTTCCAAACAGGTGAAAGCAAGGTTGAATTGCTGGAAGGAATGGATCCTGAAGGTGTGATTGCAAAATTCATTGAGAAAAAAGGAGAGGGAATGCATCATATCGCGTTTGGGGTACATGATATCATGAAAAAAATTGATGAATTGAAAAAAGAAGGATTTGAATTCATCAGTGAGATACCCAAAAAAGGGGCAGACAACAAACTGATTGTATTCCTTCATCCAAAGTGCACCAATGGAGTGCTGATAGAGTTGTGCCAGGAAATAGAATAGAGATCGATTCAGAGATTCAATTTCTCTACTGCATTTTGTGCCGCGATTTGTCCAGCGTCTTTTTTATTGAATGCCTTTCCTTCGGCCATGACTTCTCCGTCAACAATGGCACCAACTGTAAACAACCTTCTGCCATTTTCCATTTTCTCGTCGATGGTTTCAAATTCGAGGAGTTTACCTGATTTATTGGCCCAGCTGTACAATTTGTTTTTCTGGTTGATTTCAACCTGCTCTAAATCTTCTGCAAACAAATGAGGAATGATTATTTTTTTAAATACCCATTTTTTGGTTGCCTTGTACCCTTTATCAATATATATTGCTCCTACAAGCGCTTCCAAGGCGTTGCCAAAAATTTGACTCGACTTCAATGAGCCGTCCTGCCTGTTGTAGGAAGTGATTTTTTTGAGTCCCATTCTGATGGCGATGTCATTCAGCATCTGACGATTCACCATTTTGCTGCGCATTTCAGTTAGGAATCCTTCTCCCTTGTAGGGATATTTCATGAAGAGATAGTCTGCAATGATGCCCCCAAGTATAGCATCTCCCAAGTACTCCAAGCGTTCGTTGTTATCAGTTGCTTTTTCTTTGATAGATCGGTGAGAAAGTGCTGCAACGTATAGACTCATTTTTCCCGGTCTGAACCCAAGCAAATTGACAAGATGTCTTAAAAATTCTTTGCGATGACTGTTGCTGAAAATATAATAGAGTCTGTAAAGCACTCAACGAATGTTTTTACTTTAAACGGTTGCCTGATGAGCAGTTCTCTTAAAGGTACTTCTTTATGATGATTGATGCGTTGTGTCCGCCGAATCCGAATGTATTGTTAAGGGCAGCCCTAACAGTTCTTTTCTGCGGCTTCCAGAAGGTCAGATTCAGTTGAGTATCCAATTGATCGTCATCTGTAAAATGGTTGATGGTTGGTGGAACACAATCATGTACAACCGCATGGATGCAGGCAATGGTTTCAATGGCTCCTGCAGCACCCAGCAAATGACCAGTCATGGATTTTGTAGAACTGATATTCAACTTGTATGCATGATCACCAAATACATTGAGGATCGCCTTTGTTTCTGCAATATCACCCAGGGGTGTAGATGTACCATGTACATTGATATAGTCAATGTCGGTTGGTTGCATCCCTGCTTCCTCAAGTGCTACTCTCATTACATTCAATGCACCCAAACCTTCCGGGTGGGGTGCTGTGATATGATAAGCATCTGCAGTTGCACCACCTCCAACTATTTCCGCATAAATTTTTGCTCCGCGTTTTTGGGCATGCTCCAATTCTTCCAACACAACTGCTCCACTTCCCTCTCCCATCACAAAACCATCTCTTTCTTTATCAAAGGGTCTTGAGGCAGTTTTGGGAGCGTCGTTGCGTTCACTCAGTGCTTTCATGGCATTGAAACCTGCAACACCTGCATCGCATACCACCGCTTCACTTCCGCCTGCTACAATTGCATCTGCTTTGCCCAATCGGATATAGTTGAATGCTTCGAGAATACCATGGGTTGATGACGCGCATGCACTGACCACCGCGAAATTGGGTCCACGGAAACCATGCCGCATGGAAATATGTCCAGCTGCAATGTCCAGTATCATTTTGGGAATGAAGAATGGGTTGAAACGAGGTGTACCATCGCCTTTTGCATAGGCCATGACCTCTTCCTGGAATGTCAAGAGTCCGCCAATACCGCTTGAAAAAATTACGCCGATGCGATCGGGATTGACATTTTCTTTGTTGATACCCGCATCGTTGACGGCTTCATCACTTGAAACAAGTGCAAGCTGGGTAAATCGATCTACTTTGCGTGCTTCTTTTTTGTCAAGATAGGCTACAGGATCAAACCCCTTTACTTCACACGCAAACTGTGTTTTGAATTTAGTTGCATCGAAGAGTGTGATCTTATCTGCACCTGATACACCATTCAACAACCCCTCCCAATATGCTTGTGCGGTATTGCCGATAGGCGTGATGGCACCCATTCCGGTGACTACAACTCGTTTAAGTTCCATATGAAATCGTAAGAAAAGAGGATCGCTCTTTACTTAGAATGCTCCTCCAGATAAGTGATGGCTTGTCCAACCGTTGTAATGGTCTCAGCCTGCTCATCTGGGATTGAAATATTGAATTCTTTTTCAAATTCCATGATCAATTCAACTGTATCCAATGAATCTGCTCCGAGATCATTGGTGAAAGATGCTGCAGAAGTCACCTCATTTTCATCAACTCCTAATTTGTCAACAATAATTTTCTTGACTCTTGTTGCAATGTCTGACATGGTTTTGTTTTTTGGTTTGTGGTTGCAAAAATAATCCTTTTGAGATAAAAACATAATTTGTTGAAGTTTTGTGAAAAAGTATTGATCAAAATAAAACAGTATAAATCAATGATTATCAATTACTAACACATTCTAATTAGTCGCTATTTAATTTATTTGCTAAAAAAGATTAAAAACAAATTGAATTGCCGGTTTGGAGCAATAATTATTTTAATTTGTAAGATGCCAATCAAGATAATTGATCACGGTTCTGCTCAATATCAGCAGATGATTGACCTAAGGATGGAGATCCTCAGGAACCCCCTTGGTTTGCATTTTACCGAAGCCGATCTTGAAAAAGAAAAGGAAGATATCCTGATAGGAGCTTTTGAAGACGATGACATGGTTGCCTGTTGTATCCTGACAAAGGCAGCACCTGATTTGTGCAAGTTGCGACAGATGGCAGTGCATCAGAAAATGCAAAGAAACGGCATTGGTCATGCCATCATGCAGTTTGCAGAAAATGTTGCCAGAGACGCCGGATTCAAAACCATGACCATGCATGCCAGGAAAACTGCGGAACCTTTTTACGAAAAGATGGGATATGCTCCTTACGGAGATGAATTCATTGAGGTCACCATCCCCCACATTGAAATGAGAAAAAAGTTGATCTAAGATTTTTTGATCTGCGCTCTGAAGATGGCTCTTGCCCTGTCTAAATCCTCTTGCATCTTGAATGCATCCTTGGGAATCAGGAAGAAACTCTTGGCATCGAAGTACAGATGAAAAAATCCAGGTGTTTCATAATAGCGATTGAATTCACGCCATGCCCAAGATCTTTTGGTTCCAGATGATTCAATAAAAAAATGTTGCTCTTCAATTTGAATGTCAAAACGATCCTGAAATGTTTTGCTCTTCCTGTAAATCAAGGCAGGTAGCCAAATCCAAAATGCAACCATCATTGAAATCCAAAGTACTGAGCTCATCAAAAATGGCAGGGGAGAAATAAGCTTCATGGAAAACATCACTGCTGCAAACAGTGCGAAAACATTCACCAGGATGATCATGATTTTGATCTCCCTCATAGAAATGAAATGGTACCGCAGAGCCTGCAGTACCTTTCTTTTTTGATAGCTTATGGTAAGTTTCACAGATAAGAATTAACTACATCCCATGCTGTTTCCGCAGTTCAGACATTTGTAACAAGTGCCGCTTCTTACTGTTATGTGTCCGCATGTATTGCATGCAGGCGCATCGCTTTGCATGCTCTTCATGTATTCTTGCGTGCTGTTTTCTGACTTCACCGCCACCTGTGCTTTCTGTGCTTTGGGTGCAGGCACAGCAGAAGATGCAATGACCCTTACATCAGATAATTCTGGTTTGCTCTCTGCAGATGGCTCATCCCAATCATCATTTCCGGTATTCATGACTTCTGGTCTGTCCAATACATGCACGAGATCTGTTCTGTCGAGGTATTCGTAGGCCAGGCAACGGAATACAAAGTCTACGATAGAGGTGGTGGATTTGATATTTGGATGATCCACCATTCCTGCTGGTTCGAACTTGGTGAAAACGAACTTCTCCACAAATTCCTCCAAAGGAACGCCGTATTGCAAACCAACTGATACTGAAATCGCAAAACAGTTCATCAAACTGCGCAAGGTTGACCCTTCTTTGGCGAGGTCAATGAAGATTTCACCGAGGGTATTGTCGCTGTATTCTCCTGTGCGCAAGAAAATGGTTTGTCCGTTGATTCTTGCTTTTTGGGTAAAGCCTCTTCTCTTTGTTGGAAGTGATTTGCGTTCAACAATTCTTGAAAGCTGGCGCTTCAATTTTGTATCTGGTGAAGCCTGCATTCTTTTTTGCAATTCATCCAACAACTCATCCACTGTAAGCTTTCCTACATCAATAAACTGACTGTCGGTTGATTCTGCACTGGCATCTTCATCAGCCTTGCTGTCGCTTTTGTTGCTGAGCGGCTGACTGAGTTTAGATCCATCACGGTACAATGCACACGCTTTCAATCCAAGTTCCCAACTCAAATGATAACAATCTGCAATCTCATTGATATTGGCTTCGTTCGGAAGATTGATGGTTTTTGAAATCGCTCCACTGATGAAAGGCTGTGTAGCTGCCATCATGCGGATATGGCCATGCGGATGAATATAACGCTCTCCCTTCTTGCCACACTTATTAGCACAATCAAACACTGGATAATGCTCTTCTTTCAAATGCGGTGCACCCTCAATGGTCATGGTTCCACATACATAATCATTCGCTGCATCGATCTCTGCTCCTGTGAATCCTAGTGCCTTCAACAAGCTCCAGTCAAAGTTGAAATACTGCTCTGGTTTGAAACCCAGACGCTGCAGACATTCTTCTCCAAGTGTATACACATTGAATACAAAACCAACTTCAAATGCCGACATCACCGCATCGTCCAACTTCTTGATCTCTTCTGCAATAAATCCTTTTTCACTCAATGTCTGGTGATTGATAAAAGGTGCGCCTGCAAAGCTTGCGGCACCCACCGCATACTTGATGATGGAATCCTGTTCCGCCTCTGAATATTTCAAGTTGGCCAATGCCTGTGGAACAGACTGATTGATGATCTTGAAATATCCTCCACCGGAAAGTTTTTTGAATTTCACCAACGCGAAATCTGGTTCAACACCTGTAGTATCACAATCCATTACCAATCCAATGGTTCCGGTGGGTGCAATGACGGTTGTCTGTGCGTTTCTGTATCCATACTTCTCTCCATACTCTACTGCATCATCCCAGGCTTTGCATGCTGCGTTCAACAAATAATCCGGACAATCTTTTGCCATGATGCCTTGTGGCTTGATGCTCAATCCAACATAGGCCTGTTCAGCATCATATGCAGCCGCACGGTGATTTCTCATTACGCGCATCATGTCTTCGCGGTTTTCCTCGTAACGAGGGAAAGCACCCAAGATACCTGCGATCTCTGCAGATGTCTTGTATGAAATACCGGTCATGATCGCTGTGATGGCACCTGCAATTCCCCTTGCTTCGTCACTGTCATAAGGAATACCACTCACCATCAACATACTTCCCAGATTGGCATAACCGAGTCCGAGTGTGCGGTAATCGTAACTGAGCTGTGCAACTTCTTTGCTCGGAAACTGTGCCATCAACACAGAAATCTCCAATACAGTTGTCCAAAGTCTGACAGTATATTCAAATCCTTTTACATCAAAGCTGTTATCGCTTTCATTGAAGAATTTTCTGAGGTTGGCTGACGCGAGATTACACGCAGTATTGTCGAGGAACATGTATTCACTGCATGGATTGGAGGCCCTGATTCTACCACCCTTCGGACAAGTATGCCATTCGTTGATGGTAGTGTCGTATTGTGTTCCAGGATCTGCGCAACGCCATGCTGCATAAGAAATTTTATCCCACAATGCCTTGGCAGAAACTTTTTTCATCACCTTTCCATACATTCTTCCAGTCAGCTCCCAATCCTCACCCTTTGCAAGTTTTTCAAAAAACTCATTGGGTATACGAACAGAGTTGTTGGAGTTTTGTCCACTCACGGTGCGGTAAGCTTCTCCCTCGTAGTCGCTTGCATATCCGGCTGCAATCAATGCGGCCACTTTCTTTTCCTCTTCTACTTTCCAATCGATGAAAGTTTCAATTTCGGGATGATCCAAATCGAGACAAACCATCTTGGCAGCACGACGGGTTGTACCACCGCTCTTGATGGCACCCGCTGCACGGTCACCGATTTTCAGGAAGCTCATCAATCCAGATGATGTACCGCCACCACTCAATTTTTCGCCTTCACCGCGGAGGTTGGAAAAATTGGTTCCAACACCAGATCCATATTTGAAAATTCTTGCTTCACGTACCCATAAATCCATGATGCCACCCTCATTCACCAAATCATCATCCACACTGAGGATGAAACATGCGTGTGGCTGTGGACGCTCATATGCAGAAGTAGATTTTTTTAATTGTCCATCGTTCTGATCAACATAATAATGGCCCTGTGGTTTTCCTTTGATGCCATAGCTCTCATGCAAACCAGTATTGAACCATTGTGGTGAATTAGGAACACATGCCTGATTCAAAATACAATACACCAACTCTTCATAAAACACCTGTGCATCTTCGGTGGAAGCAAAATAGCCATAACGCTCGCCCCATACTCTCCAGCAATTGGCCATTCTATGTGCCACCTGTTTGGCAGATGTCTCTCTACCCAAGGTGCCATCCGCCTGCGGAACACCTGCTTTGCGAAAATATTTTTGAGCAAGAATATCAGTTGCAATTTGGCTCCACTGTTTGGGAACCTCCACATTGGTCATTTCAAAAACTACTTCACCACTTGGATTTCTGATTACCGATGTTCTGTAATCATATTCAAACATTTCAAATACGTTGACCTTGTCGCTGGTGAATTGTCTCTCAAAGGCCAGTCCTGGGTTTTTAGTTTTGGTCTTGTTGGGCATGTTGATGGATATGTAATTTTTTAAAAATTGTTCAGTTTAGTGAGTTTACGAAAATATCCCTGCTGCCTCGCTTTTCAAACGTCTAAATATCAACACCCTGTTGATAACTGCAACAACCCGCAAGGGGATTGATTTTCCTATTTTTTTCACTTTTTTGGTAAAAAATTTTTTGGCCAAATAAGGAAAAATAAATAGACCAGAAAATGATGGGGGAAAGCTTGGCAAAATGACCAACATGATTTAATTCCAATATTCCCAACTTGTTTGATGTTTCAAGGAAACTTTTTCGCACATTTGCAATAGAAGTGCATACTGCATGCCAAGACTGACCTATGATAAAATGATTGATCTGAAGCGCAACAACAAGAAAGCATTCACAGTTCTTGTTGATCCAGATAAAACATCTTTGAAAAAAGCAGATGAACTGATCTCTCTTTGCACCAAGGCACATGTTGATTTTATATTCGTTGGGGGAAGCCTGGTGGTCAGTGACCATCTTGAAGATCTTGTGCAACACATCAAATCTTCATGTGATATTCCGGTGCTGCTGTTTCCCGGCAGTCCCTCGCAAATCACACCTTATGCAGATGCACTACTTTACCTCTCTTTGATATCAGGCAGAAATCCAGAACTGCTCATCGGACAACATGTGATATCTGCACCTGCTGTCAGAAAAAGCGGACTCGAAGTGATCCCCACAGGTTACATGTTGATCGATGGTGGTGCACCCACCACTGTCTCTTATATCAGCAATGCCAGTCCGATACCAAGTGACAAAAATGAAATTGCTCTCTGCACGGCACTCGCTGGTGAGATGCTGGGACTCAAACTGCTATACATGGATGCAGGTAGTGGAGCAAAAGTTGCCATCAAAGAATCCATGATACAAGCTGTATCCTCCCATATCAACATTCCTCTGATTATTGGAGGTGGTATCACAGATCCTGAAAAAGCTTACAAAAACTGCAAAGCAGGTGCCGACATCATTGTGGTTGGAAATGCCATTGAAAAAGATGCCCGCCTTATCCGAGAAATGGCTGAAGCAGTTCACTCCGGTTCAACCCTCGCAAATCCTCACTGATCACAGAAAGTATTCAGACATATTGAGGGCATTTTCAGGAAAAATCTGTTTATTTGCATTGAACAATTTTTGCCGAAAAATCAGACAAAGAAAAATGAAAAAAAACCTAACCCTTTCAACAATAGCAGAAACGGCTCACACCGCTTCCACGCGTTGGGTTTTTACTGTGCCTTGCGCAACAGTTTTTTTACGCCGACCAATTCCATTTTTGGTACGACGTTGATACTCACCACTTTCAGCACCGATTGATTCGATAAGCTGCATCCAAGATCAACAAGATCTGGATACAAGATTCATTCATTTCAATACACCCTTTCAAAATGGAACCAACATCTTTCAATATATACATCGCGAGTGAAACAGATTTCAAATTTGCAGATGCCATCTGCAAAGAAATGGCGGAATCTGCAAAAGCCCGCGGAACAGGCATCGCCAAAAGGAGTCCCGAATACGTGATGAAAAAAATGAGCGAGGGCAAAGCAGTGATTGCTACCACCGCAGAGGGAATATGGGCTGGCTTCTGTTATATTGAAACCTGGAGCCACGGAGAATATGTTGCAAATTCAGGGTTGATAGTTCATCCCGATTTTAGAAAAGGAGGACTCGCCAAGTTGATCAAAAAGAAAATTTTTGAACTGAGCAGAACAACTTACCCGCATGCGAAAATATTCGGACTCACTACGGGGCTGGCTGTAATGAAAATCAATTCTGAACTGGGTTACGAACCAGTCACTTATTCAGAACTCACACAGGATGAAGATTTTTGGGCTGGATGCAAAAGTTGTGTCAACTATGAAATCCTGATGAGCAAGGAAAGAAAAAATTGCATGTGCACTGCCATGCTATATGATCCAAAAGATCATTATACGACGGAGGAAACAACCAAATATTTCGAAGAGAATAAAAAAGGATTTGAGAGGTTGTTCAGCTTCAAACAATTGAATTTTCTGAGAGCATTCACCAAAAAAGACAGCAACAGCAAATCAATTGTAGGTGTACTGCTCTCATTACTGAACTTATAATCAAAAGACCATGTCAAAGAAAATTGTACTTGGATTCAGCGGAGGGTTGGACACAACATTTTGTGTAAAATACCTTTCTGAAGAAAAAGGATATGAGGTACACAGCATCATTGTGAATACCGGCGGATTCAGTGAGGAAGAACTGAAAAACATTGAAGCACACGCATATCATCTGGGAGTAGCTACCCATACCACAGTCAATGCTGTTGAATCGTACTATGACCGCATCATCAAATATTTGATTTTCGGAAATGTATTGAAAAACAATACCTATCCCCTGAGTGTGAGCGCAGAAAGACTCAGTCAGGCCATTCACATTGCAGAGCATGTTCAAAAATTAGAAGCAAATGCCGTGGCACACGGCAGTACCGGTGCGGGGAATGATCAAGTTCGATTCGACATGGTTTTTCATATCATGATACCAGGCGTTGAAATCATCACACCGATACGTGACTTGAAACTAAGCCGTGAAGAAGAAATCAACTACCTACAGAAAAAAGGAGTTGAGATGAACACAGAAAAAACCATGTACTCTATCAACAAGGGACTCTGGGGGACAAGTGTTGGAGGAAAGGAAACACTCTCATCAAAAGGAATGTTGCCTGAATCTGCTTGGCCGACCCAGCTCACAAATCATGATGCAGAAGAAGTTGTGCTGACATTTGAAAAAGGTGAATTGATGGCAGTCAACGCTGAACAATTTCAACATCCCTCCGCTGCTATCCAATATCTGCAGAAGATTGCTGGTCCATTTGCCATCGGAAGAGATATCCATGTTGGAGATACCATCATTGGAATCAAAGGCAGGGTTGGTTTTGAAGCGGCAGCACCAATGGTGATTTTGAAAGCACACCATGCACTTGAAAAACATGTGCTCACCAAATGGCAGTTGCAATGGAAAGATACTTTGTCACAGTTCTATGGAAACTGGCTGCACGAAGGTCAAATCCTTGATCCGGTCATGCGCGACATTGAATCCTTCTTACAACATTCACAAGAAAATGTTTCTGGAAAAGTATTTGTACAGTTAATGCCCTACAGATTTCACATCAGCGGCATAGCATCGCCGTATGATTTGATGAACAGCAAGTTTGGAAAATATGGTGAAATGAACGCTGGATTTAAAGGCGAGGATGTAAGAGGTTTCAGCAAAATATTCGGCAACCAAACAATCATTTGGAATGCCATTCAACAGGAAAACAAAAAACAGTCATCATGAAAAAAACCATCAGGACAGGCATCATTGGCGGAGCTGGTTATACTGGCGGTGAACTGATACGTCTCTTGATGGGACATCCTTGTGCTGAGATTTCTTTTGTACACAGTAAAAGCAATGCAGGCAATAAACTATACCATGTTCATGAAGATTTGATAGGCGCTACTGAATTGTGCTTTACGGATAAATGGAACCAGGACATCGATGTGCTGTTTCTCTGCCTTGGACATGGTGAGTCCATGAAATTTCTTCAGGAAAACAATATCCCCAAACAAATCAACATCATTGATCTCACAAATGATTTCAGGCTGAAAGAATATGCAATACAAGGAACAAGAACATTTGTATATGGACTCCCTGAATTGAATGTTGAACAAATTCAATCAGCCGAAAACATTGCCAATCCGGGCTGCTTCGCAACAGCTATTCAACTGGGACTCTTGCCGTTGGCAGAAAAGGGATTGCTACAGGAAGTTTATACAACCGGCATCACCGGATCTACAGGAGCAGGACAATCACTCTCTGCTACTTCTCATTTTTCTTGGAGAGCCAACAATATTCAGGCTTACAAAACCCTTATCCATCAACACCTGGGTGAGATCCACCAATCGCTGCATCAACTGAATGCATCAAAGGCATCAGTCAATTTTGTGCCATGGCGGGGAGATTTTACAAGGGGCATCTTCGTTTCATCCACCCTTGCATGCAAACTGAATGTGAAAGAGGCCAACTCCATTTATGAATCATACTATCAGCAACATCCCTTTACCATTGTTTCTGATAAACAGATCTCACTGAAACAAGTGGTGAATACCAACAAGGCACTGATATTTCTTGAAAAACAAGGAGACAAACTCGTCGTGCACAGTGCTATTGATAATCTCTTGAAAGGTGCAAGCGGACAAGCTGTTCAAAACATGAATATTGTATTTGGATTGGATCAGACAACTGGCCTTCATCTCAAATCAATCGCTTTTTAATCCACTGCAATGAAACTATTCGACGTATATCCAATCAATGACATTCAAATCACCCATGCAAAAGGATCTAGGGTATGGGATGAAAAACAAAACGAATATTTGGATCTATACGGTGGCCATGCAGTCATCAGCATCGGACATACCCACCCGTATTGGGTAGAGCGCATTGAAAGTCAACTTAAAAAGATCGCCTTCTACTCCAACTCCATCAAAATCCCCATTCAGGAAGAACTTGCACAGAAGCTGGGTGAGATCTCGGGAAAAAAAGATTACCAACTGTTTTTATGCAACTCAGGCGCTGAAGCCAATGAGAATGCACTCAAGTTGGCATCCTTTCATACTGGCAGAAAAAAAATCATCTCCTTCAGCAAGGCTTTTCACGGAAGAACTTCTTTGGCAGTAGCAGTAACCGATAACCCTTCCATCGTTGCGCCTGTCAACCAAACCGAACATGCAATGTTCCTTCCCTTCAATGATATCCAGGCATTAGAAGATGCATTTAAACAATATGGAAATGAAATTGCAGCAGTAATTGTTGAAGGTATACAAGGAGTGGGCGGTATCCATGTAGCCAGCAATGATTTTCTGTTATCCATCAGAAAAAACTGCGATCAGTATGGAGCCGTTTATATCGCAGACAGCGTACAATGTGGTTATGGCAGATCGGGGAAATTTTTCAGTCATGATTTTGCAGGCGTTGAAGCCGATATCTACTCCATGGCAAAAGGAATGGGAAATGGATTTCCTTTAGGAGGCATCATCATCTCGCCAAAGCTCAAAGCAAAACACGGGATGCTGGGAACTACCTTCGGCGGCAACCATCTGGCATGTGCTGCAGCCCTTGCCGTATTGGAAGTCATTGAGAAAGAAAACCTCATTCATCATGCCAGCGAAGTGGGTGAATTTTTAACTGCATCTTTAACATCCATCGAAGCAATCAGTGGAGTAAGAGGAAGGGGACTCATGATTGGTTTTGATGTACCCGAACACCTGAAAAATCTCAAAAAACACATGCTATTCAAACACAAAATATTTACGGGAGAAGCAAAACCAAACGTGATTCGCCTTTTGCCATCACTGGCAATCACCATGGAAGACGCAGCATACTTTATACATCAATTGAAAAATGCCATTGAACATTATCAAGATTAAATCATCATGAAACAATTCTTTTATGCACAAGATGTTCAAGACATTCCATCACTGATACAATCAGCATTGGACTACAAAGCGAGTCCCTGGAAAGATGAAACATTGGGCAAGCACAAGAAACTGGGCTGTCTGTTCATGAATCCGAGCATGCGGACACGTTTGAGCACACAGGTTGCTGCACAACAATTGGGAATGGAAACAGTTGTTTTCAATGTTGGCAATGAAGGTTGGGCACTTGAATTTGCAGATGGAGCGATCATGAATGGCACTACAGTTGAACATGTAAAAGATGCCGCTCCTATCATGGGGAATTATTTTGACCTGCTTGCAGTGAGAACTTTCCCCGGACTCAAAGACCGTGAAGCAGATTACAGTGAGCATATCATGCATCAGTTTATTAAATATGCAGGAATTCCTGTAATCAGCTTGGAAAGCGCCACACTGCATCCATTGCAGAGCCTTGCAGATTTGATCACCATTCAAGAAAACATGCCACAAAAGCCTGTAGCTTCAAAACCTAAAATAGTTCTGAGTTGGGCTCCACATGTAAAGCCCCTGCCTCAATGCGTAGCGAACAGTTTTGCACAATGGGTCAATGCATGGGGAGCAGCTGACTTTGTTATTGCCCATCCAAAAGGGTATGAACTGGATCCATCTTTCACCCAAGGGGCAACCATCATGCATGATCAGGATGCGGCCATCAAGGATGCTGATTTCATATACATCAAAAACTGGAGTGCCTATCAGGATTACGGAACCATGCCTGCCTATGACGGAGAATGGATGCTTAACAATAAAAAAATGCAGCTGACCAATCAGGCAAAGGCAATGCATTGCCTTCCTGTGAGAAGAAATGTTGAACTTTCTGATGAGATTTTGGACAGCACAAACAGTCTTGTCATCAAACAGGCTGCAAACAGAGTTTGGGCGGCACAGTCGGTGATCGCCTCAATGCTCAAAGCCACTAATACATAACTTATGGAAACACTCTACATTGTTAAGGTTGGTGGCAATATCATAGATGACGCAGAGAAATTAAGCAACTTCCTCTATGCATTTTCAAGCATACAAGGAAAAAAAATACTTGTGCACGGTGGAGGGAAACTGGCAACCAAACTGGCTTCCTCCCTATCGATTCCCCAACATATGATCGATGGACGCAGGGTTACGGATGCAGAAACTTTGAAGATTGTAACCATGGTATATGCTGGATGGATCAACAAAGATATTGTAGCCAAACTCAATGCCAGAGGTTGCATCTCCATGGGAATGAGTGGCGCAGATGCGCAAACCATTCTCGCACACAAAAGAAAACACGCTGATGTTGATTTTGGATTTGTGGGCGACATAGATCAGGTCAATACCGGAGCACTGATGGCCTTGCTTTACCAAGGGATCAGTATAGTGGTGGCACCTATTACACAGGATCCAGGTGGACAATTATTGAATACGAATGCAGATACCATTGCACAGGAACTTGCGAAAGCCATGTCTCTCCATTATTCAACCTCCCTTATTTATTCATTCGAAAAAAAGGGTGTCATGAGAGATGTGAGCGACGAGGGTTCGGTGATTGCCCAAATGGATGCCTCCATGTTCAAGCAGATGAAAGAAGATCAATCTATTTTTGCTGGTATGATTCCCAAGCTGGAGAATGCCTTTGCAGCCATAGAAGCAGGCGTTTCCAAAGTCATCATCGGCGATGCATTGGAGCTTGCCAATCTGATTGAAGGCAAGAGCGGAACAACCATCAGATAACATGTATGATGTCAATTGAACAACATATCAAAGAGAACGCGATCACATTGCTCAAAAAAATGATAGCTATTCCTTCCTTCAGCAAGGAGGAGAAAGAAGTCGCCGATCTGATTGAGAATACATTCAACCAACAAAAGATCCCCGTAAACAGACTCTTGCACAATGTGTATGCATTGAACAAATATTTTGATCCTTCCAAACCATCTATTCTCCTGAATTCACATCATGATACGGTGAAACCTGCAAAGGATTATACAAGCGATCCTTTTACAGCTGTTGAGCAGGATGGAAAAATAATCGGACTCGGCAGCAATGATGCAGGCGGACCGCTGGTCGCACTGATCGCCACATTTTTACATTTTTACGATGCAGAAAATCTGCCGTTTAATTTGATCATAGCAGCAACTGCAGAAGAGGAAATATCTGGAAAGCATGGTGTTGAACTGTTACTCAACGATCAAACATTCAAAGCAAATTTAAAAGATAGTCCAATCATCGGTGCACTTGTCGGCGAACCCACCAAGATGCAAATGGCAGTTGCAGAAAGAGGATTGCTGGTATTGGATGGAGTGGCAAGGGGAATTGCCGGACATGCAGCGAGAGAGGAAGGCACCAATGCGATTGGAATTGCATTGAAAGATATACAAGCCATACAACAACATTTTTTTGAAAAACTTTCTGAGCTCACCGGAAAAACCACAGCAAAAGTCACCGTCATAGAAACAGACAACAAGGCCCACAATGTGATTCCCGCACAATGCAGATTTGTAGTAGACGTCCGTGTAAATGAGCTGTATACCTTTGATGAGGTAATGCAAGAATTGCAATCGATTGTAACCAGCGAACTCAGTCCGCGCAGTTTCAGATTGAGGTCAACCTTGATCCCCTTGGATCATCCGATTGTATTGGCAGGAAAGGAACTTGGACTGGACCACTACGGATCTCCGACTACAAGCGACAAAGCGCTGATGCATTTCCCGGCGCTGAAAATCGGTCCGGGTGATTCCGCTAGAAGTCACACTGCAGATGAGTATATTTATATATATGAAATTGAACAAGGCATTGACCTGCTGATCAAACTGATCGAAAGAACAGCAGCTCATTTCAATCTCCCATAATCAACTAATATGAAACTCTGGAAAAAAGACAATACTACCACATCAGAACTAATTGAAAGATTTACTGTGGGGAATGACAGGGACTTCGATCTCCTGCTTGCAAGATTCGATGTGGAGGGTTCTATAGCACATGTCACCATGTTGGGTGAACAAGGATTGATGAAAGCGGAAGATGTGAACAAGGCTGTCAGGGAACTTCAATCGATCCATGAAAAAATAAAAAGCGGGGATTTCAGTATTGCAGAGAACATGGAAGACATCCACTCTCAAATTGAATGGATGCTCACAGAAAAAATAGGAGAAGCTGGTAAAATGATCCATACCGGCAGGAGCAGAAATGACCAGGTTGCTCTTGATATCAAATTATACCTGCGTTCATCCATCGTGGAAATCAAAGAAGAGGTCATCAAACTTTTTGATCTCCTGATTGAAAAAAGCAATCAACATAAAAATGATCTGATTCCAGGATATACACATCTTCAAATTGCCATGCCCTCTTCAGTAGGATTATGGCTGGCTGCATATGCTGAGAGCCTGGTGGATGATATGGAATTTTTATCTGCTGCATTTCAAGTTGCCAATAAGAATCCCTTGGGCAGTGGCGCCGGCTATGGCTCGTCTTTCCCTTTGAACAGAAAAAGAACTACAGAACTTTTACATTTCAAGACACTCAATTATAATTCAGTATATGCACAAATGAGCAGAGGGAAAACAGAGAAGCTCACTGCTTATGCGATATCGTCTGTGGCATCCACCCTTGGCAAACTTGCGATGGACTGCTGCTTGTATGTCAACCAAAATTTCGGCTTCATCTCTTTTCCAGATGAACTGACAACAGGAAGCAGCATCATGCCGCACAAAAAGAATCCAGATGTTTTTGAACTGATCAGAGGGAAATGTAATCGTATACAGTCTACTCCAAATGAATTGACACTGCTCATCAATAATTTGCCATCGGGTTACCACAGAGAAATGCAGTTGACCAAGGAAATTATTTTCCCAGCCATTGAAACGCTCAAAAGCTGTTTGCAAATGATGCAGCTGATGCTGAAAGAGATCTCCGTAAATCAAGATATTTTAAAGGATAAAAAATACGCATACCTCTTTAGTGTTGAAAAGGTCAACGAGCTGGTAAACGCGGGACTCTCCTTCCGCGATGCCTATGTGAAAGTTGGAAACATGATAAATGAAGGAAGTTTTCAATTTGACCAGGAAAAAGAACTGAAACACACTCACGAAGGGAGCATCGGAAATCTTTGCAATGATGAAATCATCAGGGAAATGAGAAGCGTATCCGCCACTATTTCCATTTGAGCGTATTGATCAGGTGTTTGACATCTGCATCCAGAAATTCACTGACCACACCTAGAGAGTCCTGATTAGGAGTAGCGTCAAAATAAAGCGCTCCCCGCAGAAAATGTTTTACTGAATCTGTGATAAAAAACTGTTTGGAGGTTGCTGCATTGCCCTCCACATAAAAATACATGCCAGCATATCCTTTCGCGGGATTGAAAAATGAATCAACGATTCCAGAAGCCTTGATGGTATGTTTGTATGTGAGGCTGAATGCCTCATCCCGCAATCTCTCAAAACTGTTCTTCGCCAAAGAATCCCGGCAAACATCGCCAGATTTGACTTTGTATACGGAATATCCGTTGATGGATTTATAACTCAGGTAAATTCTTCCAGCAAAATCTTTGAATTCAATATTCAGCCAATAAGGCTGTTGTCCGCTTGAATCTATCTCCTTGGTTACCGTTGCATATACAGGATACTCAAAACTGTAAGGGAATCCAGGTTCACTGAAGGTTTGATACCCTCTCTGAGGAAAGTCAATCTTAAAATACCCCTTCGGCTTGGGCGTAAATGCACTGTTGCAGGAAACAGCCAACAGAAAAATAAATAAGATATAAATGATGTTGATTCGCATGCCTCAATTTGGCTGGATGGAGATGGTGATCTTTACTTTTTGTATGCGGTTCATCGCAACTTCCAACACAGTGAATGTAAAATCATGTGCCACCAACACTTGGTTGACTTTGGGAATCTCACCCGCCAATTCAAGTACCAGTCCAGCGATGGTTTCACTCTCCCCTCTGATGGGATCAAATACCCTGTTGGGCAGCTGCATGATCTTGCATGCTTCATTGATCATGATTTTGCCTTCGAATATATAGTTGAACTCATCAACACGGATATTGACTGATTCTTCGTCATCGTATTCATCTCTGATTTCACCTACAATTTCTTCTAAGATATCTTCTAATGTGATGATGCCATCTGTTCCTCCAAATTCATCCACCACAATGGCAATATGGGTTCGCTTTGACTGAAATGCTCTTAAGAGGTCTTCCACCAACATTTGTTCATGTATGAAAAAGGCAGATCTCATCAATGATTTCCAATCAAATTCATTTCCTTTGTCAAGATGGGGCAACAAATCTTTCGAATGGATGATGCCCGATATCTGATCCAGACTCTCTTTGTAAACAGGAAATCTTGAATACTGTTGCTCTTCAACTTTGCGCTTGAGTTCAGTAAAGCTTGTCCCCTCTTCTATTCCTTGTACATCCAATCGGCTTTTCATTGCCCTTCGCACAGTAACATTTCCAAATTGGGCAATCCCCTTGAGCAGGTTTTTTTCTTCTTCAGAAGTTCCTTCTTCGGTACCGTGGCTGATTACCTGATCGATCTGTTCCAGTCTGGATTGCATATCATCATGCTTCCCCAAAGCATTTTCAACTCTCTCTGAAATTCCATCCATCCACTTGCCGATTCTTCTGAACATCAAAAAATTCATCCAAACAAAAAAGGAGGAATAGAATGCAAAGCGAACATTGTTGTTGGATGCCCAAACTTTGGGCAGCAGTTCACCAAAGAGTATCAGCACTACAATGGCTGAGACCAACCTGAAAACAAACAGGATCGATTCCGAAAATCCGGGAAAGGATTGCTCGGTGATGAGATAATTACAAAGCAGGATGATGAGCAACCTGAAAACAATATTTCCAACCAACAAGGAAGAAAGCAATAGGCGGGGCTCTCGCAGCAACTGAACAATCCGCTCTGCGGCAGGGTATTGCTTGGACTTCAAGTTACCAAGGTCTTTGTATCCAAGTGAGAAAAATGCAATTTCAGCACCGGCATTCATGAAAAGCATCAAGACAGAAGCCAGGAGCAGAATGGTAAGGATGATCATCACATCAAAAATACATAAAAGGAAAATGATGGATCCGTTGATTTACCAACCAAGATATCTGGTAAGCAATCTTGGAAAAGGAAATTGACGGATGGCATTTTTTTTATGCCATGCATAACCATCCAGGCTAATCGCTTGATCAATTTTGATATGTATCAATTGGCACCTGATTTTTTGATGGGTAAGCTGGTGCACAATTTCCTCTGAAATCTCCACGACCTGCTGTTGGATACCCGAAGAGGGAATTCCCCAGCTGGAAAGTCTCTTCAACATTTTCAACTCCTGCGGCTCGTCCTTTTCCATCAGCACAAATTCGTATAATCCCTTCCAAATATCATTTCCCATTCTTTTTCTCAGCAATTGTTTTCCCCCATGCTCCAATATCAAATAATACATAAACCGCTCCCGGCTTTTAACTTTTTTTGAATTTGCAGGAAGTGATGCTTGTAGTTCATGTTGGTATGCGAAACATTTTCGGTGAAATGGGCATTGGCCGCAATCAGGTTGTTGGGGTTTACAAACAACTGCGCCAAAATCCATGATGGCTTGGTTGTAGACAGCAGGATTCTTATTGTCCAGCAGTTCGCCCGCAAGCATTTCCATTTTTTTCCTGACAATAGGCAGGTCGATCGGCTCCTTGATACCCAGTACCCTGCTCAGCACCCGCATCACATTTCCATCCACCACAGCCAGGGGGAGTCCAAAAGCGAATGACCCAATGGCAGCGGCTGTATAGGGACCTACTCCTTTGAGGGATAATAGTCCCTCGCGGGTCTCAGGAAACCTCTCATTTAGCTCAAAACTGACTCTCTGAGCTGTTGCGATCAAATTACGGCAACGGGAATAATATCCGAGTCCCTCCCAAAGCTTAAACACTTCATTTTCATAAGCTTGTGCTAAATTCCTGACGGTAGGAAACGCCTTGATAAACCTGTTATAGTAACCCATTCCCTGCTCTACCCTGGTCTGTTGGAGCATGATTTCACTGAGCCAGATCTTGTAAGGGTCTTTGATACCCTTCCAAGGCATTTTTCGGTCATTTTTGTTTCTGTTCCAGTCCAATAATGACCTCCGAAACCACGTTTTGAACTGTTTTTCAATCACTTATATGTCAATTTTTTTGGTAAAAAGAAAAAAAATACCCAACTTTAAGAAGCAGATAGCAAGATGCATCGTTATGAGTTGATAATGAATGGGTTTTGAACTGCCAACCAAAATTAATTCAACCAAGCCAAAACTAATTTAGATTATGAGAAAAGCTGATCTAATTAACAAGATATCCGAGAAGACCAATATACCCAAGGTGGACGTATTGGTTACACTTGAAACCATGTTTAAGGAAATCAAAGCTTCTCTTGCAAAAGGTGAAAACATTTATGTAAGGGGATTCGGATCCTTCATTACCAAAAAGCGTGCTGCTAAAATCGGCAGAAACATCAAACGCAATACAGCAGTGCAGATTCCTGAACATTTTATCCCGGCCTTCAAGCCAGCCAAGGAGTTCATGCAAGAAGTTAAAAAACTCGGAATCGACACTGTAATCAAGGATGAAGGTTCAGATGAAATGAACTAGCACCTACCTTTGCACAAAATTTTATTGAATGCTCAGAAAACAGCAATGGTATCTCGTTGCCGCAGGATCGGTTTTATTGTTTTCATTGTTCGTGTTCGGCAGGTTCACTCCTTCTCATGACCATGATCATGCAGCTGCTGAAGCATCTAAACCTGCTACCAATGCCAACTTTGATTTCAACGCATACATGTCAACCCTCAAAAAAGAGTTGACTCCCAGCCAATCCGCTTACCTCACCTCCCTGGAAGATGCAATCAGCAGAGGCGATCTTCTTACCCAAAAACAACAAAATTTTCAGGCGCTTTCTGATTTTTGGCGGGACAGTGCCCGTGCATTTACTCCCTATATCTATTACCTGGGAGAGAAAGCTAAATTGGAGAATTCTGAAAAAAGCCTGAACTTTGCCGCCCATTCAATGTTGGAGGAGCTCAGGGGTATTCCAGATCCTGCACTCAAATCTTGGATGGCCAATCAGGCAAACCAGCTCTTTAAAAAGTCACTCGAACTGAATCCAAACAATGATTCGACCGTCGTGGGACAAGGAAGTACTTTCTTTTTTGGTGCAGAGGGTGCCCCCATGGAAGGCATCATGAACATCAGAAAAGTGGTTGAAAAAGATCCTAACAACGTATTCGCCCAATTCATGTTGGGATACGGTGGAATGATCTCCGGCCAGAACGACAAAGCCATCGAACGTTTCAAGCAAGTGATTGCACTGGATCCCGAAAATACCGAATCGATCTTTTTGCTTGCCGAAGTGTATGAGCGGGACGGAAAGAAAAAAGAGGCGAGGACTTGGTATGAAAGGGGACTGACAAAAGTGAGGAATCCGGACTTGGTGAAAGCATTGGAAGAAAAAATAAACTCATTAAAATAATTAATAACAATTAAACTTATTGAACATGCCTTGCGGTAAAAAAAGAAAACGTCATAAGATCGCAACCCACAAACGCAAAAAGAGGTTGAGAAAAAACCGTCACAAGAAGGGTAAGAAATAATCCCCCACCTTTATTTTTCATTCTATCGGCTCAGAAGCAAACTGCTTCAAATGTTGATATCCGTGACAAATTTTATTTTATTCACCATTGAATAAGGAACTCGTCATACATACATCTGCACAAGGTGTAGAAATAGCCTTGTTGGAAGACAGAAAGCTGGTTGAACTGCATCAGGAAAAAGCAGACGCCAGTTTTGCTTTAGGGGATTTGTATTTGGGTAAAGTAAAGAAGCTGATACCCGGACTCAATGCAGCATTTGTAGATGTTGGATTTGAAAAAGATGCCTTTTTGCATTATACCGATTTGAGTCCCTATGCCAAATCATTGCTGAAATTCACACAACTTTCCATCAATACACCCATACAGAGTCAGCAGGACTTCTCAACATTTAATGTAGAACCTGAAATTGTAAAAACAGGAAAGATCAACGAAGTCCTCGGACAAAAACCGAACGTCCTAGTTCAGATCCTGAAAGAACCCATTGCTGCAAAGGGTCCAAGGCTGAGCTGTGAAATATCGCTGCCTGGAAGATTTGTGGTCATCACTCCCTTCAATGATGTCATTGCCATTTCAAGGAAGATACATTCTGGTGAGGAAAGAAAAAGACTCCAAAAAATCATCGAAGCCATCAAACCCAAAAATTTTGGTGTCATCGTAAGGACTGCTGCTGAAGGAAAAAATACCGCTGAATTGCACGAGGATCTCAACATGCTTTTCGCAAAATGGAAAGCGATCCAGCAAAATTTAAGTGCTGCAGTAGCTCCACAAAAAATACTAAGTGAACAAACCAAGGCTACCAGCATTTTGCGTGATCTGTTGAATGCAGATTTCAACAAAATTGTAGTGGATGATAAACAATTGTTTGCAGAAATAAAATCATACATACAGAAAATTGCCCAGGATAAAGTCAATATTGTCAGTTTCTACAATGGAAGCGGATCGGTATTTGACCATACAGGTGTAACGAAGCAAGTCAAAGGTGGATTCGGAAAAACCGTCAACCTTCCCAGTGGGGCATACCTGATCATCGAGCATACCGAAGCCTTGCATGTAATCGACGTCAACAGTGGTTACAAGAGCGTCAGCAATAACCAGGAAGAGAATGCCCTGCAAACCAACCTGGAGGCTGCAGAGGAGATTGCAAGGCAATTGCGACTCAGAGATATTGGAGGCATCATTGTAGTTGATTTTATTGACATGAGGCTGCCGGAGAACAAGAAGAAGCTGCATGAAGCCATGGAGCAGTTGATGAAGACAGACAGGGCAAAGCATGCGGTGCTGGCCATTTCAAAATTTGGACTCATGCAGTTGACCCGTCAGCGCATGAAACCGGAAATGAGCATCAATACACAGGAGCAATGCCCGTCTTGTCAGGGAACCGGTAAAATCTCTTCAACACTCGTATTGGAAGATGAAATCGAAAAGAACATCAGTTACCTCTGCGAGCAAAAGCACAAGTCGCTCCAGGTAATGGTGCATCCAATTCTGTATGCTTATTTAACCAAGGGGTTCATCTCCATCAAACGCAGATGGTATTGGAGATATAAGATAAAACTCCATATCGTGGAAGATACCACCTATCATCTCACTGAGTTTCATTTCTTCGATGCAAATGGAGAAGAAATCCGTTTGTAGCTTCCATTATACCAACATAGAGATACTTCGACTTCCGGATAAATAATTTTAGAATCATTTGTTATAAACAAAGAAGGCCATCAAATTTGATGGCCTTCTTCACTATATGAATCTTTCGACTAAGAAATCTTCTTGAGTCTCAGTGGATATGTGCCGTAGTTGGTACCAGTTCCAGAGAGGTGTGTCAGAGTCAAAGTAATCTGACCAGTACAAGAAAAGAAGAAACCAGATCCTTCTGCTGTAAAGTTTTGGAAACCTGGTCCATAGCTACCATAGGTTTGCTTTGCAACAACTGTTGCACCAGATGTTGGAGTAATGGTTAAAACCAATGGATTAACTCCAGGAGGCTCAGCATATGGAAATGCATAGGTAAGTTTAGCTGAGTTAGATGTTGCAGTAACATCAACCACTTCACCAACAGCACCATCCCAGTTATCTGCAGTGATTTCATATGTACCGGCAGCTGCTGCTGGAACAAATGGACAAACTACGGTTGCTTTCCAGGTCAATGCCATGTTATATGCAGGCAAACCTGCAAAATCAGAACCAGTATTTGCCACGTCAAATGTTCTGCCGTCTTTGGTAACAATCTGGTTGTAGATTGTGAACTGATCGCCAGGAGCCGGATTGGCACCAATTGCAGTTTTAATTTCATTTCCAGATACTACCAAGGTGTAGTTGCCACCGTTGATAGGCACTTCCTTGATTTTTTTCCAAGTAGCGCGATTTAGAGAGGTATTTCCCTTTGTAACGTACAAGATTATTTTATCTTGGGAAGAACCATACTCTGCTACCTCGATTGAAACCGTAGCAGCCAAATTGGTTGCATCCACGTTTAAGTTGCCGGCTTTAGTGAGGGTTACATAAGAACCTGTACCAAGTGAGTTGACATCTTGTACAACCTCACCCTTCTGGCAAGAACTCATTGCAACCACCAAGGCGAGCATCAAAGTTAGTGTTGATAATATTTTTCGCATGTCTTAATAGTTTATGAGGTTATCTTAAAACGGCTGGATTGGTATCCCAGAATACTTTCTTGTCGATTGCGTTCTGAGCTGCCGCGTTTTTGTTTAAGTTGATATAAACAGAAGGATAATAGAATGATCTGTTATAAGGACCACTCGC
The DNA here is from genome assembly GCA_016868855.1 of Bacteroidota bacterium. Taxonomy (GTDB): domain Bacteria; phylum Bacteroidota; class Bacteroidia; order Chitinophagales; family Chitinophagaceae; genus Pollutibacter. The sequence goes on along the minus strand of VGFP01000002.1, from coordinate 66,702 downwards.
CAACAACTTAGGGAACTGAAGATTGTTTGGCATTCCAGTACGACGGTAGTTGTTGTGTGCATCAGCACCATTACCCCAAAGAGCAATATACCATTCTTTCATTACGATGTTCAGCCTTTCGTTGTCAGTTGCAGCTGCATCGTAAGCGTCCAGTACCTTTTTAACATATCCATCGATCATTGCTGTTGTTGGTGTTACAGCAGCCAAACCAGCATTTGAGTAACCAATGGATGCAGGAAATCCAATTACTTTCGCGATTGATTTTCTTACACCAGCCTCCAAGAATGACCTTGCGCTTCCTGCAACTCCTAACGTGAGTACCGCTTCTGCTCTGAGGAATTCTGTGAATGAAGACTGCCAAATGGGTTGGATACCGGCACCCAGACCACCGCGGTTCAGAGATACCCTGCTACCTTGTGAAAGATCCATTTCACCACCGGCAGGATAGATACCCCATGTAGTTCTGAGGTTACCGTCTGGAGGAATACCGGAGTTGTCTCCATGATCTCTTCCCCAGAAACCGGCAAAACCTAACAAACAGTATGGCATTGATGCAGTATAATGGCCAGGAGCTGCCGATACTATACACGATACAGATTGAGAAGTTACATTGGCCTGATTAGTTTGCTGTCGGTAAAGATAAAAGCGTGTTCTGGGATCGGACTTATCATTGGCAAATGTATTGCTGAAGTTGCCTTTTTCTGAAGCTAATGCATACAACCAATGAGTTCCAATATAATCACCGGCACTACCTGTAGTAGTACCATTACCGTTGTAGTTACCATTGTAACGTGGGTGACGGCTGTTCGGGTTTGCCTGGTTTTTTGAATATTTGAATTCAAAGTCAGCTGCAGTTCCAGAAAGAGATGCAATTACGTTGGCGTTTGCCAAAAGTGTTTCAATTTTTGCTTTTGCACCGTTGTCAACCCTGCGAGTAGTCATGTATGCTCTGATCAACATCAACTTGGCTGCAGTTGCCCAGCGACCAGCACCTGTGGCATTGGATGCACCGTAGAAGTTGTCATAAAAACCAGGATATGGTCCATGGGCCAATCTTCCAGTTGCAACCAGGTCGAGCGTATCGCTGACCTCTTGCAACAACTTGATGGCAGCTGCATATACATCAGATCCTTTGCTGAGTGCCGGATTTGTTTGATCCAAACCAAGGTTGGCCTCGGTATAAGGTACATCTCCGAACATGTCAACCAAGGTCATCATAGCATAAGCCTTCATCAATTTCGCCATACCCACTTGAACCCATTTTTTCTCTTTCTGAGCAACAGGTATCAATGTATTGGCGTGTTTGAAAAGACCTGTGTAAGCAGTGCTCCAAACACCATCAAAATCCTGAGGTGAGTAGGCTTGGTTATATGTTGGCCCGTACCATACTACCATACGTGTAAGTGACATTCCGTAGGAAGAAGCAGTATTGAAAACTCCCACAAAACTGTTTTGGACCACTGGGAGGTAGAGATCCGAGTTGGCACTAGCTGGAGTTGGTCCGTTAGGATTGACCAACAACTCATCTAGTGTTTTGGTACATCCCATCAGCGAAGCGACGGTGAGTACGATAAGTGATATTTTCTTAAGTGTCATAGTCTTCTGTTTTTAAGATTAGAAAGTAACCCTTATGCTTGCTCCAAAACGCTTCGAAGTAGGACCTGATAAGTATTCGAGTCCGCGTACATTGCTAACACCCAAAGAAGAAGTTTCTGGATCGAATCTTACATACTTAGGGAAGTTAGGTGCGTTGTAGAATAGGTTTTGTCCAGAGAATGTCAAAGACAATGAACCAAATGGCGTCTTGCTCAACATGCTTGTAGGCAGTGAATAAGAGAGAGAAGTTTCTCTCAAGCGAATGCATGTAGCATCAAAAGTGATTATATCAGCAGTACCAAAGAATCCACTCAGGTTATTGAAATAAGCCTGGCTGGCGCTGATCTGAACAGTGTTTGGATTACCATCCCTTCCAACACCAGGAAGGATCAATGGCTTCTTACGATCAAAATCAGTATCCGCAGTCAAACCACGACCAACCACTGTACCAGGAGTATACGCCAACATATCGCCACCCTGGGTATAATCCCACTGCATGCGGAATGTGATACCCTTGAAGCTCAATGTACTAATACCAGTCAATTTGAAATCAGGCGTAGGATCTCCGACGATACCGAGTTGGTTGGAAGAAATATAGTTACCATTGGCATCAACGATGCGCTGACCGGTTGGCTTGGCGCTTACTGCAGTTGAACCAGTGTCCCTCAAGGCATAGCTACCCTGGATAATACCGAGAGGCTGACCGTTGATGGCAAAAAGACCTTCATTAGAGAAACCGTCGATCACGATCTGCTTGATATCAGTTGGCAAGCTAACCTTACTTCTATTCTGGAAGTAGTTCGCTGTCAATTCCCAGTTCCAATCTTTGCTTCTTACAACAGTATAACCCAATTGCAATTCGATACCTTTGTTGCGAACGGAGCCTGCGTTTATAGAGGTTACTGTAAATCCAGTTGAAGGATCCAAATCACGTGAAAGGATCTGATCTTTTGAGTTTCTGTTATAGTAAGTGAAGTCAACATTTACTCTGTTGTTGATGAATTTACCTTCAAATCCAACTTCAATTTCTTGCAACAACTCAGGTCTCAGGTTTGGGTTTGGCAAACGGTTGGAGATGCTGTTTTGGTTGTAGATGTTTGAAGCGCGGTCAACGAATGTATTGGTTCCAATCGCCAATATTGGACGGGTCTGATAAGGAGAACCAAAGTTTGCACTTGTTGAGTAACCAGCGCGCATTTTGAGGTAGTTGATATACTTGTTGTTCTTCAAACTTTCAATGGCTGAAGTTGGAAGGAAAGACAAGGCTGCTGATGGGTAAAAAATAGAACGGTTTTCTTTTTCCAAATTGGAAGACCAGCTGTTTCTTCCACCAACAGTTGCAAAAAAGTAATCTTTGTAGCTGAATACACCCTGTGCAAATGCACCAAGTGAAAGGAATCTTGATCTAAAGTCCAATTGACCACCACCTTCTGCAGTGTTGTCATGGACGATAAAGTTATCGTGATCGAACAATCCAAATACCAGCTGTTGTGTGCTTTGCTGACCGTTTTGCTCATATCTTCTGTCCTGTGAGTTGACACCTGCGTCAATGTTCACTGACCAGTCGCTGTTCAAATCAGTCTGGTAGTTATACAACAATGAATGGTCCCAGATGGAATTGTAACCATTGGAAGTTCTGTGAAATCCGAGCTGGAAATCGTTTCCACCTACAGTACCACCTTTGTTCTGAGAATAGAAGTTATAATCACTGTAGTTGTCATATCCTACGCGATAAGTCAAATTCATTTTCTTACCGAGATCATAACGTGCTGACAAATTACCGAAGATGCGATTTACTTTTTGACCAGTGAATGAGTTGTTAACTGTCCAAAGTGGGTGTTGGATATCGTTCGATGGGCGGTAATAGATTGAAGAACCATCCAAAGGATTCTGGTAAGGCAATCCCAACATATCAACCGCAATCGGAGTATACAATAAGTTACCGTAAACAGAAGATGCAGATGGGTTAGAACCAAAACCGGTAGCGGTTGGAGGTGCTTTGAAATCTGTAATCGCATAGTTGAACGTACCGTTGATGGTAAGGTTGTTACTAAGTTTTGTATTTCCACCCAAACCAAAAGTATTCTTTTGAAGACGGTTTCCAGGGGTAAACCCCTCATCATCCATGTAAGTATAATTTGCATTGAATGAACCATTTGCATCACCACTTGAAACACCTACCGATGTCGTTTTTATTATGCCGGTGCGAAAGAAGTTTTTTACAGTGTAACGAGTTGGCTTGAAGGCAACCTTTTGTCCTTGGAACTGAGGGAAGGCAGCTGCAAGTGCTGCAGTATTGTATGGATGGTTTACTGAATCATACGGACCTGGATCTGGCTTGAATTTTGCACCCCAGTTACTGAAGAAGGCAAAGCCAACAGATTGGTCGAAACCACCACCATAAGAGTACTGATACTCTGGGATGTTGGCAACCTGGTTACCGAACACGGATTGTGTAAGGGTAACTTCCATTTTCTTGTTGCTCTTTCTGGTAGCACCATTCTTGGTTGTTACCATCACAACACCATTTCTTCCCAACTCACCATAAAGGGTGGTTGCACTCAAACCTTTCAATACGTTGATGCTTTCAATGCTGTTAGGATCGAGATCCAAGAAACGGCTTGAAGTAGTGTTACCATATACGAAACTTGCTTGAGAATTGGTTGATGCATCAAAAGGTACACCGTCCACAACGAAAAGTGGGGTAGATGAACCACTGATGGTATTTACACCACGGATGATGATGTTGGTACCAGAACCAGACATGCCTGAAGCATTCAGGATGTCAACACCTGGAGCTTTACCGTTCAACAAACGTACAACGTCGCCATCAGGACGAAGTTCCAACGCTTTTTTGTCGACAGAAGCAACTGAATAACCAAGTGCTTTTTTCTCTCTGCGGATACCCTGTGCCGTTACAACGACTTCTTGTAACCCAGAAGTGGCAGATGTAAGCTGAAGATTGGATAGGTTGGAACCAGCGCGAACTGTTAATCTCTCGAATCCAACGGAAGTGATCTCCAACGTTCTGTTGAGATCGCTAACTGAAAGTGAGAAAGTTCCGTCTGCAGCAGTTGAGGTACCAGATGTGCTACCTACAACTTTTACAGAAGCGCCCGAAACAGGAGCTCCATCTGCACCAGAGACCTTTCCTTTCACGACAGTTTGTGCAAAAGATGACATTGCGAGGAATGCCATTGCACAAAAACCAAGTAGGAGTTTTTTTCTCATGCAATTAATTTTTGTTGTAAATTCTAATTTGTCCGAGCGCGAATATAACAATTTTTTCACATTTGAGGGTGATTTTGGGCAAAAATGTCGTTTTGTAATAATGATGGAAATTCCATCTGAGGCTCAACAATTCTTTGTACGGCATATTTGTGATAATTAACTTCTCTTGTACATATTATATTTTTTAGTAATTTATTGGTTGTCTAATTTTGACTTTTTAAAAATTTATAGTAAGATAGAAAACGGAGTCAAAATTTTAATAAATTGATTTACAATGTTTTACACAGCATTTTTCTTTTAATAAAGAGGTCACTGATCGCTTCTAATGACCCAAAAGTTTTCAACAAGCGTCAAAAATTATTTTGTACTGTGGCGGCAATTTGTAATTTAGTGCAAGAATTTAATGGGTTAGTAAGTACTAAGGGTCGGCTTCTGCTGGCCCTTTGGTTTTTAGAATGTTTTGAGTTGTAAGTTCTAAGTTTTGAGTTTGAATTTTTATCAATAACACACAACTAAAAACCAAAAACACAAAACATTGTTTTTAAAAACATCCTCACACCGTTTTAATCACAAACACATCAACAAGATGATGCTTACTTTCACTTCATGAGCAAAATCAAAAAAGCTTTCTTCTGTAAAAACTGCGGGTATGAATCTGCGAAGTGGGCTGGTAAATGTCCGGCTTGCAATGAATGGAATACATTCACAGAAGAAATCATCCACAAAGAAAAATCAACAAAAGAAAATTGGAAGTCATCTGCAACAGGTCAATCAAAATCTGTTGTATTGAATGATATCATCAGCGAAGAAAAAAATCGCATCCTTACAAAAGACGAAGAATTGAATCGCGTGTTGGGTGGCGGCATCGTTCCAGGAAGTTTGGTATTGGTTGCTGGTGAACCCGGCATTGGAAAATCAACTTTGTTTCTGCAAGACGCATTGATGATGCATGAACTGAGTGTTCTTTACATCAGTGGAGAAGAAAGTGAAAAACAAATAAAAATGCGTGCCAATAGAATCAATATTGCACATGATTCATTTTTTCTATTGACTGAAACATTGACCCAGAGCATCTTTCAGGAGATCAAGAAAATAAAACCACAATTGGTTATCATCGATTCTATCCAAACATTGCAATCACCTTACATCGATTCATCACCTGGTACGATTTCACAAATCAGGGAATGCACCGCAGAGTTTCAACGCTTCGCGAAAGAAACACAAACACCTGTTTTTTTGATCGGACACATTACGAAAGATGGAAGCATCGCCGGACCAAAATTGTTGGAGCACATGGTTGATACAGTGCTGCAATTTGAAGGTGATCAACATTATGCGTACAGAATTTTAAGAACAACCAAAAACAGATTTGGATCCACTGCTGAATTGGGCATTTATGAAATGACAGGAAGCGGTATGAAACCAGTTGCCAATCCTTCTGATATTTTAATCAACCAAAAAGAAGAACAACTCAGCGGCATTGCCATCGGTGCAACGATGGAAGGCATGCGACCATTGCTGATTGAAGTGCAAGCATTGGTAACACCATCTGTATATGGAACACCACAACGCACAGCAAGTGGATTTGATTTGAGAAGATTGCAATTGTTGTTGGCAGTTTTGGAAAAACGTGGAGGATTTCATTTTGGCACCAAAGATGTATTTGTCAATATTGCAGGTGGATTGAAAATTGAAGATCCCGCCATCGATCTTGCCATGGTGTTTGCGCTGCTGAGCTCCTACGAAGACATCCCCCTTTCCCAAAAAATCTGCTTTGCGGGTGAAGTGGGACTCTCCGGTGAAATCAGGGCAGTCAACCGTGTCGATCAGCGCATATCTGAGGCAGAAAAACTCGGATTCGACAACATCGTCATCAGCAAATACAACAGAATGGCCGAAAAACACAAGGGCATCAAGGTTCAATCGGTGGCACTGATAGAAGAAGTCTACAGAACCCTCTTTAAATAGACCTGCATGGCACTGGCCATTGATCTCAAAGAAGCATTCTTGCATTTGTTTTTTCCGCAGGTATGTCCGGGTTGCCATTCAGACCTCGTCAGCCAGGAACAATTGATATGCTGGGAATGCATGCAATCACTCCCTTTCACTGGATTCGAAGCAATACGCGACAATCCTGTCGAAAAATTATTTTGGGGAAGGTCACTCGTTCAACATGCCAGCAGCATGCTCTACTTCATTCCCGATACTCCCCTTCAACATATCATCCACCATATCAAATACAAAAACAATCCCGCGCTTGCAACATACATGGGATCGATCATGGGAACAAAATTGAAACTTTTGCATTCAATGAAAAAAATTGACTTGATGATTCCGATGCCCCTGCATCCCAAAAAGGAATATGAGAGAAGTTATAACCAGGCAAGTCTCTTGTGCGAAGGCATCCATGAGGTTGTAGATATCCCCTGGCGCAATGATGTATTGATCCGACAATTTCATACGAGCACACAAACCAGAAAATCGAGAATAGAAAGATGGGAGAATGTATCAGATGTCTTTGCGTTGTGTGAAACATCAGTCATTGAAGACAAACATGTTTTATTGGTCGATGATGTTATTACCACAGGAGCATCGATGGATGCTTGTGCAGCCATGCTGCTTACAAAAAAGGCTGCATCTGTTTCCATCTGCAGCCTTGCTTACACAATATGATTGATAGTTTATTTCAGGTACTTGGTGATCTGTTCATCCATTGGATTCACCTTGCTGGGATATACGTTGATCAACTGTCCTTTTTCATCCAATAAAAACTTGGTGAAGTTCCATTTGATCTCCGCATCCATCACACCGTTCTCAGTCTTGGATGTCAGCCATTTGAAAAGCGGATGGGTATCATCTCCCTTCACAGAAACTTTTTCTGCCATGGTAAATGTGACACCATAATTTTTCTGACAGAATGCATTGATCTCTGCATTGCTGCCCGGTTCTTGTCCCCCGAAATTATTCGCAGGAAATCCAACAATCACCAACTTGCTTTTGTACTGCTCATACAGCTTTTCAAGATCAGCGTATTGTGGAGTGTATCCGCATTTGGAAGCGGTGTTCACAACCAGGATTTTCTTGCCCTTGAACTTTGAAAAATCAATCGTGCCTCCATCAATCGAAGGAACCTTGAATTTGTGAATGGATCCTGTGGGTACCATCAAGAGTGACATAAGTGCAACAAGTAAATATTTCATGATGAATTGGTTTGACTACTAAAATAACAAGCTTCCATCTTATTTGTTCAATTAACTTTACACCATGTTATTCTCATCCATTCCGGGTCAGCATGAAGTAAAAGAAAAACTGGTGCAGCTGGTAACCAACAACCGCCTGAGCCATGCACTGCTCTTCTTGGGAAAAGAAGGAAGCGGGGCCCTGCAATTGGCTTCAGCACTGGCGCAATACCTGGTATGTGAAAACAAATCGACCGATGCATGTGGCAACTGCCCCTCCTGCAAAAAAGCCGCTGCGCTCATGCATCCAGATATACATTATTCATATCCAACCATTACCAAAACCGGCATCGATAAACCTGTTTGCACCGATTTCATAGAAGAGTGGAGAAATTTCAATCAGGAAAATCCCTTTGGCAATGTATACGATTGGCTGCAGACGCTCGACGCAGAGAACAAACAGGGAAATATCACTGCGCATGAATGCGAAGACATCATCCACAAATTGAATCTGAAAAGTTTTGAAAGCGGATACAAAATACTGATCCAATGGATGCCGGAGTATTTGGGCAATGCAGGAAACAAATTATTGAAGCTGATTGAAGAACCTCCTGCAAAAACCTTGTTCATTTTGGTTGCAGAGGATGAATCCAAAATACTTCCTACCATTCTTTCAAGAACACAGCTGGTCAAAATCAACCGTGTTGCCACCAACGATATTCAATCATGGTTGATCGAGTCGCAGCATGTGCCGAAAGGAAAAGCGAACTCGATCGCACCGCTGGCTCAGGGGAATCTCAGAGAGGCCATGCATTTGCTGCACCATGGAAATGAGAACTGGCAGGAGTTGTTGAGAGAATGGCTGAACGCCATATTAAAAAATGGTCCTGCCGCCCAGGTAAAATGGGTAGACGAAATCAGTAAAATCGGAAGAGAAAAACAGAAGCAGTTCATCTCCTATTTCATTCATGTATTGTCCATTTCAATCAGCATATCCAACAATGATATTCCGCATGACATTGCAGAAAATGAAATTGATTTTTCTCAACGTTTGCTCAAACTGGCAGATACTTCTCAAATCCAATCCATGGTGGAAGAACTGGATAAATCCATCTACTACATCGAGCGCAATGCGAATCCCAAAATGCTCTTCATGTCCCTCAGCATCAAATTTTACCATATTATTAAGGATAAAATGGTAATTTTGATCAACTAGTGATGTCGGAAAGTGCGGGAACAGGTTTGCCATAAGAAGCTTATTACATCTTATATATTGTGTTGCTAGGTGCTGTGATTCTTCGAAAACAACTTCCTCAAACCCTCTCCCTGCTGATCGTACATCCATGATGTGGAACCCGTTTCCATTTTTAAACACTCATTATGGGATGCAGCTCATGCGGAACAAAAGACGGAAAACCCAGCGGTTGTAAAAGCAACGGCGGGTGCAGCAGCGGCGGATGCAATCGCTTGAATGTGCATGACTGGTTGGCCAACCTGCCATTCACAGATCCTGCTGTTTCATGTATAATAGTAGAAATCAGCTTCAACAACGGAAGCAGAAAAGAATATTTCAAAAACACCACCCTCCATCATTTCAACAAGGGTGAAATGGTCAGTGTAGAGGGAGTGAGTGGATTCGATGTTGGCATGGTCAACCTGAGCGGCGAGCTGGTTCGTCTTCAACTCAAGAAAAAAAGAATACCGGAGGACAGTGCAGAAATCAAAAAAATTCTTCGCAGGTCAACCGAAGTAGATCTCCAAAAATGGAATGAAAGCAAATCAAGGGAGCGAGAAGTGCTGGCAAGATCGAGAGCCATTGCCAAACAACTCAAACTTGTTATGAAGATTTGTGAAGTTGAAATCCAGGCAGACGGCAGAAAAGCAACTTTTTTTTACACCGCAGAGGACAGGGTTGATTTCAGGGAACTCATCAAGCTTTACGCGAATGATTTCAAAGTAAAAGTGGAGATGAAACAAATCGGTGCGCGACAGGAATCTGCAAAGGTGGGTGGGATCGGCAGTTGCGGCAGAGAACTCTGTTGCAGCAGTTGGCTGAATGAGTTCAAGAGCGTTACAACAGCCATGGCCCGTTATCAAAACCTCAGCATCAATCAGACCAAACTCAGCGGTCAGTGCGGGCGATTGAAATGCTGTCTCAATTATGAATTGGATACCTACCTGGATGCATTGCAACATTTTCCTGATCATGCAGATGTGCTTCAAACTGCGAAAGGAAATGCACAACTCATCAAAAAAGATATTTTCAAAAACCTGATGTGGTATACATTGCCCGACAGCAATAAACAATATCCTTTGTCTATTGAAACAGTCAAGAAAATCAAATCACTCAACAGTAAAGGCATAATCCCAGAAGAGCTGGAAACAGAGGAAGTGGCAACGACAAGCAAAGCAAAAGAACCAGAACCTCAATTTGTGGATGTAGTTGGACAAATCAGTCTGCGATCTCTTGAAAGGAATGCACAGAAGAGAAAAGGTGCAAGACAACAGCAAGGAAATAGGGACAGGGGACGAGGGACAAGACAACAGCAAGGGACAAGGGAGCAGGGACAAGGAACAAGACAACAGCAAGGGGCGAGGCAACAACCAAACAAGCCTAGCGATAGAGCAGATAACAAAGGACCCAGACCACAGGGGAAGCAATTAAAATTGAATCGAAACGATCAAGGTAGCCCCCGTGACCAGGCATAATATTTCCGCTGTCTTTTACACCAGCCAAACGCTTCAACCTGCTTTCATATAAATCACCAAGGGTGCCTGCAATGGCAACTGCCAACGAGATGATCAACATATCATAAGACAGATTCCATGTCAGAGCTGCAAACAAATTGATCAACCCCACACTCAATACAATTCCTCCAATGGTGCCTTCCCAGGTTTTTTTGGGTGACCACTTGGACAAAGGATTTTTTCCAATGAATGATCCGAGCAAATAGGCCATTGTATCGTTGATCCAAATTCCAAATACAATCAACAATGTAATCATGTGTCCACTGAAAGTAGACAGCACTGCTGCTAGCTTGCTCTGGCTTTCGTCTGCGTTCCATATCCATCCGCTCCTGAGGTTTATCAACGATAAGAGCGAAACTGATATATATACAAATCCCTTGAGCATGGGCAAAAATTCCGACTGCCTGAATTTTTTGTCGAGTAAGATATGCGTCAAGATCAAGATCAAAGAAATACGAATCACCCATTCCCCTATTGAAGCCAGCGCCATCCCTATCAACTGCATGTTGTGAGATGTGGACATCATCATGGCACCCCATCCCAACAATGGGAAATGAAATTTCATCCACCATGACTTGGCTGAGAATCCATCATGGATTTTTGATGCAAGCTGCAGGTATTCTTTCCAGGCACCTGCATGTACAATTGAAAAAAGCATGAAAAAACTCCACTCATTCCATAGCAGTCCAGTCAGCATTACCACTGCATATACAACAGCTGTTTTTGCCCTGGTGGCAAAAACTTTAGGATCGAATGCCATCAGCAGATTTTTTAAAATAGGAGAAAAGATAGATCAAAGCTCCCAATGCAATGATCCCCCACCAAATGGGATATTTGTCTTCATTGAGTTCAGCAATAGGCAATCCTTTCATACGGAGATAATAAATCTGAAATACACCCATTGCATTGTTGAGAAAATGCGCAATGACAACCATCCAAATGCTTTGTGTATATGCATACAAGAGTCCAAGTACAATCGACAAAGCAAGCCTTGATAAAAATCCGTAGAATGAAAAATGTATGGCACTGAACAGCAAAGAAGTAATCAGAATGCTGGTCCACATCTGCCCCGTAGCCCTGTACATCAAGTTTTGAAAACTCCCACGAAAAAAAACTTCCTCAAACAATGCAGGTGCCAGTGCCATCACCAGCAATGCAATCAACAAATCTCCCATCCCATTCATGATAGACATCAGTTCCATCTGTCGCATGTAAGAAGCTTCCAGCGATTGAGCATATATCTTCAACGACTCACTTAATGGAATCATCTCATTGAGTGTAGCAAGTGAACCTGATAAAAAAATCGTGATACCCATCAGCAAACAACCCCACAACAACGTGGAGGCCTTGATGCTTTCACGAAAGCCTATGAATAAAAATGGTTTTCTGCTGACGAGCCATGTAGCAACAATCGCGGGAATAAAAAATATGCATGCTGCCAAAATGGTTTGTGCGAGTCGGATGAAACCCACATTGGCTGGATTGGCAAGGGCCAACTGAAAATCCTCTAGTTGTCCGCCGCCACTGATTTTCCAGGCAACCATGGAAAGCAGACTTCCCGTTACCATACCCGCACCCATCAATAAGATCAGGACAAACAATCCTGTTTTTTCATTGATTCCCCTCACCGACTCCTGTTGATGTGACATAGATGATGTTTTATGAATGGACAAGCACCAAGTGCTTAACTTTGCAACGTTTGTATGATAAAGATAGGCAACATAACATTACCCGATTTTCCATTGCTGCTTGCACCCATGGAGGATGTAAGTGACCCGCCTTTTCGGGCTGTATGCAAAAAAAATGGAGCTGATCTGATGTTCACTGAATTCATCAGCAGCGAGGGACTGATCCGCGATGCCATCAAAAGCAGACAAAAACTCGACATATTTGAAGAAGAGCGACCGGTTGGCATTCAAATCTTTGGCGGTGATGAAGAAGCCATGTCGATCAGTGCAGAAATTGTAAATACCGTTCATCCAGATTTACTTGACATCAATTTTGGATGTCCGGTCAAAAAAGTAGTCTGCAAAGGAGCCGGCGCTGCAGTATTGAAGGACATTGATTTGATGGTGCGTCTCACCAAGGCTGTGATCAAATCATCCAAAGTGCCTGTGACGGTGAAAACAAGACTGGGATGGGATTTCGACAGCATCAATATTTTGGAAGTAGCTGAACGTTTGCAAGATATCGGCGTGCAGGCATTGTCCATTCATGCCAGAACAAGAAGTCAATTGTACAAAGGGGAAGCGGACTGGAGCTGGATTGCCAAGGTGAAAGAAAATCAGCGCATCAGCATTCCTGTTTTCGGGAACGGTGATATTGATTCTCCCGAAAAAGCATTGGAATACAAAAACAGATATGGGGTTGATGGAATCATGATTGGAAGAGCAGCCATTGGTAATCCCTGGTTCTTCAGAGAATTGAAACACTACTTTGCCACTGGAGAAAAATTAGATCCACCTTCGCTGGAAGAAAGAATGGAAGTGATCATGCATCACTTGCGTGCGTCAATGGCCTGGAAAGGTCCGAAGTTGGGAATTCTTGAAATGCGCCGACATTATGGCAATTACTTGAAGGGAATCCCCAATATCAAACCGATTCGCAATAAACTTGTAACTGCCAATAGTATGGAAGAAATTGAAGAAGCGTTGGAACAGTTAACGGTTAACAGTTAACTGTCAACCGTCAACTGTCAACTCCATCAAACACCCACTTAATAAAAACAGCTCATGACATCACAGGAAACATTCAACGCACTGAAAGACACCATGCCGCAACCATCGGGTTCCAAAGGAATTTACAAATCATGCATTGCGGTTGACAAGATCGTTTATACATCCGGACACGTGCCTTTCGACACAGAAGGCAACAGGATCAAAGGAAGAGTGGGACAAAACATGAGCACAGAGGAAGCAAAAAATGTTGCCAGAAATGTTGGCATCTGCATATTGCAAACCCTGATCAAGGAATATGGAAGTCTGGATAAGATCAAAAGAGTAGTGAAAATCCTCGGCATGGTCAATGCAGTTCCAGAATATGCGGAACATCCTATTGTTATCAATGGATGCAGTGAACTCTTCAGAGAAGTGTGGGGAGATGACCTGGGAGTCGGAGCAAGAAGTGCCGTTGGCATGGGATCGCTGCCAGATCATGTTCCTGTAGAAATTGAAGCAATATTTGAGTTAAAATAATTTCAATGCATTATTCCCAACTGAACTCTCCCTGCCTGATGGTTGATCCACTTGTTGTAAAGAAAAACATCAACGAGATGATCAACATGATTGGAGATGTCAATCGACTTCGCCCCCATATCAAAACCCACAAAACAGCAGAAGGTGTTCTGCTGATGATGGAGGCCGGCATATATACATTCAAATGTGCCACCATTGCAGAGGCGGAGCTGCTTGCTGCAAACGGCGTCAAAGATGTACTGCTTGCCTATCAACCAGTGGGACCCAATATTGAAAGATTGTTTGAACTGCAGAAAAAATATCCATCTGTACAATTTGCCTGTCTGACTGATCATACTGATGCTGCCAAAACGATTGGCGACTACTTTCAACAAGGCGCGTCAATCATGAAGGTATATGTTGATCTGAATGTAGGAATGAACAGAACTGGCATACTGGCTTCAGAAGCTTTTGAGTTGATCAACATCATCAATAATCATCCTGGATTGGATTTCGCGGGACTCCATGCCTACGATGGACATCATCGACAAATTGATTTTCACGAAAAAGAAATAGCCTGTGAAAAAGGATTGGAACCGGTATATGAATTGATTGAGCAGCTCATGGCCGCAGGATTTGATCGCCCAGAGCTGATAGCTGGCGGCTCGCCAAGCTTTTCAGTTCATTGCAAAAAAGCTGATAGGATATGCAGTCCGGGTACCAATATTTTCTGGGACCACGGTTATGCTGCACTTTGCTCCGAACAACATTTTGAACCTGCCGTGAAAGTATTGACAAGGGTGGTCTCACTGCCAGCTCCCATGAAAATTTGCATTGACCTCGGACATAAAGCTGTAGCATCAGAGAATGAAATTTCCAAGCGAATATTCTTTCCATCATACCCAGTATTGAAACCCGTTTCACAAAGCGAAGAACACATGGTATTGGAGACAGATGGAAATCACACATTCAAACCTGGTGATGCATTGATAGGCATCCCCTATCATATATGCCCAACAGTTGCATTGCATGAAACACTGCATGTATTGAAAGGTGAAATGATTGATGGTGAATGGAAGGTAGCAGCTCGTAAGAGAAAGATCAATCTATAAAAGCAACGAGATTCATTACCTTCGTCACCAATTCAAATCAAGATGCGCATTCACAAAGAAGGTATTCCAACCATAGCACTTACCATCTTGCTTGTCGCAGGATTAAAATATCTGTCCAATCATTTCATCGGAACAGAATGGATTTGGCTGCAATACAGCGTTGACACAGTTCTTGTTTGCTTCACCCTCTTTATCATTTCTTTTTTTCGCATACCCAATAGATCATTTCATTACAGCGAGCATGAAATAGTATCTCCTGCCGATGGAAAAGTGGTGGTGATTGAAGAAGTTTTCGATGAAGAATACTTTCATGAAAAAAGACTGCAAATATCCGTTTTTATGAGTCCCGCGAACGTCCACGTCAACCGCTACCCCATCGATGGAGAAGTGGTATACAGTAAATACCATCCAGGTAAATACCTGGTGGCATGGGATCCGAAATCGTCAACGGATAATGAACGACACAGCATTGTTGTAAAAAACAACAAAGCGGTCATCCTTGTAAAACAAATTGCAGGAGCATTGGCAAGAAGAATAGTGAATTATGCCGAAGTTGGGAAAAGTGTCAAGCAAAACCAGGAACTCGGATTCATCAAATTTGGCAGCAGGGTCGATCTATTACTCCCATTGGATGCAAAGCCAGCGGTGAAAATAGGCGATAAAGTAAAGAATGGCATCAGCGTGCTCGCCACTTATTGAGCTATAGAATATTTTTCAAATCCAACAAACTGCCGAGTATATAGGTCGGCTTGATCTCAACGGTGGGAGGCTGTGCTGGATTGAAATAGGCACTGTCTATTCCAGCGTTGTTGGCACCTAGAATATCAACCTCCAAAGTATCTCCGATCATGATGGATGTATTGGCTTGGGCATTGGTTTTGGCCAGGGCAAATTCAAAAATGGCTGCATGGGGCTTCATGATACCTGCCTGCTCTGAGGTGATGACTTCTTTGAAGAATCCATCGATATTGCTGTTTTTGATTTTCAAATGTTGGGTCGTCTCAAAACCATTTGTGATGAGGTGCATGGGGTATGCTTTCTCTTGTAAATAAGTCAACACATCCATGCAATGAGGAAAAAGATGCGTTTTGGTTGGTAAAATTTCAAGATAACGTTCACTCATTTGTTTGGAAAGTGCTTCATCAGTTACTCTATAATCAACCAAGGTTGTCCACATTCTCTTCCACCTCAATTCTTCCCGATTGATATACCCTTTTCTGAAGCGGTCCCAATAAATAGCGTTGTGATGATGATAGGTCTGATGAAAATGATCAAAATCCTTTGTCGCTTTCTCATCCAATTTCATTTCAATATAGAGGTCATGCAGTGTTTCATGTGAATTGGTTTCAAAATCCCACAAAGTATGATCCAGATCAAAAAAAATTTGCTTGTACTGCTTTGCCATGGAGATCAAAATTACGGGAACTGACCAAGAATAAGGAGCCAGTTGCATAATTGGTTTGCATTAACTTTACAAAAACCGATACCATGAATGTTGTCATCACAGGTGCTTCGAGAGGAATTGGAAAAACAATTGCGGAGCATTTTGCACAAAAAGGCGCCAATCTTTTTCTGTGTTCCAGAAACATGGAGAAAACCATGTCATGGCAGCAGGCACTCATGAAAGAACATTCAATCAGCATCAGCAGTTTCAATGCAGATTTATCCAATGCAGTTGAAGCAAAATCATTTGCAGAGCATGTCTTGGGTGCTGCATCAACCGTTGACATCCTCATCAACAATACAGGCATTTATGAGCCTGGTTCTACCTACAATGAACCAGAGGGACAATTGGAGAAAATGCTGCAGGTGAACCTGCTTTCTGCGTATCATCTCACCAGGGCATTGATTGGATCCATGATTGAAAAAAGAGCTGGACATATTTTTAATATTTGTTCTATCGCTTCTTTGAAAGCCTATCCCAATGGAGGTTCATACAGCATCAGCAAGTGGGCATTGGACGGATTCAGTAAAAATTTAAGAGAGGAGATGAAAGCTTTCAATGTGAAAGTGACTACGGTTTATCCAGGTGCCACACTCACCAGTTCTTGGGATGGAATGGATATTGATCCGAAACGCATTTTGGAAGCTGCTGATATTGCAAAGATGATCATTGCCGCCAGTGAATTGTCTGCACAGGCTTGCGTGGAGGACATTGTAATTAGACCGCAATTGGGAGATCTCTGATCAACTGGTGAAACGGTATCCAACACTTCTGATGGAATGGAAATACTTGGGTTGCTTGGGATCCTTCTCAAAATATTTCCTGAAGTTCAGTATAAAATTATCGATGGTTCTGGTTGTAGGAAAAACCTGGTAGCCCCAAACAGCTTGCAGTATTTTTTCTCTTGAAACCACTTCGTTTTTGTATTCCACCATCAGCTTGAGCAACATGATTTCTTTCTTGCTCAGCTGGACTTCCTCACCCAGGTGATTGACAGCTTTTTGCGACTTGAAATTGATCGTATTTCCACCAAAATGTATGATATCATTGACATTGGAACGGTCAGAGAGCTTTTTGTTTTTATCAATCAGTTTTTCAACCCTCAACAACAACTCTTCTAAATTAAAAGGTTTGGTCAGATAATCGTCGGCCCCTTTTTTGAGTCCTGTTACCCTGTCGGCACTGCCGGATCTTGCACTGAGCATGAGAATGGGTGTTTCAATATTTTGCAGGCGGATATTTTCACTCACATCAAATCCATCCAGCTCTGGGAGCATCACATCCAGCAAAATCAGATCGAAATATTCTTCTTTTACTTTTTTGAGCGCGGAGGCTCCGTCGCCCAGACAGGTTACATCATATCCTTCCAGCTCTAAATTCAGTTTAAGTGCTTCCTGAAGATTTTCTTCGTCTTCTACCAATAATATGGATGCTTTTTTTTCAGGCATGATCGGTTGATTGGGGTAAGCGAATCACAAAAATACTTCCCTTTGGTGTATTGTCTCTGACAAACATCTTTCCCCCATGATCTTGGATAATTTTTGTACTCAGATAGAGTCCCAATCCAGTTCCTGTGGCTTTCCTGGTTCGTTCATCTTCCAAGCGGTAGAACTTCTCAAAGATTTTAGATTTCATTTGATCGGGAATACCTTCTCCCTGGTCTTTCACCAAAATTTCTATATGCTCATCTGCCGCTGCGCAGGTGATTTCCACAGATGTATTGGCTGATGTATACTTTATAGCATTGCCAATGATATTGTTGATAGCGATGCGAATGAGAAATTCATCACCCATACAATGAAGTCCATTTGCAATGAGGTGTTGAAAAGAGCGTTCTGGATACCTGATCGTGTAAGCATCAACGATGTTATTGAGCAAGACTGAGATGTCGACATTGTTTTTACTGAGCTGATAGCCTCCTGCATCCAATTGAGAACTCAGTAAAATGTTGTTGCACAAGGTATCGAGTCGTTCAGTTTCATTGATAGCCTGGTGGATGATTTTATTCTTTTTAACCTCATCCAGTTGATGTCTTTTCAATGTTTCCAGACTGAGCTTGGTTACGGCTATGGGTGTTTTGAGTTCATGGGTCACCGCCATCATAAAGTTTCTTTGCTGGAGGTGGTACCTGATTTGCCGCCGAACTGCTATGTACAGAAAAATACCGCCTAAGAGAATAAAAACGAAAAATGTGAGTCCCTCGCCTATGTATTGTTTCGCATTGCGCTGATGCTCATCTTGTATGCTGGCAAGTGCGTCCCCTGCATCATTCCCTGTTCGCTGCAGTGTTGCTGTTTTGTATTGCAGCATCAGATCGTTTTGCTGGTCGAGCTCAATATACCACCACGCAAGGGCAGCCAATATATAAATGACCAGTACCCAAAAAGCATATTCAGCAAATTTCAGAGGAATCTTATCCAGCAGTTTGCGCATCTTATTGTACTTTTTCCAATCTGAGTCCCACGTTCATTACATGTTCCAACGGATCCACCCGCATGTCTTGTTTGATCTCCAGTAGGTAATTTCCCGGTTTTCTGAATGCAACCGGTTGAGGGTAGAGCAATACACGGTGGTCAAACAGGTCGTCCATTCCAGTTCCCAACCAACCTTTTTCATTGGCGAGTGGAATGTTGAAACGGTCTTTTCTCCAGGTGCTGTCACCAGGCAGCTGACTTGCTATTTGGATCCGTATATTATTGTATTCGTAGGCATCTGTGTGTCTCATGACAAAAAATACCCTGTATCTGGAGGCTGTGTCGCTGATATTGAAAGTAAAGCTGCTTGCATCCTTGTATCCCCATGACTGGGTGGGCATAAAAACGACCTTTTGGTAGAGGGCGGCCTCTTCACAGCCAACAAGCATCAAGAAGGCAAGTGGAACCAGTAGTTTTCTGAACAACATGTCACAAAGGTAGTCAAATTGATCAAAGGACATTCAGGACCTGCTCTTTGGCTTTTTCGAGTTCGTCCTTCATTTCCACAACAAATTTCTGGATATCGGCATCATATGCCTTCGAACCGGTGGTATTGATCTCCCGACCGATTTCTTGCAGCAAAAAGGATAGTTTTCTGCCCTTGTTGATCTCTTTTTCTGTGAGCAAGGAACGAAAATATTGGCAATGATTCGAAAGCCTCACTTGTTCTTCGGTCAGATCTATTTTTTCAATATAATAAATGAGTTCCTGTTCAAACCTGTTCATATCAACTCCCACCTCCTTGGATACATGTTCCTGTAAAAGTTTCAGAAGGTTCTCTCTTATTTTTTCTTTGCGTTTTGGATCCAATGCGAGTACTTTTTTTTGCAATGATTCAATATTGGATATGCGCAACAACAATTCCTGTTCCAATGCTTCGCCCTCATCACTGCGATGGCAGTTCAACATGTTGATCGCGTCCTCTAGAACTTTTTTTATTGCATCCCATTCATCTTCGGTGACTACCTCTGTGGATGTTGCAACAACATCAGGCAAACGAAGTATAGATGACAACAGTTGATCACGATCTGCCTCCAACTTCTGTGCAAGTGATTTTAATTGATGATAGTAGGCCGTCACCAGATCCATATTGATCGAAGAAGGCTTGGCAGTTCCATTCAATTTGATCGTGATGGTGCACTCAATGCTACCCCTCTGCAATTGCTCATTGATGATATTTCTGATGTCAAATTCACGCGGTTTAAGGGGGGAAGGAATTTTCAGCAGAAGATCGATTTGTTTGCCGTTGAGTGACCGAATTTCAACCATCACCTGTTTTTCACCGATGGTCTTTTCAGAGCGTCCATACCCTGTCATTGATCTGAGCATATGAAATATTTAGTGCAATGTAAGTGAATTATTTTGCTGAAATGCACACCAGTACTGAATTTCAAGCGATAAACTTTATAAATGCACAACGCTCGGTAGAAACCGAGCGTTGTTATATAGATGGGTTAATAAGTACCGGGAATGTAATTCCCTTCACAATATTATACATATATTTTATTTACATGAAATTTTTTCACAATTATTTTATTCACATTTTTTTTGAATGTGTGAATTACGTAAAAGCATCATTCGGAAAAATGAGCATAGCGAATTAAAAAATGCAAAGTATTTTGATCAAATCTCTTTGATAAAATTTTTTGAAATGAAATTTCCAACACCGATTGCTATAAGCATCATTGCAGATATGATTCACGCAAGTATTCATGGAAACAGAGATGGATATGCGTATGGAATCAATGAAATTCATAAAGTATCGTCAGGCGATATTGTATTTGTTGATCATCCTAAATATTACGGCGCTTGCTTTTCTTCTGATGCAAGCTTCATCATCATCGATCAGCGGGTTGATTGTCCATCTGACAAAACATTGCTGGTGGTAGATGAACCATTTGAAGCATACCTCACCATCGTTCATCATTTCCATCCTTTCAAACCATCCCATACAATGATCAGCAGGAATACTGATATAGATGCAACAGCTTATATTGCTCCAAACGTTTTTATCGGCAACCATGTCTCGATTGGAAAACATACCATCATTCAATCCAATGTTACCATCATGGATGATTGCATCATTGGCAATCATGTCATCATTCAATCTGGCACTGTGATTGGTTCAGATGCCTTTTATTACAATAAAAAGAACCACAGGGAAGTTGCCTATAAGAAAATGGAATCATGCGGAAGGGTTTTCATTGAAGACCATGTTGAAATAGGGGCCAATTGCTGTGTGGACAGAGGAGTCACCCATGATACCATCATTGGGAAGGGGTCTAAACTGGATAACATGAACCACGTGGGACACGACGTGGTGATTGGCAAAAACTGCCTCATTGCAGCCGGATCAGCCATAGCAGGCGCCAGCACCCTGGAAGATGATGTAATTCTATGGGGAATGGTTGGAATTGCAAAAACTACCCGTATTGGCAGGGGGACCGTCATCAAACCGATGAGCGGTGTATTCCAGGATGTTGAACCTGGTAAAACCATTTGGGGCATACCAGCCATTGACTCTGCAGTCAAGATGAAAGAGCAGATCTGGATGCGGAGAATGCCTGAGATATGGGAGTATTATAAACAGTTGACGGTTGACCGTTAACCGTTAACGGTTAACCGCAAATAATAACTACATGCCTCCTGAATCGTTTGAGCAACAGGAGTAAACCTGAATCCTGGTAATGCACTTACCAGTTTTGAATGATCGAAATATACCTTTTGCTGTGCTGTTTCTGCAGTCTCTTTGGTGAGCAAAGGCTCCTCACCTGTGATCATGCTCTTCACCTTGACGAGTCGCCATACAATGGCAGCCAACAAGGGACTCACTTTGATATGAGGTCTTTTTTTAAGAAAGCCGTCAGCCATCATTTCAAAAAAAGACCGATAGCTGAGATTTTCTGCTGAAACAATGTATCGTTCTCCTGAAATTTCGCTTTCCATCAATCCGATCATGGCCTTGGACACATCAGCTGCATCCACAAATCCACTGATCCCTTCCGTATACCATGGAAATTCATTATATGCATTTTTGAAGGTGGCACATGACCCATCATTCCAATCTCCCTTGCCAAGAATGATCACCGGATTCACAATGACTGCATTCAATCCTTCTCCGATTCCTCTCCATACTTCCATTTCTCCCAAGTACTTGCTTTTGCCATAAACAGATGGATTGGATGCTTCATCCCATGTAAGTGATTCATGAACAGTTTGATTATTTCTTTTTCTACCAATGGCAGCTACAGAACTCACATGGATAAATTTCTCAACACCGCATTCAATGGCAGTATTGACTACATTGGCCGTGCCCTCCACATTGATCTTCATGAGTTCATTGGCCTTGGAGGGATTGAATGAGACGAGTCCCGCGCAATGATACACTTTCTTACACCCTTGCATGGCCTCCATCAAGCAATCCACGTCGAGTATATCACCCTGAACCCAGCTGATGCTGGAAAGTTCCTCTTCTGTGAGCAGGTTGCTTTTTTGTTTGCGGTAGATGCAAACCAACTGAACACTTGGTTGCTTCAGGAGATCCCGAATCAAATAAGATCCCAATAAACCTGAGGCGCCCGTGATGAATATTTTTTCCATGGATGAGGAATTATGCTCCCCTGAATTGCTCCAAGAATCGAACATCGTTGTCGCTGAAGAGCCTGATATCTGTGATGCCGTATTTCAACAAGGCTGGCCGTTCTACGCCCATGCCAAATGCAAATCCGGTATATTTTTCTGGATCAATACCGCAATTGCTCAACACATTGGGATGAACCATGCCACAACCCAAAATTTCCAACCATCCTGTACGCTTGCATACTGCACATCCTTCACCATGACAGAGCATGCAACTGATATCCATTTCTGCACTGGGCTCTGTGAAAGGAAAATAGCTCGGCCTGAATCTGACTTTCACATCGTTGCCAAACATCTCTTTAACAAAATGATACAGGGTTTGTTTGAGATCTGCAAATGAAACCTGTTCATCCACATACAGTCCCTCTACCTGGTGAAAAAAACAATGTGATCTTGCACTGATGGTTTCATTGCGATAGACCCTGCCCGGACAAATAATCCGGATGGGTGGTTTGTGTTTTTCCATTTCCCTGATCTGCACATTGCTGGTATGAGTGCGCAGCAAAATCGCAGGATCTGTGGAGAGATAAAAAGTATCCTGCATGTCGCGAGCCGGATGATTTTCATCAAGGTTCAATGCAGTAAAATTATGCCAGTCGTCTTCTATCTCTGGGCCTTCTGCAACAGTGAAAGAGAGTCGCTCGAAAATTTCCACTATTTTATTGCGCATCAGTGTAACAGGATGCCTGCTGCCTGAAGCCATGGGTATACCAGGCAATGTGGCATCCATATTGAAAGCCGTTTGCGCTGAGCCTACCAATATTCTTTCTTTTTCAGCATTGTATTTATTCCCTGCTAACAGTTTAAAACCATTCATGGTTTGTCCGAATGATTTCTTTTGATCAACCGGTACATGCTGCATTTCCCCCATGAGAGATTTCACAATCCCTTTTACGCCCAGAAATTTTATTCTGAACTGCTCCAGCGTCTCTGCATCTGTTGCTGCAAATGCATTGATTTCCTTTGCGTACGATTCAATGCTTTCGAGAATTTTCTCCATGCTGCGAAGATAGCAAATAGCGGGTTCTCCCATCCATTGCACATGATGGATTTTGTGGTGCAGCGATTATCGCAAGATTAAGTAGGTTTGCTGAAATATTGGAACATGGCTTTTGAAAGCATCATAGATTTTCTCGACCCGGTTGATCTTCCGCAGATACTTGAAGACGGTGATTTGAAAGAGGGACAGTTTGGAAAATCGATTGATATGTTCCAGGATGCATTTCCTGATTTGACCCATGCAGACATCATCATTGCATCTTGCGATGAGTTGAGAGGTGACGGACAACTGGGATCCGCTTCCGCTGAGACAGACGCAGTTCGAAAAGAGCTATACTCGCTTTATTATTGGCACAAACAAATCAATCTGGCAGATATAGGGAAGATCAAAATTGGCATGCATGTATCAGACACCTATGCTGCCATTAAAACTGTTGCGAAAGAAATCATCCAGCAAAACAAAATTTTTCTGCTCATCGGCGGTTCACATGACCTGAGTCTGGCTGTTTATGAAGCATACAGGGAAATGAACAAGATCATTGAAGTGACTGGCATAGACGCATACATCGACCTTTCATTAGACAATCCAATTCGATCCAAGAATTTTTTGATGGAATTGCTGACGGGTGATCCCAATTTCATCAGGCATTACAACCACATGGGATTTCAAAGCTATTATATCCATCCGCACATGCTGGAGACCATGGATAAGCTGCGCTTTGATTGTTATCGCCTGGGCAAAGTGAAAGAAAACATCGAAGAGATGGAACCCTCATTCAGGAGCAGCGACATGGCAATGTTTGATGTAGCAGCTTTGGGAGCTGCCACTTTTTGGGATGGCAGCAGTCCGAATGGATTCAATGGCGAAGAAGCCTGCACGCTCATGAGTTATGCAGGCATGAGCGATCGTTTGAAGGCATTGGGCATTTATGGTTACGATAAAAAAAGGGATCCACAACTGAACCTTGCCAAACAAATTTCACAAATGATCTGGTACTACATAGACGGTGTGCAATACGGCAGAACAGAGGCCGATCTAAATGAACAGGAAATGTTCATTGAATGCCATCTTGAGTTTGCAGCCATTGAAACAACTTTTTTAAAGAGCAGAAAAACCGGAAGGTGGTGGATGAAGATGCCAGATGGAAAATATGTGCCATGTACTGAAAGTGATTTCAATGCAGCCGGAAACAACGAGTTGCCTGAAAGGTGGTTGAGGTTGCAGGAGCGCAGTTGAGTTGTGGTTTTTGAGTTGCGGGTTTTGAGTTGCGGGTTTGGGGTTAACTGTTAACCTTTAACTGTTAACAGATAAAGATTCATATGAATATCAAACATACTGCATTTGCATTTTTTTCCTTTTCAATGTTAGCGAGTTCCTGTTCGCTTGAAAAACAAATTCAACGGGAGGCAAGCAAGTATTTCACGAATGACTCATTGCTTTCGAGGGCACATGTGGGCATTGCCATTCAGGATCTTGAGAAAAAAGAATGGTTGTACCAATTTCAATCTGACAAACTATTTACCCCTGCGAGCAATACTAAAATTGTCAGCTGCTATGCCGCTTTGAAACACCTGCCTTCTCATTTGCCTGCAGCAAGCATCACCGACCTTGATACTGCAGTCTTGATCACGCCTACAGGTGACCCAAGTTTTTTGCATCCAAATTTCAAATCACATCCTTTGTTTACTTTTTTGAAAACAGTCAACAAACCTATGTACATCCATCAAAACAATTGGAGCAGTTCCAAATGGGGAGCAGGATGGAGCTGGGAAGATTATGCAGAGGATTATATGATTGAGCGAAGTGCCTTCCCGATTTACGGCAATCAGTTGCAATGGTATTTGGAGAAATCAAAAAAAGAAAATCCAAGTAGTCCCACAGACACCACTGATCTGTTTATGTACTCATCGCCTGAAATCAATTGGAAAGTGGATATGGGCGTTCCCACCAAGAAGTTTCAGGTGGACAGGGCAATGGACAAGAATGAATTTGTATTGCATGAGGGCAAAGAAACCAATGCCAATTTAATTGTGCCATTCGTTACAAATGGATTGACTGCTGCCATTGAATTGATGCAGGATACTTTGCACAAAACAATATCCATTGCAGACGAGTCCATGCTCAAACTTGCTTCCAACAAGGCTTCCAGATTGATTACATCACAGTCAACCGACAGCTTGTTAAAAGACATGATGGACAGAAGTGATAATTTTTTTGCAGACATGTGCATACAAATGGTAAGCCAAACCCGCTTGCAGAAAATGGATGAATCGGCAATGATTGCTGAAATCCTCAAAACCGATTTGGCAGATTTGCCACAAAAACCAAGATGGGTAGACGGCAGTGGACTCAGCAGGTATAATTTATTTAGTCCGCAGGACATGATTTGGATTTTACAAAAAATGAAAAATGAATTTGGGTGGGAACGCATCAAGCATATCATGCCGGGTGCAAGCAGTGCCAATCTTAAAATGTATCCCCGAAAAAATGATGAATATATCCTCGCAAAAACAGGTACGCTCAATGGAGTCGTTTGTTTGAGCGGATTTTATCTGAATAAAAAGAACAGGTGGCTTGCATTTTCAATCATGGTGAACAACCATGCTACCAGCAGTGCTGCAGTCAGAAAAGACATTGCAGCATTCCTACAATCTCTCTGATCAAATACCAAACAGGTTGCTTAGGTAGTCTTTTTTAACTTCAAGAAACAATGGCTTTCCATCGAAATGTGAGAGATGATTCGGCAATCTTGATAATTGATCAACGATTTCACGCATGATTCCAACATCCAATTTAACACCCACCTTGTAGGCATGTTTTCTTGCCATTGTTTTTGCAATGCGTTCTTTGTATGATTGATGCAAGGCAGAAGTGCTGGTTTTCACATCTTCCAATATCATCTCAATGACTGAAAGATGGTTTTCTTGGGGATAATCAGCAGGTGCCCCTTGCAAAACATATGTGTGAACACCAAAAGGTTCTAGCTGGTAGCCCATCTGTAAAAGATCCGGTAATATTTCAGACACCAATTGAAAGTCAGCCGGAGAAAATTGAATGGTCTGTGGAAACAATTCCTGCTGTATCGCCAGTGCCTTGCCGCTCCAGGCTGCATTGAATTGTTCAAAAAGAATTTGCTGATGAGCCAGCTGCTGGTGCAAGAGGGTGATGCCGCGCGGCTGATCAAATACAATGTATGAAAGATGCAATTGAACAGGTTCTGACCCCTCCAGTATTTTCAATGCATCGGGAATGTCGCTTACATGCGTTGTACCGGAAGTTTGATGAAAATCAAGTGGCTGTTCCTTTGGCTGATGTGTTGTAGACTGTGGCTCGAAAAAATCTTTCCAGTCACGTAAATTGCTGTTGCTCTCAATTTTATGCGCCTGGTGCCGGTCGATGAATGATTTATACAATCCGGCTGACTTGGTCTCCTCTTGCTGCGCACTGGTGAAAGGCTTTGCCACTGCATCCAACTGTTGGATATTGGCATCCAAAGAAAAATCAAGCGCTGGGGCAACACTGTTTTGGGCCAGTGCATGACGAATGGCGGATTTCACAAACGCATACACAATTTTATCATCATCGAATTTGATCTCTTGCTTGGTAGGATGCACATTGATGTCTACATGCGCGGGGTCCAACTCAATGAAAATGGCGAAAAATGGAAAACTATTTGTTGGCAACAGTTCTTCATAAGCGGTAAATACTGCATGATTTAGGTAAGCATTTTTGATAAACCGGTTGTTGACAAACAAATATTGATCACCTCTGGTTTTTTTGGCTGTTTCCGGCTTGCCAATAAAACCAGTGATATCAAGGTAATCAGTTTTTTCAGCAACCTGCACGAGTCTGTTGGCATAGCTATTGCCCATCAATTGAACAATTCGTTGTTTCAAGGTTCCTGCAGAAAGATGAAATACTTCCTGACCATTGCTTGTCATTTGAAAACCAATCTGTGGAAAAGACAATGCCACATGTATGAATTCATCTGTGATATGCTTCAGTTCAACAGGATTGCTTTTTAAAAAATTTCTTCTCGCTGGCACATTGAAAAAAAGATTCTTCATGGCAATGGAAGTCCCTTGCTCATGTACACATGCTTCTTGCCGCAATGTTTTGCTGTTCTCGATTTCAATTTCAGTACCCATTTCATCTTCTGCCCGTCTGGTTTTTAAAACAACCTGTGCAACTGATGCGATGGAGGCAAGTGCTTCACCTCTGAAACCCATCGTTTTGATTTTATATAAATCTTCGATGGATTGAATTTTAGAAGTGGCGTGTCGCTCAAATGCATTTCTAGCATCGGCGGCCGACATTCCCTTTCCGTTGTCAACCACTTGAATCAGTGATTTTCCGGCATCCTGCACAATCAAGTGGATATGGGTCGCCCCTGCATCCACAGCATTTTCCAACAGCTCTTTGACGGCACTGGCGGGACGCTGAATGACCTCACCGGCTGCAATCTGATTGGCAATATTGGGTGGCAGTAAATGAATCAAATCTGGCATGAAACAAATTCCAATTCGATGATTGATTAGTTGTAACTTAAGCCTGCAAATGTAACAAAACAGATCGGTATGATTTTGAGAAAATCAACCCTGGCGGCCTTGTTTTTGGTATGTGCAGCCTGGGTCAACGCGCAAGATGCAAGAAAATGGGCTGACAGTATTTTAAGGACTTTGACTCCCGATGAAAAGATCGCTCAATTGATCATGGTGCGGTTGTCTTCCATTGATACAAGAACCAGAACAGTCAGTTTTTACGACACCACTGTTGAAAGAGATATCAAAAAATACAATATTGGGGGGATCTGTTTGTTTCAAGGGGGACCCGTCAAGCAGGCAGCACTGGTCAACCATTTTCAATCCATTGCAAAAACCCCGATTCTAATTGCAATTGACGGCGAGACGGGTGTTGGCATGCGCATGGACAGTGTTGCAAATCTTCCAAAAATGATGATGCTCGGCGCACTGCGTGACTCATCGGTTGTGTACAGGTATGGACAATGGGTGGCAGAGCAATGCAAACTGGCCGGCATTCAAATCAATTTTGCTCCGGTTGCAGATGTCAATAACAATCCCAATAATCCGGTGATCAACGACCGTTCATTCGGTGAAAACAAATACAAGGTTGCCAATTGGGCCATTCAATACATGCTCGGCATGAGAGACGCAGGTATCATGGGAAGCGCCAAACATTTCCCTGGACATGGTGATGTGGATGTTGATTCACACCTTGCAGCACCATTGATCAGCAAATCAAGAAATCAATTGGACAACCTGGAGTTGTATCCATTCAGAAAATTATTTGATGCAGGCATTGGCAGTGCCATGGTTGGACATTTGTTTGTTCCCGCCATTGACACATCCAAAAATCATGTTACATCGATATCCGCCAATGCAGTAACAGGATTGCTGAAAGGCGAAATGGGATTCAAAGGCATCACCTTCACCGATGCACTTGAAATGAAAGGAGTTGCTGCAGAATTTCCCGATGGAGCCGCCGGCGTGGAATCTCTGATTGCCGGAAATGACATGCTTTGTCTGCCGGGAGATGTAGAAAAAGTGATCAGCAAAGTAAAGCAAGCCATTGCTGATAAAAGAATCACGTGGGAAGCCATCGAAGCACATGCAATGAAAGTGTTGGAAACCAAATTCATCACGGGACTCCATCAGTGGAAGGCGGTAGACACCAGTCATCTCACGGAAAAACTGAATGCAAAGAGCAATGCCATCAAACAAGAAGTGGCTGAAAAAACCATCACGGTGGGTAAATATACAGATCCATCATCATTCCCATTGATGAAAAATTCAGCATCCAACTATGCCCTCGTGGAAATAGGTAAAAACAAGCAAACACAGTTTGCTGCTGAGATGCGAAAAGCATACAATGCCGATGTTTTTGTTTTTGACAATGGCAAATCTGAGGAACAGTCAATTGCATTGCTTGAACAACTGAAAAAGAATTACAGCAAAGTGTTTGTCGCCATTCATGAATTACCCAGATATCCGGCAAATAATTTCAATATGAGTCCGGTTGTGGTCTCACTGATCCAGCAACTCTCTGCTTCCATGCCAACCAACCTGTTTGTTTTTGGTAATCCCTATGCTGCAAAAAGTTATTGTGATACCAAAAATATCATTTTGGCATACGACGATGATCCCATCACACATACCGTGGCTGCCAGATTGATCAAGGGTGAAATAGGATCTGAGGGACAACTACCAGTCACCGTCTGCTCCTCTCTGCCCTATGGTGCAGGCATAGCATTAAAAAATCAATCCATTGCAGCTGTGATCCAAGAAGATGCAAAGCAAAAGAAAATTGATTCGATCATCCTGGATGCCATTCAACAGCAAGCAGCCCCCGGTATGGTTTTGCTCGCATTGAAAAATGGAAAAATTCAAATGCAGAAAACCTATGGCGCTATGAGCTATACTGGAAAAGATCCCATCTCACAAGAATCGGTTTACGACATGGCTTCTGTTACCAAAATATGTGCAACCACCCTGTCCATCATGAAACTCTTTGATGAAAAGAAAATTGCATTGAACAAAACATTGGGTGATTATTTGCAGTGGACCAAAGGCACAGATAAAGAAAATATTTTGATCAAGGATATTCTGCTGCATCAAGCCGGACTCAAAGCTTGGATTCCCTTTTACAAAGAAATTTCTGACAGTGTAACCATGAAGGCATTGCCGGGATTCCTGAGCAAGAAAGCAAGTGCCGCCTATTCTATCAAAGTGGACGATTCACTGTATTTAAAAACCGCATGGAGAGATACCATGTACAGCAGAATCCGCAGTTCAGCGGTTGACCCAAAAAAAGCATATGTATACAGTGACAATGATTTCATATTGCTGGGAGATATTGTCAAAGCCGTATCTGGTTTATCGCTTGATGATTATGTCATGAAATATTTTTATCAGCCATTGGGATTCAAAAGCAGCGGCTTCAATCCAACGCGTTGGATGAATAAAGCCGTCATTGCACCAACAGAACAGGATCCATATTTTCGGGAACGCCTTGTAAGGGGATATGTTCACGATCCAGGTGCAGCTATGTTTGGTGGTGTCTCCGGACATGCAGGTTTGTTCAGCAATGCATATGAAATTGCAGTGTTGATGGAAATGCTTCTCAACAAAGGAGTCATCAATGAAAAAAGATTCATCAGCGTTGCCACGGTTGAACTTTTTACACAATACCAATCATCCATCAGCAGAAGAGGATATGGATTCGATAAACCGGAAAAAGATAATGCCACCAGAAAAGCACCCTACCCTTCAATGAGTGTTTCGTCAGGTGCATTCGGACATACAGGATTCACCGGCACCTGCACATGGGCTGATCCAAAAACCAACATGGTTTTTGTAATGCTGGCCAACAGGGTGCATCCTACTGCAAAGAATACTTTTGGGGACTTGAATGTAAGAGGGAAAGTAATGGAGGAAATTTTCAACCGTTAATGGTTGACAGTTGATGGTTAAAGGAGATTGAGTTGTGTTCTGATCACAACTTTTGCTGCTACCCACGCCTTGTGATAGTTGGGTATTCTGATACGATGTTCAAGAATTTTTTGCGGTTGAACAGATTTGATCTTTTTAAACAAGCTCAAGTAATATTTATAGGCGAGATATACACCAAATCTAGCATTCAAAGGAAGTTGAATGATGCCCTCATACGCATTGTCAAAATCACGCTGAATATCGTTTTCAATATCCTTTTTCATTTCAAAAGAGAAAGCACTGAAATCAACACCTGGAAAATAGACCCTGTTCAGCTGCTGATAATCAGCTTTGACATCTCTCAAAAAATTGACTTTTTGAAATGCTGCGCCCAATGCTTGTGCACTTGGTTTCAACTGTTCATATTGCGTTTGGTTGCCGTTGCAAAATACAAAGAGACACATGAGTCCCACGACTTCTGCACTACCATAAATATAGGAGGCATAGCCCTCCTGATCGTAGGATGATTTATTCAAATCGAATTCCATGCTTTTGAAAAAAGCATCCACGAGGTGCAGATCAATATTGTATTTGTTTACCGTTATTTGAAAGCTGTTCAGAATGGGATTCAAACTGATTTGATCTTGAATGGCTTCATAGGTTTGTTTCTTGAAATCATCCAATAATCTTGCTTTGTCATGTTCGTGGAACGTATCAACTATTTCATCAGCGAATCTTACAAATCCGTAAATATCATAAATGGGACCTCTGATGTCCTTTTGCAACAGCTTGATGGCACTGCTGAATGAAGTGCTGTATCGTGCAGTGGTAATCTTGCTGCACTCATGAGAAACGTTATGGAACAATTGGATCATGCAAGCCGTTCTTTACTTGAAGATAACTTTTTTAAACGATTTAATCTTGTAATTGTTCGATGGAAGGATGTGTGACTGGTCTTCTATGGTCTATTGAATTCTTTATCAATGAGTTTTGCTACTACTTCACCACTGATCAAACTTGGAGGGACACCCGGACCAGGAACAGTTAATTGTCCGGTATAATAAAGGTTCTGAACCTTCTTGCTTTTACATGAAGGACGCAGGATAGCTGTTTGCAACAAAGTATTGGCGAGACCGTATGCATTGCCTTTGAAAGCATTGTAGTCCACTTTAAATTCTTTGGTACAATAGGTCCGCTTGAATACCAGGTGTTGCTTGATATCGTACCCTGTTTTCTCTTTGAATCGGTTACATATGATTTGAAGGTATTTTTCTCTGACTGCATCGTCGTCTCCATCGAGTCCCGCTGCTATGGGAATGAGAAAAAATAAATTATCGCATCCCTCAGGAGCTTGTGCTGGATCGGTGATCGAAGTAGAGCTCAGGTAAAACAAAGGTGTTTCAGGCCACTTTGGATTCGTATAGATATCTTTCCCGTGTTCGTCGAATGGAACATCAAAGAACAGGGTATGGTGCAATATGCCTTCCACTTTCTTGTTGACGCCCAGGTAATAGATCAATGATCCGGGTGCCATCAATCGCTTGTCCCAATATTTTTCTGAGTATGAACGGTATTGTTTATCCAACAAGGATGATTCAATGAAATGATAATCTGCTGCGCCCACTACTACATCTGCTTCCAATATTTCACCATCTGCTGCTTCAACAGCACTTGCCTGGTTGTTTTGCACATGGATGCGGGTAACATTTTTATTGAAATGAAATTGCACACCCAATTCAGTGGCCATGCGATGCATGCCTGCCACCACACTGTACATGCCACCATCCGGAAACCATGTTCCAAGTTTGATATCAGCATAGTTCATCAAACTATAAAGGGCAGGTGTATTTTCTGGCAGTGCGCCAAGGAATAAAACAGGGAACTCCATCAATTGACGAAGTTTTGGATGCTTGAAATATTTTGCGATATGAGATTTGATGTTGTTGAATACATCCAATTTAAAAACACCGCGCATCAATTCCACGTCAATGAATTCTGTCCATGAGAGACTTGGTTTGTATACCAATTTTCCTACACCAACATTGTACTTGTATGCAGCCTCTGCCATGAATTGATCCAACTTTTCTCCAGCACCGGGCTCCAACTGATTGAATAAATTTTTCAGTTCCAGATAATCAGCAGGAACATCCATGTAATCATCTGCCCAATAAATTCTGTAAGATGGAGAGAGTCTTTTCAGGGTATAATAGTCACTTACCTTTCTGCCGAAGCTTGAGAAATATCTTTCAAAGACATCAGGCATCCAGTACCAACTCGGACCCATATCGAATGAGAATCCTTCAGAACGAAAGAACCTGCTTCGTCCTCCGGGATGATCGTGTTTTTCGAGTACATGCACATCCCAACCTGATTGGGCAAGAAAAGAAGCTGAGGAGAGTCCGGCGTAGCCGCTCCCAATGACTATTGCTTTTTTGGACACAATGGAAAGTTAGATTAAAACTTGCTGATTTCCTCTTTCAACAATCTTCTTGCAAAGTGTATCCTGCTTTTGATGGTACCCAGTGGCTCATCCAACATGATCGCAATTTCATGGTACTTGTATCCTTCGAAATACAACATGAAAGGTTTTTTGAAAAGTGCAGGAAGGTTGTACACTGCTCTTTCGATATCCTTGATGCGCATATTGGTTTCAGCAGAGTTGGGAACAGCTGATTGATTGTGATCAATCAGAAAATCATTCGGCGTATTGTCGAAGATGGTATTTTGTTTTGCTCTTCTGCGGTAGTTGTTGATGAAGATATTGCGCATGATGGTATACATCCATGCTTTGATATTTGTTCCAACATTGTATTTGTCTTTGTTGGAAATCGCCCTGAACATCGTTTCCTGCAAAAGGTCTTTTGCAGATTCCTGATCCTTCGTGAGCGTGATGGCAAAGGGGCGCAGATACTCTGAGTTCTGAACCAGCATCATGTTGAATTCCTGCGTAGACATGTTTGTTAAATTTTAAGACTGTGAAGTTAAACAAACTTATTTCAGGCAAGCAAATTTTTGTTTAATAATTTATTAAAATTATTAAACAATTTACAAGTGATTGATTACTAATTGGTTGAAAGGGAAAGTTGATTGACAAAATCTATCACCTCCTGCAAAGAGCGCTTGAATTTAACCTGTGGAGGGATTTTATTTTCATACATCGCCGCAACGGGTCCGGATATTACAAAAGGAACTGAACCGAACTTTTGGACAGCTTGTGTCATGAATCTTTCGAAATTAAACTGCCTTGAGGCGGTCGTCATATGGGTATAGATGAAATCAGGTTGCTTGTACTTAACTACGTAAGCAACATCCACCAATGGAACACTGGCTCCCAAATAATACACCTCAATACCGCGGTTCTTTAGAAGATACTGTATGAAGAGTAATCCGAACTCATGGTATTCGCCGTCAGGCATGAAAAGCAGAACACGCTTGTCTGACCTAAAAATGGGATTGACGGCTTCCGTTCCTAGGATGAGTTTATGGCGAATGATGTTTGAAACCAAATGTTCTTGAGCGGGATTGATATGTCCTGTTACCCATAACAGGCCAATGCGCTCCATGAAGGGGAAAATATACTGGTGGATGACTTTTTCGATGCCTTTTGCCTCGATTTTCTCCTTCAACAACTGTTCAAATGCCGACAGTTCAATATCTACCATGTACTGGATCATCAAATTGACGACCTGTTCTTGTTGCGCTTCTACATTGTTGATAGTCAATATCTTATTATTGATTTCCTGATCGCTCATCCGATCGATATGGGAAATCTTGAAACCATTCTTGTTCAGCAGTGAAATGTTGAGGATCTTCTTGAGCTCATCATTGCTGTAGTACCTGATGTTGGTATCTGTTCGTTGTGGCTTTAGAAAATGATAACGCTGTTCCCATATTCTGATGGTATGGGCCTTGATACCTGTTAAATTCTCCAGATCCTTGATTGTAAAAGCGTTCATCAAGGACAATAACACCGGTTTCAACAAATTGTTTGGATTTCCTGATTTATTCAGGATTTTAACAGATTTTTCTTTTCAAACTTGGCTGTCAGGACGAATCCCAGGCTTTCTATGCGGACTTCCACCATATTGTTACCCATTACCCTCAGTACCCTGCCGGTAGCGCCGACCATGACCCCAGCGTTGACCACCACCTCATCGGCAGGTTTTACATCCAAATTCCTCACCTCCACATCCTCGTAATCTTTGAGAAATTTCTTGATTTCAATGATTTCTTCCTCCTTGATAATGGCAGGCTTTCCATTCCAGTATACATAATTGAGCACTCCGTCCACATAACGCACTTCGGTCCTGTCCTTTTCTTCCACTTTCATAAAAACATAGCTTTTAAAAAGCGGTTCCTCGATCGTTTTGATGCGATCGCTCCATTTTCTTTTCACGCGGTTCAGAGGACAATACGCTTCAATGCCTTTTTGCTGAAGCGCCTTGTCAACTTTTTTTTCCCAACGCGGCTTTGTATAAAGCGCATACCATTTTTTATTGCTCTCAGCCATCTTACTCCTGATTCAATGGAATATCTCTTTTCAATGAAGCATCACGATTGGCCATTTCCCATGCTGTGTAAAAAACCAATTGAGCTCTTTTTGAGAGCAAGGGATAATAAATTTTGTCAGGCGTATCAGTCGGCTTGTGATAGTCAGGCTGCAACATTCCATCATAATAAAAAATGATAGGAACGCCTTTGCTTGCAAAATTGTAATGATCGCTTCTGTAGTAAATTCTGTTGGGGTCTTTTGGATCATTGAATTTATAATCCAATGTCATTTTGATATATTTGTTGTTGACTCCCTCGCTGATGGGCTTCAGGTCTGAACTCAATTTGTCATCTCCAACCACATATATATAATTCAATGTATCGGCTGACTTTCTCTCCGTATCAACCCTGCCAATCATGTCAATATTCAGATCAGCGGTTGTCTTATCCAAGGGGACTGTTGGATGATCAGAAAAATATTCAGAACCCCAGAGTCCTTTTTCTTCACCACTCACTGTCATGAACAAAATATTTCTTCTGGGACCTTTGCCGTCAGCCTTGGCTTTTGCAAATGCTTCTGCAATTTCGAGGATACCCACCGTTCCTGAGCCATCGTCGTCTGCACCATAATAAATAACATCCCCACGCTTGCCCAAATGATCATAATGTGCAGTAATGATCAGCCATTCATCCGACTTGTCAGATCCGGGGATGTATCCAAGCACATTGGAACTTGAAACCTCTGTTGTTTTCTTTTCGAAAACGAGTTTGACATTTGATTTGATGATTTGTGCAGGTAAAGACTTGGACTTGCCGGCTTCTTTCAACTGTGCAAAGGCATCCCCCAACATGGCAATGGCAACTTGTTCAGAAATAAAATATGAATTGGGATACAACTCAGCTTTGTATAAATCAACGTGCATGGTAGGTTCAGTAGGAGCTTTGCGGGGAAAGCCATTGGCAACCATTACCACCGCCGCAGCACCTTTGCTTTTTGCAGTCTGCAATTTACCGTACCAACTGGATGGGGATCTGAATCCACCTGCAGAAGGTTTATAACCTGAAGGAGCACCATCCAACATGAATACCAGTTTACCAGTAACATTTTGACCAGCGTAGTCATTCAGCTCTTTGTCGACGATTCCATGTCCTACAAACACTGCTTCAGAAAAATATTGTGTGGCAGTATTGTTCCAATTGGCCAGTGGACTAAAATCGTTGTGTACAGTGAAGGTTTTTCCATTCACACTGATGGATGCATTGCCGATTTCATCCTTGTATACAGGATACAATTGCTGAAAGCTTCCATTGTTTCCCGGCAACAAGCCGAGTGACTTAAAATGATTCTCAATATAAGCAGCAGCTTTTTTTTGTCCCTCTGTTGCTGTTTCCCTTCCTTCCATTTCAGCACCAGCTACGATGTACAAATGCCTGCTCAAATCTTCAGGAGTGATGCTTGCTGCATATTTTTTTAGATCTGCAACCGTTGCTGTTTTTTTCTTTTGGGCCGAAACTGTCACTGAGCATGTCAGCAATACAGCCAATGAGATAAGTCTTAACATGAATTATATTTTTATTTTTTGAACCCTGTTTAAATGTCTGCCACCTTCGAATTCAGTTGACAGAAATGTATCCACCATTTCCAAAGCAAGATCGATGCTTACAAAACGTGCCGGGATACAAATGATGTTGGCATCATTGTGCCGTCGTGCCAGAGAAGCAATTTCTTTTTCCCAACAAATGGCAGCCCTTATACCCTGGTGCTTATTGGCCGTGATGGCAACACCATTGGCTGAGCCACATATCAAAATACCCTTTGCAGTTAGAGATTGTTCGACTGCTCCTGCAACAGCATGGGCATAATCAGGATAATCACATGATGCATCTGTAAATGTTCCATGATCTTTTACCTCAAATCCTTTTTGAAGAAGATGATCCATCACAGCTGATTTATAATTAAATCCAGCATGATCAGATCCTATGGCAATTGTATTGTTCATATCCATTCTTTTATTATTCCCACTCCTCGTCCTGCTTTTTCTTTACCCTGGCAGCAATCAGAATACTGATCTCGTAGAGCAATACCAATGGTATCACTACAATCAATTGTGAACCCCAGTCGGGAGATGGGGTAATGATTGCAGCGAGCACCAACAAAACCACATATGCATATTTGCGGTAGTTCTTCAAAAAACTTGGAGTAATGATGCCCAGTTTTGAAAGAAGCCAAGTCGCCATGGGAAGCTCAAAGGCAATACCGGCTCCCAGTGTAATATCGATCAATGTATCCAGGTAATCGGTCAGCGTGGGACGATAATCGATCACTCCCATTGCACCGATGGTATAGTTGGAAAGGAAATTGAATGTAAATGGAGCGAG
Source organism: Bacteroidota bacterium (assembly GCA_016868855.1). Taxonomy (GTDB): domain Bacteria; phylum Bacteroidota; class Bacteroidia; order Chitinophagales; family Chitinophagaceae; genus Pollutibacter. The sequence continues at coordinate 28,788 of VGFP01000002.1, read as the reverse complement.
CATGAAATAGCCGAATGCAGCACCCAGGAAAAAAAAGAAGCTTACCCAAAAAATAATACCACTGGTGTATTTGAGCTCGGTAGGTTTGAGGGCTGGTCGAATAAATTTCCATACCTCATAAAAAACAAATGGAATGGCCAGCAGGATTCCTCCCACAATGGCAATGGTAATGCTCGACATGAATGTGCCGCTGATGGAAGTTACCTGCAAATTCAATTTCATAGGCGGCATGCAAAGCGAATCGCCCATTCCCAAAAAATGACTGAGGTTGCAAAGCACTCGGTAGGAAATGAAATCATTGCGTGTGGGTCCCATGATCACCACATCAAAAATTTCATCGATGTAAATAAAGAAAAGAATGGCTGAAATCAGGATGGCCAGCACCGATCTCATTATATGCCAACGCAATACTTCCAGATGATCAATAAAACTCATTTCCGTTTCATCGCCACCCCCTGATCTCAATCTTTTCAAGAAAGTCTTGTTCTCCTCCACGCTCCAATTTTTGGAAACGCTAAGGTAAGGAATTGGCCTAAGGGAAGTACAACCCATTAGGTTAAAATCGCACCCTCCAGCTTCTTTAAATTCCGTCGATGTAAAGTGATTGAACCGCCCACTTTCCCTCTGCTTTGTTCATTGCTACCATCCATGCTCCCTGCTGAAGATCACAACAGTCCTGACCGAGGTATCCCAACAGATAATTTCCGCGCACCATCATGGTACATCCTTCGTATTTTTTATGCAGTATATCAATCCTGCATTGACTGATAGCAGGTTTCTTTTCAGCATATGACTTGACCAAGTAATTGAACTCGGGTTCTGAGAGGTTCTCATATGCGTTGAACTGCAATCTTTTTTTCAAGCAAGGTATGCCGCCGGTTTGTTGTTTTTTGAAAACATCTTCGAGCATCTGATGCACCATCAGATCCACTTAATCTCCTGGCAATTCATCGGTTACCCGATCGTACATGAAGCAAAAATGCATTTCAGTGGGATGGGGTGGCAGCTCCATCTTGAAGAAAGAATTCGCCAGGTAGTCGTACTGCTCTCTCACGTTGATGGGTGTTTGATTGAAAACAATATGTATGTTGTGTTCATGCAACAAATGAATCCATTTGTTCAATGTCAGTTCAATTTCTTCATCGGTCAGCAACGCTGAGCAAAGAATAGGTTCATGCAGTTTGATTTTTTCTCTTACAATGATGGGCAATGTCATGGTGATTTGTTTTCTTAAAATTGAAAAACTGAATGGCCATGAAAAAGTCGATCTCATCATTTTATAGAAGGATAATTCCCATGATCTGCAGTATATTTGACATTTAAAAGATAGCTTTACACCGCATGAGCAGGTTGAAAATATCATTCAGGAGCTTGTTGATTGCTCCTTTTATTTTGATGATTCAGATATACAGGCTGGTGATTTCACCGTGGTTGGGACCCAAATGCAGGTATACGCCTACCTGCTCTCAGTATGCAATGGATGCCTTGAGAAAATATGGAATGATAAAGGGCCTGTGGAAGGCCCTTCAAAGAATATCTAAATGTCACCCTTGGGGTGGCAGCGGTTACGATCCGGCTTAAAAACGTTCAGCTACCTTTTTCCAGTTGACAACCGACCAGAAGGCATTCAAGTAATCAGCACGTCTATTTTGGTATTTGAGATAATAAGCATGTTCCCAAACATCTACCCCTAGAATGGGTTTCCCTTTCACCTCTGCAACATCCATCAATGGATTGTCCTGATTGGGTGTAGATGAAATTTCAAGTTTTCCATCCTTCACTATCAACCATGCCCATCCGCTTCCGAATCTGGTCATACCTGCATTGCTGAATTTTTCTTTGAATGCATCAAAAGATCCAAAGGCTGCATCGATGGCAGCAGAAAGAGCACCTTCTGGTTTTCCGCCTGCTTGCGGAGCCAAACTTTCCCAGAAGAATGTATGATTCCAGTGACCGCCTCCGTTGTTGCGAACAGCAGGTGAAATGCTTCCTGCCTGTGCAACCAGATCTTCCAATGATTTATTTTCATGGGCAGTGCCTGCGATGGCCTTGTTGAGATTGTCAACATATGCCTGGTGGTGTTTGCCATGGTGAATTTGCATGGTAGTAGTATCGATATGTGGTTCAAGTGCATCATGTGCATAGGGCAAAGAAGGTAAAGTAAACGGCATAAGATTATTTTTTGCAAAGATAAAAATCAGGAACGTTTTTTCCTAAAAAAGGCTTTCATCATTTCAGCAGATTCATCTGCCAGGAGTCCGAAGAGAACCTGCGTTTTGGCATGAAATGGATTTTTGTTCCCGGTATAACATTGGTGTCCGTTTTTGATATCTGGTGCGCCCCAGACTATTCGGCCGATCTTGCTCCAATGCAATGCTCCCGCACACATCAAACAGGGCTCAACGGTTACATACAATGTGGCATCTGGTAAATACTTGGCACCCATTACATTGAAGGCGCTGGTGAGTGCAATGATTTCTGCATGCGCGGTGGGATCATTCAGTTTTTCAACCATGTTATACCCTCTTGCAATGATCTTTCCTTGTTGAACCACCACAGCTCCAACAGGCACCTCATCCTCATTGAAAGCCTTTTCTGCCTCTTTGAGGGCCATTTTCATGAAATACTCGTCAGTCATGTTGTTGATTTTTTTCAATCAGGTTGATCAATCTTCCCAATGCATTTTCCATGGATTGTGCAATCATTGCATGGTCGGCCATCAACGCATGACTGTACACAAAAAATACATCCATGCGCAGCTGATGCTGACGAAGAACTTCCAAAAGGGGTAGTTTCTTTGTTCTAAAAGCTTCCCTCATTCTTCTTTTCATGAGGTTTCTGTCTACTGCTTTTTTAAAATGTCTGGCACCAACAGAGACCCCCATTTTCAAGGGAAACTCTTCAGCAGCAGGAATTGTTTCAGTATGGTAATAAACCAACAAGGGGGCTACCTTGAATTTTTGTCCGCATTCAAACAAATGCCTAATGGCCTTCAGACTTTTCAGTCTCTCATTTTTTGAAAGTGTATATGTCCCTGCCATTGTATAACAAAAATAGCCCCAGAAAAGATCCGAGGCTATTGTAAGTTGAAAATATAAGTAGTCGACCTATTTCAGTTTGCTCTCGTCGGAGACACTGAGTTTTTTGCGACCTTTTTTTCTTCTGCTTGCCAATACTGCGCGTCCATTGGCGGATTGCATGCGCTTGCGGAAACCATGTACTGACTTTCTGCGTCTGCGGTGCGGTTGGAATGTACGTTTCATAATTTTTGCTTTTTCCTTTTTGTTGAAACAATGGATCGGGAGAAGCGATCAATGCTGTTCAATGGGTCCACGGGTCACCACACCTGTGGATTTGTGAAAGGACGGCAAAGGTAGCGGTTTTGGGATAAATGGGCAAGTTTGAATGGAATTTAGAGGGATGCCCTGCTAGCTTTGACCTCTTCTCCCCAGAAAATACCTGCTTGATGACCAAATTTCTCTACATCTCCGGTTGTGTAAAAACGAATGGTTCCGCTGCAGGACAATCTGCCGGCCATTTCCAGATGTCTTTGAAGGTAATGAACCAGGCTTTCTGCAACAATTTCACCCTGAGCAATGACCTGAATTGCAGGATGGACCAGCTGTTGGATCACTGGCATCAATAGCGGGTAATGGGTGCAACCCAGTAAAATGGTATCGATGCCTTCACATTGCTGCAAGAGGGCATCCAGACATGCTTTGACAGGTTCAACTGCCTTGGGAGTAAGGTGTTCGCCAGATTCAACCAGTTCAACCCAAGCGGGACAAGCCTGCTGGTAGACTATTACATCCGGGAATGATTTCTGTATTTCAATAACGTACGATCCGGAATCGACGGTACCCTCTGTTCCCAAAATGCCAATATGATTGGTTTCTGTATAATCTCCGATTACTTCAGTCGTTGGACGAATGACGCCCAATACCCTTTTAGAGGGATCGATCAGTGGGAGATTTTTTTGTTGGATCGTGCGCAATGATTTGGCCGAGGCTGTGTTGCAGGCAAGGATGACAAGCGGACATCCCTGATCAAACAACCACTGAACGGCTTGCAGAGTGAATTGATAAACTGTTTCAAAATCACGCGGACCATAAGGTGCTCTGGCATTGTCTCCCAGGTAAATAAAATCATGATCGGGCAACTTTCTCACCATTTCTTTCAAAACAGTGAGTCCACCGAGTCCGGAATCAAATACTCCTATGGGCGATTGAGAGGGCATGACAAAAAAAGACCGAAACAATGTTTCGGTCCATTTTATTTATTTGGCAGGTGGCTTGGGTGAACCTGCATCAATTTTTTTCTTGACCAGTGGGAGAAGATCATCTGCATCCGGTGATACCACAAGGGCTTCCTTTCTGAATACATAGCTGTATCCGTTTGCCTTGGCAACGTCGTTGATGAGCTGGTTTGCTTTTTGGGCAACGGGCGACATCAATTCTTCCTGCTTTTGTTGCATTTGCTGCTGATAGCTTTGCTCATATCCCTGCAACTCCACCAACAATTTTTTCATTTTCTCTCTGTTGGCTGTTCTGATGGCATTGGACCATTTCGTTGAATCGGCTTTGAATATGCTGTCCTGGCGGTTCAATTCTTTCAAAGTTTCGCCATAATTGATTTGCAAAGCACTGTCAAACTGAGACATCTCAGCCATGGCTTTTTTGTACTCTGGCATCAGCTGAACTACTTCATCTATACTGATATAACCATGTTTGTTTTGGGCGTTGAGCATAGGATTGAAAGACATGATCGCGATCATCACCATACCCAGGAATAAAAACTTTTTCATTGTTGCTTGTTTGTTTAAGTGCTACGAAAATAGGGTTTTTTTATTTGCTGGTTAACTCTTTTAACACATCATCACTTCGATCTAATTTTGGGTCAGCAAAAATCACGGTGATGCCCTCACTTTTATCCAAAATCAAATCATATTGCCTGGTTACAGCCAACTTTTGAACTGCATTGTAGACCTTGTCCTGTATGGGTTTTACCAATTCCTGTCTTTTTTTAAACAGATCTCCTTCGAATCCAAATCGTTTTTTTTGAAGATCTCTCACTTCCTTCTCCTTGTTGAACAAGTCGTCTTCTCTTTTCTTTAACAACTCTTCGCTCAACATAACTTTTTCTGCCTCATAATTTCTGTACAATAGATCCAGTGCTGCTTGTTTGTCATCGATTTCTTTTTGCCACTGTAGACTGAATCCGTCCAGTTTTTTCTGCGCATCGGTGTATTCGGGTAATTTGCTGAGGATATAACGCGTATCGATGATGGCATAGCGTTGGGCTTGCGCAAACAATCCAAAAATCAACATCAGCGAGAGCAGTGTGGTGAATTTTTTCATGAAGTATTTTTTTAAATTATTCTGGTTCGAAACCTAACATAAACGTAAACCGGCTCGCGTCGCGCAGTCTTCCATTGGGCGTAAGTCGATCCAAGCCCACCCCATAATCAAATCCGAGCAAACCAAACATCGGAAGGAAGAATCTCACACCGAGTCCAACTGAACGTCTCAACCTAAAAGGATTCCACTCCTTGAAACTGAACCATCCATTGGCAGCTTCATAGAATGCCAATCCGTAAATAGTACTGCTTGGATTGGTAACAAACGGATAACGCATCTCCAAAGAATATTTGTTGAAGATGGTAAAGAACCTGCTTGCCGCTGTTTTGTCTGGATTGACAGTGGGATCAGAGTTGTCATATACCGGATACCCTCTGTGTGCAACAAGATCATAACCCAGTACACCAAAATTGTTTGTGATACCTGCATCACCAACTTGGAATCTTTCAAATGGAGAGATGGGAATATTTTTATTGTACCTGCCAATGAATCCGTATTTGGCAGCCATGCGCAATACAAATTGCCTGGTCTTGTCCTCGCCAGCGGGTTTACCGATGGGCACAAACCATTCCGCATTGAGTCTCCATTTATGGTATTCGACCAATCTGAAAATATCTTTTTGGTTTACCCCTGTGATGTAGGACCATGGTGGGGTAAATGCTGCACTGGCAAGAAAATTGGAACCGCTTCTTGGGAAAATAGGTTGATCAATGGAAGTACGCTGCAAAGCAAACTTCAAGTTGATGTTGTTTGAAATTCCCGTTGAGAAGGATGGGAAAATTGCATAATTCTTAGCCCTGTACTGAATATAATTGAGCGAAGTTACCAATGAGAAAAAGTCATCCGGCCATTTCAGCTGTTTTCCAAATGCGATGGTTGCACCGGAAGTACTGAGAAAGGAAGAATCAACAAAGTTTCTGTCATACCTGAAAGTAAACGGATTGTATGCGTTGGTAAACTTGGTATTGAAAACGTTGAATGTGAAAGAGTTTCTCTTCTTGCCGCCAAACCATGGTTCAGTGAAAGAAAAATTGACAGACCTGAAATAGCGTCCATTGGATTGGTACCTGATGCTGAGTTTCTGGCCATCTCCCGTTGGCAATGGATCCCATGCTGTCTTCTTCCAAATATTTTTGATGGAAAAGTTATTGAAGGTAATACCAAGTGTTCCTGTCAATCCAATGTTTCCTCCCCAACCTGCACTCAATTCAAGCTGATCAGAGGATTTTTCTTCAACGGTATAATTGATATCCACCGTGCCATCTTCCTGATTGGGAACGGGCTGCATACCCAGTTTTTCCTGGTTGAAATAACCGAGGTTTAAAATTTCTCTTTGCGATCTGATCAAATCAGAGCGACTGAATTTTTCACCTGGAACGGTCCTCAGTTCTCTGCGTATGACGTGCTCTTTGGTTTTATCGTTTCCTGAAATATTTACATTTTTGATGGTGGCCTGTGGTCCCTCCGTGATTCTCAACTCATGGTCAATGGTGTCATTGTATACAGATGTCTCAACTGGATTAACACTGAAGAACAGGTATCCGTCATCCATGTAAATGGAACTCACATCACCGCCCTCGGGTGACAATTGTTTTCCAAGTTTCTTGTTCAAGATGTCGATATTATAGGTATCTCCTCTTTTGATTCCCAATACCATGTTCAAAATGCTGTCTGCATATTTGGTATTGCCTTTCCATGTCATGTTTCCAAAATAATACTTGCTTCCCTCCTCCACTTTCATGGAAATATTCAATCTGCCCTTCTTGTCATAGTATTGTGTGTCGCTTGCGATAACAGCATCTCTGTATCCCAGTGAATTGTAATACTGTAAAATTTTTTCCTTGTCTTCCAGATATTTTTTCTCATCGAATTTGGCAGATGCAAAGAGTTTAAACCTGAACCATGGATCCATGAAATCTCTGATTAGTGAAGGCTTTAGAAATCCCCAATTTTTGATGAACTCTTTTGCTGTATAAGTTTTGATGGGGCCATATGGACTGACAGCGCTGTCTGGATAAAGTGTAATGCGTGTCATCTCTTTGGTGCCCTTCAGTTTTCTCTTCAGGGAGGGGATGGCGGCTGACTGATTGCCAAAGAAAAACACTTCAGAAATTCGCACTTTGAGTCCCTTTACAATATTGAACGTAAGTACAGTTTTATCCGGACTGTATGCATCGGGTTTTTCTTCGATGTCGACTGCCGCACCTCTGAAGCCTTTGTCAGTATAGTATTTGATGATATTTTCTTTCGCAGACAATTTCATATTGTCTGTAACAACCCTGCTCTTCACCAATCCAACCTTGTCCTTCAACTCATCTGCTTCTGTTTTTCTGATGCCTTTGAATTTGTAATCCGCCAGCATGGGACGTTCAACAGCATCTATCTCCACCCAGATATTGTTCTCTTCAAGTTTGGTGATCCAAATATTGATATTGGTGAACATGTTCTGAGACCAAAGTTTGTTGATCGCCTTGGCAAAGTTGTCACCCCCAGGTAATGTTACTTCATCGCCCACGGCGAGTCCGGATACTGAAATAACAATCGCGGGGTCAAAGGCCTTGTTTCCTTTGACAGCTATGTCTGCGATGATATATTTCTTGGGATATTTGGCATTGAAGATGGACATCAATGCGGGATCCACAGAAGGGGCAGGTAGAGTATCGTTTTGTGCAAATACACTGCTCGAAAACATGAGTAATCCCATCATTATGAGCAGCATACAATTCCTAATCTTCAAAAACATGGTTTGGGAGGTCAAAATAAAGGCTTTTTGTCTAATTCTTTGTTAAAGGGGCTTGTATTTGACCGCTTGTCTTTCCAAACCTCCTCTCACGTTTCTGAAAATCTAAAATAGCCTCATAGAGATTCTCTTTTCGAAAATCCGGCCATCTGGTTTCTGTAAAATACAATTCAGCATAGGCCAGTTGATACAGCAGAAAGTTGCTGATGCGGTATTCTCCGCTGGTACGGATCATCAGCTCCGGATCAGGAAATGCACTGGTGGTGAGATACTGCTGTAGGGTATCTTGGGTGATGTCATCCAGATCGAGTGTGTTTTCTTTTACATCTTTGGCAATGAGCTTCACTGCATTTACCAATTCCCATCTTGAGCTGTAACTCAAAGCCATGACCAAGTTGAGCCCTGTATTGCCTGAAGTCATATCAAGTGCCTCTGTCAGTGCTTGACGGGCATTGGGTGGAAGCATTGACAATGCCCCAATGGCGTGCATTTTGATGTTGTTCTTATTGAGGATGGGGACCTCCTTTCTAAGGGTTTCCACCAACAATTCCATCAATCCAGTCACCTCATGCAAGGGCCTGTCCCAGTTTTCAGTTGAAAATGCATACAAGGTCAGGTATTCAACTCCCAATTCAGCACATCCCTCCACAATATCTCTCACACTTTCAACACCTCTGAAATGGCCAAAAAGACGGTCTTGCCCCTGTTCCTGTGCCCAACGGCCGTTGCCATCCATGATGATGGCAATATGCTGTGGAATACGCTCCAGATCAATATTTTGCTTGAGAGACATGGCGCAAAGTTAATGTATTTAAAGGGATCCTAGCGGGGATCTGCACACTTATACGAACTGAAAGAAAAAGTAAGTGTAACCTGTGCAAGGAGGTATTGATCGCGTTGCTGACTGAAGCCCCTTTGGTCTTCATTTGTTTTGATTTGTCCGATGGAGCGGTCTTGCAACCTATATGCTTTTGATAGCAGATTGTCTTTGCCAGAGGTATTCAAAACATCATTGGGCGCATAAGTGCCGCTGACATCATCCAGATAATCAGTATTGGTGTAGCGGTAAACAACCTCAAATCCGAGGTTGAGATTGTTTGCAATATTGTATTTGACTCCCATACCGAGTGGAAAACAATAGGCCTGGTCGCTGTATGCATTTCCAGTTGCCAACTGTCCCTCTGTTCCCAGGGGTTGCAGTTTTTCTTTCACACCATCCAAGAATGTGTAGGGATTGTGTTTGATGATACCAACTCCAAGGGTGATGAAGGGTGTAAACCTGTGCTCAGGATCACCGGGAATGAATTTGAAGAAATTAAAATCACCTTGCACAGAAACTTCCCAAACCTTGTTTTGAAAATCCAGGTTACGGGTTTTTTGAAAAGGAAATTTCGTTGGATTCGCCATGGAGTCAGCGTAGCCCAGTTTGGCATGATGTCCGGCTACACGGAGTGCAACATAGGGGCCGAACTGTTTTTTTACCAATACACCGTATGTGAGCTGGGGATTTTTAACGCCCACGCCTTTGTTCAAATCTCCAAAATAATGTGCTCCGCCTATGGCGATGCCCACCTCACCTTCTTGTACAATGGCCTGAGGCTGCGCATAGGATTGGATAGAAATCACCGAAAATGCAAACAGAAAAAAAAGGAGCTTTTTCATGTACAAGTAAATGTAGGAAGTCGATACAACCTCTGGGGGATATTGGGGTTAAAATAGTTGTAAAATATTATCTGTTTCGGGTATCGAATCCCCATGTAAGCTTCTCTCTCAAGGTCTTCAAAAATATATTTTCATTCAAACGAATCAGGTTGAAAGTGAAGTCTTCTTTTTTGATGGAGAGTTGTACGGATTTGTCAACAATCTCTTTTCTGGCATCGAGTGTACAAATAAAATCTTCTGTTCTTCCTTCCACCTGAAAAGAGAGCACGTGGTGATTGGGAATGACAATGGGACGGATATTGAGATTATGGGGAGCAATGGGTGTCAATACAAAACTGTTGCTCTCTGGAAAAACAACAGGACCATTGCAACTCAGAGAATATCCGGTTGAACCTGTTGGAGTTGAAACAATCAAACCGTCCGACCAAAATGTATTGAGAAATTCTCCGTTCAAATAAGTATGGATCTTGATCATTGGAGAAAATTCTCTTTTGTGAATGGTGAATTCATTCAAGGCAAAAGGATCTTTTCCAAACAAAGGAATGTTGGCATCCACATGCACGAGACTTCTTTTGTCCAACACATATGTGTTGTTTTTTAAGGCATCCACCGCTTCTTGCAAATCCTCTTTTCTCAAACTTGCCAGAAATCCGAGTCTGCCGTAATTGATTCCCAATACCGGGATCTGCTTGTCTCGGACAAGACAAACCGTATCAAGCAATGTTCCGTCTCCGCCCAATGAAATGACAGCATCAAATGATTGATCCAGTTCCTGTTCGTCACTGAATGTTTTGGTGGACTTAAAATTATCCAGCGGAAGTTGTGCATATACAACAGTCTCGATGCCAGCTGCGGCAAGTGCATCGCACAATTGTTTCAGATCCTGGGGATCCAAGACTGCACCTTCTCTGCTGTAGACGGCCACTTTCATGCGTCGAAGATAGGAATGATGCATGAAGTTTCGATGAAATACTGTCAGTACCTGGATTCGTAGTTATGAAAATAGGTGCCCAATTGTTTAAACTGATTGTACGTAAACTCTATGCGCAATACAAAGTCATAAATACTTACAATATCCAAACCTGCTCCAATTGAATAAAGCAACTTATTGTTGAGGTTGGTCTCGTTGAGGTTTACATTGCTATAAACATACCCGACATCTCCGTGGATTTTCGCATAGAATTTGAAAGGAATGGTTCGGTATGCTTTTGATTTGAATCCTGAATTGACTTTGACGCTGTAAAGTTCTCGTCCCAGGGTTGCTTTCAATGTACCTCCTGCTAAACCATCCACCACATAGCGCTGGAGGCCCCGCAAATATTGGTCACCATAACCGAGAATATACTGATTGATATAGGGCTGTTTGAAAGGAGCTTTCAAATGTGCATCTGCAACGATGGAAAAATAGTTTTTCTTTTTAAACTCATGAAACTTGCCGTACCTGAACACGAACTGTGTAAGATTCATTTGACGGTTGACACCGCGCCTTAAAACATCAGCAACAAATAGAGAGCCTTTGGTGGGATAAGGAAAGTAATTGATTTTCAAATGCTGAAATGTGTATTGAATTTCCGGATAGGAAACTGCCTGTATGCCGTCTCCCAAATAATTTTTGTTCATCCGCAATACCGTATCAGCAATCGAAGAAGAGCGCCATCCTGTTCGAAGGTAATGTCTGTTAATGGAGCCCTTTCTGTAGGAAAAGGTTGTACCTGCATAAAAATCTTTGCGCAGGTACTGATTGGGGTCTCTGTAGAAAACCTGTTTGTTGTTGAAGCTTTTATAGAAAATTTCTTTGTTCCAGCTTTGATTGACATCAATGGCCCAACCGATTCTCAACTTTGGATCTGAGAAGGGATTGTAATATTTGAGTGCGAGTCTCCTTGAAAATCCATCCATCAACCATATGTTCAGTTTGTCGTTTCGGCCTGTGGTATTTTCCCCCATGAATTTTATTCCGAAGTTCACACGCCTCAAACTGAAATTATAATCTCTTGCCCATACCTGGATGTTGCGATCCATCGGTTTGAAATAAGGAGATGGAAAATAATACCAGCGTTCCGCTACCTCCGCATGTACATCCATTGAATCATTCTTCCAGTTGGTGAAATATGTATGGACTGAAACAAACAGGGAAGTATTCATGAGATTTTGCCTGCTTTTCTCCAGACCATCCAAGACCTCACCGACACTGTAAGATTGATTGGATTTGAGGATGATCTCCCTTGCCACCATGTAACGCTTGGTGATTTTATTTCCATGAACAATCACATTGCGGATGGTAACCCTTGCCTCATTCAGGATGGGAGCGTTTTGAAAGACCTCTTCCTCTTCCTGTGCACTGGCCCGGATGAAAAGAAAAAGCATGGATAACAAAAGCAAAGAAATTTTCATTTCTTTCATGCATGTAAGTTAGCTAAAAGCCTTGAGTGGATTGACAGAAACTCAGATATTGAGGTAATTCAAGAGATGATCCAAGTTGTTCTGTAGTGTATTGTCGAAGGTCTCCTCACCATAATAACAAATCACATTGTATTCGTGTCGCTGGAAAGTTGCGATGAGATCAGATACTTCTTCTTTGTTGACTCTAATAACAAGCTGCATCATTCCCGTCACCGGATCTAACATTGTGTTCATTTGCATGATCATGCAATCGTTCGACTCAACCAGGCGGTTGATTTGTCCGGGTGCATAATCCATGCGGGGAATTTCCAACACAATGAATGCCTCGGTTGTGGTAACCCCGAGCAACGACGAGGTCTGATCCAACAAAGTGTCAGCCTTGATGATTCCCTCCCATTCATTTTTTTCATTCAGAACAGGAATGATATCCAGGTTGTATTTTGATTTGACCTTCAGCGCTTGTAAGAAATGATCGCTTGATTTTACATAAGCTTTGATCAGATACTGATCCATTGAGATGAGTTCAGAAGAAGGATCGGCTTCTTCTAAATCAACAATATCCAACAGACCCAAATAATTCAATCCATCTAGCACAACCGCATATTCTGCATGGTGCATGTCCATCACTTCAAGCGCATGCGAGACGGTATCATGAAGATCAAATGTTTGAAAAGAAGTATCGAGCAATTGACTACAGAATGTCATATTTCTGTTTGATAGATCAATATTACATCTAATTTGCTGCAGTACTGTTTAATTTTTGTAAAAAACCTGCGAGAATTTTGTTGAACTCTTCAGGTACTTCCATCATGGGTGCGTGTCCGCAGTGATCAATAAAATGCAGCTCGCTGTTCTTGATCAGCTTGTTGAACTCTCTACCTACAAACGGAGGTGTGATGATATCGTTGTTGCCCCAAATCAATAGTGTAGGCAGATTGATATGTACCAGCTCATCCTGCATGTTGTGCTTGATAGCACTTCTGGCAAGAGCGATGACCTTGAGCGTCTTCATCCTTTCGTTGACGATCTGATACACCTCATCGATCAACTCTTTGGTTGCCACATTGGGATCGTAGAAAGTTATTTCTGTTTTCTTTTTGATGTATTCGTAATCCCCACGTTTGGGATATGTTTCTCCCATACCGTTTTCAAATAATCCGGAGCTGCCGGTAAGGATAAGAGATTTTATTTTTCCGGGCGATTTAAGCACATGAACCAATGCTACATGTCCACCAAGCGAATTCCCCATTAAATGAATGCCTTTGTAACCTCTGTGATCGATGAATTTGCTGAGGTATTTTTCGAGTCCCCCTACGGAAGTATGCAATAAATCGAGTTCAAAAAGAGGCAACAGAGGTACTATCACCTTATGGGTATGCCTGAAGTGATTGATGATGCCGGTGAAATTACTCATGGCACCAAAAAGTCCATGCAGCATCAACAACGGCTCACCTTCTCCTTCTTCTAGGAACTTGTATTTGCCGTCTGTTTTTATCTCATACGGTAGACTCATGACCGAAAGATAGTATATTATTTCAACTTGGAATTGATCTGCTCCTGAATGGCATCTTTTGTATCATTGAAAAGATGTTTGATGGCAGGAAGCCACTCACTAAACTGATGCATCAACCACTTGCCGAATCTGAGTTGATAACTATAGGTTTTTGAATCGCCTGCATTGAATTGGTCAATCATTTCAAACTTCTCTGCATATACAAGCAATACAGAGAAAATGGTGATATATATAATTGCAAAAAATAAAATGCCCAGGAATTTATTTACCAATCCCAGCATCAATACCTGGGCGGACTTCTCCATCAATTTACCAATGATGCGAACAGCAATGATGCCTGCTATCAATACCAATAAAAATGAAAGAAAAGTATACCACTTGCTGTCACTCTTTGCATATTCCTTCAGGTACCCTGCCACCATTCCGGAAAATTGAAGGGCCAAAAGCATGGCAATGAAGTAAGATGCAAACGTAAAAACGGCCATGGTGAACCCTTTGGTCCAACCCTTGTAAATTGATAATACTAAGATGATGCCTGTAATGATGTCTATTATCATGTTGACAGTTAACAGTTAACCGTTGACGGTTAAGAGCTCTTTTACGATTGTTGAGATGGTCTTACCATCTGCTTTTCCAGCCAATTGTTTTGAGGCAATGCCCATGACCTGTCCGAGTCCGCTGATGTTTGCAACACCCGTCTGCTTGATGATTTCTGCAACGGCTGCTTTAATTTCTTCTGCACTCATTTGCTTTGGCAAGAATTGTTCAATCACCTCAACTTCCTCTTTCTCCTTGATAGCCAGGTCTGCCCTGTTTTGCTGTTCAAAAATGTCAATCGAGTCTTTGCGCTGTTTGACAAGTTTTTGCAGCAACTTGATTTCTGCATCTGCTGTCATTGCATCCCCTGCTCCTTCGGCTGTTTTAGCAAGCAGGATGGCAGCTTTGATCGCGCGCAGTGCACGCAATCCTTTTTCATCTTTTGCCAGCATGGCTTTTTTCAGATGATCATTGATGGTGATTTCCAAACTCATTGTTCCTGTGTTTTTTTGAATTTTGTATAAAAATCTTTTGCAAAAGTCTTCATGTCTCCCACCAATTCCTTCTGGTGTGTTGCTCGTTCGAATGTATCTGCCATTGTAATCAATGTCTGATAATAAAAATCAGCCATCTCATCCACCATCATTTCTTTGGTCCACAGATCAATTCTCAATGCAGCTTTTTCTTTGCCATCCCAAAATGAAATCATCATGGCTTTTGCATCCTGCGCTTCTGCCGAATTAGACTGAGTTGCATTCCAGCGAATTTGATGGGGGATTTTATTTTCATCCAAGTTCACATCAATGGTTATTATCGATTGATTCATATCAATATTTTTGCAAAGTTACAGAAGATGCATCAAAGGCTTTTTGACAGACCGGTTCCGATCATTTCCTGACGCATTTGTTCGTCTTTGTAAATACGGATGAACTTCTCTCCAATATCATTGGGATCTCTTTCATTGAAATACATACCGGCCATCGAACAAAACTCGCTCATCGCAGAATCAGCTGTTGTCAACACCGCGACACCAGCTTTCATGGCCTTCAATACTGAAAAACCGAAACGTTCCCATCTGCATGGATGTATCAATGCATAAGCAGCTGCCATCAGCTCTGTATCATCAGAAATTGATTCCCTGATAACCAAATCATCCCGGTACTTGTATGATCCAATTGAATGAAGAAAAGCAACTCCGCTTTTTGATGCGGGTCCGCATAAAACCAATTTCATATTGCTGCCCATCTTTTTTTTGAAGATGGAAAATCCCTTGAGCAATTCAGTCAACGACGCTGCAGGATGAATAGGTCCACGGTACAAAAAATACGCCTCCCCATTGGTAAGGTTGTACCGGACAATGTCTTTTGCATCATCATCAATGGGATGATAGGCTTCATCCACCTTGGGATATTGCAGGATCAAGTTTTCACCTGCTTTGGGATATTGCTTTCTGATTTGTTCGGCGGTGTAAGATGAGAATACCCGAAGTTTTTTACCTGAAAGCATTTGTCGTTTCAACCACCTGCGTTCTTTCCATTTTTCCAAAAAAGACAATGCCGCAGCGGGATCATCTTGATAACAATCAAAGACATAAGCAAGATCCTCTGCAGCAGGCTCAAAAGCATGGGCATCCAACATGCCTTCATATTCAATGGGAATTGTTTCTTTGTAATTAAGCTGCTGCATGATGCAAAGATAAAAATAAGAGACAAGGCAGCAGCGATTGAATTATCTTTGTAAGCAGTAAAAAAGTTATGAAAAAGAATACCACATACATACATGCAGGCGCTCATCCTGATCCCAGCACTGGTGCAATCATGACACCTATTTACCAGACGTCAACCTATGTACAGGAAGCACCTGGCGTAAACGCGGGATTCGAATATGCTCGCTCCCAAAATCCAACGCGACAGGCATTGGAAGAAGCGTTGGCGTTGATTGAGGAGGGCAACTATGGACTCGCATTCAGCAGTGGTGTTGCAGCGACGGACGCTGTGATCAAATTGCTGAAACCTGGAGATGAAGTCATTGCAGGCAACGATATGTATGGAGGCACATATAGACTCTTCAGCAAAGTATTTGCAAAATTCGGCATTGTTTTTCATTACATCAATTTGTCAGATCTGCATCAAATAGAGAAATACATCAACTCCAAAACAAAAATGATTTGGGTTGAAACTCCCACAAATCCACTGATGAACATTGCTGATATTTCAGCGATTGCATCTATCACCAAAAAAAACCAACTCATTTTATGCGTTGACAACACATTTGCATCCCCTGCACTACAGAATCCGCTCACCCTTGGTGCGGATATTGTAATGCACTCTGCAACCAAATACCTGAGCGGACACAGCGATGTGATCCAGGGAGCATTGGTCATGAACGACAAGGCATTGAGAGATGAATTGTATTTCATTCAAAAAAGTTGTGGTGCTGTACCCGGACCAATGGATTGTTTTCTGGTGCTGAGAGGAATCAAAACCCTGGGCATTCGCATGGAAAGACATTCAGCCAATGGAGAGAAAATTGCTCATTTTCTCAAATCACACCCAGCTATACAGAAAGTCTACTGGCCAGGCTTTGAAGAACATCCCGGGCATTCCATTGCAAAAAAACAAATGAAAGCATTTGGAGGAATGATCTCATTTGAATTGAAACAAGATACCATCGAAGCCGCACGCACCCTGCTTTCCAATACAAAACTGTTTTCATTGGCTGAGAGTCTTGGTGGTGTAGAATCGTTGATCAATCATCCTGCAAGCATGACACATGCATCCATCCCAAGAGAAGAAAGGATCAAAAATGGATTGAGCGATACACTGATCCGGCTCTCGGTGGGCATTGAAGATGCAGATGATTTGATAGAAGACCTTCGACAAGCCATAGAACGTGCAGAGCAGTTAAAAAAATGATGCAGGATCATTCACTCACTGAAAAAATACTGAATCAGCTTTTAGATCGGTTCAATCAACCCTCGTTCATAGAAAAAGATCCAATTTCCATCCCTCATCGATTCAGTAAAAAACAAGACATTGAAATTTCAGGATTCTTCGCTGCCATTTTTGCATGGGGAAACAGAACAACCATCATCAACAAATGCAATGAGTTGTTGTCCTTGATGGATAATTCACCGTTTCAATTCATTCAACAACACCAGGAAAAAGACCTTGTAAAATTTCTCTCCTTCAAACACCGCACTTTCCAAACGACGGATCTGCTTCATTTCATTCGTTTTCTTCAATATCATTATAATCAACACCATTCATTGGAGTCTGCATTTGCTGCAGGCATGCATACATATGACGAAAGCATTGAACATGCATTGAACCATTTCCAAGATTACTTTTTCTCATTGGAGGAGAGTCCTGACAGAACCAAAAAACATATACCATCTCCCAGACAACAATCCAGCTGCAAGCGATTGAACATGTACTTGAGGTGGATGGTCCGACAAGATCCAAGTGGCATTGATTTCGGTATTTGGAAAAACATCCAGCCCAGTCAGTTGGTTTGTCCGTTGGATCTGCATGTGATGCGGGTAGCCAAAGAATTGAAGTTGATTGAATCTGAAAAAAGTGACTGGAAAACTGCCATTACACTTACTGCACAACTCAAAACTTTTGATCCTGCAGACCCAGTCAAATATGATATCGCTCTTTTTGGATGGGGTGTTTCAGGCAGTCCTTATTGAGTTCCTCAAACTGATTACCTTTGCAGCGAATTGAAAAAGCATGAGTACGCAGCATTTGTCAGAACAAGAACTAATCCGCAGAGAGAAATTGGAGGCATTGCAGGCAATTGGCATTGACGCCTATCCTGCACCTGCATTTCCAGTCAATATCACCTCCGTCGACATCAAATCAACATACCTGGGTGAAGAGAATAAATCGGAGTTTGCTGATGTATGCCTGGCAGGTCGACTGATGGGTATCCGCGACATGGGGAAGGCCTGTTTTGCAGTGTTGCAAGACCATGCAGGTAAAATTCAGATTTACGTTAAGAGAGATGATGTGTGTCCGGGTGAAGACAAAACCCTCTATGATCAAGTATGGAAAACACTGGACATCGGCGACATCATTGGTGTAAAGGGATATGTTTTCACTACTAAAACAGGTGAGACATCTGTGCATGTGAAAGAACTGTCGCTGCTCAGTAAATCACTCAAGCCACTTCCAGTTGTCAAGGAAAAAGAAGGAGAAACATTTGACGCAGTAACCGATCCAGAGTTTCGTTACCGTCAGCGGTATGCAGACCTGATCATCAATCCTCATGTCAAAGAAACATTTCTGAAACGCTCAAAGCTGATCAATTCCATCAAAGAATTTTTAAACAGCAGAGGCGCGATTGAAGTGGATACGCCTGTATTGCAAAGCATCCCCGGTGGAGCAGCAGCCAGGCCATTTACAACGCATCACAATGCATTGGATATCCCCATGTACCTGCGCATAGCCAATGAATTGTATTTGAAACGACTCATCGTTGGTGGATTTGATTGGGTATATGAATTCTCCAGAAATTTCAGAAATGAGGGAATGGACCGCACACATAATCCGGAGTTTACCGTTTTAGAGTTTTATACTGCATACAAAGATTATTTGTGGATGATGGACACCACCGAGCAGTTGCTTGAAAAGGCGGCGATGGATGTAAATGGAACGACAGATGCAGAAGTAGATGGTAAAACAATCAGCTTCAAAGCTCCGTTCAAGAGAGTAACCATGTATGATGCCATCAAAGAACATACAGGTTTTGACATCAGTGAGATGGATGAGGTAGGGGTTAGAGATGTTTGCAAAAAACTAGGGTTGCAAGTCGACAATACCATGGGCAAGGGCAAGATGATTGATGAAATTTTCGGAGAAAAATGCGAACACCATTATATCCAACCAACTTTTATCATCGACTACCCGATTGAAATGAGTCCCCTTACCAAAAAGCACCGCAGCAAAGCAGGCTTGGTGGAGCGATTTGAGTTGATGGTCAATGGAAAAGAAATTGCAAACGCCTATACTGAATTGAACGACCCGATTGATCAGCGTGCAAGATTTGAAGAACAAGTCAAACTCATGGAACGCGGTGATGATGAAGCGATGTTCATCGATCATGATTTCCTGCGTGCACTGGAATATGGAATGCCCCCAACAGCAGGCATTGGATTTGGCATTGACAGAATTTGCATGCTCTTAACCAATCAACCCTCTATTCAGGATGTGCTTCTTTTTCCGATGATGAAACCTGAATTGCACTGATCTATTTTACATGCATCACCCCATTCATCAAGGTCCAGTGACCCGGGAAGGTGCATATATAAGGATAATCCCCCGCTTTTGCAGGAGCCTTGAAAGTGAGTGTAAATGATTGCCCTGGATTGACAAATGGTGTGGCAAACATTACTTCAGGGAGACTCGGTACATAGTTTTTCTCTGTTCCTTTTTCATCCTTCATCATGGCATCACCGGCTTTGCCAACTTTTTTGCGCATCCCTGGTCTTGTTACAACAAGGTTGTGCTCTATGGCATCTGTATTCTCCAAAATGATTTGAACGGTTTGACCGGGTGATACTGTGAACGCATTCAAGTCATACTTCATTGCCTCCCGAATTGTTTTGATGCGAATGATCTTTACATCGGAAGAAGTTTTTAAAGGGTCTGCTGCATTCCATGCCACCAGTAATTTTTGGAGCCTTTCGTTTGCATGCGTGGATGCAAATGATTTCAGGAATGATCAAAGAATATAAGTTTTTTTGTACATTCCATCAACCAATCAACAGCTTATGTCATCTTCACAACGCTTTACTGCTCTTGATATTTTCAGGGGCATGACAGTATGCTTCATGATCATTGTCAACAACCAAGGATCCGGCGCTGAACCTTTTGCACCGCTGGAACATGCTGCCTGGCATGGATTCACACCAACCGATCTTGTGTTTCCCTCCTTTTTGTTTGCAGTAGGAAATGCCATGGCCTTTACCATGCCGAAGTTTCAGAAAATGAATCAGTCAGCTATATTGGGAAAAATATTCAAAAGAACCTTTTTGATTTTCTTAATAGGCTACTTGCTTTATTGGTTTCCATTTGTAAAATTGAACGAGGCCAATGAATGGGTGATGAAACCGGTTGAAACCACCAGAATGTTTGGCGTACTTCAGCGCATCGCACTCTGTTATGGCGCTGCCTCACTGATGATATATTATTTTTCGAAAAGATCCGTCATCGTGTTGAGTGTTGTTTTTTTACTAGGATACTGGCTATTGATGTACCTGGGAGGTGATTATACCATGATGGGAAGCTTTCAAATCAAAGTCGACCGATGGCTCATCGGTGAAGGTCACATGTACAAGGGCGAGGGCGTTCCATTTGATCCGGAAGGATTTCTGAGCACATTTCCTTCCATCGTGAATGTGATCATTGGATATTATGCCGGTGTCATGCTGAGAGAAAAAGGCAAAGATTATGAAACCCTGACCAAACTGTTGCTCGGTGGTGCTGTACTGTTGGCGATTGCTCATTGCTGGAATTATAGTTTTCCAATCAACAAGAAACTGTGGACCGGCTCATTTACCCTTTATACCTGTGGAATTGATCTGATGCTGATCAGTTTGTTGGTATATGTGTTGGATAAAACCAATTACAGAAAAGACTGGACATATTTTTTCGAGGTGTTCGGAAAAAATCCCCTCTTTATTTATTTACTCTCTGACTTCGTCCCCATCATGTTCAATATTTTTACCGATGCCAAAGGTCGTTCGTATGAAGAGGCCATCAACCTTGATGTATTTCAAAAACTCACACCCGGACCATTTGGATCATTTTTCTATTCAGCTGCATTGATGTTGTTCTGTTGGTTTGTCGGATACTGGATGGACAAGAAAAAAGTATACGTCAGAGTGTAGGAAGTTCCTCGTACTGAAACGGTTCACGCGGCTCCTCGATTTGCCTGAAATCTTTGCGAATCGTATAGGCCATCATTGCATCATCATTGATTTGATGGACTGCAAGTTGTTGGATATCGTGGATGGATAAATCGGATTGAATCCATCTTCCTGCCTCTTCCTCAGGTAAAATCACAGGCATTCTTTTTTTCTTGTTGTGGATTTTTTCCATCAGCGGATTGGCAGCGGTGGTAAGGATGGAAAAACTGTTGACCATTTCACCGGTTGAATGATCCAACCATGGATTGAAAATTCCTGCCATGAAAAAGTATTCGCTGTTTTTCAATCTGATATAATAAGGATATGCAGTATCCTTTCCACCCACAGGCGTATAATGTCGCCATTCATAAAATCCGGATGAAAGCACAAGACACCTGCGGTGAAGTGCTGCATCTTTGTAAGTGGGACGCTGAAGGACATCTTCGCCTCTTGCATTGAGTGTATTGTGTGGGAAATCTTTTTTTCCAGTATTGGGATTGAATCCGCCTTTTCTAAAATGCAGAAGCGCTTCGGAAGACTTGATATATGATGGAATGAATTCCCAGTGCATCATTTCAAATGTAAAGTCGTTCCCTTTATCAATGGGTTTCACTACAGGCCAAAGTGGATATTCGAATCCGCTTGCCATGGGCTGCTGAAGGTTGAGTAAAACATCAGACAGTTGCTTTTCTTTTTTATTGAGCCTGATATGCTCCGCTCGACTGATGTCTACCCCATTGTAAAAGCACATCCTGCAAATTATGAAAAGACACCCTTTCAGACCATTTTTAATCAAATACGCCTATAATCCCTATTTTTGTTCCTTTCAAACATCAAGGATGGATTATAATACAACGAGACCACATTTGGCAATGAGGGAATACGGCAGACATGTGCAAAAAATGGTGGATCATATACTTTCGATAGAAGACAAGGAAAGAAGACAAAAAAATGCTCAGGCTGTCATTGAGTTGATGGGATTTTTCAATCCACATTTAAAAAGTGTGGAAGATTATCGACATAAGCTCTGGGATCATCTTTTTTTGATAGCTGATTTTAACCTGGACGTAGAAAGCCCCTATCCCATTCCCACCCGCGAGTCACTCCAGGCAAAACCTGCACCACTTCCCTATCCAAAAAGATACCCACGGTATTCTCATTTGGGCAAACACCTTGAATTGGTAATTGCAAAAGCAATGGCCGAGGAGAATGAAGAAAAGCGATCAGGATTTGCGCACATCATTGCTTATTACATGAAGCTCGCCTATAATACATGGCACAAGGAATTGATTCCGGATGAAAGCATTCGCAGCGAATTGAATTCCATTACCCAGGGACAGTTGGAATTTACCAATACCCCATTTGTGAGAGCATACAGAGAACGCGACGACCGATTCATGAAGCGTGGCGGCAAGGGAGGAGGATTCCAACAACGTAACCGCAATGGCGGTGGTGGCAAAAACAGACCACAACAAAAATTTGGCAAGAAGCGTTTCAAATAACCGTTGCCATAAAGCATCTGCATGAAAGCATTTGAAGTTCAGGGTGGCATACAACTAAAAGGTGAAATCACTCCCCAGGGTGCAAAAAATGAAGCACTGCAAATCATCAGTGCAGTATTACTTACATCAGAAACTGTAACAGTTCAGAACATACCAGACATATTAGATGTCAATTTGCTGATTGATTTACTGGCAGATTTAGGTGTAGAAGTTGACCGAAAGGACCGTCATACCTGTGTTTTCAAAGCAGATCAGGTTGCATTGGAAAAACTGGAGGATCCCGCGTTTCAGCAAAACAGCAGTCGCTTGCGCGGATCAGTGATGATTGCGGGTCCGCTGCTGGGTAGATTCAAAAAAGCTTTCATCCCCAAACCGGGTGGTGATAAAATAGGCAGAAGAAGACTGGATACGCATATCATTGGATTCGAAAAACTGGGTGTGAAATTTGAATACATCCAGGGAGAAGGATTTTTCAGGTTGCATACTAATCAATTGGTTGGAACAGATCTCTTGCTCGATGAGCCATCTGTCACCGGGACTGCCAATATTATTTTCGCCGCTGTCCTTGCAAAGGGGAAAACAACAATCTACAATGCTGCATGCGAACCTTATGTTCAACAACTCTGCAAGATGTTGAACCGCATGGGTGCAAAGATCACAGGCATTGGATCCAACTTACTCATTATTGATGGTGTGGATTCACTTGGCGGAACCACCCATGCCATGTTGCCTGATATGATTGAAGTAGGATCTTTTATTGGTTTGGCTGCCATGACCCAAAGCAATATCACCATCAAGCATGCCGGAATTGAGCATCTGGGAATGATTCCTCAAAAATTTCAGCAGCTGGGAATTCAGATGGAATTCAAAGGTGACGACATCATCATCCCATCTCAAGATGTATATGAAATTCAGCATTTCATCGATGGATCAGTACTGACCATCTATGATCATCCATGGCCTGGACTCACACCTGATCTGCTGAGCATCCTGCTGGTGGTAGCCACACAAGCAAGAGGAAGTGTATTGATTCACCAGAAAATGTTTGAAAGCAGGCTGTTCTTTGTAGACAAGCTGATTGACATGGGTGCAAGGATTATTTTATGCGACCCCCATCGTGCTGCAGTGATTGGATTGGAAAGAGAACAAGCCCTGCGGGGCATTACAATGGCGAGTCCGGATATCCGTGCTGGTGTTGCACTCTTGATCGCAGCGCTCAGTGCTGAGGGAAAAAGTGTCATCCAAAACATTGAACAAATCGACAGGGGTTACCAATACATTGACAAGCGTTTGAATGCACTTGGTGCAAACATCAAAAGAATTGATTCCTGATAATGCCTGAAACAGATAAAAAGAAAATCATCATTCTCACCGCTCCATCAGGGGCAGGTAAAACTACTGTCAAATCAAAGTTGTTGGCTGCATTTACCAAAGAACTCTCATTCAGTGTTTCTGCCACTACAAGAAAAATCAGGGGCAATGAGCAGGAAGGAATTGATTATCATTTTACCAACGAGGAAGTGTTCAAAAAGCTGATTGAAAATAATGCTTTTATAGAATGGGAAATGGTGTATCCCGGATTGTATTATGGCACTACGGTAGAGGAATTGAATCGCATCTGGAGTGAGGGCAAACTACCAGTATTAGACATCGATGTAAAAGGAGCCCTCAACGTAAAAAAACAATTTGGACATCTGGTTTTGTCCATTTTCATAGAACCGCCATCCATTGCTGTTTTGAAGGAGCGGCTTGAAAAAAGGGGGACTGACACTGCAGAAAATATCATGACCAGGATCAACAAGGCTACTGAGGAACTGCAATACAAGGAGCAGTTTGATCAGGTAGTTTTAAATGATGACATTGAAAGAGCTTCAGCAGAAGTCATTGCACTGGTTAGACAGTTCATTGCGAACTGATGTATCTTTGTTGCCCATGGGATCATTTTTCTTATTTGGCATTTTCATCGCATTCATAATGGCCGGATTTTTCGCCGGCATAGAAGTTGGATTTGTTTCACTCAACCGCTTGGCGGTTGAACTCAGAAAAAAACAACGTTCTAAAAGTGCTGGCATCCTTTCACAATTCCTGGATGAACCATCCAAATTCATTTATGCAATGAATGTGGGGATTGTCATCATGCTTGTCATTTATGGGCTCTTTGTGGATGAATTGCTGACACCTTTGTGGCTACAAATCGAAAGTTATTTGCTGGATGACTTGATCCCTTATTTCCTCTACATCCGCATATTATTCGATTTGGTTGTATCAACAGCATCCTTTCTGCTCTATTTCTTTTTCAGCAGGGCATTGTTCGGATCCAAGAGTGATACCCTGATGTTTTTTCTCACACCCATTTTTTCATTTTTTTACAAGCTCTTTCATCCCATTGCAGACAAGTTTGTAAAAATATCTGAATGGATGTTGGAAAATCTGATCAATGTACATATCAGAAAAAACAAAACATCCTTCACGCGACTTGAATTAGAAAACTTTATTCAGCCAAGAGATGAAAAAGCAACCGAAAGCCAGGAGCTGAACAAAGAATTGTTTGAAAATGCCCTTACACTTCCATACGTAAAACTTCGTCAGTGTCTCGTTCCAAGAAAAGAAATAGAGTCGGTTCAGATCAACGATGGCATTGAGAAGCTGAAACAAAAATTCATTGAAACGAATCTCAGTAAACTGGTTGTTTACGATAAAACAATTGACAATATTCTAGGATATGTGCATCAATTATCTCTCTTCAAAAATCCAACTTCTATCCAGTCTGTTATACATACCATACCCACTGTTCCCGAAAGCATGACCGCAACCGACCTCATGAATTTGCTGATCAAAGAAAGAAAAAGCATGGCTTGGGTGGTTGATGAATTCGGGGGCACCTCTGGCATTGTAACGATGGAAGATCTGCTGGAGGAGTTGTTTGGGGAAATCAAGGATGAATACGATACAGAAGAATTGATTGAAAGGGAAATCAATGAACATGAGTTTGAATTCTCCGGCAGACTGCGCATTGAAGACATCAATGATACATATAAACTTGGACTAGAGATGAATGACTCCGAAACCTTGTCGGGCTTTATTATACATTACAATGAGTCCATCCCGAAAGTGAGAGAGCGAATCGTAATCGGGAGATTTGAATTTGAAATTCTTGAGGTAACAGATACCCGTATTGAGCTCGTACGAATGAAAAAAACCTTATAAAACCCTCTTGGGACATTTGATTAAATCAAAACTAGGCTTCTTTTCCCTGGGTCTTATTCTAAACAGAAACGATACATATCCACTGGTATTTTGAAGAGTTGAATTGTTGTTGAAAATATTCAAGTTGTTCAACCCAATGATCATAGGTCCCACTCTAAGTGCAGCACCAACATGTAATTTTGTTTTGGTGTTGTAAACAAGAGGCAAATACAATCCGAATCTCTCGCGCTCATAACGAGAAGTGATGGAGAAAACAGCCATGTCATTCACTGAATAATTATTTTCTCGGCTAACAACAGAAAATGGAAGACTCCCGGACACATTTAGATACAAATAAGATGTCAGCCTTCGATCAGTATTCAGATGAAGGCGGGATGGATGATATATTTTAAAATTTCCATTTAGCTTTGTGAAGCTTTCAACCACAGTGGATACAGTATCATTGAAACTTCCAATATTATCCGTAACACCGACAAATTTATCCAATAAGATTTCCGGGGTCATGGCATCTTTGATGCCATTGGTTTTTGCACTCCCCGGATAATAGCTGTATCTGGCAAAACCAAGATCCAACATTGAAAACCCTATTTTCCATGTATAGTTGTAATCCAAGCCTTCATAAAACCAATCAGATTCACGTTCATTTTTGATCAACCATTCTGCTCCGATGTCAATGGATGCTCCCCATTTTGTTTCTCTCATCACATTGCGAAGGTTCTCCCTGAATCTGATGGTATTGTCCCAGGCAGTTGCAGTTGTTGAATAACCATAAATAAAATCAGCATTGGTAATGGTGTACAAATCATTTCCGAAGATATTTATCTTTTGAAACTCGAGACTGTCAATTCTACCAACCAGTCCAAGGATTCCTCTGTTCAATCTGAGATTTGCACCTGCATTCAGCATCATTTTTCTGTTGTCAATCAACTGATGTGAAAAGTTTCCTGCATATTCCAACCAATTAGAAGAAGCTGCATTTCCCTTGAAAGGGAGACTGCCGCTGTTTTGCTCAAGAAACGAAATGATATCTGTAGCAGAATCTGTCAGGTTATAGTGACTGGTATGCACATTGATCATGCTGCGAAGATTGACTCCAAAACCAATAGCAGTCCTTGGACTGATTTTGTATTTGACACTCACCAATGACAGATTCAATTGGGTCATCAGATCTCTTGCAAAATCACCAGCCGTAAAATCAAGTGTTGTAGTCGGTTGTTTCCTCAAAAGCGGTGCGTATCCTAATTGAATGAAATTGGTATAATTGTTTACATGCAGCGAAGCAATATAGAAATCGATGCTATCTTTTGAAGCAATGGAAGAGGCAGGATTTTGAAACATATTAAAACTTCCTGCAAACCGTGACCCAGTAAGTGCTTGATAAGATTGAGAAAAAATAGCCAGTGGACTGCAAAAGAAAATAAGAATATGACAGATATGGATATAGGAGGACCTCAATAGATCTAAATTTACTCATATATCTTAAGTTTTTCAAGTGTTTTTACACATAATTTTCATAATTCTGCGCTTTAACCATTGATGAAATCAGAGCCTTTTTTTAGACCAATCATTCGTCAGGGTAATTTTAGAAAGTGTGTGGCAAAATGTGTTACAGAGTTTGATTTTTATTGAGGGACTATGGGGATAATCTTGAAAGCGACTGTTTGAACCCCACAATGATATTCTCAGATTAGAATTAGAGTAAAACGTATGACATTATTAAGAAAATAAATTTATTACTTTTTTTATTTAAATTATGAAATCAATCTTTTTAAAGCCATCTCAGAAACAGTATTGCCAATTGATAGTGAGCTGGTTGCGGCGGGAGATGGTGCATTTAAGATATTGATAGCAAATTTAGATTCTCTTATTTCAAAATCATCTAATAAACCACCAGTGCGGTCGCACGCCTGTGCCCTAACACCTGAGCCCCCTTCTATGAGATCAGACTCTTTGATTTCCGGAATTAATTCCTGTAATGCTTTAGTAAAAGCTGATTTTGAAAAAGATCTATAAAATTCACCAAACCCTGTTTTCCAATATTTTCCTACTACTTTTTGAAAACCAGGCCATGCAAGTGTTTCTGCAAATTCAGCTAAATTAATTTGGAACTTTTTATAACCCTCTCTTTGAAATGCGAGCACGGCATTCGGACCAGCCTCAACTCCACCTTTTTTCATCCTTGTGAAATGAACACCCAAGAAAGGAAAATTAGGATCAGGCACGGGATAAATTAAGTTTTTAACCAGATATTCTTTTTCCTTTTTAATTTTAAAATACTCACCTCTAAATGGAATTATTTTAACATCATCTATTGATTGATCACTCAGTTTAGCCACTTTATCAGAATATAAACCAGCACAATTAATAATCAACTTAGTTTTAAATGTATTTTTTGAAGTTTCTATATAATTAGATGACTCCTTTTTTTCAATTTTTAAAACCTTATTTCCTGTAAAAATTTCACCCCCTAAATTTTTGATTTTTTCACCATAAGCTAGTGCCACTCTTGAATAATCTACTATTCCAGTTTGTGGGACATGAATTGCACCAACTCCTGCACAAAATGGTTCATACTCTCTGAGTTCCTCAAGGGTTATCTTTCGTGTGCCATTTAAGCCGTTCTGAAGTCCCCTATCTAGCAATGTATCAAGAATGTGTAATTGGTCTTTACGAGTTGCTACAACCACCTTGCCGGTTATTTCAAATGGGATATCTTCTTCTTCACAGAACTTGATTAACTCACGGTAGCCATTAATACAATTTATTGCTTTTAAAGACCCAGGCTTATAATACAACCCAGAGTGGATTACCCCAGAATTATTAGAAGTTTGGTGCTTTGCCAGTTCATTCTCTTTTTCTAAAATTGCAATTTTCAAATCTGGTCTTGATTGCAGGATTTTTACACCAGTTGCGAGCCCAACAATACCTGCTCCAATTATAGTAATATCGTACAT
>VGFP01000001.1 GCA_016868855.1 Bacteroidota bacterium | reverse complement strand
CGATGTCGGTTCGTCACATCCTGGGGCTGGAGAAGGTCCCAAGGGTTCGGCTGTTCGCCGATTAAAGTGGCACGTGAACTGGGTTCAGAACGTCGCAAGACAGTTCGGTCCCTATCTGTGGTGGGCGCTAGGAAATTGAAAGGACATGACCTTAGTACGAGAGGACCGGGTCGTATGTACCGCTGGTGTATCGGTTGTTCCGCCAGGAGCACTGCCGAGTAGCTACGTACAGACAGGATAAACGCTGAAAGCATCTAAGCGTGAAACCTTCCTTAAGATGAGTTTCCTTTTAAGGGTCGTCAAAGACTATGACGTTGATAGGCTATAGGTGTAAAACTGGTAACAGTAAAGCCAAGTAGTACTAATTGCCCGTAAGCTTTAATTTTTTTTTATTACTCCGTTTACAACCCCCAATATGATCAACTTATTGTTCCCAATTTTCGGGAAAGCTTCTTATGGTGCTTTTGCCGAGGGTGTTCACCTCTTCCCATACCGAACAGAGCAGTTAAGCCCCTCATGGCCGATGGTACTAGATTTTCTGGGAGAGTAGGTAGGTGCCATATTTATTAAAACCCTGATCGTTCATTCGATCAGGGTTTTTTATTTCTAAGAATAGAAGTCACACGTAAATATTATCTTCCTCCAATGATCCACTCTCTGATCATTTTTTTCTCAACCATCATTACAGATTTTTCACAGAAAGATTCATTGTACACATTTCAATTGAATGGGAAAGCTCAGGGCACTACTTATCATTGTGCCTATCATGCAGATGCTCCCAAGGTCAGCAACAAACAAATTGATGAGCTCCTCAAATCAATTGACTCCTCTCTTTCCCTCTATCAGTCCCATTCCCTGATCAATCAATTCAATCGCAATCCGCGTGGTGTCTTGATGGATCAACACATGAAACAAGTGGTGAGCAAAGCGATCGATATTGCAGCTATGACAGATGGCACATTCGACATCACCTGCAAACCAGTGATTGAACTTTGGAAAACTAAAAACACATTGCGTCAACAACCTGCCAAGCAGGACATCAGAAATACCAGGCGAGTGGTTGGATTTCAACATCTCTCTGTGAAAGGCGACAGCTTGCTAAAAGACGATCCTGTTGTTCAAATTGATTGCGATGGAATCGCTCAAGGGTATTCAGTAGATCAAATGGCAGCTATTTTCAAAAGTCATGGTATCAATGATTTCATAGTTGAACTGGGTGGAGAAATATATGCAAGTGGACACCCACCCGGAAAATCCTCCTGGAATATTGCAGTCCACACGCACTCAGAAAAATCATTCAAGGACCTTGATCCAACCATTCAATTGTCCAATGCTGCTGTTACTACCTCCGGTAGCATGAACAAATTCATGCAATCCGGGAAAAAAATATACAGCCATATTATAGATCCTCAGAAAGGGAAGCCCATCAAACATAAAATCATCGCTGTTACAGTCATCGCAAACGATGCTGCTACGGCAGATGCGCTGGACAATGCTTTGATGGTAATGGGTGTTCAACCTGCATTGCATTGGCTGGCCCATCACCCCATTGCAGGCGCAAATATATATTACAGGAAAGGCAGGAAAAAAACAATGCAGGCGTCAAACGATATTTTTAAAACGCATCAATTGCATTAAGGAACATCAAATCCATTGGATGCACTCAGCAACATATGCCATTCTTCATGTGTCATTTCAATGGAGTTGGCTTCCATGGCGGCTTGCATTCTTTCTATTTTAGTAGTGCCCATAACTGGAACAATGCCTGAAGGATGCTGCAACAACCAGGCAATCAGAACCTGGTCAAAACTTGCACTGTATTTTTCACCCAGTATCTTCGCCATCGATATAATTCTTCTGCTGCGCTCATCCTCTGCATCCAAATGAATCTTGCCGGCACCTATGGGTGACCAGGCTTGTGGAATCACTTTTTTTTGCATGCACTGATCCGTTACACCATCATAGAATGGCTTGGTGTGAATGATGGACAATTCGATCTGATTCACTTCAAGTGGAAATAAATGATGGAGCATCTCAAATTGACTGGTAGTAAAATTGGAACCGCCAACATGTTTGACCTTGCCTGATTGTTTCAATACCATAAACGCCTCGGCTATTTCATAAGGATCCATAAGAGGATCCGGACGATGAATCAGCAACAGGTCAATATAATCGGTATGAAAATTGGAAAGTGATTGCTCTACAGAAGATAGAATATGTGTCTTGGAAGTATTGTATGATTTGATTTGATGCAACGGACGATGGGGTGTTACCATGCAAATGCCACACTTCGTGATGATCTGCATCTTGCTTCTCAAGGATGAATCAAGTTTCAGTGCATTCCCGAATTCCTCTTCTGTTGTATAATGCCCATATATGTCGGCATGATCAAATGTGTATACACTAGCTTCAAGATTTTTTTTGATATGAGATAAATATTGCTGGGTCGAGAACTTCGCTCCCCACTGACCCCAATTCATGCAACCTGCAATGACAGTAGAAGATTTCATAAACAATCCTTTCAAACGCAATTTACTGGTTTGAAAGGAAACCGTGTAAACTATCGTTGAGGAGCCCTGGCTTCGCTTGCAATGATTTTTCTGCCCATCACTTCTGTTTCATGGATGGCTGCAATGGCTTTCAAAGCTTCTTCATTGTCTGGCATCTCCACAAATCCAAAGCCTTTGCTTCTCCCGCTAACCTTGTCCATGATGATACGCGATGAAGAAACTTGTCCATGCGGACTGAACAGTTCGGTGAGTGACTCACCGGTCATTTTGTAATTGAGATTACCTACGAAAATGTTCATACCAGGCTTTTTAATTTATAATGGTTATTGGAAGCGCGTGGGAAAAAGGGAGCGGAAGCGGGGGAGCGGCCTAATTCAGAATCATTCTCTTGAGCTGGAAATCTCTGCCGTATACATCCTTGCTGAAATTCAACACGCCATCGGTATCTACAAATGCCGTGAAATAAACAACGTATACAGGAACTGGCTTTTTTAAAGGTACAAACTTTTCTATTCTACTGCTCATGGCACTGTCAACTGCCTGAGATGTCCATTGTGCCTGATCAGCTAACAGGTACATTGCCAGCTTTTTAGGCTCAGAAATTCTTATACAACCGTGACTGAATGTTCTGGTAGATTCATTGAAAAGTGACTTGCTGGGGGTATCATGGAGGTAGATATCATACCCATTGGGAAATACAAATTTGACACCGCCCAATGCATTCCACGGACCAGGTACTTGACGGATGATGTTGCCATGCCACTCCATTTTGTTTTCAACGAGGTAATGACTGTTTCGATTGATGGCAGGCAAAACCTCTTTCTTCATGATATTGGTGGGAACCTTCCAATAAGGACTGAATACAACATACTTCATATCGCCTCGGAAAATAGCAGTTCGATTCGTCTCTTTCCCAACTACTACTTTGCTGGCAAATGCAAGTCCATGCTCATCATATACATACAGCTTGAATTGAGGAATGTTAACAAGCAAATATCTTGCTGAAGCAGGATGCGGTAGCCACCTGCATCGCTCCATATTCAACATGATTTGTTGTATACGATCTTTTACGGAAATATTCATTTCCAGTATGGTGGATTTGTTTACGATGCCATCTGCCTTTAATCCATGTGATTGCTGAAACTGAATGACGGCTTCTTCAAGTGCATGATTGAAAAAAGATGAAGTATCATTGGTTGCAAACAATCCTATAGCAAACAATCGCTTTTTGATAGCAATTATATTTCTTCCTGAATCACCCAAGTGAATTGTCTTTTTTTCAATCACAATACTGTCCCAGCCACCATCATTTTCTATTTGATGGT
Organism: Bacteroidota bacterium; assembly: GCA_016868855.1. Taxonomy (GTDB): domain Bacteria; phylum Bacteroidota; class Bacteroidia; order Chitinophagales; family Chitinophagaceae; genus Pollutibacter. The sequence goes on along the minus strand of VGFP01000001.1, from coordinate 545,285 downwards.
ATTCGGCTAGTTTATTTTTCAGCAAGTAATATTGGGGAAAGAAATGTTGCATCATCGAACTTGAATCTCCCACCAACAACTGTTGCAATAGCTTGGCATGATCAGTTTTTTTTCTGGGAATATTCCATTCAAGCGATTTGATTTCAATTTCTGAAATTCCCGAAATTAATTTCTGTGCAAAGTGCAGGTATTGAGAAGTTTGCATCAATTCAGTAAAAATCTTGTTCGATTCGTCTACGGAAGACATCCCTGCAATGTATTCATCCATGTATGGAATGTCCAATGGGAGTCCCTCATCTTTCATATGTATAATCCTGTTGTAGAGCAGTCCCGCTTGTTCAATCATCCCCGTGCTGTCAAACCATGCCATTGCATAATTTCTGTTGATATAAAACCGAAATATGTCTTTTCTGAATGTTTCAAAATGCTCATATGTTTTAATGAATTGGTCAATTGCAATACTATCCAATTGAATGTCCTGCGCGTTGCTGAAATTGCCTGCCATCTCATTCAAAAGCAGACTGTCGGATATTGCTTGCTCTCTTACTTGATGCTCTTTTCCATTGCTGTTACAGGAGAATAGCACGCCAATCAATAACCATGTCAGACAGAAGCGCATAAGGTTGAAATTACGGCATAAAAAAGCCCCCTGAATTCAGAGGGCTTCTTTTAAAGTATAGATTTGTTATTCTGCAACAATTTCTAATTCGATTTCGGTTTCGTTGCCGTTTCCAAAATCAACTTTCGCTTTGTAGGTGCCCAATTCCTTGATTTCATCAATCAGGTGAATGCGGCGACGGTCAATTTCATAACCCTTTTGTTCGCGAACTGCTTTGGCAATTTGAACAGTTGTTACGCTACCAAAGATTTTTCCTGAAGCACCAGTCTTGGCACCGATTTTAACAGCACCTTGTTGAAGTGCAGCTATAACCTTGTTGATCTCCGCCATCATTTTCTCTTCCTTCTTTCTGATTTGCTTCAGGCGCTCTTCCAACTGCTTTAAGTTAGAAGGAGAGGCCTCCACAGCCATCTTGTTTGGGATGAGAAAATTCCTTGCATAACCATTCTTAACGGTTACCAGTTCATTGGCACCACCAAGGTTGTTAACGTCTTGTATTAAAATGATTTGCATATTTCTTATTTTAAAAGGTCAGTTACATAAGGCAACAAAGCCATCTGGCGCGCACGCTTGATTGCTTCAGACACCTTGCGCTGATATTTTAAAGAGTTTCCGGTGATGCGGCGTGGCAACATCTTGCCCTGCTCATTCAAAAACTTCTTCAAGAACTCAGCGTCCTTGTAATCGATATAACGGATACCATATTTTTTGAAGCGGCAGAATTTCTTCTTGGGCTGCTCCGTTTTAATGGCGGTTAGATACTTGATTTCATTTGCTTTTGCCATGTGATTAACCCTCCACTAATTTTTCGGTTCCAGTTGATACACCACTTCTTTTTTTCTTGTTGTACTCGACGGCGTACTTATCGAGTTTGATAACAATGTGACGGAGTACCTGCTCGTCACGCAGGAGCTGAATCTTCAGCTTTTCATTCATGTCGGTTGGCGCTACGTATTCCATGACCCAGTAGATACCAGTGGTCTTCTTCTGGATGGGGTAGGCCAGTGATTTCAACCCCCAGGGGTTGCTATGAACGAGTTTACCACAGCCAGCGGCAATAAAATCGACATATTTTTTCTGAACAGACTTGAATTCGTCTTCGCTCAGAACAGGGGTAAAAATCACCATCAATTCATAATTTTGCATAATACCCTGTATTTGTTTGTTAATAATGGGCTGCAAAGGTAATGAAAACAAGGCATTTGCGAACGAGTTTCACCTACTATTTTGTCTAATTTCAGCCTGATTTCCCTTCCTGCCAATGTCATCCTGTCATTTTTATCATTTGGCACTGCATTTGACACAAAGTCCTAAAAACCAATCATATGCAAAAAGGCCAAATACGTGTTCAAACCGAGAACATCTTTCCCATCATCAAGAAGTTTCTCTATTCCGACCACGACATTTTCCTCAGAGAATTGATTGCCAATGCGGTAGATGCCACCCAAAAATTGAAAACCTATGCATCATCAGGGGTAGCCAAGGGTGAATTGGGTGAGTTGCGCATTGACGTGGCTGTCAACAAGGAAGAAAAAACGATTACCATTTCAGACAGGGGAATCGGAATGACACAAGAGGAAGTTGACAAATACATCAACCAGGTCGCTTTTTCAAGTGCGGAGGAGTTTCTTGAAAAATACAAGGGTCAAAACGAAGCGAACATCATTGGGCACTTTGGACTTGGATTCTACAGTGCTTTCATGGTCAGTGAGCGCGTTACACTCAAAACACTTTCATTCAAAGAAAACAGTGAGGCAGTTATATGGGAATGCGATGGGAGTCCGGAGTTTACCCTCGGTCCAACTGAGAAACCAGAAAGAGGAACATCCATCACGCTGCATGTCAATGCTGAGAGCGAAGAATTTTTGGATGCCTTCAAAATCAAAAACATACTTGAGAAGTTTTGCAAATTTCTGCCAGTTCCCATTTATTTCGAGGACAAACAAATCAATACAACCAATCCTGCATGGGTAAGAAAACCTGCAGAATTGAAAGCGAAAGATTATGAAGAGTTCTATAAAACACTGTATCCATTCAACGAAACACCTTTGTTTTGGATACATCTCAATGTTGATTATCCATTCAGCCTGACCGGAATTTTATATTTCCCAAAAATCAAGCAGTCATACGAAATCCAAAAAGATAAAATTCAATTGTACTGCAACCAGGTTTTTGTTACGGATGAAGTAAAGGACATCGTACCTGAGTTTTTAATGCTCTTGCAAGGTGTGATCGACTCACCAGATATTCCTCTGAATGTGAGCAGAAGTTATTTACAGGGCGACCCCAATGTGAAGAAGATCAACAACCATATCACAAAAAAAGTTGCTGATAAATTGGATGAAATTTTCAGAAACGAGCGATCATCATTTGAAAAAAAGTGGGAGAGCCTGGGTCTCTTTGTGAAATATGGTATGATCACGGATGATAAGTTTCGTGAAAAAGCTGATAAGTTTCACATCATGCAAGATGCAGCCAACGCGGATAAATTATACACCCTCGAAGAGTATAGAAATGAATCCGAATCATTGCAAAAGAACAAGGATGGTAAGTTGGTCATCCTTTACACCACAGATGCTGTTCAACAAGATGCATACATCAAAGCAGCACAGGGCAAAGGATATAAGGTTGTTAAAATGGATACATTGGTCGACGCGTCTTTCATCGGCCAGATTGAATCCAAATGGGAGAATGTTCAGTTTACAAGGGTTGACTCTGAAATAACCGATAACCTGATCGACAAGCAAGATGACAGCAAGTCTGTGCTCTCCAAAAAAGAAGAAGAGAAATTGAAGTCATTGTTTGAATTCAAAGTACCAGATATCACCATCAATGTGGAAGTAAAGGGATTGAGTCCGGATATGCCCCCTGTCCTTGCAACGCGTCCGGAGTTCATGCGCAGGATGAAGGACATGGCAGCAATGAGCGGACCCATGGGAATTTTTTATGCAAGCATGCCGGATGAAGTGTTGCTGACTGTAAATGGCAACAACAGCATCTTCGGCTCACTGTTGAAGGAAAAGGATAAAGAATTGCAGGAAAAACAAATCCGAAATCTGGCTGATCTTGCTCTTTTGTCACAGGGGATGCTGAAAGGAGGCCAACTTACAGAGTTCATCAATCGAAGTTTAGACCTGATGAAGACAGAACCTAAACAACAATAACAACCACAGGCCCCGCAGGGGCCTGTATCATTTTGCCCTATTGAAATCTATGACTTTCATCTGCAACGTTGTTCTTCCGTTGAAATGATTTTCTTCTATTGTAAAAACGATGTCCATTTTAATGGGATGGGCTAGTTTTTCGTATTTCTCTGCAAGCTGAAATCCTATTCCGTTGATAGAAAAGTTGTCCTGCATGACTTCAAAACGGAGATGATCATCTTTTACAATCCTGCATCCAACATTGGTTACATTTCTTACACAAAAAACCGGCTTTGTATTGTCCGGACCAAATGGTTCCATTTGTTCAAGGATGTGGTAGAAAGAATGATGGATGTCTTTCAATTGAATTTCTGCATCGATTTCAATTTCTGGAACCATGTCGTCGGTGGATAACATGCTATTGGCAACCGTTTCAAACGTTTCTTTGAATAATTCTATCTGGGAAGGAACTATGGTCATTCCTGCCGCAAAGTAATGTCCACCAAATGCATGCAGCAGATGACTGCATTTGTCAAGTCCCTCATACATGTTGAATCCAGCGATGCTTCTGGCGCTGCCGGTATAAAAATCACCGCTCTTGGTAAGCACAATGGTTGGCTTATAATATTTTTCCAGCAAGCGGCTTGCAACAATCCCCAAAACACCTTTGTGCCAATGTTCGTTGTAGACAACAATTGTTTTTTTCAGATGTGAAGTATCATCTTGTGTGATTTGCATCAGTGCTTCATCTGTAATGGAGCTGTCAGCCTCTTTTCTGTTGTTGTTTTCTGATTGCAAAGTCAGTGCAATTTCTTTTGCTTTGATGATGTCTTTTTCAATGAAAAGAGAAACTGCTCTTTTTGCATCTCCCATTCTGCCGGCTGCGTTGATACGCGGACCAATTGCGAAGGAGAGGCTGTTGACAGAGAGGGGCGTTTTAAAGTTGCTCTGCTCAATAAGTGCCCTGATGCCTGTATTCGGATTTTCATTTGCCTTTTTCAGTCCAAAAAATGCAAACGTTCTGTTCTCGCCAGTGATCGAAACAATGTCAGCTGCTATGGCAGTAGCAACTAAGTCGAGGTATTTTGTGTACAAAGTTTCATCCAACTCCAATTCCATGCACAGTGCTTGGATCAGTTTGAATCCAACTCCGCATCCGCACAATTCTTTGAAGGGATAGGAGCAATTCGGTTGCTTGGGATTGAGAATGGCCACTGCAGGAGGCAATTGATTTCCCGGCAAATGATGATCACAGACGATGCAGTCAATCTGCTTTTCTTTTGCCAATTGAATCAGTTCAACTGATTTGATACCACAATCGAGTGTGATGAGAAGATTGAAATTGTTTTTTTGTGCATAATCAATTCCTGCAGATGAGAGTCCGTATCCTTCTTTGTTACGATCAGGAATGTAATATTCTATGCATTTTGATGGATAGATGAATTGCAGAAAATCAAATACAACGGATACTGCAGTTGTTCCATCAACATCATAATCTCCGTAAATCAGTATTTTCTCATTTGTTCTGATCGCCCGCATGATTCTGTCGGTTGCGATTCTCATATCCTTCATGAGAAAAGGATCATGGAGTTGTTTCAGAGATGGCCTGAAAAAATCTTTTGCCTCTTCAAAGCTGCTGATTCCTCTGTTCGATAGCATATCGCATATCACTGGATGAATGCGCAAGGAATCACAAAGTTTATCAGATGCTTCATGATCAATTTGCTTAAACCTCCAACGTTTTTCTAATGAGCTCATCAGCGCTTTCTTTCTGTTGTATACCTTACCAGGGACTCCAGGCTGTCTCTAGCATCTGAATGTGGAAATTGATGCAGGATATCTAGTGCCTTTGTTTTGTATGCATTCATTTTTTCTACAGCGTACTCGATTCCACCTGACTGTTGAACTTCCTGAATGATATATTGTACACTTTCTTTTCTTCTGTTGCTGTTTTTTAGCAGGAATTTCAGTGTTCTTCTTTTGCTTGCATCGCTGTTCTTAAGAGTGTATATCAAAGGCAATGTCAGCTTTTTTTCTTTGATATCGTTGCCGGTTGGTTTACCTACATCTTCAGTTCCATAATCAAAAAGATCGTCTTTGATTTGAAAAGCAATACCAGTATACTCACCAAACATTTTCATTTTTTCAATCAGCTCGATATTGTCGGTAGAAGAGTCGGCTCCAGCTGCACATGCTGATGCCAGCAGGGATGCAGTTTTGTTTCTGATGATATTGAAATAATCATCCTCTGTAATGTTCAGCAACCTTGATTTTTCAAGTTGCAATAATTCTCCTTCACTCATTCTGCTCACTGCATCTGATAAAATATGAAGTGTACTGAAATCTTTGTTATCTAACGAGAGCAAAAGGCCCTTTGCCAGCAAATAATCACCCACCAGTACGGATGCCTTGTTTTTCCAAAGTGCATACACGGAAAAATATCCACGTCTTTCTGCGGCCTCATCCACTACATCATCATGTACCAATGTTGCAGTATGAAGCAGCTCAACCAGTGAAGCTGCACGGTATGTTTTTTCATTTACTTCTCCGCAAAGCTTGGCAGACAAAATCACAAACATTGGTCTGAGCTGTTTCCCCTTTGTTTTGACAACATATTTTAAAATTCGATCAAGCAATGGCACATTGCTTTTCACTGCATTTTTGAACAGTTCCTCGAATGCAGCAAGCTCTTTCTGAATGTGTTGGTTGGAAGTCGACATGAATGGGTAGCAAATCTAGGCAATATTTTACAGCATGTTTGATGCATCAATAAACTTATCATGTGAAATACCGTCAAATGGAAGCTGATTTCATTTCATGTGAAATGCTAAAAAAACTTTAAAAAAGGTATGAACTATTGGGACATCTAGTGTGAATAGAAGTAAATTTGTGTTTCATAATTGTGTTTTTTCAACTTTAACTATAAACTATGATGAAGAAAAAGTTATTAATTGTTGCCTTGCTCTTGCTATCTGCATTTGCAGCAGATGCTCAAGTATCATCTCCTGGTGGATATGACTGGAGAGATTCATCTGTTGTTCCTCCTGCGCGCATGGAGCAACATTTCGAATTTATGAACAACCAATACAATTTTCCTGCTCAGCCAAGAAGCCAGTGGGAGCTTGGTATAAAATTGGGGGCACCTACAGTCAGCGGAGATGTAGATGCATCTTTCCCTGGATTTGGATTTGGATTGCATGCGAGAAAGGCCCTGGGTTATGTATTGTCAGTAAGAGGTGAATACACTTATGGGAATGCCCGTGGTGTTGGTCCAACGCATATTGCGGTGAGACCCATTCTCAATCCAGCTTGGGAAAGCAGGTATCCTGGAGGCAATTTTTACTACAATTACAAAACAAGTGTTCACGAATTTTCATTGCAAGGTGTAGTGAATCTGAATAATATAAGTTTCCATCGTGCAGAACCAAAAGTTTTACTGCATGCCATTTTTGGTGCTGGTTTTTTATTGTATGATACAAAAATTGACGCCCAAAATGCAGCTGGCGCTGGATATGCCTTTGCTCCCGGTATGACCAAAGGTGTGGTGAGAGGTTTGTTGGATGGAACATACGAGACCAATGCTACAACCAGCGGAAGCCGACTCAAGCCAACTACAACCTTTGGGTTGGGTGCATCTTTCAAGGTCTCCAACAAGGTGAATGTTTCACTTGAAAACAGATTTGTGATGACTAGAGATGATTTGATGGATGGTGTAAAGTATTATTACGCAACTCCAGCAGGTTCTAATGCCGCAGTGCCCATCGTTTCTAACAGAAATGATTTGTACAACTTCCTTTCTTTTGGTGTAAACATCAATTTGTTTTAAGCTGAATAACAATTTAAAAAACTGATTATGAAATTGAATAAAATAATTACAGCCCTGTTCCTCGGATTGTTTCTGTTGGCGGGCCATGATACATTCGCTCAGAAGAAAACAAAATCTGTTCAACCACTTTATTGGATCAATCCGTTGAACTTTGTTTATTCTGAATTGAATTCACCTAAGAGAATGAAAATGCCAAAAGTATCATTGCAAGATGCTGATGGCGATGGAGTAGCAGATCAATTTGACAAAGAACCCAAAACGCCTGCTGGTGCACCAGTTGACACCCATGGGGTGAGCAGAGATACCGATGGTGACGGTGTTCCGGATTACAAGGACAAGCAATTGATTACTCCAACTGATTGTCAACCAGTTGACGTGAACGGTGTTGGAAAATGTCCAGAGCCTGAGTGCTGCAAGAACATGACTGTTGCTCCAGTTGGCTGCAGCATGGGCAATGTTCCAAGTGTTGTATTCAAGAAGGGCTCTATACAGCTTTCAAGCGAAGCTATGGGCTTGTTGGCTTCAACAGCTGACAGATTGAAAAACAACCCAACATGCAAGCTTTTTGTAATGGGATATGCTCAAGCATCCAAAGCAAGTCAACAGCTTAGCTGGGACAGGGTCAATGCCATCATCAACTATCTTGTTGAAAAGCAAGGTATTGCAGCAGAGCGGTTGATCAATAAATACGGACAAGGAGATGGAGACATCAATACAGTTGATTTTTCAGCTACAGCTGAAAACACCACTGGTCCCAATACAGTTCCTGCTCCGCATCCAAACCTGCGCAAAAATTAAAAAATTCAGTTCGTATATGAAAAGGCCCTTCCCAAGGGCCTTTTTTTATGAGCTTTTTAACCTGAAAATGAATGCTTTAGCCCTAGTTTTACTTCTGGCTGCAATTGCTTACCTTTGTCCCCCTTTATGAGATATAGTGCTCTCCTGATATTGTCACTCACGCTGCTTGTTTCATGTTCCCTCTTCAAAAAAGGTGAGAAACGTAAAAAAGCAGAGATCGTTCTGAACGAGAAGTCCCGTTTCAGCAAGGTGCTGAAGAGCAAGGACTATGAGTTCAAACTGAAGATGGCCAACTTCTATTACGATAAAAAGGATTTCAGGAAAGCCCAGGTGCTTTTTGAAGAGGTATTTCCGGTGTTCAAGGGCACCCCCCAACATGAAGATCTTTACTACAAATATGCCAATGCACATTTCAATTTGAGAGATTATGTAACGGCAGAGAACCTTCTGAAGGGATATCTGGAGGTTTTTCCAAACAGTCCCAGAGCAGAAGAAGTTGAATACCTGAATGCATATTGTTATTACAAACAATCTCCCAAGGCAGAATTAGAACAGGCCAACACCATCAAGGCAATTGGCATGATGCAGATCTACCTCAACAATCATCCAAATTCAAAGAAAAAACCTGAAGCAGAAGACATCATCAACAAATTGCAGCAAAAGCTGGAATTGAAGGAGTCGCTTTCCGCACAGCTTTATTTCAACGTGGGACAATTCAGGGCGGCAGCACTTGCATTCACCACTTTGATGAACAATTATCCTGATTCAGAAAAGAGTGATGCGTATAAACTCATGGCAATCAAGGCCTACTACAGATATGCCAACATGAGCGTTGACCAGAAATTGGTTGAAAGATATACCAAGGTCATTACAGAAGTAGAGGACTTCCAAGACCGCTTCCCGCAAAGTAATTTGCTCAAAGAAGCTGAACGTTACTTAACTTTGTCAAAGAATAATTTAAAAAATATCAATAATGAGCAGACTCCGCAGACAGTTGGGAAGTAATCTTGCCAATGTAGCTGAAACAAAAGATTTGAATGAAATCAAATCAAAAACAGGCAATGTATATGAGTCGATTTCCATCATCGCCAAAAGAGCCAGTCAAATCAATATTTCCATCAAAGAGGAATTGCACAATAAGTTAGAGGAATTTGCTTCTCATACCGACAGTCTGGAGGAAATCCATGAAAACAAGGAGCAAATTGAAATTTCAAAGGCTTATGAAAAAATGCCCAATCCGGCATTGTTGGCTACCCAAGAGTTTATGGAGGACAAGGTCTACTTCAGGAAAAACGATGAGGATCTTTTCCGTTAAAAAAATGATTAATCATTCGAAAGGCGATGGATATCCATCGCCTTTTTTTTATCTTCAACATAGATTTGAACCGGTATGAGAAGATTGGTATACATGTCCTTTTTGGTTTTGCTTTTCCATCATGCAACGGCACAGGAGTTGAATGCCAAGGTGAATGTTGTATACGCACAAATCAGCAGCAACGTTGACAAAAGAGTCTTCCAAAACTTACAGACTTCCCTCCAAAATTTTATCAATAAAAGAAAATGGACCAATGACAATTTTGAGTCGAATGAAAAAATTGATTGCAGTTTCTTGTTGAACCTGCAATCTGTTGTCGAGTCAAATGTATACAAAGCAACACTTACTGTACAGGCAGCGAGACCTGTATACAACACTAGTTATCTCTCACCTTTGATCAATTTCATTGACAATGATCTTGTGTTCAGGTATGTTGAATTTCAGCCAATCGAATTCAACGAAAATAGAATTGCAGGAACGGAGCCCCTTGCAGCCAATCTCGCAGCCACGATCGCATTTTATGTCAATCTGATCATCGGACTCGATTACGATAGCTTTTCTCCAAAGGGAGGCGATGCCTACTTCCAAAAAGCCAACTTAATTGTGAACGCAGCACCCGAGGGCAGAAGCATCACAGGTTGGAGGGCGTTCGATGGACAAAGAAACAGATACTGGTTGTCGGAAAACCTGCAAAACAGCAAATATGCCCAAGTGCATGATGCCATGTACACTTACTACAGAAAGGGACTTGATCAGATGCTGACCAATGAAAAAGAAGCCAGGACTCAGATCATCCAAGCACTCAATTTTCTCTCGGTTGTTCATGCTGAAACACCCAATTTGATGATCATTCCTTTTTTCTTTCAAGGCAGATCAGAGGAAATCATTCGAACCTTTAAGAAGTCAACACAACAGGAAAAAAACCAGGTTGCAGAACTATCCAGTAAAATGGATATCACCAATGCATCCAGGTACAATACAGAATTGAAATGATGAAGCTGTCCACATGTTTGTTTATTGCTGTTATCACTGTTTTTGCCTGCAAGAGCAAAAAAGCCTCGAGACTTCTTTCCAAAGAACAAATGATCAACATGATCACGGAAGTATCTTTGGCAGAGGCCTACGCTGAAACCTATGTACTGAAAGACAGCAGCTTGAAAAAGGATAGTGTATTAAGAAGTGAGTTGCAAAGAGTGTATCAAGTGAACAAAATTACTCCTGAGACTTTTGCAGAAAGCTACAAATATTACAGTAGCAATACAATACTATTTAAACAGATCATTGATTCTGCCTATACAAGGGCATACAGAAACAAGGATCGAATTTATTTATCAACTTCAGCCAATTGACCTATGTTCCTGACGAAAGATGATTTGAAGCTATCTTATGGTGTTGATTTGCAGATTGGCAAAACAATGATCGAAAGATCTGCTCCCACAGATAATCTGTATTGGAAAAACAGGAAGATCTATATACCCGGGGCACCGGGTTATATGTTCATTCCCATCTATGCAGATATGTTGCGTCGTTCTGGGGTTCTGTTGAATGAACTCCTGTCAGATGCTTTCATTCAAATTTCAGAAAAAATACTGCACAGCGCAGCACTGCACGAATATGAACAAATTACTTGGAAGGAACATGCAATGCAGGTATCAGAACTTGTTCGTCCGCATGTTGTAAACAATTCATTTTTCAATGATTTGATTCAATATACCGTGCAAGAGCATCCTGTAAAGCAGCAATCCCTTCCACTTGGAACAGTTTTTCCTTCATTGAATCGTGCCGATTCCTACCTGTATTTGTTGTCCATCATTCAATCACCTTCCTTCAATTTGGAAAAGGCTTTGAAAGGGTGGTACGCACTGATGACCTATTTTTGCTTCTGGATGATCTTGCAGATATCAGAGAGGATATCAGGACGGGTCAGCCCAACGCATTGATGGATGCGGGATTGAATGATCATGGTGAAAAGCTGATTGGCGAGATGATCGACAAAAGCATTCATGACATGGAGGAAATCAATCCCGTCATGTCCAATCGGATCGACCATAAAAAAAGTCTGATTGATTTGCATGGTTTGATAGCATCAATCAGACTTGGTGATTAAAGCAATGTCTCACTTAAAACGGAAGGTCATCGTTCTCACTTGCACCAGACGCTGCAGCAGTAGTAGCTTCTTCGTGGCCTGCCTCACCTCTTGCTCCACCCAATAACTGGATGCTCAAAACACGCATGGTGAGCGATGTGCCCTGGGTGCCGTCGTTCTTTGTATAGCCCCTGACCTCGGGAGTACCCTCTGCAAATACCAATTGTCCCTTTTTTAAATAAGGTGCAATGGCAGTGCGATCCGTCCAATACGCACATTCAACCCATGTGGTTTTTTCTTTTTGGTTTCCAGAGGCATCCTTGTAACGCTCACTGTGTGCAACGCTGAAGTTGATCACATTCTTTCCATTCACGACATTCGTTGTGCAATCTTTGCCAAGATGTCCAATTACCTGTAGCTTTATCATATTAAATCATTTAAGAGACTAAGTTCTTTCAAAGTAAATGCAATTGCAAGTGTAAAAAATCAATTTAGAGAGATAGTTTTCCACTTATTTTGCGTTGATTCAACAGTTTATCAAATTATTCGGAATGGAAAAATTGATTCACCACAGTGATTTAGATCGATTTGTGTACAATGTTTTTTTGTCAATGGGATGTACTGAAAACCACGCAAGGCAGGCAACCAAAACATTGCTGGATGCAGATTTACGGGGAATTGATTCTCATGGAGTGGCTAGGCTATCAGGGTATATACGACTCTGGGAGGTCAATCGCATCAACACCCAGCCCAACATTCAGGTCATCCATGAAACACCCTCTACTGCGGTGGTTGATGGTGGCAGTGGACTCGGACTGGTTGTTGCACCTCATGCCATGTCTGTAGCAGTTGATAAAGCAAAAAGTGTAGGAACAGGTTGGGTAAGTGTTTGCAACAGCAATCATTTTGGGATTGCCGCTTCTCATGCCATGATCGCATTGGAGGAAGATATGATTGGAATGGTGATGACAAATGCCAGTGCATTGGTGGCGCCTACTTTTTCGAAAGAACGGATGTTGGGTACGAATCCCATTTGCGTAGCAGTCCCGGCAGGAGAGGAGCCGGCATTTATAGCCGACCTAGCAACCACTACTGCCGCAAACGGAAAATTGGAAATACTTCAGCGAAAAGGGGCAGATGCACCTTTGGGTTGGATGCAGGACCAAGAAGGTCATCCTATTCAAGATGCCCATGCATTGAAAAACGGCGGGGCATTGCTGCCTTTGGGGGGTGATAGAGAGCATGGAAGCCACAAAGGATATGCACTCGGATCGATTGTTGATATTTTTTCTGGCGTTCTCAGTGGTGCAAATTTCGGTCCCTGGGTACCACCTTTTCCTGCCTATGTCCCCATGCCTGACAATCAGCCTGGAAAAGGCATTGGACATTTTTTTGGGGCCATGCGCATTGATGCTTTCAGAACAAAAGAGGCATTTAAAAGAGATATGGATCTGTGGATTCGCCGATTCAGAGAGTCAGTACCGATTGATCAGGAACAAAAAGTTTTGATACCTGGAGATCCTGAGCGAGCATGCCAGGCAGAAAGAGAAAAAAATGGCATACCCATTGTTGATGCGGTATGGACGGATCTGCAGTCAATCGCACAGAAATTCAGCATCAAACTTTAACTTTGCCATCCAATTAAAAATGACTGCAATGAAAATCATGAAGTTTGGCGGGACCTCCGTTGGGAAGCCTGAGAGAATGTTCCAGGTTGCTGATTTGATTACACGTGATGAAGAATCCAAAATTGTGGTTCTGAGCGCATTGAGTGGCACCACCAATGCATTGGTTGTAATTGGAGATGCAATGTCTATGGGGGATAAAGCAAAGGCGAGTGAATTGATTGAGTCACTCTACGCACATTATAACAGTTTCATTGCCGGTTTGCTGAAAAAGGAAGATGGTCAACAAAAGGCAAGTGGAATCATCAATGAACATTTTGATTTTTTACGCATCATTTTAAAAGTTTCATTCAATGATGCCTTGAACAAAGATATTTTGGCACAGGGTGAGTTGATGAGCACTAAACTTTTCAGTTGTTATTTGGATGAAAGAGGTGTCGATCATGTGTTGCTCCCTGCACTTGACTTCATGTCGATTGATGCAAACGATGAGCCACAGGTCGCTCTCATCAAATCGAAAATTTCAAAAGCCCTCGAATCGTATCAAGGAAAAAAGATATACATCACACAAGGATATATCTGCAGAAACGCCAAGGGTGAAGTTGATAATTTAAAGAGAGGAGGAAGTGATTATTCAGCCTCCCTGATTGCAGCTGCAGTGGATGCCTCGGTATGTGAGATATGGACAGACATAGATGGCATGCACAACAATGATCCTCGTGTTGTTCAATCAACCAAACCAGTTGAGCAACTCAGTTTTGATGAAGCCGCAGAGTTGGCTTATTTTGGAGCGAAGATTTTGCATCCTGCGTCCATCTGGCCTGCACAGCACTACAACATACCTGTAAAACTGCTCAACACCATGCAGCCTGAAGCAAAAGGTACCATCATTCTAAAAGATGCTGATCGTGATGGTGTAAAAGCTGTAGCTGCCAAAGACGGTATCGTAATGTTAAAGATCAAAAGCAGTAGAATGCTATTGGCGTATGGTTTCCTTAGGAAGATTTTTGAGGTGTTTGAAAAATACAGGACATCCATTGATATGATTACCACTTCAGAAGTGGCTGTATCTGTTACCATCGATAACACACAATTCATCGATGAAATTGCTAAAGAATTGCAGCCCTTGGGCGAATTGGAAATCATCAATCAGCAAACCATTGTTTCAGTGGTGGGGAACAAATTGACGCAGCAAGGCAATCTAATGATGCGTTTGTTTGATTCACTCAATCATATACCTGTTAACATGGTCAGCTACGGCGGAAGCTTACACAATGTTTCCATTCTCATTCCCACTACATTGAAGAATGATACACTCAAAGCCTTGAACAAGGGATTGTTTGGACTAGATTAGATTGGTCTTGAAGCAGCGAAGGACTATCATCTGCTGATTATAATATCAGCATCGCATCTCCATAACTGAAGAATCTGTATTTGTCCTTGATGGCTTTCTTATAGGCCTCCATTGTCAGATCATACCCAGCAAAGGCACAAGCCATGATCAGCAAAGAAGTCTTTGGCAAATGAAAATTGGTGATCAATGAATCACAAATAGAGAAATCATGCGGCGGATGTATAAATACATTCGTCCATCCTTCTGCCGGCTTCAATAATTTATCTGCAGTGAAAGTACTTTCAAGCGCCCTCATGGTTGTTGTGCCAACCGAGCAAATGCGGTGACCTTCTGACTTTGCCTTGTTGACAATCTTACAGGCTGTTTCATCTACCTTGAAATACTCAGCTTCCATTTTGTGTTTGCTGAGATCCTCTACTTCTATGGCCCTGAAGGTTCCGAGTCCAGTGTGAAGTGTTACCTCTGCAAAACGGATACCCTGTATTTCCAGTCTTTTGATCAATTCAATAGAAAAATGCAATCCTGCTGTGGGAGCTGCAACAGCACCTTCATGTTTTGCATAGACAGTCTGGTAGCGTTCTTTATCGGTCTCGTCCGGCTTGCGCTTGATGTACTTGGGCAGGGGAGTTTCTCCCAATGTATTGAGGATCTCTTTGAATTCATCGTCACTTCCTTCAAATAAAAAACGGATGGTTCTTCCTCTCGATGTAGTATTGTCAATTACTTCTGCGACCAATTCTTCAGCATCACCGAAATAAAGTTTATTGCCTACCCTGATTTTTCTTGCGGGATCAACGATGACATCCCAGAGCCTGTTTTGCTTGTTCAACTCTCTTAACAGAAACACTTCAATTTTAGCTCCGGTCTTTTCTTTTCTTCCATACATCCTTGCCGGAAATACTTTTGTATTGTTGACAACGAAAACATCCTTTTCTTCAAAGTACTCTTGAACGTCTTTGAACATTCTATTTTCAATAACGCCGGTCTCTTTGTGAACGACCATCAATCTGGCGTCTTCTCTTCTTTTGGCAGGTGTTTGGGCGATGAGGTTGAGTGGAAAATCGAATCTGAATTGAGAAAGTTTCATGCTTTTTTAAATTTTAAAATGCCTGAAACAAACCTTGATGTCATTGAAAAAAGGAGACATCTTGCATCAAACCTGATCTTACGGCACCAGATTTGTTTTGGCAATTGAGCTGCAAAATTAGCAAAAAATGTCCTTTTGCAGTATAAAACTATTCAGGTCATGATCTGGAAATGTGGATATCAAAAGCGCAAGTGCCTGACAGTTAGGCCATTGTTGATCAATTGCTTGAGTGATTCAATGCCCAGACGGACATGCGTTTCAACATAATTTGCTGTCACTTTCTTATCGCTTTCCTCTGTTTTAACGCCTTCTGGAATCATGGGCTGGTCACTGACCATGAGGATGGCGCCGGTTGGAATTTTATTGTAAAATCCAACAGAGAAAATAGTTGCAGTCTCCATGTCAATCGCATAAGCCCTGATTTTTTGGAGGTACTCCTTAAAATCCAGGTCATGCTCCCAAACCCTTCTGTTGGTAGTATACACAGTGCCTGTCCAGTAATCCAGCTTGTGATCTCTGATGGTGGTGGAGATGGCTTTTTGCAGTGCGAAGGCGGGTAGGGCCGGGACTTCTGCCGGGAAGTAATCGTTTGATGTTCCTTCGCCCCTGATTGCGGCAATCGGTAAAATCAGATCTCCAATCTTATTTCTTTTTTTCAGTCCACCGCATTTACCCAAAAACAAAACGGCCTTGGGCTCTATGGCTGTAAGCAAATCCATGATGGTGGCTGCTGTCGGACTCCCCATTCCAAAATTGATGATGGTAATACCCTCTGCAGTTGCTGATTGCATGGGCTTCTCTTTACCAATTACTTCAACATTGTTCCATTGCGCAAACAGCTCAACATAATTACTGAAGTTTGTTAACAGTATGTATTCACCAAAGTCCTCGAGTTTTCTTCCCGTATACCTGGGCAACCAGTTTTTGACGATTTCTTCTTTGTTGGTCATCTCTTTCTTTCATCAAAATTACTGATTACTTTGCAAGCATGATTCCTTTGTCATTTCCTGAGCCGGATTTTAGGGTCCGACAGTCCAAAAAAGGCCCCGAAATCTGGGACCGTTTCAGGAAGAAATGGGTCCTGATTCAACCGGAGGAGTGGGTCCGACAGAACTTTTTGAATTGGCTTTCCAAGGTGCATCTGATACCAGATGCTCTTATCTCCGTAGAAAAAGGCTTGAGGGATACAACAAAGAAAAGATATGATGTCCTTGTTTTCAATTCATCTCATCAACCATGGATGATGGTGGAATGTAAATCGACTGATGTGGTGTTGACTGAATCTGTCCTCATGCAAATTTTAGGATATTATCGGAGTATAGAAGTGAATTATATCGCAATTACCAATGGTCATGAGTGCCATATCGCTGAAATAAAAGAAGCGAACCAAAGATGGCTCGCTTCTTTTCCCAAAATTGAATAATGCTGTGGTTAAGGGAATATTCCCAACTCCATGTAACTGGTTCCAACTTTTTCGATCGCTACCACAAATGCTGCGGTTCTCATGTTAGGGATATCTGGGTATTTGTTCCAGCAAGCAAAAATTTCATTGGTTGCTTTGATCATGGTATCTTCCAGTCCGCTGCGCACCAAGTCAATTTCATCCGGACCATGAACCAGGATTTTCTTTTGATCTGGTGTGATGATATTTCCAGTCATGGATTCAATTTGTGCCACGATGTTGGCATTTTGGTTTTCCATGAATCTTTTTTCCAGCCTTCCGTATGAAACGTGGCTTAAGTTTTTCAACCACTCAAAATATGAAACGGTTACACCGCCTGCATTGAGATACATATCGGGAACGACAAGTACCCCTTTTTTGGTGAGAATATCATCTGCTTCGGGTGTCAATGGACCGTTTGCTGCTTCACCGATGATTTTTGCCTTAACCTTATCTGCATTGTGTTCATTAATGACATTCTCCAATGCCGCAGGAATTAAAATATCGCAAGGCGCTTCGAGTCCATCGGTATTTTTATTAAAATTCTTTGCGCCTGGGAAATTCAATATCGAGCCTGTTTTTTTTCTGTGCTGAAATACAGCTTCAACGTCCAAACCTGCTTCATTGTAAATCGCACCTTCATACTCAATGAGTCCAACTACCAAAGCTCCTCCCTCTTGGAAAAATTTAGCGGAATGATATCCCACATTTCCCAATCCCTGAACGATCACTTTTTTTCCTTCGATGCCAGGTGTGAGTCCCAGTTTCTCCATTTGATCTTCGTGCTTGCATACTTCTCTTACACCGTAGAATACACCAAGTCCCGTTGCTTCCCTTCTTCCCTTTACACCACCTTGCGTAATGGGTTTTCCTGTGACGCAACCCAGTGCTTCCACCTGACCTGGATTCATGGTTACATAGGTGTCAAGAATCCAAGACATCTCTCTTTCACCGGTTCCATAATCGGGTGCGGGAACATCTTCGCCCGGACCAATAAACTTCTTTTTGATCAATTCACTTGTATAGCGACGGGTAATTTTTTCGAGTTCGTATGCAGAGTATTTTTTTGGATCGATGGATATCCCGCCTTTGGCACCACCAAAAGGAACATTGACGATGGCACATTTGTAGGTCATCAATGCCGACAAAGCCATCACCTCATCCAAGTTCACCATCTCGCTGAAACGGATTCCTCCTTTGCAAGGCAATTTATGATGTGAGTGTTGAACCCTGTATGCTTTGATTACTTCTACTTTATCACCGATCTTAACAGGGAAGTGTACGCGCAATACACTGTTGCACTGTTTGATTTGTTCGAGAATTCCCTGATCAAAATTGGTATACTTGGCAGCCTTGTCAAAACTTTTACAGACTGCATCAAAAAACTTATATTCTTCTGCCATGGCAAGTAATTAAAAAGTGCAAAGATCGGTTGAAGAGCTGTTATTCTTTTTCGAGTTTAGATATCTTTTTATCCAATCTAACGAGGTAGGCGATAAGTCCGACTAAAATAGTTGTTAAAACTGCTACAACTACATAGATCTTTCCGTTTGAGCGCATTGAGTTGGCCATCGTTTCTTCTTGGGCTTGTGAACAATAGGATACTAGTAATGCAAACAGCAGCAAAAAGAATTTGTTCGATTTATACATTGCTGATTTTTTTTTCTTTTATCAATTCCAATCTCACATTCAATTGCGCAATCCAGCAACCAAGAAGCGTCCACCCAATCACTGCAGGATAAAATACCAGGCGCATCCTTGCGTCGATGTCATTGAAATTCAGTGCAGGATTTCCTTCCTGTCCCGGATGCAAACTGGGAAGCAAGCGAGGGATGATCCATATGGTCGGAAACAACATGGCGT
Source organism: Bacteroidota bacterium (assembly GCA_016868855.1). Taxonomy (GTDB): domain Bacteria; phylum Bacteroidota; class Bacteroidia; order Chitinophagales; family Chitinophagaceae; genus Pollutibacter. Next base: position 526,128 of record VGFP01000001.1, on the reverse strand, counting down.
AGGCAAATACATTGTATACCGCACTCACCCTTGCTTTTTGATCTATATCGGTGATTGAACTTCTTAAAATAAAATATGCTCCATATACCAGTAACGCAAGTGCAGCACCAATCAGTTTGGGTTCTCTCATGATGGAACCAAGTGATGCGTATGCAGGATTGTTGGGATCTGCCCAGGTATAGCTCGCCCATATGGCACCGGTCAGGTATCCTAAAATGCCCATGTATGAACCAACAGCTGCATATGCGCTGGCTTTGATGTCATGAATAACTGATTTATTATTCAGGTATTTGATGCTGTGAATGATGGAGATGGTGAATAATATCATCATCGCAAACCACATGCAAACATGGAAGTAAAGGTTGCGGATGGTTTCACCCAATTGTGAGAGGGCCGGGACAGGCATTAAAAGTCCCCCTATAACAGCATAAAGTAGAAGATCAATCGTCAACAATTTCCACCAGGTAAGGCGCATATAACCTTTGTTTGAAGGGTCAAAATTAGGCTCTTCATCTAATCTTTCCATAAAAATGGAAACAAAATAACCGACAAGATGATAATCAGTGCATCGAATGCCAACAAAAGCAAAATCATCTGAAAGGGTATGCCATTATTGAATATTTCACCGAAAGCAGATTTGGAAAGTCTGACCAGCATCATCAGTTGAGGAAGAATCAACGGGAATCCCAAAATCGCCATGAGTGATGCCTGTTGAAGTGCTTTGGATGCAATCGCAGCCAACATGGTAAAGATCAGTCCGAGTCCGCAGCCTCCTAAAATTCCAATCGCAGCGAATGACCAGTAAGCAGCAGTGGGGTTACCCAGCATAGCAGTGTAGAGCATGAGGTTGATGATGCTCATGATCGTCATCAAAACCAGGTTATACATGAGCTTGGAGAGAATGAAAGCCACTGGAGATGTGATGGTATAAAAATATAACATTCTTCCTTTTGCTTCTTGCAAGAAACTTTTGGCAACCGCGTTGATGCAAATAAAGAGTTGCGTGATCCAGAAGATGGCATTCCATGTGGCTGCATCCGGATCTTCTAAAGTCAGATAAATGACAAATACAGTGGAAGCAATGTAAAGCAGAATACCATACAGGGTATGCTGTTGTCTTCTTTCCAGCAGAAGATCTTTTTTAAGGAGTGCTAATATTTGATGTGCTGTATTCACTTTTACTATGAATGAAAACAAGCCCTGCATCTTGCTTCGTAATGATCTTTCTCACCAATGACTACCTGGTCGGTATTGTTTGAAATCCTGAAGGAATAGCTGGCAACGCCTCCGCATTGCATGCAAACAGCATGCAATTTGGTTACAAAATTTGCAATGGACAACAGCTGTGGCATCGGACCAAATGGTTTGCCTGCATAATCCATATCGAGTCCTGCTACAATAACCCGCTTCCCTCTATTGGCAAGATGCTCAACGACCGGCAAGATTTCTTCACCAAAAAATTGAGCCTCATCGATACCGATGACTCCAAATTCATTTGCCAACTCTAAGATATTTTTTGCATCTGCAACAGCTGTTGCAGAAATGGTTGTTTCATTGTGTGACACAATATTGTTTTCGTGGTAGCGGTTGTCGAGCAGGGGCTTGAAGATGCCTACTTGTTGATGTGCAATTTTTGCTCTTTTCAGTCTACGGATCAATTCCTCGGTTTTACCTGAAAACATAGAACCGCAGACAACCTCGATCCAACCTGATTTCTGTACAATATTGCTGGGTTCTGTAAACATTTCTTATATCATGTTTGAATCCTGTAAAAATACCATAATTCGTGAAGTTGCACCTTGATTGGTGGATACAAATTCTTTCGCGCATTGATTTTTTTCTTCCAGCTCAGTGCTGTGCTCAAGCAGGTGAGCAATCTTATCTGACAATGCTTCTTTTTGATGATAGCTGAATCCGCAGGACAATTCCAGCATTTTACTGGCCTCGGCAGAACGCTGGTAATTGGGTCCCCAGCAAACAAATTTTCCATAGGCAGCAGCTTCCAAAATATTATGTATGCCCGCTTTGTTGAATCCACCTCCTACATAGGCAATGGTAGCATATCTGTATATTTTTGACAACATCCCAATAGAATCTATGATCAGCACCTTGGCACTATGTTCAGGATGGTATTGACTCAGCAATACCGAGTTTTTGAAAATGGATTGAATGGAGGCAAGATGTGCTGGATGAATTTCATGAGGTGCTATGATCAGTTTCAATGCTGGTATGCGAGATTGCACATATTGCAATGCAGATTCGTCTTCCCGCCATGTGCTTCCGGCAATCAATACCTTCTCGTTCCTGCAAAAATCTTCGATGGCATTGTTTGAAAATGATTCATGTGTTATTGCTGCAACCCGATCAAATCTGGTATCACCCGTGATGGAAACATGCTGTTCAATGCCAATAGATGAAAGCAATTGCTTGGATGCCTCATCCTGAACAAAAACATGTGTAAACATTTTCAGCATGGATTGAAAAAATGATCCAGCCATTCCGAAATAGGCTTGGGAAGGGAGTATGATGGCTGAAATCATTATCGTTGGAATATTGCGTTTGTTCAACACGTCCAAATAGTGAAACCAAAGTTCATATTTGATGAAAATGGCAAGTGTTGGTTGAACAATGTCAATGAAAGCAGTGGCATTTGATTTGCTGTCCATGGGCAGATAACACACATGATCTACGGCATGAAAATTTTTTCTTACCTCGTATCCGGAAGGAGAGAAAAAGCTGACAAGAATTTTAATTTCGGGATGGGTCTTTCTGATGGCTTCAATGAGGGTTCTTCCTTGTTCAAATTCACCCAACGATGCACTGTGGATCCAGATGATTTTATCGCGCTTCCAGTTCAGTTTACCTTCCAGCTCTTTTTTCCAATTTGCTCTTCCTTTCACCCATTTTCTAGCCTCGGCATGAAAGGGTGATGCCATGCGCATCCCAAGAGAGAATAAATGAGTGAAAATGTTATATGCAAACAGCATGATAATGAATACTTTGCGAAGCTAAGACCTTATCCGGGATTGCCCCGTTTTTTCTTAACTTTGCGGCCATTCAATCATGCACATGAGGCCTATTCAAATGGTGGATTTAAAAAGGCAATACGCAGGTATCAAACCAGCCGTTGATGAGGCTGTTGCACGTGTGATGGATACAACTGCATTTATCAATGGGCAAGCAGTGGCTGATTTTGCTGATCAACTCGCAGCTTATTTGAATGTTAAGCACGTCATCCCTTGTGCCAATGGCACAGATGCGCTGCAGATTGCACTGATGGCTGCTGGACTCCAGCCGGGGGATGAAATCATTACACCTTCATTCACCTATATTGCAACAACCGAAGTAATTGCGCTCTTGCGACTAACACCGGTATTTGTGGAAGTAGATCCTGATACTTTTTGCATCGATCCATCATCCATTAAAAAAGCAATCACTCCCAAAACAAAGGCCATTGTTCCAGTGCATCTCTACGGACAATCAGCCAATATGGAAGAAATTGAAAAAATTGCCAAAGCGCATGATTTATTTGTGATTGAAGACAATGCACAGTCAATTGGTGCTAAATACAGGTACAGTGATGGAACGGTGAAGAAAACCGGTACAATGGGTCATATAGGATGTACCTCCTTTTTTCCTTCAAAAAATCTGGGATGTTTTGGTGATGGTGGGGCACTCTGCACCGATGATGATTTGCTGGCAGAAAAAATGAAGATGATTGCCAATCATGGTCAGAGCAAACGGTATTACCATGATCTAGTTGGGTGCAACTCGCGACTCGATGCTATTCAAGCTGCCGTTCTCAGCATCAAATTGAAACAGCTAGATCAATACAATGCTGCTAGGTTTGAAGCCGCCGCTTACTATACAAACGCCTTTAAAGACAATCCCCGTATCAAGACTCCTTTTATTGCTCCACACAACAAACATGTATTTCATCAGTACACGATCATTTTGGAGGGAGTCGATCGCAATCGACTGGTTGAACAGCTTGCATCCGTTCAAATTCCAGCGATGATTTATTATCCAGTCCCCGCGCACAAACAAAAAATGTTTTCTTTTTTGAACCTGCCTCAGTTCGATTTACCCATAACTGATTGGCTGACAGAAAGGGTTGTGTCTTTGCCCATGCATACTGAACTGGACAAAGAACAATTGGATTATATCACAGATAAAGTAAATTACTTCACGAAATAAATCAACCTCATGAAAATTGCAGTTATTGGAACAGGGTATGTGGGACTCGTTACGGGCACCTGTTTTGCTGATACCGGCAGTGAGGTTACATGTGTTGATATAGATCAGCAAAAAGTTGATCAGCTCAAATCAGGGCAAATTACCATATACGAACCTGGACTTGACGAAATTTTTCTTCGTAATCAAAAGGAAGGAAGATTGAAATTCACAACATCACTAAGTGAGGGAATCAAAGGGGCAAATATTATATTTTTAGCACTGCCAACTCCTCCAGATGAAAATGGATCTGCCGATTTGAAGTATGTGTTACAAGTTGCAGATGAACTTGGGAAAATCCTGGAAGAATATGCTGTAATTGTTGACAAGAGTACTGTACCGGTCGGCACTGCTGATAAAGTCAGAAATGCTGTAGAAAAGAATGCGACTGTTCAATTTGATATAGTTTCCAACCCTGAGTTCCTCAGAGAGGGGGTGGCTGTTGAAGATTTTATGAGACCTGATCGCGTAATAATTGGTGTTGAAAATGAACGCGCCAAAAATATAATGACAGAATTGTATGCACCATTTGTTCGCTCTGGCAATCCAGTGATTTATATGGATTTGCGTTCAGCAGAATTAACGAAGTATGCTGCTAATTCTTTTTTAGCAATGAAGATTTCTTTCATGAATGAAGTTGCGCAGCTTTGTGAAAGAATGGGTGCTGATGTTGACATGGTTCGTTTGGGCATAGGCAGTGATTCAAGAATAGGTAAAAAATTTTTATATCCCGGTATTGGTGTAGGTGGGAGTTGCTTTCCAAAAGATATTCAGGCATTGGTAAAAAGTGCAAGTGAAGTTGATTATGACTTTGAAATTTTAAATTCTGTCATTAAAGTAAATCAATTTCAAAGGATCCATTTGGTTAGTAAAATCAATCGTTATTTCGGGGGTACCATATCTGGAAAACATTTTGCCTTGTGGGGACTTTCATTCAAGCCCAATACTGATGATATTCGTGAAGCACCTTCTCTGTATATTATAGATGCTTTGTTAAATCTGGGAGCAACTGTATGTGCATTTGATCCTGAGGCTATGAAAAATGCCAAAAATTATTATGGTACAAAAATTAGTTATGCTGAAAATCAGTACGACGCTTTAAAGGATGCTGATGCATTGATCATCGCAACAGAATGGAATGAATTCAGGTCTCCTGATTTTGGTAAAATTGGTAACAGATTAAATGATAAAGTGATATTCGACGGAAGAAATCTTTATGAAAATTCAAAAATGAAAGAGCTGGGCTATCATTATGAAAGCATTGGACGATCAGCTGTAGAAAAATAGACACAAGAACTATGAAAAAAATACTCGTTACCGGCGGAGCCGGATTTATTGGGTCACATGTGGTGAGATTATTTGTAAACAAATATGCAGATTGCCATATTGTCAACCTCGACGTACTAACCTATGCCGGTAATCTCGAAAACCTGAAAGATGTTGAAGGAAAATCAAACTACTCATTTGTAAAAGGAGACATTACGGATGAAATCTTTATTGATCAGCTTTTTGAAAAAGAATCATTTGATGCTGTTATTCACCTTGCTGCTGAAAGTCACGTTGATCGATCAATTATGGATCCACTTTCTTTTGTGAAAACCAATGTATTGGGTACAGCGGTTTTGCTCAATGCTGCAAGAAAATATTGGAAAGAGACCAGCAACAAATTATTTTATCATGTTTCAACCGATGAAGTATATGGATCATTGGGTGAGAGCGGGTTCTTTACCGAGACAACACCATATGATCCTCATTCTCCATATTCTGCTTCCAAAGCATCATCCGATCATTTGGTGAAAGCGTATTACGACACGTATGGATTGCCTGTGGTGATCTCCAATTGTTCCAACAACTATGGGTCACATCAGTTTCCCGAAAAATTGCTTCCATTGATGATCAATAACATTGTTCATTCTAAACCATTGCCTGTATATGGCAAAGGTGATAATGTGCGTGACTGGTTATGGGTGGAGGACCATGCTCGAGCAATCGATGTAATACTTCATCAGGGAAAACTAGGGGAAACATACAATATTGGAGGATTCAATGAATGGAAAAATCTCGACATCGTTCATCTGTTGTGCAGGATTATGGATAAAAAACTGAATCGTGCAGCAGGCGAAAGTGCAAAACTGATCACATTTGTAAAAGACAGACCTGGTCACGACAAGCGCTATGCCATTGATGCCACCAAGCTCAACAAAGAGCTGGGTTGGAAGCCATCTCTGCAATTCGAAGAGGGACTCGATAGGACAATTGATTGGTACTTGGCCAATGGAGAGTGGATTGATAGTGTAACATCCGGGGCCTACAAGGAATATTATTCAAATCAATACGTAAGCAGATAATTATGCAGGTAGAAGCAACAGATTTCGCTGGATTGTATGTTATTACTCCCAAGGTTTTTAGCGATGAGAGAGGAGATTTTTTCGAAAGCTACAATGACTCGGTTTTCAAAAATAAATACGGGATGGATTTTACATGGGTACAAGATAACCAGTCACATTCAACTTATGGAGTGATCAGGGGACTCCATATGCAAAAGGCACCACACGCGCAGACCAAATTAATAAGGGTACTACAGGGTGAAATCTTGGATGTGGTGGTTGACATGCGCAAAAGTTCCAAGACATTTGGAAAAGTATTTTCTATTCAGTTGTCATCAGAAAACAAAAAACAATTGTTTATTCCCAAAGGATTTATTCATGGATTTTCTGTATTGAGTCCAACTGCGGATGTATTGTATAAAATTGATGACTTTTATAACAAAGAGACTGAAGTGGGGGTTATTTACAATGATGCAACATTGAGCATCGATTGGAAAGTGCCTGTTGAAAAACAAATCGTATCTGAAAAAGATCTGGTACTACCTTCATTCAACAACGCTACGTATTACGAGTAGGTCACATGAAAAAAATTCTTGTAACAGGTGCAAACGGACAGCTCGGTAAGGAGTTGCGCGATATTGCTGCAGCGTTCCCCTCCTTTGAGTTTCTTTTTCTGTCAAGAGAAGATCTTCCCATTCATCATTTTGATTTGGTGAGAAATACATTTGTCGGATTCAAGCCTGATTATTGTATCAATTGTGCTGCTTACACTGCGGTTGACAAGGCGGAAACTGAAAAAGAATTGGCTTTTATCGTCAATGCAGAGTCTGTTGGTATCCTTGCTGCAGTTTCAAGAGAACAGCATTGTAAATTCATTCATATTTCAACGGATTACGTTTTCGCAGGTGATTCCCCCAAGCCTTACAAAGAATCAGATGCAACCGCACCTGTATCTGTATATGGTCAATCAAAGTTGGCTGGTGAGCAGGAGGCAATGAAAGAAAATCCTGCATCTGTGATCATTCGTACTTCCTGGGTATACTCTTTCCATGGTAACAATTTTGTCAAGACAATGATGCGACTCATGAAGGAGCGAAATGAAATTTCTGTGGTCAGCGATCAAGTGGGGAGTCCAACTTGGGCCGCAGATCTCGCAGAATTTATTATGCATATCATACAATTTGAAACATGGCAACCTGGCATTTATCATTTCTCGAATGAAGGAGAAATCAGCTGGTATGATTTTGCCAATGAGATCAAGCAATTGATTAAAAGCAATACAATTATCCATCCCATTCCTACATCAGCTTATCCTACACCCGCCAAGCGACCAGCTTTTAGTCTGCTGGATAAATCAAAGATCAAGTCAGTTTTTGCATACAATCCACCTGATTGGAAAGAGAGTCTGCAAAAATGCGTTCATCGTTTACTCGCTCAGTAATGATGTATATTTGCACCCATAACAGATTCTATGGCATTGATAGAAGCAATACTTGCTGACGATAAATTTGGCATGGATATCCAGGATGCAGATGGACATCTGATGCGCATGGATATTCCTGTTGACCAGGGTGGAAGTGGCTCTGGATTCAGGCCAATGCAGTCTATGTTGGCCGCCCTCTGCGGTTGCAGCTCAGTGGATGTCATCAGCATTTTAAAAAAACAGCGACAGGAACTCAGTTCCCTGAAAATAGAGGTTGATGGTCATCGCGAAGAAGGCAAAGAGCCATCTTTGTGGAAACAAATCCATCTTGTTTTCAAAATGGAAGGGAATTTGGATTTGTCCAAAGCCAAACGTGCGGTTGATTTGTCATTGGAAAAATATTGTTCGGTTGCAGAAACGCTCAGAAAAGCAGGAGCAACCATTGAGTATTCCATTTATCTGAATGGATCACGCATTGAATAAAAAAAAATACCATGAGGCCAGAGACTTTAGCTATCAGAACACAGACAGAAAGAACAGGGGAAAAAGAGCATTCAACTCCATTGTTTCTAACGAGTAGTTTTGTGTATGATTCTGCCGAAGACATGGCTGCTGCATTTGAGGATGATTCATTGGACGTGAATATCTACTCTCGTTTTTCCAATCCCAGTGTTGATGAATTTGTCAAAAAAGTTTGCTTGATGGAAGGAGCGGAGGATGGTATTGCAACTGCCACTGGCATGGCTGCTGTATTTTCTTCTTTCATGACGTTTGTTTCTGCTGGCGATCACATTGTTTCTGCATCAGCTGTGTTTGGATCAACACATGCCATTCTCACCAAGTATCTTCCCAAATGGGGAATTGAGTACAGTTATTTTGACATGAACAAGCCTGAAACCATTGAAGTGTTGATCAAAAAAAATACAAAACTTCTTTATGTTGAAACGCCTTCGAATCCTGGTCTTGATATCATAGACTTGAAGTATGTGGCTGGCATTTGCAAGAAGCATAATATTTTGTTCATTGTTGACAATTGTTTTGCAACACCATCCGTTCAGCAACCCATACAGTACGGCGCTGATCTTGTATTGCATTCTGCTACCAAGTTCATGGATGGACAGGGAAGGGTATTGGGTGGAGTTGTAGTCGGGAAAAAAGATTTGATCAAGCAGATGTACCTCTTCATTCGCAATACAGGTCCGTCCATGAGTCCGTTCAACGCATGGGTGCTTTCCAAGAGTTTGGAAACCTTGTTTGTGCGAATGGATAAACATGCAGTCAATGCTTTGCACATTGCACAAAAATTAGAAGGGCATCCAGCTTTGAGTTGGGTTAAATATCCTTTTTTGCCGAGTCACCCTCACCATAAGACTGCAAAAAAACAAATGAGCAATGGCGGTGGTATCCTTACGTTTGAATTGAAATCAGGATTGGACGGCGGAAGAAAATTCCTCAATAACCTAAAATGGTTGTCCATGACCAATAATTTGGGTGACAGCAGAACCATCGCTTCTCATCCGGCAAGTACTACACATTCAAAGCTTAGCGAAGAAGAGCGGCAGGCGGTTGGAATCACCCCCGGGCTCATTCGTCTTTCCGTTGGACTGGAGCATCCGGATGATATTTTAGAGGAGATTCTAGATGCGCTGAAATAATTCTTTCTCTCTAACTTCATGGTACAATGAATTAAACCTGTCTGCCATGAAACATTTAATACTCAGTCTCCTTACTGTTGTTTTTTCTCTCTCTATATCGGCTCAGAAAATTTCAGGTGCCTGGATGCGAAAATTAGATACAGCAGTTCAATACCTGACAATTGTCGATCAGTATTTTGTTATCACGACTTTTGATTTAGAAGGAAAAAAATTCTTCCAAACCAGGGGAGGAACTGCTATGGCAGATGGAAAAAAAATATCGGGTACCATTGAATTCAATACTACAAACAAGTCAGAGGTGAAGTCAGCCTATACATATGAATACACTTTCCGAAAAAAAGATCTGCAAATGCCTGTTGATGGAATTGGAGTTACTTGGAACTGGGTGGATGATGCCAATACTGGACTCGCAGGTAATTGGAAAATTACCGGAAGGATGCAGGATGGTAAAATGGTAGCAATGAATCCAGGTGCAAGAAAAACAATCAAGGTCATGTCTGGCAGCAGATTTCAGTGGACAGCCATCAATACCGATACCGGTGAATTTTTTGGCACTGGTGGGGGCAGGTATACTTTCGAAAATGGGAAATATTCCGAACACATAGAATTTTTTTCTCGAGATGCTTCACGTGTGGGTAATTCGCTGAGTTTCAATGCCGAATTGAAAGATGGGGATTGGCATCACAGCGGCAACAGTTCCAAGGGTGATCCCATCTATGAAGTATGGAGCAGAAAATGAATCAAAGCCTCTTTTTGCTCTACATTTGCTGAGCAAATCCGTATGCTATCATCTCAATTTTGTGATGATAATCCTTCATTGAAAATAATTCAACGTATGCAATTTAAATTGACTGAAGAGCAGCTGATGATTCAACAGGCTGCCAGATCTTTTGCAAAAAATTCATGTTTGCCCGGAGTAATTCAGCGAGATGAAGTACAACAATTTCCAACAGAACAGATCAAAGAATTGGCTTCTTTGGGATTCATGGGAATGATGGTGGATCCTGCAAACGGTGGTGCTGGTATGGACACCATCAGTTATGTGTTAGCTATGGAGGAGATCAGTAAAGTGGATGCCAGTACCAGTGTATGCATGAGTGTAAACAACAGCTTGGTATGTTGGGGTTTGGAAAAGTATGGCAATGAAGAACAAAAAGCAAAATACCTGGTGCCTCTTGCAAAAGGCACCAACAATGATGAATTGTACATTGGCGCATTTCTATTGAGTGAGCCGGAAGCAGGAAGTGATGCAACTCATCAGCATACAACTGCAATCGACCATGGAGATTATTATCTCATCAACGGTGTAAAAAACTGGATCACCAATGGTAATTCTGCCTCTGTTTATTTGGTCATGGCTCAAACAGATGCAAGCAAAGGTGCTAAGGGAATCAATACATTCATTGTTGAAAAAAATCAAGAGGGAGTAAAGGTCGGTCCCAAAGAAAATAAATTAGGCATTCGAAGCAGCGATACCCATTCCATATTTTTTACAGATGTGAAAGTCCCCAAATCACACAGAATCGGAGCAGATGGATTTGGATTTCGATATGCCATGGAAACATTGAATGGTGGCAGGATCGGTATTGCAGCACAGGCATTGGGAATTGCAAGCGGTGCGTATGAACTTGCGCTGGCCTACAGCAAGCAGCGCAAATCATTCGGAAAGCCAATACATGAACACCAGGCCATTCAATTCAAGTTGTCAGAAATGGCAACACGCATTGAAGCTGCGCGGTTGTTGTGCTTCAAATCTGCATATGAAAAAGACCAGGGACTCGATTACTCAACATCTGCAGCAATGGCAAAATTATATGCAAGTGAAACAGCCATGTGGGTGACGACAGAAGCAGTTCAGGTACACGGTGGATATGGATTTGTAAAAGAGTTTCATGTAGAGCGACTCATGCGCGATGCCAAAATTACCCAGATTTACGAGGGCACTTCGGAAGTCCAGAAAATGGTCATCGGAAGAGCAATTACCCGCTAACAACAATTCATTAATTCTTAGCAAGAAGGATCATGAAAAAAGAAATCTGCATCGTTTCTGCATCAAGGACACCCATTGGTTCATTTGGTGGGGCACTGAAATCTTTTACTGCTACACAATTGGGCGGAAAAGCAATTGAAGGGGCGATGAAAAAAATTGGACTCGATCCATCAAAAGTCGATGAGGTCATCATGGGAGTTGTATTGCAAGCGGGACTCGGACAGGCACCTGCACGACAGGCTGCTATCTATGCAGGGTTGCCTTCATCTGTTGTAACCAATACTGTCAATAAAGTATGTGCAAGTGGTATGAAAGCGATTGCACTGGGCGTTCAGTCCATCGAAATGGGTGATGCAGAAGTTGTCATTGCTGGAGGGATGGAAAGCATGAGCAATGTTCCATTTTACAATCATTCCATGAGATGGGGACATAAATACGGTTCAGTGTCGGTCATCGACGGACTCGCACATGATGGGTTGACTGATCATTATGATCAGGTGGCCATGGGATCATTTGCCGATCAATGTGCGAGCGAATACAAGATCAGCCGTGAGGATCAGGATGCATTTGCAATTTCCAGTTATCAAAAATCACAATCAACTATAAATGCAAATGGATTTCAGCAAGAAATTATTCCAGTAGAAATACCCCAGCGAAAAGGATCGCCAATGGTTGTTCATCAGGATGAAGAGCCCTTCAAGGTTCAATTTGAAAAGATTCCTTCTTTAAGTCCTGCATTTACAAAGGATGGAACCGTTACAGCAGCCAATGCCTCCACCATGAATGATGGTGCAGCAGCAGTTGTATTGATGACAACCGAAAAAGCAAAGTCACTTGATTTGAAACCGCTCGCCATTATAAGAAGTTATGCAGATGCAGAGCAGGAGCCCTGTTGGTTTACAACTAGTCCCGCGAAAGCACTTCCCCTGGCCTTGAAGAAGGCCAATCTCAGACTAGACGATATCGATTATTTTGAATTCAATGAAGCATTCTCTGTTGTTGGAATAGTGAATACCAATATCCTCAACATTGATCCCAATAAAGTAAACATCAAAGGCGGTGCTGTATCACTGGGACATCCACTTGGATGCAGTGGTGCAAGAATCATAGTTACACTCACACACATTTTATCTGAAAACAAAGCCCGTTATGGGGCTGCAGCTATTTGCAATGGTGGAGGAGGAGCATCTGCCATGGTATTGGAAGCTGTTCGATGACGATTGCATCAAACAGTTCAATATTTGTAAAAACCTTCACCTGTTTTTATACCCAATTTTCCTGCTGCAACTTTTTCAGTGAGCATTTGGACAGGATGATATTTTGCATTTTGGAATCCTTCTTCCAGTATAGATAAAATATTGTGACATACATCGAGTCCGATGTAATCTGCCAGTTGCAACGGACCCATCGGGTGTGCCATTCCCAATTTCATGATATCATCAATTGTTTTTTCATCGCTGATTCCTTCCTGCAGCGCAAGGATGGCCTCATTGATCATTGGCATCAGGATGCGGTTGGAAATAAAACCAGGGGCATCTTTGACCACACATGGAGTTTTTCCGATGGTTTGTGTCAGTTTTACTATTGTATCTGTTGTTTCTCTTGAGCCATGTTTGCCCTCAATGATTTCAACCAATTTCATTACAGGAACGGGATTCATGAAATGCATGCCAATGACTTTTTCAGGTCTCTTGGTTGCTTCAGCCAATTGGCTGATGGAAATGGATGAGGTATTGGATGCGATGATACAATTTGGAGCAGCATACTGATCAGCCATTCTGAAAATTTCCCGCTTGATGGATTCAATTTCTGATACGGCTTCGATGATCAAGTCGGATGCAGTAACGCCCATGGCTATCTCCTTGAAACACTGAATATTTGCCAATGCCTTTTCTTTCTGGTCGACATTGATGATATTTTTCTGGATTTGTCGATCCAAATTTTTTTCAATGTTCTGCATGGCTTTTTGCAGCGCCGCCTCATTGTTGTCTATCAAATGAACATGAAATCCATGGAGTGCCATTACATGTGCGATGCCATTGCCCATTGTTCCTGCGCCGATAACGGATATATTTTTCATGTTTGATTTATTTTACTTTCATCTTTAATATTCTTCCTGGTACTTCCACCGATACGTACAAAGCTCCGTCAATACCCTGAATTACATTTCTCACCCTTCCTAGATCTTTGAGGATGATTTCTTCACTTTTGATTGTATTGTTTTCTACAATGCATCTATGTAATTTTTGCGATGCCAATCCTGCAACAATCAAACTTCCAGACCAAGATCTGTAATAATTCCCATTGATGAAAGCAATTCCACATGTACCGATTGAGGGTATCCATGAGTATATTGGCTTGGATATACCAGATGAATCATGATTCTTGGAAATGATGCTGCCATCATAGTTTTTACCGAGCGACAATGCAGGCCAACCGTAATCTTGTCCAGCTTTGATGATGTTGATTTCATCTCCACCCAAAGGACCGTGTTCGGATTCCCATATTTCTCCGGTTGAAGGATGCAAAGCGAGTCCCTGAGGATTTCTATGTCCCAGTGTATACATTGAATTTCTAGAAGCATTTCCAGGTAAGATCGGATTGGTATTGGGAATGCTTCCATCATCATTCAGTCTATGGATCTTTCCCCAAGGTGATGACGGGTCAGATGCGTTTTTATTTATTCCAGTTGGACCACCTCCAGTAGAAGGACCTTCCCCTATGCTCAGGTAGATGAGTCCTGATTTATCAAAAACAATTCTACTACCGTTGTGACCACCTGGACCAGTTGCGGTAAATATATTCTGAAGGTTTTCAATTTTATTGTTATTGATCTTGAACCTACTGAGCTTTAAAGCATAATAGGGAGTACTGGAAGTATATGACATATATATCCAACCATTCTTTACATAGTTAGGATGTGTCTTGATATCAAGAAGTCCTCCTTGTCCACCTGCGTCAATTGAAGGCAGGCCAGACAATTCTGTGATGGTATTGTTTTGGTCAGTTTTTAAGTACATTTTCCCTCTTTTTTCACCAAAAATCAGGTCTCCATTCGGTAAAAAATCCATCCCCCAGATGATTTCATATTTGTCAACAACTTTTTCAATTTCAATGGCTGGAATTTCTAAGCTGATTGCAGTGGATTCCTCTTTTTTGCAAGAATGTACAAGGGTAATCAATATAAGTACCAACAAATATTTTGAATATTTCATAAAGCGGGAATTTCTAATGCAAATCTCTTGAATTAATGGGTTCTTTCGCAAGTATTCTCCAAAGTCTTTGACATTAATGCTCTAACATAAAATGACCCCAACGAAATAGAAATTAAGTCGGGGTCTTAGGCTCTGGTTGGTATTTGATGACTAAACTATCTTTCCTGTCCCCGTACGTTTGTGTTTTTTCTCTTTTTTAAGGGGAAAAAACATTCATCTAAAAAATGTGGAAAAGCTGTGCTGGTGCGGATTTTATTGTTTAACGGGAGGGGGGGGGTAAATGCCTAAATATTTCAACGGTTTGTATATTGGCATTTGGTGGTACATGAACAGTTGTAAGTAGGAGGAAAATGAAGCTTTAAACAGTGTTTTAAAATTTGAGATCAAAAACACTGATTTTGTTGATGAGAAGCATCCTTTATGGATTAAATTGTTGAAAATTTGTGGTCTCGAATGGAAACAAGGGGAAATATCAAATTTGACAAAATTGATTTCAAGACTGAGCAATACATAAGCAGTGAATACGACGCTTGTGTGTTTGACAATTGTAATTTCAATGGTGTTGATATCAGTGGTTCAATTTTTGTGGATTGCATGTTCTGCAACTGTGATTTGAGTCTGGCAAAAATCAGACAGGTTATCTTTCGTGATGTTCAATTCAAGGACTGTAAAATATTGGGACTTCAATTTGATACAGCCAATGAATATGGACTGAATTTTAGTTTTGATCATTGTACATTGAACAATTCCTCATTTACCAATACAAAAATAAAGTCAACCCTTTTTCAGCATTCACAACTCAGATATGTTGATTTTACCAATTGTGATCTCAGCGAATCAACATTTTTGCAATGTGATTTGCATCATGCCATCTTTGATGCGAGCAATCTGGAGAAAGTTGATTTCAGAACCTCGTTTCATTATTCTATAGATCCACATCGAAACAAACTCAAGAAATCAAAGCATGCTTATCCAGCTCTATTGGGCTTGCTCGATCACATTGACCTGATCATTGAATGATTGTAAACTTATTATGGCAGTTCAGTTTATTTGAAGATGTTGATGCAAACTCTTTTCAATTTTTGGTCAAAAAATCAACGATTTCCCTCAAAATAGGGGAACAAATAGGGGAAAAAAGGAGGTCAGTACACCCTTAAAAAATATAACCCATTGAAAACCAGTGGGTTAAATGTTAATTAAGTGTTAAAAATGTTGCCCGACCTGGATTCGAACCAAGACAAACAGAACCAAAATCTGTCGTACTACCATTATACTATCGGGCAGCCTAATTGGGTTGCAAAAATAAGTGATTTCAAAAGAAGATCCCAAAAATTGTGAAGGAGTATTTCCAGGTGGACTATTGCTGTTTCACCAAGTGATGGTTTTTCTTGCCCCTCTGTACAACAACATAATTGCCAGCTATCAGATGACTTTTGTCGACAACCAAATTGACATCCACTACTTTCTCTTTATTGATGCTAACCCCTCCACCTGCAACCATTTTTCTGGCTTCGCCTTTGCTTGGAAATATACCTGTCTCCGCAAGAAAACTGACCACATCAATTCCATCGGAAATCATGGAATAAGAGATGCTGTGGATGGGTACACCTTCCATTGCTTGCAGCAGGGCGGGCTCATTCATCTCCTTCATATTGATTTCATCACTCTTGCCAAACAACTGCTCAGTGGTTTGTTGTGCAGTTTGACACTCTTTTTCACCGTGTACAAAAGTTGTAATCGCCTCAGCGAGTTTCTTTTGAAGGAGTCTTGCACCAGGGTCGTTTCTGTGTTCAGCAATCAATTGGTCGATTGTTGTTTTGTCAATCAGGGTAAATATTTTAATCCACTTTTCAGCATCTGCATCTGCTGCATTCAGCCAAAACTGGTAAAATTGAAAAGGTGAAGTTTTTTCAGGATCCAGCCAAACATTCCCTTTCTCGGTCTTGCCAAATTTACCGCCGTAGGCTTTTGTAATCAGTGGACAAGTAAACGCAAATGCTTCACCAGAAGCCTTTCTGCGGATGAGCTCTGTTCCGGTTGTAATATTTCCCCACTGATCACTTCCGCCCATTTGCAACTTGCAATTCTTGTTTTGATACAACCAATAAAAATCATAACCCTGCATCAACTGGTATGCAAATTCTGTATAACTAATACCGGTTTCTCCCTCTATTCTTTTCTTTACACTGTCCTTTGCCATCATATAATTGACAGTAATGTGCTTGCCGACATCCCTTAAAAAATCAATGAATCCCAATCCCTTGAACCAATCATAATTGTTGACGATCTCTGCACAATTTTTTTTGGATGGATCAAAGTCAAGGTACTTTTCCAATTGCTTCTTCACTCCGGCAACATTTTTCTGTAATGTCTCCTCATTCAATAAATTACGCTCCTCACTCTTTCCGCTTGGATCGCCTACCATGCCGGTAGCACCACCTACCAATGCCAATGGCTTGTGTCCAGCCTGTTGCAAATGATAGAGTAAAAGAATGGGAACCAGACTTCCAATATGAAGGCTGTCAGCAGTTGGGTCAAATCCGATATAACAGGTTGTTGGCTCCTTTTTCAATTGCTCTTCGGTTCCAGGCATGATGTCCTGAATCATTCCTCTCCATTTGAGTGCTGCTACAATGTCCATCGCTAAAATATTTGTGCAAATGTAACAAGGAATCAAAACATCCCATGCGCGCAATATTTCTCAGATTTGGACGTTGTTTTTCTGAAGGGAATCCTTTCAATTTGATTTAACTTCGTTATATCCAATATCCAATGACATTAACCAGATAAGTTTTTCATCAAAACACATCTTTTCTGGCATTGGATCCTCTTTTCATACATTCCATAAAACGGGCTTTCATTTGCTGTACATGATATCATTAATAGAAGTATATGATCGAGTCAGGAGAAGAGAAAAAGGAGTTGAGCAGATTGCAGTGGGATGAGCCAGTCATTTGGGAGCTTGACATCAGGGAAACAACCAAGAATTTCATTCAATGTGATGGGATAGGGGTACCAGGTGAAGATTACGCTTGTTTTTCTTAAATATTCCCATATCTTTGCAATCCTTAAAAACCGGGGATTATATGTTAATCATTGATTCTAAAGATTGCGAGAACATTGACAAGGCGCTAAAAAAGTACAAAAAGAAGTACGAAAAGTCAAAAACACTTTTGCAACTTCGTGAGCGTCAATCTTTTACAAAACCATCTGTAAAACGCAGGGGGGAGGTTCTGAAGGCCATCTACAAGCAGAAAATCCAGAACGGAGAGATCGAAGCATAATTCGAGTCACCTTTCAAATAATACAAAGTAGTCATAGGGTTTAGTAACTTTATGGCTACTTTTTTTATGTCTATACCAGTCAGGGATGCCATTGGTTTCTTTCATGATTTTATCAAATTTGAGAAGCGTTTTTCGCTTCACACCATCAAGGCATACACAGATGATCTCGAGCACTTTTCACAGTTTCTACAAGCGCAGTTTGCTGTAGAGCAACTGGATCAGATCCAACCATCTATGATCAGGACTTGGATGGCGGCATTTGCTGTACAGAAAATAACACCCCGAACCATCAATAGAAAAATATCTACATTAAAATCTTTTTTTAAATATTGTCTTGTTCGCGAGTGGATAGCAGCGAGTCCGGCTAAAATAATACAGGTCCTCAAAACAAAAAAAAGATTACCCACCTACGTTGAGTCGGATCAAATGGATCAACTTTCGCAACGAGATTATTTTTCGGATGATCTGGATGGACGGATGGAATATCTTGTTGTGAATCTTCTGTATCAAACGGGAATGCGCGTAAGCGAGTTGGTCAACTTAAAAACAACACAAATAGATTTTGCAAGAACGCAGATAAAAGTCCTGGGTAAAGGCAACAAGGAAAGGGTCATACCCATCAGCGAGGTGTTGGCAAAAACCATCAGGCTTTTTATGGATGAGGCGGGTCAGTTATTTCTTGCTGATTCGGGTTCATTCTTACTGATCAACGGCAAAGGGAAGCATCCAGGTGCCAGGCAATTGTATGCTATTGTAAAAAAATATCTTTCGCTGATTACCACAGCCGACAAGAAGAGTCCGCACGTATTGCGCCACAGTTTTGCGACACATCTCACATCCAATGGTGCTGAATTGAATGCCGTTAAAGAACTGCTGGGACACAGCAGTTTGGCCGCTACACAGGTCTATACCCACAACAGCATTGACCGGTTGAGGGACATACATAAGAAATCACATCCAAAGGGCTGATCCAAGTTTTATTTAACAGATTTTTTATTGCGGAAATTCCATTTTTAATTAACTTAAGGATGATATTATTTTCATAAGTTAATATTTAAATAGATGGGTTATGACAGTAAACATTCATGCATTGCACTTTGATGCAGACAGCAAATTATTGGAGCATGTCAATAAGAAAATCTCAAAACTTTCCAGCCACCATGATAAGATCATGACTGTTGATGTTTATCTGAAGTTGGACAATGTGATGCATCAGATCAAGGACAAGATTGCCGAGATCAGGGTCAATATTCCAAAGCGTGCATTGTTTGTGAAACACAGCACCAAATCTTTTGAAGAATCTTTCGATATGGCAATGGATGCAGTATTGGTGCAGATCAAAAGAGTCAAGGAAAAACAATATGCATAGACCCAGTTGGAATTCTTTCTAAAATTCCACCTCAAAATTTTTGCATTTAACAATTTCCGTTACCTTTGCATTCCCCAAAAATTGGGGTAGTTCTTTATATATCAACTTTTCCTGGTAAATAAGTCAAGATAAGTTTTTCCAATCTGTACAAGCCAGAGTAGCTCAGCTGGTAGAGCAGCTGATTTGTAATCAGCTGGTCGGGGGTTCGAGTCCCTTCTCTGGCTCCATCTACGGACAGAATATTAGATTGAGAAAAACATGGCGGGCAGGTTCCAGAGCGGCCAAATGGGGCGGACTGTAAATCCGCTGTCTTTCGACTTCAGTGGTTCGAATCCACTCCTGCCCACACCCTTTGGAATGGGTTCGACAACTTTTTACCAGTATCATGCGGGAGTAGCTCAGTTGGTAGAGCGATAGCCTTCCAAGCTATAGGTCGCGGGTTCGAGCCTCGTCTCCCGCTCACAACCGCCAGGCTGTGCGGTCTTCAAGCCCATACTTGCCAACCGGCAAGTGTGTAGGCAGGGGATAATCGCCGTTGTACCTGCCTGCCGGCAGGCAGGGCTCAGTGGTACAGACGAATGCCGTTGTAGCTCAGTGGTAGAGCACTTCCTTGGTAAGGAAGAGGTCGTGAGTTCAATTCTCATCAACGGCTCTCAATTAAATGGGAAAAGTTGCTGAGGGTAAGTTCTTGAGTGGGTCTGGTCTTTTTACCCTGGAAAAATTCTTTTTTAAATCGTCTCAAAGTCAATAACTTTGCGGCCGCATCAATAGTTAGTAAAAAACATAAAAACAGATAACAATGTCTAAAGAGACCTTCAAGCGGGACAAACCCCACGTTAACATTGGTACAATCGGACACGTTGACCATGGTAAGACAACATTAACTGCTGCCATTACGGAGATTCTTTCTAAAAAAGGTCTCGCACAGGCAAAGAAGTATGATGAGATTGACGGTGCACCTGAAGAAAAAGAAAGAGGTATCACCATCAACACAGCACACGTTGAATACGAAACTGCTTCTCGTCACTATGCTCACGTTGACTGTCCAGGTCACGCTGACTACGTTAAAAATATGATTACTGGTGCTGCCCAGATGGACGGCGCTATCCTTGTGGTTGCCGCAACTGACGGTCCAATGCCACAAACGAAAGAGCACATCCTTCTTGCTCGTCAGGTAGGTGTTCCTCGTATCGTAGTATTCATGAACAAGGTTGACCTTGTTGATGATCCTGAATTGCTTGACCTCGTTGAGATGGAAATCCGCGAAGAGTTGACCAAGAGAGGTTTCGATGGCGACAACACTCCAATCATCAAGGGTTCTGCAACCGGCGCATTGGCTGGCGAAGAAAAGTGGGTTGCCACTGTAAACGAATTGATGGATGCAGTTGACAGCTACGTTCCATTGCCTCCTCGTCCTGTTGATCTTGCATTCTTGATGTCAGTAGAAGACGTATTCACGATCACTGGTCGCGGTACAGTTGCTACTGGTCGTATCGAGCGTGGAAAAATCAAAGTGGGTGAAGGTGTTGAGATTGTAGGTATGCAAGAAGACAAACTTGTTTCTACCGTTACCGGTGTTGAAATGTTCCGCAAGCTCCTCGATGAGGGTGAAGCTGGAGACAACGCTGGACTTTTGCTCCGTGGTATTGAGAAAAGCCAGATCCGCCGTGGTATGGTTATCTGCAAACCTGGTTCAATCACTCCACACACTGAATTCAACGGTGAAGTATACGTATTGAGCAAGGATGAAGGTGGGCGTCACACTCCATTCTTCAACAAATACCGTCCTCAGTTCTATTTCCGTACAACTGACGTAACAGGAGAGTGCGAACTTCCTGCAGGAACTGAAATGGTGATGCCTGGTGATAACATCAACTTGAAAGTGAAGTTGATCCAACCAATCGCCATGGAAAAAGGATTGAAATTCGCGATCCGCGAAGGTGGCCGTACAGTGGGAGCTGGACAGGTTACTGAGATCCTCAAGTAAGACTTGATCGGTTGACCTCCTCCGAGAGTTTGACCTCAAAAGTTATATCAACAGCAAAGTACCTGGAGTCTCTCTGGGTACTTTGTTTCTTAAGAACGGGCATAGTTCAATGGTAGAATAGAGGTCTCCAAAACCTTTGATCTGGGTTCGAATCCTAGTGCCCGTGCAAAAAGGAAAACTTTGGGTAACTTTACTCCCTCAGTTTAAAACCTGAAACAGATGAACAAAATACAAGCATACTTCAAAGACTCTTACAAAGAGCTCATGGAGAAAGTGACCTGGCCCAACTGGCAGCAGTTGCAGCAATCAACCATGATTGTACTCGTAGCAACATTGGTGATCACTGCCATCGTGTGGGTATTGGACCTTGGAAGCAGCTCTGCACTTAAATTCGTTTATTCATTGTTTAAGTAATGGAAGAAATAACAGTACAACAAGAAACCAAATGGTACGTGCTTCGCGTCATCTCCGGAAAAGAGAAGAAGGTGAAAGAGTACCTGGATAAAGACATCGTGCGCAATGGTTGGGACAAAGCCATCAAACAGGTATTCCTCCCAGTGGAGAAAGTCTACAAGGTGCAAAATGGCAAGAAAGTCATGCGCGAACGCAACTTCTATCCCGGATATGTGATGATTGAATGTGTTGGAGGAAAGCTGCATGATGACATCATCACTGCCATCAAGAATACCACCAACGTGATTCATTTTCTAGGAAAAGAGAATCCAATAGCACTGCGCAAGGCGGAAGTAAACAAAATGTTGGGCAAGATCGATGAAATGAGTGATGCCGGTGGAATGACCATGAGCGAGCCTTTCATCATTGGAGAGACTATCAAAATTGTAGATGGACCGTTCAATGATTTCAATGGCGTGATCGAAGAAGTGAATGACGAGAAAAAGAAATTGAAAGTTACCGTGAAAATTTTCGGAAGATCAACGCCTGTAGAACTCAACTACATGCAAGTAGAAAAGATTTCTTAGTAAATGATATTCGCATAAAAAAAGGGAAGCAAATGCTTCCCTTTTTTTATGCGATGACTTCATTTTAAAACAACTGTCCTTGTCCGCCTTCTGCTGCAGGCGCTGGTGCCGGTGCTTCTGCAACCGGAGCGGGAGCCGCTACTGGCGCTGGTTTTGGCTTACTTGCTTTTTTAGCAGTCTTTTTCTTAGCAACTTTTTTTACTGCTTTTTTTGCGACTTTCTTGCTTGCTTTTTTTACAACTTTCTTTGGGGCAGATTTTTTGGATGTTTTCTTCGCTGCTTTTTTCTTTGCAACTTTCTTCGAAACTTTCTTTGCAACTTTTTTTACAGCTTTCTTCGCTGCTTTTTTAGTTGCTGATTTTTTTGCAGCTTTTTTTACTGATTTTTTCTTGGCAGCTTTTTTGGGAGCAGCCTTCTTAGCACTAGCTTTTTTCTTGGATTTTTTTGCGGTTGCCATCTTGTTTGAATTTTAGAGCGTTTGTAAAGTAAATACAAATTACAGATTTAAGCTGTTCAAAACATATTGCCATTCAGTAATTTATCTAGATTTAATCCACCGGTTTCCCTCCTCATCAAAAGGGCAGGCAGGCGCTTACCCACATTCCCCAAAGGGTGGCCAAGGGTTAAAAAATCCTTGGCAGATTCAAGATTCCGATATACCTTTGCCGCCCCAATCGAAAGTTCTTTTTTTGAATGGACTTGGGAGTTCTGTCAATAAATGACCGGACGCTATCACCAAAAAACAAACATATGGCTAAGGAAATTTCTGGCTATGTAAAGTTGCAGGTCAAAGGCGGTCAAGCCAATCCTGCACCTCCTGTTGGTCCCGCACTCGGTTCCAAAGGTGTCAACATCATGGAGTTCTGTAAGCAGTTCAATGCCAGGACGCAAGACAAACCGGGCAAAGTATTACCGGTTGTCATTACAGTTTACTCAGACAAATCATTTGATTTTATCATCAAGACCCCTCCGGCAGCTGTTCAATTGCTGGAGGCCAGCAAACTTCAAAGTGGTTCCAAAGAACCCAACCGCTCCAAAGTGGGAAAGGTTACCTGGGCACAGGTTGAGGCCATTGCTAAAGACAAAATGCCTGATCTGAATTGCTTTACGGTTGATAGCGCGATGCGCATGGTCGCCGGAACGGCAAGAAGCATGGGTATTACAGTTGAAGGTAAAGCCCCTTGGGAAAATTAATTGATCACAGCCTAAATCTGAATCAAGATGGGAATCACTAAAAAAAGAAAAGCCGTTGCCGGTAAAGTGGATGACAAAAAAGTTTATTCACTCACTGAAGCATCCGGACTCGTTAAACAAGTAAACACAACAAAATTCGATAGTTCGGTTGACCTGCACATCCGTTTGGGTGTTGATCCTAAAAAAGCTGATCAAGCCATCAGGGGGACAGTAACCCTTCCTCACGGAACAGGTAAAACCAAAAAAGTATTGGTGCTTTGCACACCCGATAAAGAAGCTGAAGCTACTGCAGCAGGCGCTGATTTCGTCGGACTCGATGAGTTCATCACCAAGATTGAAGGTGGCTGGACTGACATCGATGTAATCGTAGCAACGCCATCCGTGATGCCAAAAATTGGTAAACTCGGTAAAGTTCTCGGTCCACGTAACCTCATGCCCAACCCCAAAGCAGGTAGCGTAACCAACGACGTATCTGCAGCGGTGAAGGATGTAAAAGCAGGTAAAGTTGCCTTCAAGGTAGACAAGGCTGGAATCGTACACGCTTCTATTGGTCGCGTGAGTTTCACACCCGATAAAATTGCTGAGAACAGCATGGAATTGCTGAATGCCATCATCAAAGCAAAACCATCTTCAGCAAAAGGTACATACCTGAAGAGCGTATTCATGGCCAGTTCCATGAGTCCATCTATCGCAATTGACACAAAAGTGCTTGTTCATTGATACAAGCCATCATTGTAAATAATTAAAAAGCTTAACATGACTAAGCAAGAAAAAAATGAAGTAATTGATGTGCTGAAAGAGAAATTCGGACAGTACAACAATTTCTATATCACCAATACTGAATCACTTTCAGTAGAACAGGTTAGCAGCCTCAGAAGATTTTGTTTCGACAAGAAAGTTGAAATGAAAGTTGCCAAGAATACCCTCATCCGCAAAGCATTGGAATCTCTCGATGCGGAAAAGTATGCAGGCGTGTACGATGCATTGCACAACGTAACCGCATTGATGTTCTCTGAAAACCCCAAAGAACCAGCGCTGATCATCAGTTCTTTCCGCAAGCAAGGAAACGTTGAAAAGCCAGAGCTGAAAGCAGCCTTCATCAACGGAGATATATTCGTTGGTGACAACAACCTCACTGCGCTTACACAAATCAAGACCAAGAACGAGCTCATCGGCGATGTGATTGGATTGTTGCAGTCACCTGCCAAGCGTGTGTTGGCCGGATTGTTGCATCACCATGAAAAACAAGGTGCAGCAGCAGAATAATTAGTAAATAACCCAACGCCACTGAGGTTCAAATGTGGCATATTTTATAACCATCCGCTGGAGCTAACGCATTGAAAGCGGTTAAAACTTAAAAACATGGCAGACGTAAAAGCATTGGCCGAACAACTGGTAGGCCTTACAGTAAAAGAAGTTCAAGAATTGGCCGACGTATTGAAGGCTGATTATGGTATCGAACCAGCTGCAGCTGCAGTTGTAATAGCAGGTGGTGGCGGTGGTGCCGCAGCTGCTGCTGAGGAAAAATCAACTTTTGATGTTATCCTCGTAAACGGCGGTGCAAGCAAATTGGGTGTTGTGAAGGTTGTGAAAGACCTCACCGGACTCGGATTGAAAGAAGCAAAAGACCTCGTTGATGGCGCTCCTAAGCCTGTAAAAGAGGGTGTTTCCAAGGCTGAAGCAGACGATTTGGCTGCTAAGTTGAAAGAAGCAGGTGCTGAAGTTGAAATCAAGTAATCAACCGATACGCAAAAAATCAAAGCCGGATTCGTCCGGCTTTTTTTATGCCTTTTTTGACAGAGAAGAGCCTCTCCAAATATTTGTCCGTTTCCCCCAATTCCCGTAACTTCGCAGTCCTTTAAGTTGGGCTATTTACAATTTGACTTCCCGCAACAACATAAAATGTTGATAATCAATTACTTAAACAAGTAAGTGTAAAGGTTGCCTTATTGTCTTTCAGTCCGATCACACGTTTAAAAGCACATCAGACTATGTCATCAGCAAAAGTGGCTTCAAAAAGAGTGCATTTTGGTAAGGTAAAACACCTTGCAGAGACTCCAGATCTTCTCGAAATTCAAATTCAATCCTTCAAGGATTATTTCCAATTGGAAACAACTCCTGACAAACGCAACAATGAAGGTTTGTTCAAGGTGTTCAAAGAGAATTTCCCCATCAACGATACAAGAAACATCTTCATGTTGGAGTTTCTGGATTATTTCATTGATCCACCCCGCTACACCATCGAAGAATGTATGGAGCGTGGACTCACGTATGCAGTTCCTCTCAAAGCAAAATTGCGTTTGAGTTGTAACGATGAAGAGCACGTTGACTTCCAAACCATCGTGCAGGACGTGTTTCTTGGAAACATTCCTTACATGACTCCCCGCGGAACGTTTGTGATCAATGGTGCTGAAAGGGTAGTGGTTTCTCAATTGCACCGTTCTCCTGGTGTATTCTTTGGGCAATCACTCCATCCGAACGGAACGAAAATATATTCTGCACGTGTCATTCCTTTCAAGGGTGCATGGATGGAATTTGCAACCGATATCAACAACGTGATGTATGCCTACATCGATCGTAAAAAGAAGTTCCCTGTAACTACTTTGTTGCGTTCAATCGGATTTGAGACCGATAAAGATATTCTCGAGTTGTTTGGAATGGCAGATGAAGTGAAGACAGACAAAAAAACACTTGAGAAACTTGTTGGAAAACGCCTTGCTGCAAGAGTATTGAAAACATGGGTAGAAGATTTTGTGGATGAAGATTCAGGTGAAGTTGTTTCTCTCGAAAGAAACGAGGTTGTACTCGAGCGTGATACAGTTCTTTCTGCAGATGATATCAATACCATCCTTGAAACGGGTGTAAAAAGCATCTTCATTCAAAAAGAAGAGGTGAGTGGTGACTATGCCATTATCTACAATACTTTGAACAAGGATACTTCCAACTCAGAATTGGAAGCTGTTCAGCATATCTACAAACAATTGCGTGGCGCTGATGCACCCGACAATGAAACTGCCCGCGGCATCATCGACAAATTGTTTTTCAGCGACAAGCGGTATGATTTGGGCGAAGTAGGTCGCTACAAAATCAACAAGAAATTAAACCTCAACTATGGTTTGGATCAAAAGACCCTTACCAAAGAAGATATCATCCAAATCATCAAATACCTCGTTCGCCTAACCAATGGTAAAGCGGAGATTGATGACATCGATCACCTCAGCAACAGACGTGTTCGTACAGTTGGTGAGCAATTGTATGCACAGTTTGGTGTAGGTCTTGCGAGAATGGCACGTACCATCCGTGAGCGTATGAACGTACGTGACAATGAAGTGTTTACTCCAGTTGATTTGATCAACGCACGTACACTTTCTTCTGTGATCAATTCCTTCTTCGGAACATCACAGTTGTCTCAGTTCCTCGATCAAACCAATCCACTCAGTGAAATCACCCACAAGCGCCGTATTTCCGCGCTCGGTCCCGGTGGTTTGAGCAGAGAGCGTGCAGGTTTCGAGGTGCGCGACGTTCACTATTCTCACTATGGACGCTTGTGTACAATTGAAACTCCGGAAGGTCCAAACATTGGATTGATCTCTACACTTTGTGTTCACGCAAAGATCAATGAGATGGGATTCATTGAAACACCATACCGCAAAGTGAACAATGGCAAGGTCGAAGTGAAGAAGCTGACTTACCTCAGTGCTGAAGAAGAAGATACTGCAAAGATTGCACAGGCAAACGTACCACTTACTGAAAAAGGTGAGTTTGCAGAAGATAAAGTGAAGGCAAGACAAACGGGCGATTTCCCTATCCTTGAGCCAAACGAAGTAGAATTCATGGACGTTGCACCCAATCAAATTGTTGGTTTGAGTGCATCCTTGATTCCTTTCCTTGAGCATGACGATGCCAACCGTGCATTGATGGGATCCAACATGCAACGTCAGGCTGTTCCTTTGATCAAACCTGATGCACCAATTGTTGGAACTGGATTGGAAGCGAAAGCTGCACGCGATGCGAGAATTCAGTTGCATGCAGATGGAGAAGGTGTGGTTGAATTTGTGGATGCAAACGAAATCCACGTGCGTTATGAGCGCGACGAAGCACAAAAGCTTGTAAGTTTTGAAGATGATTTGAAAGTATATCGCTTGACCAAGTTCATCAAGACCAACCAGGAAACATCCATCACACTTCGTCCGGCTGTAGCCAAAGGTCAGCGTGTGAAGAAAGGTGATTTCTTGACAGAAGGATATGCAGTGAAGAATGGTGAATTGGCATTGGGACGCAACTTGAAAGTTGCCTTCATGCCTTGGAAGGGTTACAACTTTGAGGATGCGATTGTGATCAACGAAAAAGTTGTCAGCGAAGATTTGTTCACTTCTATTCATATCTCAGAATTTGAATTGGAAGTGCGCGATACCAAATTGGGTGAAGAGGAACTGACTCCGGACATACCGAACGTTTCTGAAGAAGCAACAAAGGATTTGGATCAGTATGGTATCATCCGCATAGGTGCTCAAGTAAAAGAAGGAGACATCCTGATTGGAAAGATTACACCCAAAGGCGAAAGCGATCCAACTCCTGAAGAGAAACTGTTGCGTGCCATCTTTGGTGACAAAGCAGGTGATGCAAAAGATGCTTCGTTGAAAGCACCAAGTGGAACTGAAGGTGTGGTGATTGGAAAAAAATTGTTCCAACGCGCCAAAAAAGACAAAAACTCAAAAGCAAAAGAGAAAGCTGCTCTTGAGAAATTGGAATCAATTCACAACCAGACAGAAAAAGATATTCTTGATTTGTTGGTGAATAAATTGCAAACATTGTTGAAGGATAAAACTTCAGCAGGTGTTTCCAATAACTTCGGTGAAGTAATCATCGGAAAAGGTTCCAAATTTAATGCCAAAGCATTGGCTGGTATTGATTATCAAAACATCAATCCATTGGGTTGGACAGGCGATGCAAAAATCGATGACGCCATCAATACACTCTTGCACAATTACAATATCCGTTACAACGAAGAATTGGGTAGATACAAGAGAGAGAAATTCAACATCTCCATTGGTGATGAACTTCCTGCCGGTGTGTTGAAACTTGCCAAAGTTTACCTCGCTGTCAAACGCAAGTTGAAAGTGGGAGATAAGATGGCGGGTCGCCACGGTAACAAAGGTATTGTTGCTAAGATCGTACGTGCAGAAGACATGCCATTCCTCGAGGATGGAACACCTGTAGATATCGTGTTGAATCCATTGGGGGTACCTTCCCGTATGAACCTCGGACAGATCTATGAAACGATCCTCGGTTGGGCAGGTGAGAAATTGGGCATGAGATTTTCAACACCCATTTTTGACGGTGCTTCTGTAGATGAAATCAAGAATTTAATCGACAAGGCTCAATTGCCAAGCTTCGGACACACTTACCTCTATGATGGTGAAACAGGTGAAAGATTCCACCAAAAAGCAACTGTGGGTATCATTTACATGTTGAAACTGCACCACATGGTGGATGATAAGATGCACGCACGTTCAATTGGTCCATATTCTCTCATCACCCAGCAGCCGCTTGGTGGTAAGGCACAGTTCGGTGGACAGCGTTTTGGTGAGATGGAAGTTTGGGCACTTGAAGCATATGGTGCATCGAATATCCTGCAGGAATTGCTCACACTGAAGTCTGATGATATCATTGGAAGAGCCAAGACCTATGAGTCAATCGTAAAAGGTGACAACGTTCCAAGAGCTGGAATACCTGAATCCTTCAATGTTTTGGTTCACGAGTTGCGAGGATTGGGATTGGATCTGAAGTTCGACAACTAGTCAACACCAAACCAAATATAACTGTAAGGCCTCCGCGAAGCGGAGGCCTTTTTAGAATCCTCAATTAGTAAGTATACATCCAAAGTCGTATCAGCCAATAGCAAATTGCTGCAAGCAATCCGCTGACGGGTATTGTCAGGATCCAGGCCACCATCAGGGAAGAGGTAACGCCCCATCTTACGGCACTTAATCTCTTTGTTGCACCAACACCAATGATCGATCCGGTGATGGTATGGGTTGTTGAAACCGGAATACCCATTTGTCCAGTGAAGAAAAGGGTAAATGCACCAGCTGTTTCAGCTGCCACACCTTCCAAGGGAGTGACCTTTGTGATTTTAGTTCCCATCGTTTTTACAATCTTCCATCCACCACTCATGGTTCCAACTCCAATCGCAAGGTAACATGCCACCGGAACCCAATTGGGGAGCTGGCCGAAATCCTGTATGCTTCCATTGGCAATCAGTGCAGCACCAATGATGCCCATTACTTTTTGTGCATCATTCCCACCATGACCAATGCTGAACGCAGCAGAACTGAACAATTGAAGTTTTTTGAACATAGAGGCAATGGAATAGGCGGTTGGTGTTTTGATTTTTTCCACATAGAGATAAATCAGTGCAAAGAGAATTGAAGTAAAAATAATACCCCATACTATGCCTCCATTGTCCGATTTTTCAATGTCTTTTTTGAAAGATTGACGGATGTTGAATTTTTCGATTTTGGATTTGATCTTTTCAGCATTCTTTGGATCAATGGGATATATGGCGTTGATCGACACCATGGCACTATCGACTGAAATTTCTTTTTTCAAAAAGGCTTTCAGCGGTTCTTTGTATTTCTCGGTTTCTTTTTTGGCGATTTCAAATTCATCGTGTTTTTCTATGTTGTCAGCCGAGAGAGCTTCCAGAACCAGATAACTGTTGGCATTTCTTACTTCATCTTTCAATTTGCTGACTTCAATGTCTGCAAGCAACCCATTGTTATAGGCAAATGCTGCAATGGAATCTGCACCCAACTTGTCATAATTTTTAATCTGGGGAGCAATTTGATTATAGATATCTTTCGCCTTGTTCAATTTCTTATCTGCACTGTTCCATTCTTCTTTGGCTTTTTCATCTGTTGGTGATGCAATCAATACATTTTCTGCTTTTGTAAAATCTGATTTGTATTTATCAAGTTTTATGAATTTTTGCAATCCTTCATCCATTTTTGATTCCTCAAATCGATCAAAAAGAAAAACGGTCAGCGCTGTGGTGAGAGCAATCAACGCGATTCTCAACCAAATATTTCTCATGATGGTAATGATGGTGATGAAAATCGATATGGCCATCCCAATCAAGGGCGCAAGGAAAATGAATAACACTGTTTTCATGATTGTCTGACTTTCAACAATCTTATCCCATGAAATGGATAGGCCCTTGTCTTGTATCGCATGTGCTATGGCTGCTCCAGCGAATCCGCCAATCAGTGTGTGCGAAGAAGAGGAAGGAATCCCATACCACCAAGTAAGCAGGTTCCAAAAAATGGCTGCTATAAGTCCGGCTAATATAACCTGCAGCGTTATGAACTCTTTGTTGACCGTTTTGCTAATGGTATTGGCGACTGCATGGTCCTCGAAAATCCAATAGGCGGCAAAGTTGAAGATCGCTGCCCAAAGGACTGCCTGAAAGGGGGTAAGCACTTTTGTAGACACGACCGTTGCAATGGAATTGGCAGCATCATGAAATCCATTGATGTAGTCGAATAGAAGAGCCAGAACGATGATGACGATAAGCATTGACATGTTGCTGAATTTATGCTTGATTGAAATGCTTACGCATATTTGATGATGATGGACTCAATGACATTTCCGACATCCTCACATTTATCGGTTGCTATTTCAAGCACCTGATAGATTTCTCTTTTTTTGATCACTTCTTTGAAATCTTGCTCATTGCTGAACAACATTTCAATACTCATGTCAAATACATCGTCCGCCTGATTTTCGATGCTGTTGATTTTAACCAATGCCTCTGTCATTTCTCTGAGATTTTTCATATCTCTCAATCCACACACTGCTTTTTTTGTCTCAATGCTTCCCTGTAAAATCATCTCAGTCATTTTTTTAATGCCTGTATCATTTGGATTGATTTTGTAGAAATTGATTTTTTTACCTGATGCATAGATATAATCGGCAATATCATCAAGCGCTGTTGCCAAATGGTGGATGTCTTCTCTGTCAAATGGGGTGATAAAGTTTCTGCCCAACTCGGTAAATACTGTATGGGTGAGATCGTCATTTTTGTGTTCGAGGTCAGCCAACTTAACCAAAATGCTTGATCTTTTGTCCTCATCGGTTTCATTTACCATATCCTGTAGAGTAATTGCCATTTTGTGAACGGTTTCTGCTACTTCTTCAAATAGGCTGTAGAAAACCCTGTCTTTTGGGAGGAAAATTTTAAAAAATGAATTGGCTGCCATCTTGATATATTTTAATGATTAAAAATTTAATTGTGCTTGTAACCTCAGCAATCTTCCTTTTTGGCTGTTGTTTTTGAGCCTGCTGTCTTCGAATCTTCTGTCTGAGATCACATAGGATGCAGTGATTTCAAGAGACTTATTCACTTGCCACTCTACTCCAGATTCAATTTCTCTAACCCGGTAACTTCTTGCGTCCAACTCGTGTTTCTTTCCTCCGTCGTATGTTTGTAATCTTGTAAAGGGGAAGAAATATTCATCTTTTCTTTTTCCTTTGGCCTTGTAGGTGAATGTTGCATAGCCTCCTTTCAAATTTCTTTGTTCTATAGAATCCTTTATTGGGTTGTATTGTGGACCATTCCCAATATTGTACTCTGCCTGAATACCAAATGGCTTTGGATAGAGTACAAAAGATCCTGCCATGCGTTTATCATTGAACTCAAATGATTTGATTGATTTTACTCCGGTACTTCTGTTTTCCGCAGGAACAACAAATTTTCCTATATGAGCTTGTATGCCTGGCTCAATGATTTGACTACCTATCTCAATTGGATAGCTCAGTCTGCTGACAATATGCAATGTATTGTTCAATTCTGGCCTGTTGGCTGTTTGACCATTGTAAACACCCAAACCAAACACGCCATAATCACCTGAACCTTTCAAATTATCACGCACAAGCGAAGCAAACAATGCCCTGGTGCTGGCAGGTGCGTAGTAAAAAAAAGCACCCATGTCTCTTTCATTGGAAACAGCGGAGTTAAATGCATCTGCGCGATCAAGGGGAATCCTGTTTTGAGAGGACTGCAGATTTTCAAATCCAAAGGGGACTTTGCTCTGTCCAACTCTCAATCGGAATTCATTTTTTTTATCAAAGCCAATGTCTATATAAGCATCCCTCAATTGAAAAATCTGAAGGGTAGTACCAGTTCTGCTTCCAAAATCTGGTTGAATGTAAAAAAATATCCTGTCTGTCAGATTACCACTGAAAATCAGTCGACCTCTTCTGATTGCAAATCCTCCATTGTCACCCCACGAAACATCGCATTGCTCACATTTTAAATTTTTATTTGTTTCAAGAAGACGGTTGTACCTGACTTGTACATAACCCCTCAGAGAAATGGTTTCATACCACGCTTTTGTTGGTTTTTTCTCTTGTGATTGCGAAAGGCTTCTTGATGGAGAAATCATAAAAATGGTGAAAATACACAGCAGGGGGACTGTTATTCTTTTCAAGATAAGTTTCTTTTAATTGCTGCACAAAAGTCAAAAATCAGTCAGAGCTTACACACAATTCTGTATTATCAAATTGTTACCAAATCTCAAAAAATCGCCCCTCCAGGAATAGAGGGGCTTTGCAATTAAAAGAAAATAAGGTTTGCGCCTCATTTTACCTTGACCTTTCGGCTAGAGCGAAAGTCAAATTTCAATATGATGGAATGGTTAGTGGACTGTTATCCTATTGTGAACTTCATATTAATCGGTCAGGACCTGAAAACTTTTTTGATATGAAATCCCTTGTACAAGATATAGAAATGAGCAAAAGCCAAGGCCAATCTCCAATGATCAGTGGGTTATCGACAATGGGCGGAGCAGACAAATACATATAATTGGAACCGGTTGACCAGTTGAACAATCCAATTACCAACACAGCCAATTGGATATGAAAAAATGCCTTCAACCATGATCCCTCCAAGGGCTTGAATCCTCTGTGCTTGATCATGAAAAGACTGGTGAGTATAAGTCCACCGTGACTCACAAAGTATCCATAGTATAAATACCCCTCATTGCCCAGATCAAATTCAGGCGTTATCAACGAATGGATCCCCCCTGTGATGCCCCAATAAAAAAGTAAGTTGGCCAGTGTTTCATTGTATCTGAAATAGAGGATGATTGAAAGGAGTCCGCTGATACCACATAAATGCAAAGGAAGATTGCTTCTCAAATCCCAAATACCAGATTGCCAACAATACCAGTTTTCGATGATGAGATTCAGGAACAATGCCAGTCCGATGAGCTTCCCATAATTAGGATGCCTGGCTGTTTCGATGTAATCGGGAAGGTATATCAACATTAACATGACCAGCAATACTGCAGTGATGCAAATCAGCCACTCCAGGCTAAACGGATCCATGGTTATATGCCGCATGCAGTCTTGGTTTCAATGAATATCCGAAAAAATATGCAATCATTCCCCATCAAATTAAAATGCAGAAGCTATATTGCCGGTACCGATGTGGAAAAAACTATTGTTCATACTATTGGGCTGCTTCCTTGTTATGTGGGTAGGTGGACAGCCAGTCCCACTGCAATCCATCAAAGGAAGGATCACAGAGCGAAACATCAAAACAGTCATTTCATCTGCTACCATCAAAATTATCGGTACGGAAGGAAAGTCAGCCATTTCTGATTCAACTGGATTCTTTCAACTGAACAATATTCCGGTTGGAAGAACATCTGTTATCATCACCCATATCGGATTCAGGCCAGTTCTGCTGAACAACCTGCTGGTGGAATCTGGAAAAGAATTGGTACTGACGGTAGAGATGGACGAGGATCTTTCCACCTCCAAAGAAATCATCATCCGATCAAGTCGAAATAAATCCAGGCCCATTAATGATCTTGCGATGGTGAGCGCTCGGATGTTCAGCGTGGAGGAAACCCGGAGATTTGCAGCTGGACTGAATGACCCCGCAAGAATCGCAGCCAATTTTGCTGGAGTGGCAAGTGCTGGAGATGGAAACGGTCTGATCATCAGAGGCAATGCACCGAATGGTCTGCTGTGGCGGATGGAAGGAGTAGATATTCCCAATCCAAATCACTTTGCCCGGGTAGGTACATCCGGTGGTGCCATTTCCATGTTGAGCGCACAACTGCTGGCCAATTCCGATTTCATGACAAGTGCCTTTCCTGCAGAATACGGCAATGCCCTCTCCGGCGTATTTGATATCAAATTGAGAAAAGGAAACAAGGACAAAAGAGAACATACTTTTTCACTGAGTACATTGGGGATTGATTTTGCAACGGAAGGGTATTTCAAAAAAGGATATGGCGGATCCTATCTGATCAACTACCGATATGGATTTCTCACGCTCATGCAAAAATTGGGCTTCAATATTTCTGATAAGCCCACTTCATTTCAAGACCTTTCACTCAATATTCATCTGCCCACCAAGAAAATCGGCAGTTTCTCAGTATTTGGGTTCGGTGGACTGAGCAAGCAGTATGATGAATTGGCAAGAGACAGCATCACTTGGGTAAACGATCCCTCCACTCGAAGCAGCTCGCTCGATGCTGCAAATGCAGGTGCACTGGGGATTTCCCACCAAATCAATATCGGAAAAAGAATATTATGGAGATCAGTACTGAGTAAAAATGGCTACCTCTACCGTGAAGAAGACAGCCGACTGGATAAGTTCAATGCACCAGTTGTGTTCTCGAGGATCAACAAGTTTTCCGAATGGAATACTCAGTTTTCATCCATCATCACATTCAAGGCAAGCAAACATCATTTGTTTAAATTGGGAGCCTATACAAAAGATATTGCATTCAATCTTCAGCAACGAGAGGCTGTTAGCAATGTGCTGAGAGATAAAATCAAAAACAACGGGTCCACTTGGTTAACCAATTATTTTGTTCAATGGAAATGGGATGCATCCAATAAGTTTTCATTTCAGTTAGGTGGACACGGACAGCAGCTCTCACTCAACCAGTCAAGTGCTTTTCAGCCCAGATTCGGACTCCGCTACCAAATTGACAACAGCCAGTCACTTAGTTTTGGATATGGCATGCACGCACAAATCCAACCACTTGGTAATTACTTTGCACGCATCCGCGTTGGCAATGATACCGTGATGCCCAACAAAATGCTTGACTTCAGCAAATCGAAGCATTATGTGTTGGGATATTCCATTCAAATTGCAAAAGACTGGAACCTGAGGACAGAAGTGTATTACCAATGGCTGTTTAATATTCCTATACATGCTTTGCGTACGAGCAATTACAGTGTCATCAACCTGGATGATGACTTTTCCATCGAAACGCTGGCCAACAAGGGACTCGGACAGAATTATGGTTTGGAGTTTACGTTGGACAGGTATTGGAACGATCGATTTTATTTATTGAGCACACTGAGTTTATATCAATCCGAATACAGGCCTTCAGATAAATTTTGGAGAAGCACCCGCTACAATTCCAACAACTCATTCACCCTTCTGTTAGGAAAGGAGTGGGTATTGAAAACCAGGCGTCCCTCTTATATTGGATTCGATATGAAACTGATTTCAATGGGAGGTGTTCGGGTTACACCCATCGATCTCGTGCAATCTGCCATTCGTAGAACCACCGTAACAATTATATCTAGGTACAATGAAGAAAAGCTCAGGAGTATATTTCGATTGGATACGCAATTCGAGTGGAAGGTTCAATATAAAAAAACAACCGGCAGTTTGATATTGGGTGTTCAAAATGCCACCAACAGAAAAAATCCCATCAGCCATCGCTACGATGCAAATCAGGGAAAAATCACCTATAATTATTTGTTGGGAAGAATACCGGTATTTGGCTACAAGGTTGATTTCTGATCAATCGTTCCGGAATGCCAACGAATCCTTAGACGGATTTCATAAGTGATTGGATCGTTTGCATCAATGCATCGCTCACACCCACAACTGGAAGTCTGAAAGTGTTTTTGGTGATGCCCAGCTCAGATAAATAAGCTTTGATGCCACTTGGATTGCCTTCTGCAAACATGCTTGAAATGAGCGGTAACATTTTTTCATGTGCCGGTCTGGCTTCTGCAAATTTTCCATCCTGGCAGTTCCTGACCATGTCCGATATCAGTTTTGGGTATGCATTTCCAACTACGGATATCACCCCAATGGCACCGCAGGCCATAATCGGCAGTGTGATGCCGTCATCGCCGCTGATCACTTCAAATCCCTCAGGCTTGTCCCTGATGATTTGCATGATTTGTTCAATGTTCCCTGATGCTTCCTTGGTGGCAATAATTTTCTTGCATTCCCTCGCAATTCTGAGGGTGGTGTCAACATTTACATTCATGCCTGTTCTTCCTGGAACATTGTACATGATGACAGGAAGGGGACTGTTGTCATTGATTGCCTTATAGTGTTGAACGAGTCCCTCGTTGTTGGGTTTGTTGTAGTAGGGGCTCACAGAAAGGATTGCGCTGTATCCGGTAAGATCAAAATCCTTCATGGATTGGACCACAGCCCTGGTGTCATTCCCTCCGATACCAGCCACCAATCTTAATCTTCCTTTATTAAATTGATTTACAAGTGAATACACTTGTTGTCTTTCATTTTTGTTTAGCGTTGGATTTTCACCTGTGGTGCCCAATGCAACGATATATTCAACCCCGCCGTCTGCCATATGATTGACCAGCTTTTCTAGAGAAGCGGTATCGATTTCACCATTTTCCAAAAAAGGAGTTACTATAGCCACACCGGTACCTGCGAATGGATGCTTGACTTTCATTGGTTATGATTGATTGGCGGATGCTTCTTCCCATCTGCCCATTTTTGCAAATTTTTCTATCCTCTCGTCAATTCTTTTTTCGGGATCGAGCGATTTGAGTTCTTGGATTGATTTTACCACTTGCTCTTTCACCATTGAAGCAGCCAGGTCATGGTCCCAGTGTGCTCCGCCCAATGGTTCTGGTATCACTCCGTCAACCAGTCCGAATTTGAGCATATGGTCAGACGTCAGTTTCAATTCTTCTGCTGCCTTTTCTTTTTGGTCCCAACTTCTCCATAGGATGGAGCTGCAGCTCTCAGGAGAAATCACGGTATACCAGGTATTCTCCATCATGAAAACCCTGTCACCCACTCCAATTCCCATTGCACCGCCACTGGCCCCTTCGCCGATGATTACACAAACAACCGGGACTTTTAAGCGAAGCATTTCATATATGTTTCTGGCGATGGCTTCTCCTTGTCCGCGTTCTTCGGCTTCAATGCCGGGGAATGCGCCGGGGGTATCTACCAGTGTAACTATTGGTTTGTTGAATTTCTCTGCCAGCTTCATCAAGCGCAATGCTTTTCTGTATCCTTCCGGATTGGCCATTCCAAAATTTCTAAGCTGGCGGGTTTTGGTATTGGTTCCTTTTTGCTGACCAAGGATCATGACTGTTTGTCCATCGATTTTTCCGAATCCCCCTACAATGGCTTTGTCATCTTTAAAATTTCTATCTCCGTGCATTTCAACAAAGTCGGTGCAGATTCTTTCGATGTAGGAGAGGGTATATGGCCGATCAGGGTGCCTGCTCAGCTGAACTTTTTGCCAACTGGTGAGTCCCTTGTTTATTTCTTCTTTTTTCTCAAGTATTTTCTCTTCCAACTCTTTTATCAATGAGGTAAGGTCAACCCTGTTTTTTTCTGCAGTTGCCTTGAGTTGATTTATTTGATCGTATAAATCTTTGATGGGCTTTTCGAAATCCAAATATTGTCTAGCGCTGCTCTCTGCCATAGTTTTGGTTTGGTTTCAGGGGTGTAAAGGTAGAAAATAAAATAGAAATGAATTATGGCATTAAATCATTGAAATTCAGCTTGATGCAAGTTGTTTATGTGGATAATTAAAGATTCAATAGTTTTAGGCACTATGCTTGGATTGATCGTTCAGTTGTTACTTTCTTATGCCCTGATATATTACTTCGACAGCAGGAGGTTGGAGGTGCTTGGATGGATGCCCAATCAAAAGCGGGTGACTGATTTTTTCATTTTTCTGATGGTTTCAATGGGAACCTGTGCAATGGGATTTGTTTTCAGAATCTTATTTGCTCAGGAATCTTGGGTGTTGAATCCCGCATTTGATTTGCTTTTATTGTTGAAAGGTGTTTGGTGGAATATCAAGTCAGTTTTGTTTGAAGAATTGATCTTCCGCGGTGTGCTGTTTTATTTGTTGATCAAATGGCTTGGGAAAATAAATGCTTTGTTGATCTCTTCTGTTTCATTTGGCATCTATCACTGGTTCAGCTTTGAAGTATGGGGAAATATTCCAGCTATGGTGCAAGTTTTTCTCACTACATCCATTGTTGGTTGTTTGTATGCATGGGGATATGCAAAGTCGGGTTCATTGTATGCAACCATTGCCATGCACCTGGGTTGGAATGTTACACAGGGATTTGCATTCTCCAGTGGAAGCATTGGTAGAGGAATTTGGATCCTTGCAAAACCGAGTCCACAGATTACAGTAGGGTACGGGACCTACTTCCTGATTTTTTATCTACCGATGCTTGGTTTTATTGTTTTGAATTTTTTACTCTTGCAATACAGAAACAAAAAAGGCTCACAATTAATCTTGTGAACCTTCTGCGGACCGGACGGGACTCGAACCCGCGACCTCCGCCGTGACAGGGCGGCATTCTAACCAACTGAACTACCGATCCATTCAATGGGCTGCAAATGTAAATATTTCCTTTCAAATCGTAAAATCAAAAAGCTAAATATCTAATCCCAGCTCTCTTTCGATTTCCTCCATTTGAACGATGTCCCAGGCTTCCGACTCAGTAGGGGGGAGATGAAATTTTTCATATTCTTTGTCTACTCCTAGTTTTTGTTGTATTTCGCCCGACATTGAGCATACCACGAAGGATTTACCGATGCCTTTTTGTAATTGTTGTATATCTTCCAATACGGTCAACAATGCAGTTTCAACTTCTTGAACATGTTGAAAATTTAAAATGATATTTAAACATTCTTGCTGTTGAATGTCTTCAATTGCTTTGATAAGTTCTGCTGCCATAATTGCAGTGAAAACTTTCTCTTCAATGGTTATGACATTAAATACTTCTTTGGTATCAATTTTGACTTTCATTCAGTACCCTTTTGCATGTGTTTGAAGCAACAAAGATACCGATTTGTTTAAGTTCGGTTAATGTTGACAAATATGCGATTCTACAGGAATTGGAGTCGGCAGAATTTGGGAATTATTCGGTATTATTGTAAGGGACTAACAAACAAAATTTATGGATAACAATTTTTCAGCACAGGTAAAGGAAATCATTTCCTACAGCAGAGAAGAAGCGTTGAGGTTGGGAAATGATTTTATCGGAACAGAGCATCTGTTGTTAGGCGTCATTCGTGAAGGAGAAAATACTGCATTGAAAGTACTGCAAAACTTAAATGTCGATCTCTATGAATTGAGGAAAGAAGTTGAAATGGCGGTAAAGGACAAGTCAGGCAAGAATATCCAAAATATCAACAGTTTGCCACTCACCCGTCAGGCAGAAAAAGTAATACGTGTAACTGTATTAGAGGCCAAAGCACTGAAGAGTGCGATGGTTGAGACTGAACATCTTCTGCTCTCCATTCTCAAGAACAAAGAGAACATCGCTACACAAATACTGAATCAATTTGATGTTGACTATGACATGTTCAGAAATGAACTGGGTGTTGTCAGAAACAACGATGTAAAAAGTGAATTTTCTGAAGAGCCTGAAGAGGAATTTGATGAAGAAAGAAAAGGTGCACAGGCAAAAGCGCGTCCTGCTGCTGCAGGTTCCAAAAGCAAGACTCCAGTATTGGACAATTTCGGCAGGGATATCACCAAGCTTGCCGAGTCTGGTTCATTGGACCCAATCGTTGGGAGAGAAAATGAAATCGAAAGAGTCTCGCAGATTCTTTCCAGAAGAAAAAAGAACAATCCTATTTTGATCGGAGAGCCCGGTGTGGGTAAAACGGCGATTGTAGAGGGACTCGCATTGCGCATTGTTCAGAGAAAAGTTTCACGTGTGTTATTTGATAAACGCGTTGTTTCACTGGATCTAGCTGCACTCGTTGCAGGCACAAAGTACCGTGGACAGTTTGAGGAGCGAATGAAAGCGATCATGACCGAGTTGGAAAAAAATCGTGATGTCATCCTCTTTATAGATGAGATCCATACCATCGTAGGCGCTGGGGGCGCAAGTGGATCTCTTGATGCTTCCAATATTTTCAAACCCGCGCTTTCAAGAGGAGAACTTCAATGCATTGGAGCTTCTACATTGGATGAATACCGCATGCACATTGAAAAAGACGGTGCACTGGACAGGAGGTTTCAAAAAGTAATTGTTGAACCACCTTCTGTTGACGAGACCATCCAAATACTCAATAATATCAAATCGCGTTACGAAGATTACCACAGTGTTGATTATTCTGACGATGCCATTCAGGCTTGCGTAAAGTTGAGTGATCGCTACATGACCGATCGTTTGCTGCCAGACAAAGCCATCGATGTATTGGATGAAGTTGGTGCCAGGGTGCATTTGAAAAATATCAACGTGCCCGATGACATCATTGAACTTGAAAAGAAAATTGAAGATATCAAGCTCGAGAAAAATAAAGTCGTCAAAAGCCAGCGCTTTGAAGAAGCTGCAAGTTTGAGAGACAGAGAGAAGAAACTTCAAGAGGAGTTGGAATCCACCAAGAACTCATGGGAAGAAGAATCCAAAAACAAACATTATCCGATTTCTGAAGAAGATATTGCAGAGGTAGTGAGCATGATGACCGGTATTCCGGTGAAACGCATGGTGCAAGCGGAGACAGAGAAATTGAGGAATATGTCGGTCGATATGAAAGGCATGGTTGTTGGACAAGATGACGCCATCTCCAAGGTGGTGAAAGCCATTCAACGCAACCGTGTTGGATTGAAGGATCCCAAAAAGCCAATCGGGACTTTCATATTTCTCGGTCCAACTGGTGTAGGAAAGACTGAGCTCGCAAGAGCACTATCCAGAAATATGTTTGACTCTGAAGATGCATTGATCCGCATAGATATGAGTGAATACATGGAGAAGTTTACAGTCAGCAGACTGATCGGTGCTCCTCCCGGTTATGTAGGTTACGAAGAGGGTGGTCAGCTTACAGAACGTGTAAGGAGAAAGCCTTATTCGGTTATTTTGCTGGACGAGATAGAAAAAGCTCATCCTGATATTTACAATATTTTGCTGCAGGTATTGGATGATGGACAATTGACAGATGGACTCGGACGCAAAGTCGATTTCAAGAATACACTGATCATCATGACGTCCAATATTGGTGTTCGTCAGTTAAAAGACTTTGGTGATGGTGTTGGTTTTGCAACATCTGCACGTCAGGCCAATGCAGAAGAGGCCAATAAAGCTGTCATTGAAAAGGCACTGAAGCGTACCTTCTCTCCAGAATTTCTCAACAGAGTAGATGATGTCATCATCTTCAACACACTTGAAAAAGAACATATCTTCCAGATCATTGATATTTTAATGAAGGGTGTGCTCAAGCGATTGAATACACTTGGATTTACACTTGAATTGACAGGTGATGCAAAGGATTTTATAGCAGAAAAAGGATACGATCAGCAATTCGGAGCCAGACCACTGCACAGGGCCATCCAAAAATATTTGGAAGATCCCCTTGCAGAGGAGATCCTCAATATGAACATCAAAGAGGGTGATGTGATGATAGCTGATCTTGATAAAGAGAACCAAAAGATTGTCTTTAACATCAAGCAGTTGCCTGAGAAGAAAGAAAAATCAAAGGTTTAGTTCTGCTACAATCAAATAACTTTGTGCCGCAACAGTTGTTGCGGCTTTTTTATGTTTACAACTGAGATTGGAAAAGATTTGCAGAAGGCAAGACATTTGCTGGAGCAAGGCGAGTTGGTTGCAATACCAACTGAGACAGTGTACGGACTTGCCGCTAATGCATTGGATGTGCATGCCGTTGCAAAGATTTATGAAGCAAAAAACCGTCCACAGTTCAATCCTTTGATTATTCATGTGGCAGATATTGAACAGTTGAAATCTTGCGTTGAGGAGATTCCAACGGACTGCATTAGATTGATACAAGCCTTTTCACCTGGGCCTCTCACATACCTTCTGAAAAAAAAATCAATCATTCCGGATATCACTACCGCAGGCAGTAAATATGTTGCCGTGAGGATTCCTCAACATCCTCTCACACTTGCATTGCTTGCCCAATTGAATTTTCCGCTTGCTGCTCCAAGTGCCAATCCCTCCGGCTATGTGAGTCCGGTT
Source organism: Bacteroidota bacterium (assembly GCA_016868855.1). GTDB lineage: Bacteria > Bacteroidota > Bacteroidia > Chitinophagales > Chitinophagaceae > Pollutibacter. The sequence continues at coordinate 483,205 of VGFP01000001.1, read as the reverse complement.
ACAGCACAACATGTGCTTGATGGTCTCCATGGCAAAATACCTTATATATTGGATGGAGGAAATGCAACAGTTGGATTGGAATCAACCATTGTTGGATTCAAAGACGGCGAAGTTGTTGTGCATCGTTTGGGCGGACTCTCTATTGAGGCGATAGAAGATGTATTGGGTAAGTCGGTCAAGCTGTCCATTACACATGATGCTCCTGATACACCAGGGCAATTAAAGAGCCATTATTCCACTCGAAAAAAGTTGATTGTTGGAGATGTTGAGCAATTGTTGAAGCAATATGGGGATAATAAAATCGGTATCATCTCTTTTCAGCGTTCATACAATACCAATCATCCACAGATGATTTTATCCAGCAAAGGGGACATGGCAGAGGCAGCGTCCAGGCTGTTCAGTGTTATGCGTGAGATGGATGAAATGAATATCGAAACTATCCTTGCTGAACTTGTACCAAATGAGGGCATTGGAAAAGCAATCAATGATCGATTGATGAGAGCATCATTTTAAAGAAGCTCACTTAATTCAAGCCACCTCATTTCCTTTTCATTGATTTGTTCGGATACATGTTTGAATCGTTCTGAGATTTCCTGTAATTGTTGGTATTCTAAATTTCCAGCATACAATTGAACAGCAAGTTGCTCTTTTTCTTTGTTCATTTTCTCCAACTCTTTGGTCAGAAGATCAAACTCCCTTTTCTCGTTGAAGCCGGCTTTCTTTTTAGAATGAGTTGACTCTGCTGCCTGTTGCTTAGATGGGATGACGGGAGTGACACTTTTGTTTTCGATCCAATCTTTCTCAACTCTATAGGTGGCATAATTTCCCGGAAAGTCATGGATGATTCCTTCACCTTCAAACACAAATAGATGGTCAACAATTCTGTCCATGAAATACCGGTCGTGGCTGATCACCAGCAGACAGCCTGGAAATTCAAATAAAAAGTTTTCAAGTACAGTCAGGGTAGGTAATTCGAGGTCGTTTGTAGGTTCATCCAGGATCAGGAAATTCGGATTTTTAAACAGGATGGTGAGTAATTGGAGTCTTCTTTTTTCCCCGCCGCTCAAGTGACTGATGAAGCTGTATTGTTGATTGGGACTGAATAAAAATAGTTCCAGAAATTGTGCTGCGCTCAGAGACCCGCCTTTGGTTAATGGAAAACTTTCAGCAATTGTTTTAACGTATTCAATCACCCGCATGTCTTGTTTGAGGATGAGTCCCTGCTGTGAATAATAGCCGAATACGACCGTCTCGCCAATATTGATTTTTCCGCTGTCGGCCTCTTCTATTCCCTGAAGTATATTGACAAATGTGGATTTCCCCGCACCGTTTTTACCGATGATGCCGACCCTTTCTCCTTTTTTGAAAGTATAGTCAAATCCGCTCAATATTTTTTTCTCACCAAAGCTCTTGTATACTTTTTTCATCTCGACTACTTTCCCTCCAAGGCGATTCATTTTCATCTGGAGTTCAACTCGCTTGTCTTCTATTTTTTGTTTGGCTACTTTTTCAATTTCATAAAAAGCATCTTGCCTGCTTTTTGATTTGGTGGTTCTGGCTTTTGGCTGTTTTCTAATCCACTCCAGTTCCTTTCTGAACGTATTTCTTGCCTTATCTATTGTAGAAATTTCACTTTTGATTCTTGCAGCTTTTTTCTCTATATAATTTTCATAGTCGCCCTTATATGTATATATTTTCTCATTGTCCAGTTCCCAAATCTCATTGCAAACATTGTCCAGGAAATACCTGTCGTGTGTTACCAACAGCAGTGTTACATTTTCTTTGTCAAGGTAGTTTTCCAACCATTCCACCATTTCAACATCCAGGTGATTGGTTGGTTCATCCATGATCAACAGACAGTGCTGATGTTCAAATCCAATATCTATAAGGGTTTTGGCCAATGCGATTCTTTTTCTTTGGCCACCACTTAAAAATTTGATTTTTTGTTCAAGTTGATGAATGTTCAGCTTGCTCAGTATTTGCTTCACCTTGGCATCGAAATCCCACGCATTCTTCTCATCCATTTCTACAATGGCCTTCGTGATCAACTCTGCATCGTTGGCATCTTCTGCTGCCTCATATTGTTTGATGGCATCCAGTACAGGATGTTCATGGGAAAATATATTGTCCAATACGCTGGATTGCTCATCAAAGCTTGGGTCCTGTTCAAAAAGGACCACTTTCACGTCCTTGTGAATCCATACCGTCCCCTCATCCGCTGTTTCTTTACCGGCGAGTATATTCAGCAGCGTAGATTTTCCTGAACCATTTCTGGCAATCAGGGCAATATTGTTGCCTTCATTGATGTGAAAACTGATGCCTCTAAAAAGTGGTTTGATGCCATATGCTTTCCCGATCTTTTCTACACTTACAAAATGCATGGCGCAAAGATACTGTAAGTGATAGGCAACTCAGTAAAGAATCAATAACTTTGACCCAAATCAGTCAATATGAGAATAAGCATTCTGTTTGCAGTGATGCTGACATCTTTGTCAGTCATCGGTCAACAAAAAAAGGGAAAGCATTTTTATGAATTAAAAGTATATGAGTATAAAACCAAGCAACAAGAGGCAGTCATTGATCAGTATTTAGCGGATGCCTTTATACCATACACGCACCGCAAAGGAATTAAACATATTGGAGCTTTCACCGGCAGGGCCAATGATACGTCGATCATTAAAAAGTTATATGTATTGATTCCGTACAAGCGCATAGACGAAATTCCTGCCATCAACAATGCATTGTTCAGTGATCCTGAAGTTGCTCAGAAAGGCGCAGCCTATCTCGATGCAGATCCTTCAGCAGTTCCATATGACAGGATCGTTACTTATATCATAGAGGGATTCAGGTTCTCGCCAACCCTTACGCTCCCCAAATTGAAAAGTTCATACGAGGACAAGGTATATGAATTAAGAAGTTATGAGGGTCCAACTGAAAAGCGATACAGGAAGAAAGTAGAGATGTTCAACGAAGGAGGAGAGATTGATCTTTTTGCTCGTCTCAATTTCAATGCTGTTTTCTATGGAGAAGTTATCAGCGGCCCAACCATGCCCAACCTGATGTACATGACCAGTTTTGAAAACAAGGAAGACAGAGATGCCCATTGGAAGACTTTCTCTAATGATCCACAATGGAAAGAACTTTCCTCCAGAAAGGAATATGAAAAAACAGTGAGTAAAAACGTGACGCTCTTTTTAAAAGCGCGCCCATATTCAGATTATTAATTCAACAAGACGAACAATGGATTTATTGAAAAGGATCGGTGAGGCAGCAGCATATATACAATCAACCTGTTCAAATCAGCCTTTGATCGGGGTGATACTAGGAAGTGGTTTGGGTGGTTTTACGGAAGAAATGAAGATTGATCAGGAAATTGATTACGCGGATATTCCTCATTTTCCGGTATCCACTGTTGAAGGGCATAGCGGAAAAATCTTGATAGGATCCATAGGGGGGAAGACAATCATAACCCTCTCAGGAAGATTTCATTATTATGAAGGATACAGTACAGAGGAAGTAGTATTTCCCATACGTGTATTGCAAAAAATGGGAATAAAAAATTTAATGATTACCAATGCTGCGGGTGGAACCAACACCAGCTTCAAGGTGGGCGACTTGATGGTGATCAAAGACCATATCAGTTTTGCGATTGTAAATCCCTTGATTGGAAAAAATATTGAATCACTTGGAACAAGGTTTCCAGATATGAGTGAACCTTACTCAAAAAAGCTGATTGCAAAGGCGCACAACATTGCAAAGCAACATGGATTTGAATTGAAAGAGGGGGTTTATTTTGGAGTAACCGGACCATCGTTCGAAACAAGGGCAGAATATAAATTGATACATCATCTTGGTGCTGATGCAGTTGGAATGAGTACCGTACAGGAAGTCATCACAGCAGTGCATGCAGGCATGCAGGTTTTTGCCATCAGTGTGATTACAGACATAGGGGTGCGTGAAGAGGATAATATCATTTCACACAAGGATGTACTGGATGCTGCCAATGCTGCTGCCCCTAAATTAACGGCAGTTTTAACTTCTATGATACAATCATTCGAGCATGCTTCATACATTTGATGCACCAAGTTTACATGCGGCTACTCAATAATTTTTTCAGGCTCTCTATGCTTTTTCTGTTGCTCATGCTTCAGGAAGATTTACAGGCCCAGATGCCAGGTATGATGCGCAGGATGCAGAACATGGGCGGGTCGGGTGGGGGCATGCGACCAGCTTCCAGTGGTGGAAGTGATTCACTCAGTTTTGAAAAAAGAAATTTTGCCGCTGACTCTGTCAACGTGCAGTACAAATATTTAGATACTGCCAAATACCTGACTTTTGATTCCAGCATCAGTGATTTTTACAAGCGGGTTCCACTCAAACCCTGGTTGGCCAACATTGGTTACAATGGAAATCCGACACGTTCACTCTTGTTCAATCCCATGAGAGGTATTGGTTGGGACGGAGGATTTCATGCATTGGATCCGTTTGCATTTACTGTTCAGGAGTCGAGGTTCATGAATACTACCAAGGCATATACAGAGTTGGGCTACCTGGTTGGCAGCAAAGCAGAACAACAAATCAGTGTCTTGCACACACAAAATATATCACCAGATTGGAATGCAGTTGCTCAGTATAGACTGATAACGGCACCCGGGACCTTCAATTCACAAAATTCTAGTCACAATAACATCCGTATCAACAGTGATTATACATCCAAAAACAGAAGATATCATGCATATGTGATTATTTTGTCCAATACTTTACAATCAGCTGAAAATGGAGGAATCAGAGATCCCGCATTTTTGGTCAACGAAAATCCCGCTTACAACGATCGATTCAATGTCCCAACCAACTTGGCACCATCGATTTACAGTTCCAGAAATTTTTTCAAAGTGAATCTGCTGACTGGCAATCGATATACCAACATGAATTTGTTGTACCGCCATCAATTTGATTTTGGGAAAAAAGATTCGACTGTTACAGATTCGACAGTGATCAGATATTATTTACCTAGACTTCGACTGGAGCATACCATTGAATCCTCCAGCAACAATTATGAATATCTTGATGTGCAGCCCATTGGGGCTTCAACTTTTTACAGCACTCATTATGGAATAACACAACTGCCCGATACTGTCAGGTTTTCAATGAAAAATACTGCATTGAAAAATGATTTTTCCATCATACAATTTCCAGATGCCAACAATCTCTTGCAGTTTTTCAAAGCGGGTATAAGTTTACTGCAATACCGAAACGTCTCTGGAGTATACAATGATCCCTTCACGAATATTCTATTGCACGGAGAGTATCGTAATTTGACGCGCAACAAGAAATGGGACATGCTTCTTTATGGTGAGTTCATTACTGCAGGCAGGGATATTGGAAATTACGCTGTGAAGGCCCATCTTCAGCGATCACTTGGTTCTAATGTTGGCAATTTGCAAATCGGATTTGAAAATGCCAATCGCACCCCTTCATACATATATAAAAATCCAACTGCCTTTCCTCTGAAATACAATACAACACTGGCAGATGAAAATATTGCCAATCTATATGGAGTATTGTACCTGAAAAAAATCAATGCTTTTCTTCAGTTTAATTATTTTTTGATATCCAATTATACTTATTTGAAAAACTTTACAGATGTTGATCAATACAATACAGTTTTTCAGCTGCTCAGAGGCGGATTGACCAAGGAAATCAGGCTCTACAGAAATTTCAAATGGAGTACGGAGGTATTTATTCAATCCATACCCTCCAATGCCCCCATCCATCTGCCATCATTTTTCACGAGAAACAGGATTGGCTATGAGGGAAATCCTTTCAGGAACCTGATCCTGGCTACAGGCATCGAGGTTCGTTACCACACTGCTTACTATGCAGATGGATATTCACCGCTCAATGGTCAGTTTTTTTATCAATCAGCCGAGAGGATCAACAATCGTCCAGATATTCATATTTATAACAATTTCAGGATCAGAAGCTTTACGGGTTTTGTCAGGCTTGAAAACCTGAATACAGCCAGTAGCCAGTATGGATTTGGGTTCAAACAGAACAATTTTGCTGCTCCCCTTTATCCCACCCCGGGATTGGTATTCAGGTTGGGTGTTTTTTGGAATTTTGTGAATTAATTGAAATGTTAAATTAGCACGATCATATGCAGGGATTATCGTTCTGGTATACATTTGTATTCTAAAATTATTTGTTATGAAAATGAAATACATTGGATTATTTACAGCGTTGACTTTGTTCTTCAGCGTAAACAGCTTTGCTCAGAAAACGGAAGAAATCAAGGTTTGGGGCAATTGCGGCATGTGCAAAAAAACAATCGAAGCAGCCGCCATCAAAGCAGGTGCAAAAACTGCGAATTGGAACAAAGATTCCAAGGTATTGAACATTGAGTTCAAGGAAAAAAAGACGGATATGCAAAAAATCCAGCAAGCCATTGCCAATGCAGGATATGATACACAAGACATCGCCGCTACAGCCGAGGCTTATGGAAATCTCGCTGAATGCTGCCAATATCCCCGAAAAGGAGCTGAGAAAAAATAATTAATTTTGAAGTCCGACAATCGTCGGACTTTTTTTATGCCTGCTATTTTAAAGAAGATATTATCCTTTATCGCTGGACTCTTTGTCAAGAAGGATTGCTGTAAATAAGTCATCTAATAATTTATCCTAAAGTTGTACATTTAGGCAGGTTGAATTGAATGTTGTTGGAGCCTTGAAATTTCCATGCTGCAGTTTGATTGAGCCGAATTTAACTCCTGAACCATTTAGAAAGGATCATGCTCAATGCCATCATTCGATTTTCTGTTAGAAATAAGTTAGTAATCGGACTCTTCACGATGGCTTGGATTGTTTGGGGAACAGTCGAACTCCTTCGATTGCCAGTGGATGCACTTCCTGATATCACCTCTAATCAAGTTCAAGTGATAACTGTTTCACCAACACTGGGTTCATTGGAAGTTGAGCGCCTCATCACTTTTCCCATTGAGCAGGTATCTTCTAATATTCCAGGAATCAAAGAAATCAGATCCATCTCTCGATTTGGTTTATCGGTGGTGACAATTGTATTTGATGATGACCGTGATATTTATTGGTGTCGTCAACAGGTCAGCGAACGCATGATCTTGTTCAGAGATGAAATTCCAAAAGAAGCCGGTTCGCCTGAATTGGCTCCTGTAACGACCGGACTTGGTGAAATTTATCAGTATGTTGTTCGTCCCAAAAAAGGATTTGAAAGCAAGTATGATTTAACAGAACTCAGAACCATACAGGATTGGATCGTCAGACGCCAACTCCTGGGAACTCCCGGTGTGGCAGATATAAGCAGTTTTGGCGGAAAACTCAAACAATATGAGGTTGCATTGGATCCAGTAAAACTTAAAGCAATTGGGGTCACATTGCAGGACGTTTTCAATGCGTTGGAATCCAATAACCAAAACTCTGGTGCCGCATACATCGAAAAGGGTCCAGCGCTGCTGTTCATCAGAACAGAGGGACTCGCAAAGGGGATCGAAGAAATTCAAAATATATACGTTTCCAAGTCTGCCGCGGGCACACCTGTTTACATCCGTGATGTTGCAAATGTCCGCATTGGCAGTCCCATTCGCTATGGGGCATTGACTTACCGTGATCAGGGAGAGGTTTCCGGGGCAGTTGTATTGATGCTCAAGGGCGAAAATGCATCTGAAGTTATCAAGGGCATCGATGCACGCATGGAACAAATCAAAAAGACATTGCCAGAAGGAATTGAAATAGACACCTTCTTGGATAGAAAAAAGATGGTAGGACGTACACTCAATACCGTTCAAACCAATTTGCTGGAGGGTGCATTGATTGTGCTACTGATCCTGGTCCTGTTTCTCGGGAATTTGCGTGCGGGACTCATTGTTGCCTCGGTTATTCCGCTGGCCATGCTTTTTGCGGTGGGGATGATGAACCTGTTTAGGGTTTCTGGAAATCTGATGAGTTTGGGTGCATTGGATTTTGGATTGATCGTTGATGGAGCAGTCATCATTGTCGAAGCAGTCTTGCATCGGCTTCACGGTAATAAACAGAATGTGTTGCAGTTGCAACAGACCCAGATGGATAACACGGTAGAACAATCTGCCGGAAGGATGATGGGCGCAGCTGTTTTCGGCCAGATCATCATTTTGATTGTTTATATACCCATTCTCAGTCTCACTGGCATTGAAGGAAAAATGTTCAAACCCATGGCACAAACTGTGGCGTTTGCATTGATAGGGGCATTTGTATTATCACTGACCTATGTGCCGATGATGACCAGCCTGGTGCTCAGTAAAAAATTGTCAGGGGAAGATTCGTTTTCTGACAAATGGATGAACAAATTACAGTCATCATTCATGAATGTATTGAGCAAATTGATTGATCATCCCAAAAAAATAATTACTGCTGCAATTGCTCTTTTCATTATTTCAATCATGGTGGCATCCCGTTTGGGAGGTGAATTTATTCCGGAATTGGAAGAAGGTGATTTTGCCATTGATGCAAGACTGATGACAGGAGCCTCGTTGAGTGAAACCATTGAGTCGACGCAAAAAGCTGTTTCAGAACTGCAAAAATTTCCGGAGGTAGAGAAAATTGTTACAAGAATTGGTGCGAGTGAAATTCCCACCGATCCAATGCCCATTGAAATGACAGATATCATCGTCAATTTGAAAGATAAAAAAGAATGGACCAGTGCGGATTCCTACGATGAGTTGGCAAACAAGATGAGTGCTGCCATTGGAAAAGTGCCTGGTTTGACAGGGGGATTTCAATATCCGGTGCAAATGCGATTCAATGAGCTGATTGCTGGAGCAAAGCAGGATGTGGTGTGTAAAATTTTTGGAGAAAATCTGGATACACTCGCTGCGCATGCTGAGAAATATGCAGAAATCATCAAACAGGTTCCCGGTGCAAAAGATGTATTTGCAGAGCGGGTGACCGGTTTGCCTCAAATTGTAATCAAGTATAAAAAGAATGCCATTGCAGCATATGGACTGAGTATTGCAGAGGTAAATAAAGTGCTGCGTACTTCCTTTGCGGGTGAGTCAGCCGGAAAAATATATGAGAATGAAAGAAAATTTGATTTGGTGGTTAGGCTCGCAGGAGATAGGAGAGATGATTTGGAAGATTTGAGAACCTTGCTTCTTACCAACAATGAGGGAGTCAGTGTTCCGCTGGAACAATTGGCAGAAATTACTATTGAAGATGGTCCGAACCAAGTACAGAGGGAAGATGCCAAACGCCGCATCACCGTTGCTTTCAATGTGCGTGATAGAGATGTGCAATCTGTCGTGGAAGATGTTCGACGAAACGCAGAAAAAATTCAACTACCTTCTGGATATTATGTAACATTCGGGGGGCAATTTGAGAATTTGGTTGAGGCAAAAGGAAGGCTGATGATTGCAGTCCCCATCGCATTGTTGCTGATTCTACTCATATTGTATTTTTCATTTAGATCGCTGCGCTATGGTTTACTAATCTATACAGCTATCCCCCTATCTGTCATCGGTGGAATCCTCATGCTCTGGGCTCGAGATATGCCATTCAGTATTTCTGCAGGTATTGGATTTATCGCATTGTTTGGAGTGGCGGTGCTCAATGGCATTGTGTTGATCAATGAATTCAACAAGCTTAAAAAAGAAACTGAAATTGATGTGAAGGAATTGGTGATTAGAGGGACTACCAGCCGACTCAGACCAGTATTGATGACTGCTGCTGTTGCATCCCTTGGTTTCTTACCCATGGCACTGAGCATCAGCTCCGGTGCTGAGGTACAGAGGCCACTGGCAACGGTTGTGATTGGTGGACTCATATCAGCAACATTCTTGACCCTGTTTGTATTGCCTGTGCTGTTTGCTTGGGTAGAGAAAAAGAAAGTTACTATGTCAAAATCTTTATCTATTCTGTTGATTGGAATCTTTGCTTCTTCAACAGGATTCTCTCAATCCAAACAATTCCTGCCAATTGATTCCATTGTTTCAATGGCAGACAGTAAATCATATTTGATCAAGGTCTCAGAGAAAAATACCGAATCATATCGGGCGTTGCGTGCCAGACCTGCAGAAATAGCTAAAACGTTAACCGGACTGGAGTACGGAAATATCAACAGTGCGTTCAATGATACCAGGATATTTTTCAACCAGGGATTTCAGTTGCCGATGGTATACAAGGCACAGCAAAAGTTATACGATCAACAAATTAACTTGGGGGTTTCACAAACTGCATTGACAAAGGCTGAATTGAATTGGCGCGTAAGGCAGATTTGTTATTCCATACTGGATCTTGACAGAAGAGAAGATATTTTGAACGAAGTCGAACAAAATTTTGCAGAATGGTCGAGGGTTGCGACCGTACAAAAAGATCAGGGCGAAATAAACAACAGTGTGTTGAATGCCATCAAAGTGCAATCAGCTCAACAGGCCTTGCAAAAGCAGTTGCTGATTGCAGAAAAAAATGGTTTGATTGCAGAACTCAATATTTTACTTAAAAACAACGGATCCGAAATACTGCCTCAGGCTGATTCACTTCAATTTGAATGGCTGCAAACCAATATGTATTCATTTCAATCTCATCCGCTGTTGGGTGTTTCCGATGCCTTGGTTGCACAACAAAAATCACTCATCAATATTGAGAAAAATAAATTGCTTCCGGATTTTAACCTGGGGTATAGCAATTTGTCAATTATTGGCTGGCAATCACCCGATGGTATTTCTTTGAAGTATTATGGTGGAAACACTCGCTTTGGTATTTATCAATTTGGCATGGGACTACCTATTTTCAATGGTGCAGCAAAAGCCAAGATTAAGTCATCTAAAATTGGATTGGAAATCACCGAACTGAATAGGAGTCAGAAATTGGAGCAGCTTCATACACAGTTCACCAAATTGTCATCAACTTATCAGAAACAAATTGAAATATTTCAGTATTACAGACGTGAAGGTTTGAAAATGTCTGATGAAATGACCCGACAGGCATCTGTTCGTTTCAAGAGTGGTGATATTTCATTTGCCGAATGGGCATTGCTGGTAAATCAGGCACTTCAAATCAAGATATCGTATGCCGATGTTGTAAAGTCACTTCAATTCTCATTGGCTGAGTTCAAATATTTAACCGAGAAAAAATAAGCTATGCGTATCCCATCCCTTTTCATTCCTTTTGTATTGCTCCTAGTAGCCTGTAGAGGTGCAAAACAAGAAAATGTCGAGTCAAATGAAGTATTGCAGGGCAATGAAATCATCCTCAATGCCGATCAGCAAAAATTGCTTGCATTGAATATGGGCAATGCCCAAAATGTCATGATGAGCTCCACGCTTGATATCCAAGGAAAAATTGACCTTCCCCCACAAAATATCATATCAGTCAATTTTCCATTGGGAGGATACTTGCGCAGCACAAAATTGATTCCGGGCATGCGTGTGCAAAAGGGCGAGGTGATTGCCATCATGGAAGATCAGGCAATTGTTCAGTTGCAACAGGACTATCTCTCTGCCAAAGCTAAATCCGCATTGGCATCTTTGGAATTTGAGCGCCAAAGAAATCTGGTAGACGCAAATGCTGGAACATCCAAGAATTTTCAACAAGCAGAGGCCGAGCTCAAGATGCAACAGGTATTGGTAAAAGGGTTGGCGGAGAAATTAAAGTTGATTGGTATGGATCCAGCTGCATTGAATGAAACCAATATAACAGGGCAAGTCCAGTTGAGATCAACCATCAATGGGTATGTATCCAAAGTAAATGTCAATACCGGTAAATATGTGCAGCCCGTGGAAACCATGTTTGAGTTGATTGATCCGGATGATATCCATGTGGCACTGACCATTTTTGAAAAAGATCTGAACAATGTTCACAAGGGTGACGAAGTAAAAATTCATTTTCTCAATGATCCCTCTAAGCATTATACTGCTGAGGTCATTCTTGTAAACCGGGGACTGGATGACAATCGCACAGCACTGGCGCACTGTCATTTCAAATCAAAGCCAAAGGATTTACTACCCGGTATGTTTGTAGAGGGGCAGGTTGATATAACCAATAAAATTGTGTCTGCATTGCCAGACGAAGCGATTGTACGATCAGGCGGAAATCAATATGTTTTTGTCAGGCGAAAGGAAAATCATTATGAGATGAAGGCGATTGTTGCCGGTATGTGCAAAGATGGGAACACTGAAATCATCTCGGGACTCGAAAACATTCCAGACAACTCCATTGTACTCAACAATGCATTCAAGTTGCTGGGAATACTGAAGAACAGTGCAGAGTAATCAAGCTTCCCTGTAATCCTCTCTAACCGGATTGAACACATCAATCAGTATGCAGTCCTCATGTGCAACAGCGCTGTGTGGAACCATCGAGGGTATTACCTGTATCATGCCTTTCTCCAATAGGACAGTTTCATCCCCAATCTGCATTTCCAATTGTCCCTCTAGCATGATCGTTATTTGTTCATGGGGATGATGGTGCAATTGCAGCTTACTTCCTTTTTCAATGGTTACCCAGCCAGTTGTCAGTTGTTGTCCATGTACATACTGTCCACTAATTCCTTGACTCAATAATTTCTTTTTTATTGTATTGATATGCGGCATGGCATTTATTTTTCAAAGTAAGCGACTGTTCCTCCCACCCATTCTTTGTCTTTGTTGTAGCGTGTACCGATCATCTTGCCCTTGCTCAGTCTTGCGAGATTGGTAAGAAGGATTGGTTCATCATCCTCCTCAATCCAAATGTACATCAGTCTGATTTCCGCCTTTGCATTTCCGTCGGGTGTTTCAATACAGTCTGCATATTGTACCTTTTTCTGTAAAATCCAGTTAGATGGGTCTTTTATATTTTCAATGTCAGATGCCTTTACGTCAATGATTACACCTTGTCCTGCAAATGAAAAAAGTGGTTTCAGTACATAATTTTCCAGATCGTTTGGAATTTCAGTAAGATCATCCAGAAACGAAGTTGCAGGAATAAATGGATGATGAAGGTAAGGAAGCAAATATTTTGAAATCTGATAGAACCAATTGGGGTGCGGCAACCATTCTACATCGATGTCACCCTGAAAGTCAATCAATGTTCCCAATGCATCTTTCTCTTGATTCAGTTCATCAATGATCACACGGTTGTAAATTCTTTTTATATATTTTTTCTCCTTGTTCAATAAGTAATAGGGTTTATTTCCCTCCAATTTTAACTCTGAGACACATACTGATTTTATTCCAAACAATGATTCGGTCAGATAAAAATCAATCCTTGTTTTTTGCTCATGCGGTTTGATCTCCAGCAAAATAACTTCTGATGGCTGATGGCTTCCCAAAAAGAAATTTTTCAATGTATCCAGATAGGTTTGATATTGGTATCCATTGAAAAAAGTTGAGTATCCATCCGGAGCTGGAAAGTATTTTTCAAACATAGCCGGGTACACGCCCTGAAAGGCATAAAGGGAGGGAAAGCCTTGCAGTTCAATCAAGGCTGGGAACATTTCGTTTTTTTTATTCTTGCAAATACCAAAGTCAAATACAAGGCAGTGGGGTATTTTATTCTGATTTGGGAAAAACTCTCCATTCGGAATGGCATGCGCGACTTCCTGTTTAAATGCGGGTGATTGGATATGCTGTATGATATAAGAGCTTGTGTCAAGCATTTGCTGTTTAAGCCTTTTATCAATGTAAATAGGTGTTTCTGCAATCCTGAAATCGATCGCACCTGGATGCAGGCTGTTCAATTCTTTTAAAAAAGCTTCGTACTTCTCTTTTGTGAAGGACTGGTTATATGCTTTTCTTAAAGTTGAAATCATGACAAAGAATAGGGATTGTTCAGTGCTGCTATGGATTGCATGATAAAATTGGGAAGAATCTGGCTATTGGTCAGACTGATTTTATCTGGATCATTCAAGTGTTCAATCATCGACTCCCACTTTTCAAGTCCGTGGTTCTCAATTACATGCTTCTTTTTATCATCTTGCATCAAATACATGCTCATGCCAGATGCATCCGCTTCTGGATGGAATTGGGTCCCCACCATATAAGGATTGAAACGAATCGCCATTACAGCTCTTTCGAGAGGGATATGCGGACGCTCTTTTTCTATGCAGAGGATTTCTCCTCCCATCTCTTGCACTTTCTTTTTATCTGGTTGTATTACTTGATAATCTCGGCTGTCGACACCAAAAAAGGGATCTTGCAGCCCGTTAAAAATCATATCAATAGCTCCATGGTGTTTCAGCATATGAATGGGGAATATACCGAAGGAGGTTGATTTTCTTTTGATGACTTCGGCAATGCCAAAACAACGGCAGGCCAATTGAAAAGAATGACAAATCAGAAAAACATATTTCTTCCTTGCGTTGCTGGAATCATTGTTCCATTGATTCACAGTGTTCAGCCAGTTGAAATAGGAATTTTCCCAAGCGGTATTTTTGCTTTCCAGTGGACTTCCTGGTCCACCGGATGAAATGTAGATATCAAAATCAAGCGAAGGAATCTGTATGGATTTTCTGACTTCAAATTCCTCCCAGGTAAGATTTTTACAGTGGGAAGATTGGACTCTTTCAAGGATTTCCCTGATACACCTCATCCCTTCATTTTTCATTCCTTCGTTCAGATCTAACACAGCGATTTTCAGGGTACTCATCTTGCCTGCAAAAGTACAATTTTAGAGATTGGCGAGAAAATTAGACTCTATGTATGCTGCAACTGATTCATGGTCCTGCTTCTCATGAAAAACCTTTAGTTGCCTGTCAGCCCCGGTTCCATTTTGAATAATTTTTTCAATTGTTTTCAATTCAGATCTGCACCCCAATTCATCTGCAACATCATCAACAAAATCAAGTAATTCCATGATCAGGTCTTTGGTAGGGACTTCCTGCTCAATTCCAAAATCAATCAGTTTGTCGTCAATTCCATACCTGGAAGCTCTCCATTTATTTTCATTGACCAGCGCGCGGGGATAAATCATGAAGGTTAGATTGGATAGTCTAAGTTTGAAGAGTTTGGCACAGATACATTGAAAAAGAGCAGCAAAAGCCACACTTTCATCTACCGTCATGGGTACATCACATACCCTGAATTCGACCGTTCCATAAAAAGGATGTACGCGCAGGTCCCACCATATTTTTTTTGCGTTGTCGATGCACTTTGTTTTGATCAACAGGTTTACATAATTTTCATATACGCTGTAGCTATCAAAATAATCGGGAATACCCGTCCTGGGAAATTTGTCAAATACCTTGGTCCTGTATGATTTGAAACCGGTATTTCTTCTTTCCCAAAAAGGTGAATTGGTGCTTAAAGCAAATACATGCGGAAGAAAATACCTCGCAGCATTTGCTATGTGAATGGCCATTTCCTTTGAGGGCATGCCAACATGTACATGAAGACCAAATATCAGATTTGATCTTGCAGCATCTTGCATTTCATTTACAATTTCTTGGTATCTCTCATGATCGGTGATCAATTGTTTTCTCCAGGTGCTGAATGGGTGTGTACCCGCAGCACCCACGCTGAATCCTTTGGAGGTAGCTATTTCTTTGATGGTTGCCCTCAGGTGTGTGATGTCTTTGCGTGCATTTTCAATATTGGCACATACGTCTGTACCAACTTCCACCACCGCCTGGTGCATTTCTGCTTTTACTTTGTCCTTGAATATCTTTTGTCCCTCGCTTACAATCTGTTGCTCATGGCTGACCAATTCTTTTGAAACAGGATCAATCACCATGTACTCTTCCTCAATGCCAATTGTAAAGACTTTGTAATCGACCATATTTATTTTTTTGAGCTGTTGATCAATGGCTGTTGGTTTGCACTTCTTTTAACAAACTCACCCCAAACGAGGTTATCTCTCTTGTCAGTATGTTGTTCTGCCAACTCAATGGCATAGCTGGCTGCAGCTTCTACTACCCATTCAAAATTTTCTTTGCCAACACTCTTGAGATCTGCATCTGGTGCGGGATTACAGAAATCAATGGCATAAGGTATGCCATCTCTTACAGCAAGTTCTACCGTATTAAAATCATATCCCAGGTATTGGTTGATCTTAAGAACAATGCTTTCCATTTCTTTCAAGAGCTTTGCAGAGGGTTTGTGTTCTGCGACATATCTGAGGTGATGTGGATTTCTTGGTTCATAAGGCATAATCCTTACATGTTTTCTGCCAATGCAATAACATCTGTAATATTCAGTGAAAATGATTTCTTCCTGAAGCAGCATCACAAGTTGTCCTGTTTCTGCATGTCGTTCAAAAAACTCTTCCATGTTGTTCAGCTTGTATACATTTTTCCATCCACCTCCGGAAAATGGTTTCATGTATGCCGGAAATCCAACATATTCAAAGATTCCTTTCCAGTCCAATGGATAGGCAAGATTCGAAAACGACTCAGCTGATGTGTCATCAGGAAGTTCTCTTGAAGGAAGAATAACAGTTTTAGGAACGGGTACTCCAATTTTAGTAGCCAAGGCATTGTTGAAGAATTTTTCATCGGCACTGAACCAGAATGGATTGTTGATCACAGCTGTTCCGCTGATGGCGGCATTTTTTAAAAATGCTCTGTAAAAAGGAACATCCTGTGAAATCCTGTCGATGATGACGGCATAGTCAGATGCCGCACCTTGAATTACTTTGTCAATTTTTACAGGTTCTGCAATGATACCTTTTGCTTTTTTCTGGTTGACGCGCTCAACGAATGCTTCGGGGAAAGAGCGTTCTTTGCCGTGGAGGATGCCTATTTTCTTCATAATATTTGATTCCTTGTCTTCCTAAATTAATGCATTTCTTAATTTTGTCCTCTTTCTTCAAATGATCAATACCACATCATTTACGGTTCATCACATTCAGTCACTTGCACTTAAAAGAGAGGTGAGGGTTGATCTTTACTCCCCAAAGCAAATGGCCCATGCAAATGCGGTTGATTTGCTCATTGTAAACGATGGACAAGATGTATTGAAAATGGATCTGAGGCGCTGGTTGGACAAGATGGGAAATGAGGAGACTCCTTTGTGGGTGATGGGGGTACATGCTGGTGCAGAGCGCAAATTAGAATATGGCGTAACGGGGAAGCCTGATTTTATGAACAGGGGTTCAAAAGCAGATTTATATACATTTTTTCTCCTTCAGGAGATGTTGCCATATCTGAAGAAAAAGATGGGAGGTTGGGAGGTCAGAAATAAATATGCAGCCGGATTTTCACTGGGCGGATTGATGGCATTTGATTTGGCATTGGAATTCCCCGCTGAATTCAATGCAGCAGGGGTTTTCAGTGGTTCATTCTGGTGGCGTTCGATTAATTTGAAAGATGATTATGTGGAAGAGCGTGATCGAATCATGCACGCCAAAATCAGGACAAAACAAAACAATTTACATCAGCGGTTTTTTCTTCAAACGGGAGCAAAGGATGAGAAAGCGGATCGCAATAAAAACGGTATCATCGATTCGATTGATGATACGCTTGATATCATACATGAATTGGAGAAGATAGGTTTTCAGCGGGAGCGACAAATAACCTATGTTGAGTTGCCCGACGGAACGCATGATGTTGCTACCTGGTCGAGCGTGATGCCTATTTTTCTCTCTTGGTTGTATATGAAATAAAAAAGGCATCTTGGTGAAGATGCCTTTCAATGATGTTTTTGTAAGAATTATTTAACTCCAAAAGAAACGGCTAATTTTTCCCACTTCATGCTAACTCCATTTTTTCCAACTTCAAATTTCAAAGCTTCTACAGATTCGTTAGAGCTTGCTGATTTTGCCTTCACGCGAAGCACATCATCGTCCTGCTTGTAGTTGAATGCACCCCACTGATCGGTTGTTTTATTGAAAATGATGGTCCACTCATTCTTCTCAGGAATGCTGAACAATGCATATTTTCCTTTTTTGAGTGGCTGACCCTCTACAGTAATATCTGCATCGGTTTCAAATGTGGTTGCTTTGTTGGCACCAGTTCTCCATACTTTTCCGTAGGGAACAAGTTCACCCCAGATGGTCCTGCCTTTTACAGAAGGCGATCCATAGTTGATGGTGATAGTAGCATTTCCGATTTTGCCTGTTGCATTGCTAGCGGGACTCTGAGCGGCTTGTTGAGCGAAAATGTTCGTTGCAGTAAGCGTCAACAATGTTGCTAATCCAAATAAAATTTTTCTCATGTGGTTGCTTTATTTAAGATGGTTTTAAATCTAATTTTCTTTTGTACATCTGAACGGTATTTTCCAGTCCATAGTACAGCGCATCCGAGATCAATGCGTGACCGATGCTTACTTCATCAAGGTAGGGAATATTTTGGGCCAGAAAGTTAAGATTATGCAAATCCAGGTCATGTCCGGCATTGATTCCCATGCCTAGCTCCCTTGCCCTGCCAGCAGCATCCACATAGGGCTTGATGGCTTTCATGGGATCTTGATTGAACTGTTTGGCATATCCCTCTGTGTAAAGTTCAATGCGATCGGTTCCTGTTGCTTTGGCTCCTTCGACCATATGGAGATCGGGATCGCAGAAAATGCTTGTTCGGATACCTGCATTTTTAAAGAGGGCAATCATTTCAGAGAGATAGGATTTGTGTTGCACAGTATCCCATCCATGATCGGAAGTAAGTTGTTGACCGGTATCGGGCACCAAAGTAACTTGTGCGGGTTTAACCTCCAATACCAGTTCTATGAATTTTTCTTCTCGGCAATTGCCTTCGATGTTGAATTCGGTGCGGATTGCTTTTTTCAGGGCTCTGACATCGGCATAGCGGATATGGCGTTCATCTGGACGTGGATGCACGGTTATGCCTTCTGCTCCAAACGCTTCTATATCCAAAGCAGTTTTGATCAGATCTGGATTGTTTCCACCTCTGCTGTTTCTCAGTGTTGCAATCTTATTGATATTGACTGAGAGTCGCGTCATGCTCAATTAATAGCGGTAGTGTTCAGACTTGAATGGTCCGTTCAATGGTATGCCCAGGTAATCTGCTTGATCCTTGGTCAACACATCCAACTCCACTCCGATTTTTGAAAGGTGCAAGGTTGCCACTTTCTCATCGAGGTGTTTAGGAAGGACATATACCTTGTTGTCGTAGTTCTTGTGGTTGGTCCACAATTCTATCTGTGCCAAGGTTTGGTTGGTGAATGAATTACTCATCACAAAACTTGGGTGTCCTGTTGCACATCCAAGATTTACCAGACGTCCCTCTGCCAGAAGGATGATGTCGTTTCCATCAACATTGTAGATATCAACCTGAGGTTTGATGGTATCTTTTGTATGTCCGTAATTGGTATTCAACCAGGCAACGTCAATTTCGATATCAAAGTGTCCGATGTTGCATACAATTGTCTTATCCTTCATCAGTTTGAAGTGTTCTCCTGTGATCAAATCACGGCAACCTGAAGCAGTTACAACGATATCTGCCTCTTTCACAGCATCTTTCATCTTCTTCACTTCGAATCCATCCATTGCTGCTTGCAATGCGCAAATAGGATCGATCTCAGTAACAATTACACGGCAACCTGCACCTGCAAGGGAAGCAGCAGATCCTTTACCCACATCACCATATCCACCAACAACGGCAACTTTACCAGCGAGCATCACATCTGTTGCTCTTCTGATGGCATCTACCAATGATTCTTTACAACCGTATTTGTTATCGAACTTAGATTTTGTTACAGAGTCGTTTACATTGATCGCCGGCATAGGCAAGGTTCCTTTCGCAACACGCTCATACAATCTGTGAACACCCGTTGTGGTTTCTTCAGATATTCCTTTTACATGTTGAACGAGTTCAGGATATTTATCCAACACCATATTGGTCAAA
The DNA here is from genome assembly GCA_016868855.1 of Bacteroidota bacterium. Classification (GTDB taxonomy): domain Bacteria; phylum Bacteroidota; class Bacteroidia; order Chitinophagales; family Chitinophagaceae; genus Pollutibacter. Next base: position 463,428 of record VGFP01000001.1, on the reverse strand, counting down.
TCACCACCATCATCCAGGATCATGTTGAGAGGCTTGTCGGCACCACCAAAGAAAAGTGTTTGCTCAATGCACCAGTCAGCTTCTTCAATGGTTTGTCCCTTCCATGCAAATACGCCAATACCTGCAGCAGCAATGGCAGCAGCAGCTTGGTCTTGCGTGGAGAAAATATTACAAGAGCTCCATTTAACCTCTGCGCCCAATGCAATCAATGTTTCAATTAATACAGCTGTTTGAATGGTCATGTGCAGACATCCTGCGATTCTTGCGCCTTTCAAAGGTTGAGAGGGGCCTAACTCTTTTCTGATCGCCATCAAGCCAGGCATTTCAGCTTCAGCCAGACGTATTTCTTTTCTTCCCCATTCTGCGAGGGTAATATCTTTTACTTTGTGCTTTAGGTTAAAGTAGATGTGGTGTTGTGCGGTAGTTGACATATGCGATTGAAAATTTTTGGCAAAGCTATCATTAATTGCATTAAATGCCTAATTATATTGGATATTTTAAGGGCTTTAGCTCCATGATATAATCATCCATTACGTATCCATTGCCAATATCAATGACTTCCTCGCTAATGATACTGAATCCAATTTTTTTATAGAAGCCTACAGTTGGATTGTACTTGTTTACATTCAGCTCCAATGAGTTGCCTGATTGAGATATCACATCCTTGATTATTTCATTCAACATCCCTTTGCCCAGGCCTTTTCCGTGATATGCGGGTTGGAGATAGAATTTATGAAGCCTAAATAGTCCGTTCGTAATTGGTTCTTTTTTTGAAAAGGAAGCGTATCCAATTGGGGTATCATTTTCTGTAAGCAAGATGAAAGTATGTCCTTGTTCATGTATTTGATGTTTGAGAGCGTCTGCACTATAAATAAGATCGAGCATATATGCTATCTGTTCAACCGAAATGATGGAAGGATAGACCTCCATCCAAATTTCTCTGCTCAATCTCCTAATGGTTTCAATTTGATCTATACCTGCCTTTCTGATTTCAAATGGTCCGCTCATAGCAACAAATTACATGAAAACGTTCTGCAAATCTAGTTAAGTCATTAAATTTAGATGACATATGAAAAATATACATAACATCATATCAATGATTGCATGTTGCATGATCTTCTTCTCATGCAAAAGCAAACAGGAGTGGAGGGAATACCTTGGTGGACCTGAACGCAATCATTATTCAGCTTTGGATCAAATCAATACAAGCAATGTTCATGAACTGGAAAAGGCTTGGGAATACCATACTGGTGACAGCTCCGCACAGAATCAGTGCAATCCTATTATAGTGGATGGTATCTTATATGCAACTACTGCATCCGTAGAGGTTTTTGCATTGGATGCGGCAACAGGAAGAGAGAAATGGAGATACAGGAATGCAAGGGATACACAATGGTTCAGTAAAAGCAGAGGCGTGGTCTATTGGGAGGATGGAGAAGATAAACGTATTCTATTTGCAGCTGGACATTTTCTGTATGCACTTGATGCCATGAAGGGGACCTTGATTCAGTCATTTGGCGATAGTGGGTATGTTGACCTGAAGACCGGATTGGGGGAAAATATGGAGGATAAATTTGTGGCAGCGCCAACACCTGGGACTGTCTACAAGGACTTTATCATCATGCCACTGCATCTTTCAGAATCTGCCGGGGCTGCCCCTGGATTCATTCAGGCTTTCAATATCAGATCGGGGAAGTTGGAATGGATATTCAAAACGATTCCGGGTCCGGGGGAATTCGGCTATGATACTTGGGAGAAGGAAAATTACCGAGACGGTCAGGTGGGAGGAGCCAATGCCTGGTCGGGCATGAGTGTAGAAAGAAAGAGGGGGATCCTGTTTGTCCCCACTGGATCGGCAGCATTTGACTTTTATGGTGGAAACAGAAAGGGTAACAATCTCTTTGCAAACTGTCTCTTGGCATTGGATGCCAACAATGGTAAGAGGATTTGGCACTTTCAGTTTACCCATCATGACGTATGGGATCGCGATCTTCCTGCACCCCCTAACTTGATTAATATCAAGCGAAATGGTAAGTCCATTGATGCGGTAGCTCAAATTACCAAACAGGGATATGTATATGTTTTTGAGCGAGAAACGGGTAAACCGGTTTTCGAAATCAAGGAGGTCCCTTTTGCAACGGATGGAGTGCCAGGCGAGCTGCTTTCAGCAACCCAGCCAATCCCAACACTGCCCAAGCCCTTTGCACGAAATACAATCACAGAAAAAGACATCAATCCAGCTGCTGAAAATTATCCTGAACTGCTTACTCGCTTCAGATCTTACAGAAAGAATCTTTATGATCCTCCTTCACTGCAGGGGACCATCATTTTTCCGGGTTTTGATGGAGGGGCTGAATGGGGTGGTGCATCCTTTGATCCAGAGACAGGCTATCTGTATGTCAATGCAAACGAAATGCCTTGGATACTGCAGTTGAATAAAACTAATACCATCATAAATAAATCACTATCAGTAGGTAATCAATTATATATTAAGCATTGCTCAACATGTCACAAGCCAAATTTGTCAGGAGATGTAAACAGTGGTTACCCCTCATTGAAGCGCATTGGTACTAAGATTGATCGAACATATTTGCAAAAGATCATATCCGGTGGTAAAGGGATGATGCCCGGATTCCCACAATTATCCGCTGCACAAAAAAATGCAGTGATTGACTTTTTAGTGGGTGAAGAGAAAAAGAAGGATGGATCGATGGCGGTATCCGAACCCGCACCCATCCCATACAGCTTTGCCGGATACAACAAGTTTCTTGATAAGAATGGTTATCCTGCCATCACTCCACCCTGGGGGACACTCACAGCAATTGATTTGAATACCGGCGAGCATGTTTGGAGGAGGCCTCTTGGGGAATTTAAAGAGTTGACGGCCAAGGGAATGCCCGTGACCGGGACAGAAAATTATGGAGGGGGTATTGTAACAAAAGGCGGACTCTTTCTGATTGCTGCGACCAATGATAATATTTTCAGGGCCTATGATAAAATGAGTGGAAAATTATTGTGGGAAACTGCATTGCCAACATCAAGCTTTGCTTCATCAAGTACATATCAAATAAATGATATCCAATATATAGTATTAAATGTAGGTGGTACAAAGCTCGGTGCGAAAAAGGGAGATAGCTTTATTGCTTACAAGCTTAAAAATGACAGGAATTGATACACAGGTTAACCATATTACTCTCCCTATGTATGATGATATCCCTGGTTTCTAGGTCACAGCGATTTGGTGGAAATCCCCCCTCTCTGAAATGGAATCAAATGGAGTCATCTGCAGCAAGAATCATTTACCCTGAAAACAGGAAAATGGATGCGCAAAGGGTGCTCCAGATTGTGGCAAAAATGAGTCATGATACCATCGGTGGAATTGGAAATGAATTAAAGAAGATTCCAATTGTGCTGCAAACCCTGCCCCTGGTCTCAAATGGTTACGTGGGACTTGCACCATGGAGGAGTGAATTTTACATGAATCCGCTTCAAAATGGACTCGAATTGGGGTCAACCAACTGGATAGACAATCTTGCAGTTCATGAGTTTAGGCATGTGCATCAATTCAGCAATTTTCGCAAGGGTGCTTCCAAGCTTTTGTATTTGTTGGCTGGCCAGGAGGGACAATCATTGGCAAATGCGGCTACCATACCAGATTGGTTCTTCGAAGGGGATGCAGTCTATTCAGAAACAAAATACCTGGGACAAGGAAGGGGCCGGTTGCCTTATTTTTTTGACACATATCATGCAATTTGGAATGCGGATAAAAAGTATGGTTACCAAAAACTAAGAAGCGGATCTCTCAAGGATGTTGTACCCAACCACTATCAGTTGGGATATATGTTGGTTGCGCATGGGTATGAGAAATTTGGTGATGGATTTTGGGGGAAGGTGACGAGTGATGCTGCGAGGTTCAAGGGACTCATATATCCATTTCAAAAGGCAATAAAAAAACATACCGGCATATCTTATCGACAATTCGTCAATGATGCCATGGGATCATTCAGGAGCCAGATGCCTCCAGAACAAAATATCAACAAAGAGTCGGCATTGTCCAAATCAAATGCAAAAAGAGTGGTCGACTACCTCCATCCGGTTTGGATAAATCAGGACACAGTGCTTGCACTGCGAAAACCCTATAACCAGCTTCCGCATTGGGTTCTATTGTCCAATCAGCAATCAATAAGAATTGGTCTCAAGTTCATTGGCATTGATGATTATTTCAATTACAAAAATGGAAAGATCATTTATGCGGGCTATACCACTGATCCTCGGTGGGACTGGAAGGAATTCAACGATGTATATGTTTTTGATGTAAATGATCGATCAACTGTTCGCATTACAAAGAACCAGCGTTTGTTTTCACCTGATATTTCAAGCGACCATCAAACCATGGTTGCTGTCGAAATGCCTGCTGCAGGAGGTTCGGTTTTGCAGTGCTGGAGCCTTTCTGATAAATCACTTCTATCAACTGTTTCTCATCCCGATGGACTCATGCTCAGTTTTCCGGTATTTGGGGACAATGATCAAATGCTTTACATGGTTGCCAAAAAAACCAGTGGCTCGTCTACATTACTTCTTTATGATCGTATCAAAAAGGAATTTCAGGAACTGATGCCATATGTGAATGCTCCAATTGCTTTTTTGAGATACAAAAACCAGCATTTAATTTTTAGCATCACGCAATCAGGAAGAAATGAAATATGGGTTTACGATTTAGAGCAAAAGAAAGCTGCGAGGCAGTCAAGTGTCAATACAGGTAGTTATGCAGGAGATCTGGATCTTGACTCCAAGCGCATTGTTTACAGCAGACCCACAGCGGAGGGGGATCAACTCTTCACTGCAGGTTTGAATAACAAGACATTTTCTGAAATCAAGTTTCATGATGTTATACCCCTTCATGGTGTAAAGTTTTCTCATGCAACATCCATCAGTCAGTTGCCTGACAGCAATTTTCAAATCAAGCCGTATAAAAATGCTGAAGGGTTGGTCAATATCCACAGTTGGAGACCTTATTATGATATGCCAAACTGGAGTTTTTCAATTTATGGACAAAATGTATTGAATACTTTTCAATCCACTTACCAATATGTGTACAATGAAAATGAACGATCGCATCAATTGGGTGCTTATGCTACCTATGGTGCATTGTTTCCATGGATAGTTGGCGGAACAAACTATACCATGAACAGAAATTTCAAAGACAGTACAAGAAACCTGCAATGGAATGAGTGGAATGGAAATCTTGGCTTGCGCATTCCACTAAGCAACAATGGTGGAAGGGTTTTCAGGACAGTTGATTTTTCTTCAACCTTGAACAATGTATTTTACAATTATGAGGCAGCTTCTATTCCCAAGTCAGCTGATAAATTTATTTCCTATTTGCATCTTCAGCTTACCGCATCTATTTTGTCACAACAGGCCATCCAACAGGTGAATCCACGTTTTGGCTGGACCTTGAATCTTCAGCACAGAGCTTCATTCGGAAAAACAGATGCAAAGCAATCATTTGCTGGTATGAGGATTTACCTGCCAGGATTCATGCGAACACATTCATTCAACATGAGTGCAGCATACCAGCAGCGAGATACACTTAGACAATATATTTATACCAATAATTTTGCCATGGCAAGGGGATATGCAGCCTTTAATTATCCAAGAATGTGGCGTTTCTCATTCAATTATCATTTACCAGTGGCTTATCCAGATTTTGGTATAGCACAGATTGTTTATTTCAGACGGATCCGCTCTAATTTATTTTTTGATGACATGCATTTGAAAAGTCTACGAACCGGGCGAACCATTCAACTACGCAGTACAGGGATGGAGATTCATTTTGATACCAAATGGTGGAATCAGCATCCTGTTTCTTTTGGCGTGCGATACAGCAGGTTGCTTGATACAAAACAATTCACTGATCCACCCAGTGCCAACAGGTGGGAAATCATCATGCCGGTCAATCTCATACCGAATTAAAACTCTACGATAAATCCAATTGTTGGGGTAGTGATGGATGAAATGTTTGGTAGGATCACAGGAATGGCGTTCGATCCATCAGGTCGGATTGGTTTACCATCATTTGTTGAGAAATTGCTTCCATCTGAGGTTCTCTCAAAGGTATATTCTGGTCTTCCTGCAATTTTTGATGCGTACCAATTCGATACATCCATGAATAGATTTAAAGTAAATCTGCTGAAATTCCATTTTTTATCAATCCTCACATCGCTTGAATTGAATGGCGCCAATCTCAAAGTATTGTAACGTGTATTGTCGAGAATACCCACTCCTTGTGTGAGGTAGTTGATTCTGGAGTTCAGCAAATCAAATGGAGTATATGGGGCGGCACCTTGATAGCGGAATTTCAAACCCAGTTCCCAGTTCTTTCTGAATTTATAACCCCATGTTATACTCAGCAAATGTCTATTGTCCCAACTGGCCGGTAGGAATATTCCTGTTCTGTCTGTAAACTTGGAATGGTAATATGTGTAGCTCAAGATTCCGAAGAATCTTTTTGTCAGTTTTTTTTGGGCCAACAACTCAATACCATATGCTTTTCCATTTCCAACTTGCACAACAGGTTCGTTGCCGATGCTGCCGATTTCTGTTCCCTTATTGGCGAGGCTCACCCCGTCGATGATGCTGATGGGATATTTGTCATAGTATTTATAGAAACCTTCTACTGTGAGACGGAAGGCATTGTTGGGAATGTATTCTATACCACTTACATAGTGAGTGCTCGATATGTATTCACCCGGATTACGGATGATAGAAGATGAAAGTCTGTTGCCGAATCCGAGTTGTGTATAGGGGGGAAGTTTGTAGTATCTCCCGATGCTTGCGTTCAGGTTTACTTTGTCGGAAGCTGCGTAGCTCATAGAGAGTCTCGGGGAGAATTGTTTGAAAGGATTTCTTTCGCTTGTAGACAGTGAGTTGCCGTCGATTCTGGTACCCAGACTCAATGACATTCTTTCATTTAATATTTTTTTGCTGACTTGAATAAATGCACCGTACTTGAAAAAGTCAATCATGTTTTCACTGTTGATGCTCAAGCCATTTTGAACGATGTTTCCGCTCGCATCTTTGATGGCTTTTCTGATCAATGCAAAAAAATCATTGTTGAAATCTACGTATTGCGTTGATGCACCATAATTGATCTTCCATCCGTTTTTCAAGATGCTAGCATCGAATCTCAACTTGTTTTCTGCCTCTCTGCTATTCGTTAGCAGGGTTCTGGTATCTTCAGAGGGAGTTTCATTGTCCTCGAATTTATCCAACTGGTTATCCAACATATTTCTGCTCAATGCAAGATTCCAATATCCATTTTTGGTAAGTCTCTTCAAGCTGCTTCCAAAAGTATAATTCCACTGATTGATGAGTGGATTGGAGTTGAGCACATAAAGTTTTTCAAGACTCGCTTCTTTGGGGGCCGCAAAACTGAATTCATCTATCGCACCGAGTCCAATGAAATTCAAAGTAGTTTTTTCATCAATCTTGGTGGTGGTTTTGAATTGGAAGTCCCAGTAATTTGGCCTGATCGGCAAATCAAGTGCTTGGAACAAAAACTGCAGATAACTTCTTCTCACTGAAGCCAGGTAAGTGGTTTTTGAGTTGATTGGTCCATCGAGTGTCAACGCCAGATCCGTTGCGCTTAAAATCGCATTGCCCTGTGTTCTGTTGTTGTTTCCGTTTTTTTGTTTGAATTGCAACACACTGCTCAATGCATTGTCATATCGTGCATCAAAAGCGCTGGTGCTGATTTTGACTTCCTCGATGAAATTGGCATTGAGAATACCCTGAGGACCGCCGCCGCTGCCTTGTGTTCCGAAGTGATTGAGGATGGGGATTTCAATTCCATCCAGGTAATATACGTTTTCACTTGGCGCACCTCCACGTATGATGATGTCGTTTCTATATCCGCCTCCACCAACGCCGCCTCCCACACCTGGCAGTGATTGGATCACTTTGCTGATATCAAAGTTACCCCCTGGATTTCTTTTGATTTCTTCGGTGGTCATTCTTTGAATGCTCAAGGGTGATTCCAAGCTTGCTGCTCTAGCAGTGCTTCTTCGGTTGACGATGACAATCTCATCCAGCTTTTTTGCACTGGGTTCCATTTCTATATTGATGGTGGATTCGTTTCCGGATGTCAATACGATGTTGTTGATGGATTTCTCTGCATAATTGAGCAGGGAGATGATAAGATTGTAGCTACCCGGACTCGCACTGATCCTGAAAAATCCGCTGCTGTCTGTAAGTGTTCCTTTTCCATTTTGGATTTGAACGCTTGCACCTGTCAATGGTTTTTGCGTGTTCTTATCAACGACATAGCCACTGATTTTAGCAACTGGACCAACCTGGGCATTGGTGAATAGGGAAGTAATGAGAACCAAACAGAAGAGAAGCAGTTTTTTCATAACACGGTATTGATCTAAATACAAAACCATCTCAAGGCAAGATGGTTCAGTATTTGTTTGATTATTTAACGAATGATCGATGTCAAGCTTCAATAAAAAGAGCTTCTTTTTTTCTTCTCACTTTGATGGCAGACGCAAGGAAGTCTTTTTCCTCATCTCTGTATCCAAGTGCGAGAATGCAAGAGGCATGCAATCCTTTTTCTTTGAATCCAAGTACCTCATTGACAGCATCCGGATTGAAACCTTCCATCGGGGTGGAATCAATCTTTTCTACTGCTGCTGCAGCAAGTCCGAAGCCCAATGCGATATATGCCTGTTTGCTGGCCCATGTATGGAGATCCTCAGTTGAGCTGTGATTGATTTTTCCTTTGATGGCATTGGCAAAATCATTGAGTGACTCAACCGGGATTTTGCGTGTCTCAGCTATTTCATTCATGTACGCATCTACTTGTTCAGCATGGATATTTTTCCATGGTGCAAAAACCAGCAGGGCAGAGGCATCTACAATTTGAGATTGGTTGTAACAATGTGGGAGCAATTTGGCTTGAATTTCTTTGTCCTGCACGACTACAACAGAGTACGGTGTGAGTCCGAATGAACTCGGTGCCAATCTGATGGCCTCCATGACAGCGTCCAGTTTCTCAGCTGGAATTTCCTTGCCGCTCATTTTCTTGGCTGCATATCTCCATTTCAAGGCCTCTAAAAACTGTGTTTCTTTCATAATTAATGTTTAAACATCAAAATTAGTATATATTATAATCTTAACAAAATTTAGGGTGGAAGGTTTAAAAGTTATACGATGAAAATCAATCAATTGAATTTTAAACTAACTTGATTTTCTATTTCAACGATGGTCCAATGTCTGAAATCAAAGCTGCTTAAGAGAACCCTTTTTGGGTTTCTAATCATGTTGCTCCAGGCATGTGCTGTTTTCGCACAATCCGATATTGATTTTTGGTTTGCTGCACCGGATTTGCAGAGGACGCATGGTGACCGTCCAGTTTTTTTGAGAATTGCAACCGCTAAAGTACCAGCAGATTTAACCATCAGCTTACCAGCCAATATAAATTTTAAACCTCTTAATTATAGTATTTCGGCTGATACCTCAATTTCTGTTGATCTAACTCCATTTATTGATTTGATTGAAAATGGAATCCCCAATGCTGTTTTAAAAAATGGAATAAGAATTCAATCAACTGCTAGGGTTACTTGTTACTATGATATTGCAAATGGATCCAATGGAGATCTTTTTGCACTGAAAGGTCGAAACGCATTGGGCACAAAATTTACTGTTCCATTTCAGATGGTTTTTGATAGAAGACCGATTGGCGGTGCAACATACTCATCTGATTTTGTTGTTTTGGCTACTGAAGACAGCACAAAAATAGAAGTTGTATCTCCTGTAAATTTGAATGGTCAAAATCAAAAAAACTTTTCAATTACCTTAAACAGAGGAGAAACATATGTTTTTTCTACTCCCGCAACAACTGCAGTAGGAAGGCCGGGTGGGGCATTGGTAAAATCAAATAAACCTATTGCCATTTCCACAAAAGACGATTCAATTGCATATCCTGGACAATTTTGTTCTGATACAGCTGGTGATCAACTTATACCTGACCGACTTGCTGGAAATCAATTTGCTCTGATTGCAGGTTATTTTACTGGGACAAATCCAGATTACTATTATGTTTTTGCTACTGAGAACAATACTGAGATAAAAGTTAATGGTACCAGAGTTGATCTTTTGTCTCAAGCGGGTGATTACTATGTTGGTCGATTGGGGTCCTCTGGAAGCCTTGCAGATTTTGTTGAAACAGATAAACCTGTACAAGTATTTCAGGTATCCGGATTCGGATGTGAAATTGGAGGCTCTGTCATTCCATCAATAAAATGTACTGGTTCTACTCAAGTAAGCGTTACCCGAGCATCTTCTAATGAAAGTTTTTTTATTAATATTCTTGCGCCTAAAAGCATCATATCGAAATTTACAATCAACGGATCAAAATCTTCTTTGGTAGATTCAAGCCGCTTCTCTGTTGTTACCGGGTCTTCTGATCGGTGGTATTTTGCAAGAGTTCCAATTGCTACAAATATTGTTTCTGGTGGCGACAGAATTTTAATTGAGAATAGTCTTGGTAAATTTCATGTGGGTGTTATCCAGGGTGGTGCTCAGTCAACAGCTCGTTTTGGATTTTTCTCTGATTTCAGTTCTAATACCGTATTATTTACAAACGAATTAAAGCCAGGAGTCTATTTGTTGGAAAAAGATACAATCTGTTACAGCACAAATCCTAAAATCCGTGCTCAAGTGGAAGAGGCTAAAGATTTTGCTTGGGTAGGTCCTAATAATTTTACTGGCTCGGACTCAGTTATTTCGGTTAAGAATTTTTCTGTAAAGGATACTGGCATGTATGTGCTTACTGCAACCACTTCATCTTGTGGGACAGCTAAAGACAGTATCAGGCTTTTAATTGATCATCCATTTGCCAATTTTAATTTTTCCACCAATGGCTGTAGTGGTGACAGTGTGGTTTTCAAGGCTGACTCATCTGCAGCTGTGAGATGGGTATGGGATTTTGCAAACGGCGAAAAGCTGGATACCAACAAGCAAATAGAGCCAAAGGTCAAACTTCCTAAAGCAGTCGACTACAATGTGAAACTCAAGATCGCTTCTGTGAGGGGTTGCTTTTCAGATGACAGTGTGAAAGTGGTCAAGCTGAGTTCAAAGCCCAAGTCTTCATACAAGGTACAGGATATCAAGTGTATTGATAAGACCATTCAATTTGATGATGCATCGAAGATCGATACAGGTTCAATTGTCAAATGGCGGTGGGATTTTGATACAAGCAGAACTTTTATTCAGGATACTGCTTCTTCGTCACATAGCTTGATATACAATACATATGGACCCAAAAAGGTTAAGTTGGTTGCAGAATCTTCAACGGGATGTGTGAGTGATACTTTTAGTATTTCTGCATTGGTGGTCAATCCCAATCCAGTGCCAGGTTTTGTCGTTCCAGAAGTGTGCTTGAATGATGCGTTCGCACAATTCAAAGACACGACATCTTCTCCGGATGGGAATAAACAATTTTCTTACCAATGGTATTTCAATTATGGGGAAGTGCCAATCAAAAATGGACCTAGTTTCAAGTCTGAAAATACAACTGAGAAGGATCCCAAGATCAAGTACAACGATACGGGGTATTACAAAGTAAAACTCATCGTTACCTCCAATGGGTGCATAGACTCTGTTGCAAGAACATTTACGGTTAATGGTGCTAATCCTATTCCTTTCTTTGAAGTAAATGCATCTACTCAACTCTGCAGCAATGATTCTGTTCGCATCGTCAATCGATCGACGGTAGATTTTGGAGATGTTACCAGACTGGTTGTTTATTGGGATGAGACAGATACCTCGAAGAATTATATTGATGAGACACCTTTCATTGGAAAGCAGTACGCGTTCAGATACAATTCATTCCAATTGCCGGCTGACAAAAAATACAAAATAACATTGAGGGCATATTCAGGATCTGCATTTTCATGCAGTAAAACATTTTCTGCTGAAGTAAATCTCTTGGCGAGTCCGAAGGTTCAATTTGACTCATTGCCTGGAATTTGTCTAGATGGAACAGCCAGACAAATCACCCAAGCTAAATTTGATCCAAATGTTCCCGGTATTTTTTCATTTGACGGTAGAGGAGTATCATCAACGGGTTTGTTTGATCCAAGTCTTGTTGGCAGTGCTGATACGGTCAAAGTCAACTATTTATATGTTGCACAATCTGGTTGTCGAGATTCTGCATCAAGGCAGCAAGTTATATGGCCACAACCCATTGCTGATTTCAAGTTCAGTGACATCACATGTGAGAAAAATGACATTGCATTCAATACATTGTCAAAGCCATTGGTTGGTAAGTTGGTGAAATGGGAGTGGGACTTTGGCGATGGCAAGGATAAAGTAATTCAAAACCTTGAAAATCCATTTAACCATGTTTTCGATGCGAGTGCCAGCTATGAAGTTGCGCTGGTGGTGAGCACTGATAATGGATGTGTAAGCATCCCCAAAATTATTCCCGTCAATGTACATCCATTGCCTCAGGTGAAGTTTGATTTACCAATAGTCTGTTTGCCAGAAGGAAAGGCTTTGTTTCTCAACAAAACCAGTATTGCAGATGGAACAGCATCCTCACTGGCATACAAATGGAATTTTGGGAATGCCAAGGATACAATAACAAGTAGCGAAGTCAATCCTGTTCATTTTTACAAACAATTGGGCGCATACAATGTGAAGTTGATTGTAACAAGCATAAATAAATGCAGGGACTCTCTTATACAATCATTGGTGAATGTTTTTCCTCAACCCAAAGCTGTAATAGAGGGTTTGGATTCTGTTTGTATCGGGACAGCCATTTCTTTTGTTGACAAGTCAGATGGAATAGTGAAACCGATCAATGCATGGTATTGGAATTTTGGTGACAGCACTGGAAGTAATTCTAAAAACCCCACACACAATTACAAGTCACCCAATATCTATAACTTGATTTTTTATGCACGTACTGATGTGGGATGTTTTTCTGATACACTTAAAAGAGCAATCACAGTGCATGCATATCCTAAGATTGATGCGGGTCCGGAGATATTTGCTTTGGATGATGCAAATACAAGGATCAACGCGACAGCAACCGGTAATCGGCTGCGCTATCAGTGGACGCCAGCCACTTATTTATCACAGATCGATTCACTTCAACCATTCATTGAGAGTCCGCAGTCAGATATTCTGTACCTACTAACAGTAACCGGTGCAGGAAATTGCATCAGCAGAGATCAGGTGAAGATGAACGTGCTCAGAAAACCGCTCATCCCCAATACATTCACGCCCAATGGCGATGGCATCAATGATAAGTGGGTCATCAAGCATCTTGAAATTTATCCGGATTGTATAGTAGAGGTGTATTCACCCAACGGTAAAATGGTATTTAAAAATGTCGGATATGATAACCCATGGGATGGGAAAAAGGATGGGGTAGATCTGCCCGCTGGTACATATTATTATGTAGTTTATCCCAAATCAGGTCGAAAGGAAATTGTAGGGTATGTAACGATGATGAGGTAAAATAAAAAAGGCCACTTTTCAGTGACCTTCTGTGGGAGTTGACGGGATCGAACCGCCGACCCTCTGCTTGTAAGGCAGATGCTCTAAACCAGCTGAGCTAAACTCCCTTTGGGGTTGCAAATATAAGTTTTTTCAGATTATTTCCAAGCCATAAACACAGTTTTGTAAATTGAGGATCAAACCCTGATTTATGGACCAACATTTGTCCCGCAAAACTTTTATTCAATACGCTGCTTCAACAGGTGCTGCCTTGTTGTTGAACGCACTCGAGATCCATGCAGAGGAACAAAAAATATCCAAATTGCGCATGGCCATCATCGGTTGTGGCAGCGTGAGCAACCGCTACATACCACATCTTCAATCATCCAATTTGGTTGAAATTGTTGCATTGTGTGATATTAAATACGAACGAACACTCGAACAAAAAAAACAATATCAACTCAATGCTGAAACATATAATAATATCGACTCACTGTTGAATGGTGTTGCCTTTGATATGATGGTTACCCTAACAGATATGCAGGTGCATGGCGAGCTCAACAAAAAAGCATTGCAAGCGGGTAAACATGTTTGGAGTGAAAAACCCATGGCCAATACATATGCTGAAGGAAAGGCACTGCTTGCATTGGCGAAATCAAAAAAACTCAAACTATGGGGCGCCCCTGCAGTTGTGAATTCTCCGCAATTCGCATTCATGAACAAAATGATCCAGGAAGGAAAACTGGGAAGAATTGCAAGTGCACATGGGCAATATGGTCACACTGGACCCACATGGTCTGCTTTCTTTTATGAAAAAGGAGGTGGCAGCATGCCTGATCTGGGCGTTTATAATATTGCAACTCTTACGGCATTGTTGGGACCCGCCCAATCCATCATGGCAATGACAAGCATTGTGAATCCAACCCGTGAAATCGATAACAGAGGAACAGTAAAAGTTGAAGCAGAAGACAATGCACACCTGCTGCTGGATCATGGCAAAGGCATCATCAGCCACATTATGTGCGGATTCAATTATTTTGACCCACACGGACATGAAGCGAAGGGTCAACAGTTGCATTCGATTCAAATATTTGGCGACAAAGCCAATATGCGGTTGATTGGATATGATTGGGAAACCAATGGCGTTTATCTGGATGACTCATGGGAAAACCAGGCTAAATTATATGTAGCTGAAACAGGTGGCTATCAATGGCAGGAAGGTGCAACCAAGGTTGCAGAATCTCTGGTGAACAATACCAATCCCAAGATAAATGTTGAACACGCACTGCATGTCTTGGAAATCATCGAAGCAGCCCGTAAATCTTCAGCGGAAGGCAAAAAAATATATTTAACATCATCTTTCAAATGGCCATTGTTTTGAATCATTCCTTGAATGATTACCTTTGCGCCACCTAGGAACATTAGCTCAGTTGGTTTAGAGCATTACTTTGACAGAGTAGGGGTCACTGGTTCGAGTCCAGTATGTTCCACATCCACCCACCAAACATGCCACTGAACAATCCACTGTATCAGGAAGAATTGGAAGTCGAAGTGCTCGACAGCGCTCGCTATGCACTCATCGTTTGGAACGACGATGTCAACACGTTTGACTGGGTAATCAAAACACTCATTGAAGTGTGCAAACATGAGCCTGAACAGGCCGAACAGTGCGCCATTCTTATTCATTACAAAGGGAAAACAGATGTGAAGAGAGGTTCTTACGAAGAGCTCAAAACCATGTGTGAAGCCATTGTAGAAAGAGGGATTGGGGCTACTGTTGAAGAGATAAAATCCTAATCAAACTCCACTGTCATTTCTGGGTCGGATTCAGCCGCTGAGAGCACCAAGGAGCGGATGAATTCATTGATCGCTGCAGGCTCTAGACTTCTTTTCAATTTATCTTTTTTCCATTTTATGGCATGAACAGGAACAAAACCCAGTGCCAGAAAATCATTTTTATCGAGCATTACACATGAAAATTCTTTTTCATTTCTTCCTTGTCCGAAGATGGCCATAGATGGATTGAAATTATTTAATGCATGTATGGCGTGTGTGACTTTCTCATTATACTTTTCGATGCCCTCCTGTTCATCACAAATGCCTTCACAGAAATTTTCTTCTTTCCCTACACAGTCAATTTTTTCATCCTGAAGAAAACACATCTTGGGACAAAGATTGTGTGCCCTTGCAAGTTTATTCATGATGTTGAGTCCATCGTTCTGCAGTGGAAAAGTATGATGGGTGATGATGCTCTTTTTTTTCTTGACGATGCCCAACCTCATTACACCACGCTGATCAACATAGCTGCAGATCCCAAACTTGTGCTCAAACTTTTTTTGGGAGCGATTGAAACGTGGCCAAATTTTTTTAATCTCTATGCTTTCCATGATGCTCATCATTACTTCATTGCCGCACTCTTTGTAGCTGATTTTATTAACAAGCCGGATCAATTCCTGTTTTCTTTTGCTGGTTGAATTGTTGGAAAAATGACTGATGACTCTTTTTTGCAATCGTTTGGCTTTTCCAACATATACGACTTTGCCCTTTCCATCATGGAAATAGTAGATGCCAGGTGTATTCGGCATTTTATCCAGGTCTTCGTTGTTCAGATGAATGGGAAGGTAGGCGTCCTTGCTTCCTTTCTTCAACATCTGTTGGATATGTTTGTATTTGTCGTTTTCCAACAATTGATGAAATAATATTGCAGTGGCATGCGCATCACCCATTGCACGATGCCTTTGTTTGATAGAGATGCCAAGTGAACGGCACAGATTCCCCAAGCTGTAACTGGGCATGTTTTGAAATATTTTTCGACTGAGCCGAACAGTGCATAATTTTCTGCTCTGCAATGTGAGTCCATGTTGCATCAACTGATGCGCAACAAAAGAAAAATCAAAATTGACATTGTGTGCCACAAATGTCTTGTGCTGTAAAAGCTCGAATACTTCCTGTGCTATTTGTCCGAACACCGGTGCGTTTTTCACCATGTCATCTGAAATACCGGTAAGCTTCTCAATGAAAAGAGGGATGGGTTGAAGTGGATTGACAAGGCTGTTGTAGGTATGCATGATTTCCTTTCCATCGGTGATGACGATGGCAATTTCAGTAATGCTGCCTGTGCTCGCATTACCACCTGTTGTTTCTATATCTACAATTGCATACACCTTCAAAGAAATAGAAGTCCAAAATTAGTGACTAAAATTTTTCGAAGGAGGTTCTGTTGATGATTATTTGAAATGCAAGTTGAAATGCTTCTCCATTTCTGATTCTATGGAGCGGATGGGTAACTTCTGGCTCGCCCTGTTCTCTACCCAGACGCCATTCATGGATTTGCTCTTGTGAATGGCATTTTGCAGTTCAAACCTGGTGTCTCCCGATCCGAGTATCAAAATAGCATTCGCATGATCGAGGTTGGATACTACCTCTTTGATGAAATGATGAACCGAATTATTCTGTTTGCCTTGGATTTGTTTCTCACGAGAAAGCGTGGTGCCAAAGAGTCCCGTTTTGGCAGTCGACTCCCCCCGAAATCTTTCCATGAAGGGAACATGCGACTTAACCTTGATATAATCTTTCTTGCCATCTGGCGTGACCTTGATGATGGTAGCCTGTTTTTTATCAATCCAAATGCCATACCTGTTTTGCTGTTGTGGTTTCTTCATATAATAATCTGATTTTCATTTATTTATTTTGAAAATCCAATTTCATTCTTCACAGCAACCAATAAAATGATGGAGCTCATTCGATTGGGTGGTAATCCTCTGAGGACCAAGATTTTATTGTTACCTTTACGCCCCAAATCGCGCCCACTCATGGAGATGTCCAAGAATTTTGACTTCAAATCCGCTGAAGCCAAGTGGTACCATCACTGGTTGGATAAAAAATATTTTGAAAGCACACCCGACGAGCGTGAGCCATATACTGTCGTTATCCCTCCACCCAATGTTACCGGTATTTTGCACATGGGACACTGTCTCAACAATACCATCCAAGATATTCTGGTTCGTCGTGCCAGGATGATGGGAAAAAATGCCTGCTGGGTTCCTGGAACCGATCATGCGTCCATCGCCACAGAGGCAAAAGTTGTTCAAATGCTCAGAGAGCGCGGCATTCAGAAAGCGAGTTTGAGCCGTGATGAATTTTTGAAGTATGCATGGGAATGGAAAGAAAAATACGGTGGAATCATCCTGCAGCAGTTGAAGAAACTCGGGTGCTCGCTCGATTGGAACAGGACCAGTTTTACGATGGATCCGGAGTACTATAGATCTGTCATCCAGGTTTTCAATACACTCTACGAAAAAGGATATATCTACCGCGGCAAAAGAATGATCAATTGGGATCCACGCGCTAAAACTGCATTGAGCGATGAAGAAGTGATCTTCAAAGAGGTGCAGGGTAAGCTCTATCACCTCAAATACCAGCTTGCCGATACAGTTGGTTCACCACTTCCATTGGAAAAAAATTCCATCACCATTGCAACCGTAAGACCCGAAACCATTTTGGGAGATGCTGCCATTGCTGTGCATCCAAATGATGAACGTTTCAAACACCTGATCGGATCCTATGCATTGGTGCCGTTGATCAACAGGAAAATTCCTATCATCGGCGATGAGTATGTCGCGATGGATTTTGGAACGGGCGCATTGAAAATCACTCCTGCACATGATATGAACGATTATCAAATCGGCTCTAAACATGGACTCGAAGTACATGAAATACTGAATGAAGACGGAACACTGAATGCTGATGCACAATTATTGGTTGGTAAAGATCGCTTTGAGGCCAGAAAAGAAATTGTTGACATGCTTCAGCAAAAGGGACATGTAGATAAGATTGAAGAGTATATACATCAGGTGGGATTTTCAGAGAGAACAGATGTGGTTGTAGAGCCCCGTCTCTCTTTGCAGTGGTGGGTAGACATGAAGAAGATTTCTGCTCCTGCATTGCACGCGGTCAACGATGGTGAGATTGATTTTCATCCTGCGAAATTTAAAAATCTTTACAGGCACTGGATGGAAAACATCAAAGATTGGTGCATCTCTAGACAACTTTGGTGGGGACATCAGATTCCTGCATGGTACGACGATCAGGGAAGATTTGTAGTTGCGATGAATGAGGAAGATGCCAAAAGAAAATTCACTGATCAATTCAACATATCAAATCCAACCTTGAAGCAAGACGAGGATTGTCAGGATACCTGGTTCTCATCATGGCTCTGGCCTTTTGAGGTTTTCAAGGGACTCTCCAATCCGGGTAACAAGGATGTGAAGTATTATTATCCTACACAAACACTCGTTACAGCACCTGAGATTATTTTCTTCTGGGTAGCACGCATGATCATTGCTGGATATGAGTTCATCGGCGAGAAGCCTTTCAAGGATGTTTATTTTACCGGCATCGTTCGTGATAACCTTGGTAGAAAAATGTCGAAGCAGTTGGGGAATTCACCCGATCTATTGGAAATGATCGACGAGATTGGAGCAGATGCAGTTCGCTTTGGTATTTTGATTGCATCACCTGCCGGAAATGATTTATTGTGGGACAAAGCATCCAATGAACAAGGAAGAAATTTCATCAATAAAATCTGGAATGCACTCAAGTTGATTCAGCTTTGGAAAGAAAAATCCAAATCAAATCTCACAGCTGACGAAGCAACTTTATCAAATGACTGGCCACATGAATGGTTTGAGTCACGCCTGCATCAGGCTTTGCAGGAGGTAGATCAACTGATGGATCAGTTCAAATTGAGTGAGGCACTCAAAACACTCTACTCACTGATATGGGACGATTATTGCAGTTGGTATTTGGAGTGGATCAAGCCGGGTTTTGAAAAGCCAATGGATCAGCGGCATATTGAAAAAGCTATCTCATTTTTTGAAATACTGCTTGAGAGATTGCATCCATTCATGCCTTTCGTTACGGAAGAAATGTATCACTTGCTAAAAGATCAGCCAGTCGATATTTGTGTGAAACAAATCGACCAATCATATAGAAGTCAACAGATCAGTCATTCAATACTTCAAAACGGTGAACAATTGAAAGAGGCTATATCTGCTATCAGAGATGCCCGTATCAAATCAAATATCAAAAACAAGGAAGCCATTCAACTGAATTGCCAATCCAAGGAGCAGCAACAATGGAATGCCATCAAAGAATTGCTTTGCAAGCAAGTGAATGCAGCATCTTTCGAATTCACCACTGAGGCAGTAGTTGGTTCTATACAATTGGTGATTGGCGGAGATAAGTTTTTCATCACTTCGAATCAGGCCATTGATACATCGGCACAAAGAAAACAATTGGAAGATGAGATGAATTATTACAAAGGATTTCTTGCCTCTGTTGAAAAGAAACTCTCCAATGAAAAGTTTGTGCAAAATGCCAAGCCTGAAGTGGTGGACATGGAGAAGAAGAAACAATCGGATGCTATGGAAAAGATCCGATTGCTGCAGGAAAGCCTGGCCAATCTGTAAGGAAGTTTCAAAGTCAGCAAAATCTATTTAAATTAGGTCTCAATTTCTTCAGATGAGACCTTTTTTCTTTTCAATCCTGGCATCAATGTTTTTTTGCGAGGGATTTTCTCAAGACGCATCAAAAGGAATATTGAGTTACCTGGATGCTCAGAGAACCAAATATGATTCTATGGCTGCAACCATCTGGAAATGGGCAGAGCCGGGCTATATGGAGGAAAAGACAACATCGCTGATGCAATAGGAATTGAGTACAGCAGGATTCACCATTCAAAAAGGTGTTGCAGACATACCAACGGCTTTCATTGCCTCTTTCGGATCCGGCAAACCTGTCATTGGTATATTGGCTGAGATGGATGCATTGCCAGGATTGTCTCAGGAACCGGTGGCAGAAAGAAAAGCGCTGGTCAATGGTGGGTATGGTCATGGCTGTGGACATAATTTGTTTGGAACAGGATCGATTGCAGCGGCCATTGCTGTGAAGAACTGGATGCGTGAAAATAAAATCAATGGAACCATTCGTCTCTATGGTACACCTGCTGAAGAAGGTGCTGGTGGAGGAAAAACTTATTTGGTGCGTGCAGGCTTATTCAATGATGTCGATGCTGTACTGCATTGGCACCCTGGAGATCACAACAGTGCGAGTCCCTCTTCTACATTGGCTTATAAAGTCGCTCTCTTTAGATTCAACGGATTGGCTGCCCATGCGGCAGCAGCGCCCGACAAGGGTCGATCTGCACTTGATGGAGTGGAAGCGATGAATTTTATGGTGAACATGATGCGAGAGCACGTTCCACAAGAGACCAGAATTCATTATGTGATCAAAAAAGGAGGGGTTACTTCCAATATTGTACCGGATTTTGCTGAGGTGGAATACACGCTCCGTACACCAACAATCGATGGACTTAAAAACATCTGGACAAGACTCTTGAATACTGCTGAGGCAGCTGCACTGGGTACTGGAACCACGGTGAACCATGAAGTGATGACAGGTTTGTACAATACATTGCCGAATGAAACATTGGCGAAGATGATGCAGAAGCATTTGGAAAAAGTGGGCGGGATCAAATACACGGCAGAAGAAACTTTGTTCGCAGAAAAAATCAGGTTGACAGTCGCTTCAACCAGTTTGCCTTCTATTGAAACTGCAGCATCGATCGAGCCCTATGCATTAAATGGACTCACTTCAGCCTCCACAGATGTGGGAGATGTAAGCTGGGTAGTTCCTACAGCTGGATTGTCAACTGCTACATGGGTTTCCGGGATTCCGGCACATAGCTGGCAGGCTGTGGCATGCGATGGGATGAGCATTGGATTCAAGAGCATGATGGTTGCGGCCAAAACAATTGCTTTAACTGCACAGGAAATTTTCCAAAAGCCATCTGTTATTCAATCTGCTGCAGATGAGTTGCAAAAAGCAAGGGGAGGAGCCAGTTTCAAGTATGAATCACTTGCTGGAGATCGCAAGGCTCCATTGGATTACAGAAAGCAGTAATCAAAGCTGCCAATCTACTTCCTGATTCACCCATTCAGCACGAAATGGTGTGGAGATGCGGATATAGTTGTCAGTATATCCTTCCATCATTCCATTTTTATTCTCCTGCTCAAACAGCACTGTTCTTTTTTTACCATGTTGAGAGGCGGTGAAATATTGCATTTTTTGGAATGAGAGATTGCGTAATATATTGTTACGCTGATTTCTAACCTGCACGGAAACGACTTCTTTGATCTCCAGTGCTTTTGTATGATCTCTTTCAGAATAAGTAAATACATGCAGGTAGGATACATCCAATCCATGTAAAAAATCAAAGGTCTCCTGAAAAGCTACATCATCTTCTGAAGGGAATCCCACAATGACATCTACACCGATGGCGCAATCAGGCATGAGTGATTTGATTTGTGCAACCTTATCAGCGTATAACTCCCTCTTGTATCTTCTCCTCATTTTACCAAGAATATTGTTGCTGCCACTTTGCAGGGGAATGTGAAAGTGAGGCATGAATTTTTTACTGACAGAGACCCATTCAATCAAATCATCGGTCAACAAATTGGGCTCGATAGAAGAAATTCTGAAGCGCTGGATGCCTTCAACTTCGTCAAGCGCTTTACATAGGCTATGAAAATCAGTTATTCTTTTACCATCAATGATGCCAAAGTCACCCAAATTGACACCTGTCAACACAATTTCTTTCACGCCCCTGGATGCCAGATTGGTTGCATCATTCAAAACCTGTTCAATCTGATTGCTTCTGCTTTTGCCTCTTGCCATGGGGATGGTGCAAAAGGAGCAATTATAATCGCATCCATCTTGTACTTTCAGGAAAGTTCGGGTCCTGTCGGTGAGTGAATATGATCCATGGAACTGATGAACATCTTCGATGTCGCAGCTGCATATTTTTGTATCATCACCTTTTGTGAAATCTTTCAGGTGTTTGGGCAGATTGAATTTTTCAGCAGCACCCAGTACCAAATCCACCCCAGGAATCTTCGCAATTTCTTCTGGCTTCAGTTGGGCATAACATCCTGTAACCACAACAACTGCTTTCTCATTTTTGCGTTGAATTCTCCGCACCAGTTGACGACACTCTTTGTCAGCATTCTCTGTTACAGAGCAGGTGTTGATGACATAGATATCTGCCTGATCCTCGAACTCCTTTTTTACAAACCCTTCCTGCTCCATCAAACGACCTAGGGTGGAGGTTTCAGAGAAGTTCAATTTGCATCCAAGGGTATGCAGTGCGATGGTTTTGGCTGTTTCCACAAGGCAGCAAAGATACAACGCCTAAGGTGTATATTTGAACATAATCTATTGTCGAGTGAAGTACCTACTTTTTCCCTTTCAGTTGCTCTATTGCCTCTATGCCTACTCACTCTTCATTTTGATGATTCTGATTTTTTTTCCCTGTGTTTTGATTTGCTTTCCGCTGGGAAGAATAAGGGGCGGAAACATCATGTATGATTTGTTCAGGTTTTTCGGTAATGGATGGTTCAAACTGATTGGTATAAATCAATCGTTTATTTACGAATCTACCCCTGACCCAAATCAACAATATATATTCATCGCCAATCATATTGCTTATGTAGATGCCGTGATCACTGTCCTATCGGTCAAACATCATTTTCGGCCAATAGGGAAAGCAGAACTGCTGAAAATCCCGATTTTTGGATTTATCTATAAGTTTTGTGTAGTAACAGTTGATCGTTCGAGTGCAGAGGACAGGGCACGCAGCTTGGATGATTTACGCAAGGTCCTTGCAAGAGGAATTTCTATCGTGGTATTTCCTGAAGGCACTTTCAACATGGCAGATGCTCCTCTCAAAGAAATGTATGACGGCGCCTTCAAGCTCGCTGTAGAAACCGGTAAACCTCTTCAGCCCATTATATTCTTGGATGCATTTGATCGTATGCATTACCGTCACTTTTTTACACTCACTCCAGGGAAGTCCCGCTCTGTCTATTTGGATCCTATCGATCCTGCCCAATATCCCGATGCGGATTACAAAGCGTTGAATAAAATTGTTGAAGCGAAGTTGAGTGAGAAACTCTTGCAGTATAAAGCTACCTGGATCGATCAAAAATATTATCAATCATAATCCAACTTGTACGCGGAAGTCATCATACCAATCCCCATCCCCAAAACATATACCTATCATGTTCCTGCATCGATGGAATCAATGGTCATTCCTGGCGTTCGCGTTGAAGTTAGTTTTGGAAAGAAAAAAAGGTATGCAGGAGTAGTTAAATCCATTACTGATGCCGCTCCAAAAGGATTCGAACCTAAGCCCATCATTCAAATACTTGACCCTGAGCCGATCGTGTATGAGGAGCAGTTGAAGCTGTGGACATGGATCGCACATTATTATATGTGTTCAGAGGGGGAAGTGATGGCAGCGGCTTTGCCTACACATTTGAAACTGAGCAGCGAGACGATCCTGATTTGGAATGATGAATTTGGAGAGGACTTCACAGATTTGGATGACAAGGAATACTTGGTTGCAGAAGGACTGCTGCTAAAAAAAGAATTGAAGCTGGATGAAGTACAGGAAATATTAGATATCACGCATGTGTATCCCGTTGTAAAGAGTCTCCTTGAAAAACGTGTTTGCTTTGCATGGGAATCACTCAAGGAAAAGTACACTGTTAAAAAAGAAAATTTCATCAGGCTGCATCCGAATTATCAAAATGAGGAAGCGCTTGCCAATTTGTTGAACCAGTGGACAACCAAGGCACCGAAACAGCTGGAGCTGTTACTGGCCTATATCCATTTGCTCAAAAAAGATGGAGTCGTCAAACAGGCTGATTTACTCAAGAAATCCGGTGCAAGCAGTGCACAACTAAAGGGGCTGATTGATAAAGCTATTTTATTGGTTACCAAAGAAAATGTTGATCGCATTCATCTCAAAGAGAAAGAGGTATTGATTGATTTTGAACTCACCCCGAAACAATTGAATGCATTGAGTGCTGTAAAGAAGCATTTAAATGAAAAAAATATTTGTCTCCTGCACGGAGTCACATCCAGCGGCAAAACATTGCTTTACATTCAGCTGATTGAAGAACAAATCAAAAAAGGCAAACAGGTCCTTTATATGCTTCCTGAAATTGCGCTCACTGCTCAAATCATAAGAAGACTGGAGAAGTATTTTGGAGGGTACATTGCCATTTATCATTCAAAATTCAATCCCAACGAGAGGGTAGAATTGTGGAACAGGGTAAAAAAAGGGGAGATCAGGATTGTGCTTGGAGCGAGATCCTCGCTGTTTTTACCATTTTCCAATCTCTCGTTGATCATAGTAGATGAAGAGCAGGATGCTTCGTTCAAACAACAAGAGCCATCACCTAGATATAATGCCAGGGATGCAGCTCTTTATTATGCGAAGCAATGCAATGCACAAGTTGTTTTGGGAAGTGCAACCCCAAGTATTGAATCTTATGCACAAGCCATCCAGGGAAAATACGGATTGGTTGAACTTTTCGAGCGATATGGAGGTGTTGAAATGCCATCAATTGAGTTGGCAGATTTGCGTGCGCTCGAAGGAAATAAAGTGGTCAGAAAAATTATTTCAGAAACCCTCAAACAAGCGATAGAGGATACATTGAACCAGCAAAAGCAGGTCATTCTTTTTCAAAACAGAAGAGGTTATACTCCTTATAAAATTTGCGGCACCTGCGGAAACATTCCGCATTGTGATCATTGTGATGTTACCCTCACTTATCACAAGTTGCAACACAAACTTCAATGTCACTATTGCGGAACCAGCTATCCTGTATTCAATACCTGTGTTGCTTGTGGTTCAAACAATTGGATTGAAAAGAATTTTGGAACAGAAAAGGTGGAAGAACATTTGCAGGAGATGTTTCCAAATCATACCGTTGCCAGAATGGATGTAGATACAGTCAAAGGGAAAGCTGCACATGAAGACCTGATCAGGAATTTTGAGCAACGACGCATGGATATATTGGTCGGTACCCAAATGGTTGTGAAGGGATTGGATTTCGAAAATGTCATGCTGGTAGGAATTCTCGATTCTGATGGATTGCTTTCATTCACTGATTTCAGGGTCAATGAGAGAGCCTTTCAATTGATGGAGCAGGTCAGCG
This sequence comes from Bacteroidota bacterium, assembly GCA_016868855.1. Classification (GTDB taxonomy): domain Bacteria; phylum Bacteroidota; class Bacteroidia; order Chitinophagales; family Chitinophagaceae; genus Pollutibacter. Next base: position 437,854 of record VGFP01000001.1, on the reverse strand, counting down.
GCAGGGCCGGTAGGAGACAGGAAAAAGGTAGGGTGATTATACAAGGCACACAACTGGCTCATCCAGTCATTGAATGGGTTGTTGCGCACGACTATTCATCCATGTTTGAAAAAGAATATGCATCAAGAAAATTATTTCATTATCCGCCATTCACCCGGCTTGTTCAAATATTTTTCAAGCATACAGATAAAACAAAGGCATTGAATGCGGCGTCATTCATAGCCAATCGATTGTCTTCAACGTTTGGTGATTATTTGATTGGTCCTGCAGAGCCGGTCATCAATCGTGTCAGAACTAAATACATCTATGAAATTCTCCTGAAACTGCCCAGGAGCAGTGAACAAAATTCACAGGCAAGGATGATGATTCAGCAGAGTGTATTGATGTTGCAAAGCGAGGCATCACTCAAATCAGTGCATGTACAAATCAATGTGGATCCTATGTAATGTGGATTATTTGAAAATGACAGTCCCGATGTTTTTCATCAGCTCCATCTCCAGTTCCTTCAAGTGGCGATGTGTTTGCAAGAGGATGATCATATCATCTCCAGTTGGATTGTTTTCCAAGTCCCTCTGATTTTCCAGAATGAGTCTTTTGATTTTTTTGAGTTTGAGATAGGTCATGCTGGAGACGACTTCTTCCTTGTATCTATCATCTCTGCCAAGGATTTCTCCTTTGTAAAATTTATCCCAGTTGGGACTGATGCTGTGTTTTTCTGTCAAAAGTGATACAGCCATTTGGTTGATGGCAGGGTCTGCATGATATAAAAAATGCTTTTCGGTAGGCGATTGTCCATTCAAGTGAAGAGATTTGTAATGCTGCAGCAGCTGGAGCAGTGATTTGTTGTCAAACAATTCTTCTAGTCCATCTTTTTCAATTTCATCGAAAATATATCCTGCAACAGTCATTTCCTCATTCCATGATTTTGAACCAAATTCTATCAGCGATCTCAATACAGCCTGCTCATTCATTTCATCTTTGAACAACAAATCAATCACTGCTTCCTGCTGTTCATCTGCAATGATCTGTTCCTGTCCGGCTTCTTCTCGCTGTAGTTTCTTTTCTTCTTTGCCTATTTTTTCTCTGCTAAATTTCTGGACAAGCGCTGTGAGTCCCTGTTCATCAATTTTCAACAAGTGTGAACAACGCTTGATATAGTCTTGCTGCCTGGTGAAATCTTCTGCACGGTTCAATTTGGAAATAGATTCTGCAATTTGATTGACCACAGCAGCCTTCTTGTTGCTGTCGGAACCTGCATCCTGCAATGAAATATCCAGTTGAAAGAGAATGAAATCTTTTTTATGTTCCTTTACAAAAGCCCTGAATGCATCTGCACCGACTTTTTTCACATAGCTGTCAGGATCTTCCTTGTCAGGGATCAATACCAATTGTACATTCAATCCCTCTTCAATGGCAAGATCCAATCCCCTCAGTGCAGCCTTGATGCCGGCATTGTCACCATCATAAATAATCGTAAGATTGTTGGTGTACTTCCTGATCAGTCTTAATTGATCAGGGGTGAGGGAAGTACCGCCGGATGCAACTACATTTTCAACTCCAGCCTGGTGCATGGCAGTAACATCAGTATATCCTTCCACCAAAAAACACTCGTCTGCTTTGTCAATCGGATGTCTTGCAAAATAGGAACCATAGAGAATTTTACTTTTTACATAGAGCTCATTCTCTGGTGTGTTGATGTATTTGGGTCCGCGATCACTGCTGCCGATAACCCTTGCTCCAAATCCAATGATCTTTCCGCTTTGATTGTGGATGGGGAATATTATTCTTCCCCGGTAGTTGTCGACCAATTGACCATTTCGCTCTGCAGTCAATCCGCTTTTCTTCAACAATTCACTGCTGTATTGTTGTTTGATGGCTTCCTTGGTGAATGCATCACCAGTCTCCGGACAATAACCGATTTGAAATTTTTCAATGGTTGCATCATTGAATCCTCTTTCTTTGAGGTATTCAAGCGCATTCAATTGGCCTTCCTCTGATTCCAACAATTGCTTGGAAAAATATTTGGCAGCAAATTGATTGATGATGTGAAGACTGTCCGCTACCTGTTGTTGTTCTTTGTATTCGGGACTGCTTTCTGTTTCCTCAATTTCGACATTGTATCTGTTGGCCAGCCATTTGAGCGCCTCCGGATAGGTGAATTTTTCATGATCCATGACAAATCCGATCGCATTGCCACTTTTCCCACAACCAAAGCATTTGTAAATTTCTTTTGAAGGAGAAACGGTAAAAGAGGGCGTTTTTTCATTGTGAAATGGGCATAGTCCGAGGTAGTTGGTACCCCTTCTTTTCAGTTTCACGAAGTTGCCAACGACATCCATGATGTCAATCCGGCTTTGGATTTCCTGTATGGTTTGCTGAGAGATCAAAAAAATATATGAACCCGTGAAATTAATAGAAAAAGACCTCATCGACAAACACCCATCCTTTTTCTTTCTTGCCAGGGTGCCATGGAGGAAGTCGCTGCAGATTGATGGCCTCCACTTCGATGAAGGGATAAAGGCCAGGGATTAGCTGGACTGTAATTGGGATGATACCAGCGTTTCGTTGAGCTTTTGGTTGAATGGGACTAAAAGACCCAATCACTTTTAAGTTTGATTTGTTGCTGCCTCCTTTTATGATGATTTTTTCAGGTGGAAATACATAGGAATACGTGTTGTCTGCTATGCTCAATACAGCTTGCTTGATAACGGCAGGCTGACTAAAATAAAATCCAGCTTTCATCGTCTCATCCCTGAATCCCAGCCAGTTCAAATTCAAATTTGTAGTTATTCCCTTGTTGAAATCAATCAGTGCAACAGATCCGTTTGACTTGTATCTATCAGCTGGGCGATGGATCAACACAGCTGAGTCTACTTTTGCTCCTTTAAGGAAATAGGTAAAGTTGGAGGGGTTGCTCGACATCCAACCATCTGATACGGCAATGGCGTTGATCTGTGTGAGTCCACTGATATTAAATGGTTTTGTATAGATCATTCCATTGGATGAATCAGGAACCGATCCATCTGTGGTATATTTTATTTGTGCACCCGGAAGTGGATGTTTCAACTGAACAAGTTCACCTGGATCAAGAATCATCTTTTCTGCATTTGCAGTTGAAGGAGGTGTTAGCTTCAGCAATTCTTTTTCATCCGGTATATAGCCAATATCCCATTTTATGCTTGAATATTTTTTTTGAAGCAGCGTAATCTCATCACTCGTCACCTGGCTGTTCCACAAGTAAACTGATTGTAAAGATGGCAGTGTTCCCAGCGTTTCAATTTCATTTGCGCGTACAGCAGTATTGGCAAGTTTAATGGATGATAGATGTTTGTTGGATTTCAATGATGAGAGTTGCTTTCCACTGATCATTGTTCCATTCAAGTTCAATTTTTCAAGGTTTTCAAACATGGAAAGATGTTTGAAGACTGCATCATCTGCAGGCATGGACGACAGATTGATTTCTATAACCTGTTTTGCAATGGGTGAACATTCTTCCAACAACTGCAGGGAGAATTTCTCTTTCAAATAAAATTTTACAACCAGGGCAGGGGAGTTTATATCCACCGGCATGATTCTTCTAAAAGGAGAATTCAATGATTGAATATTGTCATCAACTGCTTTTGAGAATGGATACACCTTGGCTGTGTTTTCAATTGACTTCACCTCTACCATTTTAGACAGGATGGCATGCAAGGTGTCTTTCAAGTCAATTTGGTGGAATTGCAAAAGTGTATCTGCATTTCTTTTTGTCCACTCCTTGAACAGAAAGAGTTCTTCTTGTGTCAATTGCATCTTGCCCTTTGGAGGCATATGTTTATTGTCATCTATATTCAGGAGTGCCCGTTGGATAAAAAGACTTTGATCTGGATCTCCAACTGCAAATGCAGCACCCGTTTTACCTCCTTTTTGAAAGGAAGCATAGGAGTTCAAATTCAGTCCCCCTTTCATTTTCTTCTCATTGTGACATTCTATACATTTGTTTATGAGTACAGTTTGAACAAGATCTTGATAAATAAGTGTTGAGTCGCTCAATGGCATGAACGCTTTGGTATTTTTTTCTTCTTTATCAAAATTCAGATAGTCTTCGCCATGTGTTAGACTGCCGCCAAAGTGACTCCCAACCATCATCACTGTGACTGTTGTAGATACAGCTGTGATCCATAAACTTCTTTTGCGATGACTGATTTGAAATATATAAATCAGCAGATGTGATAAGAGCGCAGTTGAAATGCTGAGCCATTTGTGCTTCAGTAATATATCCGGGTCGTATTCATTGGAAGAAGCAGACAAGAGACCCAACAATGCCGTAATGGTTGCAAACAAGGCAGTATAATGTAGAAAATACGAAATGAACAATCGTTCTTGATCACTATCTTTTTTGAAAATAAATGACAATGGCAGCAGCAGAAAGATGAATGCAATGGGAAGGTGCAGCAGGACAGGATGCAGGTGTCCAAGCTGTTTCAGCCACCATGGGATATCATTCAGTGAAACAATGCACAATACAAGCATCAATGCCTGCAAGAGCATCAACAATGATCCTATGATATGAACGTGTAGCTGATTTTGTTTCATCATGCAATCACTCCTTGTACAACTTCTCCGGCAATATCTGTCAGACGGTATCTTCTACCAAGATGTTTATAAGTCAGCTGCTCATGGTTGATGCCCATGAGGTGCAGCACCGTTGCATGAAAATCGTGTACGCTTACTGGGTCTTTCACGATATTGTATCCAAATTCATCGGTTTCTCCATAAACGGTTCCTGGTTTTGTTCCGCCGCCTGCCATCCACAATGAAAAGCATTTCGGATGATGATCTCTTCCATAGCTGTCCTTTGTCAATGCACCTTGGCAATAGTTGGTTCTTCCGAATTCACCACCCCATATGATAAGCGTTTCATCTAACAATCCTCTTTGCTTGAGATCTTTGATCAAGCCAGCACTTGCACGGTCTACATCTTCTGCCTGCATGCGCATATCGCCCTCTAGGTTGCCATGTGTATCCCACCCTTGGTGATACAATTGTACAAAGCGAACGCCTGACTCTGATAATTTTCTGGCCAGCAAACAGTTTGCTGCGTAGGTGCCCGGAACCAGGCAATCGGGCCCATAGAGTTTGATGGTGCTGTTGGATTCTTTGCTGAAGTCAGTTAATTCAGGAACAGCACTTTGCATGCGATACGACATTTCATATTGTTGTATCCTTGTTTTGATTTCTGGGTCACCGATGTTTTCGAAAGATGCTGCATTGAATTTAGCCAACATATCCAGCATGTCTCTTCTGTTTTGTTTGTCATGCCCTTCCGGATTATTGAGATACAACACCGGATCTTCTCCACTGCTGAACACAACACCTTGGTGGACACTGTCCAGAAATCCATTGGTCCATAATTTTGAATACACTCCCTGTCCGTTTCCTCTTCCTCTTGAAAGCAAAACGCAGTAGGAGGGGAGATTTGAATTTTCGCTACCCAATCCATAGCTCATCCATGCGCCCATGCTGGGTCTGTTTCCCTGTTGTGCGCCGGTTTGAAAAAACGTCAAAGCAGGATCATGGTTGATGGCTTCTGTATGCATCGTTTTGATAAAACAAAGATCATCAACGATGGCTGCCATGTGCGGAAACAATTCTGAAACCCAGGCACCTGACTGACCATGCTGTGCAAAATTGAACGTGGATCCAACAAGTGGAAATTTCTCCTGGTTGGAAGTCATGCCTGTCAATCGTTGTCCCATTCTGATGGATGCCGGAAGTTCTGCTCCATGCATCTTATTCAACAATGGTTTGTAATCAAAGGTTTCCAATTGAGAGGGAGCTCCGTTTTGAAAGAGATAAATGATTCTTTTTGCTTTGGGTGCAAACTGTGCAACACCCAATTGCATGGCAGCCTGCGATTCGGCCCCTATGAATTGATCTTTGAAAAGGAGTCCTCCCAATGCTGCACCGCCCATTCCCAATCCAGCTTTGGTTAAAAAATGTCGTCGGGTGACATTTAACCTGAATTCCTTTTCTTGCTGTTCCATTTTCATTTTACAGTTGTTTCGTCAAGGTTGAATAAAAGTTGATTGACTTGCATCAATGCGGCTGTTTCACCCAAATCTTTTGTTTTGATCTGATTGTACTCTCCAGCTTTGATAAATGACGCTGCTTTTATTTTGTTTTGATTGAATCTATTTTTTTCCTGTGTATAATATTGCTGAAGCATTTCCATTTCACTGTCGTTGGGTTTTCTGCAGAGAATCAGCTGAAACAGTTTTTTCAATTTCTCTTTTTCGGTCAGTTGCAGGTTGGCGATGTTCTGCGCCAGCACTCTTGCAGCTTCCAATATTTGCGGGTCGTTCATCAGTACCAACGCTTGCAGTGGAGTATTTGTTCTTGATCGAGTTACTTCGCATTGGTCTCTTGTACTGGCATCCATGATCAGCAGAGCAGGCGGGGGAGCTGTACGTTTGATGAAGTTGTACAAACCTCTTCTGTATAGTTTATCTCCTTTGTCCTGCACATACTTTGCGAGCTCACCGCGGCCTGATGTGGTTGATTCCCAAACACCTTTGGGCTGATATGGTTTCACACTTGGTCCGCCAATCTCTTTGTTCAAGATACCTGCAGCAGAAAGGATCAGATCTCTTTGCAGTTCGGCACTGAGTCTCAATCTTGGATAATAACTCAAGTATTTGTTTTCTGGATCTGTTTGAAGTTTATCTGTTGTTCGTTTGGTGCTTTGTCTGTAGGTGGTTGATGTAACAATCATTTTCACCAAACGCTTGATGTCCCATCCCTTCTCCATGAAGTCAACCGACATCCAGTCAAGCAATTCAGGATGGCTGGGCAATTCTCCCTGCATGCCAAAATCACCAACGGTTTTTACCAATCCTTTTCCAAAAAACTCATTCCAAATTCTGTTTACAAAAACTCTTGCGGTAAGCGGATTCTTAGGATCAATCATCCACTTTGCCAATCCCAATCTGTTTTTTTCAAATTTTTTCGTGTTGAAGCTCAGTATGCTGGTGGGCGTATTCATGTCAACCGTATCTGCCGGCTGATCATAATTGCCCCTTCGCAGCAGTTGTGTTGGACGAATACCCATGCTGTCCTTCATCACCATCACCACAACAGGAGAAGTATCTTTTTTATTAATAAAATTCATCACCGTCTTTACATCCTCCGTGGTGATCTTCATGTTGGGTGGATCGCCGGGGGATGCGAGTTGAATATCACCTACCAATCCTTTTTCAGGCACTTGATTGAAAAAGGCGAACATGCTGTAATAATCTTTTTGGGAGACTGGATCGTACTTATGATCGTGGCATTTGGCGCATTCAAGTGTAATCGACATGAATGCTTTTCCAAACGTATTTGTTCTGTCGGTCACATATTCAATTCTGTATTCTTCATCAATGACCCCACCTTCCTGGGTAATTTTATGGTTTCTGTTGAATCCGGTGGCCAATAACATTTCTTTTGTAGGGTTGGGCAGTAAATCGCCAGCTAATTGCCATGTGATGAATGTTGAGTAAGGATAGTTTTGGTTGAAGGCATGAATCACCCAATCTCTCCATGGCCACATGGTTCTGTATCCATCATCCTGGTAACCATGGCTGTCGGCATATCTGGCAAGGTCCATCCAGGGTATGGCCATTTTTTCACCGTAATGTTTGCTTGACAGCAGTTCATCAACTATTTTTTCGTAGGCATCGGGTGATTGATCGCTTAAAAACTTTTCTTGCATTTCGATGGAAGGAAGCAATCCCGTGATGTCCATGCTCACCCTTTTCAGCAATGTTTCTTTCTCTGCTTCTTCATTCGGGTCCAATCCGACTTCTTCTAGTTTTTTGAAAATAAAATGATCTATTTCATTGCGTGGATTGTAATCGTCGTCTACATCAGGAACGCTGGATTTTACAGGTGCAATGAATGCCCAATGTTTCTTGTACTTGGCTCCTTGTTGAATCCATTTCTTCAGGATGGCAATCTCTCTCTTGCTCAATGCAAGGTTGGAAGATGGTGGAGGCATCATTTCGGATGTGTCTGATGAAACTATTCTTGTATACAATGCAGATGCCATTGGATCGCCGGGAACAATCACATGACGTGATGGATCATCCTTGAGTGCTGCAAATGCACCTTCTTCGGTGTCCAAGCGAAGATTGGCTTCTCTTTTGTTAGCGTCAGGTCCATGGCATTTAAAACATCTGTCAGATAAAATGGGTCTTACGTGAAAATTGAAATCCACTACATCAGGTATAGCCTGATCGACGGATTTTTCTCTCATCACAAAAAATCCTGTTGCACATAGCAATGAGATCAAAGCCAGTGAGAGGAAATATATCTTCTTTGTTTGGATGAGTTGAATGAATTTGGATTTCATTGGCTGGGAAGTTCGGTTACTAAGTTAATGAATTTTTTTGCACAGAATGTTGATTTACAGTGTAGAAATAAAGGAAGTCTGAACTGCATTTCAAGTAATTTTGCAGTAGAAATTTTACCCCCATGAAAACGAATCAACCCAAGGAACTGAAAAATCAAGACCTGATCAATTTTGTCAAAGAAATGGCGGAGGTCTGCACACCCGATAGCATTCATTGGTGCGATGGCTCAACAGAAGAATACAATCAGATGTGCAGTCTGTTGGTGCAGAACGGGACTTTCACAAAACTCAATCAAGATAGATGGCCCAATTCATATGCTTGCAACTCCGATCCGAGCGATGTGGCAAGGGTCGAAGACAAAACATTCATTTGCAGCAGAAGAAAAGAAGATGCGGGTCCTACGAACAACTGGGTAGATCCCAAAGAAATGAAAGCAAAAATGAAAGCACTGTTCAGGGGCTCCATGCAAGGCAGAACCATGTATGTGATTCCTTTTTGCATGGGACCATTGGGGTCACCGCTTGCAAAAATGGCCGTACAGGTTTCTGATTCGCCCTATGTGGTGGTCAATATGCATATCATGACAAGGGTAGGATCAAAAGTACTGGATCTGATTGGTGAAGAGGGAGAATACATCAAGTGTTTGCATTCTCTCGGTGCTCCATTGCAACCCGGACAAAAAGACGTTCCATGGCCTTGCAATCCTACTGTTAAATACATTGTTCATTATCCCGAAGACCGTTCAATTGTTTCCTACGGTTCCGGATATGGAGGAAATGCATTGCTTGGAAAAAAATGCTTTGCACTGCGCATTGCTTCGGTGATGGGAAAGGAAGAAGGATGGTTGGCAGAGCACATGCTTATACTTGGTGTGGAAGATCCGCATGGTCGCAAAACATACGTTGCTGCTGCATTTCCAAGTGCATGCGGTAAAACAAATTTTGCCATGTTGATTCCACCGGGGGATATGAAAGGTTGGAAAGTCACAACAGTGGGAGATGATATTGCATGGATCAAACCAGGCAAAGACGGGCGACTCTATGCCATCAACCCAGAATACGGATACTTTGGGGTAGCCCCAGGAACCAATGCAAAAACCAATCCAAATGCCATTGCAGCACTTTCAAAAAACAGCATCTTCACCAATGTTGGTATCACACCAGAGGGTGATGTTTGGTGGGAGGGATTGACCAAAGAAGTACCGAAGGGCATCAAGAATTGGAAAGGGGAATTGCATGATCCATCAAGTGGTCAGCCTGTTGCCCATCCAAACGCACGTTTCACTGCCCCCGCACATCAGTGTCCAAGCATTGATGCTGCATGGGAGCATCCAAACGGAGTTCCCATCAGCGCTTTTATTTTTGGCGGAAGAAGAAGCACCACCATTCCATTGCTTTATCAAGCTTTTAATTGGAATTATGGTGTGTACATGGCTGCTACCATGGGCTCTGAGACCACTGCAGCTGCTTTTAGTGATATTGGAAAAGTAAGAAGGGATCCATTCGCGATGTTGCCATTCTGCGGTTATCACATGGCCGATTACTTCAACCATTGGTTGCAGTTTGGTAGAAATCTTCCCAATCCACCGAGAATTTTTGGCGTCAACTGGTTCCGGAAAGATGAGCAGGGAAATTTTACATGGCCGGGATTTGGAGATAATATGCGCATGTTGAAATGGATCGTAGAAAGAGTCAATGGAGAGGTATCGGCAATAGAAAGCCCCATTGGGTGGATGCCCAAATACGTAGACATTGATTGGGGTGAATTGAAGTTTACACCAGAACAATATGATAAAGTGATGGAAGTTGACAGAGAGGCATGGAAAACAGAAATACTTGCACATGAAGAACTCTTCTCTAAAATGTTCGACAGACTGCCAAAGGAATTTTTCTTCATGCGCGAACTGTTGCTCTCAGGATTGTGGAGATCACCCGCACATTGGTCGCTTGCTCCCGAAATTCATTAGTTTGCAATACAATTCATTTTACATGCAAAAAATTGTTATCACCCTTTTCATCATGATCCACAGTTTTTTTGGTTTTAGTCAGTTTTTCAATCCGGAAAAATATCCTGTATATCAAGGCAATGATTTGGGATTGAACTATTCAACTTCTGCATCCACATTTAAAATATGGAGTCCGACTGCAGAAAAAGCTTTGTTGCTACTGTACAAAAATGCATTGGGCGGAACTCCGATTGAAACCATAGAAATGCAGAGGGGCGTACAGGGTACCTGGACCAAAACCATTTCAAGAAACCTGAAAGGAGTGTATTATGTTTTTAAAATTTACTCCCACGGAAAATGGTTGAATGAAGTTCCAGATCCATATGCAAAGGCAGTTGGAACCAATGGCAGGAGAGCAGTAGTTATTGATTTGAAGACAACCAATCCGCGCGATTGGGACTTGGATCGATCTCCATTATTCAGCAATAGGAAAAATCTTTCGAGCCAGTTAGGCGGACTCCCAACGGATGCAGTGATATATGAAATGCATGTCCGTGATTTTACAATCGACAAACAATGCGGTGTACAGACCAGAGGGAAATACCTTGGACTTACTGAAGCTGCATCCATGAATATTGCTGGAGTTCAAACAGGATTGGATCATTTGCAGGAGTTGGGTGTTACACATGTGCATCTGTTACCGGTATATGATTTTTACAGCATTGATGAAAGCAAAAAAGACAGCAATCAATACAATTGGGGATATGATCCACTGAATTACAACACACCTGAAGGATCATACTCCAGCAATCCAGATGATGGGGTGACTAGAATCAAAGAGTTCAAGGAAATGATGAAGGCGCTGCATCAGAAAAAGATCCGCGTTGTGATGGATGTTGTATACAATCATACCATGTTTACCGAAAATTCTTATTTCAATCAGTTGGTACCAGGATATTATTACAGACAAAAAGAGGATGGTTCTTTTTCAAATGCATCTGCCTGCGGAAATGAAACAGCAAGTGAAAGACCAATGATGAGAAAATTCATGTTGGAGTCGCTCAAGTATTGGGTAAAAGAATATCATATCGATGGATTCAGGTTTGATTTGATGGGCATTCACGACATCGAAACAATGAACATGATATCCAACGAGCTAAGAGCCATCAAACCGGATATATTATTATATGGAGAAGGGTGGACTGCCGGGTCATCGCCTTTGCCTGATTCACAAAGGGCCTTGAAAAAAAATGCATATCAGTTGTCCAATATCGCAGTATTCAGCGATGATCTGCGAGACGCCATCAAAGGAAGTGTGTTTGAGCCATTGGACCGTGGATTTGCAAGCGGGAAAACTGGCATGGAGGAGTCCATCAAATTTGGCATCACTGCAGCCTGTGAACATCCACAGGTTGATTACTCAAAAGTGAATTATTCAAAAGCGCCCTATGCCAAAAATCCTTCACAGGTCATCAGTTATGTGGATTGCCACGACAACAATATTTTGTGGGATAAATGGGCGATCTCCAATGCTGATGATACTGTAATTGCCAGAAGAGAAATGCACAAACTTGCGTTGACCATTGTTCTGACTTCTCAAGGGATTCCATTTTTGCATGCAGGAACAGAATTTTTGCGATCCAAGAAAGGTGTCGAAAACTCATTCAATTCCTCTGATGACATAAATAAAATCAATTGGTTCGACAAGGCAGACAACTCTGATGTATTTCAATATGTCCGTGCACTCATTTCCATGCGCAAAGATCATCCAGCATTTAGGTTGACAACGCAAAAGGAAATAGCCTCATTGATTGATTTTAAGCAAGGGGAAAACGGACTTGTTGGTTATGAGATCAATGGAAAGGCAGCTGGTGATGAATGGAGCAAGATTTTTGTCTTGTTCAACGGTAACAGCAAAGCGCAACATGCAACGATTCCAGCTGGAAGCTGGTCGGCTTTTGTACTGAACAATCAGATCTCTGCTACTGGTACAGCAGTCAATACCGAAATCCAATTGCAGCCGCATTCAGCAGCGATTTTGTATCAAAAATAGCTGTTGTAGGCCACCATGTCCACAAATTTGCAGAAGTCCTCATTCTGCAATATTTTTGCAACTCTTTTAAACAGTACTTTATGTCAAGAATCATTGCGTTTCGTGAAGCACTCAGGGAGGCCATGCAAGAGGAAATGAGAAGAGATGATAGGGTTTTCATTCTTGGTGAAGAAGTAGCTGAGTACAATGGTGCATACAAGGTTAGTCAGGGTATGTTGGACGAGTTTGGTCCCAAGCGTGTGATTGATACGCCCATTGCTGAGTTGGGATTCACTGCTGTTGCAGTAGGTGCTGCTCAAAATGGTTTGAGACCCATTGTTGAATTCATGACATGGAACTTTGCCGTGCTGCCCCTCGATCAAATTTTAAATACTGCATCCAAGATGTTGGCCATGAGTGGTGGACAAGTTGGATGTCCAATTGTATTCCGCGGTCCCAATGGATCAGCCGGACAATTGGGCGCACAGCACTCAACCGCATTTGAAAGTTTATATGCCAATATACCCGGACTCAAAGTCATATCTGTTTCAAATCCATATGACGCGAAGGGATTGTTGAAAAGTGCCATCCGCGATGATGATCCGGTTATATTCATGGAAAGTGAGGTGATGTATGGTGACAAAGGAGAAGTGCCTGAAGAAGAATACCTCATTCCAATTGGTAAAGCTGATATCAAAAGAGCAGGAAGAGATGTTACCGTCGTATCATTCAACAAAATGATGAAGGTTGCTTTGGGTGCTGCAGAAGAACTTGAAAAGGAAGGCATCAGCGCGGAAGTAATTGATTTGAGAACCATACGTCCACTTGACTGGATGACCATCTTGGAAAGTGTCAAAAAAACAAATCGACTCGTTATAGTCGAAGAGCAGTGGCCATTCGCTTCTGTATCATCTGAAATTACTTACAGGATTCAAAAAGAAGGCTTTGATTATTTGGATGCTCCCATCAGAAGAATCACCGCTGCAGATGCACCAATGCACTATGCTCCCAATCTTGTTGCTGCATATCTTCCCGACGTTGCAAGAACTGTCAAGTTGATCAAAGAAGTGATGTACATTCAAAAGTAGATGATACCCTTGAAAAGAATAATATTCGTCTTTTCAATCCTTTTATCTCTCAACATCGTCTCGCAGGAAAAAGTTGATACTGCTGCATTGGATGCAGTCGTTGTCAAAGGCTTTGAGTCAAACAAGTCACTTCTCAACACGCCAGCTACTATTGTACATATTGGCAAACAAACCCTGAATGCAAATTCAGCATTTTCCTTGCTGCCTGCGCTCAATACAGCCAGTGGTGTCAGGATGGAGGAGCGGTCACCCGGAAGCTATCGTTTGTCCATCCGCGGAAGTTTGCTGAGATCGCCATTCGGAATCAGAAATGTAAAAGTGTATTACGACGATTTTATTCTGACTGATGCCGGCGGAAATACATACATGAATCTGTTGGATATACATGCCGTCAACGGAATCGAATTGATCAAGGGTCCATCAGGAAGTTTATATGGAGCAGGCACTGGCGGGGCAGTTTTACTCAATGGTTTCGGAAAGTCAAAAGACAGCAGCGATTTGAAATTGCGCTTGTTGGGTGGAAGTTTTGGCACCCTTCAGCAGTCAATTCAATATCAATACCAATCAAAGGATGTTCAGCTTAACTTTTTGCAGGGACATTTTCAATCCAATGGTTACAGAGTACAAAGCAAGATGCGCAAAGACAATATCCAGCTGAATATGCGCATCAAAAGCAATGAAAAAGTTTCAACTGATTTGATTTTGTTTTATGCTGATCTTTTTTATCAAACACCTGGAGGACTCACCCTTGCCCAGTTCAATGCCAATCCAAGGCAATCCAGACCAGCAACTGCAACTTTGCCTTCTGTAGTTGATCAAAGGACTGCTATTTACAACAAAACAGCATTTGTCGGTTTCTCCAATACCTATCAGATAAGTTCAAAATGGAAGACAGTGAGTTCTGTAACAAACGGACTTACAAGATTCAGAAATCCTTTCATTACCAATTATGAAAAAAGGAGGGAGTATAACCTGGGACTTCGCTCTAAGATAGTCTACGAAGATAATTTGCCGATTCCACTCCAATGGGTCAGCGGTTTTGAAATTCAAAAAGGGGAGTATGCGATTGACAGCAGTGGAAACAACAAGGGTACTCCAGACGGAAATAAGGTAACAGATGAACTTGTTGCCAGGCAGCAATTCGCATTTACACAATTGAATCTGCAGCCGTTGGAGTACTTGCAGATTCAGTCTGGTCTCAGCATCAATCGTTTTTTTTATTCAATTGAAAGAACACTAGGAATCCCCTCTACTGGTTTGAAGGAGTTGGATTTCAACCGTCAACTGCTGCCCAGGTTTGCACTGCTGTTGGCACCTATGAAAAATATTTCATTGTTTGGGCAATTGTCAAAAGGATATTCTTCACCTTCCATCGCAGAAATCCGTCCGTCTGCTGGGGGGATATACAGCGGACTCCAGGCCGAGTATGGCTGGAACAAGGAAGTTGGTCTGAAAGTGAGTGCATGGAGAAATAAATTTTTTATGCAGGCTTCGCTTTTCCAATTTGATCTCAAAAATGCTATTGTTCGCAGGGTCAACAACAATGGAGCAGAATACTTTGTGAACGAAGGTGATGTTCAGCAGAAAGGAATTGAATTGGAGTATCAGTATCATTGGATAAATATGCTGCGCCAAAGATTTTTCAAATCAATTAAATGGTCACAGGCAATCACGCTGAATGATTTTCGTTTTGTGAATTATAAAAACAATCAAACAAGTTTTGCGGGCAATCAATTGACAGGTGTTGCAGATAAGGTGATTGTTTCAACTTTATCAATGGATATAACAAAGAAAATCTACTGGAATATTCAATTCATTTATGTTGGCAAGATGCCGCTCAATGATGCAAATACTTTCTTCAGTGATCCATACCGGCTCTGGCAATCGAAGCTAGGGTGGAGATCAGGACATGCCAGACCTATTGAAATATTTTTGTTGGCAGATAATATTGGCAATGAAAAATATTCTTTGGGCTTCGACATCAATGCATTTGGCAACAGATTTTACAATTCTGCACCCGGAAGAAATATTCAATTCGGTTTGATCATCGATCTCAAGTAAAAATTATTTTGCAGTGCTCATTTTTTGAGCAAACAACCAATTCAGTAGTTGGGGCTCTGCAAATGCATTCTTCCAGCTGTCGTGATTTACGCCCGCGTACTCGGTATACTTTGCGTTGGGATTTGTTTTTTTGAGGATGCCGTAAATCAACCTGCTATTTGAAACATGAATGACAGCGTCTTTGTCACCATGAAAAATCCAAATGGGAAGATTTTTCCGGTATTCTTTCAATTTATTTGGATTGGTTGCACCACATATAGGAAACGCTGCTGCAAAAGTTTGTGGCTTTCTCCATAACAATTCCAACGTTCCAAAGCCGCCCATGGAGAGTCCTCCGATATACACTCTTTTTTTATCAATCTGATTTGACTGCAACAATGTATCTATGAAGTCACTGACAAGTTTCAGGGGTTTTCTGATGGCTGCAACGTCTGAAAATTCATATCCAGTACTGTCTTTGAGTGAGTTCTTGTTGTATTCTGACCATTTGTCGTTTGCAGGACATTGAGGGAAAATCACAATTGCCGGAAACTTTATGCGGTTCAGAGAATCAAGAAAAACATCAGCGCCCCATGTCAGCTGGGCTTCATTGTCACTGCCTCTCTCGCCAGCACCATGTAAAAAAATCAGCAACGGATATTTTTTGCTTGCATCAAAATTGATGGGTGTGAGAATTCTGCATGGCAGTGTGTCTTCACCCGATATGAACAGTTGTTTTTCAAAAAGATCTTTGTCTTGTGCAATAACAGTGGAAGTGGAAAATGCAAGAAGCATCAGCATGGGGAGAGTGATTTTCATTGCAGGAGTTCTTTACATGAATGTAATAAAAAGTTTTGTTATAAACGTCTTGTGATGATGGGTAAAATGTTGTTTTTCCAGCTAGAAAAACTTCCAGCGTTGATTTGATTTCTTGCCTCAGTGACAAGCCATAAATAAAAAGCCAGGTTCTGAATACTTGCAATGGTGAGTCCCAGTATCTCTTTGCTTTTGATCAGGTGTCTCAAGTAAGATTTTGAGTAAAAATTGGAGACATTGTTATCCAGTGCGGGATCAATTACAGCGTGATCGAATTCCCATTTTTTATTGTCTATGTGGATGATTCCCTCTGAAGTGAAGAGCATCTCATTTCTACCATTTCTGGTTGGCATCACACAGTCAAACATGTCTACACCAAATGAAATACATTCCAGCAAATCTTGCGGTGTTCCGACACCCATCAAGTACCTGGGTTTGTTCTCTGGCAGATATTCACATGACCATGCGCACATTTCATAAATCAGTTGAGTTGGTTCACCAACGCTCAGTCCTCCAATTGCATTTCCCACAGCTTGTTTCGAAGCAATGTATTCACATGAAGCTTTTCTGAGATCTTTTTCAGTGCCGCCTTGCGCGATGGGAAATAAATTTTGATCATATCCATACAGGCCCTCAGTTTCATTGAAGCGGTGGAAGCAACGGTCTAGCCAACGGTGTGTGAGTTCCATTGAATTTTTCACGTACGCATATTCACTGGGATAAGCGGGACATTCATCGAATACCATGATGATATCACCGCCAATGACACGTTGGATATCCATTGCTTTTTCCGGGGTAAACAGATGTTTAGATCCGTCGATATGGCTTTGAAAGACCACCCCTTCTTCATTGATTTTTCTGTTAGAGGCAAGAGAGAAAACTTGGTATCCGCCACTGTCTGTTAGAATTGGTTTTTCCCATCCGTTGAATTTATGCAAACCACCTGCAGATTGCAGCACATCCAATCCTGGTCGCAAGTAAAGATGGTAGGTATTCCCCAGAATGATTGCAGCTTTTACATTTTCCTCCAGTTGTTGTTGCGTCACTGCTTTGACAGTCCCCGCGGTTCCAACCGGCATGAAAATGGGTGTTTGAATGGTGCCATGATCTGTTGCGATTGTTCCGGTCCGCGCTTTCGAATGCGGATCCTTTTTTTCAATCTGAAAGGAGAGTGGGGGCATGCTGCAAGTTACTCAGAAAGCTTGATCAAATATGACCAGGTTGTTTTACATTTGATCCAATAAAAATCAGTTTATGGAAACAGGCTTGTTGCATTTACATAATTTGTTGCGTTGGGTTATTCTGGTGTTGCTTGTATTGTCGGTCTTACAATCATACAACGGTTGGAAGTCAAATAAAACTTTTTCAGCAGGAGATAAGAAAATCTGGTTGTTCACCATGATTTCAGCACACATCACCCTTTTATTGGGATTGTATCAGTGGACGCTCGGCAGGTTCGGATTGTTCACTTTCGTAAAACCAGAAGGCGTATCGATGATGAAGGATGCCACCCTCAGATTTTATCAAATGGAACATCCAGTAACAATGATTCTAGCCATTGTGCTGATTACCTTGGGATATGGCATGTCTAAGAAGTCCGTTTCCGATGTTGATAAGTTCAAAAAGGCCTTCCGTTATTTCTTGGTTGCCCTCGTTCTGATACTCATTTCCATCCCCTGGCCGTTCAGAGAAATCGGTAGACCGCTCTTCCCGGGTATGTAAGAACGTGTTTTTCAGGCCTATTTTTACAAATAATTGATAATCAGCAGACTAATCCAAATTTGGTTTTGGGTTATGATAGGCGTTAAATAATGTCAACTTATTTTTCAAATTACGTTGATTTTCTTATCTTTGCGCTCCCAAAAACTATGGCCAAACAGGATCTCATCAAGCAAGACGGAATAATTGTAGAAGCACTCAGCAATGCAATGTTCAAGGTGAAATTGGAAAATGGGCATGAAATCCTTGCTACCATCTCAGGCAAAATGAGGATGCACTATATCCGAATTTTACCGGGTGATAAAGTGGGAGTTGAGATGAGTCCATACGATTTGACAAGGGGAAGAATCATTTTTAGGTACAAGTAAACAACACTCTTCGGAGGAAAAATTAGAGATATGAAAGTTAGAGCATCCATCAAAAAGCGTAGTGCAGACTGCAAGATTGTACGTCGCAAAGGAAAGTTGTACGTCATCAACAAAAAGAATCCCAGATTTAAGCAGCGTCAAGGTTAATCAACATTTCAAAAGCTAAAATTCAAAAATATATATGGCTCGTATAGCAGGTATAGATTTGCCAAAGAACAAAAGAGGTGAGATTGGTCTCACATACATATTCGGAATTGGACGTGCAACTGCACAGTACATTCTTGATAAAGCCAACATCAACTACGATAAAAAAGTGAACCAGTGGAATGACGATGAACTGAATGCAATCAGGAACATCATCACCAATGAATTCAAAGTTGAAGGACAGCTTCGTTCTGAGGTTCAGATGTCTATCAAGCGTTTGCTTGACATAGCCTGCTACCGCGGACTTCGTCACCGTAAAGGATTGCCAGTGAGAGGTCAGAGAACCAAAACCAACTCTCGTACCAGAAAAGGTAAGAGAAAGACAGTTGCTGGTAAGAAAAAGGCGCCTAAGAAGTAATTATATGCACCCATTCAACTGTTCAATGCCGGAAACCATGTGCAGGAGAGGATTGAACAGGGTCTGAAAAGACTGACAACATTTAGAGTACCTATTTTAAAAAATTATGGCCAAGGCACAACAACAAACCAGCGCTAAAGCAGCTGCGAAGAAAAGAGTGGTGAAAGTAGACAGTTTCGGAGATGCACACATCAACGCCACTTTCAACAACATCATCATCAGTTTAACTAACAAGTCGGGACAGGTTATTTCCTGGAGCAGTGCAGGTAAGATGGGATTCAGAGGTTCCAAGAAGAATACCCCATACGCTGCACAGATGGCTGCGCAGGATGCTGCAAGGGTAGCTACGGAGGCAGGATTGAAGAGAGTGGATGTATACGTTAAAGGTCCCGGTGCAGGTAGAGAAGGTGCCATCCGTGCGTTGGCAAACTCCGGAATCGAAGTGGTTATGATCAAGGACATCACTCCATTGCCGCACAATGGTTGCCGTCCTCCTAAAAAGCGTCGTGTATAATCAATTATTTATAAAGGACAACAGATTCAGTTTTTTGATTTTTTCATAATCTGCTGTCTAAACTAAAAAATCAAAACAAAAAACTATGGCTCGTTACACTGGACCCAAAACAAAAATTTCGAGAATCTTCGGAGAACCCATTCTGGGCAATGGAAAGTATCTCGACAAAAACAGCAACCCTCCCGGACAGCATGGTGCGCAACGCAAACGCAAGTCACTCGGAGAGTATGCTATTCAGTTGAAAGAAAAACAAAAAGCAAAATACACATATGGTGTGTTGGAGCGTCAGTTCCGCAAGACTTTTGAGGAAGCTGCCCGTCTGAAAGGTGTTACTGGTGAAAACCTCATCAAATTGTTGGAGGCTCGCTTGGACAATACTGTATACCGCATGGGGATTGCTCCTTCAAGACCCGCTGCACGTCAGTTGGTTTCACACAAGCACATCATGGTAAACGACGTGGTTGTCAACATTCCTTCTTTCCAATTGAAGCCGGGTGATGTGATCACCGTTGCTGGAAAGAGCAAAGAAAGCGAAAGCTTCAAAGCGTTGATGAGACCCAAAAATCCAAAGATTGGATGGGTTGATTTCAATGAGAATGCACTATCTGGAACTTTTGTAGCATATCCAGAAAGGGAGAGTGTTCCTGAGAACATCAAGGAGCAGCTTATCGTCGAATTGTATTCTAAGTAATCTTGCCCGGGCTGATATTTCAGCTCAGGGTCTTTATATCACCCTTCTGATCTTATTCAGAAGATTAACAAGTAAAACTGAAATTTAAATATGGCCATTTTAAATTTCCAACAACCGGAAAAAATCGTACTTCAGAAAGTAACTGATTTTGAAGCTCAATTTGAGTTTAAGCCTCTTGAACCAGGATACGGCGTTACCATTGGTAATGCACTCCGCAGGGTTCTTTTGAATTCTTTGGAAGGATATGCCATCTCTGGTATTGCCATTGAAGGTGCTGACCACGAATTCGCCACACTTAAAGGAGTGGTGGAGGACGTAACTGAAATCATCCTCAACCTCAAGCAAATCAGATTCAAGAAAATCCTCGATCATGATGTACAGAATGAAAAGCTGACTTTATCCATCAAAGGAAAGTCTGAATTCACTGCTGGCATGATTGATGAAGTCACAGGAACTTTCCAGGTGATGAATCCAGAACTGTTGATTTGCAGCATGGATCCTTCAGCAAAATTGAATATCGAGCTCTACATCTCAAAGGGTAGAGGGTATGTTCCAGCTGAAGACAACAAAATCAAAGAAGCTCCATTCGGATATATTCCCATCGACTCTATCTATACTCCGATCAAGAACGTGAAGTATGCGATTGAAAACACACGTGTTGAACAGCGTACAGATTTCGAAAAACTCTTGTTGGATGTAGTGACTGATGGTACCATTCACCCTGAAGAAGCAGTGAAGCAGGCTTCTCGCATCCTGATTCAACATTTGATGATCATCACTGATGAGAACATCACATTTGACAACAAGGAAGAGAAGAAGGAAGACCTGGTTGACGAGCAAACGTTGCAACTCAGAAAAGTATTGAAGACTCCTTTGGAAGACTTGGATCTTTCAGTGCGTGCCTTCAACTGCCTGAAAGCTGCTAAAATCAACAGTTTGAGCCAGCTTGTACAATATGAGCAGGAAGATTTGATGAAGTTTAGAAACTTCGGACAAAAATCACTTTCTGAAATTGAGCAGGTGTTGCAAGAAAGAGGACTTCACTTTGGCATGGATCTTGCCAAATTGGGTATCGATGTAGATGAGTTTTAATTCATTATTATAAACAGGCTGTAATTCCTGACACGGTACAGCTTTAAAACAAACAGTCATGCGTCACGGAGACAAAATCAACAACCTAGGCCGTAAAAAGGCCCACCGCGAGGCCCTCATGGGTAACCTTGCCAGTCAGCTGATCACCTACAAGAGAATTGTTACAACACTTGCAAAAGCAAAGGCGTTGAGAACATTCATCGAGCCGTTGATCACCAAAACAAAAAAATCAGCAAGCAAGGAGCAAATCATGCACAATCACCGCATTGTTTTCTCTTATTTGCAAGACAAATCTGCTGTAAAAGAACTCTTCACCAACATTGCGCCCAAAGTAGCTGGTCGTCCTGGTGGATATACCCGCATCATCAAGCTGGGTATCCGTTTAGGAGACAACGCAGAGAGAGCCATGATCGAGTTGGTTGACTTCAATGAAATTTACGGCAAAGGAAAAGGCGAGGCAGCAGCTCCAGCCAAAAAAACCAGAAGAAGTGGCGGTGCCAAAAAGAAATCAGCAACGGCTGAAGCTCCAGCAGCTGAAGCACCTGCAGCAACTTCAGAAGAATCAACCGCATCAGAATAAGAAAATGTTGATAAATTATCATAGTAAAGGCAGGTCGTTTGACACTGCCTTTTTTATTTTGTAAAAAATTAGCAAATGCCCAATCAAGAAACAAATACGGTCCCTGCAGTGCTGGTTCTGGAAGACGGAATGGTTTTCCATGGTAAGTCATTCGGGAAAATCGGGACTACCTCCGGAGAACTGTGTTTCAATACCGGGATGACTGGTTATCAGGAAGTATTTACCGACCCGAGTTATTACGGGCAGGTGCTGATCATGAACAATGTTCATACCGGCAACTATGGTGTAAAGCCTGAAGATGTGGAGAGCGATACGGGTAAGATCAAAGGATTGATTGGAAGAAACCTGGAAGAGAAATACAGCAGGCTCATGGCGAATGATTCACTGCAGCATTATCTCCTTCAACAGAACATAGTGGCTATTCAAGATGTCGACACACGCGCACTTGTAACGCACATACGTGAAAAAGGAGCGATGAACTGCATCATCTCCTCTGAAATCACAGATATTCAACAATTGAAGGATGCATTGAAAGAGGTGCCTTCTATGGACGGACTCGAACTGGCTTCACTTGTTACAACGGACAAGGTCTATCATATGGGAGATCCGGCTGCTGCGATTAGAATAGCCGTATTGGATTTCGGTGTGAAAAGAAACATCATCAAATGCATGGCAGACAGAGGAGCTTACGTTCGTGTGCACCCCGCCAAAACTTCTTTTGAAGAACTGCTGAAATTTGAACCACATGGTTTCTTTATTTCCAACGGTCCTGGTGATCCCTCAACAATGTCCTATGCAGTTGAAACTGTCAAAAAAATATTAGATACCAAAAAGCCTGTGTTTGGTATCTGCCTTGGGCATCAGCTATTGGCACTTGCAAATGGCATTCCAACATTCAAAATGCACCACGGACACCGTGGCCTGAATCATCCCGTTAAAAATCTAATGACCGGACTCTGTGAGATCACAACACAGAATCATGGCTTCGCAGTTGATCCAGATGCAGTAAGAAAATCTGATAAGATTGAAATCACACATATCAACCTGAACGATGATTCCATTGAAGGCATTCGGTTAAAAGACAGACCAGCTTTTTCTGTACAATACCATCCGGAAGCCACTCCAGGTCCACACGACAGCCGATACCTGTTTGATGATTTTATGCAATTGATCAATAATAACTAGATTTGTTCCATTGAAAAAGATCACCATCATCAACGGTCCCAATCTCAACCTGCTGGGCAAAAGAGAAACATCCGTTTACGGATCAGAGTCTTTTGAATTCTTTCTGGAAAAATTGAGGTCTGCCTACCCGGACGTTGATATCACTTATATACAAAGCAATATTGAAGGTGAACTGATTGATGCCATACAGCAATCTGGATTTTCACAAGATGGGATCATTATCAATCCCGGTGGCTATACACATACATCTGTTGCATTGGGCGATGCAATCGCTGCTGTATCAGCACCTGTCATAGAAGTGCATATATCGAATATCCAGGCAAGGGAGGAGTTCAGAAAAATTTCCCATATTTCTGCCAAAGCAAAAGGAACGATCGCAGGATTGGGCCTCGACGGTTATGCCTTGGCCCTTGATTATTTAAAACGTCTTTGAGTTATTTACTTTGACATTCCCGCTCTGATCACATTCAATGCTCCACCTGCTTTGAACCACTCAATCTGTTGTTCATTGTAGCTGTGGTTTGCTTGAATGGTTTCTGATGATCCGTCTTTGTGATGCAATACAACTTCGAGTGACTTACCTGAAGTGAAGCTGGTGAGTCCAACGATATCAATGCTGTCATCCTCTTGAATCTTGTTGTAATCATCTTTGTTGGCAAATGTCAATGCCAGCATTCCCTGCTTTTTCAGGTTGGTTTCATGGATGCGGGCGAATGATTTAACCATCACCACACGAACACCGAGGTGGCGTGGTTCCATGGCAGCATGTTCTCTTGAAGAACCTTCTCCATAGTTTTCATCACCAATCACGATGGATCCAATGTTGGCGGCCTTGTAAGCTCTTTGTGTTGCAGGAACTGTTCCGTATTCTCCTGTCAATTGATTTTTAACGGAATCAGTTTTTTCATTGAAGAAGTTAACTGCACCGATCAACATGTTGTTGCTGATGTTGTCGAGGTGACCACGGAATTTCAACCAGGGACCGGCCATGGAAATATGGTCAGTCGTACATTTTCCTTTTGCTTTGATCAGCAGCTTCAATCCCTTCAAATCTGTTCCCTCCCAGGCTGCAAAAGGGTAGAGCAGCTGCAAACGCTTGCTGTCATCTTTCACATTGATTTGAACTTTGCTGCCGTCTTCAGCTGGTGCCTGGTATCCTGCATCTTCAACAGAAAATCCTTTTTTGGGCAACTCATCTCCTGAAGGTGGATCCAATTTTACTTGTTCGCCTTTTCCATTGGTAAGTGTATCAGAAATTGGATTGAAAGTTAGATCACCTGCGATGGCAAGTGCTGTTACCAATTCAGGACTAGCAACAAATGCCAATGTGTTTGGATTTCCGTCTGCTCTCTTTGCAAAATTTCTGTTGAAAGAATGAACAATTGTATTGCGCTCTTGCTTCTCAGCCCCCATGCGATCCCACATACCAATACAGGGTCCACATGCATTTGCAAATACCGTTGCTCCTATTTGAGCAAATGTGTCGAGGAATCCATCACGTTCGATGGTATAACGCACGAGTTCTGATCCGGGTGTTATGGTGAATTCAGCTTTTGTTTTTAATCCTTTTTCTGCTACTTGCTTGGCTAAGCTCACTGCTCGGCTGATGTCCTCATAAGAAGAATTGGTACAGCTTCCGATGAGTCCAACTTCAACCTTTGTTGGCCAGTTGTTTTCAGCAGCGGCTTCTTTCATTTGTGAAATCGGCGTAGCCAAATCGGGTGTAAATGGACCGTTCAAATGCGGTTCCAATTCACTCAAATTGATCTCAATAACTTTATCAAAATATTTTTCAGGATTGGCATAGACCTCAGGATCGCCGGTTAAGTATGATTTTACCTGATCTGCAACATCAGCCACTTCAGACCTTCCTGTTGAACGCAGGTATCTGGCCATGCTTTCATCGTATCCAAATGTAGAAGTAGTTGCACCAATTTCAGCACCCATATTGCAAATGGTTCCCTTACCGGTACAACTCATGCTGGTAGCACCTTCTCCGAAATATTCAACAATGGCATTGGTTCCGCCCTTTACGGTGAGGATACCTGCAACCTTCAAGATGACATCTTTGGGGGATGTCCATCCATTCAATTTGCCGGTCAACTTAACACCAATCAATTTGGGCATCAGCAACTCCCAGCTTAATCCAGCCATGACGTCACATGCATCAGCACCACCCACACCAATCGCAATCATTCCCAGTCCCCCTGCATTCACCGTGTGAGAGTCGGTTCCAATCATCATTCCGCCCGGGAATGCATAGTTTTCCAACACCACCTGGTGAATGATTCCAGCTCCTGGCTTCCAAAAGCCGATTCCGTATTTATTGGAAATAGACGAGAGAAAATTATATACTTCATCATTTTCAGTGATGGCTTTCTTTAAATCTGCTTTGCTTTCATCTTTCGCTACAATCAGGTGGTCGCAGTGCACAGTTGATGGGACTGCTACTTTCTTTCTGCCAGTTGTATCAAATTGCAACAAGGCCATTTGGGCGGTTGCGTCTTGCATGGCAACTCTGTCTGGTGCGAAATCCACATAGGCTTTTCCTCTTTCAAAATCCTTGATTTCAACTCCTTTCCACAGGTGTGCGAAAAGAATTTTTTCTGCGAGTGTCAGGGGCCTTCCCAAAGCTTTTTTGGCAGCATCCACTTTCGCAGGCATTTCACTGTATGTCTTCTTGATGAGGTCTAAATCGAATACCATGGTATATTTTTTTGGGCACCGCAAAATTAATCATTTCGGTAGCCCTTACCAACTGTTCGTTGAATAATGGGAATTTTTTATATTTGGGATATGAACAGAATGAGGGACTTCATCGAATGGCATGTTTTTGGGGTCTGTACCCGTATCGGGGAACTGTTCGGAATCCCCACCACGACCATCCGAAAGTATTTTATATATATATCATGCCTTACGTTTGGGTCACCTGCGATTTTTTATCTCATTTTCGCTTTTTGGATGAATATCAAGCGATATTTCATTGAGTCCAGGAGAAACCCCGTACGATACAACTAAAGAACAGATCTCCGAATTTTTACGAGTTGTTTCAGCAAATCCTCCAATAAGTCGAGCTTCAACATATTGGCTCCATCACTCAATGCATTTGATGGATCTGGATGTGTCTCAATGAAAATACCATCTGCTCCAGTTGCAATGGCTGCTTTTGCGATGGTAGAGATCAGCGTTGGATTTCCCCCGGTGACACCGGATGATTGATTGGGTTGCTGCAATGAATGTGTGCAATCAACAACCACGGGTACTCCGTGTGACTGCATGATGGGAATATTTCTGTAATCAACGACGAGATCTTGGTATCCGAAAGTGGTACCTCGTTCCGTCAACATCACTTGTTGGTTACCTGTTTTTCTCAGTTTATCAACTGCGAATTTCATGGCTTCACCACTCACAAATTGTCCCTTTTTGATGTTGACAATTTTTTCTGTTTCGCCAGCTGCCTGCAACAGATCAGTTTGCCGGCAGAGGAAGGCAGGAATTTGGAGTATGTCTGCATAAGCGGCAGCTTTGGAAGCTTCCTCGGCGGAATGAATATCGGTTGTAACGGGCAATCGAAATTTTTCTCCTGTTTGCTTCAGCAATGCCAGTGCTTCTTTATCACCAATGCCGGAAAAAGATGCTCCGCTGGTTCGGTTTGCTTTTCTGTAAGATCCCTTGAACACAAAGGGGATGCCCAATTGTTTGCAAAGGGTGGATACTTTTGTTGAAACGGTCTCCAAAAGCACTTGATTTTCAACCACACAAGGACCCGCAATCAGAAAAAAAGAGTCTTTGTCGTAGTCCTGCTCTTTGAACAGTTCCGCCAAAAAATTTTGCATGTCGCAAAGATAAGAGGCCCTTAATAACTAAGTTTGCGAAATAAGATTGTTTCATGAAAAAAGAGAAAATCCTGGTCATTGGAGCATGCGGACAAATTGGTGTTGAGCTTACCTTGGCATTGCGTAAAATATACGGTGGTTCCAATGTTGTTGCATCTGATTTACGCGAGGAAAATGAATTGCTAAAGGGAACAGGTCCCTATGTAAGCATCGATGTAATGAACAAGGAAATGTTGCATGTACAGGTCATCCGACAAAACATCACCCAGGTCTATTTACTGGCCGCCATCCTCTCTGCAACTGGAGAAAAAAATCCTCCACTGGCATGGCACTTGAATACCCAATCTCTGCTGAATGTGCTTGATATTGCCAAAGAGGAAAAATTATCAAAGGTCTATTGGCCAAGCAGCATTGCAGTATTTGGACCAACATCACCGAAGGAAAATTGTCCGCAGCAAACCATCATCGAGCCAACAACCGTATACGGTATCAGCAAATATGCAGGTGAATTCTGTTGCAATTATTTCTACCAACGTTATGGGGTGGATGTGAGAAGCATCAGGTACCCCGGACTCATCAGCTATAAATCTGCGCCAGGAGGAGGTACTACTGATTATGCAGTAGAAATATTTCACGAGGCAAAAGAAAAAAAGAAATACACTTCTTTTCTGGAAGCTGGTACAAAACTCCCCATGATGTACATGCCGGATGCAATCAGGGCAACCATCGAATTGATGGAAGCACCTGCAGAAAAAATTTCAGTGAGAACCTCCTACAACCTGGCGGCGATGAGTTTTTCTCCTGAAGAAATTGCAGGATCCATCCAAAAGATGATTCCCGGTTTTCATATCAACTACAAGCCTGATTACAGGCAGCAAATTGCCAATAGCTGGCCACAAAGCATTGATGATTCAATGGCTCGCTCAGATTGGGGATGGAAACATGAATATGATCTAGATAAGATGACCCAAGACATGTTGCAAAATATTTGAATATGAAAAAATCATTACTGCTTTTTATCATCACAGGATATTTTTTGAATACATACGCTCAAACAGTATCCAATACTTGGCGGGCTAAGATCATTCGGGCAGATGGACTTGATGTGGTTTTCAATATTGATGAAAAAAGAAATGGACAGCAACTTGAATGGGTCATAAAAAATGCGGAGGAAAGAATTGTTGTAAAGGATTTCCGCCAAACCAAAGATTCTTTGCTGGTTGCCATGCCTTTTTTTGGAGCAGAGCTCTTTCTGAAAAAAACTGCATCAGGCTTTGCCGGTCAATGGAAAAAAGCAGGTTCAAAGGGGGATATATTCATGCCGATAGAAATCAAAAAAGGGACATACCGTTATCAGTATCCTGCATCCGCCCGAAAGTTCAATCTAACAGGCAGATGGCGTGCTTCATTTGTCAATGCAGAGGGCAAGCAATCAGATGCTATTGGAGAGCTAAAACAATTGGGTAACAAATTAACGGGCAGTATACTAACCACAACAGGAGATTACAGGTTTTTGGAAGGTGTTGCCAATGGTGATTCTCTGGTTATGTCGACTTTTGACGGAACGCATGCATTCTATTTTTCCGCATCCATCAATAAAGAAGGTGCATTGGTGAATGGAGTTTTTGCAAGCGGAGCCACTTCCATCGAAACCTGGAATGCAACAAGAGATGCCAACATCGAACTTGATGAAACTGATGTGTTGATGCGCGTAAAAGAACCAGCTCAACAGATGAATTTCAGTTTCCCTGATTTGGATGGTAAAATGGTTTCAATAAGTGACGATCGTTTCAAAAACAAAGTGGTTGTGATTCAAATCATGGGTTCTTGGTGTCCCAATTGCATGGATGAAACTGCATTTTTGAGCAAGTACTACAACGAGCATCCTGCGATGGGAATGGAAGTGATTGGACTCGCATATGAATATTCAACCGATTTTGAAAAAGCAAGAACAAGTCTGATGCGGTTTAAAAATAAATTCAATGTTCAGTATCCCATACTCATCACGGGTGTTACATCCAATGATCCGTTGAGGACTGAAAAAACGCTTCCCAAAATGACATCCATCAAGGCCTTTCCTTCAATGATCATTTTGGGCAAGGATGGACAGGTTAAGAAAACACATGCCGGATATTCGGGTCCAGCTACAGGTATTCACCATGAAAAATTTAAGCAAGAATTTGATGAGCTTATTAGAAAGCTGGTGAAAGAGTAATGAAAGGTTATTGTAACAGAGCAACGATTTCCTCCAAATATTTTGCGTCTATTTCATCAAAGCTGTTGTAGTGCTCGCTGTCTACATCCAATACACCAGCCGGATTCTTTTTGTGTAGAAAAGGGATAACAATTTCGCTTTTTGATTGGCTGCTGCAGGCAATGTGTCCGGGAAAGGCCTCCACATCTGGAACGATGATGGTTTTGTTTTTCTCCCAACTTGTTCCGCAAACACCTTTGCCTTTTCTGATTCGGGTACAAGCAATAGGTCCCTGAAAAGGGCCAAGCACCAGTTCGTCTCCGTCAATCAAATAAAATCCGACCCACCAAAAATTAAATTGTTGCTTGAGTGCTGCTGCAACATTGGCCAGATTGGCAACTAAATTTTGCTCTCCCTCTATCGATGCTTTAATCTGCGGCAAGAGCTGCTGATATTTTTCTTCCTTGTTTCCGGTTGCGATGATCAAATCTTCAGCCATCTATTTTATTTTACCAAATCTGCAATTGTTTTATTGTCAAGCACCTTGAGGGTTGCATCTCTAACAAGTACCATTGTGTCATGCAATCCGCAATGCTTTTCGTCACAATTTTTACATCTTTCATAAAAATAAAGGCTTGCACAAGGGAGCATGGCTATGGGACCTTCAATTTTACGGATGATGTCAGAGAGGGGGGTCTTCAATGCGTTCTGTTTGATGAAATACCCTCCACCTTTCCCTTTTTTACTTTCAAGTATGTTTGATTTTCTAAGTTCCAGTAAAATATTTTCAAGAAATTTCAGGGGAATTTTTTTCTTCTTTGAAATGTCAGCAATCAGCACTGGACCATCGTCCTTGTGCTCTGCCAGATACATCAATGCCTGAAATGCGTATTGCGTTTTCTTGTTCAGCATGTGGGATTAATTTCCGAATCCAATTACATCTTTCATGGTAAAGATACCTTTTCTTGTTGCAATAAATTCTGCTGCCAAGACTGCACCCCATGCAAATCCATCGCGACTGTGCGCCTCATGAATGATTTTTATTTCATCAACAGAGGAGGTGTAGGTTACCTCATGCTGTCCAGGATATGGATCGATTCGCTCGCTCTTGATGAACAATTCATCTTTCGAAGCAGGAATATCATTTACCCAGCTTGATTTGCCTGCATTGTTGGCGAGAATTTGATCTGCAAGTGTGATGGCAGTGCCACTGGGTGCATCTTTTTTCTGTGTATGGTGAATTTCCTTGATGGAGACATCATACTGATGTTTGCCATCCATCAATTGTGCTAATTTTTTGTTCAATTCAAAAAAGATGTTGACACCTATGCTGAAATTGCTTGCATAGATAAAACTTCCTTTTTTATTATTGCACATGGATTCAACATCGGCAAGATGTTCCAGCCAGCCAGTTGATCCGCTCACAACAGGTATTCCCCATTCAAGGCATTTGATGATGTTGTTGTAAGCTGTATGTGGACCCGTAAATTCTATTGCAGCATCAATTGCTTGGAAGTTTTGTTGGTTGAAATCATCCAGGTTCTGAAGATCTATTTTCAATTTAACATGGTGTCCCTTTTCAATCGCAACCTGCTCTATGGTTTTACCCATTTTCCCATATCCAATCAAAGCAATATTCATATGATGTATTTAAAAATGTAAAGTAGCCGTCATGCCAAATCCTTGCTGTAAATTTCTTGTGCTGGGTTTGATGCTCATGGTTAGATCATCTGAGATATTGAATGTCCTAAGGTGTCCATCCACTGTTGCATCCACAACATTCAATCCCCACATCAGCAGGAGTCCCAATACAGAAAAATCCATGTTTTTTCTAAAACTGTTTCTGTATGTTCTCAATGCCTCGGTTGAGATAGGCTGAAGTTCTCGCGCAATATTTTTGAAATTGGCAGTATCGTTGGTGACCCTGACTGTATAGGCAAACCTTGTTTTGGTATACCAATCGCTGTTGTATTTGAATGTTGAGACGGGAATCGCCAATGCGCCATATACCAATGGCAATTTCCAGTATTTCTTGTTGTAAATCTGACCGAGTCCGGGTAAGATGGCAGACCTGATGGCTGCTTTTGCAGCGATAGACCTGACCTTTTTAGTCGTATCTGAGAGAGATTTTACTTCTGGTTTGGATTGTGCGAAATTATTCGTCGCAATGAAAACGACAAGGAATGTACAAAGAAGAGTGAATTTGTTGAATGGACATGCAATCATCAGTGTATTGTTACTTTCATCTTATCCAAAAGGCTGTTCAGTTCTTCGACTGAGAAGTATTCCAATATGATTTTTCCTTTTCCCGTAGCATGATGCTCCAATTTCACTTTGGTTCCCAGCTGTGAAGCAATTTGTTGCTGGATATGGTTGAAGTTGTTTTTAGGTGCGGTCGAATGCTCTTTCTTTTTCGATGGTTTGTAAAGCTGTTTGACAAGGTCTTCTGTTTGTCTGACAGATAGTTTTTTGGAGACGATGGTATTGAAAACAAACATTTGTTTTTCAACTTCGCCTGCATTGATCAGTGCTCTTGCGTGTCCCATGCTCAATGAACCATTTCTTACCGCGACAATGATATCAGGCGGCAACTTCAGCATCCTGATATAATTGGAAACTGAGCTTCTGTCCATACCCATTCTCGTTGCAACTTCTTCCTGTGTCATGGCACAGTCATCCATCAGGCGCTGATATCCGAGTCCAATTTCAATGGCATTCAGGTTCTCTCTTTGTAAATTTTCGAGCAGCGCAAGTTCAAGCACTTGTTTGTCATCGGCTTCTCTCACATATGCAGGCACATCTTTCAATCCCGCCAACTTCGCTGCTCTCCATCTTCTCTCTCCGGCAATCAATTTGTATTTGCCATTGCTGAGGGGAGTTACAGTAAGGGGTTGAATGATATCGTGCTGGCGCATTGATTGTGCAAGATCCTCAATGGCCTTTTGATCAAAATCCTGTCGCGGTTGTCTTGGATTGGGAACAATATCTGTGAGTGCAATTCGGCTGACGGAAGTGTTTTTTGAAATCACTTCTGACTTCAGTGTTCCCGTAAGCGGATTTTTCAATTCAGTATCGATGCTTCCCAGCAGTGATCTGATTCCTCTGTTCAGTGCATCTTTTTTATTGGATGGATTATTGCTCATCTTCTAAATTTAATGTTCTTTCTTCCTCTTTGATCTTGGTCAGGTTGTTTTTTTGCAGGATCTCTTTCGCGAGGTTGAGATAATTGACGGCACCTTTGCTGTCTGCATCATACAATATTACAGGCTTTCCTACGCTGGGGGCTTCACTCAATCTCGAATTTCTGTGAATCAGGGTATCGAAGACCATCTCTTCGAAATGCTTTCTTACTTCACTCACAATCTGATTGCACAATCTCAATCGCACATCATACATGGTCATCAAAATTCCTTCGATAGACAAAGCGGTGTTGAGTCTGTTTTGAACAATCTTGATGGTATTGAGCAGTTTGCCCAAACCTTCTAATGCAAAGAATTCAGCTTGTACTGGAATCACAACTGAATCTGCAGCCACAAGTGCATTGACTGTAATGAGTCCGAGGGATGGAGAACAATCAATGACGATGAAGTCGTATTCATTTCTTAAATCATCCAAAATGGTTTTGATGACGTTTTCTCTGTTGGGGTAGTTGATCATTTCAAGTTCAGCACCCACCAGATCAATATGAGAAGGTATGAGGTCAAGGTTGGGGATCTCGGTTTTCAAAATAGTGTCCCTTGCTTTTGCATCACCCACCATGCAATCATAAATGCTTTGCTGAACATTTTGTAGGTCGAAGCCAACTCCGGAGGTACTGTTTGCCTGTGGGTCGGCATCCACCAGCAAAGTTTTGTATTCAAGCACCGCAAAACTTGCCGCCAAGTTGATGGCCGTTGTTGTTTTTCCAACTCCACCTTTCTGATTCGCGACGCCTATGATTCTGGCCATTGATTTTCAGCTTTTTGTTAAAATGACAGGATGACAAATTTACAATTTCGGCACCATTTTAGGGAACATAATGGCTAAAATAATGTTAGAGTAGCAGGCATTAAACAATAGTTATCAACATGAAAAGGCTCCTGGGTTCGTGGATATTCATCATTACCATGATTTTGATTGATTTGTATGTGTTCCAATCCCTTAAATTGGTTACTGCATCTCTGTCTCCCAAGCTTCGTTTGGTCATTCATGCTGCTTACTGGAGCTTTACTGTTGTTGCGATCATCCTGTTTTTGGTCATCCCATATATTCAATTTGAGTCGCTTCCGGCATTTGTGCGGGTTTATGTCATTGCAATCTTATTTGGATTTTTCATCGCAAAATTCATTGCCATGATTTTTTTCCTGGTGGATGATGCAAGAAGATTGCTGCAATGGGGTGGCGTCAAGACATACCAACTGGTAAAAGGTGATACAACTCCAACCGATGCAATCAGCAGGTCTCTGTTTTTATCATGGCTTGGCATAGGAGTAGGGGGAGGTTTATTTGGGACACTCTTGTATGGATTTGGGAATAAATACCGTTACCGCATTGAGAAAGCAACCATACAATCTGATAAAATACCTGCAGCTTTCAAGGGACTGAAGATCGTACAGATCTCAGACATACACAGTGGGAGTTTGGATGATGTAGAAGCTGTCAAGAAGGGGATTCAAAAAATAAATGATCTGCAACCGGATGTCATTTTTTTCACTGGAGATCTTGTCAACAACATGGCAAAGGAGATGGATGATAAAATAGAACTTTTTTCATCCCTTAAAGCTCCCATGGGTATATACAGCATTCTGGGTAATCACGATTATGGTGATTATGTATCATGGCCAAGTCCTGATGCAAAAAGAGAAAACCTCGACAAGCTGAAAAGCATCCACTCAGAAATGGGTTGGAAATTGCTGCTCAATAAACATATAGCACTTGAAAAAAATGGTGCATCTATTGGATTGATTGGAATTGAGAATTGGGGTGCCCGCGCAAATTTTGCCAAATACGGCGATCTCAAAAAAGCATATCAAGGTGCTGATCAATATCCATTCAAAATATTGTTGAGCCATGATCCCAGTCACTGGGATGCAGAAGTATGCAAACATTATGGGGATATTGATTTGACTTTATCAGGCCATACACATGGCATGCAATTCGGTGTGGAGATTCCAGGATTCAGATGGAGTCCGGTGCAGTATGTGTACAAACAGTGGGGCGGACTCTATAAAAAAGGAGAGCAGCATTTGTATGTAAACCGTGGATTTGGATTTCTTGGATATCCAGGCAGGGTTGGCATTTTACCGGAAATCACCCTCATTGAACTTGCCTGATTTAACAGTTCTTTCATAAAATCAGTGTAACTTTCTCAGCGAAATCGGGTCTAATTACCAACCGAACACAACAACCAATGCTGCGCAGTTTCCCACTTTTCCTGTTCATGATCTTTCTCTCATTTCAACAAGTGAACTCCCAGGAAAAAAATCAGTTGCTTTCGTCCAAGGATGATTTCTCCTTTCTTAAAAACGACAGCCTCATCAATGAATTGAGAGGTATGCTTGATTCATTGTGCACACAAAAAAGTTTTTTCTCGGTTACCACATCATTCAGCAACAGACTTTTCAGTACCAACAACAATGTGCTGAATGCACAGCAATCTTCTACTGGTGCAACTGCTTTTATTCCCAGTGTTGCTTATTTCCATAAATCCGGACTTGGTATCAGTATCATGGGTTATGTCAGAAACATCAACAATACAGTTCGGTGGTAGCAAACAGCCATCACTCCATCTTATGATAAAGTCGCAAAGAACCTGATGTATGGAATCTCCTATTCTTACTATGCAAAATCAACTGTGCAGGATCCAAGTCGGATATCACCTTTCAATCATAATGTATATGGATATGTTCAAGGTCGTACAACATGGTTAAGGCCTTCTTTGTCTATTGGGTATGGCGATGGAAATTATACCGATAGTTATATTGTTCCCAGAAGAATGCCCAACGGAATGGTTATGAATATCCTTGATACCTACAAAGTGCACATCAGGGATCTCTCAATCAATACAGGAATTTCCCACTCATTTTTAAAGTCATCTGTTTTGTTGAAAAACGATCTTTTAAGTTTTATCCCTCAAATCAGCATCATATCAGGAGTCCAATCAACCAGTTCGGAAAGCATCAAGTCCAGAGAACGATTCAGAAATGAGCTGGAAGATCGAAAACGCATGGAGCAATTTTACAGGGTCAATCAAACTTCAGGAAGTGGGTTCGGTATCAGAACTGCTGCTGTATCTGCCAACATATCCTGGTTCAAAGATGCGATTTCTGTCTCCACAGGATATTTTCTTGGATATTATTTTCAATCGACATCCACCAATAAATTTTCTAATATTTTCAATGTAACCGCAGGTGTCACATTTTAATGTAGTTACATACAAAAGAATAAGATGTATTTTTGAATAAATTAAAACACCAAATTATGAAAAGGATATTTTCATTGCTTCTATTGAAATGTGCATTTCTTCAAATGCATGCACAAGGCTTGAAATTGGGCATCAAGGCAGGTGGAAACTTTACCACCAATACCAGTGCTTCCTTTCAGGAGAATTACAAAGGCGGATTTCATGCTGGACTCTTTGCGAGAATCAAAACATCTGAAATTGTCGGAGTGCAGGTTGAGGGACTGATCAGTTCAATCAAACTCAGTGTCACACCAAACACAGCTGTTTTCAGGAATGGATTGACTGATCTCAAAGCAACATATTTACATGTACCCATTTTGATCAATATCAGTCCCGTGCCTTTGATCTCCATCCAGGCTGGTCCGCAGATTGGCATGACCATCAGCCAAACCAAAGATGCCCTCAGGGTTGGGGGTGATGCCTTGAAGAATAAAGACTTCAGTATGCTGGCCGGCGTACAATTGAATCTTTCAAAATTGAGTGTATTTGGCAGGTATTCCTTCGGTTTGTCAGAAATAAATGTAGCCACCGTGCAGGATTCCTGGAAATCAAAAATGCTTCAGGCGGGAGTCGGTATTTCACTCTAAAAAGTACTTTTTCAATATAAAAGCCCTGATAATTCATCAGGGCTTTTTTTGTTGGCATCAAACTTGACCTATAAGGTGTACATTCAGCAGAGTACCCTGTTTTAGGGGCTTGGGTGACATATTGTCGTAAAGATTATATTATGGGATTGAATTTAAACTTATTGCCTCAGGAGGAAGAATTGGACTTTATGCCCATAATTCCGCTCAATGAGGGAGATGATAATGGTGAGAAACTGGTTTTACCGAAGGAATTACCGCTTTTGCCACTTAGAAATACCGTTCTTTTTCCAGGAGTAGTCATACCAATTACAGTGGGAAGGGATAAGTCCATCAAGGCCATAGAGGAAGCGTACAAGACTGACAAATTAGTGGGCGTAATCTCCCAAAAAGACAGCAATATCGAAGACCCGGATGTTGGTGATTTGGAAGGGATAGGAACTGTTGCAAAAATCGTCAAGCTGATCAAAATGCCAGATGGTGGAACAACCGCCATTTTGCAGGGAAAGAAAAGATTTCAACTGATCAGCATCAGTGCCGAAGATCCCTTTTTCAAGGGTGTGGTTGAGGCGTTGGAGGAACAGGTGGTGACAGATGATCAATCATTTCAGGCTTCTGTTTCTTCTATCAAAGACCTTGCTGCACAGATCATTCAATTGTCTCCAAATATACCTACTGAGGCTTCCATTATTTTGCGCAACATTGAAAATCCCGCATTCCTGATTCATTTCGTTGGCAGCAATTTGAATTGTGAGTTGGCAGACAAGCAAGCGTTGCTGGAAATGAATGACATGCGACAGCGTGCTGAACTTTTGTTGAAGCTCTTGCAAAAAGAATTGCAGTTTGCTGAACTGAAAAACAAGGTAACGACCAAAACCAAGACGGAGCTTGACAAGCAACAGCGGGAATATTTTCTTCAGCAGCAATTGAAAAGCATCAAAGAGGAATTGGGAGGTGATAGCAATGACCGTGAAATTCAGGAGATGAAGAAAAAGGCTGAAGCAAAAAAATGGTCGGCTGCAGCGAAAGAGTTATTTCAAAAAGAAATCGAGAAGTTGGAGCGCATGCATCCGAGTACGCCAGATTATTCAACTGTTTACAACCATGTTGATTTGATGTTGGATCTTCCGTGGGACGATTGTACTACTGATAGCTATGATTTGAAAAAGACCAAGAAGGTGCTGGATAAGGATCATTACGGAATGGAAAAAATCAAAGAGAGAATTCTTGAATACCTGGCAGTATTAAAATTGAAGGGCGACATGAAAAGTCCGATTCTCTGCTTTGTGGGTCCCCCAGGCATCGGAAAAACTTCTCTGGGTAAAAGCATAGCAAGCGCCATTGGAAGAAAATATGTCCGTTTCAGTTTAGGGGGACTCCATGATGAAAGTGAAATCAGGGGACACCGCAAAACATATATTGGTGCAATGCCTGGCAGGATACTTCAATCCATCAGAAAAGTAAAATCATCCAACCCTGTGATGATTCTGGATGAGATTGATAAAGTGGGCAAAGATTTCAGGGGTGATCCCTCATCTGCATTGCTGGAAGTATTGGATCCCGAGCAGAACAACAGTTTTTATGATAATTATTTGGAACTTGAATACGATTTGAGTCGCGTGCTTTTCATTGCAACCGCAAATGACATACAGAGTATTCAGCCTGCACTGAGAGATCGATTGGAAATCATTGATCTGACTGGCTATGCAGTGGAAGAAAAAGAGAAGATCGCGCAAACACATTTGCTGCCAAAGCAAAAAGAATTACACGGACTCAAGGATCAAGATCTTAAAATGAATCAGCAGGTCATGACCTATCTGATTGAAAATTACACAAGGGAAAGCGGTGTAAGGGAATTGGATCGTCAATTGGCCAGCATCATGAGGAGCTGTGCCAAAGATGTCGCTTTGCAGGGCAAGGTAAAATCTGTCATTTCACAAGCAGATGTAACCAGAATTTTGGGGAAACCTAAATATTCCAATGAACTCTACAAAACAGCGAACATGCCGGGAGTGGCTGTTGGTTTGGCATGGACATACGTGGGAGGAGATATCCTTTTCATCGAAACAACCTTGAGCGATGGGAAGGGTGATTTGCAGCTGACAGGAAACCTGGGAACAGTTATGAAGGAGAGTGCATCCACTGCATATACGTATCTGCAGGCCAATGCAAAGAAAATCGCTATTGATACAGACATGTTTAAAAAGAAAAACATTCATATCCACGTGCCGGAAGGAGCAGTGCCCAAGGACGGTCCAAGTGCTGGCATCACCATGATGACTGCACTGGCATCGGCGTTTACCTCCAGAAAAGTAAAACCATTTCTGGCAATGACGGGAGAAATAACATTGCGTGGACAAGTATTGCCGGTGGGAGGGATCAAAGAAAAAGTGTTGGCTGCAAAAAGAGCGGGATTGAAAGAGATCATTCTCTGTTGGCAAAATGAGAAAGATGTACAGGAAATCAATGCTGAATTCATCAAAGGCATGCGCTTTCATTATGTAAAGACCATGCAACAGGTTCTTGAATTGGCATTGGTTTAATTTTAAATATTCACCGCATCGGTTTAAATTCGGGCATGCGATTTTTTGCATGCCTGCTTTTTTTATCCCAAATCTGCTCGTATTCAGAAGCCCAAACACTTGGCGGATCTGCGACCTATAATTTTTTAAAAATGCAATGGGTGCCTCAGGCCAGTGCCTTGGGTGGAAGAAATGTATCTACTTTCAACAATGATGTGGGACTCTTCAATGACAACCCTGCGTTGTTGAGATACCAGCACCATGGTAATATATCAGCAAATTTTGCTGCAATTGCTCCAACCGTCAACGAACTCTTTGGCGCTGGTGCCTATCACCACGAGAATTGGAATACCACTTTTGCTGCAGGCATTGCACACCTTCTTTATGGAAATGAAACCCAGACCGATGCTGCTGGCAATGTAATGGGAACATTCACTGCATTTGATCAAATGGTTTCATTGTCAGCAGCCAGAACCTATGGCGAAAGATGGTTTTATGGAGCAACGTTAAAGTTTATCAATTCAAGGTATGGTCCTTACAACAGCATTGGAATGGCATCTGATATTGGGTTGAATTATTATGACGAAGAGAACATGCTACAGGTTGGATTCGCTGCAAGAAACATGGGGTTCCAAATCAAACAATATACGAATCAGGGAGAAGATCTTCCTTTTGATTTACTGATTGGATTGACAAAGCAGTTGGAGAAGGCACCCATTAAATTATCATTGACTGCACAGCGATTGCACCAATTTGATTTGTTGTATCCGGATGAGAATTTTGATACAGATAATTATGGAACCGTGCTGCGAAATGGTATTGGAACCAAGATTCTCAGTCATTTTATTGCTGGAGCAGATGTATTGGTGGGAGAAAAAATTGTACTCACGCTTGGTTACAACATGCTCAGGAGAAAAGAATTGCAAATCAGAAACCTTGCCAATGGGCTGACCGGATTTGGATATGGTATCCGACTGAATCTGAACAGCTTGCAATTTCAATATGCTCGGACACATTACCAGTCAACCTACTCGCAACACCAAGTCTCTTTCGTCTATAAATTGTTCGATTACGAGAAATAGCTCAGGTTGGTCTTCGGACTTAAAGTAACAAGCGTTTCATAAATCAGTCTGATGGTGTTCTCAACATCATCTTTGTGCAGCATCTCTACTGTTGTATGCATGTATCTCAATGGTATGGATATCAGCACAGAGGGACAACCATCGTTCGCGTAAGCAAATGAATCAGTGTCAGTGCCAGTACTTCTTGAAACAGTCCGCATTTGTACGGGAATTTTCTTTTTGCCCGCAACATTTTCAACCAATGAGAGCAACTTGTTGTGGACTGCTGGTCCGTATGCAAGCGAGGGACCCTTGCCGCAGGCAACATCACCCTCGATGATTTTGTTGACCATGGGAGTG
Source organism: Bacteroidota bacterium (assembly GCA_016868855.1). Taxonomy (GTDB): domain Bacteria; phylum Bacteroidota; class Bacteroidia; order Chitinophagales; family Chitinophagaceae; genus Pollutibacter. The sequence continues at coordinate 397,851 of VGFP01000001.1, read as the reverse complement.
GTAGTATCATGTGTTACATCGGTGATGATAGCAACATCTGGCTTGATTCTTCTTGCAATCATTTCTGCACCCCTCAATCCAATTTCCTCTTGCACCGCATTCACAACATACAATGCATAGGGTAATTTTATTTTATTGGTTCTTATCATTTTTGCCACTTCAGCAATCATGAATCCACCAATCCTATTGTCCATCGCTCTTCCAATCAAGTAATTGTATGCCAGTTCATCAAATCCTTCTTCATAAGTTGCAACTGCTCCGATATGAATTCCAAGCGACTCAACTTCTTTTCTGTTTTTTGCACCGCAATCGAGGAATAAGTTTTCTACTGCAGGTTGAGGATCTTTTCTTTCACCTCCGCCAATTCTTGTATGAATAGCTGGCCAACCAAATACAGCTTTTACGGAACCTTTTTTACCATGAATCAACACTCTTTTGCCCGGAGCAATTTGGTGATCAACTCCTCCGTTTCTTTTTAGGTAAATGAGACCACTTTCAGAAATATAATTCACAAACCAGCTGATTTCATCTGCGTGTGCTTCGATGACCACTTTGAATTTTTCTTTTGGATTGATGATGCCTGCAACAGAACCGTAAGGATCTGTCATGGTTTCATCCACGTGTTGCTGGATGTATTTGAGCCATAGTTTTTGTCCCCCTGATTCAAATCCTGTAGGTGAGGGGGTGTTGATATATTCTTTTAGAAATGCATAGGACTGATCGTTAAGTAATCTTTTTGATTTGATTGACTTTTCCATATGAAGTTTATCTTGAAATAATGATGGATGAGGTTTTGACCGTATCACTTTTGTTGCCCTTCTCATCCTTTACCCAAAAGCTGAATACAGCAGTATCACTGCTGAAGCATCTTGGTTGAAGTGCCACACTGTAGTTCAGCGTGACAATCAATTCACCGCTGAAATTTTTTGTTCTGGGGAGGTCGGATGGAATTTGCAGGAGACTCGAATCGGTAAAATTGCTTCTCAGGCACCTGGTGGTGGTTTTTTTAAACCAAATGGTATCGAGAAAGTCACCTTCCTGATCTGAAAGCTGTAATTTGATCTGTAAATCATCTCCGGCAAAAATCTGACTCGAGCTGATGCTGTTGATTTTCAAAACAGGTTTGGATTGCATGCTGGTTTTTTCGCAAGCAGTCATAAAAAAAGCAGTGAAGATGAGAGGGAAGATTTTTCTCATGTACCTTTGTTGCTGTTCAAAATTAGCCGTTTCACAACGAAAAACCTATTCCCCATAACCTATTTTAACAACCTTTAACCTTGTTTGATCCATTGTTTATAAAAGACGCATGGATGTTGTTCAGAAAACAGTCTGTGGAGAATCCTTTGTACAGGAATTTCATTGAGGGTCTTCACATCAATCCCACTTCAATCAATCGATTGGAAGAAATACCTTATTTGCCCATTTCCTTTTTTAAAACGCATTCAGTCAAAACCGGTGCATTCAACCCTGCACAATGTTTTGAGAGCAGTGGAACAACCGGCATGAACAACAGCAGGCATTGCATCAGCGACCTCAAACAGTACCTTGATCATACGGTTGTGTTGTTTGAGGAACAGTATGGAGACCTGCGTGAATATTGTGTCATTGGCTTGCTTCCCTCTTATTTGGAAAGAAAAAACTCTTCTCTGATTGCCATGGTTGATCATTTTATTCAATTGAGCAATCACAGGTACAGCGGATTTTTCCTCCATGATTTCAAGCAGTTGCAGGAGGTGCTTAGCCAATTGGAAGCATCCGGACAAAAAACATTGCTGATGGGGGTTACTTTTGCGTTGCTTGATTTTGCAGCATCACATCCCATGCAACTGCATAACACCATTGTGATGGAAACCGGCGGTATGAAAGGAAGACGAAAAGAACTCACCAGATCAGCAGTACACCAGCTGTTGAAAGATGGATTGGGTGTTGCATCCATTCATGCGGAGTATGGCATGACAGAGCTGATGTCGCAGGCTTATTCAAAGGGAGACGGTATTTATCAAATGTCCTCTACATTGAAAATATTATTGAGATCAATCGATGATCCATTTGAAATTTGGAATGCCAATGAACATATCATGCGCACGGGTGTTATCAATGTTATTGATCTTGCAAACCGTGATAGCATTGGATTCATTGCAACCGATGATCTTGCTCGATTCACCGGTAATGGTGCTTTCGAACTGATGGGAAGGATTGACAGCAGCGATGTACGGGGATGCAGTTTATTGACAGCTTAAATCATATATATGGGAATTTGGAAACAGATCGCAACCTATCTCTATCTCAGAAAAAAAGATGAGGACAGTCCCAATACAACCTGGATCAAGTACATGCATGGAATCAACAGGTTGTCCATACTGCTTTTTCTTTTTGCAATCATTGTTATTATAGTGAGACTCTTGATCAAACGTTGATCAAATGGCTTGATTCATGAAGCGCTGTATCGAGGCTGCTGCATTTTCTGATGCGTTGCCATCAGGGATCAAACTGTTTTTAAGTGCACTGTAATCGAGTTTCATTTGCTCTATTGTTTGTTGGTCATACAACAGTGTTCTTATCTCTTTCTCAAGATTTTTTGCTGTCAGCTCTTGTTGAATCAATTCTTTTACAACCGCTTTATTTTGTATGATATTGACAAGTGAAATGTATGGAATCTTGATAAAATATTTTGCCATTGCATAAGACAGCCAGGATGTTTTATAGCAAACCACTTGGGGTATACCAAAAATGGCGGTCTCCAATGTTGCTGTGCCTGATGCAACGATTGCGGCGTTAGCAATGGAAAGCAAAGGATATGTTTTGTTTTTCCAAACCTTGACATGGGGATGGTTTTTTGTGAGTCCCCATAAAAATGCATCATCTATACCGGGTGCCTGTGCAACAATGCATGTTGTTTCAGGTAAGCCCTTGGTAGCTTCCAGCATCAGTGGAAGTTTTTTTCTGATTTCTTGTTTTCTCGATCCGGGTAAAATAGCTACAACCGGAAGGGGATTGGTTTGTTTGAAATCTTTGATGAATGCTGTTGTTGCTGTTGAAGTTTGAAATGCTTCAATTGTTTCAATCAGTGGGTGGCCTACGTATTCAACTTGATAATTCCTTTGTTGGAAAAATGTTTTTTCGAATGGAAGAATGACCAGCATCCGGTCAACATACTGTTTTATTTTTTTAACCCTATTTTCTTTCCATGCCCAAACCTGGGGGGATATGTAGTATACTGTTTTGAATCCAACTTTCTTTGCAAATCGGGCAATGGGTAGATTAAATCCAGGATAATCAATCAATACCACAACATCTGGTTGAAAATCGGCGATATCCTTTTTGCAAAATCGAAGATTGTTAACAATCGTTTTGATGTGCAACAGTACTTCAGCGAATCCCATGAATGCTAAATCCCTAAAGTGTTTTACCAATTTGGCACCCGCTGCCTGCATCAGGTCGCCACCCCATGCACGGATATCCGCTGCGGCATCGTTTTTCAAAATGGCGCTGATCAATCTGCTGCCATGCAAATCACCCGATGCTTCACCAGCGATGATGTAATATTTCATGCGGATGTTTAAGATAAGAATTTGAAGAGCAGTGCCGACAGGGCATAAACGATCGAGACGATGAAAATTCCTTTGGCTGTTTTATCTTTTCTACCATTGATGAAAATGGTAAAAAGTACAATGTTCAACAGCAGACATGGAATACTGAGTGCAGTTACAAGTGATTTATTTTGTGCAAGCAGTTCAATGAATTCATTGAATGAAAACAAACTGAACTTCCAATAATAATAACCAAAGAAGCTCAACAAGGGGAGTACAGTGCCAATTGCCAATCCCAGTATATAATTATCCTTGTTTCTCATGACCAGGTATAATCTTTTTCAATTTTCTTTTTCAGCGCATAGTTGGTCAAGTCATACTGAACCGGAACTACACTTACATAATTGTTTTGCAACGCCCATACATCTGTGTCTTTGCTTTTTTCAAGGTTTAAAAATTCTCCCGTCAGCCAATAATATTTTTTACCAATCGGATCTTTTCTCTCTTTGAAATCCTCTTCATATTTGGCATATGCCTGTTTGCACACCTTGATACCTTTGATCAATCCTGCATCGCCTTTTGGAATGTTGACATTCAGGCAAAGGTGTTTGTCTGCTTTTTTGGCCAGCATCTTTTCAACGATCATTCTGGCATATTTTTTTGCGCCTGTAAAGTCAGCTTCGAGGCTATGATCGAGCAAAGAGAATCCCGCAGCAGGAATATTTTCGATGGATGCTTCTATGGCAGCACTCATGGTACCCGAGTAAATCACGTTGATGGAGTGATTGGCTCCATGGTTGATACCGCTCAGGCATATATCCGGTTTGCGGTGCAGTACTTTATCGACAGCAAGTTTCACGCAATCTACAGGGGTGCCGCTGCAGCCCCATGCTTCCACATCTGCAGCAATATGGGTTTTATGCATACGCAAGGGATACCCAATGGTAATGGCATGTCCCATGCCTGATTGAGGTTTATCGGGCGCAACCACGACAACTCTTCCTAAATCCTTTACTGCTTCCACCAAGTGATTGATACCTGGCGCACTGACGCCATCGTCGTTTACAACCAGGATGATGTGCTTTTCTTTTTTTGAATTTTTGGTTTTCATATCATTTCAAAATTACCACATATTTAAGAGCTCAGTTTTTTTGAATCAAATGGCATTTTGAAAAAAAACTTAGCATTTTTCTTGGAAAACTAAATATTTTAGTATATTGCCCCCAAATTCATTAGTATGTCACAGTCATTCGCAGGCCAAAATTTGAAATATCTGCGCAAGTTAAAGGGACTCACGCAGGAAGAATTTGCTCAAAAACTGCAGATCAAGCGTTCTCTGTTGGGGGCATATGAAGAGGAGCGTGCGGAACCAAGAGTCGATGTGCTGGAGGTTGTCAGTGATCTTTTCAGGGTCAGTCTGGATGAACTGCTGAGAAGAGACATGAGTGAATCAAAAGGAAATTATTTATCCAAGCGCAGGCAATTGAAGATGTCGGGAGAAAATCAAGTCATACATTTTGTTCCAATGAAAGCCGCTGCAGGTTACTTGGCCGGTTATGCCGACGATGAGTTCATCGACGAGCTCAACACGTTTACGCTTCCCATGTTGGGCAGCGGACATTTCAGGGCTTTTGAAATCATTGGTGACAGTATGTTGCCGACGCCAAGCGGTTCAATTATTGTTGGACAAAAAATGGACACATTGGGTGATGTCAAGCAAAATGCAGCATGCATTGTTGTCAGTAAAAATGAGGGGATTGTTTACAAACGTGTTTCAAGGTCTGTCAAATCAAAAAATAAAGTCACGCTCACCAGTGACAATCCATCCTTCCAGCCATACCAGATCAATGCGGAAGATATTCTTGAAATATGGCAGGCTCAGATGGTTATTTCAAAAGTGGCGCAACAACAGCGTTGGGATGTGGGTCAGCTTGCTCAACTTGTTAGCAACCTCCAAGAGCAGGTCAGTACCATCAAGAAGCGCATGAATTGATTGCTCTTCGCGAGCCCTTTAATTATGCACATCCCGTTGATAACCTGCATTATCATGGCAGGTTCCATTCATTTATCTTTGGCAACCAAGTGATTACACAATTTGGTTTAAAATGAACCAGTGGTTCAATGATTATGGCTAAACAGCAAGAAAATAATGTATTTGAGTACAACGAAGACTCGATCAAGAGTCTTGATTGGAAGGAACATATTCGCCTTCGTCCGGGTATGTACATTGGAAAGTTGGGTGATGGCAGCAGCCAGGACGATGGTATATATGTCCTGCTGAAAGAGGTCATGGACAACTGTATTGACGAGCATATGATGGGGTATGGAAAACAGATTGACCTCGAATTGAACGGCAAGCAGGTCATGATCCGTGATTATGGTCGTGGAATTCCACTGGGTAAGCTCGTGGATGTAGTCAGCAAGATCAACACTGGTGCCAAATACGATAGCAAGGTTTTTCAAAAGAGCGTTGGACTCAACGGTGTAGGTACCAAGGCGGTGAATGCATTGAGTGCATATTTTAAGGTGAGGGCATTCAGGGATGGTAAGGAGAAAATTGCAGAGTTTACAAGAGGCGCCCTATCCAAAGAATACAAGGAAACCGTCAGCAAAGAATCCAATGGAACCGAGGTTGTATTTATACCCGATGATCAGATTTTCCGCAACTATCATTTCATTCCTGATTACATCGAAAAACAACTTTGGAATTATTGTTATTTGAACGCTGGACTCATCATCAACTTCAACGGAAAGAAATTTGTTAGCAAAAATGGATTGCTTGATTTGCTGCACAGAAATACCAATGAGGATGAGTTGCGTTATCCAGTGATCCACCTGAAAGGAGAGGACATTGAAGTGGCGATTTCCCACAACAATGAGTACGGTGAGGATATCTACAGTTTTGTAAATGGTCAGTATACTACCCAGGGAGGAACACATGTACTTGCCTTCAGGGAAGCGTTTGTAAAAACAATCCGTGATTTTTTCAAAAAAGATTACGATACATCAGACATCAGGCAAAGTATTGTAGCGGCTATTGCAGTAAGGGTGCAAGAACCTGTGTTTGAATCCCAAACCAAAACCAAATTGGGTTCTCAAACCATGTTTGAAGGTGGGCCCTCCATGAAAAATTTTGTATCTGATTTTTTTGCGAAGGAATTGGATAATTACCTGCATAAAAATCCTTCAGTAGCAGAAGCACTTAAAAAGCGCATTGAGCAAAGTGAGCGGGAGCGAAAAGAATTGGCGGGAATTAAAAAATTGGCCAATGAGCGTGCAAAGAAAGCCAATCTTCACAACAAGAAATTGAGGGATTGCCGCATTCATTTGAACGCTGAACATCCTGCAAAAGGAAAGGAGGAGTTCATTGCCAAACAATTTCAAAGCACCATATTTATTACGGAGGGCGATTCTGCAAGCGGATCAATCACGAAATCAAGAGATGTAGAAACACAAGCAGTATTCAGCTTGAGGGGAAAGCCGTTGAATTCATTTGGACTCACAAAGAAAGTCGTTTATGAAAACGAAGAGTTCAACTTGCTTCAACATGCTCTCAACATAGAGGAAGGTATGGATGATCTTCGATACAACAACATCATCATCGCAACAGATGCCGATGTGGATGGAATGCATATCAGGTTATTGCTCATGACGTTCTTCTTGCAATTTTTTCCTGACTTGGTCAGAGACGGACATGTATATATTTTGGAAACGCCTCTTTTCAGGGTCAGGAATAAACAGGAAATCATTTATTGTTACTCTGAAAACGAAAAACAGGCAGCCATCAAAAAAATTGGTGCAAAACCGGAGATTACCAGGTTCAAGGGACTCGGGGAAATTTCACCCGAAGAATTCAAGCGATTCATTGGTCCCGATATGAAAAAAACACCAGTGATACTTGAAAATCAAATACACATTCAACAGTTGTTGGAATATTATATGGGAAAGAACACGCAGGAGAGACAGGATTTCATCGTTTCGAATCTGCGAGTGGAACTTGATGCCGTAGAACAATCAAATTAAAAGTATGATTCACATTGTATTCAATGAACCAGATATAGAAGTATTGGGGAAAGCCATCGAAATGGATGAGAGCCTGGCAGGTGAAATCAACATCATCCGCGATGATTACGCAGTTGGCCCCCTAGAACTCATCAATACACCTGAGGGAGCAGCTGCTCGGAAAGATTGGTGGAGAAGAGTCTTGGAGGGAGGTGATTATGAAGGAAAGTCAGTTGACGGGATAGTGGATGATGAAAAAGTATTGCTTAGCATCGCAGAGGCACTGACCAATGATGAACATGAATCTGTATGGATATGGGCTGCACAAAACAAGCACGACGTTTGTGGATATTACTGGCTGGTGAGTCAGCTTGCTGCATTCCAGGGGCGTATCCATATTCTTTATCTCAACAACCTGCCCTTCATCAATGAAAAAGGAAATATTTTTTACCCGGATTGGTTGAGTCAGATTCCTACCAAGGAATTTTTAAAAGCAAAAAAATTAGCACGACCCATTACAACCAGTGAATTTGAGGTGGACGGTGATGAATGGAATAAAATATGCGCACAAGGGTCCATGGTTCGTCTATTGGAAGGGGGTAAAAAAATATTGCACAAGGAAGTCAATTTTTATGATACAGATCTTTCGAGATTTATCATGCCCGAAGCTCAAAAGGCATCGAAGATCATTCATTCTTTTCTTTCTAAAAGCAAAGAAACCACTGGTGATGCATTTTTGCTATGGAGATTGAAAACAATGATCCAGCAGAATGAAAAGTATGAGATCATTGGTAAAATGGGTGCAATGAAAGATTTTGAAATCAAGAAAAAAACGGCAGTAGAAACTGCTGAGTAGCCATGGCAAAGAATAAATCAATCACTGAATTCGATCAGGAAGGTGGCGTTTCCAGTCAGTATAAAAGCTGGTTCCTGGATTATGCATCTTATGTCATTCTGGAAAGAGCAGTTCCGGAGGTCAACGACGGTCTCAAGCCTGTTCAAAGAAGAATTCTTCATTCCATGAAGGAAATGGATGATGGAAGATTGAACAAAGCTGCAAACATCATCGGACAAACCATGCAACATCATCCCCACGGGGATGCGAGTATTCAAGATGCGCTGGTCAATCTTGGCCAAAAAGACCTATTGGTAGATACCCAGGGAAACTGGGGAGATGTCAGAACAGGGGATGATGCTGCGGCAGCTCGTTACATCGAAGCAAGACTGAGCAATTTTGCACTTGAAGTTGCTTTCAATGCAAAAACAACAGATTGGCAGTTGAGTTACGACGGAAGAAAAAGAGAGCCGATCAACCTGCCCATGAAATTTCCACTTTTGCTTGCACAGGGTGCTGAGGGGATTGCAGTGGGACTCTCAACAAAAATACTACCTCATAATTTCAATGAACTGATTGATGCTTCGATTAAATATTTAAAGGGTAAAAAATTAGAACTCTATCCTGATTTTCAAACAGGTGGAATGATCGATGTTACCAATTACAATGATGGAAAAAAAGGCGGAAGAATCAGGTGCCGAGCCCATATACAGGAGCTGGATAAAAAAAGCATCGTGATCAAGGATGTTCCATTTGGTGTGACAACAACACAACTCATGGAATCTATCGTCAAAGCAAACGATCAGGGAAAAATCAAAATCAAAAAAGTAACGGACAATACTGCGGCCGAAGTTGAGATACTGGTTGAATTGGCAGCTGGCATTTCATCGGACATTACCATAGATGCACTGTATGCTTTTACTGATTGTGAAGTTAGCATTGCACCCAATGCATGTGTCATCATCGACCATAAACCTGTTTTTGGAACGGTAACTGCACTGTTGCAGCACTCAGCTGACTATACCAAGGAGCTATTGAAAAAAGAATTAGAGATCCGCTTGGCCGAACTGCAGGAAAAATGGCATTTTACTTCTCTTGAGAAAATATTTTTTGAAGAAAAGATATACAAAGAGTTGGAAAAGAAACACGAGGATTGGGAACGTGTATTGCATTCCATTTTAAAAGCTTTTGATCCCTACAGGAAAAGTTTCAAAAAAGAAATTACGCGAGAGGATGTGGTAAAGCTTACGGAGAAGCCGGTACGCCGCATTTACAAACTCGATATCGATGAATTGAATCAGCAGATCAAGGCGCTCGAGGCGGATATGAAACAAGTGAAGCATGATTTGAATAACCTCACCGAATATGCCATCGCATATTTTGAAGGGCTCAAAGAAAAATTTGGTAAAGGCAAAGAGCGCAAAACGGAAATTAAATTATTTGATGTCATTCAGGCGCGCCAGGTGGCCATTGCCAATGTGCGGCTTTATATGAATAGAGCTGAAGGGTTCATCGGAACAAGTTTGAAAAAGGATGAGTTTGTTACTGAGTGCTCAGATTTGGATGACATCATTGTTTTTACCAGGCAGGGTATCATGAAAGTTGTGAAAGTCGATGATAAAGTATACATCGGAAAAGATATTTTGTATACAGCGATCTTTCACAAGAGTGATGAACGCAGCACGTATAATATGATTTATACCGATGGCGCGACGGGTATTTCATATGCAAAACGATTCAATGTAACTGGAGTAACACGCGACAAGGAATATGACCTTACCAAAGGAAGTGAAAAATCAAAAGTGAATTATTTCACTGCCAATGCCAATGGAGAAGCAGAGTCTGTTACTGTGGTATTGAGTCCCAATTGCAGCGCCAGAAACAAACAATTGGAATTTTATTTTGATTCACTCGATATCAAAGGAAGGGGTTCTGTTGGAAATCAGGTTACCAAATATCCCATCAAAAATGTAAAACTGCTGGAAGCTGGTAAGTCCACCTTGGGTGGCAGGGGACTCTGGTTCGATGATACTTTCGGAAGACTGAATACAGAGGAAAAAGGGAGTTTTCTCGGCACATTTACACCAGATGATCAATTGTTGGTAATTTATCATGATGGTTATTATGAGATCACCGATACGGAATTGACCCAGCGATTTGATCATGATAAACTGATCAAAATCGAAAAATTTGATCCTTCAAAGATCATTACAGCCATTTATCTTGACAATGAAAAATTGCAGTTTAATTTGAAGCGATTCAAAATAGAAACCACCACACTGCACAATAAGTTTTATTTCATCAAAGAAGCACCGGGTAATTATGTGGAGGCCGTATCCACTGAGCCCAATCCTGTAGCCATGATCAAATCCGGGCGGGGTACACAGTCCAAGCAAACCAAGGTAAAAGTGAATGATTTTATTGAAGTCATGGGATGGAAGGCAGTGGGAACCAAATTGGTCGATTATACCAAGAGTACTGAAATAGAATGGCTTGAATCGCCTTCCTCATCCAAACAGGCTTCGCTTTTTAACTGATATTCAATGAATTACATATAGTCATGCCATGAATAATGGATGGTTTATATTTGTAATCGGAAACAACAAACGCAGCGAATGGCACTCAAAAGAGAAGAAGACTTTAATGCACAACTTTCTGGTTCCATACCTGAGCAGGAGACATCCTCTAACAGTTGGTTCAAACGCAGAAAGAAGGGGATCAGTACATCGACTGCTGAAAAAAAAGAGACGCCAGATGGACTCTGGACGAAATGTCCTTCCTGTAAATATACCTGCACCACCGATGAGCTGAAAGACAACCTCTCTGTATGTCCAAAGTGCAGCTATCACCACCGCATTGGCAGCGAGGAGTATTTTGATATTTTGTTCGACGAACATCAATACACTGAATTATTTGCCGATGTGAAGTCGATTGATTTCCTTGGATTCAATGATCTGAAACCATACAAAAAGCGACTAGATGAAGCATACACCAAAACCGGACTCCATGACTCCATCACAGCTGCAGTTGGCAAAGTGAATGGGAATGATCTGGTTATATCTTGCATGGATTTCAATTTCATTGGGGGGTCATTGGGGAGTGTGATGGGAGAAAAAATTGCACGATCTGCCGAATACTGCCTGGAGCACCGAATACCATTGATGATCATCAGCAAAAGTGGGGGTGCAAGGATGATGGAAAGTGCATTTTCATTGATGCAGTTGCCCAAGACCATTGGAAAAATCAGCAAACTTGCAGTGGCTGGTATTCCCTATATATCGCTCTGTACAGATCCTACATACGGAGGTACAACGGCATCATTTGCCATGGTTGGCGATGTCAATATTGGTGAACCTGGCGCCATGATTGGATTCGCTGGTCCGAGGGTTATCAAGGAAACCATCAAGAAAGATCTGCCAGACGGGTTTCAAACTTCTGAATTTCTGATTGAGCATGGATTTTTGGATATGATTGTTGGAAGAAAAGAGCTCAAAAACAAAATTGCCACGCTGCTCTCCTTATTTGCCAGTTAGTATAATCAACTGGTCAACTTACGATGGAAATCAAGAATCGGTCTGCTTCGTACGAATATTTCATCGAAGATACTTTTGATGCGGGTATGATGTTGACAGGCACAGAGGTAAAAGCCATTCGTGACGGCAGGGTAAGTTTCAATGATAGTTACTGTTTGCTCGACCGGGGGGAGTTGTTTGTCAAAGGTCTTCATATTTCACCTTATGAGTTCGGCAGCTATGCCAACCACAATCCAACACGTGAGCGAAAATTGCTCCTGAAAAAAAAGGAATTGGATAAAATTGGCCAGAAGCTGAAGGGGAAAGGATTTACCATCATTCCCTTGAGTATTTATTTTAATCAAAGGGGATATGCTAAAATGAAAATCGGTTTGGGAAAGGGTAAGAAACTCCATGACAAGCGGGAGAGCATAAAACAGAGAGAATCTGAGAGGGAAATCAAGCGATTTGTCAAGTAATCTTCAACAGAGAAGATTAAATTTTTTGATTGCTTGGATATATGATTTTTTTTCTGCAAATTTGTCTGAATGAAATCTATCAACAATAACAACGGATGGCATACTATCTCTCAAAAGGGGTAGCCAAACTTGTTTTGTAACATATTCAAAGCCCCGAATTTTCGGGGCTTTGCTTTTTTATTGACATCGTAAAATAGAAAATGAAAAAAATAAAATTAAGTACCAGTTTCAAAAAATTACCTGCCGATCTCTATACTCCGGTGGGCATTTACCTCAGATTGCGGGATAAATTCAGGGATACCATTCTATTGGAAAGTACCGATCACCATACTTCTGAGAACAGTTTTTCTTTCATAGCCATCAACGCAATTGGAGGAATTGAAATCAGCTCTGCGCAAACAGTAGAATTCAAATATCCTCTTGCTGATCCAGAGACCATCCACCTGTCCAACGATCAGGTTCCAGATCTGATTTGGAAGTATATGTGTCAGTACGAAGTATTTCAGCAAAGCAGGGAGGAGGTATTTGCACAGGGGCTCTATGGATACACAACGTTTGATGCTGTTAGGTTTTTTGAAACGGTGCTATTCAAAGAAAAATCATACCAGTTGAAGTCAACTTCTACTTCCGATTTCATTCCATTGATGCGTTACAGATTGTATCAATTTGTCATCGCCATCGATCATCACAAGGATGAAATGATGTTACTTGAAAATCATGTAGAGGGTATTGAAGGTGGAAAGCAGGTCATTGAAGATATCATTCATGGTAGGGACTTGCCACAGTTCCCCTTTAATGCGGTTGGTGATGAATCGTCCAATATGACGGATCAATCTTATATAGAAATGGTTCAGAAAGGTATAGCACATTGTCACCGTGGAGATGTCTTTCAAATTGTTTTGAGCAGACGATTTGAACAAGCTTTTAAGGGCGATGAATTCAATGTATACAGGGCATTGCGCATGATCAATCCATCTCCATATCTTTTTTATTTTGACTATGGTGAGTACCGCCTCCTGGGATCTTCACCAGAAAGCCAATTGATCGTTGGTAACGGAAAGGCAACTGTTCATCCTATAGCAGGCACATTCAAACGAACAGGTGATGATGCGATGGACAGGAAAGAGGCAGAAAGATTGCTGCAGGACCCAAAAGAAAATGCAGAACATGTCATGCTGGTTGATTTGGCGAGAAATGATCTCAGCAGGGTCTGTGAAAATGTGCAAGTATCTCAATACCGTCAGGTTAAATTCTACTCGCACGTTATACACTTGGTGAGTGAGGTCACTGGAACTGCTAAGCGCGATGCCAATCCATTTTCTATGATGTCCAATACATTTCCTGCAGGAACACTCAGTGGTGCACCGAAATACAAGGCAATGGAGTTGATAGATACATATGAGCCTACAAAACGCTCTTTCTATGGTGGTGCCATTGGTATGGTGGGATTCAACGGCTCTTTCAATCACGCTATACTGATCAGAAGCTTTTTAAGTAAAAACAATACCCTTTATTATCAGGCTGGAGCAGGAGTAGTTGCCTCAAGTGTGCCAGAAAAAGAATTGCAGGAGGTGATTAATAAATTGGGGGCATTGAAAAAAGCCATTCAACTGGCATCAACGATTCATCAATCATAACATCATAAAGTGAGTTTAATGAAATTGCTGGTTCTCGATAATTATGATTCATTCACATACAACCTTGTTCACCTGGCTAAAGAAATCATCGGTGATCAAGTAAATGTTTTTAGGAATGATGAAATATCTGTTCATGACGCTGCACGTTATGATAAAATTTTATTGTCACCCGGACCGGGTATCCCTCAAGAGGCAGGTGTTTTGCTCGACTTGATCAAAACCTGTAGTCCTACACACTCCATTTTTGGTGTATGCCTCGGCGAACAAGCCATCGGTGAGGTTTTTGGTGCTAAATTGATCAATCTACCAAATGTATATCATGGTATTTCAACTGAAATACAACTCCGAACAGATATTCAGAAGTCTACTTTCGGAAACGATTGGTTTACTGAATTTGATCATCGATTAACGGTAGGCCGTTACCATAGTTGGGTAGTTAGTAGTGAATCGTTCCCCGATGAGTTGGAAATTACTTCAACAGATGAAAATAGTATGATCATGTCACTTCGGCACAAGAAATATGATGTGCAGGGTGTTCAGTTTCATCCAGAGAGTGTATTGACCCCACAAGGAAAAAAAATGATTGAAAACTGGTTGTGTCCAAAAAAATAATGCATGAAAAAAGTATTGAACTATTTATTCGACCACAGAACACTTTCACGAGAAGACGCCAGACAAATTCTGGTATCTATTGGAAAAGGCGAGTACAATGAACACGAATTGAGCGCTTTCATGACAGTATATCTTATGAGGAGCATCACACTGGATGAACTCATGGGATTCAGAGATGCATTGTTGGAACTTTCTGTCCCGGTTGATTTTCAAGGTAAACAAGTAATGGATGTAGTTGGCACCGGAGGTGATGGAAAGAATACTTTCAATATTTCAACCCTCGCATGTTTTATCGTTGCTGGTGCAGGTTTTCCCGTTGCCAAACATGGCAACTATGGGGCAAGCAGTATCAGCGGAGCATCGAATCTGATGGAGCGAATTGGTTATAAATTTAAAAATGATCAGGATGCGTTGAGAAGAGAACTGGATGCTGCTAACATGTGTTTCTTGCATGCGCCATTTTTTCATCCGGCATTGAAAACTGTGGGACCTATACGCAAGAATCTCAAAGTGAGGACTTTTTTCAATTTATTAGGACCCGTTGTAAATCCCTCTAAGCCTGCTTTTCAGTTGATTGGAGTATATAACCTTGAAATAGCCAGGCTCTACAACTACTTGCTTCAAAGTGAACAAGGATCATTTGCTATTGTACACTCACTCGATGGATATGATGAAATTTCTTTGACGGCAGATGCTAAAGTCATCACCAAAGAAGGGGAAAATGTGTTTCAACCGCTCGCATTGGGAAAAACGAATGTTCGTCCGGATGAAATTTACGGTGGTGATACAGTGGATGCTGCAGTTGAAAAATTCTTGAACATCCTACAGGGAAAGGGAACTGATGCACAAAATGCAGTGGTATGTTGCAATGCAGCCTTCGGACTCTTACTTACCGGAAAATTTGCAGATTATCCATCGGCATTTGACGCAGCCAAGGAAAGTTTATTGGGTGGAAAAGCAAATCAGGCATTGAAAAATCTCATTCAACTTCAATAGCAATGAATATACTGGATACAATTGTATTGAAAAAGGCGATGGAGCTGAGAGAAGCCAAGCAGCTTGTTCCGGAAAATATGTTGATGAAATCGCCATCATATCAACGGAGTTGCTATTCAATAAGTCATGCGCTGAATCAACCAAACACTTCTGGTATTATTGCAGAGCACAAACGGAAGTCACCCTCCAAAGGTGTGATCAATGATCAATTAGAAGTGTCGTTTGTTGTCAATGCCTATCAGCAGGCAGGTGCTTCTGCATTGTCAATCCTCACCGATGCATCTTTTTTTGGAGGATCCAATCATGAAATTACATCTGTCAGGTCCCAAATAACTATACCTATTTTGCGAAAGGACTTTATCATTGATGAATATCAGGTGCATGAAGCAAAATCCATTGGTGCCGATTTCATCCTCCTCATTGCTGCATGTTTGTCACCGTCAAGAGTTCGACAACTGGCAACACTCGCCAATGAACTTGGAATGGAAGTATTGCTGGAATTGCATGATGAAGAGGAGTTGAACCATGTATGTGATGAAGTACAGTTGGTGGGTATCAATAACCGAAGCCTGAAAACATTTGAAGTCAACATCGATCGGAGTTTGAAAATGGCTGAACAACTTCCATCCAGTAAAATAAAAGTAGCAGAGAGTGGTATTGATCAGCCTTCCCAGATTAAATTATTCAGAGCGCATGGATACAAGGGATTTTTGATTGGTGAATATTTTATGAAGCAATCTGATCCAGGGGCATCGCTCCAACATTTTATAAATCAATTGGGATGAGTTTAAAAATCAAAGTTTGCGGCATGACTGATTTTAATCAAGTGCAGATGTTGGATGAGATGCAGATTGATTTTGCAGGGTTTATCTTCTATCCTGCATCGCCCAGGTATGCTGCTGAAAAGTTTACTGCTATGGAAATTGAGAAGATATCAAGAATGAGAATTTGTACTGTTGGTGTTTTTGTGAATGCATCGATGGATCATTTGCTTAACACTATCAATTCCTGGAAATTGGATTATGTTCAACTACATGGCGATGAATCACCTGATTATTGTAAACAAGCTTCAACCCATTGCAGGGTTATTAAAGCATTTCGTGTAGGATCTGGCGATCCATTGGTTGATATGACAGCGGGCTATGGGCATGTGGATTCGTTTTTGTTTGATACCAAATCGGACTTGCATGGAGGATCGGGAGTAAAGTTCGATTGGCAGCAATTGTCGGTACCTTTGTCACATCAATATTTTTTAAGCGGTGGTATTGGAGTGGAGGATGCTGAGCAAGTGTTCGAATTCAGCACACATGAAGAAAAAATGGTGGCAGTAGATATCAACAGCAAATTTGAGACAGCACCTGGAATGAAAGATATTGAAAAACTGATAAAATTCAAAAAATCGCTAAACAGCTATGCACATGAATAAAACTTTTACATCTCCCGATTTGCAAGGATACTACGGTGATTTTGGAGGAGCATTTATTCCTGAAATGTTGTTCCAGAATGTTGAACAACTGCAGCAATCTTATCAGTTGATTTACAATGATCCAACTTTTCAGAAAGATTTTCACGCCTTGCTGAAAGATTATGTTGGAAGACCTACTCCGCTTTTTTTGGCCGAACGATTGAGTGAGAAGTATGGATCGGTTATATATCTGAAAAGAGAAGATCTCTGTCATACAGGAGCCCATAAGATCAACAATACCATCGGACAAATTTTGTTGGCAGAACGTTTGGGTAAAAAACGGATAATTGCTGAAACAGGAGCCGGACAACATGGAGTGGCTACTGCAACGGTTTGTGCACTAAAGGGATTGGAATGCATTGTTTATATGGGGGAGAAGGATATTGAACGGCAGGCACCAAACGTTGCACGCATGAAAATGCTTGGTGCTAAAGTAATTCCTGCCACCAGTGGAAGCAAAACACTCAAAGATGCTACCAATGAAGCCATACGCGACTGGATCAATCACCCAACCGATACACATTATATCATCGGTTCAGTGGTAGGACCGCATCCATACCCTGACATGGTTGCAAGATTTCAGTCAGTCATCAGCAATGAAATCCGTATCCAATTACAGGAAAAAACCAGCAGTACACTTCCCAATCGTGTCATCGCCTGTGTAGGTGGCGGCAGCAATGCAGCTGGTGCTTTTTATCACTTTTTAGACGAGCCTTCCGTTGAGATAGTAGCTGTTGAAGCTGCGGGGCATGGTGTCAACAGTGGACTCAGTGCTGCTACAACACAATTGGGTGTGCCTGGTATTTTACATGGAAGCAAAAGCATTGTCATGCAAACCCCCGATGGACAGGTTGTTGAGCCACACAGCATATCAGCCGGACTCGATTATCCGGGAATTGGTCCCATGCACGCCCATCTTTTCTCCAGCGGCAGAGGAACATTTTTATCTGCAACAGATGAAGAAGCCATGCAAGCTGCATTTGAAGTTTCAAAACTTGAAGGCATCATACCAGCGTTGGAAACAGCCCATGCATTTGCAGTGTTGAGCAATATGAATCTTAAAAAAGATGAGGTGTCAGTAATTTGTTTGAGCGGAAGAGGCGATAAGGATCTTTCGACCTATATGAATGCGATGAATGAGCAATAAAGAAAAAAAACATGGGAAGACTTCAGGATCTGTTTGATAAAAAGAAAAAGGGAGTACTCAACGTATATTTCACTGCTGGATTTCCAGAACTGAATAGCACAGTTGAGATCATGAAAACATTGCAAAGTGATGGAGTTGACATCATCGAATTGGGAATGCCATACAGCGACCCTTTGGCAGATGGACCGGTTATACAGGAAAGCAGTGCGGTTGCATTGAAGAATGGGATGTCCATTGCCACATTGTTTGATCAATTGAGAACGTTTCGAAAAGATATTCATATTCCTGTCATTTTGATGGGCTATATGAATCCTGTGTTGCAATTCGGTTTCGAGAAATTTTGTGAGATGGCTTCAGCAGTTGGAATTGACGGATTGATTTTACCCGATTTGCCTCCGTTTGAATTTGAACATGGATATGGTGATATCATGAAAAAATACGGACTCGATTTTATTTTCTTGGTAACACCTGAAACATCAGCGGAGAGGGTGAAAAAATTGGATCAATTGAGTACTGGTTTTCTATATGCTGTTTCTTCGTCATCAACTACTGGTAAAGAAAAAAATATGGATGCAGTTGTTTCATATGTCGACCGACTGAATGGGTATCAATTGAGGAATCCTATTTTGGTTGGATTCGGAATAAAGGATAAAGTCTCATTTGAATTGCTCAGTGGACATGCAAATGGCGGCATCATTGGTACCGCTTTCATCAACCGGCTTCAAACAGAAAAAGATTATATATCAGCCACAACAACATTCATTCGTTCCATTTTGCAATGAAAATAGCTATCATCAAATACAATGCAGGCAATGTGAAGTCAGTCGAAATTGCGCTCGAACGTTTAGGTGTTTCATCTTTACTGACCGATACTGCTGAAGAAATCCTTTCAGCTGATAGGGTCATTTTCCCCGGCGTGGGGGAGGCCAGCAGTGCGATGAGGTATTTAAAAGAGAGAAGTCTTGATCAGGTAATCAGGGGCGTAAAACAACCATTTCTTGGCATTTGTTTGGGGATGCAATTGATGTGTCAATATTCAGAGGAAAACAATACAGACTGCCTCGGAATATTTTCAGAGGAGGTGAAAAAATTCAATCCCGATGTCATTCAATTGAAATCGCCACAAATCGGATGGAACAATATATTTGATTTAACATCTCCCATTTTCGCGGGTGTTGCAGAAAACAGCTATGGTTATTTTGTGCATGGTTATTATGCCCATTTGGGTATGCATACCATAGCAAAAGCTGCATATGGAATGAATTACAGCGCAGCCCTGAGTCGTGATAATTTCTATGGCGTGCAGTTCCATCCGGAAAAGAGTGCAGAAGTTGGAAGTAAAATCATTCAAAATTTTTTAGATCTCTAGTATGCAGATCATACCAGCCATAGATATCATTGATGGAAAATGTGTGCGCCTCACTGAAGGCGATTATCAACAGAAATCTGTGTACGGCATTTCTCCACTCGATATGGCCAAAACATATGAAGCGCATGGCATTCAACGTTTGCATGTGGTGGACTTGGATGGTGCAAAAGCTGGGCGGGTAGTGAATTGGCAATCAATCGAGCAAATTTCTGCACAAACCAATTTGCATATTGATTTTGGCGGCGGAGTGAAAACCATTGAAGATGTGGAACGGATTCTTTCTCTGGGAGTTCGATATGTAACAGTTGGAAGCATAGCTGTCAAAGAGCCACAAATTTTCGCAGAATGGTTAGAGCGTTTTGGAGCCCATCGGTTCATGTTGGGTGCGGATGTAAAAGACGGTAATATCATGGTAAGTGGCTGGATGGAAGCATCTGAAATGAAACTGTTTCCTTTTTTGGAGCAATATGTAAGCAAAGGAGTGGAAAATGTATTTTGCACAGACATAGCAAAAGATGGAAAACTGGAGGGACCGTCCATTGAACTCTACGACAGCTTGAAAAAAAACTTTCCCAAAACAAATATCATTGCAAGTGGAGGGGTTTCCTGCATGGATGACATATATAAATTAAGCGAGGTTCATTGTGATGGTGTGATCATCGGGAAGGCCATTTATGAAAATAAAATCAGCATCTCTCAAATAGAGCAATATATAAACGAATCGAAATAATATGCTCACAAAGCGAATCATTCCTTGTCTTGATATCAAAGATGGCAGAACAGTAAAGGGTACCAATTTTGTCAATTTACGTGATGCAGGCGATCCGGTTGAATTGGCTGGATTGTATGCTGAGCAAGGCGCAGATGAATTGGTTTTTTTGGATATCACTGCAACCAATGAAAAACGAAAGACACTTGCATCCTTGGTGAATCGCATTGCACATGCCATCAATATACCATTCACTGTGGGAGGTGGAATTGCATCGGTAGAGGATGTCAGGGTTTTGCTTGATGCCGGGGCTGATAAAATATCGGTCAATACAGCAGCATTCAAGCGTCCTGATTTGATCAACGAACTGGCAGCAGCATTCGGCAGTCAATGCATTGTGCTAGCCATCGATGCAAAACAACATGATGATGGCGACTGGTATGTGTATTTAAACGGTGGGACTGTCTCCACATCAGCAAAATGTACAGATTGGGCAATCGAAGGTGTAAAACGAGGAGCGGGGGAGATATTGCTGACCTCGATGGATCATGATGGATCAAAAAATGGTTTTGCGGTTGATATCACCAATAAAGTTTCCTCTGCTCTAAGTGTACCTGTCATTGCCTCAGGAGGGGGTGGAACACCTGAACATTTCTTTGAAATCTTAAGTCAGCGGGCCGATGCAGCACTTGCAGCAAGTATATTTCATTTCAAAGAGATTGCCATACCAGATCTTAAAGCATTCTTAAGAAAAAGGCAAATTCCTGTCAGATGAAAATCATTCAGTAATTTTACAACCATGCAGATCAAAGTTGATTTCTCAAAATACAACGATGGACTCGTACCATCCATCATTCAAGACCTTGATACTAGTAAGGTATTGATGATGGGATTTATGAATAAGGAGTCATTTGATCTTACCATATCAACCCAAAAAATAACTTTTTACAGCAGATCCAAGCAACGGATTTGGGTAAAAGGTGAGGAGAGCGGAAATTTCCTGCATCTAAAATCATGTGCAGTCGATTGTGACCATGATACATTGTTGTTCAAGGTTAAACCAGAGGGACCAACATGTCATACTGGATCAGATACCTGTTGGGGTGAAATCAATGAATCAGGTGATTTTTTGAATCATCTTGAAACAATCATAGAGCAACGCAAAAATTCAAATGATGCAAACTCTTATGTTCACTCTCTCTTTGAAAAAGGTATAAATAAAATAGCACAGAAAGTTGGAGAGGAGTCAGTCGAACTCGTTATAGAGTCAAAAGACCAAAACAGTGAATTGTTTCTCAATGAAGCTGCAGATTTGCTGTTTCATTATTTAATATTGTTAAACGCAAAAGGATATGCTTTGCAGGATGTAAAGCAAATTTTGCAACAACGCCATCAAAAATGAAAAAATTATTCATTCTTACATTGTTTGCATTGCCTGGATTCCTGCTGGCGCAGAGTGGCAAGTTTACCATCAAAGGAAATTTTAAAGGCATGCCCGATAAAACGGAGATTGTACTTCAAAATGAAGAACTCGATCCTGAACCTCTGGCAAAAGGTGTTTCCAGTGGTGAAATGTTCGAATTGAAGGGAGAGCTGAAGGAACCTGGATTGTACAAACTATCTGCAAAGGGTTCTCAGCAAAATCTTTTCTTATTCATGGATCCTTCTGAAATTTCAATTGAAGGTGATTTCAAAACGTTGCAAACATCCAAAATCACCGGTTCTCAAACCACATACGATTTTTTTCAATTCAATACCAACTATTCACCCATCCTTCAGAAGTTAAGTGGACTTGCACAGCAAATCAATCAAGGTAATAAAGATGAGTCCATCAGAAAAAATTATGAACAATTGATTGTAGATGCCAATAGATTCGGAGATGATTTTGTGAAAAACTACAGCAATTCTCCTGTTGCACCATTTGTAGTTTTGGTGATGATGCAGTTGAGTGATGATCCAATGGTAATGGAAAACAGATTGTCCATCATCTCAGAGCAGGCCAAAGACAATTATTATGGCAAGATGGCTCAGAAGATGGCATCAGATGCCAAGTTTGGTGCTGTGGGAACAATGGCACCAGATTTCACTCAAAAGGATGTAAGTGGAAAAGATATCAAACTCTCATCTTTCAAAGGAAAATATGTACTGCTTGATTTTTGGGCCAGTTGGTGTGGCCCATGCAGACAGGAAAATCCAAATGTTGTCAATGCATTCAATCAATACAAGGAAAAAAAATTTACCGTGTTGGGTGTCTCACTCGACAGGGCAAGAGAACCTTGGTTGAAGGCTATTCAAGATGATAAGTTGACCTGGACCCAACTCAGCGATTTGAAATTTTGGAGCAATGAAGTCGCTGTTCAGTATAAGATTCAAAGCATCCCTCAAAATTATCTGATTGATCCGGAAGGGAAAATTATAGGAAAAAACTTAAGGGGAGAGCAGTTGCGGTTGAAGCTTGAAACAATCTTCTCCAAAAATTAGAGATACACATCTTCAATTAGAAAAAAATGGGGTTTATCATGTTCGTCCAGCGTGATGGAAAGAATATCAAACTGAATCCACTTGAATTCTTTTTGGTACCTGATATAGGCTGTACCTGCTGAAATAAAGTGCCAAAGTTTATGCTTGTCAACCAATTCCTCCTGGTAACCATAAATATTTGTCCTTCTTGTCTTTACTTCAAAGAAATGAAGCCTGTCCTCTTTTGAAGCAATCAAATCAATTTCCCATTTTCCGAAACTCCAGTTTCGCTCTCTGATTAGGTAATCATTGTCGATTGCCCATTCCAGCGCAAATTGCTCACCCAGTTTTCCCGTATCATTGTGTCTTGCCATGTTCTCCTCTTTTTCTACCTTCGAAATTCATTCAATCACCATTTTTTTATAAGTGATATGCATCGATTGATAGGTAGAATACAGCCATATGCCTGGGGTGGAAATAATTTCATTCCTGATCTTTTTCACCTGGAAACAGATAGAAATATCCCTGCAGCAGAGTATTGGTTAGGGGCACATCCCGGTGGAATAACAGAAGTTGAAATAGAGCCCAACAAGTGGGTTTCATTGGGAGATGCGATCAAAGCCTCAAACACATATTGGTTGGGAGAAAAAATTGCTGAACAGTTTGGTCGACTCCCATTTTTATTGAAGGTCTTGGATGTGAAGGATATGCTATCCATTCAGGTCCACCCCAACAAACAATCAGCTGAGATCGGATTCAAACATGAAAACAAGCTTGGAATACCCCTGGATGCTCCCCATAGAAATTACAAAGACGAAAACCACAAACCAGAGGTCATGATCGCACTCAGCGAGTTTTGGCTTTTGCATGGTTTTGCTGAGGATATAGAAGATCGATTGTCGCGGTACACTTTCTTGCATCCATTTAAACCGCTTTATGAGAAAGCAGGTATCGAGGTACTCTACAGTCACCTGATGCAATTCTCGCAGAATGAAGTTGATCAAATATTTTCACCTCTTGCAAAAACGATTGTCCCTGCATATCATAAAGGCGAATTATCCAAATACTCCCCTGATTTCTGGGCGGCTAGGGCCATGGTGAATCTTTGCAACAATGGGCATTATGACAGAGGGATTTTCTCCATCTATCTT
This sequence comes from Bacteroidota bacterium, assembly GCA_016868855.1. Lineage (GTDB taxonomy): Bacteria > Bacteroidota > Bacteroidia > Chitinophagales > Chitinophagaceae > Pollutibacter. The sequence continues at coordinate 373,947 of VGFP01000001.1, read as the reverse complement.
TTCAATATTCTTCGTTTGGATATTGGAGATGGTATTTTTCAGGGTGCTGGAATGCCGCATGCATACTTAGAGGGACAAAATATTGAGCTGATGTCCAACTCTGATAATGTTTTGCGTGCAGGACTTACTCCAAAATTCATTGACATCCCGGAGTTGCTCAAAAACACCTTGTTTAATATAACAGTTCCAAAAATCATTAAAGCTCAACAAATAGAGGAGCAAGCATTTGAATGTCCCGTCCCTGACTTTAACATCCGTTACCTGCATCTTCTCCAAGGGAAGTCGACTTCTGTAAACTCCGATCGCCCTACTATTATGCTCCTCACCAAAGGCAGGGCTGTTATAAGAGGGGACAAGCAGGAGGCAGTGGATTCAGCTGCAGCCTATTTTATTCCACCTGGAAAGCATTGCACCGTTCAGGCCGATACGGATTTGGATGTAGTGTTGGCAAGTGTGGACTGATATATCTATTCACATTTTGAGGAAAACTGAAATGTACTTATTGTTGCAAGCCCCCTATAATTGTTTATTTTTGTTCAAACACGGATTATGAAACTATCTAAATTCAACATATACACTTTCTTGATGTTGGTATTTGTAGCTGCTGTTTACAGGGCTATTCCTGGCAGACCATGGGGATTCGCGCCTCAGTTTGCTATGGCAGTTTTCAGTGGCGCAGTCATCAAAGACAAACGATTTGCTTTTGCATTCCCGATTTTATCCCTGTTGATTTCTGATCTTTTTTACCAGCTCTTGTTCATCGCTGGTATATTCGAAATACCCGGATTTTACAATGGCATGGTTAGCAATTATCTCTTGTTTGGTGCACTCACCATTGTAGGGTTTTTCACAAATGCAGAAAAAATTGCTTCTATTGCAAAAAGCACGGTTGCTGCACCTACTATTTTCTTCATCTTATCAAACCTGATGGTTTGGATGGGAAACGGGGGTTATCAGCGTCCTAAAAATTTCTCCGGATTGCTTCAGACCTATGTAGATGGATTGCCGTTTTATGCAAACAGCATTATTGCAACCGTTGTGTTTGGGTCTATTTTTTTTGGAGCAAATCAGTTGATCAAGAAATCAGCTGATGTACGTGTAGCAGGCTAATTATTCTCAGTATATCCTCTGTCTTCCTGTAAGTCTTTGCCGTCTGCTGCGGCCGTAGCCAACTCATCACACCTCTGGTTATATGGATTGGATGCATGTCCTTTTACCCAGATAAATTTTAATTGGTGCATCTTCGAGAGCTGATAAAATCTCTTCCAGAGGTCTTTGTTCTTTTTTCCGCCCTTGAAATCATTCTTCATCCAATTCTCCAACCATCCCTCGTTGACAGCTTGTACAACATATTTGCTGTCAGAGTAAATCTCGATATCCAGTCCAGTTCTATTCAAACTTTCCAACGCGGCGATCACAGAAAGCAATTCCATCCTGTTGTTGGTGGTATGAACAAATCCAGCAGAAATCTCTTTTGATTCACCCTTCCACATTAGAATGGCACCATAGCCACCTCTGCCAGGATTCCCCCTGGCTGCTCCATCTGTATAAATCGTTAAACCCTTGTGGTTGATCATTCAACTGTGCTGACCTTGATGGTATTAGTAGGAAGATGCAGTTCTACAGGAGTGCTGCAGGTGTTTACCACTACTTCACCTTTTCTAATAAAGCCTCTTTCTTTCAGTATCTGGATTTGATCTGTGATGATTTCATCCAGACTTTCTTCTTCTCCATAATAGAATGCCCTTACACCCCAACTGAGACTCAATTGATTGACAAGCGTGCGCTCCTTCGTAAATATGAACAAATGTGATTTTGGACGGTAAGAACTGAGCATGAACGCAGTATATCCTGTTTGTGTCATACCGATCAATGCGTCTGCATTGGTGCTTTCTGCCAATTTGCAGGCAGTTAAGCAAACTGCATCACTGATGTACGTAGGAGATTGTTGCAAAGGCTTGATATCCTCGTCTCGGTTGTATCTATATTCTGATTGTTCTGCCTCAATAATGATTTTTCTCATCGTTTCAACTACCAGAACGGGGTGCATGCCTGTTGCAGTTTCCCCACTCAGCATGACTGCGTCAGCACCTTCCAAAACGGCATTGGCCACGTCAGTGCTCTCACTGCGGTTTGGTTTAACCCTGTCAATCATGCTCTCCATCATTTGGGTTGCAACGATCACCGGCTTGCCTCTGTGCAGACATTTTCTGATCAGCTGCCTTTGTATGAGGGGTACTTTTTCAATGGGGACTTCCACTCCAAGATCTCCTCTTGCCACCATGATGCCGTGTGATTCCAAAATAATCTCACGTATGTTCTCAAGCGCCTCTGGCATTTCAATCTTAGCAATAACTTTTGTCTTACTCTGATGATCAGAAAGGGTTTTTTTGATTCCAATAATGTCATCCACTCTTCTTACGAATGACAGGGCTACCCAATCAAGTTTCTCAGCGATGATGAAATCAAGGTCCTTCAAATCCTTTTCTGTGAGTGCCGGCAGTGAAATTTTTGTATCTGGCAGATTCAATCCTTTTTTGGATGAAATGATACCTCCCAGTTTAACCCTGACTTGTACATCTTTATTGGGAAGAATTTGCTGAACCACCACTTCAATCTTTCCATCATCAATCATAATGGTATTGCCGATGACTACGTCACCTGCCAGGTTGGGGTAGGAGACATAGATGCGCTCCAGTGTGCCAATAACTTTTTCATTGGTCAGGGTGAGGATATCACCCTCTTTTACATGCAAGGCGTTGTTTTCAATTTCACCCACACGCAGTTTCGGACCCTGTAAATCACCCAATATGGCAATGTTGTATGGCTCAGTTGCATTGATTTTACGAATATGGTCTATGATTTTTTTCTTATCCTCATGTGCACCGTGAGAAAAATTCAATCTGAATACATTCACGCCTGCTCTAACCAAAGCCAACAATTTTTCATACGTATCACATGCAGGTCCAACGGTTGCAACAATCTTGGTGCGGTGCATGATATGTTGATTACCTGCCTCATTGTCCATTTCCTGGTGAAAATATTTTCCGATGTTTTTACTCATAATACTACATTAAGTGTCATAGAAAAACAGCAGAGACACTTCTCTGCTGTTTTTTATTTAACTGGCCAATATTTTTACCATTTTGAGCCATTCCTCATTGATTTTCTGCTTTGCTTTGATGGCTTTATCCAATGGTGTATAATGCATTTTGTTGTTCATGATTCCTACCATCACATTGTGATTTCCCTCGATCAAACAATTAACAGCCGAATAACCCATTCTGCTTGCGATCATCCTGTCCATGCTGGATGGTGCACCACCTCTTTGAACGTGTCCAAGGATAGCAACCCGGATATCAAAGCCGGGAATTCTCTCTTTTATCAGATTTGCTAATTCATTTCCGCCTCCAAAATCATCCCCTTCTGCAACAACCAGAATGTTTACGAGTTTCCTTCTCTTTTCTTTTTCCTGCAAGGATTTGATGACCGCTTCAATATCGGTTTTTTGCTCTGGAATCAAGATGTGTTCTGCTCCTGTTCCAATGCCACTGTGCAAGGCAATATAACCTGCATCTCTTCCCATAACTTCTACAATAAAGAGACGATCGTGTGCATCTGCAGTATCCCTGATTTTGTCAATCGCATCGATGGCAGTATTAACTGCGGTATCAAAACCGATCGTAAAGTCTGTACCCGCAATATCCTTATCGATTGTACCAGGAATACCAATACAGGGTATATCAAATTCATTGGAGAAAATCTGTGCACCCTTGAAGGAACCATCACCGCCAATGATGATCAAACCATTGATGCCGTGTTTCTTCAGGTTGTTATATGCTTTTTTTCTACCCTCTGGGGTCATGAATTCTTTGCACCTTGCTGTCTTGAGAATGGTGCCACCACGTTGTATGATGTTGGCAACACTTCTGGAATCCATTTTGTGAATGTCGTCATCGATCATTCCTGCATACCCCCTGGTAATGCCAAAGACTTCCATTTTATGGAAAAGTCCAGTTCTTACGGCAGCTCTTACACAGGCATTCATGCCAGGAGCATCACCTCCAGAGGTCATGATACCGATTTTTGTGATTTTTTTGGACATGTCTACTACTTCTGTTGTTACTGGCAAGGATCGAAGGTATTCAGTAGTGTTAGCGGTCGCAAATCTAACGATAAAATATGAAAAATGAGGTCATTTTGATCAGCCAACGCTACAGTTTATCCACATCTAAGCGCTGGAAATCAACTGCTTAAAATATCAGATTGAGTGCTTCGCTAACTGATGTCGGATGAAAATGAATGTCTTTGATCGCTTTCTCAATGATGAATCCTGTTTTAAGTGGTCTTCTTCCAATTTGGGTGAAGGTTTGCGCATCCACTGGTTGAATCAAACTGGTGTCGAGTCCCAGTTTCTGGGCGATGACAAGAGACATCTCATATGGACTCATTACTTCCATCCCTGAAATATGATAAAGTCCTTGAGATCCTCTTCCAGCCATGTCGATAACAGCTTTCGTAAGATCAGGAATATAAGTAGGCGTTCTGATTTGATCAGCCACTACTCTGATGGGTTTATTTGCTTCCAGATTTTCCTTTACCCAATAAATGAAATTGCTTCTGTTCAAATGGTCTGCTTTCCCATAAAGCAAAATGGTACGGATGATGGTCCAGCTTAAATTGCTTTGTATGATGTGCTGCTCAGCAAGTTCTTTGGTCATTCCATAAAAATTAACCGGACCCGTTTCATCATCTTCCACGTAAGGACCATTGTTACCACTGAATACAAAGTCGGTAGACAAATAACAGTATCTGGCATTTACTTCCTCAGCAGCAAGTATCAGGTAATCTGTAGCATCTACATTTGTTTTGTAACTCAGCATTTTGTTTTGCTCGCATTCGTCCACCTGCGTCATTGCTGCTCCATGAATGATGAGATCAGGTTTGAAGTCAGTCACAACATTCAATACTTCATCTTTTTCAGTAATGTCGAGGGAGCGGTACTGAAACTTTTCGTGGAAATATGAATGCGGGAGTCTGTTTGTGCCGCGTCCCGTAGCCAGAACATTATGATTGGTTTTCGTCAATTCTTTTGAAAGATTTGAACCGACCATTCCATTTGCGCCTGTTAGCAGTATTTTCATTCGATGACTTACTGCATCAAATGTAAGGCTTTATGGAAATTGACGCGGGACTAGAATTTGTTCTTCCACATCATGCTCTCGATGGGTTTATCGGGCTGACCGGAATATTTAGCGTTCTTTTTCTGATTGTATTTGACAGCAATTTCACCTTCTACAGGAAAATAAATCAATTGACCAATGGGCATGCCGTGGTATACCTTCACTGGTTGTTTCACTGAAATTTCCAGGGTCCAGTTTCCACAAAATCCTACATCTCCTTTTCCTGCTGTCGCATGGATGTCAATTCCGAGACGTCCGGTTGATGATTTTCCTTCCAAAAAAGGAACATGCTCATGTGTTTCAGTATACTCTAGGGTAACACCCAAATAAAATATATGTGGATACAAAACAAATCCATCATCTGGGATCTCAAAATATTCTATCTGGTTGTGCTGCTTGGCATCCAGAATATGGTTCTTGTATGTAGCAAGACACTTGCCGAGATGTACATCATAAGAATTGCTGCCAAGGCAGGAGGGATCAAATGGACTGATTTTGATACTGCCTTTTTCCATTTCCTCCATTATACTTTTGTCTGAAAGAATCATCTTTATTGTTTGTCGTCCCGAAATTCGTAATTGATGTGTTATCGAACGATTTAATTTTTCAACAAAGTTTGAACAAGTTTTAGGTGTATTTTTACATCATGCCGATGGTGTTTAAAAAGAAAGATGAAGGCTCCTGCACGGGACTCTGGGAAATCACAGAGCAAGCGCCATTTTTTGAATCAGCACTTTCATACAGAGCCAGTGCAACCCATCCTGAAAAAATCAGACAACAGCTTGCCGCAAGGATGATCTTGCATGATTTTGATATTGATTTTCCTTTCACGGATGTTACAATCGCCGCAGGAGGGAAGCCAGTTTTGAAAAATAGCAGGATCAGATTTTCCCTTTCTCATTGCAATGGATTTTCCGCAGGAATAGTTTCTACTCAAGCGGATGTAGGAATTGATATTGAACCCATTCAAGAAAGGGTGTTGAGAATAGAGAAAAAATTCCTTCACGCAACTGAGTTGAAGCAAATGGATCAGTTCAATCATGAAGAGCGGGTCAAATACGCTACGTTGTGCTGGACCCTCAAGGAAACAATGTACAAATGGTGGGGCAGGGGATCGGTCGATTTCTCAAATGATATGATTATCCATAGATTTGATGAAGATCAAACAGGTATTGCACACATGACCTTCTCAAAACTTCCAGATGTTCAATTTGAGCTGAAATACTTTCTCTACAATCATATTTGGCTTGCAACATTGTGCAAATAAAAAAAGCCCCTCAAGAGGGGCTTTTTTTATTATTTCAAGCTCTCTTGCAACTTTTCATTCAATGTTACATAATCAGGATTCTTAGCGGCTTTTGCCAATTCGAGAGATTTGGCTGAAGCAGTCTTTGCTTCGGTTTTATTTCCCATCAGCGAAAAACACCTTGCCTTTTGATACCATACCCAGTAAGCATTGGGAGTTTGTTTGGTTGCCTCTTCGAGCCATGCAGCAGCCTTGTTCAAATCTTTTCCATTGTCCATGTAATACATGGCAGCATTGAAATACGGTCTGTTGTCGTTGTTCATCAGGTTATCAATCTGCAACATAACTTTCTTATCAATGTCCATTTTGATGGGGAAGTTGACCATGGTGGCATCCCATAGGATCATCAGTTCCAACTCATTGCTCTTTACTTTTTCGAATAAAATCATGAAAGATTCAATGGCAAAGGGTAGAGAGACTGTTGGAACATTCAATCTTACAACATCCATGCTTTGTTGGTATGCAGATGGAGAAGTCACATCAGTTTGTTTTGAGATGATGATGGTCCATTCACTTGCCCCGGGAATAGAAAGGAGTCCATATTTCCCAGCAGGAATTTTTGTGCCACCGATCATAACTTCATCGCTGAATGTCAATGTCGTTGCACTGTTAGCACCTGTGCGCCATACGGCACCAAATGGAACCAGATCACCAAAAATATTCCTTCCTTTCATATTGGGTCTTGAATAGGAAAGTTCAATTGTTCCTAGTCCGAATTCCTGTTTTACTGTTTGAGCGGTAGAGGAAGATGGAACGCGCAGTGTCTGCGCCTCACCAAATGCTACCAATGCGATCAGCGCAATGGAAAATATTATTTTTTTCATACGGTTTAATTTTATGCAAGTTAATCAAATGGTTGTAACTGGTATCGGTTAGTATGTATTATTCTTAAAACCTGGATGAAATTTCACAAGAGTCTCTCTGAGAAAACTTCTGTCTAAATGGGTGTAAATTTCTGTGGTGGTTATGCTTTCATGTCCAAGCATTTCTTGCACCGCCCGCAGATCAGCTCCTCCTTCCACCAAATGAGTGGCAAAAGAATGTCTGAATGTATGTGGGGATATATTTTTTTTGATCTGGGCCTTTTGAGCCAGGTCCTTGATGATGTAAAAGACCATAACCCTTGAAAGCTTGTTGCCTCTTCTGTTGAGAAAAACAATATCTTCTGCGCCCTTGGCTATGTCAATATGCACCCTTACTTCTTGCATATATATAAGGAGAAATTTAGCTGCATCTGCCCCAATTGGTATCAATCTTTCTTTATCTCCTTTACCGATGACTCTCACAAATCCTATGTCCAAGTAGAGATTGGATTTCTTCAATTGAATGATTTCACTTACCCGCATGCCGCAACTGTACAGTGTTTCAAGCAACGCTTTGTTTCTCATTCCCTCTGGCTTGCTTACATCTATTTGCGAGATAATTTGTTCAATCTCTTCAAAAGTAAGTGTATCAGGCAATGCCTTTTTGAGTTTTGGTGCTGCAAGCAGTTCGGTTGGATCTTTTTTGGTAATTTCTTCCTGCAGGCAATATTTGTAAAAAGCTTTGATGGCTGAAATGATTCTTGCTTGAGATCGCTCGCTCATTCCAATGGATGCGATCCATTTGATGAATAGCTGCAGCTCTTGAAGCCTGATATCGTTGATGTGCTTGATTTTATTTTCAATGGATAAAAATTGAATCAGTTTATCCAGGTCTTGCCCATATGCCAAGATGGTATTATTGGAAAGTGATTTTTCCAGTTGCAGGTGCATCAAAAATCCTTTTTTATATATTTCCCACATGAATCGACTGATGTGCTGTTGTATGCCTTAATGAATTAAATTCGTACCTCAATTTAATCATTAAAAAATACTTGTGGCAAAAGCAGAAGGGTTCAATTTTAAATCATTCAAGATCAAGGCGGGTAAGCATAAAAAAACATTAAGAGGGTTTCTCACCAGACTGAAAAATAAGTATCCCAAAGGTCTTGACTATCTAGCAGCAACGATTGACAAAGAAGTATGGAAAGAGGTTGACTGTCTTGCATGTGCCAATTGTTGCAGAACCATGACGCCAACTTTTACTACGGAGGACATCAATAGGATTGCTGCTCATTTTAAACAAACCCCAGATCAATTCAAGAAAAAATTGTTGTACAAGGACAAGGATGGTGATTGGATGAACAAACAGACTACTTGTCAGTTTTTAGATCTGAAAACCAATCATTGTTCCATCTACAGCATTCGTCCTTCTGATTGTGCAAGATTTCCTCATTTGACTAAGAAAAAGATGGTGGATTACATCCATGTTCATCAACAGAATATTGAGTATTGCCCTGCAACATTTGCCATGGTGACCAAAATGCAGGATTTGATGAAGGTTGGTAAGTAATCAGAACGGGTATCCAATGGCAAATTGAAAACTGGGTTTATGCCATACACCATCCACAAACCATCCACCATATTTATTTGAATAGAATCTTTCTATGTTGGCATTTCCTTTATTATCGGGTCCATACCTTGGATCCTTGATAGGAAATCCCAAGTCAAACCGCAGTAGAAAATAATTGAAATCGATTCTCGCTCCAAACCCGCTTGCAACTGCCAAATCCCTTCCAAGTCTACTCAGTTTGAATCCCGCATTTTTCAATCCTCCATCTAGATCATTTCTAAACCAAATATTACCTGCATCTGTGAAGACTGCACCGCGCATCATGAATCCGTAAAAAGGAAAGAGGTTGAACCGGTACTCTGCATTGGCCTCAATCTGGATATCTGCATATTTATCGTTGAAGGTTCCATTGGCAACCGTATCGTAGAATACATTGGATCCAATACCTAGTTTTCTGATGGGCCACCCTCTCATGCTGTTGGGTCCGCCTGCAATGAAGCTTTTAAAGAATGGGAGTGTTACCTGCCCTTTTCTCGAGCCGGTGGACAAAGCCCATCCTGCTCCAGCATAGAGCCTGAAGTGAGCACTGTTTTCTTTTCTGATAATGATGTGTTTGATTTCTGCATCAAATTTGAAGTATCGGTACAAATTGCTGAGTGACTTCCCGGGTTTTGTCTCATTGTAAAAAAATGCGCCAGCCAGCAATCCACTTCCCTCAGCAAAAAACCTGATCAGTGTTTTATCATTTGGCTTGTGAGGAGTGATATTCCTGTTGAAGAGTGCATTCGATCCTATAATCAAACCATTGTTGTAGGTATAAAGCAGCAGCGGGAAATTGCTGATAGATTCCAGAAAGAGGCTGTCAGGCTTGAAACGGGTATACTCAAAATTGATGGGTTTGATTTGCCAAGTTGTAAAAGGATTTGGTTTCCAATCATACCCAAAAAAAGTATTGAATGTATTCAGGTTGAAGAAGCGAAATCGGTCAATGTATGCGAAATCAACCGAAGCAATGGTTTTGGCTTGTTGAAAATAGGCCTTGGCCCGGCTGCTCACAGGTGCCACCAGCCATGGAACCGTGATGCGGTTGGTAAGAGAAGTTTCACCTGAAAGAATTCTGTTGAAATTATTGAATTCAATACCCGTCCTGATGCTGTTCTCCAATTGAATGGCACGTTTGCCGATATTTCTGTTTCTCAGGGTGAAATTGGTTGCGACGCCAATTCTGCCGCTGCTGACCAATGACAGTGCCGAAGAGTTGAGGATACTGCTGCCTTCGAGGTCAATACCGAAATATTGTTTTTTTGTAGGCTGCAAACTCAATACATAATCTATTTTCTTGTTCCCTTCATCAACTTTGTTGGTGATGTTGATATTCTGCCAGGTCCCTAGTTTATTGAAATTATTGAGCGTTTTGCTGTAATCATCTCTTTTAAAAAGTGTCCCGGGCTTCATGGCAATATTCTCTTTGATGAATGCATCATGAAAAGTATTGTGAAGGGAAACTACTTTGATCTGATCTTTATTGGTAAAATTCGAATCGGTAATTTGGCTAAATTCATCTGTCTTCAGGTCAGGGTAGATGGTCGTGCCCCCAACGCGGTACGCAGTAAAGTGGGTGCTATCTACATTGGGTCTTAGCGTAAATGTAAGTTTAATAAAAGGTTGGTCTTTTTTTGATTGAATTTGCGACAGTCTGTTTGCCAATTCAAAAGGATCAATGGCTGCATCGTATAACTCAACATAGTTGGTGTCTACCACTGCCACAAGGTCCTCTTTGTTGATTTTAAAAAATCCATTGTTTTGATATATGTCTGTCAGCCGGTTGATTTCAGCATCGATCAGGTTATAATCAAATGCCGCTCCTTTGGTGGGAATTTTCATTTCTGATTGCCCAAGTGCGAGTGATTGCAGTGCACTGTCCTTGAAATCATACACAACAGTATCAATGAGAAATCGGTTGCCTGTAGTCACAAGAAAGCTGGTTGTGATTCGCGCTTGCTTTTTCTTCGTGTGTATCGAAGTGTCGAAATTGACCTGGGCTTTTCGGTATCCCATACTTTTCATCAGATTCTGCATGTTCACAACCGATTGCTGAATGGCATCTTTATTGAATACAGTAGGTTTCTCCATCACCTCAACTGGTATGATGAAAGGAAAGGAAGGCCAGGGGATTTTTGATGCAACCCGGATTTGAAGACTGTCTTCAATTTGTGTAAGTAAGCTGTTTTCTAATTCGTTCTTCTGATCCTTGGATAAATTCCCATCAATTTTTATGTTATTTTCGAAATGGAAAGGACGATCAGGTGCTTTTTTTACGACTGTACATGACATCGCTGCCATGATGAACAAGACTGAACAGAAAACAATGTATTTAAAGAGATTGTCCAATCAGTAATTTAAAAGAGAAAATGCTTTCAAAATCAGATATCAAATATATTCAAAGTTTATCCCATAAAAAATTCAGGGATCAAGAGGGAGTCTTTATCGTAGAGGGATTGAAAATGGTGGCCGAACTCCTCAAGGAAAATAAGCAACAGGTACAAAGGATATACGCAGTGAAAGAATGGTTTGATATGCATCATTCAGACCTGCACCCATCTACCCAGGTTTATATGTTGGAAACTTTTGAGCTGCTGAAAATTTCAGGTCAAAAATCACCTCAACAGGTACTGGCCCTGGTTGATATTCCTCAGCATGATATCAAATCGTACATTCCAAAAGGGATGACAGTCTTGTTGGATCGCATTCAGGATCCAGGTAATCTTGGTACCATCATCCGCGCATGTGATTGGTTTGGTGTGAAAGATATTGTGTGTTCCCATGACACGGTTGATGTTTTCAATCCAAAAGTCGTACAGTCAGCCATGGGGAGCATGATGCGCGTTCATGTTTACTACACGGAGCTGAATGATTTTATACGTGCACAAGAAGGAGTGCCCTGTTATGCAGCCGTATTGGGCGGCACATCCATTCATGAAGAAGCATTCACTCAACCTGGCATGTTGATCATTGGAAACGAATCAACAGGTATTTCAAGCGAAATATTGCAATTCAATCCCCTGCAGATAAGTATTCCTAAAATAGGGAAGGCCGAGTCGCTGAATGCAGCAGTTGCGGCATCCATCATTTTATCAGTATGTACAAAATAGTTATTTAAACTGCAGTGTTTTTGAAATATTGATTTTTTTGCCAATAGCAGCAGGGATCAACAAAATCAACATAGTAATAAAAAATGTTCCAATGATAATCGTTGTGATTTGTATCCAATCAACCAATACAGGAGCAGTGCTTACATAATAAACTTCTTCGTTCAGTTGAATAAAAGGCCAGCGTTGTTGAATCAAGCACAATGCAATACCCACGAGGCTTCCTGCGAAGATTCCAACACCTGCAATCCATGTTCCATACAGAACAAAAATATTTCTAATGGTCTTATCACTCGTGCCAAATGATTTCAAGACAGCGATCATATTGCTGCGTTCCAGCAACAGAATGATGAGACAACTGATCAGGTTGATAAGGGCAACGACCAACATGAGTCCCATGAAAATATATTTGTTCGTATCCTGTAGCGCAAGCCAATCAAAAATTTCAGGCGACAACTCTTTCAGCGTGATGGCATTCCAGCCAACTGGTAAAACAGGAAAAATCGCATTGGCTGTTTCATCCAGTGAAGATGTATTTTTCAATGAAATTTCATATCCATTGATTTCATCTTGTGACAGTTGATTGACGTTATTCAGATACTCAAGACTTCCAATGGCGTATGACTGGTCGTATATGTCGATGCCTGTATTGAAAATGCCTGCAATTTTCATTTTTCGCACCTTTGGCACATCCGCATTTTTGGCAATGAAATAAACAAGCAAATCGTTTCCAACGGACAGCTTCAATTGATTGGCAGTATATGCGGACAACAATATCTGGCTGCTGGAATCAGCGTTTTTCCAATTGGGAACTATGCCTTTTTTCATGTATTTTAAAATATTGGAAACAGGGTAGTCATTGGATACACCTTTGATTACAATTCCCTCAATACTGCCATTGGCACTCAATACTGCAGAATGGGTTACAAAGCTCGAAACAGATTGAATTCGCGGATCGGCTTGTAGGAATTGTTTAATTGAATCATTTTTTTGAATGAGTGCAGCCTCTGCATTGGTTGATCGAATAGGCTCATAATGCTCAACCCTTAAGTGTCCCCAGAACGAAAAAATTTTATCAGCCACCACTTGCTGAAATCCATTTACGAAGGAGCTTGCCAATATCATAGCAGCAACACTGAGGCCCGTTGCAATGATGCTGATTCGCATGATCATCGCTGAAAATGCCTTTTTGGGGGCACTGATGAGTTTTCTTACAATAAAAAACGAAGCTTTCAAATAAAAGATTGATGCATAAAAGTACAAATCAATTATTGATTATTTTCGTTTCAGAATTTTCTTCATGGTACGCACCCCTTTGTTGATATTTGTTTTTGCGTTCTTTTTTTCATTTGTTGTTCACGCACAACCAGAAGCAGCGACAGCTTCAAATGTAAAGACCATTCGGCTCAACCGTGCGGGCGATCCCATCTCATACCCGATTGTTCGATTGAATTCAACTGATCAGCTTGAACTGCAGTACGATGATTTAGATGGGGGAGTAAAGAATTACTATTATACCATTCAACTCTGCAATGCAGATTGGAAACCTGCTCAACTGAATTATTTTGATTACGTGAAAGGCTTCAGCCAGGTCCGCATCAACAATTACAAAGCTTCTGGTATTTCTCTGACCCGCTATACACATTATCAGGCATCTATCCCAGATCGGAATTGCCAGCCTACCAGATCTGGAAATTATCTGTTGAAAGTTTTCTTGGATGGAGATACTGGTAAATTGGTATTTTCAAAACGGTTTTTGGTAGTAGATGACAAGATGAATGTTGCCGTTCAGGTTACACAGCCATTCAATCAGCAGTATTTTCAGACCCATCATCGTTTACAGGTTCAACTCGAAACTACCAATTTTGATATTCGATATCCACAGCAACAACTACAACTGAAAATCCTACAAAATTATAGATGGGATAATTTGATATCCTTGAATCAACCTACATTCATTCGTCAGGGATTGTTGCAGTACAACAACGAAAATAGCATGCTGTTTCCTGCCGGAAAAGAATTCAGGTGGTTGAATTTGAGAAGCTTTCGATTGCTGGGTGACCGCATCACAAAACAGCAAAACACCAATACTGCTTTTGAACTATTTGTAAAAGAAGATCAGCCCAGGTTGCCAAGACAATATTTTTACTACCGTGATTTGAATGGGTTGTATGTAAACGAAACCATTGACAATTTAAATCCTTTTTGGAATGCAGATTATGCCCGTATCCATTTCACATTCAAACCCAAAGATGGGTTGGCTTACGCAAAAGGTGATTTGGTTGTTTTCGGTGAATTATCAGATTATGGAAAGCAGGCAGATGCTGTGATGAAATTCAATGCTGATAGAGGCGTTTATGAAGGTTCGATGTTTTTGAAGCAGGGGTATTATGATTATCAATATGCCATCCGCACAGCCGAAAACGGTCAATTGCTTTTCAATAGTATGCTGCCAGAGCAAGATGCATGGGAGACAGAAAACAATTACATGGTATTGGTTTATTACAGGGAATTGGGAGGAAGAGTTGATCAGCTGATTGCACTGCGACAAATCAACAGTCAATTCAATCGATCTCTCAGGTGAATTTCGTATATTTGCATTGGCAGGTCTTACACGACCAGCTCCTGCTGAACTCCCCCAGGACCGGAAGGTAGCAAGGGTAGGTGGTTGAGCGGTGCGATGTAATCAACCTGCTATTTTTTTGTGTATATCTCTCCTTCATCTTTACTCCTCTTTTGATTAATTTGCCCAAAATTTTCCAACATGAAATTCTTTATCGATACAGCCAATCTTGCACATATCAAAGAAGCAAATGACCTGGGTATCCTGGATGGGGTAACCACCAACCCATCATTGATGGCCAAGGAAGGGATCAAAGGCGAAGATAAGATCCTCAAGCATTATGCCGATATATGTGCGCTGGTCGATGGGGATGTCAGTGCGGAGGTTTTATCGACTGATTTCAAGACCATGGTCGAGGAAGGAAAGAAGCTCGCAGCCATCCATAAAAATATAGTCGTGAAGGTCCCAATGATCAAAGATGGTATCAAGGCGATCAAATGGTTCACTGACAATGGCATCAGAACCAACTGCACGTTGGTGTTTTCAGCGGGTCAAGCCATTCTTGCAGCCAAAGCTGGGGCAAGTTATGTGTCACCTTTTATCGGTAGAGTAGACGATAGCAATTGGGATGGCATACAACTGATCGAACAGATCAATCATATTTACAGTATTCAGGGATTTGATACAGAAATTCTTGCTGCATCCATTCGCAATGCACTGCACATTGTTCGATCTGCAGAGGCTGGCGCGCATGTTTGTACCTGTCCGTTGGATTCAATCCTAGGTCTCCTCAAGCATCCCCTTACAGATATTGGGTTGGCTAAATTCCTGGAAGACGCAAAGAAGATGTAAGCAACATCTTATAAATTCCACCAATAGTTGAATTTCAACACCAATGCCCTGTTGTTTACGTTGAATGGAGCAGGAAAATAGTTGTCTGTGTACACAAGAAACAAATCTGATGCTGGCTTGTATCGCCATTGAAATCTTGTATTGAGGTTGATATTGTTCTGCTGATTGTTGTATTGGAAAAACGTTGTAAAGAATAATTTATTGGTGAAAGTAACATCGATGCGCGGACCCACCAGCCAAAAAGTATTGTTGTTCCATGGTGCAGGCAGTGAAATATTGTTAAAGCTGGTGCTCATCGTCATACTGAAATATGGTTGAAAACGATATCCCAGATCAGCACTGACAAAGGTCCTGTTGCCATTGAAATAATATCCTCCAAAACGCCCAGATATTAAATAGGTGAATAGTTGTTGTGGTTTGGATGCGAGTTCAAATCCAACTGAATTCCACCTGTGCTTCGTTCCTCTCGCAAGTGTATCCTTGGTGTAATTGGTCGGATCAAAAGGCTGAAGCAATTTGATATAATCATTGGCAGTCCAGATGGTATAAGTGGCCTGCGTTCTCATTGTCAATGTATAGGCCAAATAGGTAGTTGCATCTGTCAACTTTAATTTTCTAGTGAAATAATCAAAGTTCATCAGTTTAATGGCGTGGCTGGTGATTTTTTGATTCTTAGAAAAGAAAATTCTAGTTATGGAGGGATTGATCTTGAAGTAATCCTTTCTCGGAACATACCCGACGTCAGCCGTGAATTGCCTTCCTACAGATTCCTGTTGATAGCTGATGAGCCATTTTTTACTGCTGTATTGAATATTTCCTGCGTGAATGAAATCATCACCGCTGGTATTTTTTGAGAATGATTTCAAAACCATGTACTTGCCAGTCCACAAATTGTTTGAAGAAGCAAGGTTGTATTCCAGTCCAATATTTCTATTGAATGGATTGTTCAAGTAAGTGGGACCTTTCTCATCCTTGTTCAATATTTGATCTCTGTTGACGAACAGAAGTCCAATATTCGAACGTGCAAATACTTTTCTTTGAATGGCAAATGCCGTATAGTTTTGAACCGGTGTGAGGGTGGTAACATTGCGTTCTGTCTGCATGTTCATGAAGCCCATCCTCCAATTCTTGTTCAATTTTCCGCTCAATCTTGCGCCGTATTGAATGGGTGCATTCAATCCAATTCTTCTGGAGAAAAACGGTCGCAAGGTTCCATATCCAAAGTTGTTGAACTGGTCCCCATTTTCAATAAAGAACTGTCTTCTTTCAGGGAAAAACAATTCGAATCTATCTAAGTTGGTTACCTGCCGATCCACTTCTACTTGTGAAAAATCTGGATGGATAGACAAATCTAAGTTGAGTGAAGAAGTCACTGCCACTTTCGCATCCAATCCGACCGTATTTCTGAATTTAGTTGCAGTATTGGCTTGAAAATTTTTGCTTCCACCTGTCAACACATAGGGGATGAGTGAAATATTTTGTCCGGCATCCGGTGGTGGCTCATCCCAGACTAAAATGCCTGTGTATGCAAGGGAGGCAGTGGGGAATTGTCTTGGGACTGGCGCCCAACTTGATTTTTCAGCTTTTGAAATATCGAGCCTGCTGAACTGAATACCCCAAGTTTTGATGCCATTTTTATACCTGATGGTCTTGAATGGAATGAATGCTTCCCATATCCATTTGTCATCATAATATTTAGAATCTGAGTTCCATTTATTGTCCCAATTCAAATCAGCTCTTCCTCCATCGTATAACAAACCATCCCATTGCGCACCCGCTGCATTGGATCCGAATGTGAATCCATTGGTTCGGTCATTGAATGGATCCATGAACAATAGGAAATTATCATTTTTCCCAAAGTTGAAATCACGTTTGAGCGATTCAACCATGAATTTTTGACCAGGATCAATGTAGTTGATGGTAATGATATAGATCCCTGAACTGTTATAAGCCATTTTTACTTCCGTTCTCACAAATGCCTTGCTTGTATCCATGGGCAATACCATGTTGAAATTGGTGGCGGTTTGTGCAGCAGACCATGCAGGATCGATCACTCCATCAATTTGTATGGGAGCAACTGTTTTTTTAATGAAGTACTTGTACTCTTCGTTCTTTCTTTGTGATAAGACGGATATGCTGATGGCAAATGCCAAAAGAATCAGGGCAAGGAATTTTTTCAATCGTTCAAATATATTTACACTAAGCCACAGCCTTTTTTACAAGATCTGCTGCTTCGCTGAGTAAAATGGCGCTTTGCACTTTGAGTCCACTTTCATCAATCAATTTTTTTGCTTCGGCAGCATTTGTGCCTTGCAATCGAACAATGATAGGGATGTTGATGTTTCCAAGATTTTTATATGCTTCGATGACTCCGGAAGCAACCCTGTCGCATCTTACGATACCACCAAAAATATTGATCAGAATGGCTTTTACATTTGGATCCTGCAAAATGATTTTAAATCCAGCTTCAACTGTTTGAGCATTTGCAGTACCTCCAACATCCAGGAAGTTGGCAGGTTCACCACCACTGAGTTTGATCATATCCATGGTAGCCATTGCGAGTCCTGCTCCATTTACCATGCATCCAACATTGCCATCCAATTTCACAAAATTCAAGTTGTATTTTCCTGCTTCAACTTCTGTGGGATCTTCTTCAGAAAGGTCACGCATAGCAGACAGATCTGGATGTCTGTTGAGTGCATTTTCATCCAAATTCATTTTGCAATCCACTGCTATGATTTTATCATCAGCTGCTTTGAAAAGCGGATTGATTTCAAGCATGGAACAATCCAGCCCAACATATGCGCTGTAAAGATTGGAAACGAATTTCACCATGTTTTTAAATGCATCACCACTCAAACCAAGGTTGAAAGCAATTTTTCTCGCTTGGAAGGGAAGGAGTCCACCACCTGGGTGTACCCACTCTCTGAAAATTTTCTCTGGTGTATCATGTGCAACATCTTCGATGTTCATTCCGCCTTCTGTACTGTACATGATTACGTTTTGACCTTTTGAACGATCAAGCAATATGGAGAGGTAAAATTCTTTTCTTTCTGATGGACCATCATAATACATGTCTTGTGCCACCAAAATCTTGCTGACCAATTTACCGGCAGGTCCGGTTTGGATGGTGACCAGTGTGCCGCCTAAAATTTTTTCTGCAAATTCTTTGATATCCTCCAGGCTCTTTCCAACCTTCACGCCGTTGATGCCGTTTTCCTTTATTTGACCTTTTCCACGGCCACCTGCATGAATTTGTGCTTTGACCAAAGCAAACTTGCTTCCGCTTTTTTCTTTGATCTCATTGTATGCTGCAACAGCCTCATCAACAGTGCTGCATGCATTTCCCTCCTGTACGGGTACATTGTATTTTTTCAACAGCTCTTTTGCCTGGTATTCGTGAAGATTCATGGAAAATAAAAATTTTTACAAATATACATTACGAGCATAAATGAATGGGTGGTGTTCCAAAGAAAAAGGAGCGAATTTTCGCTCCTTTTGAAAAGTTGATGATTACTTGGATTGGTTCTCAGGTCTCAAACTTCTAACTGTTTTTCCAGTCTGCCACATTTCACTTTCTCTCATCTCTTTCAATTCCAATTCGAGTTTAGCTCTGTAATCGGGTTGTGAATTGCTATCAATACTGCGCTGGCTTTCTTTGCCTGTCGCTACACTCTCGTACAATTCATTGAAAACAGGAAGGGTGGCATCCCTGAATCTCTTCCACCAATCCAATGCACCCCTTTGTGCGGTCGTGGAGCAGTTGGCATACATCCAATCCATTCCATTTTCTGCAACAAGTGGCATGAGTGATTGGGTCAATTCTTCTACAGTCTCATTGAAAGCTTCAGATGGAGTGTGTCCCTTTTCACGCAATACCTGGTATTGAGCAGCAAAAATCCCCTGAATAGCACCCATCAGGGTACCTCTTTCTCCGGTCAGATCACTGTATACTTCTTTTTTAAAATCAGTTTCGAATAAATATCCGCTTCCAATGGCAATGCCCAATGCTACAACCCGGTCTTTTGCCTTCCCGGTTGCATCTTGAAAAATGGCATAACTGGAGTTCAACCCTCTACCTTGCAAAAACATTCTTCTGAGGGAGGTACCTGATCCTTTTGGTGCAACCAAAAATACATCCACATCAGCAGGAGGGATGATGCCCGTTTGCTCTCTGTAGGTGATGCCAAATCCATGTGAAAAATACAATGCCTTACCAGGAGTAAGGTGTTTTTTCACGGTGGGCCACAATGCTATTTGAGCAGCATCGCTCAGCAAGTAACAGATGATGGTTCCTTTCTCAAGGGCTTCTTCTATTTCAAACAAGGTCTTGCCTGGAACAAATCCATCGGCAACTGCCTTGTCCCATGATGCAGAATTTTTTCTTTGTCCAACAATCACATTGATGCCGTTTTCTTTTTGATTCAACGCTTGCCCGGGACCTTGAACGCCGTATCCGATCACGGCAACTACTTCATTTTTCAATGTCTCTTGAGCCTTAGACAGAGGAAATTCTTCCCTCGTTACCACATTCTCTTCAACTCCTCCAAAATTTAATTTTGCCATAATAGTTGTTTGTTTTGATTATATAAGATTGTTTATTGATCCATTTCTGCAGCTTTTTCTGCTGTGATTTCTTCTACCAGCATATGTTTCGCTGGGGCCGTCTCCTCAAACTCTTTTAGTTTCTCATGAAAGCCCTTGCTGTCTTTGATTATGGCAACCCTCGCGCTGCGCACAAACTCTATCAAACCAAAGGGTGCCAGCACTTGGATGAGGGTATCGGTTTCTTCACGCTGTCCTGTAGTCTCAAATATGGTATAATCTTTTCTGATGACAACGGCCCTTGCACCATAAGCCCTCAACAGCCGTTCTACTTTTGCCTTTTCGGCAATGGTGTCTGTCGGGACCTTGTACAAAGCCAATTCCTGCCAAATGATTTCGTCATTTGTATTAAAATATACTTTCAATACATCTACCTGCTTTTCAATTTGGCGTACCAATTTCCTTACCACATCCTCAGCTACGTTGATGACAATGGTAAAGCGGTGAATTCCATCTACCTCTGATGGCGATGTGTTCAGGCTTTCCACATTGATCTTCCTTCTGGAAAAAATAATGGCAATCCTCGTTAGGAGTCCCACTTGGTTTTCAGTATAAATGGTAATGGTATATTCCTGTTTCATATGGATTTATTTTAAACGTATTTCACTTACGCCACAACCCTGTGGAACCATGGGAAACACATTGTTTTCTTTGCCTACAAACACTTCAAGAAGATAGGGGCCATTGTGTTCAAGCATTTTTTGAAGCGCATCTTTCAGCTCAGTTCGTTGTTTGATGGAGTTGCCTTCAATGCCATATCCTTTGGCAACGGTGACATAATCCGGACTCGCAATGTCTACAAATGAATATCTTTTTTCATGAAACAATTGTTGCCATTGTCTTACCATTCCAAGAAACTGATTATTGAGGATGAGAATTTTTACATTGACTTTGATTTGCATGATGGTACCCAATTCCTGAATGGTCATTTGAATGCCACCATCACCTATGATGGCAACCACGGTTCTGTCTTTCGCACCATATTTTGCACCAATGGCTGCAGGCAATGCAAATCCCATCGTTCCGAGTCCGCCTGATGTTACATTGCTCTTGCTTTGGTTAAACTGTGCATATCTGCATGCGACCATCTGATGTTGACCCACATCGGTAACAATGATTGCATCTCCTTTGGTGAGATGATTCAATTGATCAATGACTTCTCCCATTGTCATGATTTCAGTAGATGGATGAAGCTCTTCTTCAATCACAGCCTCTACTTCTTTTGCAGTACAGTCTTTGAATTTTTGCAACCAGCTTTCATGTTTATGTTGCTTGATCAAGCTGGTCAACATAGGCAATGTCTCTTTGCAGTCACCCCAAACAGGCACATCTGCTTTCACATTTTTGTCGACCTCAGCTGGATCGATGTCAAGGTGAATGACCTTGGCTTGTTTTGCATACCTGTCCAGCCTTCCTGTTACCCTGTCATCAAATCGCATGCCTACCGCAATCAAAACATCGCACTCGTTTGTCAATACATTGGGACCATAATTTCCATGCATGCCGAGCATACCCACGTTGAGTGGATGATCAGTTGGCAATGCACTTAAACCCAGTATGGTCCATGCTGCGGGCAATCCACCTTTTTCGATAAATGCTTTGAATTCTTCTTCTGCTTTTCCAAGAATCACGCCTTGTCCAAAAAGTACCAATGGCCTTTGCGCTTCATTGATCAAAGCAGCTGCAGCACCTACATATTCCTTTCTTACGATCGGTTTAGGTCTATAACTTCTGATGTGATTGCAAGGTATATATCCTGAGTAATTGAATTTTTGGAGTTGTGCATTCTTGGTGATATCGATCAAAACCGGACCTGGTCTACCGCTTTTGGCAATATAAAATGCTTTTGCCATTACTTCAGGAATCTCAATTGCATCTGTAATTTGATAGTTCCACTTAGTGACAGGGGTAGTGATGTTGATGACATCTGTTTCCTGAAATGCATCTGTTCCCAGTAAATGTGCAAATACTTGTCCGGTGATGCAAACCAATGAGGTAGAGTCAATCATGGCATCAGCCAAACCTGTAACCAGGTTGGTGGCACCAGGACCGCTCGTTGCAAATACAACACCAGTTTTTCCGGATGTTCTCGCAAATCCCTGTCCTGCGTGTATTCCACCTTGCTCGTGTCTAACCAGTATGTGTTCCAGTCGATCATTGTAATCATACAGTGCATCATATATGGGCATGATCGCACCACCTGGATATCCGAAGATGGTTTCAACTCCCTCGGCAATACATGCCTCCAACACAGCTTCTGCCCCTGACAGTTCTTTTGTATGAACCTTATCTTGATTTTTTTTATCGTCCACTTTTGATTTTTTTTCACTGACAGTATTCATACAAACAATTTTTTATTCACTTTATATTTTCAGGTATTGCATCTGTTACACAACCTTCAGCAGCCGTTGTTGTTCTTTGTGCAAACTTGAACAGCAATCCTTTTTTTGCATTCAACGCTGGTTTTTTCCACGCAGCTCTTCTAGTTGCAATTTCCTCTTCACTCACTTTTAGTGTGATGGTTCTCGTTTTAACATCCAATACAATAGGATCATTGTCTTTTACCATTGCGATCAAACCTCCGTCATAAGCTTCTGGAGTAATATGTCCTACCACAAAACCATGTGTACCACCGCTGAAACGCCCATCTGTGATCAATGCAACAGATTTGCCCAATCCAGCACCGATAATGGCTGATGTTGGCTTCAGCATCTCAGGCATACCCGGACCACCTCGTGGTCCCACATATCTGATAACAACAACATCACCAGCTTTTACTCTTCCATTTTGTATGCCGGCGATCAATTCCTGTTCTCCATCAAACACGCGGGCCGGTCCCTCAAAAAATTCACCCTCTTTGCCACTTATTTTAGCAACACTTCCTTTTTCTGCGAGATTTCCGTAGAGAATCTGCAGATGTCCAGTTGTTTTAATGGGATTTTGAAGTGGATAAATAACCTTTTGATTTTCAAATTCAAGATCAGGAACATCCACTAAATTTTCCGCAACTGTTTTACCGGTAACTGTTAAACAATCACCATGTATGAATCCGTTTTTAAGTAAATATTTCATGACCGCAGGTATGCCGCCCATCTTGTGCACATCCTCCATCAAATATTTTCCACTCGGTTTCAAGTCAGCAATTACAGGAACCTTGTCGCTGATGCGCTGAATATCATCCTGTGTCCATTGCAGGTCGATGCTCCAAGCCATTGCAATCAAATGCAGAACAGCATTGGTTGATCCACCTAATGACATAATCAGTGTGACTGCATTTTCAAATGCTTTGAACGTCATGATATCAGTTGGCTTGATGTCTTTTTCTAGCAGGATTTTAATGGCTTCGCCTGCACGCTTGCATTCATGTTTTTTCTGTTCACTCAATGCCGGATTGGATGATGAGTACGGCAAGCTCATGCCCAATGCCTCTATAGCACTGGCCATCGTATTGGCTGTATACATGCCACCACATGCACCGGGACCCGGACAAGCATTCATGATGATGCCTTTGAAATCTTTTTCATCCAAATGGCCTGCTATTTTTTTTCCCAGTGCTTCAAAAGCAGAAACAATGTTGAGCTCTTCACCCTTGTAATGACCGGGTGCAATGGTACCACCGTATACCATGATGGAAGGTCTGTTCAATCTTCCCATTGCGATGATCGATCCAGGCATATTTTTGTCGCAACCAGGAACGGCAATGATGCCGTCATAATAATGTGCACCACAAACAGCTTCAATGCTGTCTGCGATCAAATCACGGCTAACGAGCGAATATCTCATTCCGTCAGTCCCATTGCTGATACCGTCGCTTACGCCAATGGTATTGAATATCAAGCCCACCATGTCGTTTGACCACACACTATCTTTAACAATTTTTGCAAGGTCGTTTAGATGCATATTGCAGGTATTCCCATCATAACCCATGCTGCATAGACCGATCTGTGGTTTTTTCAAATCTTCATCAGTCAATCCAATGCCATACAACATCGCCTGTGCAGCAGGTTGTGTTGGATCTTGTGTAATGGTTTTGCTATATTTGTTCAATGCAGCCATATATGCTATATAATAGTTGATTTTCTTAGTTGAATGTTGGATCTGTGTATTGCGTCTTCTACTCGGTTGTTGATAAAGTCGCAAACCAGTTCGCCAATGGTGGAAGTGAAATAAAAATTAATTGGATCAATATCTTTTGTAAAAAATGAATTGGAGATGGTCCAATCAATGGCATTGCGTATATCAAGCGCTTCTTCTTGTAACCCAAAATATTCCAGCATCATCGCAGCGGATAAAATGGCCGCAGATGGATTCGCAATGTCTTTACCTGCAGCTTGAGGGTAAGATCCATGAATGGGCTCAAAGACTGCAGTTCCTGTCCCGATAGATGCAGAAGGTAGGAGTCCAAGTGAACCGGCAAGCACGCTGGCTTCATCACTCAGGATGTCGCCGAACATATTTTCTGTAAGGATGACATCGAATTGAGATGGATGGATAATCAGTTGCATGGCTGCATTGTCAACATACATTTGAAAGACTTCCACATCGGAATAATTCTTTGCAATTTCGTTGACAGTTTTTCTCCATAGCCTGGATGTCTCCAGTACATTTGCTTTGTCAACCAGTGTCAGCTTTCTTTTTCTTTCTTGCGCACGTTTAAATGCAAGGTGTGCGATGCGGGTAATTTCTTCTGCGTGGTACACACAGGTATCAGCAGCGGTTTTTCCATCAGCAGATAATTCTTTTTTTCCGAAATAAATCCCACCAGTCAATTCCCTGAAAATTTCTATGTCTACATGCTCCAGCAAATTAGATTTGACAGGGGAGAGATGGTGGAGCGCCGCATAGGTGGTAACGGGACGAATATTTGCAAACAGTCCAAGTTCTTTTCTCATTTTGAGCAAACCTTGTTCGGGCCTCACTTTCGCGTTAGGGTCCTGGTCATATTTTGGATGACCGACAGCGCCGAACAATACAGCATCGCTGGATTTGCAGAGATCCAACGTTGGCTGGGGGAGTGGATCACCAGTTTTGTCGATGGCATCTGCGCCAACCAAGGCATATTGAAAAGAAAAATCATGATGGTATTTTTTGGAAATCGTATCCAAAACGCGAACGGCTTGGTTGATGACATCAGGACCGATGCCATCACCCGGAAGGACTGCTATTTGTTTTTTGATCCCCATTTATACTTTTGCTACATATTGATTGGCCAATATTTTTAATTCTTTATCTCCAACCTCTTTGAGTTTGTCTGCCAGCTGAAGAAAATGTTCGTACAAAACATCCACGTCGTTGCGATCAAAATTGTGACCAAGATTTTTCAGTCTGTATGCAAGTGCAGATCTACCGCTTCTAGCTGTAAGAACAATTTTTGAAGTGGATGCACCCACTTCTTCTGGACGTATGATTTCATAGGTCTGTGCATCTTTCAGAAATCCATCCTGGTGAATTCCCGATGAATGTGAAAATGCATTTGCACCCACGATTGCTTTGTTTGGTTGCACCGGCATACGCATGGTATCAGAAACAAGCTGACTGATTGGATTCAATTTGGTTGCATCAATGTCTGTGTAAATTCCAAGATAGGCATGTTGTTTCAACACCATCACAACTTCTTCCAGAGAAGTATTTCCAGCTCTTTCACCAAGTCCATTGATGGTACACTCAATCTGTCGTGCACCACTCATGGCTCCTGAAATGGAGTTTGCAGTAGCGAGTCCTAGGTCATTGTGACAATGACAGGACAGCACTGCTTTGTCGACATGCTTTACATGCTCCATCAAAAATTTGATCTTTTCACCGTATTGGTGGGGCAAGCAATAACCGGTGGTATCAGGAATATTTACGGTTGTTGCGCCGGCAGCAATAACAGCCTCTACAACTTTTGCGAGGTATTCATTTTCGGTTCTTCCTGCATCTTCTGCATAGAACTCAATATCGTCGGTATATTTTTTTGCCCATTTGACTGCTTGAACAGCACGTGCAAGAATTTCTTCCCTGTTGCTGTTGAATTTGCTTTTGATATGCGAGTCAGATGTTCCGATACCGGTATGTATCCTTCCTCTTTTGGCATGTTTCAATGCTTCGCCTGCTGCTTCGATGTCTTTTTGAACAGCTCGGCTCAGTCCGCAAACGGTTGAATGCTTGATGATTTTAGAAATTTCTGAGACGGATTCAAAATCACCCGGACTCGAAATCGGGAATCCAGCTTCAATGATGTCAACACCCAGGTCCTCCAGCGCAAGGGCCAGTTCAATTTTTTCTTTTGTATTGAGTTTGCAGCCAGGCACCTGCTCGCCATCTCTCAGTGTAGTGTCAAAAATGAAAATTTTTTCTTCTGTCATGGTAGCGAATTTCCAGTTTGATTTAAAAGCTTATTAAGGATGTTTACGAATTTAACTTCCCACAAACGATAAAATAACCCAAAATGGGTTGTAATTTACGCTTTGTAAAGTCTCGAAATCATTCCAAAATCCTTGATTGACAAGGATTGTACAGAAAGATAAATACGATGCCCAACCGTTTAGCAGATGAATTGTTTCACCTCATTAAAACCCTCGAAAAAGGTGAAAAAAGAAATTTTAAACTTTATGTCAGCAGAAATATTTCATCTGATGAGTTAAAGATCATTACACTTTTTGATGCCATTGACAAATTGGATCAATATGACGAGGAAGTGATTCTTAAAAAAAATCCATCCATTCAAAAACAACAGCTGTCCAATTTAAAGTCTCATTTGTACAAACAGATTTTATCTAGTCTGCGGTTGATCCGCAATGATCAATCGGTTGACATGCAGTTGCATGAAATGTTGGATCATGCGAGGATTTTATACAACAAGGGACTCTATCACCAGAGTTTGAAAATGTTGCAAAAGATCAAAGAATTGGCAGGTGAGCACAATCAGATGACCTTTTGGGTCCAAGCTTTGTTTTTTGAAAAGAAAATTGAGTCATTGCACATCACACGAAGTTTTGACGATCGTGCAGAATTGTTATCGAAAGAGATGGATGAATTGAGCAATCGACTTTCGATGGTAGGTAAACTCAGCAACTTGGCACTCCAGTTGTATGGATGGTACATAAGAAATGGACATGTGCGGGATGAAAAAGATATTGATTCCATCAAATCATTTTATCAAAGCAATATGCCTGTAGGTGCAGGAGAATGCAATGGTTTTTATGAAAAGCTCTATCTCAGTCAAAGTCAGGCCTGGTACGGTTTTATACTGCAGGACATGCTTTCGTACTACAAGCATTGTTTGAGGTGGATTGATCTATTTGACAAAGAACCTCAGATGATTCGTGTAGAACCCCAGCAATACATCAAAGGCATGCATAATTTGCTGAATGCACACTTCATGTTGCGAAATGATAAAAAGTTTGAACTGGATCTTGAGAAGTTTGAAAATTTTTGCAATTCAAAAGAAGGAGAGGCGAACATCAACAACAAGGTACAGGGATTTGTATACCTCTATCTTGCAAAAATCAATCAGCATATTCTAAAAGGAAATTTTTCAGAGGGTGTGAAGTTGGTGCCACTGATCGAAGAAAAAATTGCAGCGTATGAGGTGCAGTTGGACAAACACCGAACATTGGTTTTTTATTACAAAATCGCCTGTCTCTATTTTGGCTTGGGAGATTTTGAGAAAGCGGTTGAATACTTGAACAAGATCATTCATTGGAAAGCAGATCTCAGAACAGATCTGCAATGTTACGCGCGACTCTTGCATTTGATTTCGCACTACGAACTTGGCAATGACATGTTGATCGAGAGTCAGGTGAAGTCGGTTTACAGATTCATGTCAAACATGAAAAACCTGAGTTCTGTAGAGACCCGCATTTTTGGTTTCTTGCGAAAAGTTTTTTCTCTCAGCAGAAAGGAAATCAACATTCATCTTCAGATCTTGTTTGACGAGCTTAAACCATTGGAAAACAATCATTTGGAAGCAAGATCCTTTCTTTACCTTGACATATTATCATGGCTGGAAAGCAAACTGAAAGGGGTACCGGTACAAGATGTAATCGCAGAAAAATACCTTCAGCGAAACGGTTGATTCGAGCCTCATTATTATTCAATCGCAAAACCGAAGAATTTTATTGAAATTTCCCCTGTTTTTGCTACCTTTGCCCTCCTTAAATTTGGCATGCCCGTATTTTTCCATTCCTGTACTGCTGTAAGTTGTTGATAATCAGCAACATTCACAAGCCTACTCATTGGCTTATCAGGTATGTAATGTGCATGTATGCCTCGTAAAAACAGATATCTTCTATGGCTATCAAAAAAGACAACCGCCCCAAGTCCGCTTTTTCAAAGATTATCATCAGTTTAGCATCACCTGATTCAATCCTGGACAGGTCCTATGGTGAAGTATTGAAACCTGAAACCATCAACTACAGAACCTACAAGCCTGAGAGAGACGGACTTTTCTGTGAAAAGATTTTTGGTCCAGTGAAAGACTACGAGTGTGCTTGCGGAAAATACAAGCGTATCAGATACAAGGGCATTGTATGTGATCGATGTGGTGTAGAGGTTACAGAGAAAAAAGTACGTCGGGAAAGAATGGGCCATATCAAGTTGGTTGTTCCCGTTGTTCACATATGGTATTTCAAGAGTTTGCCAAACAAAATCGGCTACTTGCTTGGTATCAGTTCCAAGAAATTGGAGAGCATCATTTACTATGAGCGTTTCGTAGTGATTCAGCCCGGTATCCTTGAAGACAAGGGCAAGAAGCAGGGTGATTTGCTGACCGAAGAAGAATATTTGGATATCCTGGATACACTTCCAAAAGAAAATCAGTACCTGCCTGACGAAGATCCTCAGAAGTTCATCGCCAAAATGGGCGCTGAAGCTGTACATGATTTGTTGCTCAGAATCGATTTAGATTCATTGAGTTACACATTGAGAAATGCTGCAGCGAATGAAACCTCGCAGCAGAGAAAGGCTGATGCTTTGAAGCGCTTGAGCGTGGTTGAGTCTTTCCGCGATGCAAATTCAAGAATCGTCAACCGTCCCGAATGGATGGTTATGCAATACATCCCTGTTATTCCACCAGAACTAAGACCATTGGTTCCTTTGGATGGCGGACGTTTTGCATCGTCTGATTTGAATGACCTCTACAGAAGAGTGATCATCAGAAACAATCGCTTGAAGCGTTTATCGGAAATCAAGGCTCCTGAGGTTATCCTTCGCAATGAGAAGAGAATGTTGCAAGAAGCAATTGATTCTCTTTTCGACAACAGCCGCAAGTCAAATGCTGTGAAAGCAGAAGGCGGACGTGCATTGAAATCGCTGAGTGATGTACTCAAGGGCAAGCAAGGACGTTTCCGTCAGAACTTGTTGGGTAAGCGTGTTGACTACTCTGGTCGTTCTGTAATCGTTGTGGGTCCAGAGTTGAAACTGCACGAATGCGGTTTGCCGAAGGACATGGCAGCTGAGTTGTTTAAGCCGTTTATCATCAGAAAATTAATTGAAAGAGGTATTGTCAAAACTGTGAAGTCAGCCCGCAAACTGGTTGACCGCAAAGAAGCCATCGTTTGGGACATCCTCGAAAATATATTAAAAGGTCACCCTGTAATGCTCAACCGTGCCCCAACATTGCACCGTTTGTCCATTCAGGCTTTCCAGCCAAAATTGGTGGAGGGAAAGGCTATTCAGTTGCATCCATTGGTATGTTCAGCGTTCAACGCTGACTTCGATGGTGACCAGATGGCGGTACACGTTCCACTGAGTCATGCTGCTGTGCTTGAAGCACAGTTGCTGATGCTCGCATCACATAATATTCTCAATCCACAGAATGGTACACCTATCACACTTCCTTCTCAGGACATGGTATTGGGTCTCTACTACATCACCAAAGGAAAGCGCAACACTGATACAGATGTAGTGAAAGGTGAGGGCATGCGTTTCTACAGTGCTGAGGAAGTGATCATTGCTTACAATGAAGGGCGCGTAGATCTTCATGCGTATATCAAGGTGAAGGCAAACGTTAGAAACGAAGAGGGACAGTTGGAGAAAAAATTGATTGAAACTACTGTTGGCCGCGTTCTGTTCAACCAGGCAGTTCCTGCCGAGGTTGGATTTGTCAATGCACTGCTTACCAAGAAGAGTTTGCGTGAGATCATCGGCGATATCATCAAGATCACCAATGTGCCTACTACTGCCAAGTTCCTTGACAACATCAAAGAGCTCGGATTCCGCATGGCATTCCGTGGCGGTTTGTCATTCAACATCCAGGATCTGCAATTGCCAGTGATGAAAGAAGACATGATCGACCAGGCTTCATCAGAAGTACAGGAAGTATGGGATAACTACAACATGGGATTGATCACCAACAACGAACGTTATAACCAGATCATTGACATATGGTCAAGGGTTGATACCAAAGTAACTGAAACATTGATCCGCGCGATGGCAGATGACAAACAGGGCTTCAACTCTGTTTACATGATGCTTGATTCAGGTGCGAGAGGAAGTAAGCAGCAGGTTAAGCAGCTGGCTGGATTGAGGGGATTGATGGCAAAGCCAAGAAAGAGCGGCTCAACTGGATCTGAAATCATTGAAAATCCTATCCTTTCCAACTTCAAAGATGGATTGAGCGTATTGGAGTATTTCATCTCCACGCACGGTGCACGTAAAGGTCTTGCGGATACAGCATTGAAGACAGCTGATGCTGGTTACCTGACCCGTCGTTTGGTTGACGTTGCACAAGATGTAATCATCGCAGAAGAAGATTGCGGAACACTCAGAGGTATTGCTACTAGTGCATTGAAGGACAATGAAGACATTGTTGAACCATTGTATGACAGGATCCTTGGACGTACATCGTTGCATGATGTATACGATCCGCAAAGCGATAAATTATTGGTGTCAGCCGGACAAGGAATCGATGAAGATACAGCCAAGAAGATTGAAGAATCAGGAATTGAAACCATTGAAATACGTTCTGTCCTTACTTGCGAAAGCAAGCGCGGATGTTGCGTTAAATGTTATGGATTGAATCTGGCAACCGGCAATGTCGCCCAAAAAGGTGATGCTGTTGGAATCATCGCTGCACAGTCCATCGGTGAACCAGGTACGCAGCTTACACTTCGTACTTTCCACGTGGGTGGTGTTGCTGGATCAGCATCTGTTGAATCCAACCTCTCTGCCAAGTTTGAAGGAACTCTACAGTTCGATGGATTGAGAACAGTGAAGGCAAAAAACAACGAAGGAAAAGATGTTCAGGTAGTAATTGGACGTACAGCAGAAATGCGTATCATGGATTTGAAGAATGACCGCGTTCTTATAACCAACAACGTGCCTTATGGATCAATTCTCGCGGTAACCGATGGCAAAAAAGTTGCGAAGGGTGATGTGATTTGCACATGGGATCCATTCAACAATGTGGTTGTAGCTGAGATTGCTGGTAAGATTGCATTTGAAAATGTAATCGATGGTGTCACATTCCGTGAGGAGGCAGATGAGCAAACCGGACACAGAGAGAAAGTAGTTATCGAATCGAAAGATAAAACCAAGATACCTTCTATCAAAGTAATAGGCAAGGATGAGAAGGCATACAACCTGCCTGTAGGATCGCACATTGTGATTGAGGAAGGTGATGATGTTACAGCCGGACAAGTATTGGTGAAGATTCCTAGAATCCTGGGTAAATTGAGGGATATCACAGGTGGTCTTCCACGCGTAACTGAATTGTTTGAAGCAAGAAATCCGGGTAACCCAGCTGTAGTAGCAGAAATTGACGGTGTTGTGAGTTTCGGTGCTATCAAACGCGGTAACCGTGAAATCAGTGTTGAAGCAAAAGACGGTGTAATCAAGAAATATCTTGTAACCCTGACCAGACAGATTCTCGTTCAAGATGGTGACTTTGTGAAAGCTGGTACTCCATTGTCTGACGGCCAAATCGCTCCTGGTGATATTCTTTCCATTAAAGGTCCATTTGCTGTACAAGAGTACGTTGTGAATGAAATCCAAGAAGTATATCGTTTACAGGGTGTAAAAATCAATGATAAGCACATTGAGGTAATCGTGCGTCAAATGATGAGAAAAGTTGAAATCGTAGATCCGGGAGATACACGCTTCCTAGAGGGTGATCTGGAAGATCGTTATGACTTCAATATTGAGAATGACTGGATTTTCGATAAGAAGGTAGTAGTTGATCCAGGTGATTCTGAGCTGCTCAAAGCTGGTCAGATTGCGACATTGCGCGAAATATGTGAAGAAAACTCTATTCTTCGCAGAGCCGATAAAAAATTGGCAGAATACCGCGATGCACATGCTGCGACTTCTAGTCCAGTGCTATTGGGAATCACCAAAGCATCTCTTGGAACACAGAGCTGGATTTCAGCAGCATCCTTCCAGGAAACCACAAAAGTACTGTCATCTGCTGCCATCCAAGGAAAAGCAGACGATATGCTTGGTCTGAAAGAAAACGTAATCACAGGTCATCATATTCCTGCAGGAACGGGACTCAGAGATTACGAAAACATCATCGTAGGAAGCAAAGAAGAGTATGAGTTGCTGCAAACAACACGAGAGGTAATGAGCTTCGATGAAGAAGAATAAAGATTCAAGGGAGCTGAAAAGCTCCCTTTTTTATAAAACACATGACCATGAATCAAAAGAACATCAACATTGTATTATTTGTCCTCCTGGGCATAATGGCCATTGTACTTTTTTTAAACAGCAATAAAATACCTGCTTCCTCCAATGCTGGAGCTGCGGCGGATGTGAAACTGAAGATTGCTTACGTTGACCTTGATTCGATTCAGGCGAATTATCTTTATTACAGAGAGAAAATGACTGAGTTTGACAAGAAAAAAGAAGATGCGGACCGCCAACTCAATACCGCTTTTCAAAGAATTGAAGAGGAGCGAAAAGCTTTCGCAAAAAGGGGACAAGCAATCACCCAATCAGAGTATGAAAATTTTCAACGTTCATACCAAACCAAAATGCAAAATCTGGAAGATCA
Source organism: Bacteroidota bacterium (assembly GCA_016868855.1). Lineage (GTDB taxonomy): Bacteria > Bacteroidota > Bacteroidia > Chitinophagales > Chitinophagaceae > Pollutibacter. The sequence continues at coordinate 340,946 of VGFP01000001.1, read as the reverse complement.
GAAACGAAACATGGAAAATGCCATTTCTACTGATGGTGTGAAAATGTTGGAGGAACTGAAGGGTAAAATTGATGCATTCTTGGTGGAGTACAACAAGGACAAAAAGTACAGTTATATTTTTTCAACTTCCAGCTCCATGAATGTATTGTTCTATAAAGATTCCTCAAATAACATTACCAATGAGGTGGTTGCTGGTCTCAACAAGACTTACAACAAATCCGAGGTCAAAAAATAAAATAAGCAACGAATTTCATATCTTAAATCCCGGTTCAAACAACCGGGATTTTATTTAAATGCATGTTATGGCAGAACAAAAGGAATTCAAGCCAAGCCTGGGACTGATCGACGCCACCATGGTTGTTGCGGGTTCCATGATTGGATCAGGCATCTTCATTGTGAGCGCAGATATTGCTAGAAGTGTTGGAAGTGCAGGGTGGTTGATCATGGTTTGGCTTATCACTGGATTTATGACGATCAGCGCTGCCCTCAGTTATGGAGAACTCAGCGGTATGTATCCCAAGGCCGGCGGCCAATACGTCTACCTTCGGGAAGCTTTCAATCCACTGATTGCTTTTCTTTACGGATGGAGTTTTTTTGCTGTCATTCAAACGGGAACCATCGCAGCTGTTGGGGTGGCTTTTGCAAAGTTTGCTGGCTATTTTTTCCCATCCCTCAATCTGAGAGATGAAAATGTTTTTCTGACACTGGGTTCGATAAAACTTTATTATGCCCAACTGATCGCAATTCTGATTGTTTTGGTGCTGACCTATGTCAATACAAAAGGAGTCAAAGAGGGAAAGCTCATTCAAACCACATTAACCATCTCCAAATTGATTGCATTGTTTGGATTGATCATGTGTGGTTTTCTGTTTGTACAGAAAAGCTTCTGGTCAGAAAATATCCTCTCTGGTATGCTTTCACAAAAAGCACTTCTCAACGATGATGGATCCATTACATGGGAATCTATTGGAGGCATCACCCTTTTAGGGGCCATCGCTTCTTCCATGGTTGGTTCTATATTCAGCAGTGATTCATGGAACAATGTCACTTTTATTGCAGCTGAAATCAAAAATCCAAAACGAAACATTGGACTCAGTCTCTTTCTGGGAACCCTGATTGTTACGGTTATTTATGTTTCTGCCAATCTGATGTATCTCAATGTGCTTCCATTGGAGCAAATCGCAAAACCTGAGGAAGATCGGTTGGCAGTGGCAGCTGCAAGCGTAATTTTCGGTGCAGCTGGCAGGTCCATCATCGCAGTGCTCATCATGGTTTCGACTTTCGGATGCATCAACGGTTTGGTCATGGCGGGCGCCAGGGTATATTATACCATGGCCCAAGATGGACTCTTCTTCAGCAAGGCTTCCAAACTCAATAACAATGCGGTTCCTGAGTGGGCGCTGTGGACACAAGCATTGGTCGCAAGTTTGATGTGTCTGAGTGGCAAATACGGAGAATTGTTGGACATGGTCTGTTTCGTAGTCGTTATTTTTTATGTACTGACCATCATTGGTATTTTCATCCTTCGTAAAAAGCGACCAGACATAGAACGTCCATACAAGGCATTTGGATATCCGGTGATTCCCTTTATTTATATTATAATGGGAATCAGTTTCTGTGTATTGTTGATCAAATTCAAGCCGGGTTATACCTGGCCGGGACTCATCATTGCACTGCTGGGGGTTCCTATATATTATTTAATCATGAACAGAAAAAAAACGGCGTGATGTCAAAGTTGGCCGTAATTGTTGCAGGTGGAAGTGGCATGCGCATGGGCAATGAACTGCCCAAACAATTTTTATTGCTGGATGGCAAGCCCATTTTACTCTATTCCATCGATGCTTTTTTATCAGCATTCCATGATATCAACATCATCCTTGTTCTGCCCAAACAGTACATTGATTATACCCGTGAGCTGCTCAATAATTTTGGCTACTCATCAAACATTCAGCTTGTCGAAGGAGGGGCAACCCGCTTTCACTCCGTAAAAAATGGAATTTCACATGCAGGTCAAAATGACATTATATTTGTTCATGATGCCGTACGATGTTTGGTATCCAAATTACTGATCGAACGTTGCCACGACAAAGCGCTCACTGCAGGATCTGCCATTCCGGTCATCCCAATTCGCGACAGCATGAGAAGGGTAGCAGTAGATGGATCCGCTGAAGTTGTTTCGAGAGACCAGCTGTATTCAGTTCAAACACCTCAAACTTTTCAGGCTTCCATCCTCCTTCCAGCTTTCCAGGTAGATTATAAAGAAGCGTTTACAGACGAAGCCACTGTTGCAGAACATGCAGGTACTCATGTACATACAGTTGAAGGAGAAGAACAAAATATAAAGATTACCTACCCGGATGATCTGCTCTATGCAAAATGGAGATTGAGCATGCGTCAGGATTGATTCAGTTGCTGACTGCCTATTTTTTCCAAGATTTGATGCGCTACTTCCAAAGCATGATAACCATCCAGTTCAGAGACAACAGGCGTTTGATCAAGCAAGATGGCATCTCTGAATGATGAGAGTTCTGCATGGAGTGCATTGTCATAGTCAGCATTCGGATTTTCAACTACAATGGTCTTGTTGCCCTTGGGTGTATCAATCTCAAATGAAAACAATTCTTCCCTGTCTGCTTCCTTTTTCAGACGGATGATTTCAGATTTTTTCTCTAGGAAGTCGATTCCTATATAAGCGTCTTTTTGGAAGACCCTCATCTTGCGCATTTTTTTCATCGAGATTCTTGATGAAGTCAGGTTGGCTACGCAACCATTGTGAAATTCAATCCTAACATTGGCAATATCAGGAGTGTCTGTCATGACCGCTACACCGCTCGCAGAAATCTGTTTGATATCGCTCTTCACCATGCTCAATATCACATCAATATCATGAATCATGAGATCCAGGATTACACTGACCTCAGTACCTCTGGGGTTGAATTGTGCAAGTCTGTGCACTTCGATGAACATGGGATGTATGGTTGACTTGTCAAGTGCACTAAATGCAGCGTTGAATCGCTCAACATGTCCCACTTGAAATTTCACCTTGGCTTCCTTGGTCAATTTAAGCAGAGCTGCTGCCTCTTGCATATTATTGGCCAGAGGTTTTTCAACAAATACATGTTTGCTTTTTCTCAATGCTGCTTCACATGCTTCATAATGAAATTGTGTGGGCGTTACGACATCTATAGCATCTGCATCATTGATCAATGCATCCATATCGGTATACCTTTTGAGTCCAAACAGACTTTCAGCCTCGCCTGCAGCCTGATCATTGGGATCATAGAATCCTATGATTTCAACTTGATCAATTTCTTTCCAGTTTTTGATGTGAAATTTTCCTAAATGGCCGACGCCGAATATGCCGATTTTCAACATATGAATTGATTCTTGCAAAGTTAGATATTTTGCCGTTCACCCAATATGCATGAATTTTGCTACAAATGACGTCTTTGAAGAAAATTATCATAACCGTAGATGGATGGTCCTCATGCGGAAAGAGCACCATGGCGAGACAATTGGCAAAAAAACTGCAGTATATCTTCATCGATTCAGGTGCCATGTACAGAGCCATTACACTCTATTTTATCCGTAACGAGGTAAGATTGGATGATGCGACACAGGTGGTACATGCATTGCAACAGATCAAGCTTTCATTTCATTTAAATGCAGAAAATGGAAACAATGAGATTTGGTTGAATGGGGAGAACGTGGAAACTTTTATAAGGGAGATGAGGGTTGCTGAAAAAGTTAGTGAAGTGGCTGCGATCAGGGAAGTCCGCGAATTTGCAGTGAAGCAGCAACAGTTGATTGGAAAAGACAAGGGAATTGTGATGGATGGGAGAGATATTGGTACAGCAGTTTTTCCGGGTGCTGAACTGAAGATTTTTATGACGGCAGACAACGAAGTACGTGTCATGCGCAGATTCAAGGAACTTGTTGCAAAAAACCCATCCATTCAAATGGAAGATGTCAGATCAAATCTCGCACAAAGGGATCATATGGATTCCAACAGGGAAGTTTCACCGCTCAGAAAGGCAGATGATGCAATTGTGTTGGACAATAGCCATATGACGCCGGAAGAGCAGCTGCAATTGGCTTTGCAATGGGCATATGAAAAAATGACTGCTTAGGTCCACTGCGCAATGATCTCTTCCATTGGCTTGCTGTTGCTAAAATAACCACGGAGTTTTTCAATTACATTTTCAACGATGGCATCCGGACAAGATGCGCCACTGGTGATAGCAATGACAGGAGATTTGCCTGCAGGTATAAAATTTTCTGCAGTGTATTCTTCATGCGTTCTCCAATTGAAACATCTGATTTTGCTGGGTGATAATATATCCTCGGCTGACTGAATAAAATAAGTGGGTAGTTTCTCCTCACATAGTTCAACCAGGTGAGAACTGTTGCTGCTTTTTCTTCCACCGATCACAATCGCAAGGTCTGCTTGGTCTTTCAGCAAATGAATAACGGCTGTTTGATTGTCATTGGTGGCATAGCAAAGTGTATCTCGGGTGTCTGCAAAATGTTCACCGACATTCGATGCGGTTAAATTATATTTCCTGATAATGATTTGCTTGAGATAATCAGCAATTGCTTGTGTGTCGGTTGCCAGCATGGTTGTCTGATTGACTACACCAAATCTTTGGAGATCGCGTTCAAAATCAAATCCCTCGCTGTATCTGCCGCTGAATTGCTGGTAACATGCTGCTGTAGAATATTTACCCAAGATACAGTCACCCAATATTATAGCTTCTTCCATGTCATTGATGACAATGGTAGGCGCATGTACATTGCTGTGTGAGAAGGTTGCCCGGGTTTCCTCATGGGAAGGTTTACCATGCACGACGATGCTGTATCCTTTGTCAGCAATTTGTTCTGCGCGGTTCCATACTTTCTCAACAAAGGGGCAAGTGGTATTGTATTGCTCTATTTGAATGCCGATTGATTTGAGCTTGTTTTCAATGTCGATCGTTGTTCCAAATGCAGGAATGATTACGATATCATCTTTGGTCAATGCATCAAAAGGGATGAGCGTATTGCCTTTGGTATCCATCAGGAATTGGAGTCCACGGTTGATGAGGTCCTCGTTCACAAATGGATTGTGAATCATCTCACTCAATAAAAAAATCCGCCGTCCAGGATTTTGTTCAATGGTTTGAAATGCAATCTCAATAGCATTTTCAACGCCATAACAAAATCCAAAATGTCTTGCTAGTTTAAAAGTCACGCTGCCAAAGTCAAGTTTCGTGGGACTGAAATCTTTCTTCAATTTATCTGCCTCCTTGCGAGTTGATTTGATGGCAGAAATCAGGGGACTCCTGTATTTTGATGGAATGGAAAACTGTTTCATTTGACTGCAAAGTTAACCAATCGGGCAGTAAAACATTTCATAACTTAACCGCATGGAAAAGGAGTTTGGACTGATATCTTGGGCATGGAATACCAATGTTTATGAGGTCAATACACGACAATATACACCCGAAGGAACTTTTCAGGCTTTCTCTGCACATTTGTCCAGGCTCGCTGCCATGGGAGTGGAGGTGCTCTGGTTCATGCCGATTACCCCCATTTCTGCATTGCATCGAAAAGGTTCGCTGGGCAGTTATTATGCCTGTTCCAGTTATACCGAAGTCAATCCCGAATTTGGTTCCATCCATGATTTCAGATCCATTGTTCAGCAAGCCCATGCACTGGGTATGAAAGTAATCATTGACTGGGTCGCCAATCATACAGGTCATGATCATGTGTGGACGAAAAAACATCCTGATTTTTATAAATTGAACCATGAAGGAAAGTTTTTTGATGCACATGGATGGGACGATGTAATTGATTTGAATTATGAAAACAACGAAATGAGGGATGCCATGATTGATGCGATGTTGTATTGGGTGAAGGAGTGCAATATTGATGGTTTTAGATGTGATATGGCCATGTTGACACCGGTTGATTTCTGGTTTCAGGCCCGTAAACAAGTGGATCAAGAAAAACATTTGTTCTGGCTTGCAGAATTGGATCCATTGGAACACCCTGCATACATGAAAGTATTTGATGCAGCATATACCTGGAAATGGATGCATGCAACAAAGCAATTCAAAGATGATGGAGCTCAGCATATTCATGCCTTGCATGAAACGCTCTATCGATATGGAAACATGCCTCAGAATACTCTTCCAGCCTGGTTTACAAGCAACCATGATGAAAACAGCTGGAATGGAACAGAGTATGAGAAGTATGGTGAGATGGCAGCTCCTCTGGCAGTATTTTCAAGTACGTGGAGCGGAATTCCATTGTTGTACAGTGGACAAGAATTGCCCAATCACAAACGATTACTGTTTTTTGACAAGGACTTTATAGCATGGGAAAGCCATCCATCGCTTCATGACTTTTATTCTTCCTTGTTCCATCTACGAAAAAACCATGCAAGTTTTAGAGATCCATCTGCAAATCCGGTTTTGCTTCGGAACAGCATCGATCATCACGTAATCAGTTTCAAAAGAAAATCAGGCGATGCCGTTCTGTTCGTACTGATTAATTTTTCACCCTACGATCTGCAACACATTGAAGTTGATCTGGGGGATGATATGGGTGAGTACTACGAAATATTTAAAGGAGAGATTAAAAATCTGGAGGGTAGGTATATGTATGTTGATATGAAGCAGTGGACTTACCAAGTTTGGAAAAAATAAAAAAAAGGTGGGAGATCATCCCACCTTTTTTTATTGAAGCTTTTCTTACTCATTGATTTCTATTGGATACTGGTACATGCCATCATAACCTGGATAGAAACCCTCTAACAGTAATTTTTTAGGAGATTTTGAAATATTGTTCATCAATTCTTCTACTGTTTTCACTTCGGTTCCATTTGCTTTGAGGATGATGAATCCGTCTTTCATTCTGGTTTGTTCATCGATCAATCCAGCACTTATTTTACTCACCACAACACCACCTTTCACGCCATAATCAGTTGCTTTTTTCTTATCCAAGGTTTGGAAGCTCGCACCAAGCTTATCAGATACAGTATTCTTTACAATATCATATGTGCCCGTTTTATTCTTGAGCGTGATGGAAGTAGTATATTCTTTTCCATTTCTGAGGTAGCTGACATTGATCTTATCACCAGGTTTGTAACTGGCAATTTGTTCCACCATTTCACTTCCACCAGTAACCTTGGCCCCATTGACTTTGGTGATATAATCACCTGATTGTATACCTGAGTTTGCCATGGCACCATCTTTTGCCACTTCAAGCACCAAAACACCTTGACCTTCTTTGTATTTGTTTTTTGTTTTCTCGGATTCAGGGGCTGTTTCAGGTAAATAGCTGATGCCAAGATAGGCTCTCTGTACTGCACCATACTGAAGCAAATCGTTGATGATTTTCTTAACGATGTTGACTGGAATAGCATAGGAATAACCGGCATAGGCACCTGTAGGAGATGCAATTGCCGAAACAATACCTACCAATTCTCCAGTAGTACTTACCAACGCACCACCTGAGTTGCCCTGATTGACAGCAGCATCTGTTTGGATAAATGATTCGATGGGGGAGTTGCTTTTTCTCGCATTGAGTCCCAGGCTTCTTGCCTTTGCACTCACAATTCCAGCTGTTACAGTGGTTTCGAGATTCAATGGATATCCTACCGCCAGTACCCATTGTCCCAGTTTCACATTGTCGGAATTTCCGTATAATAAAAAGTTGAGTCCTTTCTCCTCGATTTTAATCAGCGCAAGATCGCTGCTGGGATCAGTACCGATCAGTTTGGCAGTGTATTGTTTTTTATTGTTGAGTGTAACCTTGATTTCACTTGCTTCATCGATAACATGGTTGTTGGTCACAATATATCCATCCTCACTGATAACAACACCAGATCCGCTCGCGCGTTGGGGACCAGATCTCATTTTAGGCCCATTGAAAAAATCTTCAAAAAAATCTTCACCAAACAGATCGCTGAACGGGCTCCTCCTTGTTTTAGGCAGATTGTTGCTTGCTTGGTTGCTACCGATGGTTGTAGTAATATGTACTACTGCGGGAACAGCAGCCTGAGAGGCAGGCTGGAAGTCAACCGGTTGTCCGGGGACATTGCTGTTGCTGTCAAAAAAGCCTGCATAGCTCGCTGGTAGCTTTGAAATATTCTGCTGGATGCTGTTTGGCTTTCTGATCAATGAATCATAACCAAACATGACGACAACGGAAGTTGCGGCGCTGATAAGAACAACGGTCAATGTTTGCCTAATCATATTTTATTTTTTAGTTTATTGAACAATTTTTATGCCTAACCATTTGCAATTAAAGAAACCTGACTGAATTTCAGTCAACCTGTCATCCTATTTAACAAATCCTTATGGGGCCTTGGCTGCAAGGGAATTGTTTGACAGGGTTTTCAAAAATTCCATCGTATTTACCCCGTCAGCAAAATCCTCCAATCCTGGATCTTGGGCAGCTCCGAAAGGAATGAATCCACCTCCAACAATACACTGGGTTTCCTCCATATTCAATTGGTCAAGAACTGACTTTTTATCATCGTAAAATTGGTAATGCAATTGTGAAATGGGAGAGAAGGGGTGCGGATTTTCAAGCAATACTATTGAATCATTGCTCATGTAAAATTTATTGTTCATGATTGCAATGGTGAGTTGATAGTCGAAATTGTTTTTGTATTTGTCATGTTCAGCGTAATGCTGATATTTCCTGAGTGCATTCAGCAGCGGCAGAAAATCATATCCAACCGGAACAAAAATTTGTGTCACATTTCTGCATCCGAGTCCGAAGTAGAGCTGCACATCATCCGCCAATTTATCCAGTTCTTCAGCTGATTCACTGCCATTGAGAATGGCAACGGAGGTTTTGTTTTTTCGGATGATATGGGGGTACTTGTTGAAATAATATTCAAAGTATCTGGCGCTGTTGTTGCTGCCTGTAGCCAGATAGGCATTGCATCCCTTCAGCATCTCACTGATGGTGATATAGGACTTCATTTGAGGATCAGCGTTGATTAAAACGTTTGCTATCTCTTTTGTTAAAATGGCGTCTTTTGACGAAAGTTTGATTACTGATTGATAGCCGAAAAGAAAACAACAAATCAAGTCATGGAGTCCCACGAAGGGTATATTTCCCGCAAAGACGATCCCAATTTTCAATGCCGGATTTGGCATGTCTGGAACCTGGTAATTTGTTGCTAATGCCTCTAACGCATCTTTTCTCAACATGTGATAGGCGATGGATTTTCCTGCTTTCCAACTGTATTCCGGCAGGAACCATTTGTTCTCTGCATGTGCCCTGATTCTTACTGCTTGGTACAGTGGACTATCTGTTGATAGATAGTCACCCAAAAGGGACAATATTTCTATCCTTTTTTCTAATTTCATGCTGTTGTTTTCAATGCATTGCGTTAACTTTAGAATGCATTGTTGCATGCAAAATTAACCCCTTGTTGAACCTTTTTAAAATTTAATCATATGGCTATTAAAATTACAGATGAGTGTATCAATTGCGGTGCTTGCGAACCTGAGTGTCCCAACAATGCCATTTATGAAGGTGGAGTGGAGTGGGCCATATCAGATGGTACAACTGTAAAAGGCAATTTCACATTGATGGACGGAAGTGTGGTGGATGCGAACCTTAAAAACGGACCCATCAGCAATGATACCTATTATATCACCCCCAACAAATGCACAGAGTGCCAGGGTTTTCACGAAGAACCTCAATGTGCAGCTGTTTGTCCGGTTGATTGCTGTGTTCCAGATGAACTTTACAGAGAAACCGTTGATGAGCTGATGTCTAAGAAAGAGAAATTACACATTTAAGTATTTCACATACATGTCGAACCCAACCATTGCATTGGTAACAGGTGGGTATTCTTCTGAGGCCGTGATTTCTTATAAAAGTGCCATCACGATTGAGAAGCATATTGATCCTTCCAGATACAATCTGTATCGCATAGATATCACTCCTGAGAAGTGGTTTCATCCAACTTCTGGAGGTGAGCAGATTCCCGTCAACAAGGATGATTTTTCTTTGACCATCAAGGGTAAAAAAATTCATTTTGATGCTGTTTTCATAGGTATTCATGGAACGCCTGGCGAGGATGGAAAGCTTCAGGGTTATTTTGACCTGCTCAAGATCCCTTACACGTCATGCGATGCCACTGCCTCTGCCATTACTTTCAATAAAAGATATACAGTGGCCATTGCTGGTGCAGCGGGGTTCCATGTTGCAAAATCAATCCACCTTTTCAAAGAAAGCCATCTCCAAAAAAAAGCTCAGTTGATTGCTTTGAGGTATCCCATTTTTGTGAAACCAAACAATGGTGGATCCAGCATTGGAATGAGCAAATTGACATCAGCTGAAGCATTGGATGAGGCATTGGAAAAAGCATTCAGGGAAGATGACCAGGTTTTGGTGGAAGAATTTATTTCTGGAAGAGAGTTCACCATCGGCGTTTACAAATCTGATGGCAACATCATCACCCTCCCTTTTACTGAGGTCATGTCGCAAAATGATTTTTTTGACTTTGTAGCAAAATACCAAGGAAAATCAACTGAAGTAACCCCAGCAGTTTGCAGTGATGAAGTTGCCAACAAGGTGAAAGCTGCAGCTTCAGGCATTTACACTGTTTTCAATTGCAGAGGTGTGGTACGAATGGATTTCATCTACAACGAAGAAATGCAAGAGCCATTTTTGCTTGAAATCAATACCGTACCCGGACAAAGCGATGCAAGCATTGTTCCTCAGCAGGTAGCAGCAGCCGGCATGTCACTCAAAGAATTTTATTCCATGCTGATTGATGATGCATTGAAATCCAAGTTATAAATCATGAATTTTTCTTTCATCACAGGCAGACCCCTCTGGCAAAATATCCTCGCAGGTATGGGTATTTCAATTTTGCTGGTTGGCGTATTCCTGCTGACATTGAATATCATCACCAACCATGGTGAATATCTTATCGTACCAGACGTCAAATGGAAGTTGTTGGATGATGTACAGTCCAATTTAGAGGGAAAGGGATTTGAAGTGGTGATCCAGGACTCAATTTATGTTGACAGCCTGCAACCGAATGTCATTATAAAACAGTTTCCGGATCCGGAAGCAACTGTCAAGGTGAACAGGGTAATATACCTAACCATCAATAGAACTGTACCTCCAACGATACCTATGCCGAACCTGATCGGCATGACACTGCGCAATGCATTGTCTGAGCTTAAATCAGTTGGACTCAAATTGGGGGATACCAGTTATGTTTCAGACATTGCTAAAAATGCAATCAAGGATCAATGGGTAGATGGCTCAGCCATCAAACCTGGTACACCTGTAAGAATGGGATCATATGTGTCCTTGTACATTGGGTCAGGATTGGGCGGAGCAGAAATGCCGGTACCCGATTTGTTTGGAATGACATACGGTGAGGCAAAAATATTTTTACAATCCAACGGAATTGCCACTGGATTGATCATGTTGGATGAGGGACTCTCAGATACTACCGCTGGATATGTTTATTGGCAGAATCCTCCGCCATATGATGTACAAAACAATGTCAATGTTCTCCGAGTAGGACAATTGGTGGATATCAAGTTATCAATTGTCAAACCTGAGCGTCCGCCAATTCCTGAAAAATCAACAGATCAACAATAATTCAATAATTTTGACCTCATGAAAACAATCGATGTAAGCACGCTCAAATCAAAATTGGATGCAGGAGAATCTTTGCATTTGGTGGACGTCCGTGAACCATCAGAGCACGAAGAATTCAATATTGGGGGAATATTGCTTCCACTCGGAAATATACGCGTTGGAGTAATAGATTCGATAGAGGACCTGCGCGATAAGGAAGTTTATTTATACTGTCGGAGTGGGAACAGAAGCGGACAAGCTGCACTTATACTCGAGTCAATGGGCTTTTCAGATGTGACCAATGTAGTGGGCGGCATGCTCGCTTGGCAAGATCAGTTTCCTGTTTAATCAATGCTGCTGCAGGTCATTGATCGCTTTTTGCATCAATATTTCTATCAAGCTTTTACTGAAATTCTCAACAGAGGAGGGATTGATTGATTTTGTTTGAACCGACCATATCAATGTCTCGGTTTTGGTGTCAAATAAATTTCCTTCCATGAAATAGTACCTGTCAGTTACGTAATACCCGGGGTCGTAGAAAAAAGGTGACCAGTATGAATAGAAACCGCCAAAAAACAATCCATATCCTGGGTATGGACCATACAAGCCCAACCCTCCCGGTATATATCTAGTTTCACTTCTTTTATCAACCAAGTTGATGATAAATATAATGTCGCATTGAAGCGATTTGATTTTTTCAATCATTCGCTCACGGGGTGGGGGATTCTTTGATTCAAATGTTGGCGGAAAATGATCCCAGCTCCTTTCCACTGCAAATCCTTTTTTGCTGGCTGCGATTCCCATTTCTTCTTCCAAATGTGTTCTTACATGCGGATTCGCAACCAATGCTGCAACAAATATTTTTTTATAAGGAGTGGATCAATGGAAATATTTGTTGGACCAGGAATAGGTGATATTGTTTTGAACGCCGCATCCTACAAGGAAAAGTACTATTACTGTTGATTTGAACACATGTTGCATGCATTTTTATTATGCATACAACATATGTGGAATAATCATGAAAAAAAATGACCAAGAAATTAAAATGTGTAAAACAATTATTTCATAAATAATTACAATGATATGTTCAATCCGATCATCCAATTCCTCTCTGCCATGGGGTAAAAATAATTATTGTTGATAATATTTCCACCATAGTAATAGCTATACGTATAGCCATTGGGAGCATAGCGTTTATTGAACAGATTGTTTACCTGTATTACTGTAGAAACTGCTGTTCCATTTTTAAGTGAAAATGTTCTGTTGATTTGAAGGTCGTTCACCAGGTATGGATCCAGGCTTCTGTCCTTGCGGGATGTGTTATCGAGATACTGTCTGCTGACATATTTAGCAATCCATCTCAGTTCGGTTTTTTTCATGATGGAAGCACTGAGAATGGTATTGTTTACAACAGCTGGTGAAAAAGCTATATTGGTTGATGTGAAAAGATTTGTTTTTTGTCCACCGTTGTCATAATCATCATAATACTCTGTAAAGGATTGTATCTTATTTTGACTCAACGCAAGGTTGCTCGTGAGTTGAAGCCAAGGATTAAATGAATAGCTTCCTTCCAATTCTATACCTCTGCGAAAACTTTTTGCGATGTTGGTTCGGGTGTAAGCACCCACATCATTGATCCTTCCCGTCAGTACCAGCTGGTCTTTGTAGTTCATGTAATAGAATGTGATTGAATACCTGTATTTTTTACTCGTATGTTGTATGCCTGCCTCCCAATCGTCTAGTCGCTCTGGACGAGGAATCTCCATATTCCCTGCCTCAAAATCATCCCTGTTGGGTTCTTTGGTAGCTCTTGCAAACGATAAATATGTACTTGTTTTTTCTTTTGTATACCTGATACCTGCCTTGGGATTGAAGAATGTCCATTGCTGTTTGATATTCAATGTTGGATTGTTCCTGAATCCATTGATATCGTATTGAATATTTCTCAATTGAACATCGCCAAAGAATTGGAAGTTTCCTGACTCTTCCATCCACTTTCCAAAAACTGACTGCTCAGACTTGTTTGCATTCAAGTCATACCACTTGTAATCTTTTGATATGGCGTATTTTGACCAAATTATTTTACCAAAATGATCTCCAAGGTAATTACTCATATTGCCACCAAGGGTAACTTCTCTCTTTTCATTTTTGTGTCTTACCGAAATATTGTTTCCGATGAAAATATTGTCTAGCCACAATTGTCTGACCAAGTCAGTTGATTTTATCGTATTTCCATTGATGATGGGAGAGGGCAATCCATATTTTTCAAATTTCTCATTGGTTTTGTATTGCTCATAATGCCCTCTGCCTGTGGTTGTGAAGACAGTATTGTTTAAATTCCATTTGGTGTTTATTTTCTTATTATAGAACAATTGGTAATGTGTTTGCCAATAATTATCTGTTTCATTGTCATATGGATCAGCACCAGGTCTCATACCAGCTTCGTTGAATCTTCGGTTGATCTTCATTTGTTCTTCAGAAACCCCATACCAAGCCTGATATGTTTTTTCCTTTCCTGATATGATGTTGAACCGCAGAGAGGAATTTTCTTTGATGCTCGCTGCTGAAATATAAAATGATTTTAAGTCGCTGCTGGCTCTTTCAATGTAGCCATCACTTTTGATCGAGGAAAGTCTAACATCGACGGTGAATCTGTTGTTGATGAGTCCTGTTCCAGCTTTGAATGTATGTTTGAAGGTGTTGAATGATCCAACTGAGTTGTTGATTTCTGTGTAAGCTTTCTCCTGTACCTCGTTGGTCAATATATTCACTGTTGCGCCAAATGCCCCAGATCCGTTGGTACTGGTACCAACACCTCTTTGGATTTGCATGCTATTGGTGGATGACAGAAGATCAGGCATGTTCACCAGAAATACTCCCTGTGACTCTGCATCATTGTATGAAATACCATTGATGGTAAAATTAATCCTGTTTGGATCTGTTCCCCTGATTCTGATGCCTGTATAACCAATACCATTTCCTGCATCTGAGCTGGCAACAGCTCCGGGTACCTGATTCAGAAGAAATGGAATGTCTTGTCCCAGGTTATTTTTAGCAATATTGCTTTTGTAGATCATGGACTGTGTAAAGGGATATTTCTGCTCCGCTCGTACCCCTTGAATTTCAATGGTAGGCATGAGAGATGATTTTTTCAGACTGGTATCGCTTAAAGACAAAGTATCAACCGCTTTTGGTTGGACCACTTGTGATAAACCATCAAATGAAGTGAACAACATCAACGCAAGTACAAAATGTGATTTCATGACCGATTATTTTGAAAATGATCAGTCAGGTTCTGCCGGAAGAGAAAGGAAAATTTGGGTGAGACTGTCCTTCCCTGCGCAGGCATTATCCTGATCAGGTTCAACGGGTTTTTCTCAGCCTTGGTATCAACCCAAAGCACCCCGGAACAGTACAAAATTATATTTTCCATCAGTTTCAAAAAAATTATCTTCGAAATATTAGATCTGTTGTAACTAAATTCATCGTTGAGCGTATTAAGGTTAAACAAACTGAAATGAAGCAACTCTTTACATTACTAGGACTAATTTTTTTCGGTCTCTTGCAGGCGCAGGATAAATTGATCATCAATGATCAAATGGCAGTAAAGCGAGATATGGGACGGTTTTCAAAAATTGAAATCCATGGTCCATTCAAGGTGTATTATTCCGTGAGTGATACCTATACAGTTGCGATCAGTGCCAATTCTGAATCTGCGCGTGACAGGATCCGTGTAAAAAACAATGGTGGAGTGTTGATGTTTGATCTTGAGAGCAGTTATAGGAATTGGATTTCGGGTGACGGTAAATTCAAGTTGTACATATCTGCACCTACTATTGATGAAATCTTTGCATCTGGAGCTGTAAATTTTTTGGTGACCGATTTATTGAAGTCGGATGATTTGTTAATCAAATTCACCGGTGCTAGTGATTTTCTCGGGAAGCTAGATTGTAATCAAGTTAAACTGCAATTTACCGGTGCCTCTGATGTTGAGTTGACTGGAAGAGCAGCATATGTGGAGGCTGTGTTGACAGGTGCCAGCAAATTAAAGGCATCAACATTCAAGATAGAAACTGCAGACATCAAAGTATCTGGAGCTTCCAATTCCACTATTTATGTATCCAACAAATTACATGCCGTTGCTACAGGTGCCAGCAATATTCATTATTATGGGAATCCTGCACAAGTGGAAATGAGTGCAACGGGAGCCAGCAAAGTAAAACGAGCTGATTGACAAATTAGATAGATATTGAAAAAGGCAACCGAGTGGTTGCCTTTTTTGTTGCGAAGGCTGGGATCGAACCAGCGACCTTCGGGTTATGAGCCCGACGAGCTACCGCTGCTCTACTTCGCGATGTGGATCGCAAAGTTACTGTAAAATCATCAATGTTCAAAACAATTTTTACTATGTTACCTTTGTGGAACATAGATGAAATCTGGATTTGTAAATATTGTGGGAAAGCCAAATGCCGGCAAGAGTACATTGTTGAACGCCATCCTGGGTGAGAAGCTTTCAATTGTGTCATCTAAAGTGCAAACAACGCGTCATCGCATCAGAGCTTTTTTATCTGGCGATGATTATCAGATCGTATTTTCCGATACACCTGGTGTCATTGAGCCCAAATACAAACTTCACGAAAAAATGATGTCAGCAGTCCATGCAAGCATGGAAGATGCCGATGTGTGTATATTTCTTGCTGATGCAAGGGATTCCATCGAGGAAATACAATCGAACATTGGATTGCTAAAGGTTAAAGTTCCAATGATATTGGTATTGAATAAAACCGATCTTGCCAAAGCTAGCGATGTGTCAGAAAAAATTTCATCCCTTCAAAACAATATGAGGGTTGCTCATCTAATGACCATTTCTGCTAAACAAAAATTACATATTGACCAGTTGGTCGCCACCATTGTTCAATTGCTGCCAGAAGGTGAGGCTTATTATGACAAGGATGAATTGACAGACTTGCCTACCAAATTTTTTGCGGCTGAAATTATACGCGAAAAAATATTTGAACTGTACGATGAGGAATTGCCATACCAGGCCACGGTGATGATTGCTAAATTTGAGGAGAAAACAACATTGATAAAAATCACTGCCGATATCATTGTTCACAGAGAATCGCAAAAAGCGATCATACTCGGTGCAAAGGGTTCAAAAATCAAGGAGCTCGGAACAAGGTCGAGGTTGGAATTAGAGAAGTTTTTGGATGCAAAAGTTTTCCTTGAATTATTTGTGAAAGTGCGTGATAACTGGAGAAATAACGATCTTTACCTAAAGGAGTACGGATATAACTAATTTATTTTCATGCGTCTATTTATTGTGACATGGATCTATTGTATGATAGCGGCGACTGTCTGCGGTCAGTCAGGTTATTTGCCCCGAGAAGATTTCTCCGGTGCTGCCTATACATTGGCAGTTCACGAAGTGAATTTTGAAGGAGTTGACAACAAGGGTGGTGGACTCCGATTGTCGTATGATAAGATCAAAGGGAGTCCCTATTACAACGACAGTTTTCAGATTGCCAAGTTTTTCAAATCGAATGGAGCAGCTGCTGTTGGTGAACTAAAAGCCAGGCTCAATCTCGCAACACATGAGGTGCATTTCATTGGCGAGGGAGGCAAAGAATTCATTGCTCCAGCTCAACTCTCCAGCAGAATAACATTCAACAATGGAGCTGTTTTTATGCTGAACACCAGTGAATTTCAATTCAATAAAAAGTCATTGAATGGATATTCTCAGGTGCTGGTGGATGGCCGGGTTGCTTTGTACAAGTATATCAAGAGAACTGTATCATCGGCTGACTCCATGTTCGGTACCCTCAAACGATATTATTTTTCAACCAGTCAGTTGTATTTTGTCAAACACAACAATAAGATCATACAGCTGAAAAAAATGAATGAAGATGCCATCTTCGAAATCGTACCACCTGATAATGCGATGACCAAGTGGCTCTCAACCAATAAAATGAATTTAAAACGAGAGGAAGACCTGGTGGCTTACCTTAAAAAATGGAATGAGCAATAACGTTGCTCTGACTGAATATTTACAATGAGTGGATTTACTTTAGCTATTGTGGGAAGACCCAATGTGGGAAAGAGTACTTTTTTCAATCGTTTGCTGGAACAGCGTAAAGCTATTGTAGAAGATACCCCCGGTGTTACACGAGACAGGCAATACGGTATTTCAGAATGGAATGGCAAGACATTTAACGTGATTGACACAGGTGGATTTGTGCAGGATGGGGTAGATGTGTTTGAAAAAGAGATTCGTCAACAGGTCATGATTGCAGTCGAAGAAGCCAATGCAATTGTTTTTATGTGCGATGTAACAACTGGCATTACTGCTTTGGATGAAGCCATGGCAGATGTGCTGCGCAGTGCTAAAAAACCTGTATTCCTGGTTGTCAATAAGGTTGACAACAGTGAGCGTCAAATAGATGCAACTGAGTTTTATTCAATGGGCATTGAAAAAACATATTTTCTTTCCTCCATGTCTGGCAGTGGTACGGGAGAGGTGCTGGATGATATTGCTGAACTGATAGAAGTTTCAGCGGAACAGCACCAAGAGGGATTGCCGCATTTTGCCATCATTGGTCAACCCAATGTTGGAAAATCATCTTTGCTCAACGCACTGGTTGGTACAGAACGGACGATTGTGAGTGATATCGCAGGTACTACCAGAGATACGATCCACACACACTATAATCTTTTTCAAAAAGAATTCATCCTGATTGATACTGCCGGTATCAGAAGGAAAACAAAAGTGCATGAGGATTTGGAATTTTACTCTGTCATTCGTGCCATCAAGGCAATGGATGAGGCAGATATTTGCTTGATGATGATTGATGCAGAGAAAGGCATTACCCAGCAGGATTTAAATATATTTTCTTTGGCGGTCAAAAAGGGAAAGGGAATTGTGTTTTTAGTCAACAAGTGGGATCTGGTTGCAAAATCTACCAATACAGCAAAAGACTTTGAGAAAAACTTAAAAGAGCGACTCGCCCCATTCAAAGATGTTCCTGTCTTGTTTATTTCTGCAAAGGAAAAGACCAGGATTTTCAAAGTGATCGAGACAGCATTGCAGGTATATGAAAACAGGAATCGTAAGATACCTACCTCTCAACTCAATGAAGTGATGTTAAAAGTAATTGAGGCCTACCATCCACCTGTGGTCAGAGGGAATTCAGTTAAAATTAAATTCATCACCCAATTGCCTACTGCAGTTCCAA
Source organism: Bacteroidota bacterium (assembly GCA_016868855.1). Taxonomy (GTDB): domain Bacteria; phylum Bacteroidota; class Bacteroidia; order Chitinophagales; family Chitinophagaceae; genus Pollutibacter. The sequence continues at coordinate 322,104 of VGFP01000001.1, read as the reverse complement.
GTTTTGCTTTTTTCACCAATTATCCTGATGATATCAAAACTCCTTACAAAAATTATCTGGAAAACAAGTTGAGGGAAATGTTCAAGTTGAATGGAGTACCGGTGAGGATATTCTTTAGAAAGAAATAGGACGACCCATTGAGGCCGCCCTTGTATATGACCCAAAATATCAAGATTAATTTTTTTTAAAGTAAGCTTCCTATAGAAATAGGAGGCTTTTCGATTGCTTGCCTTGAGTATTTTTAGAAATTAAAGAAAAAAGAAAGCTTATAGAAGTCACTGCTGCTGTTGGAAGTCTTAGGATCCGTGAGATCAGTCCCAAAGGAAAAACGCATACCTCCAACGCCTTTGGAAACTTGTATGAATGGGCCGAACCATTTATAGTAATCGGCACTACTTGTTTCTCCACCTCCTTTTATTTTTCCGCCTGCTAAATTTAAGTTTTCATAATGTGCACCTAGTACCAGCCATGGAGCAACGCGGCCTCCTACATTTAACCAATAATGGGCGTAATTCAGGGTAGACTCTCCCACTGCTGTTTTGTTTCTCAACGCGGCGTAATATCCTGCATACAATTGACCGATTATCTTTTGATCATCGTAGTTGATTGTTAAGTTTGGAACAATGCCATCGCCTACAATTCCAGGTTGATTGGTGCCGCTGCTCAACAGGTTACCCATGGTAAATCCCAATTGTGGATTGATAGCAAAATCGCCTGCTTTCATGTTGAAGCCGAGTCCAAATTCGGTCCAATTACCCCAAGCGCTTGCAGTACCTGCACCCCATTGAATTCCGTAAAAAGTAAAGTCTGTTTTTGGGGCAACAGGGTAGGATGCTGTTACAGCTGGATTGAATCCAAAAAATGCATCATGGTTTAAGTTTAAGGAAAGAGAGAGTTTGTCTTCTTTTCTCTCCTGAGCCTGAGTAACAGGTAGAATCATGGAAAAACAAATCATTAGTACAAGGATGTTTGTGTTGCGTTTCAGCATAATCATGTGTTTTTTAGTTGGTGAAGTGTAATATGAATCGAGTAAGGCTGTTTGAATTGGTAGGGTGAACATGGCCAAACTCGTATTACAAAACCATCTTTTCTGATTGCTTGATTTTACCTGTACTGATCTGCAAAAGGAAAGGCAAAGTTTTCGTAACATTGTTTTGGTTTTTAGTTCTAAAAGAGGGTATGGCAAAGGCAATTGTTCTAGTCCAACATTGCCCCGCGCTGTACCCTTGTTTATTTTTCAGGGCAGTTATGCCTTGTTGGGATTTCTGCCATATTTTTCATCGTGTTGTGTTTGATCAAGTCCCAATTCTTCTTCTTCCTCACTTACCCTCAACGGTTGAATCAGGTTGATGAATTTGAAAATCAGGAAGGATAGCACAAATGAATAGCTCACTGCAATCAGCATGGCTTTCAGTTGTGTAAAGAAGAAGTCAACATTGCCGTAAAGCAGTCCATCATTGCCCGCGCTGTTGACAGCTTTGGTTGCAAAAATGCCGGTCAAGATCATGCCGACAATTCCACCGATACCGTGACAGGGGAATACATCCAACGTATCATCCAATGTTGATTTTTGTTTGAAGTGTACTGCGATGTTGGAAACAATGGCAGCGAAAACACCGATGAAAATACTTTGTGGGATACCAACAAATCCTGCACCTGGTGTAATGGCAACGAGTCCCACAACTGCACCAATACAGAATCCCATCACAGAAGGTTTTTTCCCTCTCATTACATCAAAGAACATCCAAGACAAGCCCGCAGCAGCAGCAGCGGTATTGGTTGTTGCAAATGCTGAAACGGCCAATCCGTTTGCACCCAGTGCAGAACCGGCATTGAATCCAAACCAGCCAAACCACAACAATCCTGTTCCAATCAACACATAGGGAACGTTGGCGGGAGGTACTTCGGCGCCTTCCATATGTGCTTTTCTCCTTTTTAAAACCAGCACTCCAGCAAGTGCAGCACATCCTGCAGAAATATGTACAACAGTCCCACCGGCAAAGTCAAGTGCACCCATTTTAAAAAGAAATCCATCTGGGTGCCAACTCCAGTGTGCAAGTGGTGCATATACCAGGATGCTGAAAAGGATGATAAATAAAATATAGGAAGTGAATCTAACTCTTTCAGCCAATGCGCCGACAACAAGTCCGGGTGTAATGATGGCAAACATCAGCTGAAACAGTGCAAACAATGTTTTGGGTATTGTTGGTGCGAGTCCCCAAGGTTCAGCATTGTTTACATCTTTGAAAAAGAAGTGGGTGAGTGGATTGCCCACAAATCCTCCCATGGATTCTCCAAAGCAAAGGCTATAACCAAAGGCAACCCAAATAACACTGACCACTCCAGCTGCAACCGTACTTTTGATCATGGTAGAGATCACGTTTTTACGGTGTACCATCCCTCCATAAAAAAATGCGAGTCCGGGTGTCATCAAAAAAACCAGTGCAGTTGCAATCAATATCCAGGTAATGTCAGCGCCGCTGTAGGCAGATTGCTTGTCATCAAAATTGGGAAGTAGAGGTACAAAAATCGAGGCAATTGAAATAAGGAGCAGCAAAATAAAGGGGAGCCTGTCTCTGACGGTTTTGGAATTCATTTTTTGGACTTTAGTTGCAAATAATGTTTAATTATATGCCTAAAGTACAAAAAAGTAACCCCTTAACACTTAAATAATAAACATATGAAATATTATAATATGAATATACATTATATATATTGTTGATAATCAATTATATAATTATTTTATTAACATAAATATGTTTATAAAAATATACATATAAATAATTTATATATGATAAGAAAAGATCTAAGATCAAATATGCAAGCTGCTGTCCTTTGATTCCAGCAGAGATTCTCCCATGAGGAACTCGTCAACTTTTCTTGCACATTCTCGTCCCTCGCTGATGGCCCAGACAACGAGTGACTGACCGCGTCGCATGTCACCGCAGGTAAATATTTTATGAATGTTGGTCTTGAACTCTTTTTCCGTCGCTTTTACATTTCCTCTCTCGTCCAGCTCAATTTCAAGTTGATCAATCATGCCATTTTTTTCCGGTGCCACAAAGCCCATTGCGAGCAGGACCATTTCACAATCCAGTATTTTTTCTGATCCTGCACGTTCGATAAAGGTGGAAGGTTTACCGTTTTCTATTTTCCATTCCAGCTCCACTGTTTTGATACCAATTAAATTTCCATAGTTATCTCCAATGAATTCCTTGGTGGCAATGGCCCATTCTCTTTCACAACCTTCTTCATGTGAACTTGTTGTTTTCAATACCATTGGATAAGTCGGCCAAGGCATGATGTCCGAACGCTTTTCTGGCGGCTTGGGCAATAGTTCAAATTGGGTGATGGATGTTGCTCCTTGTCTGTTGGATGTTCCAACACAATCACTGCCAGTATCTCCGCCGCCGATGACCACCACATTTTTACCCTTGGCAGAGACCAGTTCATCCAATATATTGCTTTCAATATCTTTTTTGGCAAGGGGATCGCTGCCTGCAACCAATTTATTTTGCTGTTTTAAAAATTGCATTGCATAGTAGACTCCTTTGAGCTCTCTGCCTTTCACATTGAGATCTCTGGGAACCGTTGAGCCTCCTGAAAGTACAATGGCATTGTATTCTCTCAGTAAATCGTTCATGCTGACATTCACGCCAACATTCGCATTGCACTTGAAAGCAATACCTTCCTGTTCCAACAATGCAATTCTTCTGTCAATGATTTTTTTCTCCAGTTTGAAATCGGGAATCCCATATCGCAGCAAACCTCCCGGTTTTTCATCTCTTTCAAAAACAACTACGGTATGTCCTGCTTGATTGAGCTGTGCTGCCGCAGCGAGTCCAGCCGGACCACTGCCGATCACAGCAATTTTTTTTCCGGATCGAATACTTGGCACATGGGGTTTGGCAATTCCTCTTTCAAATGCAATCTCAATGATGTGCTTTTCAATCTCTTCAATGTTGACTGGCGGCTGATTGATGCCCAGTACGCATGCGCTTTCGCAGGGCGCGGGACAAATCCTACCGGTAAATTCAGGGAAATTATTGGTTGATGTAAGTATTTCGTATGCCTCTTCCCATCTCTCATTGTAAACTGCATCATTGAATTCGGGGATCACATTTCCAAGGGGACATCCACTGTGACAAAAGGGAACACCGCAATTCATACATCTTGCTGCCTGCTTATTCAGTTCTGCAGCATCAAAAGGTTCTACAAATTCATTGAAATGAGCAATTCTTTTTTGTGGTTCGAGTTTCGCTGGACCCACTCTGGTAAATTCTAAAAATCCTGTTGGTTTACCCATGAAAATTTATTTAACAGTTGCTTTTTTGGTGGATTTTTTTTGTTGCAATGCTTTCTTGTAATCACGCGGAAATACTTTGATGAAATGCTGTTGTTGATTTTCAAAATCATTTAATAAAAAATCTGCTACAGTGCTTTTGGTATATGTCGCATGTTCTTTGAGCAGGTTTTCAATTTTTGCCATATCCTCCGCGTCGGGTGTTTCAAGATCTACCATTTCCAAATTGCAATTTTCTTTGAAACTATTTTGTATGTCATAGATATATGCAATTCCACCGCTCATACCTGCAGCGAAATTTCTTCCGGTTTTTCCAAGTATCAATACAGTCCCACCAGTCATGTACTCGCATCCATGGTCACCCACACCTTCCACAACAGCTGTCGCTCCAGAATTTCTAACAGCAAATCTCTCGCCAGCTTTCCCCCGGATAAAAGCTTTTCCGGATGTAGCACCATAAAAAGCAACATTTCCAATGACAATGTTTTCTTCTGGCACAAATTTTGAATGCTTGTCAGGGTATACAATGAGTTTTGCGCCACTCAGTCCCTTTCCAAAATAATCATTGGCATCACCCTCCAATTCAAGTGTAACACCCTTTGTATTGAATGCACCGAAGCTTTGCCCGGCTGTACCTGTAAACTTTATCTGAATGCTGTCATCCGGCAACCCCAATGCGCCATATTTTTTGGTGATCTCATTGCTGAGCATGGTGCCAGTGGATCGGTCAGTATTTTTAATCGGGAAAGACAACTTGATGCTCTTGCCATTTTCCAATGCTGCTGTTGATTGTTCTATCAATTTCCAATCCATTACATCTGCAATGCCATGGTCTTGCTCCTCTTGTTTATACAATCCAGTATATGCATCTGCAGGTTCTTTGTAGAGAATGGGAGAGAGATCCAATTTGCTGTATTTCCAATGATTAATTCCTTCACGAACTTTCAATGCTTCTACCTGTCCAACCATTTCTTCAACCGTTCTGTACCCAAGCTCTGCCATCAATTCACGCAATTCCTTTGTAAGGAATTGAATGAAGTTGACAACATATTCAGCTGCACCATTGAATCTTTTTCTCAGTTCAGGATCTTGTGTTGCGACGCCAACCGGACAAGTATTCAAGTGACACTTGCGCATCAGAATGCATCCTTCCACTACCAATGCAGCTGTTGCAACACCCCATTCTTCTGCACCCAGCAGGGTAGCAATGGCAATATCTCTTCCTGTTTTTAATTGCCCATCTGTTTGCAATACAACCCTGCTTCTCAATTTATTTTTTACAAGCGTCTGATGCGCTTCTGCCAATCCAAGTTCCCATGGCAATCCTGCGTGTCTGATGGAACTCAGTGGAGATGCACCTGTTCCGCCATCAAATCCAGACACCAATACAACATCGGCTTTTGCTTTTGCAACACCAGCTGCAATGGTACCCACACCGGCTTTCGAAACCAGCTTTACACTGATTCTGGCTTTTCTGTTGGCATTCTTCAAATCGAATATCAATTGTGCAAGATCTTCAATGGAATATATATCATGATGAGGTGGAGGTGATATCAATCCAACACCTGGTGTTGAATGCCTTACTCTTCCTATCCAATCATCCACTTTGTGTCCGGGTAATTGTCCACCTTCACCAGGTTTTGCTCCTTGTGCCATTTTGATCTGCAATTCATCTGCTTCAGTGAGGTATTGTGCAGTCACGCCAAATCTTGCTGATGCAACCTGTTTGATGGAAGATCTCATGGAGTCGCCATTCGCCAATTTCTCATACCTGATTTCATCTTCACCGCCTTCACCAGTATTGCTTTTTCCACCCAGCCTGTTCATGGCGATCGCAAGCGTTGTATGTGCTTCCCATGAAATTGAACCAAACGACATCGCACCTGTAGCGAAACGTTTGTAAATGCTTTCTGCTGGTTCAACTTCATCCAACGATAGCGGTGGGCGAACAGGATTGAACTCAAACTGACTCCTGAGTGTGCATGCCTTTTCACCTTGCTCATTGACCAGCTTGGAATATTTTTTGAAAATGGAATAATCTGCTGTTCTGGTTGAATGTTGCAGGAGGTGAATGGTTTGCGGATTGAAGAGATGGAATTCACCTTTTCGTTTCCACTGATAAAATCCGCCTACAGGCAAACGATCCACTGGCAATGATTTTCTGGCAAATGCCAATCGGTGTTTTGCCAATGCTTCTTTGGCAATCTCATCCAGTCCCATTCCTTCAATTCTGGAGACTGCACCCGTAAAATATTTGTCTACTACTTCATTGTTCAATCCAACGATTTCAAAAATTTGCGCGCCTTGGTAAGATTGCAAAGTGGATATTCCCATTTTAGAGAACACCTTCAGGAGTCCCTCGTTGACGGCTTTGATGTAATTTTTTTTCAGCTGTTCAGATTCGAGTTCGGTCTGCATCTTGCCACTCAGTTTCATATCTCTGATTGAACTCAGTGCCAGATAGGGATTGATAGCAGTTGCTCCAAATGCAAGCAGACATGCAAAGTGATGTACTTCCCATACGTCACCTGCTTCGACGATGATTCCAACCTTTCCTCTATAACCTTTTCTGATCAAATGATGATGAATGGCTGCAGTTGAAAGCAAAGAGGGGATGGGTGCATGTTCGGAGTCAATCGCCCTGTCCTGCAATATCAATACTTCAAAGCCATCCTCAACGGCATCTACTGCATATCGGCAGATTCTATCCAACGCTTTTTTCAGTGAGCCTGATTTTCCATCTGACCTGAAATAACACTGAAGGGTTTTTGCCTGAAAAATTCCCGTATCAATACTTCTGATTTTTTCCAAATCATGATTGGTCAACACCGGATGTTTCAAGGCAACAGTATGACAAATCATGGGATTTTCCTGCAACATGTTTTCATTGTTGCCGACAAAAGTTGCCAATGACATCACAAGGCGTTCTCTGATGGGGTCAATTGGCGGATTGGTAACCTGTGCAAAAAGCTGTTTGAAGTAACTGCTCAAATGCTGTGGTTCATCACTCAAAATGGCAAGGGGTGTATCCGTACCCATTGAACCAACCGGTTCCTTTCCATCCATTGCCATGGGTGAAATGATATGCTCCAAATCTTCTGAAGAATACCCAAATGCTTTTTGATATTTAAATACTTGATCATGCTCGAGATGTGTAAACATGACCCTGGGTTCAGGCAATTCATTCAACCTGATCTTGTATTTATTCAACCAGTCTGCATAAGGTTTCTGTCCGCAGATGGTTGCTTTCACCTCTTCATCACTGATGATTTTGCCTTCTTCCATGTCAACAATGAACATCTTTCCTGGCTGCAGTCTTCCCTTTTCGATGATGAGGGATGGATCAACTGGCAATGCTCCAGTTTCAGAAGCCATGATAACCCTGTCGTCGGAAGTTACACAGTACCTGGATGGTCTCAATCCATTTCTGTCCAATGTTGCACCAATCATTCTTCCATCAGTAAATGAAATGGAAGCGGGACCGTCCCATGGCTCCATCATTGAAGCATGGAATTCATAAAAAGCTTTTTTAACGGGATCCATCTGTTCATTACCATCCCATGCTTCTGGTATCAACATCATCATCACATGTGGCAACGATCTTCCTGTCATGGTCAACAGTTCGATCATGTTGTCTAGACTTGCAGAGTCACTGTTGCCGGATGTTACAATGGGCAACAACATGTCCATTTCCTCTTTGGTAAAATATGGTGATGTATATCCTTTTTCATTTGTTTTGATCCAGTTCAAATTTCCCTGCAGGGTATTGATCTCTCCGTTGTGTGCAATGAACCTGAAGGGTTGTGCCAATTTCCAAGATGGAAATGTATTGGTTGCAAAACGTGAATGCACCAGTCCCAATGCACTCACCACTTTTTTGTTGCTCAAGTCAGGGAAATAGGATCTAACCTGGTGACTCGTTAATTGCCCTTTGTAAACAATGATTTTATATGATAGGGAAGAGAGGTAAAAACCAATTGGATCTTTTTTCACTGAGTTGTTGATCAGGTGACTCGCATAGTTTCTGAGAATAAAAAGTTTTCTCTCAAAAACCAAGGGTTCGTTGATATGATCGGGACAAGCAATGAACACCTGTTCCATTTCTGGTTCAACCGATCTTGCAGTGAAACCGATGTCAGATGGGTTGACTGGTACTTTCCTCCATGTGAGAATCTCTAGTCCCAATTCCTCAGCCGCTCTGCTGAATATATCTCTGCACTCTTCGCGCAGTCTTACTTCTTTCGGGAAAAAAATAAATCCGACACCGTACTTACCAAAGGGAGGTAAATGAACACCTGCTTTTAAACATTCATCAAAGAAAAATGCATGTGGTACCTGGATCAAAATACCTGCACCATCACCTGTATTGCTTTCGCAACCGCAGGCACCTCTGTGCTCCATGTTTTCTAAAATGGTCAATGCATCTGAAACGACCTGATGATTTTTGTTTCCTTTGATATTGGCAACAAAGCCAATTCCACAAGCATCTCTTTCGAAATCTGAACGATACAATCCCCGGTTTCTTGCCATAAGAAAGCAATTTTTTTAAAAATTCTAATAAATAAGCTGTAAAGATGGAAATTATCTAATACAGGGGCAAGCTCATGGTGAATTTAAGACAAAAAGAGCATTAAACCGTCAAAATTTCTACACAATCAATAAAAAATGGATGACTTACTCCGCGTAGCTGCTGACGGGCTCGCAGGTGCATACCAGATTTCTGTCACCGTAAGTATTGTTGACCCTTGAAATGCTGGGCCAGAATTTATTTGATTTTAAGTAGGGCAATGGAAATGCAGCTTGTTCACGTGAATATTTCTTATCCCAATCACTGCTGATGATGACATATTGGGTATGCGGTGCATTTTTCAGTAAGTTGTTTTGTTTCTCAACTTTTCCATCTTCAATTTCTTTGATTTCATGACGAATAGAAATCAACGCATCGCAGAACCTGTCTAATTCTTGCTTGTCCTCGCTCTCCGTAGGTTCAATCATAATATTACCGGGCACAGGAAAACTGAGTGTTGGAGCATGAAACCCATAATCCATCAATCGCTTCGCCACATCTTCTGCTTCTATGTCAGCTGTTTTTTTAAATGGTCGCAAATCAACAATGAATTCATGTGCACAGGTATTGTTGCTTCCCAGATAAAGGATATCATAATGCTTCTGCAATCTCGCTCTCATAAAATTGGCATTGAGAATTGCAAAGGCTGTTGCATCTTTTAAACCTTGCTCACCAAGCATTCTGATATAGCCGTAGCTGATCAGCAAAATACTTGCACTTCCGTATGGTGCAGCACTTACTGCTACATTGCCTTTGTTTACATCGAGTGATTGATTGTTGTTGAATGTATGTCCGGGTAAGAAAGGCGCCAAATGTGATTTTACGCAAATGGGACCCATACCAGGACCACCGCCGCCATGTGGAATGGCAAATGTTTTATGCAAGTTGAGGTGACAAACATCAGCGCCGATCAGGCCAGGTGATGTCAGTCCCACCTGTGCATTCATGTTTGCACCATCCATATATACCTGACCACCATGCTGATGAACAATATCTGTAATTTCTTTTACGGTCTCTTCAAAAATTCCATAGGTACTTGGATAAGTAATCATCGTACCGGCAAGTGTTTCGCTGTATTGTTCTGCTTTTTCTCTGAAATCATCCACATCGATATAGCCATTGTCCAATGCTTTAACCACAACTACCCTCATGCCTGCCATCACAGCAGATGCTGGATTGGTTCCGTGTGCAGAGATGGGAATCAGCATGACATTTCTTTGGTGATCACCTCTTGACAAATGGTATTCACGAATCGTCAGCAATCCTGCATACTCGCCTTGGGCGCCGCTGTTGGGCTGCAGACTGCATGCATCGAATCCGGTTATCTCACTGAGATAAGCTGACAACTCATCAATGATTTGTTGATAACCCTTGGTTTGATGCAAGGGGGCAAAAGGGTGAATGGATGACCAACAAGCCCAGCTCAATGGCATCATTTCAGAAGCAGCATTCAATTTCATGGTGCAACTTCCAAGAGAAATCATCGATGTATTGAGTGAGAGGTCTTTGTTCTCAAGTGATTTGATATACCGCATCATTTTGCTTTCACTGTGGTGTGAATTGAACACAGGATGCAACAAATAAGGAGATGTTCTGGTTAGTGCAGTTGGAATATTGGACAGCAATTCATTTTCAGAAAGCGCAATGGCTGCTGTACTGTTCTCATCAAAGCATTGCAAAATATCCAATACATCAGGTGGAGTTGAAGTCTCATCAAAAGAAATACCAAGAGAATCTGCTGAAATTTTTCTAAAGTTGATATTTCTTTTTGCAGCGGCAGAAAAGATGCGCTCTGCATCATTTGTACGCACGGCAATTGTATCAAAAAATGATTCGGAAGCGAGCTGAAATCCTTTGCTCTTGATAGCTTCCGCTGCAGTTTTTGCCAACATGGATGTCCGGGTTGCAATTTTTTTCAATCCAGATGGACCATGGTAAACCGCATACATGGCTGCCATGTTTGAAAGAAGCGCCTGAGCAGTGCATATATTGGATGTAGCTTTTTCTCTTTTGATGTGTTGTTCTCTGGTTTGAAGCGCCATTCTCAATGCCCTGTTACCATGGGCATCGATGCTGATGCCAATGATGCGTCCAGGTATATTTCTTTTGAATTCATCTTTGGTTGCAAAGAAGGCGGCATGCGGACCCCCATATCCAAGGGGAACGCCAAATCTTTGCGCCGATCCGCAGGCAACATCTGCACCCAGTTCACCTGGAGAGGCAATCAGGGTCAATGCAAGTAAATCAGTTGTCATGACTACATATGCTCCCACAGCGTGCACCTTATCAATAAATTCTTTGTGGTTGACGAGTCCCCCGATATTGTTGGGATATTGCACAAGCGCACCAAAATAGCTGTTGTCTATGTTAGCGGATGCTGCTTTACCAACCACGATTTCAATACCAACCGGCAATGCTCTGGTGATCAGTACATCCAATGTTTGAGGAAAGCAGTCCTCATCTACAAAAAACTTTGGTCTTTCAATATGATCCTGCTTGTTCAGAAAATTGAAAAACATGGTCATTGCTTCTGCAGCAGCAGTAGCCTCATCGAGCAACGATGCATTTGCAATTGGGAGTCCGGTGAGATCTGTAACCATGGTTTGGAAATTCAACAAACTTTCCAACCGTCCCTGTGCGATCTCTGCTTGGTAGGGCGTGTATTGTGTGTACCAACCTGGATTCTCAAAAATATTTCTCAAAATCACACTTGGTGTATGTGTACCGTAATAACCCTGACCAATAAAATTTTTTGCAACAATATTTTTTTGTCCAACTTCCATGATATGCTGTAAATAAGCTGCCTCACTCATTGAAGCAGGCAATTGCATGGATGATTGATTTTTGATATTGGATGGAATGGTTTTGTCAACCAGCTCATCGAGATTTTTTTCACCGGTGAGGTGAAGCATCTCGTTCATTTCTGATTCACTTGTTCCGATATGTCTTGACTGAAATTCTTTTGATTGTTGCTCAATAAGATTCATGTAACCAACGATTTAAGGTTAGGGTCAATTAGAGCTGCAAATTTACTTCAATCCCAGCACTGATTGAATGCTTTGTGCAAGTTGATAACTGAATGTGGATTAATTGGTGAAACAATCATTGCTTGCGTGATTTGGACTAATTTTGAGCCATGTCTGAGGCATTGTTAAAAAACTGGGAAAAGAAGTCATCTGAACGTCAAAAGCTGTACAAACAATTTCTGGCCAGGGCCGATAAAAACAAGGTCATCCGTGAGCTGCCCGCCCTTCATGAGGAGGCATTTGAACAGGTAGATTGTCTGGCATGTGCGAATTGCTGCAAACATTATTCCCCCAGGTTCAAAACACCCGATATCAAACGCATCAGCAAGGTGCTTTCTTTAAAAGAGAGTGTTTTCATTGAAACCTATCTCAAAATAGATGAAGAGGGCGATTATGTTTTAAAAAACAAGCCTTGTCCCTTCCTTGGTTCAGACAATTTTTGTTCCATTTACGATGATCGTCCTTCAGATTGCCGAAGGTTTCCGTATACTGATGAAGATGTTTTCATCAAGCGTCCTCAGCTGACGCTGAAAAATACAAGCTTTTGTCCGGCTGCTTATTTTGTAATCGAAAAGTTGATGCAGGAGGCGAGGTAGACTAATAAGTGATTTTTCTCACACCGGGCAGTTTGAACCAAGTATAGACCACTATGCCAATGGTCATGGCTCCTCCAAATACTACAGATGGAACAACTCCCATGATTCTTGATGCAAAACCACTTTCAAAAGCCCCTAATTCATTGGAGGAAATGATGAAGATGCTATTCAGTGCTGAAACCCTTCCTTTCATATGCTCGGGTGTTTTGAGTTGAAGCACTGTTGATCTGACGATGATGCTGATGCCATCCAATAGACCTGAGATCAGCAATGCTCCAAATGAGATCCAGAACCAACTTGACAAACCAAATATGATGATGCTCAATCCAAATCCTGCTACACAAAGCAACATCCATTTTCCCTGATTGGATTTCATGGGTATAAAATTGATGATGAGCATAACAATGATGGCACCTATTCCTGGTGCCGCTCTCAGGATGCCCAATCCCTCTGCTCCTGTTTTAAGTATCACATCAGAAAAATAGGGGAGCAATGCAGTTGCTCCACCAAAAAAAACTGCAAACAGGTCAAGTGTTATGACTCCCAAAATTTCTTTGGTATTCCATACGAATTTGAATCCCTCTCTGATGCTTTTGAGCATGGGTTCACCTTTCAGTTGGGTTGCAGGCGGCTTTGGTCCGATAAAGAACAAAATGATCACTGCAATGGTCATCATGATGATCATCAGGGTGAATGTGAAAGTGATGCCTTTAGCGCCATATAACAATCCCCCCAATGCGGGTCCGCCTACTCCTGCAATCTGCCATGAACTGCTATGCCAGCTGATGGCGTTGGGGATTTTTTCTTTGGGCACCAGCATGCTCACCAATGCAAATGAAGTGGGACCGCTGAAGGCACGTGCAATACCCGTGCAAAAGGCGATGATGTATATGATGATCAACACTGTATGTTGGGACAAGTAATTGGATGCGTCTTTGCTGGTGATATAGGCAAATAAAATGGTGAGCAATAAATTGGCTGCAATGCTCAGGTGCAATAACTTTTTTTTGTCACTCTTATCAATGATATAGCCAGAGTACAAAGCCATGATCACTGCAGGCACAAACTCAACCAGTCCTATCAATCCAATGCTGAATGGATCTTTCGTGATTTCAAAAACTTTCCAGCTGATCAATGTTGCCTGCATGGTCAATACCATGATGAAGAAAAAGCGCGCGACGATATAGGTGCTGAATTCTGCATGTGCCAACGCGGAGAAGCTTTTATGTCGAAGTAAGCCGAACATGCGTGCAAAGATCGTGTATTCGTGTGACTAGGGGAGAGAAATCAGGTGTTGGCCGATTTCATAATCTTTCTCCAGTGCTGAAATGATGGTTTCAAGGTGTTTGTCATTTCCCAGGAAATCTGCTTGTGCTGCATCAACATACAGCGTTTTGTAATTGTGTTGCTTGATATAATGCGTGTATGTTTCCTGTATGCTGAAAAGATAATCGTTGGGAATATTTTGCTCATAAGCGCGGTTGCGCTTTTTGATGTTTTCCTGCAGTTTTTGAACAGGTGAATGGAGGTAAATCAATAAGTCTGGCTGATGAATTTGCTGTTGGGTGATCTCAAACAATCTTTGATACAACCTGAACTCGTCTTCCGGCAGGTTTACTTTTGCAAACAACAGACATTTGGTAAATAAATAATCGGAAATGGTAGTGGTTTGAAACAGGTCCTGCTGACTAACCAGGTCCTTCTGTTGTTTGAATCTTTCTGCCATAAAAAAGAGCTCTACCGGAAATGCATACTGGGAGGGATTCTCATAGAACTTCGATAGAAAAGGATTGTCGGCAAATTCTTCCAATATCAATCTCGCATTGAAATGCTTTGCCAACAAGTGAGCAAGGGTTGTTTTTCCTGCTCCAATATTTCCCTCTATCGCAATAAATCTATATTTCATGCATCCAAACTTATCAAAGCTTTTTCTATTACCGGTTTATTGTTGTTCACATTGCATCGAGTTTATTTACTGCAAGTTCATCTCGACAAGCATCCAACAGTTGAAAGATTGTTTGTTGATGAGTGGGGTCTATCCAATCAGGATTCAATTCATGCATGGGGATAAGTACGAATTTTCTATCAGCAATCCGTGGATGCGGAATTGTCAATCCGTCCCAATTGATTATTTCATCGTTGAAATAAAGAATGTCAATATCTATGGTTCTGGGCTGATTCAAGCCCTGGCGAATTCGCCCCATGTGCTGTTCTATGGAGAGCGCGCTTTCCATGACAGCTTCAGGTTCCATAGGGGATAGTACTTCGAGCACCTGGTTTAAAAATGCACCCTGTGATTGATTTCCCCAAGGAGCTGTCTCGTAAATGGAGGAGGCTCGGCTGATACTGCCGATAGTTGCAGCAATTTCTCTCCTGGCCTGCTCAAGATTCCCCTGTCTGTCGCCAACATTACCACCTATCAATAAATAAACTTTGTTCATACATTCTATACCCCCAGGGCGGCCAAAGTTCTTTAATTTTGCCATCTAAATCAGTTACGTTGAAAAATTTCTTCAAATCATTTTTTGCTTCATTGCTGGCGTTGATTGTGTTCTTCGGACTCCTATTCCTCCTGTTTTTTGGAATTGCAGGAGCCTTTATTGCAAGTGAGAAACCAACACTTGAATCAAATGCTGTGCTGGTTATTGACCTAACCCAAGAGTTGAAGGAGCAGGTAGCCGATGATCCTTTACAGGGATTGACAGGCGATGAGCAAAATCCTGATTTTCTCACATCGCTGCAACTGATTGAACACGCAGCTTCTGATACCTCTATCAAGGGGATATACCTGGTGGCAAAAGGGAATGCCAATGGTTATGCCAATTCAGATGAATTGAGGAAGGCACTTGTAAAATTCAAGAATACCGGCAAGTTCATTTATGCCTATGGCGATTATATCACACAGAAAGCATACGGACTCGTTTCTGTTTCCGACAAGATTTATTGTCATCCCAAAGGCATGTTTGAATGGCAAGGCATGTCGGTTGAATATGTTTTTTTCAAGAACCTGATTGACAAGCTCGATATCAATCCGCAGATATTCTATGCCGGTAAATTCAAAAGTGCTACCGAGCCTTTCAGAACAACCGAGATGTCTCCAGCCAATAAAATACAAACATCTGTTTGGCTGAATGATATTTACGGTGACTTGCTCAAGAAATCGGCTGACTCCAGAAAGAAGTCAAAGGACAGTCTAAAGGCGTATGCAGATGACTACAGATTGATGCGTCCCCAGGATGCATTGCAATATGGCTTGATTGATGGTGTAAAGTACGATGATGAATTCAAGTCCATCTTGAAAACAAAATTGAAACTCAAAGAAGATGATAAAATCAATTTCATCACACTGGCTAAATATGCCAAAGCCACATCATTGAATACCTCATACAACAAAGACAAAATTGCATTGGTGGTTGCTGATGGTGATATTGTGTATGGCAAGGGAAGTCCGGATCAAATAGGATCTGACGATTACCTGGCTTTGCTTAAGAAGTTGAGGATGGATAAGTCAGTCAAAGCCATTGTGCTGCGCATCAATTCACCAGGTGGTAGCAGTTTCGCCAGTGAAATCATATGGAGAGAAATTGAGCTCAATAAAAAAGCTGGTAAAAAAGTCATTGTCTCCATGGGCAATGTTGCAGCCAGCGGAGGTTATTACATTGCATGCAATGCTGACAAGATTTTTGCGGAAACCAATACCATCACTGGCTCTATCGGGGTTTTTTCCATTGTGCCTGATTTTTCAGGATTTTTTAAAAACAAACTGGGTATCACATTTGACAGGATCAGCACATCGCCTTATGCTGATGCGCCCTCTGTAACGAGACCCATGACGGATGGAGAGAAACGCATCATCCAACAAGAGGTTGATCATATATACCAGGATTTCCTGGGCAGGGTAGCAGAAGGGAGAAAAATGAAACTGGCTGATGTTGACAGCATTGCACAAGGAAGGGTCTGGACTGGCGCAAGGGCATTGGGCATTGGCTTGGTTGACTCTATTGGAGGCTTGGAAGACGCCATCAAGTATGCAGCAAAGAAAGCTGGCATCAAAGAATATAAACTGAAAAAATATCCTGAGCCAGAATCTGTGATTGAATACTTCATCAACCAATATTCCAGGGAGTTCAGCTCCAGCAAGCTGGAGGCTGAATTGGGAACGGACAATTACAAACTGATGCAGCGCATGAAGCAAATCAAGGCAGAAACAGGTGAAGTAAAAGCCAGACTCCCATTTGAATTTTCAATTCACTAATTTCAAGTATGCAATACAATCAGTGGAAGGCCATGCTGGCCATTTCAAAAGCCAGTCTTACTTCTATATTTAGAAGTCCCTCTGCTGTTATTTTTAGTTTTCTATTTCCCATCATATTCATACTGGTTTTTGGATTTCTGAGCTCCAGTTCACCGGTCATTAAAATTGTATTCGACCCCGCTTCGTCCAATAACAATGACTTGTATAAGTCAATCATTGAAAAGAAGAACCTGAAGATCATCGTTGCAACCAAAGAAAAGGCACTGGATGAACTTTCCCGGGGGCATATCACAGCTATTTTAAAAATCGTCGAACTTCCTCAACAGCAGCTTCCCAAGTACAACATTGAATTGACCAGTTCATCTGCTTCTGCAGATAAAATAGGACTCTTGCAGTCCATTGTTCAACAAGCCATCGCTGAATTGAATCAACAGCATGTGCCCGAACAGGAGACATATGCAGTAGTGAGCCAGCAAATGATTCCCGGCAGAATTTACCGCACCATTGATTTCATTTTACCCGGTCAGCTCGGTTTCTCTCTCTTGAGTGCAGGTGTATTCGGTGTTGCTTTTATCTTCTTCAATCTTCGTCAGACATTGGTGTTGAAAAGATTTTTCGCAACTCCTATCATACGGACCTACATAGTGCTGGGTGAGGGATTGGGTCGAATTGTTTTTCAAATGATCACGGCAGTTGTCATTTTACTATTTGGACATTTTGTGTTCAATTTCACTTTGGTGAACGGCTGGATAACTTTTGTAGAGCTGATCGTATTGAGTCTCGTTGGACTTATTATTTTCATGGGATTCGGATTTGTAGTAAGTGGAGTGGCAAAAAGCGAGAGCACCATTCCTCCTTTTGCAAATATTGTTACCCTTCCTCAATTTCTGTTGGCTGGTACTTTCTTCCCTGTTGAAAATTTCCCAACCTGGCTGCAACCCTTTTGCAATTTGCTTCCGTTGACACACCTGAACCAGGCCATGCGAAACGTAGCATTTGAAGGCGCCCATTTGTATGACTGCATACCCCAGCTTCAGATTTTACTGATTTGGGGAGTTGTAGTGTATGCCATTGCCATCAAGGTATTCAAGTGGGAGTAAAACATCAAGCTTGATAAAGGCGCAGATTTCTTTTAATGCCCTCGAGTCCGCTTCTCTTCAATGGTGATTGTTTAAAAATTGTTTTGAATCTCTCTTCATTCAACTGGAGCCAATCTTCTATGTCAAATTGCATCAGCTCCTTGATCGGTTCAAGTTCAGGATGTTGGTGGGGTGTTGAGAAACGGTTCCAGGGACAAACATCCTGACAGATATCGCAACCAAAAATCCAATTTTCACTCTTGGATGATAAATCCTCAGGAAAATCCTTCGATTTTAATTCAATGGTAAAATAAGAAATGCATTTAGAGGCATCAATCGTTTTGTTGATCAGGATGGCTTCTGTTGGACATTCATCTACACATTTGCTGCATGTGCCACAATAATCTTTTGCATGAGGAATATCCGGCTCAAGTTCAAGATCAGTGATAAGTGTGGAAATAAAGAAAAAAGACCCCATTTTTTTATTGATCAAATTTCCATTTTTACCAATCCACCCCAACCCGCTTTTTTGTGCCCAACTTCTTTCCAACACCGGCGCGGAATCAACAAATCCTCTTCCTTCTATATTGCCTAATTTTTCTCTAATGGATTGCAGAAAAATTTTCAATTTTTCTCTGATGATCAGATGATAGTCCTCTCCATATGCATATTTAGCAACTTTAGGAGCAGAAGACTTTTGTGTTTCTTCTGGAAAATAATTGTACAACAAGGTAATGACCGACTTCGCACCAGGCACCAATTTCGTGGGATCAACCCTGAGCTCAAAATGATTGCTCATGTAATGCATCTCCCCGTGAAAGCCATGTTGAAGCCATTTCTCCAGTCTTCTTGCATCCTCATCCAATGGAGCAGCCTTTGAAATGCCACATTGGTCAAAACCATGCGACATTGCTAAATTTTTTACAAGCGTTGATCTATCTATGGTGGATGTTTTCATACCAAGGGATCACTCAAATTGCTCATCAATCAGTTGCCTCAATTGATTGATCAATTGCATACGTTGACCATTTTGTAATTCACTTGAAAAAATAGCAGCGAAATAATTTCTGTTTACATTCATCCAGGCAGTTGCGCCCGTTGGTCCCCAGGCGGAATAAATATTTCCTTTGCCGTCTTCATTGATCTCCTGCACCCAACTTCCCATGGCATATTTGATTCCATTGCTTCCCTCTGGACTGTACCTGATTCGTTGATCAGGATAATGAATGGTCAGCAATGTTTGAATGGCATTTTCAGACAACACTCTTTTTCCCATGAACATTCCCTTGTTTGTAAACATTTGCATAAAGTTCAAATAATCAAAAGCTGAGCAGGATGCTCCTGAAGTGGGATTCGGAGCATTGCCATCTTCGTTGAAGAAAGACGCGGTTCGCATCCCCAATGGTCTGAATATTCTTTCTGCAGCCAAACGGTCGAATGATTTTTTACTGATTACTTCCAGCACCCTTCCCAAGATATTGAGACCAACACTGCTGTATGAAAATGCATCACCCGGATTATCTACAATCAATTTTTTTGTAGCATAAAATGCTGCTTCCTCCTCGAGGGTTAAAAACTTGTTTTTAGAGGCAGCTTTCATCATCCCACTTGCATCCGCATCGAGTCCGGTTGTTTGGGTTAGGCAATGCTTCACTGTGATGTACCCCTTCATATTTTTTTTGAAATCAGGCAAGTATTTTGCTATGGGATCATCCAGACTTAATTTGTTTTGATCGACAAAGGTCATAACCAAAGCAGCACTGATCCATGCACTTGCATGTCCGATGGGTGTTGGCACTTTCAATTTGAGTTCATCCGTTTCTGCGAGAAAAATATTTTTTCCTCCTTTTTGTACTACAACTGTGTATTGCTTGCCCAGGGTTTTGCCGTTGCTTTTTAATATTGTTTGCAGGTTATTGAAGTCCTGCGCATCAACATACTGCAGAAATAGCATGAAAATCAGAGCCAGACTGCATTTGCGACATGTTATGTAGTTTTTTTCTGACATATTTTCCTGTTTTGTGGATTGGTGAGTGATTTGCCCAAAATACAAAAAACTATACGGTATGAATTTAAGCAACTTTACCATACAGGCCTCCGAAATTGTTCAGTCTGCCCAACAGGCTGCCTTCAATGCAGGTAACCCTGCGATCGAAGCCGAACACGTTTTGAAGGCAATGCTGGAGCAAAAAAATTCTCCGGTTGAATATTTGCTCAAGAAAAACAATGTTTCCATTCAGGTTTTGAATAGCAAGTTGGACGAGGCCATCAAGAAGCTTCCCGTATCATCTGGCGAACCTGCTCAATCACTCAGCCGAGATGCCAATACCATTTTTTTGAGAGCTGGTTCCTTGTTGAGCAAGTTCAATGATGAGTTTGTAACGCCTGAACATATATTGATGGCCATGGCAGGCGGCAATGATGCTGCAGCGCGGATGCTGAAAGAGGCTGGACTCACAGAAAAGGGATTGATGCTTTCCATCAAAGAATTGAGAAAAGGAGAGTCGGTTAAAAGCCAAACACAAGAGACGCAATTCAATGCACTCAATAAATATGCAAAGAACCTGATTGAAATGGCAAGACAGGGTAAATTGGATCCGGTGATTGGTCGTGATGAGGAAATTCGCAGAACACTGCATATTCTCACCAGAAGGTCTAAAAACAATCCCATTCTTGTTGGAGAACCGGGTGTTGGTAAGACAGCCATTGCGGAAGGGTTGGCCATGCGCATTGTAAACGGTGATGTGCCAGAGAACCTGAAGAATAAACTCATTTATGCACTCGACATGGGATTGCTTATCGCAGGAGCCAAGTACAAGGGTGAATTTGAAGAGCGTTTGAAAGGTGTTGTCAAAGAAGTCTCAACCAGTGATGGTGAAATCATCCTCTTCATTGATGAAATACATACATTGGTCGGGGCCGGTGGTGGAGAAGGTGCAATGGATGCTGCCAATATTTTAAAGCCTGCATTGGCCAGAGGAGAATTGAGGGCCATCGGTGCAACCACGCTCAATGAGTACCAGAAATATTTTGAAAAAGACAAAGCACTGGAACGAAGATTTCAAAAAGTGATGATTGAAGAACCGGGTGTGGAGGATGCCATTTCTATTCTGCGTGGACTCAAAGACAGATACGAAACACATCATCATGTTCGCATCAAAGATGAAGCCATCATTGCAGCAGTTGAATTGTCTCAACGCTATATCACCGACCGTTTTCTTCCCGACAAAGCCATTGATCTCATTGATGAGAGTGCGGCAAAATTGCGACTCGAAATGAATTCCATGCCGGAGGAATTGGATAAGCTTGAACGCCAGATCCGCCAGCTTGAAATTGAGCGCGAGGCGATCAAGCGCGAAGACGATGAAGTGAAATTGAAAGAGCTCAATACAGAAATTGCCAACCTCGCAGTTGAGAGAGATACCCTCAAGTCTAAATGGAAGGCTGAAAAAGAACTTGTAGAAAAAGTACAATCATCAAAATCAGAAATTGAAGCACTTAAATTAAAGGCTGAAAAAGCTGAACGGGAAGGCGATTACGGTACCGTCGCAGAGATCCGTTATGGAAAAATCAAGCAAAAGGAAACCGAAATTGCAGTTTTGAGCGAGGAGCTGTCCAAGACAAACGAAAAAAGATTGTTGAAGGAAGAGGTTGATGCAGAGGACATTGCCGAGAATGTAGCAAAGGCAACTGGCATTCCTATTTCAAAGATGATGCAGTCTGATCGAGAAAAATTATTGCAACTCGAAGACCATTTGCATGAACGCGTAGTTGGACAGGAAGAGGCCATTACAGCTGTGGCAGATGCCATCAGGAGAAGCAGGGCAGGTCTCCAGGATCCTAAAAAACCAATTGGCTCATTTATATTCTTGGGTACAACAGGTGTGGGTAAAACGGAATTGGCAAAAGCGCTTGCTGCTTATCTGTTTGATGATGAGAGCATGATTACAAGAATAGACATGAGTGAATACCAAGAGAAGCATACCGTATCCAGATTGGTGGGTGCACCTCCGGGTTATGTGGGATATGACGAAGGGGGTCAACTGACAGAGTCGGTTAGAAGAAAACCCTACAGCGTGGTATTGCTGGATGAAATTGAAAAAGCACATCCCGACGTGTGGAATGTGCTGCTGCAGGTATTGGATGATGGGAGGCTCACCGATAACAAAGGCAGACTTGTCAATTTTAAGAATACCATCATCATCATGACAAGTAATTTGGGAAGTCACCTTATCCAGGATGCATTTGAAAATGTTGGTGAGAAAGAAGTTGATGAAGTTGCAGAAAAAACAAAGGTGGAAGTGATGAACCTTTTGAAGCAGACCATTCGTCCGGAGTTCCTGAACAGGGTCGACGAAATCATCATGTTCCAGCCGCTGAAGAAAAAGGAACTGAAGAAAATCATAGAAATTCAGTTGAAATCAATTCAACAATTAGTGAAAGAAAATCAAATTGAACTTTCTTTTACACCCTATACCCTTGAGTATTTGTCTGAACACGGATTTGATCCTCAGTTTGGCGCAAGACCCTTGAAGAGACTGATACAGAAAGAAATCGTAAACCAACTCTCTAAAAGGATTCTGGCAGGGGATATTGATAAAACCAAACCGGTCATCATAGACGTATTTGATGGATTGGTGGTATTCAGAAATGAGAAGTCCTGATGACACTAATTTGGGTTGACTTTGTTACTTTTACGCAACAATGTTCAACATGAAAAACGATCATAAGAAGTCAGACATCCTCATATTCGCATTGCTTGTGACAGGGTTCACTTTTTCATCCTGCTCCAATGCACAGTCAGATCCATCATTAAAAACAAGTACCGCAGTTTCAAAAATAGAGAAAGTGGCAGATAAGGCAGTCGTGCCCACGATGGATACTGCTGCATACAGGAAAAAGTTCAATGCCATGTTGAACGGAGACAGTTCTGACAAGTGGAAATTCAAGGGAGATTTTCCTTTGGCAGGAGCATGGCTACCACACCATAGAATCATCGCTTATTTTGGGAACCTCTATTCAACCAGGATGGGAATCCTCGGAGAACTTCCCAAGCCCCAAATGTTTGCAAAACTCAAGGGTGAACTGGAAAATTGGCGAAAGGCTGATCCTTCAACACCAGTAAAAGCTGCCTTGCATTATATTGTTACGACTGCACAAGGTTCTCCAGGATCTGCCGGCAAATACAGACTGCGCATGCCCAATAAAGAAATTGACAAAGTGATGGCGATGGCCTCAGAAATAGATGCTTTGGTCTTTTTGGATATTCAAGTCGGTCTCAGCAATCTTCGCGAAGAAATTCCCGTGATTGAAAAATATCTTCAGATGCCCAATGTTAATCTGGGCATTGACCCTGAGTTTTCAATGAAAGGAGGGCAGCGGCCGGGGACTGTCATTGGAACCTTTGATGCAGGGGATATCAACTACGCTTCACAATATTTAAAAGAACTTGTTCAGAAATACAATCTACCTCCTAAGATGTTGGTGATTCACAGATTTACACAGAACATGTTACGTGATTACAAGTCCATCAAAAAAAATCCGGAAGTCCAACTCATCGTCGACATGGACGGATGGGGAGCTCCAGCAAGAAAAATCAACACCTATAAACAGTTTGTATATGCAGAACCTATTCAGTTTACCGGATTCAAATTGTTTTATAAGAATGATTTGAAGGAGCCTCCTCATCGAATGCTTACACCTGCAGGGTTGCTAAAACTGAAGCCTGTACCGATGTATATTCAGTACCAGTAATTGCAATTTATTTGTTACCTGTAAGCAGCATTCTGACGGCAAGGACAATCATGACGATGGCGAATATCTTTTTGACTGTTTCTTGGGGGAGACTCAAAGAAAATTTACTGCCCAGATAACTTCCCAAGAGGAAACCTACAGCAATCAGACCCGCAAATTTAAAATCAACATACCCCTTTTTGTAATAATTGATCACGCCCAATATGCCGACAGGGAAAAGCATCATGGCAAGTGAAATTCCTTGTGCATGGTGTTGTGTAATTCCCAACAACAATACCAATGCAGGAACGATGATTACACCACCTCCGATGCCTACCATGCCGCCTAAAAATCCTGCTGCAATTCCGATCAGGATCAAATAAATAACTGTCTCCATTGAAATATCTTTCTTGAATTCCATTTATTTAAACAATGTAAGTCCCAATTTTACAAGAACAATACCCATCACGACAGATAATACTACATATGCTGCTGATTGCAGATTCCATCCACTTTTTATCAATTGTACATTCTCCATGGCAAATGCTGAAAAGGTAGTAAACCCACCGCAAAAACCTGTTGCCAGGAGAAGCATCAAACTTGTTTGGTCCGTGCTGTATTTTTCTGCCGTGGCTGCTACCCATCCAATCGCAAAGCAACCAACCATGTTGACTGTAAAAGTTCCCAGCGGGAAACTGCCGTTGGATTGTTTCTGAATGAGTGTACTGATCCAAAATCTGCATCCTCCACCAATGGCACTGCCAACAATGACCAGCATGCTATTATAAAAATTAATCATTGGCTGGGAGGTTTCCAGAAAAGGTATAACTGAAATCCACTTTCCATTCGTCTTTTTCTTTGACAACTTTCAAATCAGCCGGCTTCATGGTATGTGAATTTGAAAAATTGATGATCGTCACACTGTCATTCAGGTTCTCTACGCTGTTTACTATGATAGATGAAGATTTAAATTGCAGTCTCTCGCTTTTTGGCTGTTTTTTCATGTATTGTTTATAACGATCGAATATTTCTTTGTCCTCAGCATTGTCACAAACATACAATGAAGCTTTTTCAAAATCACCATCGAGTACAGCCCTCACAAACTCCCTTCCTGCATCCAATGGATCTTCTGAAACCGAAAATCCTTCAGGCTCCTGGCATGCCACAAAAACTGACATGCAAATGAGACAAATAAAACGGGATAATTTATTGATCATTTTTTTCTCTTTCTTTATCATACGCACGTATGATGGCTTTTACCAATCGGTGTCTTACAACATCTTCTTCATCCAATTCAATATGTGCTATGCCATCTATGTTTTTGAGTATCCTCGTTGCTTTGTCCAATCCGCTTTTTTGATTTTTGGGCAGATCAATTTGGCTCAGATCACCCGTAATGATTGCTTTCGCATTTGATCCAATACGTGTGAGGAACATTTTAATCTGGAGATCTGTCGTGTTCTGGGCCTCATCCAAAATGATGAATGCATTGTCAAGGGTACGACCCCGCATGTAAGCCAGAGGAGCAATCTCAATCACCCTGGTAGTCATATAATAGCCAAGCTTGTCAGCCGGAATCATATCATCCAATGCATCATACAAGGGTCTCAAGTAAGGATCAATTTTTTCTTTCAAATCACCTGGTAAAAAACCTAGACTTTCGCCGGCTTCAACCGCTGGACGAGTAAGGATGATTTTTTTGACCATTTTGTTTTTCAAGGCTCTTACAGCAAGTGCAACTGCAGTATAGGTTTTACCGGTGCCCGCAGGACCAATCGCAAAGATGATGTCATTTTTTTCTACCGATGCGACCATTTTTTTCTGGTTTTGTGTCCGGGCACGAACTGATTTACCATTGGGCCCAAACACAAGAACATCATTGGGATGTTTGTCTACAAAATTGTCAATGCTCTCAGCATCATCTCCTCCCAGTAT
Organism: Bacteroidota bacterium; assembly: GCA_016868855.1. Classification (GTDB taxonomy): domain Bacteria; phylum Bacteroidota; class Bacteroidia; order Chitinophagales; family Chitinophagaceae; genus Pollutibacter. The sequence goes on along the minus strand of VGFP01000001.1, from coordinate 296,610 downwards.
TTGTTCAAAGTAATTGTGGCTAACATTGCCGTTTCTTTGCAAATACTGAACAAGCATGTCAATTTTTTCTTTTGCCTGTTCTATTTGTTCAGGAGCTCCACTCAATTTGAGTTGTGTGCCTCTGCTGAGGATTTTTAAAAGAGGAAATCTTTTTTTGAGGAGATCTAATTTGCCATTGTTTGCACCAAAGAATTCAATCGGATTTACAGATTCAAGGTTGATAATGGTTTCAGTCAATGTGTTGAAGTTTAAGTGGTTATTCAAAGATTGCTTGTTCATTATAAATTTAACCAAACTGCAGGGTATAACCCAATACTAATTTATCAACACCCTGTTAGTAAACTTGTTCAGTGTATCTGAATGAACTTGAATGATCAGATGCTTTTTAACAATTTGATTGTTGCAATCGGATCGTTGGAATTGAATACGGTATTTCCCGCGACAAGCACATCAGCGCCCGCTTTTACAATATCAGTGGCATTTTTTATGGTAACGCCTCCATCAACCTCAATCAGGGTTTGTGCACCTTTTTGAATGATCAGGTTTTTCAACCGTTCAATTTTATTTAATGTTGCGTTAATAAATTGTTGACCTCCAAAGCCAGGATTAACTGACATTACACATATCAGATCAGCAAATCCAATGATTTCCTTCAACGCCTCTAATGGTGTATGTGGATTGATCGCTACTCCCGCCTTCATGCCAAGCGATTTAATGTGTTGGATGTTTCTATGAAGATGATTGCATGCTTCAACATGAACAGTCAATACATCCGCTCCGGCATCTTTGAAGGCCTGCGTGAATTTTTCAGGCTCCTCAATCATCAGGTGAACATCGCATACTTTTTTGTTAGCTTTTCTAACAGCAGAAATGACTGGAATACCAAAGCTGATATTTGGAACAAATCTTCCATCCATCACATCCAGATGCAGCCACTCAGCTTCTGAATGATTGATCATGTCACAAGCATCATTTAATTGAAGAAAATTCGCTGAAAGCAAGGAGGGTGCAATGATGGCCATGTTATTGTTTTATTCTTTTTAAAGATTCCTGCGCTGCCGCATAGTCAGGATCTGCCTGGAGTGTCCACTCATAAAATTTCACAGCTTCCTTTTTATTGTTCAACCCTTCATAAGATTTCCCGATCCAGTAATAAAGATCGGGATTATTTTTGGTCAAATTGAGTGCCATCTGGAGGGATTCCAGCGCTTGCTCAAATGCACCATGCTGGTGAAGTAAAATTCCCTTCTCTATATAAGCATCGTAGTAGGTGTAATTGTTCTGAATGGTCGAATCAAAGCTGGCCATGGCTTTCGAAGGGTCTTGTGTATTTGCATAGTACAACCCCTTGATGAAATATGCTTCAGCTATTGTATTGGGATCGCTTGTTCCATGGATGATGGAATCGCTCAAAACAATACATTGTTGATTTTTTTGATTGGCAAATTGATATAGCTGCTCAAAGGGGGATTGATTGCCTGCAGTAGCTGTCTCGGGACTTGCATTGTTATCAGGACTTGTTTGGACGCAGCTGATCCCCATGAACATGCAAAAACCAATAGGAGCGTGGCCTGTGATAAAGTCCCTGATCATGTGCAAAGCTACAAAATGTCTTGGTTTTATGAATTTTCCATGACAGGAGTCCTGGTATGAATCTGTACATTTGCGCTCATTTGAAAATTCCAAGAATGTATAAACGTTTTTTCTTTTTGATCGGTTTTTCTCTTACCGCAATGCTGCAATCAGCTGTTTCGCAGGATTCAATCCAGTACGCCAACGAGCCTCATTTTAAAAACATACAACAGTTGACATTTGGTGGCGACAATGCAGAGGCGTATTTCAGTTTTGATGGCAAGTGGATCATCTATCAGAAAACAAATCCAAAAGAGGGTATTGCCTGTGATCAGATTTTTATCGGGAAAGTTCCAACCAAGAAAAACGAAAAATTTGTTCCGATTCAAATAAGCAATGGCAAAGGCAGAACAACCTGCGGAGCATTTTTGAAAGATGGCAAACATGTTGTATATGCTTCTACTCATCTGGGAAGCGAAGACTGTCCACCAGTGCCTGACCGCAGCAAATACGGCAACAAATACATTTGGCCCTTGTATGACAGCTATGATATTTTTCTTTCTGATACCAAAGGCAATATCAAGAAAAATCTAACCGATCGTCCGGGATACGATGCAGAAGCCACAATATCACCAGATGGCAAGACCATGCTCTTCACTTCTACAAGGGATGGTGATATTGATTTGTATACCATGCATTTGAAATCAGGCATCATCAAACGTATTACATCTGATCTTGGCTATGATGGTGGAGCATGGTTTAGTCCGGATGGGAAAAAAATCATTTGGCGTGCTTCCAGGCCAAAGACAGATGAGGAAATCAAGGAGTACAAGGAACTGTTGAAGGAGAATCTTGTAGCTCCCACTAAAATGGAGGTATGGATTGCCAATGCGGATGGATCCAATGCTAAACAGGTCAGTCAACTTGGACAAGCAAACTGGGCACCGGCATATATGCCAGACAGCAAAACCATCATTTTTGCTTCTAATCATGAATACAAACGTGGATTCCCTTTCAATCTTTATTTGATGAATGAGGATGGCAAAGATTTGCGTAAAATAAGTCGCGACAAAGGTTTCGATGCTTTCCCCATGTTCAGCATAGATGGAAAAAAGATTGTTTTCTGTTCCAACAGAAACAATGGTGGAACAAGGGATACCAATATTTTTATTGCTGACTGGGTGGATTGATTATTCCCACTCAATGGTAGCAGGAGGTTTGCTGGATATGTCGTACACAACCCTGTTGATGCCCCTTACCCTGTTGATGATTTCATTGGAAATTTTTCCAAGAAATTCATAGGGGAGATGTGCCCAATCGGCTGTCATACCATCGACGGAGGTTACTGCTCTCAATGCAACGGTATATTCATAGGTTCTTTCATCTCCCATGACTCCGACCGATTTAACAGGCAAGAGGATGGCGCCAGCCTGCCAAACTTTATCATACAATTGATGCTCTTTGAGTCCCTCGATATAAATCTGATCAGCCTCTTGCAGGAGAGCAACTTTTTCTTCAGTTATTTCTCCAAGAATCCTGATGGCAAGTCCGGGTCCGGGGAATGGATGTCTGAACAGCAGTTCATGAGGAATACCCAATTCGAGTCCCACTTTCCTCACCTCATCCTTGAACAGGAATCGGAGCGGTTCCACCAGTGAAAGTTTCATGGTATCGGGGAGTCCGCCGACGTTGTGATGTGATTTTATGGTTACAGAGGGACCATGTACGGAAACACTTTCAATTACATCAGGGTAGATGGTTCCTTGTCCGAGAAACGAAATATCCTGCAGCTGATGTGATTCATGATCGAATACGTCGATAAAGGTTTTGCCAATCGCTTTTCTTTTTTCTTCGGGATTGGTCAATCCATTCAGCGCGTCATAAAATCTTTGTTTGGCGTCCACACCTTTCACATTGAGCTCAAGTTGTGCATAGGTTTTAAGTACAGTTTCAAATTCACCCTTCCTAAGTACTCCGTTGTCAACGAATATTCCAAACAGATTTTTACCAATGGCTTTGTGTATCAATGTAGCTGCAACGGTGGAGTCGACTCCACCGCTCAAGGCCATGACAACTTTCTTATCACCAATCTGTTTTTTTAAAGCTGCTACTGTATCTGAGATGAAATGTGCCGGTGTCCAGTCACCCTTGCAACCGCAAATTTTATAGAGGAAATTTTGGATGATCTGTTTTCCGAATGAAGAGTGATATACTTCCGGATGGAATTGGAGTCCGTATACATCATTGCATCCTGGTTCATTCAGTTGAAAAGCAGCTACGGGAATTGAATCGGTGATCGCGCAGACATTTGCCTGCTGCGGAAGATTCAAGATGGAATCGCCGTGGCTCATCCATACCTGAGATTGGGAAGGAATGCCTTCGAGCAGTGTATTTGATGAGGTGATATTCAGTTGAGCTCTGCCATATTCTCTCTTTTCACTTCTTTCAACCCTTCCCCCAAATTGTTTGGAGGTCAATTGTGCCCCATAACAAATACCAAGCACATTTCTTTGTTGAGCAATTTCCCTGATGTTTACTTCTGGAGCCTTTTCATCGTTCACCGAGAAGGGAGAACCGGAGAGGATCACACCTTTCAAATCATTGGTATATGAAATCGGATGATGGTAAGGGACGATTTCACAATAAACATTTGCTTCTCTGATGGCCCTCGCGATCAGCTGTGTGTATTGGGAGCCAAAGTCAAGGATTAGAATTTTCTCGGTCATATGCGAAGGTAAAGATTTAAGAGGGATGCCATAAACGAAAAAAGAACATCCGGGGGATGTTCTTTTAAAAATTTATGTATAAGATGTTAAGCCTTTTTTGTTTTGGCCACTGCTTTGGTCAGTGAGCTCTTCAAGTTAGCAGCCTTGTTTTTGTGGATGATACCTTTTTTTGCAAGCTTGTCGATTTTGCTCAGTACATCAGGCAAATTTTTAGCTGCTTCGGTTGCATCTGTCAATGCACGTAAGTCACGCATAGCGTTGCGGGTTGTTTTGCCTTGATAGCGGTTTCTTTCCCTGCGCTTTTCAACTTGACGTACATCTTTTTGGGTTGCCTTGTGGTTTGCCATGCTGTCTATTCTTTTTATGGTTTGCAAAGGTAAGTGACTTCCCCTAAACAACCAAAAAACACGTGTTTTTGTCGGAAATTCAATCAGTTATGCATGATTTTTGACTTATTTTTTTGGCTTAAATCAACGATATTTGCGAACCGATTTGTCAAACCCATATACCCTAACAATGAAGGACTTTTCATACATTACTTCATCCCATCCCTCGTACATAGAAAATTTGTACCAGGAGTTTTCTAAATCACCTGGTAATATTGACCCCGATTTGAGAAAATTCTTCGAGGGATTCGATTTTGCAGTGAGTCAGCTACAGTCAAACGGCAGCGTGTCCGTTTCTACTCTGTCTGATCTGGATTGGAAAAAAGAGTTGGGGGTTTATAGGCTCATTTTAGGGTATAGAAACAAAGGGCATTTGATTGCAAATACCAATCCTATTCGTAAAAGAAAAGACAGGGGTGCGAATTTAGATCTGAGTTTCTTTGGTTTATCTGAGGATGACTTGAACAGTTCATTCCATGCTGGTAATCTCATCGGATTGGGAACTGTAACATTGCAGCAGATACTTGCACACCTGACCCGTTGCTATGCAGCGCACGTGGGTATTGAATTCAAATACATCAGCAATCAGGAAAAAATCGATTTTCTGACACAGGAAATGGAGATACATTTTCCGAATGCGGTACCATTGGACAAAAAGAAGAGAATATTAGAGAAGTTGGACCAGGGTGTGATTTTCGAAAAATTCCTCCATACCAAATACATTGGGCAGAAAAGATTTTCATTGGAAGGCGGTGAAACAACGATCGCTGCTTTGGATGCCATGATCAATACTGCAGGAGAATTGGGTGTGAAAGAAGTGGTAATAGGTATGGCACACCGTGGAAGATTGAATGTGCTTGCCAATATCATGGGTAAAACCTATGAACACATCTTCAGTGAGTTTGAAGGAAAGTCAACACCCGACCAAACCATGGGAAGTGGGGATGTGAAGTATCATCTTGGATATGGAAGTGAGGTCCAAACAAGCGGTGGACAAACAGTCGCTTTAAAACTCATGCCCAATCCTTCACATTTGGAAGCTGTAGATCCTGTTGTATTGGGATTCTCAAGGGCCAAGGCAGATGTGATGTACAACAGTCAGTACGATTCTATACTTCCTGTCTTGATTCATGGTGATGCATCCATAGCAGGACAAGGCATCGTTTATGAAATCCTTCAAATGTCTGGACTGGACGGTTATTACACCGGAGGAACCATTCATCTTGTAATCAACAATCAAATTGGATTTACAACTGATTTTGAAGATGCCAGAACGGCCGATTATTGTACTTCCCTTGCAGCAATGGTGCATGCACCTGTGATGCACGTTAATGGTGATGATCCTGAAGCAGTTGTCAAATGCATGGAAATTGCGACACGCTACAGACAAAAATTCAACAGCGATGTATTCATTGACTTGGTTTGCTACAGACGCCATGGTCACAATGAAGGAGATGATCCCAAATTCACCCAACCCCGTCTCTATTCTATTATTGAGAAGCATTTAAATCCACGTGAAAATTATATCTCTCTGCTGCAGGCCGATCAGACTCCCGAAATACAATCACTCGCTGCAGAGATGGAAAAGAAATTCTGGTCAGATTTACAGGAGCGTTTGGACGAGGTGAAACAGCATCCATTGCCTTATCATTACCAGGCACCTGAACTGGTTTGGAAGAGTTTGGTTAAGGCAAGTGAAAAAGACTTTGAAAAATCACCTGATACTTCGATCGACAAAAAGCAATTCAAGTTGCTCTTCGATCATATCATGTCGGTCCCGTCGGGTTTTAAACCATTGAAAAAAATCGAGAAACTCCTCCAGGATAAAGTCACGTTGTTGGAAAAAGAAAACAAAGTTGATTGGGCAACTGGTGAATTGCTTGCATATGCAAGTTTGCTTGCTGAGGGAAAGGATGTTCGCATGAGCGGTCAGGATGTGCGCAGAGGCACCTTCAGTCACAGGCATGCTGTGATCATGGACGAGAAAACGGATCAATCCTACAACAGGCTGAGCAATGTACCTGGAGCAAAAACTTCTTTCAGCATTTATAACTCATTGCTGAGTGAATATGGCGTACTTGGATTTGAATATGGGTATGCATTGGCCAATCCAAATGCCTTGGTATTGTGGGAAGCACAATTCGGTGATTTTTCCAATGGCGCACAAACCATGATCGATCAGTTCATTTCAGGAGCCGAACAAAAGTGGAACAGGATGAATGGCATGGTGATGTTGTTGCCCCATGGATACGAGGGACAAGGTCCGGAGCACAGCAGTGCCCGCATGGAACGATATCTGCAAATGTGTGCTGAACTGAATATGGTCATTACCAATATTTCAACCTCAGCCAATCTTTTCCATGCATTGAGAAGACAACTGACATGGAATTTCAGAAAGCCCATGATCAATTTTTCTCCCAAAGCAAATCTTCGACATCCCGGTTCTTATTCATCAGTAGATGATTTTACCAACGGGACTTTCAAAGAAGTAATAGACGATGCATCGGTTGATGTGAAAAAAGTAAAACGCATTCTCTTGTGCAGCGGTAAAGTATATTTTGATTTGAATGATTACCGGACGCAAAACAGTATTACCGATACTGCGGTTGTAAGGTTGGAGCAGATATATCCACTGCCTGTCAAACAACTGGAAGCCATCAAAGCTAAATATCCCAAGGCAACATGGACATGGGTTCAGGAAGAACCATTGAACATGGGTGCTGCATCATTCATGAGAATGAATGTCGATATGTTTTCTTTTGAAATAGTGTCCAGGACTGCAAGTGCAGCGACAGCAACTGGTTACAGCAAGGTGCATGCTGCAGAGCAGGAAGCATTGATGAAAAAAGCATTCTCAGGCAAATAACTTCTATAACTACCAATTAACTGAATATTATGATAGACATTAAAGTGCCAACTGTAGGTGAATCCATCAACGAGGTGAGTCTCGCGAAATGGCTTAAACAAGATGGACAATGGGTGGAGAGAGATGAAGTGCTGGCAGAGATCGAGAGCGAAAAAGCAACTTTTGAAATCAATGCAGAGCAGGCTGGAATATTGAAGATCAAGGTTCAGGAAGGAGATACTTTGGCAATTGGAGATGTTGTCTGTTCAATTGACGAAAAAGCCAAACGTCCCGAATCTGCTGCACCTATCGAGAAAAAAGAAAAAGCTGCTGCTGCGCCAAAAGTGGAAGCAGCATCCAAAGCAGATGTAAAAGCTACACCTGTAGCTGCTGCCATCATTGCAGATAAAAAGGTTGATGCCAAAGGAATTGCTCCTTCTGGTTCGGGTGGAAAAATTTTGAAACAGGATGTATTGGAAGCTCTTTCTAATCCTGGACGCAAGCCTGGTGTTGAATTATTCAGTCGAAGCGAACGCAAGGAGAAAATGACACAGTTGAGAAAAACTGTTTCCAAGCGTTTGGTGGAAGCCAAGAACACAACAGCCATGCTCACTACTTTCAACGAAGTGGACATGAGTTTTGTAATGGACATCAGAGCGCAACACAAAGACAAGTTCAAAGAAAAGCATGGAGTCAACCTCGGATTCATGAGTTTCTTCACCAAAGCTGCTGCGTATGCCCTTCAGGAATTTCCTGCAGTAAATGCGTATATCAGCAACGATGAATTGATTTACCATGACTACTGTGACATTTCAATTGCTGTTTCTGCTCCCAAGGGACTCGTTGTGCCGGTCATCAGAAATGCAGAAAGTCTTTCCATGGCTGATATTGAGAAGAAGGTAATTGAGCTTGCTACAAAAGCGAGGGAAAATAAATTAACGTTGGAGGAAATGCAGGGTGGAACATTTACCATTACCAATGGAGGTGTTTTTGGTTCACTTTTGAGTACGCCGATCATCAATATTCCACAATCTGCGATTGTGGGCATGCATAAGATAGAAGAGCGTCCCATTGTCATCAAAGGTCAAATAGTTGCTCGGCCGATGATGTACCTGGCATTGAGTTATGATCACCGAATCATTGATGGAAAGGAGAGTGTTGGATTTTTAGTAAGAATCAAGGAATTGCTTGAAAATCCTCAACAACTTCTTTTCGGAAAAGACCCCGTGAAATCATTGTTGGAGCTTTAATCCACCTCAAACATACAGATCATGGCTGTTTTTCATCAGCAATACCTTCGATCAGCCATTGACATCATTGAAGCTTATCAATTCAATGAACCATTCAGTGTCTTTCTAAAAAATCATTTCCGAAAGCATAAAAAGTTTGGATCAAAAGACCGAAAAAATATTGCTGATCTATGTTTTGGGTACTTTAGAATTGGACAATCAGCAATATCATATCCCATACAGGATCAAATCATCATTGGATTTTATCTTACCCATTCATCAGACAATGGATTTTTACAGATCACAAATCCAAATCTGTGTACCAGTATTGATGCAGCTATAGAAGAGAAATCAGCATTCCTTCAAAAGCCATTTCCTGCATTTGATGCATCTAAGATTTTTGTTTTTCGCAGTGACCTAACCGGCGCAATAGATGCTTCAGCTTTCAATTTCAGTCATCTGATCAAACCTCTCGTTTATATCAACATTCGCCATCAAACGCAGTCCCACATAACCAAGCAATTATCAATGCAGGAGGTTCCTCATTTTTCAGAAGGTGGTCTTATTGGATTTGAACAGCAGATTGATTTGACAAAATGGTTTGATGTAGACCGCGATGTAGTGGTACAGGACATCAGTTCTCAAAAAACCATCGGTTTGCTCAAGGATTATCTTTTGAATGCTGATTCTGTTTGGGATGCCTGTGCAGGAAGTGGTGGAAAGTCAATTCTGGCAGCAGATGCTTTTCATTTTAAGCATCATTTTGTTTCAGATATCAGAGAGAATATCCTGGAGGAGCTCTCCAGACGGATGGCATTGGCCAAGGTGCCTATTCAGCAAGCGTTTTGTGTTGACCTGAGCAACTCCCTTTCAGTTCAAGTTGCTAAGCAGTATTTGCCATCTGATGGACTTGATTTGATCATTGCAGATGTGCCATGCACTGGTTCAGGTACATGGGGCAGGAGTCCGGAATGGCTTCGATCCTTTGATCTGGCAACAATAGAATTATATCATCAGCGACAAGTCAAAATTGTTGAAAATTTATTGCCCTTTATCAATCAACATGGGTATCTCTTGTACATTACCTGTTCTGTTTTTGCCAAAGAGAATGAAGCAGTGCTAGAAGTGTTGGCAGCCAAGCATCCTGTTAACATATTGAAGCAACAATATTTTATAGGCTATCCGCAGAGGGGAGATCAACTCTTTGCTGCCTTGATTACTTTATAATTTTAATGATTCCTTTTTCGGCACCATTGATGTAGCTGAGAAAATATGTTCCTTTCGGAATGGTTGATAAATTTTTTATATCAAAAACATAATATTGATTTGATTTCACTTTTTGTTCATCAGATCTGATGGATTGTCCATTTAAGTTGATCAGTTTCCATTGAAAATTTCCATCTTGTAAAGCTTTGTATGCAATCTTGCAATGGTCATTGATTGGATTTGGATACACAACTATATTTTTTTCAATCAATATTTTCTTTGCATTTCTGATATCTCGTTGTTTGCTCAAATCTTCATATGCAAGCTGCATATTGGGTATTCCGTAACCTCTTCTGTTATCTGGATTCAAGTATTGATCGGAGGATTGTTTAATCGCCTGAATGATTTCAAGATTGTTGAATTCAGGAAAGCCTTGCCAGAGACAGGCAATGAGTCCCGCAATATTTGGATTAGAAAAAGATGTTCCGTTTCCAAGTCCAATGTTTCCATCTGATGCGATCAATTGAGTATTGAAGCCAACAGAAACTACATCTGGTTTGGTTCTTCCGTCTGCACTTGGACCAAATCCGGAAAATGGTGCAATTTGATTGGATGTGTTGATGGCGCCAACTGCCAGCACGTTTTTCCCATCAGCAGGAGCTGAAATATATTTCCAAGGGTCATCTCCTTCGTTTCCAGCGCTGCTGCAGACAATCATTCCCCTGGAAACTGCCATGGAAGCGGCTTTGCTTACGATGGTTCCTGTTCCGTTCAAATCGCTGTAGGAATGATCAAAAATCTTGTCATCAAAAGTGGTATATCCCAGTGATGACGATATGATGTCTACACCAATGCTGTCTGCTCTTTCAGCTGCCATTAACCAGTTGACCTCTTCTATTGGGTATTCTGATCTTGCGTTTTCAGTCCTGAATAGATAATATTCTGCATCTGGAGAACTTCCTACAAATCTACCAGGTAAATTTGCTGCCATGATGGAGAGGCAGCTCATCCCGTGTGCATCGTCTTCATCTACAAATCTGTGATTGCTCACAAAATCCCATGTATACTTTATTTTTTCTCTTCTGCGTAAGCTATCAAATGCATCATAGCTGAGGTATTTGAAAAATCCCGCATCAAAAACTGCAATTTTAATACCCGATCCCTTTAGTCCTTTGTCGTGCAAATATGCTCCATTGTGAATGGCAATTTGACTCTGGCTCTTTCCATAGTTGATCGAATTTTCACTTGTTTTTTCAGTTGCGTAGAATTGATTGGGCAACGTGAGAATTTGATCTTTTTCAATCTGATTGGGTTTTGGGATGCTGTTGGCAATTGGGGACTGTTTTTTTATGAAACCAAGCGTGTTGATTTTTTGAATCGCCGCTGCATCTGTTGTTTGGATAAGCAAAAGATTCATCCATTTTGAACTGCCAATAATTTGTAGATTCCCCATTTTGGAAATACTGTCAACATATATCGCAGATACAGGCATATCAGCACTGTCAATGGCAATATTGAATCTTTTTTTTCTATCAATGCTTTCTGGTGACAAGAATGATTGCGGAGCTGATAGGGTATGCTTGGTGCCCTTTTTATCTGTCAGCTCCAATACATACCTTGAATATTGTGATTGTGCATCAAAGCTGAGCAGTAGCAAAGCAGCGACAACAAAATATTTCATTTTGCAATTGAAAAATTATGCCTCAAGATAGACATTTTTATACCGTAGCTGTTGTCCTCAAAATATCCATCGTTGTTATTCGCATTGGGTGGTTGCCAGACCTGGTGTTTGAATTCTTTGAATACCAGTCCAATGTTTTCAGCAAAAACTTCCTTTGAATAATTAATTTCAGAAAAGACATTCTTATTGGTGGGATTGTTGATGGTGTCATTTCTCTGTAAAACGCTGACTGTATTGGAAAAGCCAATATTATTGATACTGATGTTTTTTTGTACATCCATGTACCTGTATTCCCAGTTGTTTAGAAATTGTAGTTCAGGATTGCTTATCGTGTTGATATAGGTATTCCCTTTCCAGGAAAAGCCCTCTTTGATGGGCACCATAAGTTTCAGGTATCTTTGATTGGCTTCAATGATTTCTAGTCTGGTACTGTCTGCGATGGCGTTGTAGGTGTATATATTGAGCCAATTGTTGCTGTCAATCTGACTTCTCATCAACCTGGAAATTCTGTATACTTTTCTGCCGAGGTTATCGGTTGTGAAAGATTGAATGGTGTCTTTGATTTGGTAGCTGCGGACTTCTTTCTTACTGCCCAGATTTGTATAAACAGTTGAATCAAGATTGTAAACAATGAATTTTCAAATTTCAAGCGGCATGTAGGATTGGATACTATTGCTCCTAATTGTTTCAGTTGTTTTGCTGCAACCTAAGCTGATGGCAACAAGCAATGCATATATGATGAAACGAAATGAGTTCATCTTATTTTTCTCTTTGAATGATGCCACCACCGATCACATCGTTTCCTTCATAAAAAACAGCTGATTGTCCGGGTGCGATGCCTTTGGCATTGTCATAAAAATGAACACCGATATTTTTCCCCTCATTGAAAAGGGTAGCCTGATTGCCTGAGTCTTTGTATCTGATTTTTACGATTGACTCTTTACCATCTTCAATATGGTCATATTTGATCATATTCACCTGCCCAACCTGCATTTCATTTTTCAGTAGATCATCTTCATCACCCAAAACAACAGTATTGGTAAGGGGATCAATGGCAGTTACAAATGCAGGTTTGCCCAGGGTAATTTCCAGACCTTTTCGCTGCCCAATGGTATAAAAAGGGTAACCACTGTGTTTGCCCAATATTTTTCCATGTTTATCAACGAATAGACCGCCTTTAAGTTTCTCATCGATTCCTTCCACATTTCTTTTCAAAAATCCTCTGTAATCATTGTCGGGTACAAAACAAATTTCATAGCTCTCGCTTTTTTTGGCCAACTCTGGATAGCCAAAATCTATGGCCATTTGTCTGATGGCAGTTTTTCGGTAGCTGCCCAGAGGAAGCATGGTTCGGGATAGCAGGTCCTGTTGGAGTCCCCAGAGTACATAACTCTGGTCTTTGGTTTCGTCGATCCCTTTGCTGATGATGAAGCGATTGTTTTCTTCTCTGATATTGGCGTAATGCCCTGTAGCGATAAATTCACAGTCAAGTGCGTTGGCTCTTTTCAACAGGGCCCTCCATTTGATATGTGTATTGCACATCACGCAAGGATTGGGGGTTCTTCCCGCCATATATTCCTCTATGAAATTTTCAATAACCGCATCCCCAAATTCTTCCCTGATATCAATGATATAATGTGGAAATCCATGATGAACAGCTGCAGCCCTCGCATCGTTGAATGAATCCAGGTTACAACATCCAGTTTCTTTTTTACTTCCACCGGCAGTGGCATAATCCCATGTTTTCATGGTAATCCCGATCACTTCATATCCTTGTTCGTGCAGCATCAATGCTACAACTGTACTGTCTATACCACCGCTCATTGCAACCAGTACTTTTCCTTTTTTACTCATACACTGCAAAGTTATGAAATGCCGCTGGTAAAAGGAGGGTGGGAATGCTGGACAGATTTCAGTCGATCAACTCATTCTTTACAGCGAAAAAAACGAGTCCCGCTGTGTTTTTCAGTCCAAATCTTTCCATCAATCGATCTTTGATGGACTCAGGATGAAGCGTCAGGCGGAGGCAAATCTGCCGGTAGATGCCAAGCTTTCTGAAAAGGAAATTACTGTTTTGCGACTCATCTGTGAAGAGAAAAGTACCAAGGAAATCGCAGATGAAGTTGAATTGAGTCTGCGAACTGTAGAAGCCATAAGGGACAAACTCAAGGTAAAGACAGGAGCGAAGTCTCTCGCCGGACTGGTCATGTATGCTGTAAAATCCGGCATCATTGAAAGCCGCCCGGCTTAAAACTCCAGATTAAACTATTTTCTGTTGGAATTGTTTTGGATTCCATGAATCATCCAGAGGTAAATGTTTTTTGGTTCCGTCGGGATTTGAGGTTGCATGACAACCACGGACTTTTCCATGCGCTGAAGTCAGGTTTGCACGTTCTTCCCATCTTTATATTTGATAACAATATCTTGGATCGATTGGAGAAACCTTATCAGCTGAGGGTTCAATTTATCCACCAATCACTTCAATCAATCGATCAAGAATTGCGAAAGCACGGCTCAGGCCTCACTGTTTTGCATGACAAACCTATCAACGCATTCAAAAAGTTGATCAAAAGCCATAAAATCAAACAGGTTTTTACCAACCGGGACTATGAAAAATATGGAAAGGAGAGAGATGAACAGGTTGCAGAACTTTTGCAATCCAATGGCATAAGTTTTCATGATTATAAAGACCAGGTAATTTTCGAAAAACTGGAAGTTGCAAAAGATGACGGCAACCCCTACACAGTATTTACCCCTTATTCAAGAAAGTGGAAATTCAATTTATCCAATCAACCCATCAAACATTTTCCCTCTGAAAAACACTTTGCTCAATTTTTTAAATATGTGCCAGGTGATTTCCCTTCTCTCTCATCCATAGGATTTAAAGAAAAACCTTTTCAATTCCCCTCCAATAATTTTCCAAACGATATCATCAAGAAATATTCCCAGCAAAGAGATTTTCCGGCCATCAACGGGACTTCCAAATTGGGTGTGCATCTGCGTTTCGGGACCATCAGCATCAGAGAGTTGGCTGTTACTGCATCAAAACTCAATGAAACTTATTTGAATGAATTGATATGGAGGGATTTTTATCAATCCATTTTATCCAACTTTCCACACATATCGGAGGGACACTCATTTAAAAAGGAATACGACAATATCAGATGGAGAAACAATGAGGATGAATTTGAGAAATGGTGCAACGGACAAACTGGTTATCCCATTGTAGATGCGGGGATGAGAGAATTGAGTCAGACTGGTTTCATGCACAACCGCGTAAGAATGATTGTTGCAAGCTTTCTCACCAAGCATTTACTGATTGACTGGAGATGGGGTGAGTCATGGTTTGCTGCAAAATTGCTCGACCATGATTTTGCAGCCAACAATGGTGGTTGGCAATGGGCAGCAGGATCTGGATGCGATGCAGCCCCTTATTTCAGGGTTTTCAATCCCTATTTACAAACAGAAAAATTCGACAAAGAAGGTAAATACATTCGTCAGTGGGTACCGGAATTTGATTCATTGGAATATCCTCAACCCATGGTGCAACATGAATTTGCAAGAAAAAGGTGTCTGGAAACCTACTCTAAGTATCTTTCAAAAGATTAAATGATACTTTTGCAGGGATATGTTGAGCAAGATCGATTGGTATATCCTGAAAAATTTTCTGCGGACATTCTTTTTTTCTGTCCTCTTGCTTACTTTGATCAGCACGGTAGTTGATATTTCTGAACATACGGATGATTTTGCAAAATCCGGACTCACCTCAGAGCAGATTTTTTTCACTTATTATATTGGTTTCATTCCTCATATCGTTGCGTTGCTTTTTCCGCTCTTTGTTTTTATTTCGGTGATATTCTTCACCTCCAAAATGGCAAACAGGTCGGAATTTATTCCTGTTCTGTCTTCAGGGGTAAGTCTCCATAGACTCATGCGTCCCTACTGGATTGGAGGCATCATGCTTTCTCTCTTGCTCTTTTTTTCCAATGCCTATATCATCCCCCGTGCCAACACGATCCGGACTACATTTGAAATAAAATACATGCCCAATATGCTCACCAGCACTCCAAGCAATGGTGTGTATATGAGGATCGATTCTTTCAGTTATGCAGGTATGAGGTATTACGACACAACTGCTAAAATGGGAGGTACTTTTTTTTTGGAGACAGTGAAAGACAACAAGTTGGTTTATAACCTGCGTGCTGATAATATTTCCTGGGACACGACAAGAAAAAAATGGAAACTGACAGGTGTAGTTGAAAGAACCATCAACGGCTTAGATGAGCAGGTGAGTTTCAATTACGAATCGTATAAAAAATTCCCTTTCGACCCGAACGATCTCTATTTTGATCGGTTCATACAAACAAGAATGGAAACACCCGCATTGTTGAAAAGGATTCAAAAGGAACGTCTCAGGGGCTCTGAAACCATCAAGGAGCTGGAAATGGAGAATGCACATCGAATGGCCACTCCTTTTTCCGTTTTGGTGCTGACCCTTATTGGAGCATTGATTTCCTTCAGAAAAATCAGGGGTGGGAGTGGAATACACCTTGCGATTGGATTGCTTGTATGTGCAGTTTTTATCCTTTTTGACAGATTCTCGACCATCTTTTCAACCAAAGGCGATTTGAATCCCTACTTGGCTGCATGGATACCTAACATGGTTTTTGCATATGTCGCATGGCGTATATATGTAAAAGCTCCTAAATAATCCAAGTTTTTCCCTTTTTAGTTAAGCAGACTAGCATGCTTTGCTTTAACTTTACGACTCCAAAATTCAATCGTAACCCTTATTCTTTTTCCATGGACCTGATAAAGGAAAGATTCAAGCAAAAAGCCGACGAAGTAGGTGCTGAAATCAAACAAATGCTCAAAGAGCATGGTAACAAGGTAATTGGTGAAGTCACCCTGGCTCAAATTTATCAGGGGATGCGTGGTATGACAGGACTCGTTACAGAAACATCCTTGCTGGATGCTAATGAGGGCATCCGATTCAGGGGATATTCCATACCGGAACTAAAAGAAAAGCTTCCAAAAGCTCCTGGCGGTGATGAACCACTCCCAGAGGCGCTTTTCCACTTGCTGTTGCTAGGGGAGCTTTCCTCACAAGAAGAAGCAGATTTGATCACAGCTACATTGCAGAGACGCTCACATGTACCTAACTATGTGTTTGATACCATCGAAGCATTGCCTGTTTCTTCTCATCCAATGACCATGTTCGTTGTTGGAATCATGGCCCTCCAAAATGGAAGTCATTTCGCCAAATCCTATGCGGCAGGGATGAGCAAAAAGGATTATTGGGATGCGACATTTGACGATTCGTTGGATTTGATATCAAGGTTGCCTCGCATCGCAGCATATATCTATAGAAGAAAATACAGAAACGGAGAACATATCGAGCCGAATGGGTTGTTGGACTGGGCAGGTAATTTTGCCCACATGATGGGATATGAGTCAGAGGGATTCAAAGAATTGATGCGTTTATACATGACCATCCATGCAGACCATGAGGGTGGAAATGTTTCAGCACATACTACCCATCTGGTTGGATCTGCTTTGAGTGATCCTTTCCTCAGTTTTTCTGCAGGAATGAATGGTTTAGCTGGACCCTTACATGGACTTGCAAATCAGGAAGTTATAAAATGGATTTTTGAAATGAGAGAGGCTCTTGGGGTCGATCTTCCTTCCAAAGATCAAATTGCAGAATACGTTAAAAAAACACTCTCTGAAGGAAAAGTTGTTCCCGGCTATGGACATGCTGTTCTCAGAAAAACCGATCCACGTTTTACAGCCCAGATGGAATTTGGAAAGAAACACATGCCGGATGATGCTTTGGTGCAAACTGTTTGGAGGATTTATGAAACTGTTCCGGATATTTTAAATGGACTTGGAAAGGTCAAGAATCCATGGCCAAATGTTGATGCACACAGCGGAGCTTTACTGGTTCATTATGGCATGGTTGAATATGAATTCTATACCGTGCTTTTCGGTGTAAGCAGGGCATTGGGTGTTTTGGCAAGTTTGTGTTGGGACAGAGCGCTTGCCATGCCATTGGAGAGACCAAAATCAGTCACAACCAATCTGGTAAAGGATTGGCTCCAGGGAAAAGACAATATTTGGGGGGAATAATTTACCCGTTAGTATAGGTCCAGAAACGACTCATTGATGTATTTCACCAATGAGAGTGAATTTTTGAGTCCCAGTTTCTTTAAAATCCTGGCCCTGTGCGTCTCAACCGTTCTAGGTGAGAGGAACAATGTTTCAGCAATTTCCTTATTGGTCGAACCGTTTTTGATCAGCTTGATGATCTCAATTTCTCTTTCAGTCAACTTGCTGAGCTTGTTATCTTCTTCTTCAACCAATAATTGATTGGTGATGTTCCGTTGAATTTCTGCACAGATGAATTTTTCACCTTTCATCACAGATCGGATGGCATCATACATCTCCAATTTGGATGAGTTCTTTGTTACATAACCCGTTGCACCATTGCGGATCATCTTTTTGGCAAAAGATGGTTGGTTGTGCATTGATACCCCGATGATCTTGGTTCCAAGTGCGAGCTTTTTGATCATTGTAGTCGCCTCGATGCCTGAAAATGGATTGATGTTGATGTCAAGAATGGCAACATCAGGAAGTATCTCCGTGATCTCGTCGATCATCGTTTTCGTATTGTCATACACTTTGACAACCTCGAACTCTGGATCCAAGTTGATAAGCGTTGCCCATGTCTCAGCAATCAATAAATGATCATCAGCGATGATAATTCTCACTTTTTTTGTCATGGAAGCTTATTTTGGATCATAGAATTTAGTGGATTTCCAACCTATAAAAAATGTTGCATGTTTGGATATCCAAAGTTAAAAAAAACATACTCCCACAAAAGTTGTTTTTGAGCTATTCAGTATTTATACGTAAGCATTGTAATTACAAATTGGGACTAAATACCTCTTCTTTTACATTCTTCTCGGATCAATGACAATTCCCTGCTGGTTTGACCTGCTACCGAGCTGTTTTCTTGTGCCCTTCTCAAGAGGTAGGGAATAACTTCCTCCACTGGTCCGAATGGAAGGTATTTGGACACATGGTAGCCATCAGAAGCCAAATTAAAAGTCAGGTTATCACTCATTCCATACAATTGAGAAAAATGCAGTGCATCTTGGGCATTTTCCTGTATGGATAGTTGTACTGCCTTCAGAGTACTATTTTCATTGTGAGAGGCAACAATGACAGAACACGTTGTATGGTGTTGGATGAGAAAATCAATGGCCTCATTGTAATCCTTGTCAACTGCCTCTTTGTTGATATGAATAGGGGATCTGTATTGTAATTTTTCTGCTCTTGCTCTTTCTTTTTCCATATACGCACCTCTCACAATTTTGACTGCAAGTTGATATCCATGATCCAGGCTGTCCTGGTAGGCTGCCTGCATGAAAGCTATCCTGTCATGCCTGTAAAATTGTAAAGTATTGTATACAACTGATTTCTTTTGATTGAATTTTCTGGACATCTTCAATGCAATATGATCAATGGGATCCTGGATCCAAGTTTCCTCTGCATCGATCATGATTCCCAAACCCAATTCACTCGCTATCGAACATATTTTCTCGGTTCTTTTTACTAGTTTTTCCCAAGCCGCTTTTTCATGCACATCAAGCAAGGCTAATTTTTCATTCATTCTTTGGTCTGATACAAATTCAGATACTTCGTAAGCATTCAGGTTCAGCTTGGATAATAATTTGGTGGAAGCGAGTCCGGTTAGCTTTACGCTGATAAACGGTGCATTTTTCTTGGTGGCTGCAAAACGAATTACCTTGACGAATTCTTCCAATGCTGCATCATATCTACCATCATCATATTCTCCGCCCTCTACACCATAATCAAGAATGACATCTACTTTTTGATTTTCCAACATGCTGATTACAGCTGAGGATGCTTCAAGTGATGTGCCACCGACAAACTGTTCAAAAAGCGTGTTCTTGATAATGCCTTTGATGGGCAGGTGAATTTTCAGGGCAAAAGGAGTAAGGATCGTTCCGAGTTTAACCAATCCATTGAATTGCATGATTCCAAAAAGGAACCTTGCTTTTTTCAGTTGCTGATCTGTTTTGTAGGCAAATGCCTTCTCAGTATCGTTGAAATTCAACATCCTCGATTTCATTTATGTCAATACTACCAATTGAGTACAAGCACATTGTTTTTTCTCTCTGTATCTGCCATTCTTTGAAGTGGATCAATTTCTGCTTTTTTTAAATCGAAGAGTTTACGATCTACTGCGATGGTATATGTGGGATGGGTCCATTTCCATGGTTGACCAACTGTTCTTTTAACAGCGGGTGACTCATTTTGTTTTTCGCCAAACATCAAATATTGTGGGATGTAAACAATTTCTTTGGAACCGTCCTTGAAACTCAGTTCAACATCCAATGGCATGGGCATGGTGCCATTGTTTTTAAACCTGATTTGCATCTTGCCATTCACTTCCCACAAGCTGTCTATCGCATACTCGATGGTCTTGGAAGTATTCACAAAAAAATCTTTGTACCAGTCCAGTTGGATTCCACTCGTCTTTTCAGCGACCCTGATAAAGTCAGTCACGTCCGGATGTTTGAATTTCCAGGTGTTAAAATATTTGATGAGGATGCTGTCGCGTACATCAGCACCTACAATATATCCCAGTTGTTCAAGAAAAACTTCTCCTTTTGAATACGCGTTGATGCTGTATGCAGCATTGCTGCTGTATTGGTCTGAGTGGGTTGTCAGAGGCTCATTGTAACTGGTTTTAGACAATGCTATGATGGCATCATATGCCGACTTGTGAGGAAGGCTGTCTTTAAAGTTTTCAAGGTAATTGTTTACATTGGCTTCAGCCCAACTGGTGAAACCCTCATCCATCCACGCATACAACGACTCATTGGTGCCCAATATCATCTGATACCAGCTGTGCATGAATTCATGAATCGTCACCCCTTTGCCGGCGCCTTTCAACAGGGTAGCCATGGGATATTCCATACCGCCGTCACCACCCTGAATGAAAGAGTATTGTTTGTAGGGATACTCTCCGTAGTGACTGTCCATGTAGGGGACAGCCTTTGCAGCGAAGTCAAGTACATTCTCCCATTCCATTCTGTAATTATTGATGAAATCATTCTTGGTCATTCTCTCCTTCATCCTTGCAGGCATGGCATCGTATTGTTTTCCAAGCATTGATTCATCTATTTTGTAAAATGAATGCAACACGAGTCCCTTTCTGATTTGTTTGCTTTTGTGGATGTAGCCGGGATCTGCTGCCCAAACGAAATCATGCACATTGGGCGCTTTGAATTTCCAATTCAACATTTTCTCTTTTCCAGGTTTGAATGGAAGAGCAGCTGATTGATATCCATGGCCGATCTCTTGGGGATTTTGAAGATATCCCGTTGCAGCAATGGTGAATGAGCTGTCTATTTTAATGTTCACTTCAAAATCGCCCCAAACACCATAAAATTCTCTTGCAACATAAGGCGTTGGATGCCATCCGCTTCTGTCGTATTCACATAATTTTGGATACCATTGAGCCATACTGAACCGAACACCCTCTGCATTGTCTCTGCCGCTTCTGCGGATTTGTACCGGGACCTGCGCCTCGAAATCCAATTCAATCAGGGCTTTTGTTTTTGGTAGAATTGGCTTTGTCAATGTTACCTTCAATATGGTTTCGTATTCAGTTATTTTTTGCTTGACACCATTTACTTTCAGATTGCTAACTCTCTGATAGCCGATTTCATTTGGCTGCAAATTGGAAATTCGATCTCTCACACGCTGATCCCAATCAGGTCGTCCCGTTACACTTTTTTTCCCAAGATGCTGGCTTCTTTCATCCATCATGCTTCCAGGCTGAAATGCATTCCAGTGCAAATGATAGTAGATGACATGCAATGTATCAGGAGAGTTGTTGGTATACTCAAGTTTTTGTTTTCCGTTGATTAGGTTTTTTTCTGCATCAACTGTCACATCCATTTTATAATTGACATGTTGTTGCCATCTGTCTGTTTGTGCAAAAGAGATCAGGCTGATTAAGAGCCCCAGCATGGTTAATTCAATTTTCATAAAGCAGATTTTTTATTTCTTTTGATAAACACGTACATAATCAACTTCCATTCTCCTCGGCCAAACATCTTTGGCAACTCCTTTTTGTCCACCCCAGTTTCCGCCCACAGCTAGATTCAGCAGCAGATAAAACTTATTAGACAATGGCCAAGCATCGTATCCGGTTTTCTCATTTTTGAAAGAATAATAATAGTTGTCGTCTATTCCAATGCTGATGCTGTCATTGTTCCACTCTACTTGATAGCGATGAAAAGTTTCAGAGCAATCAATTACAGATATCTTGTCGGTTTTTTGTGTTCCTATAATATGATTGTACTTTTTGGTATGGACCGATGCGTGTACAGTGCCTTGGTCGTATCCAACATGTTCCATGATGTCTATTTCACCATCATCCGGCCATTTGAGGGGATGGGTATTCGCCAGCATCCAAATCGCTGGCCAAGTACCAAGACCAGATGGCAGTTTTGCACTGACTTCAATTTTTCCGCTTGACCATGTGGCAATATCACGCGTAACAAGTCGGGCTGAGGTATACTCTTTTCCTTCCATTGGTTCTCGATGTGCCTCTATGATGAGTTTTCCGTTTTCAATCCTGGCATTTTCTTTTCTGGATTGGGTATAAAACTGGAGCTCGTTGTTGCCCCATCCATGTCCACCTACATCATAACCCCACTTGCTGGGGTCTGGGAGTCCCTCTTTGTTGAATTCATCGCTCCATACCAATTTCCATTGGGCTTGTATGGCAGTTGGTGATGCAAAAAGAACAATGCAAACAAGTGCATGGAGTAGATTGACAGCAATCGGTTTTTTCATGCCCGAAAGTAATCATTTTCTGTTTTGGCTATTATGTTTTTGAATCTTACCTTTGACACATGTCACCAATATTAAACATGCATCATCATCATCATTTCTTTCCCAAAGGGTGAGCCATTATTGTATGTACATTATACAGGCTTGCCTTTGGTAAGCCTTTTTTATTTTAAAAAAGAATACAATGCACAACGAACCGATACTGAAAATAGCCATTCAAAAGTCAGGGAGACTCTCTGAGGATTCAATTGCTTTGCTCAAAGAATGCGGAATTGAACTGCGCAATGTAAAAGACCGGCTCAGAACTGTTTCTGACAATTTTCCAATAGAAGTTTTTTTTCTGAGGGATGATGACATCCCTGAGTATGTGGAAGATGGTGTGGCAGATCTTGGCATTGTTGGCCAAAATGTGCTGGCTGAAAAAAATCGGAATGTCCAGACCATCGAGGCATTGGGCTTCGGAAAATGCCGACTTTCCATCGCCCTACCAAAAACAGTCGCTTACGAAGGGGCTTCTACGCTCGAGGGCAAGCGCATTGCAACCAGCTATCCAGTCATTGTTGCTGGTTACCTGAAAAAAAACAATATCAATGCTACTGTGCATGAAATCAGTGGTTCTGTTGAAATAGCACCCGGCATCGGTTTAGCGGATGCAGTTGTCGATTTGGTGAGCAGCGGAGGTACATTGTTTATGAATGGATTGAAAGAAGCGGAAGTTTTGCTAGAATCTCAGGCTGTTTTGATTTCCAATAATCAGTTGAACAAACACCAACAAACAATTTTAGAAAAACTACTATTCAGAATCAGGGCTGTAAAAAAGGCCAAGAAGAACAAGTATGTGCTTATGAATGCGCCCAATGAAAAGCTTTCAGAGATCATCTCATTGCTACCTGGCATGAAAAGCCCATCTGTTTTACCACTGGCTGAGTCGGGATGGAGCAGCGTTCACAGCGTGTTGAGCGAGGATGAATTTTGGGAGAAGATCGAGCAATTGAAAAAAGCAGGTGCTGAGGGAATTTTGGTAGTGCCTATTGAAAAAATGATATTATAGTTTATGAAAATTTATCAAGAGCCTTCAATGGCTGATTGGAATTCACTTGTGCAGAGGCCTGTCATCGATCAGGTTCCCTTGCATAAAACTGTATCCAAAATTTTGCAACAGGTTAAATCAAAAGGTGATACAGCTGTAAAATCTCTGACCAAGAAGTTTGACGGAATTACAGTGCGAAAATTATTGATTACAGAAAAAGAAATAAAAGATGCTGAACGCAAGATTCCGGTTGAACTTCAGCAGGCCATTTTGCGTGCACATCAAAACATTACAAAATTCCATACCCAACAAATTGAGGTGACCAAAAAAATCGAAACCAGCGAAGGTGTTTATTGTTGGAGAAAATCAGTGCCCATTCAACGGGTTGGATTTTACATTCCTGGCGGATCTGCTCCCTTGTTTTCAACTGTATTGATGTTGGGAGTTCCTGCACAAATTGCTGGATGCAATCAAATAGTTATGTCAACTCCTGCATCTGCCAATGGGCAAATACATCCTGCTATTTTATACGCTGCGAGTCTTGTTGGCATCAAAGAAATTTACAAAGCTGGTGGTGCACAAGCAATTGCTGCGATGGCATTTGGAACTGCATCCATTCAAAAAGTGGATAAGATTTTCGGTCCGGGTAACCAATATGTTACAGCAGCAAAACAGCTGGTTCAGCTGGAAGGTTTGGCGATTGATATGCCAGCTGGTCCGAGTGAAGTTTGCATCATCGCAGATGAAACTTCGATTCCCTCCTATGTGGCAGCAGATTTGTTGGCACAGGCGGAACATGGACCTGACTCTCAGGTGATGCTGGTTAGCAATCAGATGAAAGTCATTCAGGATACAATGAATGAATTGAATAGGCAGGTGGCAACATTGGATAGGGGACCAATTGCTTCAAAGGCATTGGAAAACAGCAAGGCGATTTTACTGAGCGACACAGATTCAATGGTTGCTTTTGTAAACCAATACGCCGCAGAACATTTGATCATCGCTTCTGATGAGCCTCAAAAGTATGTTGACGGTATCATCCATGCAGGTTCTGTATTTATAGGAAATTATACGCCAGAAAGTGCAGGTGATTATGCAAGTGGCACCAACCACACATTGCCAACGAATGGATTTGCCAGAACCTATAGCGGGGTCAGTGTGGACAGTTTTGTAAAGAAGATTACTTATCAGCAGATTAGCAAAAATGGAATTGCTAAACTGGGCAATACAATTATAGTAATGGCTGAGGCTGAAGGATTGCAGGCACATGCCAACGCTGTAAAAGTAAGATTAAACTAATTCTATTTATGTTCAATCTAGCATCTCTTGTTCGAGGCAATATCAAAAAATTAAGTCCCTACTCATCTGCCAGAGATGAATTTTCAGGGAAGGCTTCTGTTTTTCTGGATGCGAATGAAAATTCTCTTGGATCGCCATTGACAAAATGGTACAATCGGTATCCAGACCCCTTACAGAAAAAAGTAAAGGAGAAGATATCTTTCATAAAGAAGGTTCCTATTGAACAGATTTTTCTTGGGAATGGAAGCGATGAGCCCATTGATATTTTACTAAGGTGTTTTTGTGAACCTAAAGTAGATGAAGTCATCATCATGCCTCCAACATATGGCATGTATGAAGTGAGTGCTAACATCAACAATGTAACAATCAGGAAAGTCCCGTTGACATCATCTTTTCAAATCGATCTTGAACAATTGGAACAGTCCATTCAGCCCAATACCAAGATCATTTGGATATGCTCACCCAATAATCCAACTGGGAATAGCATGGATCGCCAGTCGATTGAAATGATCCTGAATAATTTCGACGGACTCGTTGTGATTGACGAAGCGTATATCAATTTTTCCAGACAAAAATCATTTGTTGCTGATTTGAATGATTACCCCAATCTGGTTGTGATGCAGACACTCAGCAAGGCATGGGGACTCGCAGGATTGAGAATGGGAATGGCTTTTGCTTCGAGCGAGATCATTCAATACATGAACAAAGTAAAACCTCCTTACAATATCAGTGAACCTGTTCAGGAGTTGGCGCTCAAGGCATTGGATGAAATAGGGCAGGTGAATGATATGATCAAAGCTATTGTTGATATGCGTGCTGCATTGGAAAAGGACTTGATGAATATTGAAACTGTTGAAAAGATCTATCCGTCTGACGCCAATTTTCTTTTGGTAAAATTTCAAGATGCAAAAGCATTATATGAATATTTGCTGGACCGTGAAATTGTAGTCCGTGACCGAAGCAATGTTCAACGCTGTGAGGACTGTCTGCGGATAACCGTTGGAACAGAGAAGGAAAATAAAGCATTGATCGAAACATTAAAATCATTCAAGCAATCATGAAAAAAGTATTGTTCATTGACCGTGATGGCACTCTTATCAAAGAAGCGCCTCCCACTTTTCAGATTGATCATTTTGAAAAACTTGTTTTTTATCCATATGTTTTTCAATTTCTGTCTCGCATTGCCAATGAATTCGATTTTGAATTGGCGATGGTTTCCAATCAGGATGGATTGGGTACGTCATCTTTCCCTGCAGAACACTTTGAGCCTATTCAACAGCATATTCTACAAACATTGGCAGGTGAGGGCATTGTTTTCGATGAAATTTTCATCGATCCCAGCATGCCCCATGAAAATTCACTTTCCAGAAAACCCGGAACAGGCATGTTGGGGAAATACATTGGAAATGAAGCTTACGATTTGGCTGGCTCATATGTAATTGGAGACAGGAAAACTGATATTGAGCTTGCCAGGAATTTAGGTACCAAATGTATTTTTATCAACAACCCAGACGGCGCAGGACAACTTGATATCTCAGCTTTGTCAAGCGATCTGCAAAATACTGTTGTATTGAAGACAGATAGCTGGCGCGACATATACGCTTTTCTGAAAAATGGTTTGCGTATGGTTGAACATACGAGAAATACCAATGAGACAAAAATTCGTGTAAAGGCAAATTTTGATGGAGCGGGTAAGTTCAATATCAACACCGGACTCGGATTCTTTGATCACATGTTGGATCAGATTTCACGACATGGGAAAATTGACCTGGATATACAAGTGGAGGGTGACCTGCACATTGATGAGCATCATACCATTGAGGATACGGGAATTGCTTTGGGAGAAGCATTTGCAAAGGGATTGGCAGACAAGCGCGGAATGGAACGCTATGGATTCGCATTGCCAATGGATGATGCTGAAGCCAAGGTATTGATTGATTTTGGTGGAAGAAATTGGTTGGTTTGGGAAGCAGATTTCAAACGGGAAAAAATTGGTGAAATGCCTACCGAGATGTTTTTCCATTTCTTCAAATCATTCTCAGATGGAGCAAAATGCAATTTGAATATTTATTGCAAAGGTGACAATGAGCATCATAAGATAGAAGCGATCTTCAAGGCATTCGCCAAAGCCATACGCATGGCTATCAAAAAAGATCCTTTTCAGGATGCATTGCCTTCAACAAAAGGGTTGCTGTAGTTATTTGGTCAGTGATTGTATGATGTCATATTTTGTTATAATATGATAACTACCTCCTTCGTCCTTGGAGAGGACAGCCCCATTTTCCTTGTTGATCAGTGAACTGATTTTTTCCAAAGGAGTATTGTATTCCACCATCGGGTATGCTTTTTCCAAAACAGATTGAATACTGGCATTTTTTACTTCTGGTTCCTTGAATATTTTCTGAAACAACCCGTTCTCACTGATGGAGCCAACGATTTGATGATCGTCGATTACCGGGATGTGTTCAATTTCATATTTCTGCATGAGAGCGACGGCGTCCGATACTGTCTGATTGGTTTGAACAGAAATCAATTTTTGTTTAGACCCCCTGGCTGAAATGATGTCTTTGAATGTTTTCACTTCCATGAATCCTCTTTCCATCATCCATTGGTCGTTGTATATTTTGCCGACATAGCGACTTCCATGATCGTGGAAAATACATACAACCAGATCATCTTTTTTCAGTTGATCTTTCAATTGCATCAATCCCTGAAAACAGCTTCCAGCACTGTATCCACAGAAGAGTCCCTCTTCTTTCGCGATTCTTCTCGCCATTACAGCTCCGTCCTTATCCGTTACCTGTTCGAAGTGATCAATGACGCGCATGTCATAGTTTTCAGGTACGAAATCCTCTCCAAATCCCTCTGAAATGTAGGGATACACTTCTTTCATGTCTTTTTCACCGGTTTGGAAATATTTGGTGAGCAGTGAGCCGAACACATCAATGGCCCATATTTTGATGTTCGGATTTTTTTCTTTGAGGTAAATCCCGGTGCCGGTAACTGTTCCACCTGTTCCAGCGGTACAAACGAGGTGAGTAATCTTTCCATCGGTTTGTTCCCATATCTCCGGACCCGTACTCTCATAATGTGCCAATCTATTGGCCAGGTTATCATATTGATTGCATAGAAAAGCATTCGGAATTTCGTTGGCAAGTCTTCTTGCCACCGAATAATAACTTCTCGGATCATCCGGTTCTACGTTCGTGGGACAAACAATAACTTCTGTGCCAACAGCTTTCAGAATGTCAATTTTTTCTTTTGATTGTTTATCTGTCGTCGTAAAAATGCATTTATAGCCTTTGACAATGGCAGCCAGTGCGAGTCCCATGCCAGTATTTCCCGAAGTACATTCAATGATAGTGCCTCCAGGTTGTAGCTTTCCCTCTTTTTCTGCTACTTCCACCATTTTGAGTGCCATGCGGTCTTTGATGGAGTTGCCAGGATTGAAATAATCAACTTTCGCTAATACAGTGCATGGAAGTGACTTGGTGATTTTATTCAATTGAATCAACGGAGTGTTTCCAATTGTTTCAAGAATATTTTTTTTGATGTTCATCTGCGGATAATAATAATGTAAAACTACTACTTTTTAAGTACCCGACTTCATAT
Organism: Bacteroidota bacterium; assembly: GCA_016868855.1. Lineage (GTDB taxonomy): Bacteria > Bacteroidota > Bacteroidia > Chitinophagales > Chitinophagaceae > Pollutibacter. The sequence goes on along the minus strand of VGFP01000001.1, from coordinate 268,128 downwards.
CGAAGATTGATACTCATCATTGAATTTACTTCCCTGCAAAAGTGAAAATATCATTTCACTCTTTATAGAATTTTATCATTTCAAGTCATGGTTCTGCGCTTTCAACACAGATAGCTTGCCTGCGATATTTATTTTTTAAACAAAAACCAAGGGTTATGTATCATCAAAAAAAACACATTGCAACCAATGGCAATAGGCTATATGGATTGCTCTACTCGATGCTGCTGTTGTTGATTCAGGTAAATGGACTTGATATGCTTCAGTGTTTTTGATGCTTCCAGCACAGCTTGCTGTGCAGCATCCTCCCAGCTCTTGGAAGAATTGCACATTACTTCAATAACTTTTACAATTGCCATCAGTAAGTGTTTTTATGTTGTTAGAATGGGTGCAAGATATTGTTCAGCAGTATGTCAAATCATGATTGCTGTGATGCAGCCGGCAAATTTCAATCATGTTTCATATTGATGACCAACATGGTTTTGCCCTATTTGTTTATAGTAGTTTTACATCAGTCGGTTGACGGAGTGATGCTCCGTTGCCGTCGAGAGTTAAGCAGAACATAAGATCTGTAAAAGGATTTAAAAACTGCTGAATCGCGGAACTGGGATCCACCAGTTCCGTTTTTTTTTGGTATCCAACCGATCGATTCAGATAATAAAAAAACCCGACATAATTTGTCGGGTTTGTGCTCTTTGCTAGATTTAGTTCAAGTCAAATTCTTCATGATATATAAAACATATCTGACTTTAAATAGTAGTGATCTCTGTTTGAATGCTGAGTACCTAATGTAGCAAATATGTAATATTTAAGCTAATGATTATCTGATTTTAGGTGATCATAAATTTAACTAGCTAATTAAAATTATGGAGGTTCATATAAGTGTTATCTTAGGGAAAACTGACTCCTTTTATCCATGAGAAAGCTGTAAATCGTCAGCATAAAGTGGACAAGATATAGTCTAAATTAGTAGAGTGTTTCCAGATGGAATTCTCTATGATAAACAAAATGGGGTAGTTCGAACTCAGCGCGTTAATAGTTTATTTGCTGCGATTCCTTTAATGGTGGGCATTTCATCCAATAATGAAAAAGACGATTCAGTTAAGAATCGTCTTCAATCTAGGAATGTGCCCAGAACAGGAATCGAACCTGCACTACCTTGCGATAACCAGATTTTGAGTCTAGCGCGTCTACCAGTTCCGCCATCTGGGCTCGGGGTGCAAATGTAGCCCATTCTTTGCTTTTAACAAATGCTTTCCCACAATTTTGTAACTTTGCATCATCAAAATGGGGCTGACCGGTTTTGACAGCGTAGATCTTTGAAAGTAAGCATGCAGTGCGTTGCGTATGTTGCACTTTAATCTGAATACGAAAAGTACAAATGGCGAGAATACTTACGCCATGGCTGCCTAATCAGTGATTTGCGCATCCATTATAGCCCGCTGACGGGCCTTCCTTTGCCAAGTCACCCCGCTGAATCAAAAAAAACAAGGATGCTTCAACCGAAGGCTGTGACGGTTGATCAAGACCATTCAGCTACGAACAAGGTTGGTTTGCTCAGCTCCTGCCAGGTTCCGACAAACAATGCTGAAATAAGCATGTAGAAAGCTTTCCGGGAATATGTTTGGACGTGGGTTCGAATCCCACCAGCTCCACTTTGGACACATTATGTGTCTTGAGATTTCAAATAAAACTATTTGAAATATTCATCCCAAAGAATTAAGTCTCCAGTTAATCCTGGGGACTTTTTTATTTATATTGGTCGCTCGCTTAAAAAGCTCGCTCCCATGAAACACGCGCGTAGTGTATGTTTCAGAGCCTTTTTAATAAGTCACAAATAATTTCACTTAATTAAAGACATAATTAAATGTGTCTATTATTACCACACTTATATGGTCAGATATAGAGGTGTGTTGTAAAATGTTAATTATGTGAAAAATGCGGTTTTTTGCTGAAGTTTCTGTGACATAAAAAAAACAGAAATAAAATACTTCAACAAAACTTCAACACATACTTCACCAACTTCTTTGTAACAGTTTGATTTTTATTTATTAACTAACTCAAACTATTATGAAAAATCCAAACTTTTCTTTCTTCTTAAGGAACATGCCCAACCCCCAAAAGTTATATCCAATTGTTATGAGTATAACCATGGGAAAGGATCGAACTCAAGTCTTCACCGGACTTTGGGTTGAAAAATCCAAATGGAATGCCAAACTCAAACGCATCAAAGGAAGCGAGGAGCAAACTCAGGTACTCAACGACTCATTACTTTCTCTTCTGTCACATGCCCGAAATCATAAATTCGGACCAAGCATCACAGTATACCAGTCCAAGTTGGACGAACTACCTGGAGGGTAAAGAAATTAAAATATCGATGAATGGAAAAGGACGTGCAACAGATAATATTTGGATCGAGCGCTTCCGAAAAACCATAAAGTACAATCACATCTACCTAAATCCCAGCGATACAGGTCTTGAACTATTTGAAAAAAGTTCAGACCTATATCGAGTATTATCATCAGAAAAAACACCAAGGCATTGGGATGAAACCCAATGAGGCTAGTACAAATCTTTAAACCAAAATGTTGCCTAATACAGCACAAAATATTAACTTAGGAACTCTTACCTTTTGGTCCAACAACTGGGGAGTATTATAGGGCTAATCCGAAAAGCAAAAAAAGTTGAGAGAAATAAATTAAAAAAACTATGCTTTTTGGCAATTAAAGAGATGTGTTCAAAACTTATCTATGGAGATAAATATAATTATTTGTATACTTCGAATTTGATTATTAATTATTTTTAAATCACTTAATATGGAATTCAAATTAGCAATTGCCTATCTAAAAAAGCAAGCAAAAATCAATAGCTTAAATGAAATCATGAAGCTAGAATTATTGGAAGAACTGCTTGCTGCAGATAAACTAGACAAATATTTAGCTCTAAAACAAAAAGTTCAGAGCAAATCAAAGGCACATATACGGAAGTTTAAATATCTCTAACCAGAATTCCTAAAAGATAAAATAAGTGAACTTGACATGGAATTATACTTTGATAATTTTGAGCCAAATCAAAATATAAAGTATTATAGAGATTATTTTGAAACAACAAAAGAAAGTGAAAACTACACTTCTAAAGGCACTACAATAGAACTAAAAGCATATGGAGAAAGTCTTAAAATTAATCGTGAAGTTATATCATTTGTGGGAACATTTGCAGAAAACCTCTTACAAAGCTTTACAGACAAAACATCTGAGTCAACAAACTATGTATCTAATAAGTTCACAGAAATAGATTTTTATTCGCATGATTTGAATTTGGTACAGCAATTAATAAATCATGATGTTCTTGAGGTACTTTCACCTACCATTCTATTTAATATTACCATTAATCAAGATGAAACATTTGAATTATTGCATAAAACAAAAAAACTAAATTTACTCAATTCAGAACAACTATATTCAATAGCAAAAAAATATAAAAAAGTTTTCAGGTATCTAGTCTATAGTAATGATTTGGATGTTTTATCAAAAGATACGATTATTGAAATTGTTGACGCTTATCCGAAAATCATCCATAAAAAATTATCCAAACTAAAAAAGGCCGTAACGGAGAAAGCATTCTTATACGACCCTCAGAATATTTTTTATTTTGAATATTACGACATTGAAAATGTTGACTCCTCTTTTATATCTGATTTAAAAGAGGTTAAATTTAAAGATGATTTTCGTTCGTATTACAGCTTGAATGATATTATCAATAATTTACTAAACGATTAAAATAGAGAATCATATTATATAGAATCAAAATTGTGGAGTAACAAAGAGATAGGAATACTTAACAGTAAATATTCATCTAAATTTCAAGAAAAAATAGATGGATTAGTTGCAGAGATCTATAAAATTAGTTCAGAAAGAATAGGAGTAGCAATAAAATCTAACAAAAAAGGTTGGTTTACAATAATTATTATTATCATTCTTATTATTTTTTTCATCTACAACCTGCTGAATTAAATTCTATATCCATTTTTGGAAATGATTTTTTCTATATTTGTCATGAAAACAAACAGTTTATTATGAATATGATTGCTTCTCAAGCTCAAACATTTTTTAAAGGAGGAATGCGTTTATTTATTTTGGCATGTACCGCTTTTTTTACATTTTCTTTTATTCCTGCTTTAAAAACAATCGAAGACAATCCAGATGCAATTGTGGGTGTTTGGAAAACCGGTGAAGGAAATGCAATGGTGCGAATTTATAAGAATGGTGACAAATACCAGGGGAAAGTGGTTTGGTTGAAAGAACCCATTGATCCAGAGACGGGAAAACCTAAAATAGATAAAAATCACCCTGATGAAGCAGTGCGATCAAGGGCTGTACTTGGACTGATCAATGTATGGGGATTTGTTTTCAAAGGAAACAATATCTGGGATGAAGGTAATATTTATGATCCCAAGAATGGAAATACCTATTCATGTACCATGAAAATGAACAATGCAAATACGCTTGAAGTAAGGGGTTTTATAGGGGTTTCGTTGATTGGGAGGACAGATACCTGGACAAGACAGGTCTCGAAATAAATTGAAAAATCTTACATAAAAAGTCCGGTATTGCCGGACTTTTTTAATAGTATGATCAGGGAGAAACCAGGTTCAAGCTGATATTGAAGTAGAATGGATTCCCGAGATTGCTGGTAAAGTATCGCAGGGATTCTTTTCTGGCATCATATTCATTCATCACATCAAATCTGTAATTATAGCGGAGTCCCGCTTGGGCATTCAGCCAAATGAATCCACTGATTTTTTTATCCCACATGATTCTGGGCTTTACCTCGCCTCGCTGGATAAAAACACTTCCGTTCTTGCTATTCGGAAGATTCATCCAAAATTGATTTCCCTCCAATTCAAATCCAAACTGAAACATATTGGTAGTTGAAACATTGTATCTCAAGAATCCCCTTGCAGGCAATAGCAATTCCATTCCCCATTTGTCGTTGAAAGTTTTATTCCAAAAAAGAACCGGTAAGTGGATTACCTGACCGGCACGGTAAGTTCTGGCTAGACCGGTTCCGATCATATTTTTTTCTGAAGTTTTCCAACCATAAATGGCAGTAGCACTGAAAGTGATTGACTTTCCGTTTACTTCACTTAAATTTTTGAATATTCCATTGGCATCCGCACTGCCTTGAATGATGAGAAAATTCTTTTCATTCAATGGTTTAAAAATGGTTGAATTGATGCCTGCGCTGGTCATGGTTCCCTCATGAAGCGTTTTCGCGAATAAATTGGTGCCTGGATTTTCAATATTGTATTTACTGCCCCAATAATTGGCCCCCAATTGCCAGATGAATTTATTGGTGGATATGACTGGGATGTTGACCTGTGCACGAAGGGCAGCAAAATTGTTGACAGTGAAATTTTGTGAGGCAGGCAACATATAGGCAAGTCTCACATCAGGCATGCTGAATCCGCCATGGTACTCATATCCGAAGCTCACAATGCGTTGTGCTGACTGATTCAATACTTTTTGGGTGCAAAAACGTTTTACGCCCTCGGCATCGCCAAATTTACTGTAGTCATAAACCTCAGTGGTATCCTCCTGTGCAAAAGCAGAGCCTGCAATCAATAGCAAAAAAAACATGAGTATATTTCTCATAAGCAAGATTTAAGCGTAAGAAAGAAATCAGTGACTTATTTGTATCCCACCAGGTTTCTAGTGATTTGGCAACCTCCTTTGGCATTGCCCTTGGCGCTCATACAGGATACAGCAGACAATGTGATAATACCCAAAACAAAAAGGAAAAAAACACGTTTCATGTGTAAAAGGTTGTTCACAAATATACTTCATTGAAATAAATTCATTCAATAATACATCTGTTAAATTTTCTTTCATTATTTTTAAAGATTCACTGATCATATCTTACTATAATGCAGATTATTCTACAAAAACCCCTGGTTTTTATTGATTTAGAAACAACCGGACTTAGTTTTACCCAAGACAGAATTGTGGAGATAGCCATGCTGAAAATTTCAATGGATGGAAATCGCCTCATGAAAAGAAAGTTGATCAATCCGGAACGTCCCATTCCAAAAGAAGTCTCAGAGATCCACGGCATCACAGATGAGATGGTCAAGGATGCCCCAACTTTCAAACAGGTGGCAAATGAAATTCGCCAGTTTATGGAAGGAGCGGACCTGGGAGGATACAATTCCAACAAATTTGACTGGCCCTTGCTGGTTGAAGAATTTTTAAGAGCGGGATTGGAATTTGATACAAACGATAGGAGATTCCTGGATGTTCAAAAAATATACCACCTCATGGAGCCAAGAAATCTTTCAGCTGCTTATAAGTTTTATTGCAACAAAGATTTGGACAATGCCCACAGCGCGGAGGCAGATGTTACGGCAAGTTGGGAGGTTTTTCTTGCGCAACTGGGTAAATACGAGAGTCTCGGTAACTCGGTAGATTCGGTGCTCAAAGTCATTGGTGAAGAGGTAATCATTGATTTTCCCAGAAGAATGGTCATGGAAAACGGCAAGGAAATCTTTAACTTCGGTAAGCACAAAGGCAAGAATGTAGAGGATGTATTGAGGAATGAGCCATCCTACTATGACTGGATGATGAAGAATGATTTTGCCCTGCACACCAAACAAAAGCTAACCGAGATCTTCAACCGAACCATGTTAAAATCCAAACATTCATAGATCCGTTGGCATTGAAAAAACTAGTCATTATACCCACTTACAAGGAAAAAGAAAATATTCAACTCATTGTTGATGCTATTTCCAATCTTCAAAACAACTACCACATCCTGGTCATTGATGATGCTTCACCAGACGGAACTGCAACAATTGTCAAAGACCTTCAGCAAAGCAGGGCAGATTTTCTTCATCTGATTGAGCGTCCGGGTAAACTCGGACTTGGTACAGCATACATCAAAGGATTCAAATGGGGATTGGAACGCAGTTATGATTATTTATTTGAAATGGATGCCGATTTTTCGCATGATCCAAAAGACCTGAATCGCTTGTTGGATGCTTGCTCCAATGGGGCAGATGTAGCCATTGGTTCTCGGTATGTCAAAGGAGGTGCATTCAAGAATTGGCCTTTCAAACGTAAAATTATTTCATTGACTGGCTCACTTTACAGTCGCCTGCTTACATTCATGCCCGTTAAAGATCCCACTGCTGGTTTTGTTTGCTATTCCTCGAAAGTTCTTCAGGAAATGAATTTGGATGCGATCAATTTTGTTGGATATGCATTTCAAATAGAAATGAAATTTGCAGCTTGGCACCTTGGCTATAAGCTGAAGGAGGTGCCCATTGTATTTCAGGACCGAGAATTGGGTGCTTCAAAAATGTCTAAAGGAATTATCAAAGAAGCAGCATTGGGCGTATTGATTCTGCAGCTTCAATACCTCTCCGGCAGTTTTATGAGACATATTCGAAAATCTGCCTAACTTGATTCATCATGAAAAAGGCTTTTCTTCAATTGCATGCTGCCATCTTTCTGGCGGGATTCACAGGTGTGTTGGGTAGATTGATTGAACTCAACGAAGCATTGTTGGTATGGTACAGAATGATGTTTGCAGCTGTTGCATTGCTGATTCTTTTTTTTACAACAAAAAAGATTTTCAAAACCAACATGCTTGATGCTTTTTCTTTGATAGGTATAGGAGGAATCATTGCCCTGCATTGGGTTACTTTTTATGGAAGCATCAAATATGCCAATGTCTCTGTCTCCCTTGTCTGTTTTTCTGCAATTGGTTTTTTTTCAGCCATTCTGGATCCCATTATTTCCAAAAGAAAATTTGAATGGATGGAAATGTTGCTTGGATGTATGGTAATTATAGGCATTTACCTGATGTTTCATTTTGATCCTCGTTTCAGAACAGGCATTCTGTTTGGAATCATTTCATCCCTGTTGGCTGCTGTATTTCCTATACTGAACAAAAAAATGATGCAAAAGCAACAGCCTGAAACCATCACGCTGTATGAGATGTCTGGCGGGTTTCTGATCCTCACAGCTTTATTGCCATTTTACCTGATGTATTATCCGTCACAACAAATATTTCCGACCATACCTGATTTTCTATGGTTGCTGGTATTGAGTCTTTTTTGCACAGTACTGGCTTTCAACCTATCTGTCAGATCCCTTTCTAAAATTTCACCATTTACTGTGAATCTCAGTTTCAATTTAGAGCCTGTTTACGGAATCGCGTTTGCATTCCTTTTTTTCAAAGAGTATAAAGAAGTTGGACTTTCTTTTTACATCGGTATTGCTATCATTTTTCTGACTGTTGTAATCCAAACTTTAAGGGTGTATAAACAAACTGGGACAAAATAGAATCCCGGAATAAATCATAAAATCACTAATTTCAACGCAAAGATTTTCTATGAAATTTCGTGCATTGTTTTTTGCAGGTATTTTTTGCATGTTCCTGTATCCGTTGACGACAGAGGCTCAAAAAAAACCCTTGGATCACTCCGTTTATGATACATGGGAAACATTGGGGGAGAAAAATATATCTGACAACGGTGATTGGGTATGTTACACAATTGATCTACAAGAAGGAGATGGCAGGCTGGTAATTAAAAACCCATCCAAATCTGTTGAAATGATCATTGATCGTGGATACAATGCAACTTTTTCAAATGACAATCAATTTTTAGTTTTTAAAATCAAGCCATTTTACAAGGATGTTCGTGATGCCAAAATAAAAAAGAAAAAAGCTGATGAGATGCCAAAAGACTCTCTGGGGATTCTGTCACTCTCAAATATGGCAGTCGATAAAATTCCCTCTGTCATCTCTTATAAGCTGAATGAAAAGAATCAGTATTTGGCATATTTATCTTCCTTGAACGCGACAGATTCATCCAAACCTATTGTAAAAAAGGATACAATTGTTGCCAAGTCAGTCGATTCCAGTAAAAAGAAAATTCCCATCATCATTGAGCAAACCCCCGATAAAAAACAAAAAAGAAAACTAACTGCGAAGGAAGGTGACGAAGCCTGGATGGAAGAGGATGCTGAGAATGGTTCTGATGAGAGCAGCCAGTTGAAGGAGGGGACAGATCTTGTCATTCTTCAATTGGGGGGCGGATTTAAACATTCCATAAAACTGGTATCTGAATATGTATGGAGTAAAAATGGAAAATTACTTGTAGTGGCATCCACCCATCATAAAAAAGAAAAATCTGTTCGTCCACAGGTTACCATATTTAGACTAGCAGAAAAAAGACTGGATACTATTTTCAGCATAGCAAATCAGATCAAAAACCTGGCTGTTGATGAAAACGGCTACCAGGTTGCGTTTCATGCAGAAGTGGATACTGCTATCAAGTCAACGCAGAAATTTTTCAAATTGTATTTCTGGCAGAATGGTGACAAGCAAGCTGCTGTCATTGCAGATAAATATACAGTTGGTATGAAAGCCAACTGGACCATTAGTGATTTTTCTTTCCCATATTTCAGCAAGTCAGGCAAAAGATTATTTCTAGGAACAATACCCATCCCTCCAGTAAAAGACACATCGTTGGTTGAAATGGATTTGGTAAAGCTTGATGTATGGCATTACAACGATGATTATATACAGCCATATCAGTTGAAGAATCTTGATCAGGAAAGAAAGCGATCTTATCTTTCTATGGTTGATATAGATACGAAGCAATTCATTCAATTGGCAGACAAGGATCTTCCAATGGTGTTGGTTTCAAAAGAGGGTGATGGATCTTTCTTTCTGGGTATGACTGACAAGGGAAAAAGAATTCCCATGCAATGGGAAGGTGCAACCAAAAAAGATTTTTACAGTGTTGATCCATTAACTGGTCAGAGAAAGATGTTTGCAGCGGACATCCTGGGACAAGCACAGGTTTCCCCGAATGGCAAGTACGCATTTTGGTATGACATGATGCAAAAAGCGTATTTCACTTACGATAATCAGAAAGTGGTTTGTATCAGTAAAAAAGTCCCGGTAAAACTATATGACGAAGAATATGACATGCCCTCTGCGCCAACACCTTATGGCATTGTAAGATGGATGGAAAATGATGATGCCTTGCTGGTATATGATCGATTTGATATTTGGAAATTGCACCCCGAGGCAAAGCAAGACCCGGTTACGATTACCAAGCGTGCAGGAAGAAAATCAACTATTCGCTATCGTTACCTGGAAACCGATCCAGAGAATAGATTTCTTTCCAATGGTCAGGTCATTTATTTGAGCCTTTTTACCGAAAAGAACAAACAATCCGGTTTTAGTAAATTAATCCTTGGTAGCAATGATCCTATTCAACCGCTGCACTTGGGTTCTTTTGCATCAGGTTCATTCTTAAAAGCAAAAAATGCAGAGCAATTCATTTTCACAAAAGAAACGGTGAACCATTCTCCTGCTTTGTATCATACCACTGATTTTACAAACAACAATCAGTTGAGCAATATCAATCCACAGCAGTCACAATACAACTGGATGACAGCTGAATTGTTCAATTGGAAAGCATACAATGGTAAAGAGGCAACCGGAATTGTGTACAAACCAGAAAATTTTGAACCTGGTAAGAAATACCCTCTGATTGTTTATTTCTATGAAACACTCTCAGATGGTTTACACAACTACCTGGCACCTGCACCAACACCAAGCCGCTTGAATATTCCATTTTTTGTGAGCAGAGAATATATAGTATTGGCTCCAGATATCTATTATGCCAATGCACTGCCTGGTAAATCAGCATATGATTATATCGTGAGCGGTGCCAGAGCACTTGTAAAGAAAGGATGGGTTGACAGCACCAAAATGGGACTTCAAGGCCAGAGCTGGGGTGGATATCAGGCAGCGTATATTATTACCAAAACCAAACTTTTTGCAGCTGCATGGGCAGGTGCTCCAGTGGCAAACATGACAAGTGCTTATGGTGGCATCAGGTGGGAGAGTGGAATGAACCGCCAGTTCCAATACGAAAGAAGCCAGAGCAGGATTGGTGCAACACTTTGGCAAAATACCAAGTCATATCTGGACAACTCCCCTCTGTTCTCATTGCCCAAAGTGACAACTCCATTGGTGATCATGGCAAACGATGCTGATGGTGCTGTTCCCTGGTATCAGGGAATCGAAATGTTTACAGCCATGAGAAGATTGGGCAAACAAGTTTGGATGTTGAATTACAATGGAGAAGCACATAACCTGGTAGAGCGAAAAAACAGAAAAGATATCCAAATCAGGGAACAACAATTTTTTGACTGGAAATTGAAGGGCGAAAAGCCTGCTGTTTGGCTAACCAAGGGAGTGCCTGCAGTTGAGAAGGGAATCAGTTGGGGACTCGAAACAGATCTCGATCAATAGAAGATCATATGTCTCTGGAGGGGTCAAACTCCTCCAGGCATTTTACAAATTCATTTAAAAAGATAGATCCAAGCGAACCGTCAATGATTCTGTGATCATATGACATGGATACAAACATCATTTGTCGGATTCCAACACTGTCACCTTGATCGATTTCAATGACAACCGGTTTCTTTTTAATAGCTCCAATGGCCAAAATGGCAACCTGAGGCTGATTGATGATTGGAGTTCCCATCAAGCTACCAAATGTGCCGATGTTGGTGAATGTGAATGTGCCGTTTTGTGTGTCAGAAGGTTGAAGCTTTCCTGTTCTCGTATTGTTGGCTAGTTTGTTTACCTGCTTGGTCAATCCGATGATATTGTACTGATCAGCATGCTGCAAAACAGGAACAATCAAATTTCCATTGGGGAGTGCAGTCGCCATACCAATATTGATGTCCTTTTTGATGTGAATTTCATTGCCAACAACACTTGCATTCAACAATGGATATTTTTTGAGGCATTTAACTATAGCTTCAATAAAGAGGGGAGTGAAGGTGATTTTTTCACCCTCTCTTTTTTCAAATGTTTTTTTATTTTCTTCTCTCCACTGAACCATGTTGGTTACATCTGCCTCTGCAAAGCTTGTTACATGTGCACTGGTAGATTTGCTCCTTGTCATGTGATCAGCAATCAATCGTCTCATGCGATCCATTTCAATGATTTCAACATTGCCAGATGATTTTCCAGTAGTATAAATATTTGAATAGGATTGGTCCTGTGTATGGTTGTCGGCTGTGGAAACAAAATCTGTTTGACCGCTTTTCTTTTTTGCCAAATAACCTAGTATGTCATTTTTGGTGATTCTGCCATCGGTTCCAGATCCATTGATGCTCTCCAACTCACTCAGTGCTATGCCTTCACTTGTAGCAATATTCATTACCAGCGGTGAGTAAAACTTGGCACTTTCAGTTCTTTTGACAACTGGTGATGGAACATAAGGCACTGTCGTGTCTTCATCTGCCTGCTGATGCTTTCCGTTGACTTGGGTAGAGGGAATGTTAATTGGTGCTGACTTTTCAGAGATAACTGTTTCTTGGTTTGATCTTATTTTGGCAATGACTGACCCAATTTTTACAACATCGCCCTCGTTGCATAGGATCTCTTCAATGATACCTTGGGCGGTAGAGGGGACTTCACTGTCAACTTTGTCAGTCGCGATGTCCATCAATGTTTCATCAACATTGATGGCATCTCCAACTTTTTTATGGATTTTCAGAATGGTGGCTTCTACAATGCTCTCACCGAGCTTGGGCATTATGACATTCGCTGTTGCCAATTGAAGATGATTTCAGTGCAAAGGTACTCTTAAATTGGATGTGTAAAACTATCTTTCTGAAGTACTTATCCCATATTTTTCCTCAGAAAATCCAATGCGCTGATGGCGGTCAATTCAATATTTCTTTTCCTGTCAAAGCGGAATTGAAAACTTGTACTTGCTGTTTTTTCTTTGGAGCTGAAACCAACCCATACAAATCCAACTGGTTTTGCATCTGTTCCGCCTGCTGGTCCCATGATACCCGAAGTAGCCAACCCAAGATCTGCATTGGATAATTTTCTGACTCCTTCAGCCATGGCTTCCACTGTTTGTGAACTGACTGCACCATATTCCTGGATGATTTGTTCAGGTACCTTTAATGCGTCCTGTTTCATCTCGTTGGAGTAACTGACAACACTTCCTAAAAAATACTGACTGCTGCCGGCCATTTGCGTAAAGAGTTGTGATATATGTCCTCCTGTACAACTCTCTGCTACTGCAATGCTTCTTCCTGTCTCCAATAATTTTCTAGCAATTACTTCTTGCATGCTGACATCATCATCGATAACCATGAAGTCCTGTACTTTCAATTTGAGCAATTGAAAATATTCATCAATCCTAGAAAGATCGCTGGCTGACTGCAAATCGGTCAGACGCAATCTTACCATTCCATAATTTGGCAGATAGGCAAGTTTGATATTGGCAGGAAGATTCGCTTCGAAATCAGTGAGTTTTTCCGCAAGGAAAGATTCACCTATTCCTGCAGTCAGCAGGGTTCGGTGTTGCACTGGATGCACATTGAACTTTTTAATCAGTTCAGGTATCACATAATCATCCATCATGCCTTTCATCTCATGTGGAACACCGGGCATGCTCACATAAATGACGTTGTTTTTTTCGAACCACATGCCGGGGGCAGTTCCTCTCTTGTTTTGGATAATTATGCAATTATCGGGGACTTCTGCCTGTTTAACATTTCTCTCCAGCAGGGGTCTTTTAAGTTTTTTTGTAAAAATATCTACCACATTGTCCAATGCACCTTGGTTGGTGACCAACTTGCCGCCAAAAAATTTACAGAGCAACGATTTGGTGATGTCATCAGATGTTGGACCAAGTCCTCCTGTTATCAGTATGATCTGAGCCAGTTTTCCTTCATCCTCCAAAGATTGCCAAATCGCGTCCCATTCATCCCCCACGGCAACCCTTCTTTTGATGGTGATGCCAATTTTATTAAGTGATGATGCAATCCAGGCACTGTTGGTGTCGATGGTCTGTCCAATCAGCAGTTCATCGCCAATTGTTATGATGGTTGCGGCTATATGCTTGTTCAGATCCATTGTAAATGTGTATAACTCAGTGTTAATATCTGTCCTGCAAAGTTACAATAATGATTGATTCTCATGATTTAAGGTTTATTTTTGGGTAGATATTCAACATGAACAGGAAGTTCCTCTTTACACGTTCATTTTTTTGCCGGTTGTTTTTGCTGGGATGTATATTTTTCAGCATTTCAGCAGGTGCTCAGGAAAACACGGGACACTCTTTGCAAAACAGGTGGTTGAAGCAAATTGACGAATTGATTGCTTCAGAACACTACCTCTCGGCGATCGATTATATCGAAAACATTGGTTCTAAGGTCAACTTCCCGGTAACCGATGTTATAAGGGAAAAGTTGACTTTCAAGCGTATTCAAATTGGGATCATCCAGCGAGAATCTTTTTTTATCAACAATGGAATTGAATACTTCCGCACGTCTTCTGACAAATCAAATAAATCAGTTTTGGCCTTTGTCTTGGCTGATTATTATTTTGAACTTTCCATGTTTTCTGAGGCGCTGATTTATTTGGAGTCAATCCAACTCAATTTTTTAAGCAATGATCAGCATGAGCAGGTCCAGTTTCAAAAAGCTGTTTCTTATTTTTCTGAGAAAAAGTTTGACAATGCCAAGCCATATTTCAAAAGCCTGATGCAGCTTGAACAGTCAGTCTTTAAGAACGATGTTCAATATTATATGGGTTTTATCGCTTTTTCAGAATATAATTATGAAGAGGCGCTGAAAAGTTTTTCTGCCATTGAAAATGATCCACAATATGCAAAAGCCATACCTTTTTACTTGGCTTATATATACCATGACAAAGGAATGGAGAGCAAAGCACTTGAATATGGGGAAGCGTATTTGAAGAATGCAGATGGACTGCATTTGGTGGAAATAATGCAATTGCTTTCATCCATCTATTTTAATCAAGATGAATATTCCAAGACAGCTTCTTTGTATGAACAAATAATTGCTCAGGGAGTTTCACTCAATCCAGTGCAGCGATTTGAATGGGGTACCAGTTATTATCATCTGGATAAACACAGCAAGGCCATTGAACAACTCAAGCCTTTGTCCATAGGAAAGGATGACATTGCCGTTGAATCTATGTTTGTGCTGGGACTCTCATATCTTGATTTGGGTGATAAATCCAATGCCAGGACTTCTTTCCAATATTGCACTGCATCCAATTTGGATCCGAGTAAAAAAGCGATTGCCACTTTTCTGGATGGTAAACTATCTTTTGAATTGGGATTTGAAGACCAGGGTTTCAAAACCATCACATCTTTTATGGATGAGTATCCCAATTCAAAATTCTATCAAGAAGTAAAGGCGATGCTGCTTCAGTATTATACAAAAACAAACAACTTCAAGGCTGCCATAGATCTGCTAGACAAACTTGATTTATCCAATCCTGTCGTAAGAAATATGATTCCAAGAATCTATTATGGTCGTGGTTTGGAGTTGATATACGATGTGCAATATGAAAATGCTGAGCAAATCCTCAGGCTATTGGCTACATACCCTTCTTCGAACTTTCATCAACTTTCTATTTTTTGGCTTGGTGAAATATCCTTTAGAAAAAACAACTACAGCAATGCTGTAAAACTTTTCCAGCAGTACCTGCAAAATCCATCTTATTCTAGCGGTGAAGCCAATGAAATCAACGCCAATTATAATTTGGGCTATTGTTATTATGAATTAGAAGATTACAAAAAGGCATCTGTATATTTTGAAAAAGTATTTTTAATTGACAATGATGTAAATGATCAAAAAGTAAGAGAGTCTATTCTTCGGGCTGCAGATTGCAGTTATATGGATAAAAACTTTACAAAAGCAAAGACACTCTACACAAGGATAACAGCATCTGAAGGCTTTGGAACCGATTATGCTACTTTCCAACTCGCAATGCTGGAAGGTATGAAGTCACCCGAATCAAAAATATCCATGTTGAAAAATGCCATAAGCCGGTATCCACAATCTTCTTATTCATCACTCATGAACATGGAACTGGCAGATACCTACATGTCTGAGGAATTATTTGACGATGCCATTCCCTTATTGAATAAAATGCTTGAACAGTTGGATGAGCATCACGAATTGCGTCCACTGATCTATCTTAAACTCGGTATTGCATACTTCAACCTTGACGAGGTAGAAGATGCCATAAAGCAATACAATGTTTTGATCAAACAGTATCCAAGCTCAGCACAGACTTCCGAAGCGATGGAAAATGCAAAACTGATGTTTTTGGAGAATGGAAAAATCAATGACTATCAGCGATTCCTTGAGTCAGCAGGAAAATCAATCACCCAGGTTGAAAAAGATTCGCTGATGTACAGGTTTATTCAAAATGCATATGCAATAGACCCCTCATCCTCGGTTCTCAATACTTTGGATGGGTATATAACTCAGTTTCCTGGGGGCTTATATATTGCAAATGTGCTTGCATTGAAGGGAGATGTACTTCTGAAATCGAAGCAATACAAAGAAGCAGCACAAGTGTTTGAATCGATTGCTACAAAGGGGGTTACTGCTTTTCATGAGAAATCTCTTCAAAACGCTGCAAATATATACTTCAATGAGTTGCGAGACTATGCCTCTTCACTTCGATGTTATCTGCAATTGAGTGAGATTGCCTCATCGGCAAATTCCCAAACAGAAGCGAGGAGAGGAATTGTAAAATCTCAATACCAACTTGCTAACTACGCAGATGCTCTTCCCTGGGCTCGAAAATTGATGGAAGCATCAATAGCAACCAAAGAAGATTCTATTTTATCAAATGCAATCATGGGATATGATGCTCAAATGAAAAATGATTATCAAAAATCTACAGAGTATTTCAGAAATCTTTCATCTTATTCAAATGCTATTGGAGCGGAGTCAAGGTACCAAATTGCCCGCAACTATTTTTCAATGAATGATTACGAAAATGCTGAAAAAGAAGCGATTCGAACCATTGAACAGTCTGGCTCCTATGAAAAATGGATCACCAAGTCTTATCTATTGTTGGCAGAAATTTTCCTAGTTCAAGAGGATTATTTCAATGCCAAAGCAACCCTGAAGAGTGTGATTGAACACTGTACACTGGCCGAATTGAAGACGGAGGCTGCTGAAATGTTGAAGGTGGTCGAAAACAAAGAAAAATCCAATAACAAGAAAAAGTGAGATTATCCATTTATATATCGTTGATTGTTTTCTTGTTTCAATTGAAACCTGCATGTGTTTTAGCACAAATTGATAAATCAACCAAGGAGGAGATCAATATCACTTCTTCGTTCAAGCCCAGCATCATCAAATCATCGAAAATTGAATTTCGTCCAGATGCCATTTCGAGAGATACCACCAAGTATAGATTTTCATATGAACCTGTAAAGCTTTCATTTAATACCCCAATGAGCGGGTTTACAATCAAGCCTCTTGCATACAATGCTCCAATCAAAGAAGTAGAAGGCGATCAAGTGATTGCTCATCTCGGTTACGGCAATTTGAAATCACCCTATGGGTCAATCGCATATGCATCTGGCAAAGCCGATCAATTTTTCAATGTAAATGCCGATTACCTGTCAATGAAGGGTGCATTGCCCGGACAAAAACATGCCATTGGAACCCTGGGTGCATCTTTCAAGAAAAGGATTTCCGAAAATTATCAGTATAAAATCGGAACACGCATAGAAGATTTTAATTATAGAACTTTTGGCTTTGACAGAATTCAGTTTGCAAATATCAAGGAGGAAGATTTGAAGCAGCGATTTACCAATTTTAATGTAAATGCCTCTTTGTACAACATAGCAGGTGAGGAGGGAAAAATGAAAGTCAATCCCATTGCATCTTTTGATTATTTAACAACCAACCAGAACTATTACACCGTAAGTGCATCCATTGGTATGCACGCCGATTTCGAATGGAAAAAAGACCTCTTTTTCAAGTCATCTCCTATGTTATCCTGGATGCATGTAAATGCTGTTCAACGATCTTTTGTGGACGATGTATTTTTGCTGCAATGGCCAATCGGAGCAGACATGGTTTTTCAAAAATGGAATATTGATGTAAAGGCAATTCCAGTATATTTTAATCGAAACGTTAAGATTATTCCCAATTTGTTTGTAAAGTACAAATTAGATGAGGGCAAGTGGACACCCAAGGGTGGATATCTGTCAACGTATGAAATCAATTCACCTTTTAAATTATTGATGTTCAATCCGTTTATCAATCCACAACTCAATTTAATCAGCCCTGTGTATGAACAGCATTATTTATTTGCAGGAGTTGACTTCCAAAGTGAAAATGGTTTATCAGTTGACTTTCAAGCAGGGTCAACACTTCATAAAAATCTTCCACTTTTCAT
Organism: Bacteroidota bacterium; assembly: GCA_016868855.1. Taxonomy (GTDB): domain Bacteria; phylum Bacteroidota; class Bacteroidia; order Chitinophagales; family Chitinophagaceae; genus Pollutibacter. The sequence continues at coordinate 249,834 of VGFP01000001.1, read as the reverse complement.
CAACGCCGCACCCATCGGAAAAGATTTTATGACCATTTTTGAATCATCTCTGAGAACTATTGATTTAAAGTCAAATATTTCATACATCCTCAATGCGAATATTTCATTCTCATCAGTTTTGAAGTGGACCCAATTCCAGCGTCAAGCTATGTATGAAAAACCATTTGGGATGTTCCCGTTTCAATGGGAATTGAAGACCGATTGGAAGCCATTGGAAAAACTCCATTTGTGTTTCAGCAGTAATTTCTGGACAGGTTCATTTGCAAACAATTCAATTTCAACTGTGAAATTGAAAAGTGCTGCAGATCTGCGCATCAATGTGAAATATAATTTGAATAAAAAATGGGGATTTTGGCTTGATTTGAATAATATTGCCAATATCCAATACCAACGTTGGAACCAATACACTGCATATGGTTTCAATGTTTTGGGTGGCTTGAGGTTTGCATTGGATAAAACAGCAAAGAGATAACAATGAACAGCGAGTTCTCCAGGAATTTGTACAAATATTTTTCTCTAAAAGGTGAAATCGGATTACCGGGACTCGGCGTGTTATCCCTGATCCGGGTGCCATCAACCAATGATTTTGCCAATAAGTTGTTTTATTCTCCTGTATTTCGCTTTCATTTTGAGCAAACAACTGAATATGCTGATACATCCAGGAATTCTTATTTGCGATCTCAGCTGAACATCGGAGATGGTGAACTGGAACAAATGTGCAACTCTTTCTCCCATCATGTTGCGGAACAGTTGGAATTAAACGGACGTGTTGAGTGGGAGGGAATTGGATTTTTTGCCCTGAATGATTCCAAGAGAATTGAATTTTTTCCCCTTAAAGAATTAGAATCTTTCACTTGTAAAATTCCATACGAATATGTTGTCAGAGAATCATATTCACATGATGTTTTGACTGGTGATAGAATGCAAACATCGGAAGACCTGCATCAATATTTCGAGGATCAGCGAAGAAGCATAGCATGGCCAGAGTGGAAAATTGCATCTGTGGTATTGATTTCAATCGCCGCTGCTGTCATTACAGCAAGATTTTTTCTGGGTAATTTTTCTTTTTTGGATGCCAGATACAACCGCCTAAAGACAAGTGAATCTGCCATTTCTTATTCATTGAAAAAATAATACATTGAGTTGTCCGATTTGTTCGCATGGAGAGTCACGTTCTTTTCTTGAAGTGAAGGATTATACAGTTTCGAATGAAATGTTTCATTTGGTAAAGTGTATACAGTGCGGATTTGTTTATACAGATCGTCCTCCAGCCCAGCAAGAAATTGGGAAATATTATCAATCATCTGAATATATATCTCATACCGACAGTAAGCAAGGATTGTTCAATCAAGCTTATCAGTTTATAAGAAATATTTCATTGCAGCATAAGTTTAATCTCCTGAAGTCCAGCACGCATCAAAAAAAAGGCAACCTCCTGGATTACGGATGCGGTACTGGAGCTTTTCTGAAATTTGTACAAGACCAGGGATGGAGTGTAATGGGAATGGAGCCAGATGATGGAGCAAGAGAAAAAGCATCTCTTTTGCTCGGATCGCCAGTTTCATCACCCAGACAACTGAAAGAACTTCCATCCAATTCTATTGATGCTATCACTTTGTGGCATGTATTGGAACATGTGCATGACTTGCACGAAACACTTGAAGTATTCAAGCGACTTTTGAAACAGAATGGTGTGTTGGTTATAGCTGTACCCAATCATTCATCTTGGGACGCAGCTTATTACAATCAATATTGGGCTGCTTATGATGTTCCCAGGCATCTTTATCATTTTACTCCTGAAACGATTCACCGGTTGTTAATTGACAAAGGATTCTCCAAGGTAGCTACAAAACCGATGTGGTTTGACGCCTTTTATGTGAGCATGTTGAGTGAAAAATACAAATCAGGACGCATTAGGCTATTGTCAGCATGTATGATTGGATGGATATCCAATTGCATTGCCTTTTTCCAACTTGGAAGATGCAGCTCTCAAATATATATCTATGAATTAAATGCTACTTGAGTAGCTGAATGGCTTTCAAATATGTAGGATCTTTTGCATTGATGATAAAGGTAGAAGCAGCTTGTCCCCATTGTAATCTCCCCAGCATCGCTTTGAACCGCTGTTGAATAAAATACTGTTGGTCTTGATTGAGTTTGATATTGGACTTGCTCTCTTTCATCAATGCGGCATATGTTGAAGCGTCCATATCAAAACGGGCGTTGAATGATTCGACATTGCCGAATGATTTGATTTCATTTTTATGCATCATGTAATATTGATACGCAAAAAAGCTGAGCAGGTTGTTCCTGTAAAAAATATTCAGGTTTGTGTCGAGCAGTATCTTATCTAGTGGGACATAAATGTCGGGTGCAATACCCCCTCCACCGTATAATTTTTTACCTTTTGAGGTAGTGAAAACTTTTTTATTTGTTTGACTGTTGCTGTCAATATTTTCAGAGGAGTGAACTCTTTGCAAGATTTCGGAAGCGTAAGCATCCATTCCTTTGTCGTATGGCTTTTGGATGCTTCTTCCCAATGGGGTATAATATCTTGCCGTTGTCAAACGCAGTGCAGATCCATCAGAAAGCGAAAACTGTTCTTGAACCAGCCCTTTTCCGAAACTTCTTCTTCCAATAATAGTTGCACGGTCTAGATCCTGCAATGCTCCAGCAATTACTTCACTTGCAGATGCAGAATTTTCATTGAGCATGACAATGATTTTTCCATTCTCAAAAATTCCCTTCCGTTTTGCTTTGTATTCTTTTTTAGAATTTTTTTGTCCCTCGGTATATACAATCAATTGATCCCCACCAACCAGTTCATCGATGATATCTATTGCTTCCTCCAAAATACCACCTCCATTGTCTCTCAGATCCAATATGAGTTCTTTCATTCCTTTCTTTGCAAGGCTCTGCAATGCATCCAAAAATTCTTTATAGGTATTGTTGGAAAATCTATTCAGTTTAATATAGCCCTTCGATTGATCGATCATGTAAAAAGCGTCGAGAGATGGAACAGGAATGAAGTCACGGATGATGTTTTTTTGCGCCCTGTTTTCACTACGCATGATTTCAATACGGACGGAGCTTCCTTTGGGACCCTTGACCCATTTTTTGAATTCATCTACATCTTTTATGCCAATCGCATGATGATCATCTACTTTTAAAATTTTATCACCTGTTTTGAGACCCGATTTTTCAGAGGGACCACCCTCTACAACATGCATTACATGTACCGTGTCTTTTACAATATTGAACTCAATACCAATGCCCTGAAAGGATCCATCAAGGTCTTCATTGATTTCATTCAATCTTTTGCCCGGTATATAAACACTGTGTGGATCAAGTTCACCCAAGATGGCATCTATCGCTGATGCAGTTATTTTTTCATTGTCGACTGAATCAACATAGCGTTCTTGTATGATGTGCAGGATTTCATTTTGAGGTTGCGTTGCAACAGTACCAAAAAAACTTTTCGCAGTTGGCATATTGCTGTGTAATTTGTATCCAATAAACATGCCTACGATGACAGCTAGGGAGAAAAGGATAGGAACGAAAACCTTTATTTTTTGTTTGTTCATAGTGGTATGCAATGATTCATTGTTACAAAGTTCCTGAATTCAAGCGAGATATGGCAATTTCAATTTTAATAGCAGACAGTGGTGCAACCAAAACAGCATGGCGCTTGTTGGAGAACGGTCAAAAGTCAACTTTTTATACCAAAGGCATCAGTCCCTATTACATGTCCCAAGATGAATTGATTCAATTGATGAGCGATGAGTTCCCCAAAAAAATTCTTTCCAAACGCATCGATGAGGTGCATTATTATGGTACTGGATGCAAGACAAATGTGAAAGCGAATGTCGTGCATCGTGCAATCAAATCTTTATTTCCCGATGCCTCCATACATGTTACACATGATCTCATGGGAGCTGCCATTGCAACCTGTGGAAATGAGAAAGGAATTGCTTGTATTTTAGGAACGGGCTCAAACTCATGTTATTTCAATGGAAGCAAGCTTGTGGCCAATTCACCCGGACTCGGATATGTATTGGGTGATGAAGCCAGTGGTGCTTATTTTGGGAAAGTGTTGTTGCAGCATTTTCTTTACAAGAAATTGGATGAGATGCTTGAGCTATCATTCATAAAAACTTTCAAAACAAACAAGGATGAAATCTTGCATCATGTTTACAAGGAGCCATTCCCCAACAGGTATTTAGCTGGATTTGCTAAGTTTTTATCAATGTACAGAGGTCATTATATTATTGAGAACATTATAGAAGATGGGTTGCATGCATTCATGGGTACACATCTTTTGAGCTACCCTCAATCGGGGCGAGTCCCCATTCATTTTGTAGGCAGCATCGCGTTTCATTTTAAGGACAAAATTGACGAACTTTGCAAGGTATATGGGTTCCACCTTGGAAAGGTTATTCAAAATCCTATTGATGGACTCACTCACTTTCATCTGAAGAAAATTGCAAGAAAAAAGAAATAAGACCACTGAAGAAGCATCTCACTACCGCCATCTGGAAAGGATGTCTGTGGAAGAGATTTTGTTCAACATCAACAAAGAAGACCAAAAAGTTCCCATCGCTGTCGCCAAGGCCATTCCACAGATCACCTCATTGGTTGAGGCTATTTCTGATAAAATGCTTGCAGGGGGAAGATTATTCTATATAGGTGCTGGAACAAGTGGAAGATTGGGCTTGGTAGATGCCTCTGAATGTCCACCCACGTATGGAGTCCCGCCTGGCATGGTTGTGGGCATCATTGCAGGTGGAAGAAATGCCATGTTCAATGCTGTTGAATTTGCAGAAGATGATCTGCACCAGGCTTGGAAAGATTTAAGGGAATATGATATCAATGTGCATGATGCAGTGATCGGTATTGCCGCAAGCGGATCTACACCATATGTAATAGGTGGATTGAGAAAATGCAGGGAAGAAGGAATTGTTACGGGTTCCATATCCTGTAATTTCAGTGCTGAAATATCCAAGGAAGCTGATTTTCCAGTTGAGGTTGAATTGGGACCCGAATTTGTAACAGGAAGTACCAGAATGAAGAGCGGGACAGCCCAAAAATTGATCCTCAATATGATTTCAACTGCCATCATGATACAACTGGGAAGGGTAGAAGATAACAAAATGGTCAATATGCAATTGACAAACGAAAAATTGATAGCCAGGGGAACAAAGATGTTGATGGAAAAGATTCAAATGAATTCACCCGAGGAGGCAAAAGATTTGCTGTTGAAACATGGCAGTGTGAAAAAAGCCATGGACATGTGGATGAGGGATAACCATGCATGATATAGAACCATATTATAACTGGAGACATCTTTACACTGCTGAAGAAGATTCCAAGTCTCCCTTTTTTGGCAGAACCTATTCAGAATTTGAATTTACACAGACCGTTTACAACTATTACATCCATCCACAGTGGGACGATTTTGGTTCACAAACGTTATACCTGAAAGTACTCTTTGCCGATTACGAAATCGGTTTCGCCATTATTGAACTGATTGGAGAATGGAACGATGCCATAGAAAATGATATCATGATCCTTAAACGAGAGCTGATAGATAAAATGTTGTTTCAGGGCATCAGCAAGTTTATCATGATTGGTGAAAATGTGTTGAATTTTCACAGCAGTGACGAATGTTATTATGAGGAATGGTACGAAGATGTGCAGGAAAAAGGGGGGTGGATAGCAATGCTGGGACTGCCTCAGCAATCAGCCTATGATTTCAAAAGAACAGGCATCAACAGATTTGTTGAACTTTTAGACCTGAATGACTGGAGGCCTTTTACACCAATCAATTTGTTCAATAAAGTTGACAATCTGATGATCAAACGTTTGGGTGAATAAATAAAGTTTGTAACGTAACTTTGCACCTATAAATTTTGAAAACCCCTTTTATGAATTGGAGTCAAATTTTTACCTCTTCGATTGGGAAAAAACTGGTCATGGCATTGACGGGATTTTTCCTTGTGGTATTTCTCTTGGTGCATTGCTACATAAATGCGAATGTACTTTTTTCAAATCCTGAAGAAAACTTCAATCGTGCTGCTCATTTCATGGGAAGCAATATCCTGATCCGTATCATGGAGATTGGATTGTTTCTCGGATTTATTTTGCACATCGTTCAGGGTTATCAGTTGGAAATCCAAAACCGTGCATCACGCAAAAGCCGTTATGCAGTCAGCGCAGGAAACAAAACTTCCAAATGGTACTCCAGATCGATGGCTCTTTTAGGAACGCTGATTTTATTGTTTCTTGTATTGCATCTGGTTCATTTTTGGGTTCCTTCAAGATTCGGTGGACTCACAGAAGTGCAATATGATGGGAAAACATATCACAACTTATATGCCCAGATGCAAGATATTTTTGCAGTTCCTTGGGTAGTGGTTGTTTACCTCCTTGGATGCTTTTCACTTTCATGGCATTTGTTGCATGGAGTGCAAAGTGCAGCCCAAACATTGGGTATAACATCCAAAAACTATTACGGTACCATCAAAACAATTGGTATTGTATTCTCCATTGCTGTGCCACTTATTTTCGCTTTGATGCCTTTGTTTGTTCATTTCGGATGGCAGATCAACACTGGCGGAGTATCATTGTTATTCTAAACATTTTTAAATCAACATACCATGCTTGATGCAAAAATCCCGCAAGGCTCTTTATCAGAAAAGTGGACCAAATACAAGGGTTCTGTAAAATTGGTAAATCCTGCCAACAAGAGAAAACTTGAAATCATTGTAGTCGGAACAGGCTTGGCTGGGTCTTCTGCTGCAGCCAGTCTGGGAGAAATGGGATACAAGGTGAAAGCATTTTGTTTTCAGGATTCTCCCCGTCGTGCACACTCCATTGCGGCACAGGGTGGAATCAATGCTGCCAAGAATTATCAGAATGATGGAGACTCAACATACAGACTTTTTTATGATACCATCAAGGGAGGTGATTACAGGGCACGTGAAGCGAATGTGCACAGACTGGCTGAGGTAAGTACCAATATCATTGATCAGTGTGTTGCTCAGGGAGTTCCATTTGCACGTGAATACGGCGGATTGCTCAGCAACCGCTCTTTTGGAGGTACACAGGTTCAACGAACTTTTTATGCAGCTGGTCAGACTGGTCAGCAGTTGTTGATAGGCGCATACCAGGCATTGGAGCGTCAGGTTGCACTGGGCACTGTTGAGATGTTCGCCAGGCATGAAATGGTAGAATTGGTCATCATCGACGGAAAAGCGAGAGGTATCATTGCCAGAAATCTGGTGACAGGTGAATTGGAAAGACATTTCGGACATGCAGTGTTGCTATGTACAGGTGGATACGGAAACGTTTTTTATCTATCAACCAATGCAATGGGTTCCAACGTTACTGCAGCGTGGAAGGTCCACAGAAAAGGTGCCTATTTTGCCAATCCCTGTTTTACACAAATCCATCCCACCTGTATTCCGGTTTCAGGAGATCATCAGTCCAAGTTGACGCTGATGTCAGAATCACTCAGGAATGACGGTAGGATTTGGGTACCTGCCAAACAAAGTGACAATCGAGCACCCAATGAAATCCCAGAAGAGGAAAGAGATTATTACCTGGAAAGAAGATATCCTGCCTTTGGTAACCTGGTACCACGCGATGTTGCCTCCAGAGCAGCCAAAGAAAGATGTGATGCTGGTTATGGAGTAGGAACTTCCAAGCAGGCCGTTTACCTGGATTATGCAGCTGCCATTCAACGTTACGGCAAAGCAGAGGAGAGCAAAAGAAATCTGGGCAGTGTTTCATCTGAAACAATCACTGCATTGGGCAAGGAAGTAGTAAAAGAAAAGTACGGCAACTTGTTTGATATGTATGAAAAAATCACAGGTGAAAATCCGTATGAAGTCCCGATGCGCATTTACCCAGCTGTCCACTACACGATGGGAGGATTGTGGGTGGATTATGAATTGAAAACGACCATCGATGGATTGTATGCTTTAGGTGAAGCCAATTTCAGTGACCATGGTGCCAACAGATTGGGTGCTTCGGCCTTGATGCAAGGATTGGCAGATGGATATTTTGTGATTCCTTATACACTGGGTAATTATTTGGCTGAAGAAATCAGGACCAACAACATTCCAACCGATCATCCTGCTTTTGTCGAAGCCGAAAAAAATGCAAGCGAGAGAATCAACAAACTCATTTCCATCAAAGGAAAACAAACAGTGGAAAGTTTCCACAAACGACTCGGCAAAATTATTTGGGACAAGTGTGGAATGGCCAGAAGCGCAGAGGGTTTGAAACAAGCCATTGAAGAGGTGCGTGCTTTGAAGAAAGAATTCTGGTCTGATGTTCGCATTCCCGGAGGCATCAATGAAATGAACCCAGAGTTAGATAAAGCCGGTAGGGTAGCGGATTTCATTGAATTGGGTGAATTGATGTGCTTGGACGCTTTGGAAAGAAATGAAAGCTGTGGCGGGCATTTCCGTGAGGAGTATCAAACACCCGATGGCGAGGCCTTGAGGGATGATGAAAACTACATGTATGTGGCTGCATGGGAAATGAAAGAGGAGAATTGGCAGCTTCACAAAGAGTCACTCAATTATGAAATCGTTAAACCAAGTCAGAGAAGTTATAAATAATCACTGTTAACAAGTTGATATATGCAACACTACTCAATGAATTTGAAGTTAAAAGTTTGGCGTCAGCGCAATGCAAACGAACAGGGTCATTTTGAAACCTACGATGTTGAGAACGTTTCATCCGAAATGTCATTTCTTGAAATGATTGACGTGTTGAACGAACAGCTGATCTCCAAAGGCGGAGAGCCCATTGCATTTGATCATGATTGTCGCGAAGGAATTTGCGGAATGTGTTCAATGGTGATTGACGGCAGACCGCATGGGCCATGGAAAGGAACAACCACCTGTCAATTGCACATGCGTGCATTCAAGGACGGAGACATGATAACGGTGGAACCTTTCAGAGCAAATGCATTTCCAGTCATCAAAGATCTGATGGTGAGTCGCAGTGCTTTCGACAGAATCATACAAGCAGGCGGATATATTTCTGTGAATACAGGCAATGCTGTAGATGGAAATGCACTGCCAATTGAAAAGGATAAAGCAGATGATGCTTTTGCTGCTGCTGCATGTATTGGTTGTGGTGCCTGTGTGGCTGCCTGTAAGAATGCTTCCGCCATGTTGTTTGTTTCAGCAAAAGTTTCTCATCTGGCATTGTTGCCACAGGGAGAACCTGAAAGAAAGCAGCGGGTGGTGAACATGATTGCTCAAATGGATAAAGAAGGTTTCGGTAGTTGCACCAACACCTACGCATGTGAGGCAGAGTGTCCAAAGGAGATTTCAGTGTTGAACATTGCCCGATTGAACCGCGAGTATCTGGATGCGACTTTATCCGCTGATTGATAGCAACAACCTGTAGAAAATAAGTTTATATGCGCGCCCTTCGGGCGCGCATTATTTTTTGTCCCATATCATCAAATAACTAACTTTAAATCAACATTAAACGATTGAACTATGTCATCCAACAGAAGAAAATTTTTACGTCAGCTTGGTGGTACAGCAGCCCTGTTCACAGGTGGTACCATGGGAGCTTTTTCAATGGACGAAGAGAAGATACATATTCTCCAACCCGAAAAAAGATACATGGCGAATGACAAGATTCGCGTAGCAGGGATTGGCATGGGTATCATGGGATTTGGAGACATGCGCGCAGCACTGAAAGTACAGGGTGTAGAAATCGCCGGTGTCTGTGATTTATACCAGGGTCACCTTGACCGTGCCAAGGAACTCTATGGGAAAGATCTTTTTACAACAAGGGATTTTCGGGAAATCCTTCAACACAAAGACATCGATGCAGTCATCATCGCAACACCAGACCACTGGCATGATCATATTTCGATCGCAGCAATGAAAGCAGGTAAACATGTTTATTGCGAAAAACCAATGGTTCAACATCTTGATGAAGGTCATGCGGTGATCAAAACCCAAAAAGAGACTGGCATGGTAATGATCGTTGGCTCTCAGGGTGTCAGCAGCATCACTTTAGCGGAAGCCAAAAAGAGAATCAAAAACGGTGATATTGGTGAAATCAATCTTGTTGAAGCGATCAATGACAGATTCAGTTCAAATGGAGCCTGGCAGTATGCCATTCCACTGGATGCTTCACCAGAAACAGTTGATTGGGATACCTTCCTGGGAGATGCTCCCAAGCGCCCCTTTGATCCCACCAGGTTCTTCAGATGGAGGAACTACAAGGATTATGGAACAGGAGTTGCAGGAGATCTTTTCATCCACCTGATTTCTGCTGTACATCATGCACTAGATTTAAATGGACCTACAAGGATATATTCAAGTGGACAATTGAGCTACTGGAAAGATGGCAGAGATGTTCCAGATGTATTGGCTGCTATCATGGACTACCCGCAAACAGATCAACATGCTGCATTTCAAATGCAGTTGCGTGTCAACTTCGCTGATGGTTCCGGCGGAAGCAACAGAACCCGCATCGTTGGATCAGAAGGGGTCATAGAGTGGGGAAATAATAAGTTCACCATCAAAAAGCAAAAACTTCCCAAAGCCGAGCCGCTTGGCACCTATGATGCTCATATCAATTTCTCCGAAGAACAAAAAAATGCTTACATCAAATGGTACAACGAAAAGTATTCAGAAGATGACCGGAAAGTTTTTTCTGCTGAGGAATTCAAATATGCTGCACCCGTTGGATATGACCAACGAGTAGATCATTTTGCGAACTTTTTTCAAGCGATCAGAACAAAAGGAACAGTAGTGGAAGATCCAACATTTGGACTGAGGGCAGCCGGACCAGCACTGGCCAGCAACCTCAGCTTTGAGAAAAAGAAAATTGTCAACTGGGACCCGGTTGCAATGAAACTGATTAAATAAAAATGTGTCGATTAGAAGGGTTTTGATTGTATGGGGACTGCTAATGTTAAGCGTCCCCGTATTGTCACAACAACTGTCCAATATCAGAAAGAAAAAAATCATCGTTTCAGCCGACACAACGCAGATTGATACTGCGTCTATCGTTCCGGGATCTTTGGTGATCAAATCGGACACACCACTTGATTTCTATATCAATTATGCTCAATCCAAGATTTTCTGGAGAAAAAAGCCGCCAGCTGCCTCGCTTGATATCGAATACAGGGTATTCCCATTCTCAAATCAGTCAATGTACAGCCGTCTTTCTTTCGATAGTATTTTATACAGATTTGGTGCTGCTCCCCCAAAAGTCACATCTGAAAAATTCAATGCCAAACCGATCGACTTTGGTAAGATAGCAACAGCAGGAAGTTTGGGACGCTCCCTTTCTTTCGGAAATAGACAGGATGCCATTTTGAATTCCAGCCTCAATTTGCAGATGAATGGATTCCTCTCAGACAGTATCTTTCTCTCTGCTGCCATCTCAGATAACAACCTCCCAATTCAGCCGGATGGCTCCACACAGAATTTAAATGAGATTGACCGTATATCCATTCAATTCGCTAAACAACAATGGAAACTTCAATTGGGTGATTTTGATATTCGACAGCAACAAAATTATTTGGGTTTCTACAAGCGACTGCAAGGTGTTTACTTTCAGAGAAAACATGCAATCAGTCAGCATCTGAGCAATGAAGTACAACTCAGCGGTGCGGTTGCCAGAGGAAAATTTACCAGAAATATTTTCCAGGGATTGGAAGGCAACCAAGGACCCTATCGTCTGTCTGGTGCCAATCAGGAGATGTTTTTTATTGTTTTGGCTGGAACCGAGCGGGTATTCATAGATGAAGTGATGATGCAACGAGGAGAAGACCAGGATTATATCATCAACTATAATACGGCAGAGATTACTTTCATGCCAAAACAAATGATCACAAAAGACAAGAGAATACAAATAGAATTTGAATATGCTGATCGTAATTACCTGAATTCACAATTGTTTCTCAAAAATACCTTGTCCAATCGTAAAAATTTCACTGTAACATTTGGTTATTTCAACAATACAGATGCCAGAAATTCCCCCATCAATCAAACGCTGAGATCTCAAGAGAAAACATTTCTGGCGGGGTTGGGAGATCAAGTAAACAAGGCATTCTATTCAACAGCTATGCCAGAATCCTTTGGCAGAGGTAAAATACTCTACCGAAAAGTTGACACCATTGTTCAAGCCACAACAAAAAAATCAGTGTATGTTTACAGCCCAACTGCAAGCCCTGATTTATATACGTTGTCATTTTTTGACAAATGAGCGGGCAATGGCGACTACCTGTTGTATACTTCACTTCAAATCAATCGTAAAGTTTACAAATGGGTTGCTCCCGATCCTGCGACTGGTAAAAAGCTAGGAAGATACGAGCCTGATGTTTTGCTGGTAGCCCCAAAGTCACAACAGATTTATAATCTTTCAACCACATGGGACTTGAGCCGTTCGTTGCAGATCATATCTGATGCGGCTTTGAGCAACTATGATCTCAATACCATTTCTCAGAAAGATAAACAAAATGACCTGGGTGCAGCTGCAAAACTTCAATTGCTGCATAAAACGACATTCAACAGACAAGCATCGCTCCAATTAAAATCAACAGCCCAAATTGAATATGCAGATGCTGATTTCAAGCCTGTTGAAAGATTGAGAACAGTGGAATTCATGCGTGATTGGGGATTGGATTTTATACTAATGGCTGCGGATGAGAAAATTGTCAGTCTTTCAACTGTTATTGCAAATGAAACATCTACCTTTTTGAAATATGGGTATACCAGGTATGAAAGAGGAATGGATTACAAAGGTGATCGACACCAAATCGATCAACGATTTCAGCAAAAGAATTGGATTGTAAACAAAGAAATTTCCTTCACATCCTTTCGAGACAGGAATGTAAAGGGAAGTTTTGTACGTCCCAATATAGATATCATGAAAATTCTCCCATTTCTTTCCAATCAAACAGTAGGCTTAAAATATTCCAAAGAAAATTCAGTATCCAGATATTTGCTCAGCGATTCTCTGACCCCTTCTAGTTTTTCTTTCAATACATTCCAGCTTTCAACCGGTTCCGATCAAAGTCAGATGAATAAGTGGAGTTTCAAATATTTTACCCGATCCGATGAGCTACCAGGAGGTAAAGAAATGAAACGTGTTGACAGAAGTCAGAATTATAATTTACAATATGAATGGATGTAAAATGAATTTCATCAACTCAGAACCAGTGCTGTTTTCAGGACATTGGAATACTTCCAGAGAGCAAGCGATGACAACAAAGAACAGAGTCTATTTGGCAGGTTGGAATATATTGCCAAATTTTGGAGAAATGCAATCAATGGAACTGCGCTGTATGAAATAGGATCCGGACAAGAACCCCGTAAAGCGTTTTCTTTTTTTGAAGTTCCCGTCGGTCAGGGGGAGTATGCTTGGATTGATTATGACAATGACAATATTCAACAACTGAATGATTTGAAATTGCACGATTCAGAGATCAAGCGAAATATTTTAAAATATTTATGCCTACCAATGATTTTGCAAAATCCAATTACCTGCAGTTCAATTATCAAGTAAGTATTGATCCATCCAAATCATTGCTTTCTTCCGGATCGTTTGCAAAATTTTTAAAGCAACTGTATTTTCAATCGAATTTTCAGGCAAATGATAAGATGTTTGCATTTCATGATAGAAAATTAAATCCTTTTAAAAAAACAGACTTGGATTCAGCAGTCATAAGCTCAGATCGAATATCTACCTATGCGCTTTCATTCAATAAGTTCAGTCAGTTATGGGGATTAGATCTGAACATCAATCAAAATTCACAAAAAGTATTTTTAAGTTACGGTCCTGAGTCACGTTCATTTTCTGATTATATGATCAGGGGTAGGATCAATTTTAACAGGACTTAGACATTTGATTTTACTTCAAGAAAAAATCTTTCCAATCTACTTACACCTGCTTTTTCAAATAGGAATTATGCTATTGTTGGACAATCTTTTGAACCAAGGGTTTCCTATACACGCATGACTACATGGAGGATTGCCAACAGCCTGAAGTTTGAAAAGAAAAGCAATCAGAACGATGGGCAGGCTTCTGTGTTTTCAATCATCACTGAAGCCAAATACAATTTGGTTTCCAATGCAGCCATCAACATGAAGATCAATTTGTCAAATATTCAATACAATGGCAATGTCCAATCTACGATTGCTTACGTCATGCTTGATGGATTGAGAACTGGCAACAATGGAGTGTGGGTATTGGATCTTACCAAACGGATCTCCAAGTTTATCGAATTGAACATCATGTATGAAGGGAGAAAGTCAGTTGGAATCAATACCATTCATTTGGGTAGGGCACAGATCAGGGCATTGTTATAAAAAAACCACTGAAATTATTTCAGTGGTTTTTAAATTATTTGGAACTTGTTTATTTCAAATTTGCAGTTCCTTGTCCGATGTTAAATCCGTTTTGATAAACCATGATCGAGTAACTTCCTTTTGCATATTTTTCTGTTTGCCTCAAGTCAAAGCTTACATATTTTGTTTCGCCTTGTTTGTAATCTACATCCAGCTTGGTCGTATACTGTACTTGACCATCTTCTCTGGTTGAAAGACTTCCAGAAGCAAGTGCCTGCTCTTTGATGGTGTTTCCATTGGGATCTTTTGCAACGATATACAACTGTTTTGTTCCTGAGGTACTGATTCTGTTGGCATCCAAGTTAAAGGATATGCGCAGTTTATCTGCTCTTTTGGAAGAAGAGGTAGATTTTTCTTTTCCAGATGATTTTTCATTGATGGCAACGATGTTGAAAGCGGAAGCATTCAGCGTTGATCCTACATCTACCTTATTCTCTGCCTCTTTTTTAGCAGTTTCAGTTGTTGCCAGTGTAGTAGAAAGATTTTTATTTTCAGTGGTAAGATTTTCCTTATCGGTCGTCAATTGCTTGTTTTCTTTTTGCAGGCGGGCGATTTCTTTGATGTAATCGTCAATTTTACCATTGAGGTCACCTACCAATTTTTTTGCCGTAGCAAGGTCAGATGCAGTGGCATTTTGTTTGTTCACGAGTCCCTTGAATTTGGACTTCAGTTGATTGATTTCTTCATCACGTGATTTTACCAAACTGTCCAGGCTTGTATTGGTGGCAGTCATCTGTTCGAGTCGAACCATGGCATCGTCGTATTCTTTTTGAACAGCATTTTTTGTAGAATCTAAAGTTGCAATATCTGCATCTTTCATGGCTATCACATTGTTGGCTTCATTTCTTGCATAAAAGAAATAAGCCCAGGATGCAACCAAGATGATCACCAGAATGATAACAGCATTGTTTTTGTTGTTATATGATTTGTTGTCTGAAGGACCCACAGAGGATGGATAATTTGTGCTCATGTCTTAATTGGTTTATAGTCAGGCAAAGGAAGGAATTTTGTGATCATTTCGCTCAAACTGGGCTGTTAATAATTGTGAATATGGCTTTTTTGCAGGAAATTTGGTTTAAATATGAGCTGACTGAATGTTTCCCGAACAGATCATACAAGATTGGAAAAAAGGTATTTTTCATCCCGTTTATTGGCTGGAAGGAGAGGAGCCCTATTACATTGATAAGCTGATTGATTTTGCCGAAAAAAACATCCTCAATGACAGCGAAGCATCCTTCAACCTCAGTATTTTTTACGGAAGGGACGCAAAGTTGGATGAGGTTGTAAATGCCTGCAAGCGATATCCCATGTTTTCTGAGAAACAAGTGGTTATTTTAAAAGAGGCGCAGCAAATGAAGGATGTTGATAAACTGGAATCCTATATCGATTATCCACTTTCATCGACCATCTTTATTGTTGGACACAAAGAGAAAAAAATAGATGGCAGAAGCAAATTGGCAAAACAGCTAAAGCAAAAAACGATTCTGCTCTCAACGAAGAAACTGTATGACAATGAGTTGCCGGAATGGACCAGTCAGATGGTGCAGGGTAAAGGACTCGAAATCCAAACAAAGGCATTGCATATGTTGGTTGATCATATAGGCAACGATTTGCAGCGCCTTGAAAATGAAATAGAAAAAATCACGGTCAATCTTCAAAACAGAAAACAAATCACTGAAGATGACATAGAAAATTTTATTGGTGTAAGCAAAGAATTCAACATTTTCGAATTGCAGGCATCTGTGGGGAAAAGAGATATGTCAGCTTCACTTCGCATCATCCAGTTTTTTGAGGCCAATCCCAAAGCTGCACCTATTCAATTGATCCTTCCAACTTTATATTCCTATTTCAGCAAGCTTTACATAGCTGCATCCAGCAATTCCAGGGATGAACAAACGATTGCAGGCATGCTTGGGCTGAAAGGTTTTTTTGCCAAACAGTATATCCAAGCATTGCAGGTATACAGTTACAACGATATTGAAAAGGCTTTGTTGCTTTTGCAACACTATAATCTCAAAAGTGTGGGTATTTCCAAGACCAATGAAACAAATGATGCAGCGCTGATGAAGGAATTGGTGGCAAAAATTATATTGAGGGATTGACAAGGGACAACATTTCAGAAATTTCTTTTTTATCCTTGTTGAGTTGATTGATCAACGCATCGAGTCCGGCGAACTTCATTTCTTTTCTTGTATGTCTGATCAGAGATACTTTCATCTGCTGATGGTATATGTCTTCATCAAAATTAAAAATGTGCACCTCGATTCTTCTTTCCTTGCCGTTGACTGTAGGACGGTATCCAATGTTCATCATGCCTTTCTCCCATCTGATAACATCATTTTTGAAAAGCTTTACAAGAACTGCGTATACTCCAGAGGACGGAATCAGTTTGTCGCTGTCGACCATGGATAGATTGGCAGTAGGGTAGCCAAGCGTTCTTCCAAGTTTATCACCTTCAATGACTATGCCATGCAACTGGTAGGGATAAGTAAGCAGCTGATTGGCCTGTTCAATTTCACCATTCAACAGAAATGTCCTGATATGAGTCGAACTCACCCTGGATGCCTCAATGATCTTCTCAGAAATTTCAATGGCCTCAAATCCATTTGCAGATGAGATTTTTTTCAGGTAGGCAAAATCACCTTTTCTGTCTTTTCCAAATCGGTGATCGAAGCCAACTACAATGATTTTTGGATGGAACAGATCAATCAGAAATTTTGACACATATTCCTCTGCACTAAGCTCTGCAAATACATGGTCAAATGGTACAACCACCAAGTGATCAATGCCAATCAGTTGAAAGCGCTCGATTCTCTCCTCAAGGCTTGTCAGGATGGAAGGTGCATCCACGTTGTTGAGAATTCTTCTGGGATGCGGATGAAAGGTGATCACGATTGTTTCACCTTGCACTGCCTCGGCATTTTTCTTCAGGCTTTCCAATATCGATTGGTGACCAGCGTGTACACCATCAAATGAACCAATGGTAAGAACAGCATTTCTGAATGAGGGAAGTTGATCTATTTGGAAATGTACCTGCATAGCGCGTGCAAATTTACTCGAAATGACCAAAACAACATCCTGTTGATAAGAAAGGTTGGAAATCATTGTATTTAATGGGATCTGGATTAGCTTTGTATATCTATTATTGATCATGAGCTTATACAACCAGCGGGGAGTTTCAGCACAAAAGGAAGAAGTACATCAGGCTATTCAAAACCTGGATGCTGGTTTGTATCCACATGCTTTCTGCAAAGTATATGCCGATTACCTGACTGGAGATCCAGCCTATGTCAACATTATGCATGCAGATGGTGCAGGAACAAAAAGCACACTTGCATATCTGTACTGGAAAGAAACCGGTGATTTGAGTGTTTGGAGAGGAATCGCGCAAGATGCGATTGTTATGAATCTGGATGATTTATTGTGCATAGGCGTCCATGACAACATTGTATTCAATTCTACTATTGATAGAAACAAACATTTGATAACCGCTGATGTGCTCAAAGAGATCATTGACGGTTCAGCTCAATTTTTTTCAACATTGAAACAATTTGGTGTCAATGTTCATTACCTGGGTGGGGAGACTGCAGATGTTGGGGATGTGGTGAGAACTGTTGCTGTGAATGGAACCATGACCTGCAGGTGGCCTAAAAATAAATTGATCACCAATGAAAAAATAAAACCTGGTGATGTTATCGTTGGACTGTCAAGCGCCGGACAAGCCAGTTATGAATCAGCATACAACAGTGGCATAGGAAGCAACGGACTCACCAGTGCCCGCCACGATATGTTCTCAAAATGGTATGCTGAAAAATTTCCAGAGTCGTTTGATCCAAACATAGACGCTTCTGTTGTTTATATTGGAAAACATCGCATGACAGACAAGGTTCAAATCAAGGGAAATCCTATCGATGCTGGCAAGCTTGTATTGAGTCCAACAAGAACGTATGCGCCGCTCATGAAGAAGATCCTGGTTGAGCACTTTGATGATGTATACGGACTCATCCATTGCAGTGGTGGCGGACAAACAAAATGCCTCAAATACCTGCCAGGTAAGTTCAAGATTATAAAAAATAATTTCCTGCAAGTACCACCGATATTTGATTTGATCAAAGAAGCAAGTGGTGCTGATTTAAAGGAAATGTTCCAGGTATTCAATATGGGTTGCAGGATGGAAATATATACCAATGAAAAGGCTGCAGCTGATTTCATCCGACTTGCTGCATCATTCAACATCGAAGCTCAAGTAATCGGAAGGGTAGAAGCGGCAGATTCCAAAATGGTTGAAATACACCACAACAATGAAAAGTATCATTTTACTGCATAACAGATCGATATGAACGAAACAGTACTTGAAATAAAAAATGCCAATATCTATCAGGGTGACTCACTCATCTTGAACAACGTCAACATTGATGTCCGCAGAAGTGAATTTGTTTACCTGGTTGGTAAAACTGGAACCGGTAAGTCCAGTTTGCTAAAAACATTGTACGGAGAATTGCCTTTGCGAGAGGGCACTGCTGTGGTGGCTGGATTCAATTTGAAAGATCTTACCTGGAAAACTGTACCCTTTCTCAGGAGAAATATTGGAATTGTATTCCAGGATTTTCAATTGCTGACTGATCGAAACGTACATGACAATTTGAAGTTTGTATTGCATGCAACCGGCTGGAACAATGAAAGAGAAATTGAAAACAAAATTGATGAAGTCTTGGGAAAGGTCGGACTGAAAACAAAAGGCTTCAAATTTCCATATGAACTCTCGGGTGGTGAGCAGCAGAGGGTCGATATTGCAAGGGCTTTGCTGAATTCACCCAAATTGATACTGGCAGATGAACCGACAGGGAATTTGGATCCTGAAACCACAGAGGAAATCATGAATTTGCTCATTCAGATTGCCAAGGATCTAGGTACCGCCGTTGTAATGGCTACCCATGATTACCTGGTCATCAATAAATATCCAGCTAGAACCATCAAAACCGAGGGTGGTAAAGTAATTGACAACGTGAGTTTAAACGTATGATGATGTTTGAAAACCAAGAATCCACCCCACCGCTCGTTCCGCGATTTTTGAAAATCATCTGTTACTTGACCATTTTTGGAAGCATTTACATGATTTTCACATCAATTTCTGCCATTTCGAGTCCTGAAACATTGAGTCAAGCCATGTCCAAGAGTATCGAAAATTGGCAAGATATCTTTCAAAAATCCATGCAAGCAGATCCCCGGGCAGAGCAGAAATTCGATGAAATCCTTGTTGATCTTTCCAATGCCAATACATCAAGCAATATGCGCGACAACAGCTTCTTTTCATTGGTTTCCAATATTTTAACCATGATTGGGGCCTTGTTGATGTTGCGGTTGAAAAAGAGGGGATTCCATTTTTACTTTTTGGGAAATATCATCGCCGTCATTGCCCCTTTGCTGGTTTTTGGATCTGGTAACTTTTTGGGGATCTCTTATGCGGTTTTTGCAGGAACCACAGGCGGACTCTTTACGCTGCTCTATGCACTGAAAATCAAACACATGCAATAAGCGCATTTCCTTTGATTTAACCCCTTTTTCTTTGAATTTGGGATAATTTCATTAACTTTGCGTCCAATTTCGAGATGTAAAATTGAGATGAATTAAAAAAATTATTGAGATGTCAACTGTAACAAAAGAAAAAAAATCCTCCATCGTAGCTGAATTCGGAGGCAATGCCAAGAACACAGGTTCCATCGAAGCACAAGTTGCTTTGCTGACCGAAGAGATCAAAGAGATCTCCAATCATTTGCAATCAAACAAAAAAGATTTCTCCACCAACCGTGGTTTGATGAGAAAAGTTGGTCAACGCAAAAGACTGCTTACTTATCTCAGCAAGCACAACCTTCAGGGGTATCGTGCACTCATCGAGAAACTCGGTTTAAGAAAATAATTTCAACTCATTGGTTCTATTCCCAACAGTTTGTTGGGAATAGTGCTTTTTAGGCAACTCCAAAAATCATATCATGTTATCACAACCTTTTCAATCAAGTTTCGACCTTGGTAATGGTCGAATTGTAACCATAGAAACTGGACGCCTTGCGCGTCAAGCTGATGGAGCTGTAACAGTCCGTCAGGGTAATTGTATTTTACTCGCAACCGTTTGCGCGAACAAAGAACCAAAAGAGGGACAAGATTTCTTTCCTCTTTCTGTAGACTATCAAGAGAAGTTTGCATCTGCTGGAAGAATTCCAGGTTCGTTTTTCAAACGTGAAGCAAGATTGAACGACTATGAAATATTGACCAGTCGTTTGATAGATCGTGCACTTCGTCCTTTGTTCCCCGAAGATTACTTATGTGATGTTCAGGTACTGATAACGCTTGTTTCCAGCGATCCAGAGATCATGCCAGATGCACTGGCCTGTCTTGCTGCTTCTGCTGCATTGGCGGTATCAGATATTCCCATCAAAGAAATCATTTCAGAAGTACGTGTTGCCAGGGTAAATGGTAATTTCATCGTCAATCCAACAAGAACAGAATTGGCAAGTGCTGACATGGATTTCATGATCGGTGCAACACATAAGAACCTGATGATGGTTGAAGGTGAATCGAAAGAGTGTTCCGAAGCAGATTTCATCAAAGCTTTGGAAGTGGCACATGATGCGATCAGAACCCAAATCACTGCACAGGAACAACTCCGTGAAAAAGTAGGTGTACAAGGCAAGAGAGATTATACAAAGCCGTTGACAGATGATGCCATCCACCAAAAAGTGAATGCATTCGCAACAGAAAGGGTATACGCCATTTCAAAAAGCGGCACCAGCAAAGCAGATCGCTCAAAGGCATATGATGAATTGAAAAAAGAAGTGATTGAGTCACTCGGTGAGGAAGCAACAGATGTGCAAAAGAAATTGGCTAAAAAATATTTTGAGGATCTGAAATGGGATGTAGTAAGGAATATGATTTTGGATGACAAAATCCGTCTCGATGGAAGATCACTCGATCAAGTCAGACCTTTGAATATGGAAGTCGATGTACTTCCTGCTCCACATGGATCTGCCTTGTTTACCCGTGGTGAAACCCAATCACTAACAACCGTTACTTTCGGTACTCCGCTCGATGAGTTGCTCATTGAAAGCGCAGCCAAATCTGATTACAGCAAGTTTATCCTCCATTATAATTTCCCTGCTTTCTCCACTGGTGAAGTCAAGCCAATGAGAGGTCCAGGTAGAAGAGAAGTGGGACACGGAAATCTTGCTTTGCGTTCATTGAAGCAGATGATGCCTGGAAATGAATATGCTTATACGGTGAGAATTGTTTCTGATATTCTTGAATCCAATGGATCATCCTCCATGGCTACTGTTTGTGCTGGTTCCCTCGCATTGATGGATGCAGGTGTGCCAGTCCCCAAGCACGTAAGTGGTGTTGCAATGGGACTCATTACACGTCCAACCGATGGAAAATACGCTATTCTTACAGATATCCTGGGTGATGAAGATCATTTGGGTGATATGGACTTCAAAGTAACTGGTACACGCGAAGGCATCTGCGGAATTCAGATGGATATCAAGATTGATGGACTCAGCATGGAAACCATGCGCGAGGCATTGGAGCAAGCCAGAAAAGGCAGGTTGCATATCCTTCAAGAAATGTATCAGTGCATCGAAACACCAAGAGAAGAAGTAAAGCCGCATGCTCCAAGAATGGAGAAGTTCATCATCGACAAAGAATTCATTGGTGCTGTGATCGGACCCCAAGGAAAGATCATCCAAGAAATTCAACGTGAAACTGGTACTACAGTTAATATTGAAGAAGTTGGTAAATACGGTGAAGTGAGTGTTTTCAGTCCAGCGAAAGAAGGACTCGATAAAGCAGTTGCATGGATCAAAGGGATCGTTGCTATTCCAGAAGTAGGTGAAGAATATGAATCTACCGTTAAATCCATCATGCCTTATGGTGCTTTCGTTGAATTCATGCCTGGCAAACAAGGTTTGTTGCACATCAGTGAGGTAAGCTGGAAACGTCTTGAGAACTTGGACGGAATTTTGAATGAGGGTGATGTAGTAAAAGTCAAGTTGATTGGAATTGATCACAAGACAGGTAAATTCAAACTCAGCAGAAAGGCATTGATTCCTAAACCAGATTTCAAAAAACCAGAGGACGAACAATCTTCTGCACATTAAAAAAATCAGCCGGTTCATTCCGGCTTTTTTTATGCAATACATTGAAATACATCTTCAGCAAATTGAACAGGCAGAAAAAGAGTTGATCTATGCTTTTCTTCCATCGTTTGGGTTCAGTCAATGGGAAGAATTAGACACAGCGATCAAAGCTTATGCACTCACAACTGATGCAGATTTGGAGGCATTGAGGCAGTGGGTAAATGAGCACAACATTCAAATGGATGAATCCATTTTGGAGGAAACCAATTGGAATGCCAGCTGGGAATCCAATTTTCAACCAGTTGAGATTCCAGGCAAGATTTATGTCAGAGCAGATTTTCATCCTGCCATCAGCAGTGTTGAACATGATATCATCATTACACCGAAGATGAGTTTTGGAACGGGTCACCATGCAACAACCAAAATGATGATGGAGGCCATGCTTGAGATTGATTTTAAGGGCAAGAGGGTGCTTGATTTTGGAACTGGGACTGGCATTCTGGCTATTCTGGCAGAAAAATTGGGAGCAGAGCATGTTCTTGCCATCGACAACGACAACTGGAGTTTTGAAAATGCAATGGAAAATATTGCGATGAACAAGGCTACAAAAATCAAGGTTCAGTTAAAAGATGATTTAACAAATCTTGGATCATTTGACATCATCCTCGCCAATATCAACAAAAATATACTGACTGATCACGCAAACTCTCTTAGTCGCTTAATCGACACTAAGGGTGGTATTTTATTAAGTGGTTTATTATCAATAGATTACGAAGATATATGTTCAATATATGATCCGTTATTTGGCTCTAAAATTAAACAATATGAAGAGCAAGGATGGATTGCAATTTCGTTCAATATATGATTTCAAAGCTTCAACCAGAAACGACAGTTATTATTTTTTGATTAATTTTGATGTTCATCATTTTTGCCTCTACAAATGAACGAAGTTTTGTTGATCATTGCGGCCTATTTGATTGGTTCTATACCCACATCTGTCATTGTTAGCAGATCTCAGTTCAACATAGACATCAGAGATTATGGCAGTGGAAACGCAGGTGCCACCAATACATTCCGGGTTCTTGGTAGCAAATGGGGCTCAATCGTTATGTTTTTGGACATTTTAAAGGGATTTATAGCAGTAAAACTGGCTTTTTTGCTGCCTTTCTATGTTCAAAACGAATTTGAGAGAACGAATTTTCAAATTGGACTAGGACTGGCTGCGGTCATTGGACATATTTTTCCCATATGGGCTGAATTCAGAGGTGGAAAGGGTGTTGCAACCCTGTTTGGTTTGATCATAGCCGTTTCACCATGGACAGCTCTCAGTTGCATTGGGGTTTTCTTACTGGTATTATACCTAACTCGTTTTGTATCATTGAGTTCCATACTTGCAAGCATTGCTTTCCCCATATTTATCCTGATTGTTTTTAATGTTGACAACAATGCTTACCGGGTCTTTGCCATTGCTGTTGCTTTGCTGGTCATACTGACCCATCAAAAAAACATTGGCCGCTTGCTGTCGGGCAATGAGAATAAAGTCCCCATTTTCAAAAAAAGGGACCGCCGAAGAAACCTCCAATAGAGCTAGATTTCATCTTATTTATTGTGGAAAAAGTGTTAATTTAACACTCCCAAACCAAATCTGACTGTAGAATGCTTATAAACATTTTTGACAAGCTTCAGCTTTGTGAAGAAAAAAACCTTCTGATTCAAGGTATTCCTTCAACCCTTGAAAAGTTTTTTACAAAATTATCCTTTGCTAAAAATGTAACCCCGCTGCTAAAAAGCAGAAAAATCGATTTCGCTCTGGTTTTTGCGGTCAACTACAATCAGTTATCTGGTATTTTAAAAGATGTTATTCCAGCCCTGAAAGACAAAGGAAAGCTATGGATTGCTTATCCCAAACCTACCTCCAAAATTGTTAGTGATTTAAACAGGGATTTGCATTGGGATTGTTTGATGTCTAAAGGATTCCAAAAAATCGACGAGGTTGTCATTGATCATGTTTGGGTGGCCATGCGTTTTTGTACTTCAACCGTTGAATCAGCCTGCAATGAAGATGCCATTGAAGTTCTTGATTTGGATGCCACTGTAAAAGATATGGCAAGGGTAAAATCAACCCGTAGATCAGCCAAAGTCGGAACTGCTATTTGATTTTTTTGATAATTTCTTCATTTCTTACCGATTATACCTTTTAACACGTGCTTATAGGCAAGTGTGGGACAATTCTTTCTTTTTATATTACTTTTGAAAGCTAAATACAGGTCTATGAGTCTTGGATGGATCATTTTTATTTTGGCGGTAATCGGATTGCATGCAGGTCTGTTCGGAATGTTTAAAAAAGCAGGCATCGATGGATGGAAGGCTTTGATTCCCCTCTACAATACCTGGTTCATGGTAAAAAAAATGGACCTGAAATCTTACTGGTTCTTTTTTCAGTTGATTCCTATTGTAGGTCAATTCGTGACCATTTGGATTGGTATCAAATTCGTAGAACACTTCGGACGTTTTCATCTCTTGCACCATGCTGCTACTGTGTTGATTCCTTTCATATATTTTCCATACCTGGGATTTTCTAAAAATGAAAGATTTGGCGGACTGGCAGTGGTGAAAAACTACAATAAATCTGCAGCCAGAGAATGGGTGGATGCTTCTGTTTTTGCCATTGTTGCAGCAACAATTGTAAGGACTTTTGTATTCGAAGCTTACGTCATTCCAACTGGCTCCATGGAAAAGACATTGTTGGTGAACGACTTTCTGTTTGTCAGCAAAACCTCTTATGGTCCAAGAGTGCCCAATACACTATTGGCATTTCCCTTTGTTCACCATACTTTGCCATTGAGTACAGCACAATCGTATTTGGAGTGGATCAAACTTCCCTATAAAAGATTCTTCGCACAACCTGTCATACGCAATGATGTGGTTGTATTCAATTATCCAGTGGGGGATACAGTAATAAGAGAATTTCAATCTGAAATCAATTATTATGATTATTTGAGGGCCTATGAAGCAAGAGGTGGAAACAGAGATATGCTTTTTGCAGAGAGGAATGATATCATCACAAGACCGGTTGACAAAAGAGAAAATTTCATCAAACGTTGTGTTGCCATTGCCGGAGATACCATCAGCATCAAGGACGGAATGGTATATGTAAACGGAAAGATCAGCGAAAATCCCCAAGATGCAGAAATGCCTTACATCGTTATGTTAGACGGAAAAGGATTTTTTCCGGAAGAGTTTATATCTGATGAATTGAACATCGATTTGGAAGATCCCGAACAAAGAGATTTCATGCAGTTGGAGGGAATGCAAAATACTTATCGAATTACTCTTACCGCGGGTCAACTTGAAAAAGTCAAAGCATTTCCATTTGTAGTAAGATCCATGCTCACTCCTGAGCTAAATACCAGTGGTTTCGGAAATACTTTTCCAAATGATACAACAAATTATAAATGGAGCGAAGATAATTTCGGACCCGTTTGGATTCCAAGAAAAGGTGATGCAGTTGAATTGAATGATAAAAACATCGCTTTGTATCAGCGTGCCATTCAGGTGTATGAAAACAATCAACTTGAAAGAAGAGATGGAAAAATTTTCATCAATGACAGTCCCGCTGTTTCCTACACATTTAAAATGAATTACTACTGGATGATGGGTGATAACAGACATAATTCACAGGATTCCCGCTTTTGGGGATTTGTTCCGGAAGATCATATTGTAGGCAAAGCTTCTTTTATTTGGTTCAGCTGGCAGAAGGGTCCACGTTGGAACAGAATTTTCCGACCAATAAAATAACATGCATGAAGAATGCTTCAATAGATATTCAGTATAACACATACAAGGAAGCAGGAGAGTTGGATGAATCCGATCAACGTCTTATCATTGAAGCCAGAAAGCTTGCCTCTAAGGCCTATGCACCTTATTCAGGTTTTCAAGTTGCCAGTGTAGCAGTAACTTCAGACGGAGCATATATACACGGAACAAACCAGGAAAATGCTTCATATCCCATTGGATTGTGTGCAGAGCGAGTCATGTTGGCCGCCATTTCATCTGTTGCATCAGATGCATTGATCAAAACTATTTGCATCAGTTATATTTCAGAAAAACAAGCTGTCAATCAACCTATTGCCCCTTGTGGAATTTGCCGTCAGTCACTTGTTGAGTTTGAATCAAGATTCAAACATCCAATTCGATTGCTTTTAACTGGACAATCAGGTGAAGTTTTTAAATTCAATTCAGTATCTGATCTTCTGCCAATGGCTTTCAAGAAACAAAACCTTATCAAGTAATCAGAAGTTGCTGATCTCTCCAATGATGAAAAGGATGGAAGTAGCAGCGATATGAGCTCTGTACTGAGCATTGATATACCTGTCCTGCGCCTCGTTTAAACTCAATTGTGCCTGTCGCAGTTCAATTGAATTGCTTTGCAGTTTTCGGAATCTTTCTGTAGATATTTTATTGTTTTCCTCTGCTAGTTTCACATTGATTTCTTCAACCTTGGCCGCTTCGATGGCATTTTGGTATTCCTGATAGGCAATATAGAGATCTCGTTGAATTCTTGCTCTCAAAGCTTCTATTTCAAGATTTTGTTGTTTTTGCTGAACTGTATTTACTCTTAATTGGGTTTTGTTGATATTGCTTTGGAAAATTGGTACACCAACAGTCAATCCCACATTTGGACCGTAGGTTTGATTGGTGAGAAACAAACCTGCCGTGGAGATGGTTCTATTCAAAAATGCAGCTGAATTCAATGTGAGGGTTGGTAACTTTTGAGAGTAAATGATTTTTCTGTCATTCGCTAAATTCAATTTAGTCTGCTGGGCCATCAGCATTTGAAAATTCTGCTCGTCAATTTTTTTAAAAACTTCTTCCAAATTGATAAAGGGGATCCTGAACTGCTCTTCTTTGGCATAAATGGGCTGGGAGGGATTCCTCTTCAATAAATTGTTCATGCTTGCTTTGGTGGCAGCAATTTGTCTGAATATATTTTGAAGGCTAACTTCTTGTGCATTCAAATCAATTTTGGCTTGCAACATATCTGTTTTGGTGCCACTTCCAACATTGAATCGGGTTTCAGCAATTTTGACTCTTTCTTTCGAGAAATCAATGATTGCCAATGTGGAATTCACCTGTTTATTCAATCGCACCAGATTGAAATACACACTCAGTACATCGAAAATTACCTGATCAACTTGCTGTTTAAAAGCGATGTTGCCCATTCTTTCGATGATTTCAAATCTTTCTTTGGTTGATCTGATTCTCATTCCATTGTATATCCTCCAGCTCAGGTTCAGGTTAGCATTGAGATTGTTGTTGGCCACATTGTTTCTTTGTATAGAGTTTCCATTGTTTAGTTTTTGGTTCAAGTTGGAAACCGCCTCTGTATTGGTAGCCTGGGCTGCTATGGTTGGTAATATACCGGCATTTCCCCAGTTGTTGTTGATTTTAGCAATATCAACATCTGACTGTGCAATCTGAATATCCAGGTTTTCCTTGACAGCAATGCCGATCACCTCATTTGCAGTAAATACTGAATCCTGTGCAGCAATCAATTGAATGAAAAAGAAGCTTATGATGAAGAGTCTACTGTGCATGGGTCGATTTTTTCTTTGATATACAAGTATACAAAGCGGGCACTACAAATAGGGTGAGGATCAGTGAAAATAGGAGTCCACCTATGATTACTATTCCCAGCGGAATCCTGCTTTTCCCGGCAGCCCCCAATGCCATTGCAATAGGAAGAGCGCCGAGTACGGTAGCTAGCGTGGTCATGAGGATCGGCCTCAATCTTGCTACCGATGCTTCCAACACTGCCTGCAGTTTCGGTACTCCTGCCTCTCTTTTTTGATTGGCAAATTCAACAATTAATATTCCGTTCTTGGTCACCAAACCGATCAGCATGATGATTCCAATTTGGGAAAATATATTGAGTGACTGTCCAAATATGGAAAGACTGATAACCGCACCTGCCAACGCAAGAGGTACTGTGATCATGATGATAAAGGGATCAACAAAGCTTTCAAACTGAGCAGCGAGAATTAAAAAGATCAGGACCAAGGCCAGCAGGAACGCAGTTTGTGTATTGGATGAACTTTCAGCAAAATCTCTTGATGAACCACTGAGACTGGTAGTGAATGATTCATCCAAAACCACTCCTCCAATTCTTTTCATTTCTTTGATGCCATCTCCCAATGTTTTGCCTGGTGCGAGTCCGGCGGAAACAATGGCACTCTTCAATCGATTGAAATGATATATGGAGGGTGGGGTAGCAGACTCGTTGATTTTTACAAGATTGTCCAGCTGAACAAGTTCACCATTTCTACTTCTCAAGTAAAAAGATTTCAAATCGACCGGAGCGTCTCTGTCTTTTCTGTCAACTTGACCAATGACTTGGTATTGTTTTCCGTTCCTGAGGAAATAGCCAAATCTTCTTCCGCTCAATGCCAATTGCAACGTATTGGAGATATCCAAGATGGATATACCTAGCTCACTTGCTTTCAAACGATCGATGGTGATTTGAATTTCCGGTTTATTGAACTTCAGATTCACATCATTGCCCTGAAAAACCGGACTCTTTGCCACTTCATCCATGAACTGCGGAACCTTTTCTTTCAGCTTATCGAAATTTAAATTCTGCAAAACAAACTGTACAGGCAATGCGCCTCTTCCTCCTTGACCCACAGAAATCGTTTGCTCCTGTGTAACAAAAATTCTGAGATCTGTTTGGTCTCTGAAAATTTTATTGAGGTTTTGCGCGATATCATTTTGGCTCCGCTTTCTTTCATTGGCATCAATGAGTCCAATGCTCACATTGGCATTGTTGGCAGCACCTGAACCACTGAAACCATTGGGTGCAAAAGACAATACTACAAAACGCTCTGGAACAGAGTCCATTACTTTTTGTGTAATATCATAAACGGCTCTCTCCATGTAATCAAAATCTGTTCCCTCAGGACCCGTTATGCTCATCCTTAGGCGATTCCGATCTTCCATGGGGGCGAGCTCAGACGGTAAATTCTTTCCTACAAAATAGATGGCACCAACACAGAGCGCAACGATAACAAAAGCAATCCATCTCTTTCCCATAAAGGCATGCAGCATGTTTTTATACAACTGCTCCATTCCTGTAAAAAATGGCTCGGTTTTTTTATAAAACCAAGAGTGATCATGCACATTTTTCTTTGTCAGATAAATATTCAATACCGGAGTAAGTGAAAGTGAGACAAAAGCTGATATCAATACAGCTCCTGCAACGACAATACCAAATTCCCTGAAGAGTCTTCCTACAAATCCCTGTAAGAAAATGATGGGAAGAAAAACAATGGCGAGTGTAAGGGATGTTGAAACAACGGCAAAGAAGATTTCCTTGGATCCTTCTTTGGCAGCCGTGTATTTATCCATTCCTTGTTCAATCTTTTTGAAAATATTTTCCGTGACGACAATTCCGTCATCCACCACGAGTCCGGTTGCCAATACCAATGAAAGCAGTGTGAGCACATTGATGGAGAAACCTGCCACATACATAATAAAGAAAGCACCTACCAATGCAACTGGGATATCAATCAGTGGACGGAGGGCGATCGCCCATTCCCTGAAAAAGAGATAGATGATCAAAACAACAAGTCCAATAGCAATCAAGAGGGTTTCCTGAACTTCCTTGATGGCTTTTCTGACAAACAATGTTCTGTCGAATCCAATTTCTAAAATGATATCTTTTGGAAGATCTTTTTTGATCTGTTCAATCCGTTTGTAAATCTCATCAGCAATTTCAACCTGATTGGATCCTGGTTGGGCTACCACGGCCATGTTGACAGATCTTACATTGTTTTTACGTGTGGAGGATTCTTCGTTTTCCGGACCAATAATGGCGTAACCAATGTCTTTGAGTCGGATGATATTTCCTTCTGTCTGACGGATGATGAGGTTGTTGAAATCTTCTTCTGTTGTTAATTTTCCATATGCTTTTACTGTCAGCTCAGTTACATTTCCACGTACTTTTCCGCCCGGCAGTTCAATATTTTCTCTGTCCAATGCAGTTTTAACATCGCTGATGGTCAATCTGTATGCAGATAATTTTACTGGATCGAACCATATGCGCATTGCGGGACGCTGACCGAAAATGTTTACCCCACTCACACCGGAGATGGTTTGCAATCTTTCCTGCACAATATTTTCTGCGAGATCAGAAATTTCAAGAAGGGTTCTTTTGTTGCTTTGCATCTGCATGAACACGATGGGCTCTGCATCAGAGTCCTGCTTGGCAACCACTGGTGGCGCATCCAAATCCTGTGGCAATTGTCCACTGACCTGTGAAACTTTTTCTCTTACATCATTGGCAGCACGTTCCAGATCAACTCCCAACTCAAATTCAACCGTAATATTGCTGCTTCCTTGTGAACTGGAAGATGTTATATTTTTTACACCCTGTACACCATTGACTGCTTTCTCCAGGACTTCCGTAACCTGCTGTTCGATGATTTCTGCGTTGGCGCCCACATAGCTGCATCTCACATTGACAATGGGAGGATCGATAGCAGGATATTCTCTGACGCCCAGAAAACTGTATCCCATGATCCCAAAGATGATGATGACTATGCTGCAAACTACCGCAAAAACGGGTCGCTTAATACTGAGTTCTGAAAGGTTCATTCTGTAAGTTTTGAATCTGACTATTGAATCTTACCCAATTTCAATTTTGAATCTTTTCTGATGAAAAGAAGTCCGGTTACAATAACCGTATCACCCGGTTGAACGCCTTCTGTGATTTGCACATTGTCGGCACCCCTGATGCCAGTCTTGACATTCACAAATACAGGTTCACCATTTTTGAATAAAACAACCTGTTTGGATCTTGCGCTCGGAACCACGCATTGTGAAGGAACCGATACGGCATTCGTATTTTCTCCCAATGTTAAACTGACCTTGGCAAAAGTTCCTGGAACCAATTCGTTCTTGCCATCATTGATGGTGGCAACAATTTTTAAATTTCTGGTTTGCGATTCAATCACGCTTTCAGATGCAAGCACTGAAGCAGTATAATCCTCGTCTTTACCCTCAATGCCGAAATTGATTTTCATGCCGGGCTTGACTTGATTGCTGTAGCGTTCTGGTATGCTGAAGCTTATTTTTTTCTGATCAACCTGGCTGATGGAGGTGATGATGTTCGAGGGACTCACAAATGCACCAAGAGATATATTACGAAGTCCGATTCTTCCAGTATATGGCGCCTTGATTTCAGTCTTGGCGATATTCACTTTGAGTAATTCGATGTCAGCTTTGATATTGTTTAGTTGAAGCAGACTCAAATCATAGTCCTGCTGACTGATGCCATTGATTTTCAACAATTCCCTCTGACGCTCTTCGGTCTTGTCGGCTATTTGCTGTTGCACCTGTAGTTTTTTCAATTGTGCTTGTAAATCGCCGTCAAACAATTTCACCAACAGGGTATTTTTCTGTACAGTAGATCCCTCTTTGAAATTTAGGCTGATGATCCTGCCTGAAATCTCTGGACGAATTTCAGTCAATTCAAAAGGGAGGATATTTCCTGCCACTTCAATGGACTCTGCAACGGTATCCCTTGCCACAATTTTGACATCCACAGAGAGTGCTGCCGCTTTTCCAGAATCATTTGGCTTTTGAGCGGGTTTTTTATCCCCACAAGAAACAAGCAAAAGAAGTACAGAGGCTGTTAGAATGGTTATTTGTTTCATACGGACGAAAATAGGTTGTATTTGAATGCAAAACACGCTGAATTTGATGATTTTACGCATGTTTTCCTTCGGTAAGTGACCTAAAAATCTATTCTATTTCTCTCTAGCTCCAATAAAGCCTTTTTTCTTTCTATCCCACCTGAAAATCCAGTCAATCCCCCGTCGGCTCCAATCACTCTGTGACAGGGAATCAGTATCAAAATTGGATTATTGGCAATGGCAGTTGCCACTGCCCGGGTTTTCTCTTTACCACCCAACCTAACTGCAAAATGGCTGTAGCTGATGACTTCTCCAAATGGGATTTGCTGCAATGCCCTCCAAACTGTTAGCTGAAAGTCAGTCCCCTGAGGCGAAACCGGCAAATCAAACGATTTCAACTTACTTTTAAAATAAAGAGAAAGTTGTTTTTCAAAATCTTTAAATATTTGATTGATAATATATTTATGATGCTTATCTAAAGTATTTTTTTCGAAATATAATGATATAACACTCGTTTGGTTGTAGGTCAATTTGATTGAACCCAACGGTGTTTCTACATATGCTATGTACAGTTGATTATCCAACTTTGGAACCATTTTCTATACTATGGGAGGGATGCAGCAAGACGACCTGATCCTGGTTGTCGTATACACCCAAAACCAGGCATTCACTGAAAAAATTGGCAATTTGCTTGGGAGGGAAGTTAATGACCGCGATGATTTGTCGCCCTATCAATTCATCGGCTGAATAGTGAAAAGTGATTTGAGCAGATGATTTTTTGATACCCAGCGGACCAAAATCGATTTCAAGTTGAAAGGCAGGTTTCTTTGCTTTTTCGAATGGCTGGGCATTGATGATGGTGCCAGCCCGGATGTCAATTTTTGTAAAATCATCCCATGTAATCATGGATTTCTATTTACAACAATTTACAATAATACCTGGACTTGCTGCCTAGAAATCATCGAGCTTTTCAATCAAATCCTTTATGCCCTTATACAAATGGTCACGTGCTGACTCTTTCTCAACTTTTGTCAATTCACTCAGCCAGTTTTGTACAAAACGGACATTCGATACGGCTGGGATTTGGAGAGGATGGGGGACGTAATTGATTTTTTTAAGATAGTTTTCAATGTCTTTGTGGGTATATATTTGCCCATTCAGAGGATCAATGAAAAACAGAATTGATGAACTTTGTTCTGCAAACAGGGGTTCATCTTCATAGTAGCACAAGAGATTTTGACGAGGAACGTCAACAGGTTTCAATCCAAGTCCGAGCATTTCAGAAATCAACAGATAAAGCGCAGCAATGGGGAAAGTATTGGCTTGTTTTTCGCTGATGAGCATGCTCAAATCAAAATCTTTTGACTTGCTGTAATTGGTTTCAATGCCTTTGAACTTGTAATACCCAAAGACGATTTTATTGATGATGTTTACTTCCTCGAGTGGAGTCAGATAGTCATTCAATTCCAGCCAGATGCTTCTTCTGATTTTTTCTATTTCAAAGAAAGTATTTTCCTGATCGAATGATTTGTTCAGAAATTTCGAGATGATCAATGAGGCTTCAATGGCGGACTGATCCTCTGTTTGCTTCCATTCCATTAATTCATTTGTCAATACCGAAAGTGAAACAAGATCAATGATGTAGTTGGTTTTTTTGATCAGTTCTTCATCATGTGTGCTGTGTTGGTGATCTTCCAAAATGGGAATGATTTCTTGTCCCATTCCAATGAATCGTTCAGTTATGGAATGAAAAACGTCTTCATCCGGATCTTCAATCAGGTTCAACAATGCAGATAACTCACTGTTAGCCATCATCGACATCGGTTTATGATTTCTTTTTTGCTTTGCGTTTACCTCTGGAGGGATTGGCAATGGCATGTTCAATCATGGCTTGGACCTCTTCAATATTTAGGTCTTTGGCTTCTTCCTGTTTTTCCTTTGGAATGGGGAAATTGCGGAGTCCTTTTTTTATATATGGACCATATGGTCCTTTGAGCAATTGAATTTTTTCTTTTTCAAATACTTTGATGGTGCGTTCATCTTTCGCCTTTCTTTTTTCTTCGATGATGGGTATGGCAGTTTCAAGTGAGATCTCATACGGAGCATACTCTTTGGAAAGCGAATAAAACTTTTTATCGTGAGCGATGTATGGTCCAAATCTTCCAATGTTGACCTGCACTTCATTGTCTTCAAATGAGCCCAGTATACGGGGTAGTTTGAAAAGCTCCAGCGCATCGTTCAGTTGAATGGTTTCAATGCTTTGATCGGCTCTAAGTTTGGCAAACTTTGGTTTTTCTTCTACTGTTGTTTCGCCCATTTGTACCATTGGGCCATATCTACCCATTCTGGCGATGACTCTTTTTCCTGAAATAGGATCATTTCCCAACTCTCTTTCACCACTGATGCGATCTGCTTTTTCCATGGTATGATCGACATCTTTTTTGAATGCAGAGTAGAAGTCTTTCAGCATCTTGCTCCAGTCCTGATCACCTTCAGCTATCTCGTCAAATTCATTTTCAATTTTTGCAGTGAATCCGTAATCCATTACGTGATGGAAATATTGAGATAGAAAATCAGTTACAACCGATCCAAGGTCGGTAGGAAATAATTTCCCTTTTTCTGCGCCTGTATTTTCCTGATCAACGATTCTATTGATTTTTCCTTTTTCAAGTGTAAGTACCCTGAAATCTCTTTTTGCACCTTCTTTCTCTCGTTTTTCAACATAACCTCTTTTCAAAATGGTGGAGATGGTGGGTGCATAGGTAGACGGACGACCAATGCCGAGCTCTTCGAGCTTTTTTACCAAAGAAGCCTCAGTATACCTGGGTTGTGGGCGACTGTATCTTTCTGTGGCAGTCAACTGCTGCAGATCGAGAGATTGTCCGACTTCAAGTGGAGGCAACATCCCTTCTACATTTTCCTCCTCATTCTCATCCTCTTCATCCTTGCTTTCGTTGTATACTTTTAAGAATCCCTCGAACTTCATGACCTCACCTTCGGCTTTGAGTTTTTCCTGTTGTGTAGAAATGGAAATATCTGCAATAGTTTTTTCCAATTCAGCGTCAGCCATCTGACTGGCCATCGTTCTTTTCCAAATCAAGTCATACAAGCGTTGACCATCTGCAATATCCACAGATGTTTTGTCCATATAGGTGGGACGAATTGCTTCGTGTGCTTCCTGTGCCGATTCGTTTTTGTTTTTGAACTTTCTGGTTTGAAGAAAATCCTTCCCGTATGAACTGGTGATTTGATTGGATATGTCCTGCATGGCAGTCTCACTGAGACTCACACTGTCTGTTCTCATGTAGGTGATATGTCCTGCTTCATATAATTTTTGTGCAATCAACATGGTTTTGCTCACACCATATCCCAATTTTCTGCTCGCTTCTTGTTGCAGAGTGGAAGTGGTAAAAGGTGCAGCAGGTGATTTTTTGGATGGTTTTTTCTGGATATCATCTACTTTAAATGATGCCTGAACGCATCCTTCCAGAAATTTTTGTGCATCCTGTTCATTATTTTTCTTGGATCCTTCAGCCTTGAAAACAACTGGTTTACCGTTGATGTCCTTTGCCTTGAATGAAGCTTCTACTTTGAAGTGACTGACTGGTACAAATGCATTGATGGCTCTTTCCCTTTCCACCAGAATTTTCACAGCAACACTTTGAACCCTTCCCGCTGACAGATTGTTTTTCATGCTCATTTTTCTCCATAAAATAGGAGAGAGCTCAAATCCAACAATTCTATCTAATATTCTTCTTGCTTGCTGCGCATTGACCAGGTTCATATTGACTGTCCTAGGTTTCTCTACGGCAGATTTGATAGCAGGTTTGGTAATCTCATGAAAAACAATTCTTTTGGTTGAGGATGGATCTAGTCCGAGTACCTCACAAAGATGCCAGCTGATGGCCTCACCCTCACGGTCCTCATCCGTCGCCAACCATACTTCTTCTGATTTTTTCGCCAATTGCTTTAATTCTTTCACCACTTTCTCCTTCTCTTCCGGTACAATGTATCGTGGTTTAAAACCTTTCTTCACATCTATACCCATTTCACTCTTTTCCAAGTCACGTATATGACCATAACAGCTTTTGACTTCAAAATCGCTGCCCAGGATCTTCTCAATGGTTTTTGCTTTCGCAGGGGACTCAACTATCAGTAATTTTTTTGCCATAATTTCCTCAAATCGATGCAATAATAAGGTAAAGCGAATGATTTTTGGTGCAAGCGTCGTTCGATGAATATGTTAAATCAGATAAAATCGGAAGTTTTTTCTTTGCAATTCATGTGTATAATCACCTGAAAATCAATATTCAATTTGAAGCATTTGTATTCTTTTTATTTTTTTCAAAATTATTTTCTGAAATAAAACGCAATAATTCCTTAAGGGAAACTGATCTTCTTTAATCAAACCGAAAGATTAATTTTGATGGATGGATGAACATTTGCTTGTCAGATTTTCCAAGATCAAATTGCTGGCATTTGACCTTGACGGGGTACTTACCAATGGAAAATTGCTGATCCAACAAGATGAACAATGGTTGAGGGAAATGGATATCAAAGATGGACTCGCTATTCAAATGGCTGTTCAAGAGGGATTTCATGTGGCTGTTCTCACGGGTTCATTTTCAGTTCCTGTAGAGAAAAGATTGAAATACCTGGGTGTCAACAGTTTTTTTCAAAGAGTAAAAATGAAATCAGAAAAACTGAGGGAGCTGATGGCACTGCATCAATTAGAAATGAATCAGGTCTTGTTCATGGGAGATGATTTACCTGACTTGGATGCGTTCAGTGTATGCGGACTCAAAACGTGTCCAGCTGATGCTGTGACAGAAATAAAAGAAAAAGCTGATTTTATTTCTTTGCGAAAAGGCGGTGACGGAGCAGTGCGTGATGTCATTGAAAAAGTGATGAAAACGCAGAACAAATGGCATGTTAACAATTCGTCCTCAAGCATTTAAATTCAATTCATGTCAAAACTTGGTGCATTTCTTCAATTGATTAGAATCAAGAACCTGCTGTTCATTGCTCTCACACAGGTCCTTTTTTATCAATTGATCATTCGAAGTTCCTATGAAAGATTGTTGAATACACATCCTTTGCTTTCATACAACCTATTTCACTCGATGTTGGTCGCTTCGTTGTTTATTGCAGGTGCAGGATATATCATCAATGACTATTTTGACTTGAACATTGATAAAATCAACAAGCCCGACAAATTGATTGTTGATAGAAATATTTCAAGAAGATGGGCGATGATGTGGCATTTTATGTTGTCGATAGCTGGACTCATCATTACCGCCTATGTTTCCATTCAGCTCAACAATTTTCTGTTGTTCCTCTTGAACGGCATTGCTGTGATTTTATTATGGTTCTATTCAACCACTTTCAAAAAGAAATTGCTCTCAGGCAACATCATAATATCCCTGCTTACGGCTTGGGTTATTTTCATGCTATTTGTCTGTGAAATCAATTGGAAATCGGGCAGTTGGATGCCATCCTCTCATCTTGCACTTATCAATATATATAAATTGGCCATTCTGTATGGTGGATTTGCGTTTATGGTATCGCTTGTCAGGGAGGTCATCAAAGACATGGAGGATGAGATGGGGGATAGAAAATATGGATGCAGAACAATGCCCATTGCATGGGGCATACATGCTAGCAAGGTCTTTGTATCAGTTTGGTTGATTGTATTATTTGGTGCTTTATCAGCCATCATGGTGTATGCCTTGTTCAGCCGTTGGTACCTGATCAGTCTTTTTATTGCTTCTACATTGCTGCTGATGCTTATATCTATTTTTCTGAACCTAAAGAAAGCTGTATCCATTGAAGATTACACCAAGTTAAGCCAGCAAGTAAAGCTCCTGATGCTGATGGGTATACTCTCCATGATTTTATATCATTATTATTACTGATGAAAAAAATAATACTTGCTTCTGGGTCTCCACGCAGAAAAATGTTGTTGGAATGGGCGGAAATAGATTTCGAAGTGATGGTTTCTGATGCGGACGAATCCTTTGATGAAGGGTTAGCACCTGAGCTTGTAGCAATGCAGATTGCTTCAAAAAAAAATCAAGCTGTCGCAGATCAAATTTCAGATTCACTGGATGATTTTATATTGATCGCCGCCGATACGATTGTTGTGCTGAATGGAGAAATCATCGGAAAACCTGAAAACAGGGATCATGCCATCGGCATCTTGAAAAAGCTTTCCGGAAAGACCCACGAAGTGATCACGGCAGTAGAGATCAAATCGCCCAAGAAAACAGAAACTTTTTTTGATCGAACACAGGTCGCATTTCATGACATTGAAGATGCGCAAATTGAACATTATGTAGATCAGTATAAACCATATGACAAGGCTGGTGCTTATGCTATTCAGGAATGGATCGGTGTGATAGGCATTAAAAATATTCAGGGTGATTTTTACAATGTAATGGGACTGCCAGTGAGTTGGGTTGTTCAAATGTTGAAACAATCTTTTTCTTAGTTTTTTTCTCAATTTATTGCGCCATTTCCTCTTTTTGGCATTTACTTTTTTGATTGATTTGTTGATCCATGAAAGAAATCAATCTGCAGCTTTATTGGTTAAGTATGTCAAGAAAATGTAGAAACTTGCGGATCGTCAATGGTGATTTGTTGAATATCATTTATGGTGGAGAAATCAATTTCAATCAGGGTCCTGATTCTCTTCATGCAAGAATTGAGATAGGTGGAATGTTATGGGTGGGCTCTGTTGAGATACATATCAACAGCAGTGATTGGTTTCATCACAAACATGACCATGATGATTTTTATCGGAATGTTATTTTGCATGTAGTATGGAAACACAACATGGACTCATTTGTCCGTTGTCCCACGCTGGAGCTATCACGTTACATGCATCTGTTTCCCACTGAGCAGTCCTGTCCTTTTATCATCGACAATTTTTCAACAGGCTGCATTGACATGCCGCCAGTTGAAACGTTGAAAAACATGGGAATGGAAAGAATTGAAAGAAAAGCACATGCTACACTATTGAATCTAAAATCAAATGAATGTGACTGGCATATTGTTTTTTGGAAGAAGGTTTTTTATGCATTTGGACTCCCATTGAATGGTGCTGCATTTGAAGCTATAATTGATTCAGTCAAACCTTTTTTAAATAAAAGGATTCATGTCGATGCTTACCATTTGAAATGCATCATGCTGGGTCAGGCTGGAATGTTTGAATGGATGGGACATCAAGAAATCCAAACGTTTCAACTTTTGAAAAATGCATATAACATCAAAGATTGTCATGTCTTGTTTATGAAATTTAGAATGCGGCCAATGAATTTTCCGGAAAAAAGAATTCTCGAATACCTGGAATTATACCTTCAGTACAATGATTTAAAGCCGTTTTAGCGTCAGACTATAGGATAACGGAGTTGTCAGAGAGATCAAAGAGGTATTTGGAAAATCGCTGTATGAAAGAATGTGCATCAATGTTTTCACTCCATTCTTGATTGCGTATGCTTCTTTCACAGGAAATTTAACCTACAAGAGAAAAGGAATCGAATGGATATCTTCACTCGATCCAGAAAACAATCATATTACCAGAAGATATGTTGGGAATGATGTTGGATTAACAGCTTTGCATACACAGGGCTTATTGGCATATGCAAATAGTACATTCATCCATGTTACCAATTGAAATGAACCTGCAATTTGATATCTGGATGAATGCTTTCCTTCACAGGGCAGCTCCAGGCAATTTCTTCCAATAATTTCTTTTCCTCTTCGGTGAATGTCTGATCAGTAGGCCAGTGAAATTTAATATTGATCCCGCTGATGCGTCTGGGTGCGGCTGACATGATTTTCTCTGTTTCTGTAAATACATTTCTCAGCCTTGGTTCAAGTTCTTTGGCCCGGATGGACATCGTGGTCAACATACAGGCTGCCAGCGAGGTTCCGATCAGATCAGTTGGAGAGAATCTTTCTCCTTTTCCATGATTGTCTATAGGAGCGTCGGTTTCAATATTTGAGCCTGATTGCAAATGGGTTGCTAAAGTTCTCAATTCGCCAGTATAGGTAACTCTCGATGTCATACTTTTTTGCATAAATTTACAATACATTCTCCCAACATGCTGATCTCAAAAAAGATTTTATTCTTTATCACAATACCTGTAACCATCCTTTCTTCCAACGTTTTTGCTCAACAAAAAACCAAAGAACAAGCAAGGATGGAAAAACACAACAGGATCAACCAGATGTTGAGAAATGAGGAAGAAGGGGTGCCTGCATTTGAGAAACAAAGCATTACTTCCATTAAAAACCACCATGATGGATGGGGAATTGCATTTGAAAAAGGTTTTTCATCCTCTGCATACAAAACCACTATCATTCAACTTGAATTGACTGAAAAGCAACATCGAAAGGAGCAGAAACAATCTAATCCTGGAAGCATCAACGGTGGATTTGCCTATTTCGGTCGACCGTTTGTTTTTGGGAAACAAAATATTTTTTATCAGGCCAAACTGGGAATAGGAACTCAAATCATGATTGGCGGCAAGAGCAACAAAAACGGTGTGGCAGTTTATGGTATATTGGTAGGTGGATTCAGTGCTGGTTTATTGAGGCCATATTATATTCAATTCTCAGTAGATACCGGAGTGGCGTATCTCAAATATCAGTCTGAAACCAAAGACGCATTTTTGAACCTGGATCCCACAAAAGATATTATTGGGGGAGCTGGCTTGAGAAAAGGGTGGAATGAAATAAAATTCAATCCCGGTGTCTATGCAAAAGCATCCCTCAGATTTGACTGGGCAAGATTCAATCAGGTAGTTTCTGCAATAGAAGTCGGCTTCATGGCTGATATGTATTCTAAGAAAGTAGTTCAAATGATCGATGTTTCTGGCAGATCCTTCTTTCCATCCGGATTCATCGCCTTGAATTTTGGAAGAAGGAAGTAGATTAACTTTGCGGTCAAATTGATGGGTGATGAATGCTACCACAACTGAAGAAAGACAAAAAAAACCTGATTGGCTGAGGGTTAAACTCCCCATAGGTGAGAGCTACAGACATGTTAGATCACTCGTTGATACTCATAAACTGCATACAATTTGTGAAAGCGGTAATTGTCCCAATATGGGAGAGTGTTGGGGTGCAGGCACTGCCACCTTCATGATCCTTGGAAATGTATGTACAAGAAGCTGTGGATTTTGTGCGGTTGCTACCGGTAGACCCGATGCGGTAGATTGGGATGAGCCACAAAGAGTTGCGGAAGCCATCCACCTGATGAAGGTGAAACATGCCGTGATCACATCAGTTGATCGCGATGAACTCTCAGATGGAGGCAGTACCATTTGGTACAATACCATTCGTGCAGTTAAATCTCTCAATGCAGATACAACATTGGAGACATTGATACCTGACTTCAAAGGGATCGATGATCAAATCCAGCGCATTGTAGATGCTGCTCCAGAAGTTGTTTCTCATAA
This sequence comes from Bacteroidota bacterium, assembly GCA_016868855.1. GTDB lineage: Bacteria > Bacteroidota > Bacteroidia > Chitinophagales > Chitinophagaceae > Pollutibacter. The sequence continues at coordinate 208,153 of VGFP01000001.1, read as the reverse complement.
CATTGAAACAGTAGAACAATTGACTCGCAAGGTGAGGATTCAGGCAAAATACTGGAGAAGCATGGAGGTGCTCAGAAAATTGAAACAAGGCGGCATGCGAACCAAATCAGGTATCATGCTTGGATTGGGTGAAACAAAAGAAGAAGTCGTTCAAACCATCAAGGATTTGGCTGACAATGGTGTTGATGTGATTACAATTGGACAATACCTGCAGCCAACCAAAAAACATTTAACTGTTCACCGTTTTGTACATCCGGATGAATTTTTTGAATACAAAGAAATTGGATATTCACTGGGAATTGATTACGTAGAGAGTGGACCACTGGTACGATCTTCATACCACAGCGAAAAACATGTTATTCCGGGTTATGGCAAAAAGGCCTGGGAGCAGGAGCTTGCATTGAAAAACAGTTGATTATTTTTCTTTTTCCCAAACCAATGCACTGGCACCCAAGATGGCAGCATCTGATTCTTTGAGATGGCTGATGAGTATCTTGACTTTATTTTGAAATACCTGGATGAGGTTTTCCTCCATATGTTGTCTGGTAGGTTTTAAAATCAAATCTCCAGCCTTGGTGAGTCCACCGAATAAAATAATTGCCTCTGGACTGCTTATCATCACTGCATTGGCGAGTGATATACCCAGAATTTTACCAGTGAATTCAAATATTTCCAAGGCCAATTGATCTCCCTTGATGGCTGCATCATATACAGCTTTGGAATCAATTGCTTCTTTATCAAGGTTTCTCAAGAGACTAGGTTCGTTGCTGTTCTCCAACACTTCCAGTGCGGTTAATCTTACACCTGTTGCTGATGCATAACTTTCCAATGAACCCTTTTTGCCCGTTCCATCATGAATTCTTCCATCAGGTATTACGATGGTGTGACCGATTTCACCTGCAAATCCATCGTGTCCGTATATCAGTTGTCCATTTGCAACAAATCCGCTTCCAACGCCAGTGCCAAGTGTTATCATGATAAAATCTTTCATCCCCTTCGCTGCGCCGTACATCATTTCACCGATGGCTGCAGCATTGGCGTCGTTGGTAAGGGTAACATCCAGTTTGAATTTATCGCTCACTAGTTTGGCGATGGGTATGATGCCTTTCCATGGCAAGTTGGGTGCATATTCTATTGTACCGCTGTAAAAATTTCCATTGGGTGCTCCCATACCAATGCCACGCATTCTACCAATGCCACCTGCTTTTTCAATCAGAGTGCTCAATTGCTCATGCAATTCATCGATAAACGTATCAATGGTTTTGTGTTTTTTGGTTGACATTTCACTGGAGAAAAGCACATTGCCGTTTCTGTCTACAATTCCAAATTTTGTTCCTGTTCCACCAATATCAACACCTATTGCCAAAGGTTCATTCGTACTCATCGTTCACGATTTAATATAAAAAAGCAGCCATATATATAGCTGCTTAATTTACAAAGAAATGGGATCAATGTCCACTTGCTACCTGCGCATCCACATCGAGTCCTTGTTTTTTTAAGACAGCTCTGGTTTGCACTGCATGCCATGCCAAATATGCAAAACATACCAGGGGTACAACATAAGACAATTGTGTGAAAGTGTGCACGCCTGCATCGTTGACAGATTCAAGATCGATGATGGCTCCCTGTGCAGGCGGTATGATTGCACCGCCCAAGATCATCATGATTAAAAAGGCAGAGCCTTGGCTTTGGTATTTACCAATGCCATTTACGGCCAATGCAAATATGGCAGGCCACATCACGGAACAACACATTCCGGTGCTGATGATTGCAAAATTGGCAACCATTCCAGTTGTGGTCAGCGCTACAACCATTGCTATTGCACCCAACACTGAAACGGAGAGCAGGAGTTTTACCGGTTGCTCGTTGGCATATATGAAAGCAATTACACCAATGGCTATGCAGATGGGATACATCAAAAAGTCTGACACGTCATTTCCTTTGATGATGTTCACAAGGAGTATTACGCCAAATGCGACGAAAGGAACTACCATGACCATGAATTTCTTCATAGGCTTGCTAAGGTTGAAGACACTGATAGCACCTGTCCATCTACCAATCATCAAAGAACCCCAATACAAAGAGACAAGATGTGAAATATGAGATTCATCGTATCCTCCAAAAGCATTCTTTTTCAACAACGCTCCAAAATTATTGTCAATCGTTACTTCCACTCCCACGTATATGAATATGGCAATCATACCCAATACCAGTTGGGGGTAAGCCATGGCTCCCCATCCCTCTGGATTCTTCTTTGCACTCAGCATTGAGAAGAAAAGTGTGGTCAAGATGATGGCGAGAGAACTGATGATGATCAGCGCTTTGCTGATGCCTGTGACTTCTTTTACCAAATCAGAAAAGAGAACTGGAAGAAAAACGAGTCCAATGATAAGCAGCACAACCATCGCCTTGGGACTCTTTTCCAATTTTTCGTCTGAGGTGGTTTTTGGAAGCTTGGCATAAGCAAAAATGATGGCTGCAATGATAAAGAGTCCGGCAAGAAAGAAATACAACTCCTGAATATTCTCAATGGAAGCCTCTTTCACACTCGTAATGCTGCCGAAAAGCATTACACTTACAACCAAGGGACCCAACAGTGTTCCAAAAGAGTTTACACTTCCGCCCATGTTGAGACGGTGGGTGCCTGTTTCCTCAGGACCCAGCGCTACAGCAAAAGGCTGAGCCGATGTTTGCTGCAGTGAAAATCCCAATGCAATGATGAAAAAAGAAACCAGTACGAGTCCGAATGTTGCATTGCCCGACCCACTGATGAATGCCAATGCAATGGCACCTACAAATGAAATCAAGAGTCCGTAGATGATGCCCTTTTTATAACCAATTTTGTTCAACAAATCAGTTCCGCTCACATAAGAAACAATGTACAAAATCAGTGATCCATAAAAGTAAGCCCCATAGAAGGCAGATCCAATCAATTGTGATTGAATTTGATCCAATTGAAAAAACTTCTTGCAAAAAGGGATGAAAATACTGTTGGATGCAGCCACAAAGCCCCAGAAAAAGAATACTGTAATCAATACTCCAAATTGAGACCACTTCGTTTGTTGATTCATAATGACATTAGTTTTGGTAAGCTGAAAATAATTATATTTAACAAGATACAGATTTTAAGTTTTTAACAGCCATCCGTTGTATGCAAATCGTTCATGTAAGTGCAGAATGTTATCCAGTTGCCAAAGTAGGTGGATTGGGTGATGTAGTTGGATCATTGCCGAAATTTTTAAATGAACTGGGTCATGATGCAAGTGTGGTAATGCCCATGTACAGATCCAAGTATTTGTACAACCATGACTGGGAAGTGGTGCACAAGGCTTCATCCAACTTGGGCCATTGGTGGTTTGATTACACAGTGATCAAAGAAAAATCCGATGCACAGGGATTCGGACTCTATTTGATTGATATCAATGGTTTGTTGGACAGAGAAAAAGTATATGGATACGAAGATGATGTAGAGCGGTTTTGTGCTTTTCAAATAGCTTTCGCCAATTGGGTATGCTCATGGGATACACTTCCGCATGTCATTCATGTGCATGATCACCATGCCGGTTTGATTCCTTTTATCATGCAACATACCTATGCATTCAAAAGACTTGAATCGGTTCCATCTGTTTTGACCATACACAATGCACAGTACCAGGGTTCGTTTGGTTGGGATAAAACTACCTATTTGCCGCAATGGGACAGTTGGAAACGTGGTATGCTTGAATGGCAGGGTGCCATCAATCCACTTGCATCAGCCATCAAATGCGCTTGGAAGGTTACAACTGTCAGCAATAATTATTTGGGTAAACTGAAACACATGAGCAATGGATTGGAGCCGCTCTTCGAATATGAAAAAGGAAAATGCAGTGGTATCATCAACGGAATTGATTACGAAGTTTGGGATCCACAGAAAGATACTTATTTAGATCACCACTATTCAGAGAAAACCATATCAGAAGGAAAATCCAAAAACAAGGAATTGCTTTGCAAAGAATTCGGACTCGATCCGAACAAACCACTTTTTGTTTTTATTGGAAGGCTTGTTGGCGAAAAAGGTGCAGATCTCTTGCCTCAATCCATATATGACAGTTTCCAATTCATCGGAAGAAAAATGAATTTCCTTGTATTGGGAAGCGGTGAAACTGAAGTGGAATCTGGATTGTCATTATTGAAAAATTATGCAAAACAGGATTACAATGTTTACATCGGATACAATGAAAAATTGAGTCACCTGATGTATGCAGGAGCTGATTTTTTGCTCATGCCCTCGAGAGTGGAGCCATGCGGTCTGAATCAGCTATACGCAATGAAATACGGAACCGTGCCTGTTGTAAGGGCAACAGGCGGACTCAAAGACACTGTCAGAGATGTGGGTGAAAACGGGGGATACGGGATTACTTTTTTAAATACTTCTGTTGGTAATATCACGCATGCCATCTTCAGGGCAACTGAACTGTATCACCAAAAGGAGACTTTCAGTACAATTCGAAAAAAAATAATGGCATTGGATTTCAGCTGGACCAGAAGTGCGAATGATTATGTGAATCTTTACCAAAGTTTTTACTAAATTGATTAAAACATAAAGCAATGATAAAAAGTGTTGTGGCAGTTATATTGGGAGGAGGTGCTGGTTCCAGGCTTTCACCGCTTACCTCAACAAGAAGCAAGCCGGCTGTTCCCATTGCAGGTAAGTATCGATTGGTGGATATTCCCATCTCCAATTGTTTGAATTCTGATATCGGAAGGATGTATGTCCTTACCCAATTCAATTCAGCCTCCTTGAACAAACACATCAAGAACACTTATCATTTCAGTGTCTTCAGCGCTGCTTTTGTGGATATCATTGCTGCTGAACAAACTCCCGATAATCCGGCTTGGTTTCAGGGAACAGCAGATGCAGTGAGACAATCTTTGAGGCATATCAATCAACAGGATTTTGAGTATGTGTTGATTTTATCAGGTGATCAGCTTTATCAAATGGATTTTCATCAAATGATTGAAGACCATATCAAAAATAATGCAGAGATTTCCATTGCCACCATACCTGTCGGTGCGGCAGAAGCAACCGAGTTTGGCATTTTAAAAAAGGGAGGTGATAATATCATTCAATCTTTTATAGAAAAACCAAAGAAAGAAGTGTTGAAGGACTGGGTAAGTGATACAGGTGATGCCATGAAGGCACAAGGAAGAGATTACCTGGCCAGCATGGGTATATATATCTTCAACCGTAATACCCTTTTCAATTCTCTGTTGGAGGATTTTAAAGATGCAACTGATTTTGGAAAAGAAATCATTCCATTTTCCATCAATAAACACAAAGTTGTCAGTTTTCAATACGAAGGGTATTGGACAGACATAGGAAATATTCATTCATTTTTTGAAGCCAACCTTGCACTTACCAAAGACGTACCAGAGTTCAATCTCTTTGACAATAAAAAAGCTGTATATACAAGAGCCAGGATGTTGCCGCCTGCAAAAATCAGTGGTACCACTTTGGAAAAAACCATTATTGCAGAGGGTTGCATCATCAACGCTTCAAGGGTAGAGAATTCTGTAATCGGAATCAGAACCCGCATAGGATATGGAACAACCATTGTCAGTTGCTATATCATGGGTACCGATTACTACGAAACTTTGGAAGAGATGAACGCATCTGTCACCAACGGACTCCCAAAACTTGGTATCGGAGAGAGATGCTATATAAAAAATACCATCATTGATAAAAACTGCCGCATAGGAAATGACGTCAGGATCAATGGAGGCAAACATTTAACCAATTCCGATCACCTGCTGTATACCATTAAAGACGGTATTGTTGTAGTAAAGAAAGGAGCAGTGCTTCCTGATGGATTTGTTATTTAATGCTGAAATCAGCCCTTTTTCGTAACTTCCATATTGTGTAATTTAAACACATTAAAACCCTTGCCGTATGGGACATGCAAGCATTGATGCCATTCAATCAAAAACAACAGAAAAACCTTTGCTGCGCATCAGCCAGATCTTTTTGATGAGCGTTGGATTTCTTGGAATTCAATTCGGATTTGCATTACAGAATGGAAATACAAGTAGAATTTTAAGATCATTCGGTGCAGATGTGGAACAGCTTCCCATGTTTTGGATTGTTGCTCCTTTGGTTGGTATGATTGTTCAACCCATCATTGGTCACTACAGCGATAAAACTTGGAACAGATTGGGACGCAGAAAACCATTTTTTCTTGCAGGAGCTATCCTTTCCAGTATAGCATTGATTATGCTTCCTAATTCAGGAAACTTTACTGCCATCATACCAGCACTGTGGATTGGAGCAGGTATGGTAATGGTCATGGATGCTTCTTTTAATATTGCCATGGAACCATTCCGGGCATTGGTTGCAGACAATTTATCTCATCAACAAAGTGCCTCAGGTTTCAGTATACAAACATTTTTAATTGGCCTGGGAGCAGTTGCTGGTTCAGCATTGCCCGAATTTTTAGCCACCAATGGCATCAGCATGAATGCAGGAAGTGATGGTGTAGCGAATAACATCAAGTATTCATTTTATATAGGTGCTGTCGTTTTTATTGCATCCATTTTAATAACCATTTTCTTTACAAAAGAATATCCTCCTCATGAGTATGAGAAATACCATGGCAAAGCGGAATCCAAAGGCGGGGGACTTTCAGAAATTTTTACAGATTTCAAACAGATGCCGAGAACAATGAAACAACTGGGACTCGTTCAGTTTTTCAGCTGGTTTGCATTGTTCAGCATGTGGGTGTTCACCACAGATGCTGTCGCGACACATATTTATAAGCTTTCAGGAAACTATAGTCAGTCAGTTGCCTACAACGAAGCTGGGAACAAAGTCAGTTCCGCATTCGGCGTTTATAATTTGGTAGCCATGTTTTATGCATTGCTGCTTCCTGTTTTGGCCAGAAAGATCAACCGCAGATTGACACATGCAATTTCACTCTTGGCTGGTGGAATCGGATTGATTTCCATATATTTTATTGAAGATCCGTCGATGCTGAAATATTCCATGGTAGGCGTGGGACTGGCATGGGCATCGATTCTGGCTATGCCCTATGTGATTCTGTCGGCTTCCATCCCGGCAGGAAAGCTGGGTATTTATATGGGTATCTTCAATTTCTTCATCACCCTTCCACAAATCATCAATGGATTTGTTGGGGGATGGATTGTGAAACATCTGTACAACGGACAATCAATCTACGCAATTGTATTGGCAGGTATTTTTATGATTTGTGCTGCAATCAGCGTTGTTTATGTATATGATCCAGCTGAAAAAAAATAAAAACTTTTATATGATTCGTTCTTTATTGGCTTGTGTATTTTCTATTTGTATTCAATGGAGCATCGCTCAGATCAATGTTTATCCTTCTCATTGGTGGACAGGCATGAAGCATTCGTCTATTCAATTGATGATCCACAGCAATGAAAATCTCACACCATCGTTGACTTTCAAGTCATCCAGTATAGCCATCAAAAAAATATTTCAACCCGAAAACAAACATTACCTGTTTGTTGACTTGGAAATACTTTCGTCAGCCAAACCAGGTATCTACACCATGGTTTTTTCAGATGGCAAAACTTTCAATTATGAATTGAAGTCACGTGTAAAAAATGCTTCCATGCACCAGGGTGTTCGTTCTGAGGACTTGATTTACCTGATCATGCCCGACAGATTCGTGAATGGAGATCCAACCAACGATGCATTCAAAGATTTGAGGGATACATTGTCTGACAGGAAAAATCCTTCTGCGAGACATGGAGGTGATTTGGCAGGCGTTGCATCCAAATTGGATTATCTAAAAGATTTGGGTGTCACATCCATATGGATGACTCCTGTTATGGAGAATGATATGCCCATTATGAAAGAAAGTATTTGGATGATGAGTGGCTACCACGGCTATTGGATCACCAGCCATTACAAGGTAGATAAACGTTTCGGTGGAAACGAAGCTTACAAAAGTCTTGTACAAGCTGCACATCAAAAAGGTTTGAAGGTGTTGCAGGATGCTGTTTACAATCACATAGGCAATCACCACCACACGGTATTGGATCCGCCCATGAACGATTGGTTGAATCAATGGCCGGTGTATACGGGTCCAGATCATCGTGAAGAAGTTTTCTTTGATCCCTATGCAACTGCCTCAGAAAAGAATCGAATGATTGGCGGTTGGTTCGTACCGCATTTGCCTGATTTGAATTTATCCAATACCTATGTTGCCAAATACATGATCCAACAAAATATCTGGTCAACCGAAGAATTTGCCATCGATGGATGGAGGGTTGATACCTATAAATATTGTGATGAGCAATTCCTAAATGATATCAATGCTGCATTGCTTCGAGAATATCCGAAGCTGACTGTTTTTGGAGAGGCGTGGACAAACACTGTAGCTGGAAGTGCTTACTTCACCCAGAACAACATGAATACTGCTTTCAAGCATCAAATCAAAGGTGTGACTGATTTTCCCCTGCAAGCTGCTACTATGGATTTACTCAATCAGCCTTTCGGTTGGAACGAAGGCATCATGAAAGTGTATACCACTTTGTCACAGGATTTTCTATACAAAGATCCATTCACCAATTGCATTTTTCTGGACAACCATGACATGAACAGATTTTTTTCCATGGCAGGAGAGAGCATGAACAAATATAAAATTGGACTCGGATTATTGCTTACCACAAGGGGGATTCCTCAGGTATACTATGGGACCGAAATTCTCATGAAGAACTTCAAAGATCCCAATGATGCAGCGGTTCGATTGGATTTTCCGGGTGGATGGCAATCAGACAATACCGATAAATTCAGTGCCAGTGGGAGATCAGAAAGAGAACAGGAAGCATTTGACTTTTTCAAATCACTCGCGCAGTTCAGAAAAGGTAGTCCCGCGCTTACCAAAGGCAAACTGATTCAATTCATCCCCAAAAATGGAGTTTATGTCTATTTTCGTGTTTCAGATAAGCATAAAATCATGTGCGTAGTAAATACATCTAACAAAGAAGAAAATATACAAATGTCTGCTTTCAGCGAAATGGTTTCTCAGAATAAGGTCCTGCTGGATATTTTAAATAAAAAAACCATTACCATCAATCAAAATTCTATTGCCATTCCCCCTGTATCATTTCATGTATTTGAATTGAAATAATTTTCAAACAACGCAATGAAGAAACCATCCAATAAAACGAACAAAGCATACGAAGATGTTCATTTTATAGATGCCACCAAGTCTGTTTGGAATTATTCATTGTTCAACGAAGAAATCATTCGCAATTTTCAAAGCGGCACTCTTTACAATGCGTATGTCTATTTTGGGAACAAGCAGCTTACTGTGCTGGGTAAAGAAGGCACCTACTTTTCAGTGTGGGCTCCCAATGCAACCGAAGTCAGTGTAGTTGGAAATTTCAATGATTGGAAAGAAGGTGTTCATCCATTGTACGTGAGACTCGATCAAAGCGGAATTTGGGAAGGGTTCATTCCCCATTGTGTCAGAGGAGAGGTGTACAAATATGCCATCAAAGGATTTCAGGGAAAACTCATGCAAAAAGGTGATCCTTATGCACATTATTGGGAGAAGAAACCCTTGACGGCAAGTATTACCTGGAATATTGAATTTGAGTGGAAGGATGATAAATGGATGGACAACAGGGAGGCACATAACAACCTGGATGCGCCATACACAGTATATGAGGTTCATCTGGGTAGTTGGATGAAGCCTGATCCTTTCAACGAAGAATCTTTTTTCTCTTATTGGGAAATTGCAGAAAGATTGGTGCCCTATGTAAAGGAAATGGGATTCACCCATGTTGAATTGATGCCTGTAATGGAATTTCCATTCGATGGAAGCTGGGGCTATCAGGGGACTGGATATTTTGCTCCCACATCACGTTTCGGTCATCCGGAAGAGTTCATGGCGATGATCAATTATTTTCATCAGGAAGGAATTGGGGTCATTTTAGATTGGGTGCCATCACATTTTCCATATGACAGTCACGGTCTTTTCATGTTTGATGGTACACATACTTATGAGTATGCTGACATGAGAAAAGGCTATCATCCGGATTGGAACAGTTATATATTCAATTATGGAAGAGGTGAGGTAAGATCTTTTTTGATCAGCAATGCAAGATTCTGGTTGGATTGTTTTCACATTGACGGACTCCGTGTTGATGCAGTTTCTTCCATGTTGAAATTAGATTATTCCAGAAATGAAGGAGAGTGGGAGCCCAATGAGTTCGGCGGAAATGGAAATATCGAAGCCATTGAATTCCTGAAAAACATGAATGAAATGGTTTACCGTGATTTCAAGGGAGTTCAAACCATTGCAGAAGAGGCCACCAACTGGCACGGTGTTTCTCGTCCAACGTACCAGGATGGACTTGGATTTGGAATGAAGTGGATGATGGGATGGATGCATGACACATTGAGGTATTTCAAGCAGGATCCCGTATTCAGACAGTTTCAGCAAAATCAACTCACGTTCAGCATGATGTATTACTATGATGAAAATTTCATGTTGCCACTGAGCCATGATGAAGTAGTACACGGTAAATCACCCTTGATTTATAAAATGCCAGGAGATGAATGGCAGAAATTTGCAAATCTCCGACTACTCTATACATACATGTTCATGCATCCTGGAGGTAAATTGCTTTTCATGGGAAATGAATTCGGACAAACCGATGAGTGGAACTATAAAACTTCATTGCGCTGGGATTTGCTCCAGTACGATTGCCATGCAGGGATGAAAAAATGTGTCAGTGCTCTTGCTCATTTGGTGAAAAAAGAATCAGCGCTGAGTTACCAGCAATTCAATCCAACCGGATTCGAATGGCATGAACTCAATCACCGTGAAGAATCTGTCATATCTTTTTTCAGAAGAGGTAAATCATCCGATGATGAACTCCTGATTATCTTGAACATGACACCCGTTCAAAGAACAAGCTGGAAGGTGAAAATGAACAGTAAGGGAACTTGGAAAGAAATCTTCAACAGTGACAAGAAAGCATTTTGGGGAACAGATCAGTATAACAATCTTGAATTGTTAGCAACTGTTACTGACAAAGATCAAAACAATCATCTCCTGCTGCAATTGCCACCCTTGGCAGGCATCGTTTTGAAGAAAGTGAACTGATTACATTTTTTCTGGAACCTGAATACCCAATAGGTGCATCCCAGATTGGAGGATGGTTGCTACCAACGAAGAAATCTTGAGCCTGAGTTGCTTTTTCTCTTCTGATTCAGCACTGGAAATACTCAACGCAGCATAGAATGAATTGAAACTCTGTGCCAATTGGAAGAGATACATGGAAAGCGTTGATGGGTCAAGTGACTGTCCTGCTCCAGAAAGTGTTTGCTCAAACAATTCGCACTGCACCAGCAATTCCTTTTCCATTTTGTGCAAAGGGGAAGACAATACCAAAGGAGCAGGTGCTATTTCATTTTTCCTCAGTACACTTTTGATCCGCGCGTGTGTATATTGGATAAAGGGACCAGTAAATCCGTGGAAATCGATCGATTCCTCTGGATTGAAAATCATTTTTTTCTTGGGATCCACCCTGAGTAGGAAAAACTTCAATGCTCCAATGCCTATCGTATCATACAAATCTTTCAATTCTGTTTCGGTAAAGTCTTTTACTTTACCCAATTCCTGTGTATGGGTTGCCGCTATATTCACCATTTCATCGATGAGATCGTCGGCATCAACCACTGTACCTTCTCTGCTCTTCATTTTGCCGGTAGGCAGTTCTACCATACCGTAAGACAAATGATGAATACCATCTGCATAGGGGAGTCCCAATTTTTTGCAAATCAGCTGCAATACTTTCAGGTGATAGTTCTGTTCATCGCCCACTACATAAATGCTTTGGTCGATTTTGTACTCCTCGTACTTCAATTGTGCGAGTCCGATATCTTGTGTGATATAGACTGAAGTGCCATCGCCTCTCAGCACCAATTTCTCGTCGAGTCCCTCGGCTGTTAAATCAATCCAAACACTCCCATCTGATTTTTTGAAGAAAACATTTTTTTTCAGTCCTTCTTCTATCGTATCTTTTCCCAGCAGATAGGTATTGCTCTCGTAATAAGTTTTTTCAAAATCAGAACCAATTCTTTTATAGGTAACATCAAATCCATCATATACCCACTGGTTCATTTGTTTCCAGAGTGCTATCACATCCGATTTTCCATTTTCCCAATCAATCAGCATCTGTTGCGTTTCCTTCATGATGGGAGCTTCTTTCTCGGCCTGGACTTTATCCATGCCTTGTTGAACCAATGCTTCTACTTCAGATTTGTATGCGTCATTGAATTGTACATAATAATCACCTACAAAGTGATCGCCTTTCTTCTGGGTAGATGCAGGAGTTGCGCCAGTGGCAAATTTTTTCCATGCGACCATGCTCTTGCATATATGAACACCTCTGTCGTTGACAATGCATGTTTTTACGACATCGTATCCATTTGCTTTCAATATTTCAGCAATGCTTCTACCCAAAAAGTTATTTCGTAGATGTCCCAGGTGCAAAGGCTTATTTGTATTGGGGGAGGAATATTCGACCATGATTTTTTTACCGTTCATGGGAGCCTTTCCAAAGCATGGATCTTGGTAATGTTTGTTCAACATATCCAAAAAGAAATCACTGCGAACTGTCAGATTTAGAAATCCTTTGATAATGTTGTAAGCTTCAAAACTAGCATGCTCTTTTTCAATCAGGTATTGTCCGATGGAATGGCCTATTTCATCCGGACTCTTTTTCAGCGATTTTACAAGTGCAAAAAGTACCACTGTGTAATCACCATCAAATTCAGGTTTGGTGATGTTTACCTGAAGCTCTTTATCAGACAGTTTGATGTTGTAAAGGGCTGAAATGGCATCGAGTGACTTGCTTCTGATAAAATCTGTTAACATGTATGCTGAGTTGCAGCAAAGGTACGATTCCCCCTATTTTAATTGAGGCATATTCGGTAAATTTGCCATTCCAACAATGAGATTAGTAGAAGTAGCGGATCAAGTCACCGCAAAGCAATTTTTACAAGTACCCTTTGTCATTTACAAGAATGACCCCAACTGGATTTGTCCTCTATTCAATGATATTGAAGCTGTATTCAATCCTTCAAAAAACAATTTTTTCACTTTTGGCAAATGTATAAGGTGGATGTTGCTTGATGATACCGGCAACCCCATCGGGAGAATTGCCGCTTTCATCAACAATAAAAAAGCTTTCAATGAAGAAGTCCCAACAGGTGGATGCGGATTCTTTGAGTGTATCAACGACAAGGAAGCTGCTTTTGCATTGCTGGACCAGGCCAAGTCATGGTTGCATGAAAATGGCATGAGGGGTATGATGGGACCTATCAATTTTGGAGAGACCGACATGTGGTGGGGATTGCTGGTGGATGGATTTACCAATCCATATTACGGAATGAATTACAATCCTCCTTATTACCAACAGTTTTTCATCGACTATGGATTCAAGGTTAAATACGAACAGATTTCCAACAAGATCGATGTAAAAAAAGGAATGCCTGAAAAAGTAATCAAGATTGCCAAGTGGGTGGAGAGGAGAAATGGGCATCTGTTCAAGCCGCTCGATACCAATCAAATACCCAAATTCGCAATGGATTTCAAAGAAATCTACAATGATGCTTGGAAGGACTTTGAAAATTTCACAGAGGTAACAGATGCTACCATCATGGAGACACTGGAAAAAATCAAACCTGTAATGGATCCTAATTTGATCTGGTTCAGTTATACATCAACAGGAGAGCCTGTTGCATTTGTGATGATTCTTCCGGATACGAATGAATTGATCAATGGACTCCAAGGCAAATTGAACCTGATTGGAAAATTGAAATTTCTGTGGAATAAATGGACGATCAAGCATAAAAAAATGAGGGCAGTGATCATGGGGACGAAGGAATTATACAGAAACCAGGGACTCGAATCCTGCATGTTCATGAAACTGCAGGAGTACGTTCAACCGCTGGGTCATTATGAAGAACTGGAACTCTCATGGGTGGGTGACTTCAATTCAAAAATGCTTGCATTGCATCAGGCAGTTGGTGCAACCTATGCTAAAAAGCATACAACCTATATCTTGAAATTTTAATCAGGCTTTTTGAAAAAGGCAATAGAGTATATATTAGATCTTTTCTATCCTTTCTTCAGCAAAATTGTTGATAGAACTACATTCAGGTATGCAGCCTGCGGAGGAGCAAATACTGTTTTTGATTTGCTGTTATTTTTTCTGATTTACAATTACGCATTGCAGAAACAATTTATCCATCTTCCTTTTATTACAGTCAGTCCACATATCGGAGCTTTCCTGCTCGCGTTTTGTGTAAGTTTTCCAACAGGATTCTATCTGAACAAGACAATTGTTTTTCAGGATTCCTATTTGAGGGGAAGGGTACAGCTCTTCAGGTATTTTCTCACGGTTTGTCTAAGTCTATTTTTGAATTATATATTCCTCAAATTATTTGTAGATAAGCTTCATTTCTATCCCACCATTTCAAAATTTCTCACCACTTTCTTTGTTGTTGGGGTGAGCTTTGTTTCGCAGAAGTATTTCAGTTTCAAAACAAGTTCGAACCCGTAGCCATTTCTATTGACTGTAAAGCTGACAAATTGTAATGAAATTTACATTATAACTAACTGTTTGTCAGTTATTTAGCAATTAACCTGACAAGTTTTCTTAAAATTCCCATCGGCATACAGATTGCAACCAATCAGTATCTAAACATTGAATTATGGCAAAAATTATTGGAATAGACCTGGGTACAACCAACAGTTGCGTATCTGTAATGGAGGGAAATGAGCCTGTGGTAATTGCAAATGATGAAGGAAGAAGGACGAGTCCGAGCGTTGTGGCTTTTTTGAAAAATGGGGAGAGAAAAGTAGGTGATCCTGCCAAGCGTCAGGCTATTACCAATCCCATCAATACCATCACGAGTGTGAAGCGTTTCATGGGACGCCGTAATGATGAAGTAACCGAGGAAATCAAACATTGGAGTTATAAAGTTGCCAAAGGTGACAACAATACCGTAAGAATCGATATCGATGGTAGATTGTATACTCCACAGGAAATCAGTGCGATGGTGCTTCAAAAAATGAAGAAAATTGCTGAAGATTACCTGGGCCAGGAAGTAACCGAAGCGGTTGTAACCGTTCCGGCATACTTCAACGACGCACAGCGTCAGGCTACTAAAGAGGCAGGTGAAATTGCAGGTTTGAATGTACGCCGTATCATCAACGAACCTACGGCAGCTGCGCTTGCTTATGGACTTGACAAGAAAAATGTTGACAGTAAAATTGCTGTATTTGATTTGGGTGGTGGAACCTTCGACATCTCTGTATTGGAATTGGGAGATGGCGTATTTGAAGTAAAATCAACCAATGGTGATACACACCTGGGTGGTGATGATTTCGACAAAGTGATCATGGACTGGCTGGCGGAAGAGTTCCAAAAGGATGAAAACGTTGACCTGAGAAAAGATCCAATGGCACTTCAGCGTTTGAAAGAAGCAGCTGAGAAAGCAAAAATCGAATTGTCATCTTCTGCAGAAACTGAAATCAATCTTCCATACATCACAGCAATAGATGGAGTTCCCAAGCACCTGGTGAAGAAGTTGAGCCGCGCAAAATTTGAGCAAATTGCAGACAACTTGTTTGAACGCTGTTTGAAACCTTGCGAGCAGGCTTTGAAAGATGCTGGAATGAAAGCAACAGAAATCGATGAGGTTATTCTTGTAGGAGGATCTACCAGAATACCCAAGGTTCAAGAAATTGTAGAAAAGTTTTTTGGCAAGAAGCCCAACAAGAGTGTGAATCCAGATGAAGCTGTTGCCATCGGCGCAGGTGTGCAGGGTGCGGTATTGACCGGTGAAGTGAAAGATGTATTGTTACTCGATGTAACTCCACTGGGATTGGGTATTGAAACAATGGGAGGTGTTATGACAGTCTTGATTCCATCCAATACCACCATTCCTGCAAAGAAATCTGAAACATTCTCAACTGCATCAGACAACCAACCTGGAGTACAAATTCATGTACTGCAGGGAGAGAGACCAATGGCCAATCAAAACAAAACATTGGGAATCTTCAACCTTGACAATATTCCACCTGCACCAAGAGGTGTTCCTCAAATTGAAGTTACATTCGACATTGATGCAAATGGTATCCTCAACGTAAGTGCAAAGGACAAGGGAACAGGTAAAGAGCAGAAGATTAGAATTGAAGCAGGAAGTGGTTTGACCAAGGAGGAAATTGAAAAAATGAAAGCAGAGGCGAAGGCCAATGAAACAACCGATAAAGAAGCACGTGATAAAGTTGAAAAAATCAATGCTGCTGACGGTTTGATTTTCCAAACTGAAAAACAACTGAAAGAGTTTGGTGAAAAAATCCCTGCTGAGAAAAAATCAGTAATTGAAAATGCATTGAACAAGCTAAAAGAGGTACACAAACAACAAGACCTGGCCAACATTGAAGCTGCTACCAAAGAATTGAATGATGCATGGATGGCTGCGAGTCAGGATATGTACAACGCAACCCAAGGAGCTGAGGCTGGTGCACAACCTGGACCTGAACAAGCGGGTGCTACCAATGCTGAAAACGTAACGGATGCAGAATTTGAAGAAGTTAAATAAAATTTTGTTTTAGTGTTTGAAAAGGCGATCTGATGATTCAGGTCGCTTTTTTATTTCACTTCAATCCAGGTATGATCAGCCAACATTTTTACGGAGGCTATGGTGACAAATTGGTTGTTCCATTCTTTTGGAGCAATCATTGAGAGAAAGTAAGATCCATCTTTCTTTTCATACAAATGATACGTGTTTCCCATCACAGGGGTAAAACTCAGTTGGGCATTGTAAATCATCATGGACAATTCTTTTCTTCGATTGATTTCCTGAGCCTGTGAAGCAAGCAGTTCAATTTGTTGTCTGATCTGATTCAATTGCAGATCAGTTTGTTCTTCCATAGCAGCAAGGGCTTTGTGTTTGATCATGCCAACCTCAGTTGGTTTGATGACAGCACCTGCTACAGAGGCTGCATAAGGAAGCACACTCAATTGTTTATGATAAATGGAAATATCTATTGTTTGAGTCCCATCATCTTCGAATTTGGTTTCTGTAACTTTCAGGTATCCATTGTGTAAGATTTCATGTGCTATATCAACGAAAGCTTTTCCATTTGAAAACAAATGGATTGTAAAATATTTATGATCCTGAAACCGGTAAGCAGCTTCATCAAAAATGAGGTTGTTTTCAATCGCATGTTTTTCTCCGTTTGGAGTGATCAGGTAGGATGTATTGTAAGCATGGTTGTCTATCCCCACCCAATTCAGTTCAATCTGCAGAGAGGAGTGATCTTGTAAATAATTGATTTTATAGGTACCGGATTTTGGTCGATCTGCAGTATGGTAAGTACCCATTTCAGGGAAAAGTTGCCAGGAAAACAGGAAATTATAAAGCTCGTGCATACCTACGAAAACAACCTGATGGACAAATTGTTGTATAAAATTTGGGCAATCCCATGTTGGCTATTTGATTTAACTTTGCAACTTATGACAATTGAGCATTTAAAAGATATGAGAGACCGTGTTGCTGTCTTGAGGAGGTTTCTTTGACGTCGAAAACAGACAATATAAGGTAAACGAAGACAAACAAAAGTCACTTTCTCCAGGATTTTGGGATGACAACAAGCGTGCAACTGAGATATTGAAAAATATCAAGCTGAATGAGTATTGGCTGAATTTATACCAACTCACGTCAAATGCTGTGGAGGATTTCGCCGTCCTGTTTGATTTTTGGAAAGAAAGTGAGTGTACAGAAGAAGAAGTAAAACAAGCATACGATAAAGCCCTGCAGTCACTCGATGAAGCAGAATTCAAAAGCACGTTGAACCAGCCTGAAGATGAACTTCCAGCTGTTTTGCAGGTCAACAGTGGTGCCGGTGGTACTGAGAGCCAGGACTGGGCAGAAATGTTGGTGAGGATGTACAGAATGTACGGCGACAAACAGGGGTGGACCGTCACAGAACTCGATTGGCAGGATGGCGATGGTACAGGTATCAAATCTGCCGTATTGCAATTTGACGGCCCCTTTGCATACGGATTTTTAAAAGCTGAAAATGGTGTTCATCGTTTGGTGAGAATCTCACCATTTGACAGCAATGCCAGACGACATACTTCTTTTGCCTCTGTGTATGTTTACCCTTTGGTGGATGATTCAATAGAAATTGAAGTGAGTCCAGCTGATATTGAATGGGAATTCTACCGCTCAGGTGGTAAAGGCGGACAAAACGTAAACAAGGTGGAAACTGCCGTCCGTTTGAAACATATTCCAAGCGGCATCATTGTAGAGTGCCAACAAGCAAGAACACAGGGTGAGAACAGAGAGAAAGCCCTGAAGATGCTCAAAAGTAAGTTGTATGAGGAAGAGATGCGCAAACGGGAAGCCCTTAAAAATGCCAACAACGCATCCAAGAAAAAAATAGAGTGGGGAAGTCAAATCAGAAGCTATGTTTTTCATCCATATAAGATGATCAAGGATCACCGGACGGATTATGAAGTGGGCAATGTGCAACCGGTCATGGATGGAGAATTGGATGGATTTATCAAAGCATTCCTGATGATGGAAAAAGAAAATGTTTCTTAAAGAAAATCAATTATATGAACAACGGACACTACAGTTTGCCTCTGCCTGCCAATGAACCTGTTTTATCTTATACACAGGGATCTGCAGAAAAAACAAGATTGAAGGAAGTGTTGAAGGAATTAAAATCTACCAAGGTAGATGTACCCATGTACATTGGTTCAAAAGAAATCAGGACCAATCAGAAAATGGAAATCAGACCTCCACACGAAACCAAGCATTTGCTCGGTCACTTTTACATGGGTGATGCCAAACATGTGAAAATGGCTATTGATGCAGCATTGTCTGCAAAAAAGGATTGGGAGAACATGCCTTGGGAGAGCAGGGCTGCCATTTTTCTCAAAGCAGCAGATTTGATAGCCGGAAAGTATCGTCCTTACATGAATGGTACAACCATGCTCGGACAAAGCAAGACTGTTTTTCAGGCAGAAATTGACAGCGCTTGTGAACTGATCGATTTTTTAAAATTCAATGTTCATTTTTTAAGTGAAATATACCAGCAACAGCCGATTTCGAGTCCGGGTGTACACAACCGTTTAGAATATCGTCCCCTGGAAGGATTTGTTTTGGCTGTAACCCCATTCAATTTCACTGCCATTGGTGCCAACCTTCCTGCATCAGCGGCATTGTGTGGTAATACTGTAGTGTGGAAATGCGCCAATACTCAAGTCTATTCAGCTCAGATGTTTATGAAACTGATGAAAGAGGCTGGATTGCCGGATGGTGTGATCAACTTGATTTTTGTGGATGGACCAACCCTCGGTGATGTTTGCTTCAAACATCCTGATTTTGCAGGTGTCCACTTTACTGGTTCAACAGGAGTTTTCAATCAAATGTGGAAGACCATCGGTGAAAATATCTCAAGATACAATTCATATCCTAGAATCGTAGGTGAGACCGGCGGCAAGGATTTTGTAATGGTACATCCTTCTGCAGATCCAGATGTGGTAGCGACGGCTTTGTTGAGAGGTGCTTTTGAGTTCCAGGGACAAAAATGTTCTGCTGCTTCGAGAGCATATATCCCTTCCAATCTTGCAAATGTTGTTAAAAAGAAATTGGTGGATGGTGTAAAAAGTTTCAAAATGGGATCTGTAGAAGATTTCAGAAATTTCATTTCAGCAGTGATTGATGAGAAATCATTCAATAAAATCAAGTCATATATAGACGGTGCCAAGAAAGCTCCCAAAGCAAAAATATTGGTTGGAGGCAAATGCGATAAAAGCAAGGGTTATTTTGTTGAGCCTACCATCATTGAAGCAACAGATCCAAAGTACACTACCATGTGTGAGGAGATATTTGGACCAGTACTGACCATTCATGTTTACAATGAAAAGAAATTTGCTGATACATTGAAATTGGTAGATCAAACTTCTCCATATGCGCTGACAGGTTCAATTATTTCGCAGGACAGGCAGGCGGTTGTGCAAGCTACCAAAGCGTTGAAGCATGCTGCCGGTAATTTTTACATCAATGACAAACCAACTGGAGCAGTTGTAGGTCAGCAACCTTTCGGTGGAGCAAGAGCATCTGGTACCAATGACAAGGCCGGATCTGCCATCAACCTGTACAGATGGTTGAGTGTAAGAACTGTGAAAGAAACATTTGAGCCGCCGAAAGATTACAGATACCCATTTTTATCTGCTGAATAGAATCAATACCTTTGAACACATTATGAAAGGAGTGAGTACCATCATGGAAGAAAAGCAACTCAGGCTGACCCTGCAAAGGTTGGCACATGAGTTGATTGAAAATCACTTTCCATTTGAAGATACTTGTCTGATCGGTATCCAGCCAAGAGGTATTGTAATCAGTGACTATATCTATCAATACATCAAAGAAATTCATCCTGATGTGAACATTCAATATGGAAAATTGGATATCACTTTTTACAGAGATGATTTCCGGGGTCAAATTCACATGCCCAATGTCACAGAACTGCCTTTTTCGATAGAAAATAAAAATGTGATTTTGATCGATGATGTACTCTATACAGGAAGAACCATCAGGGCTGCGATGGATGCATTGTTGGATCATGGGAGGGCAAAAAAAGTAGAGCTCTGTATTTTGGTTGATAGAAAATTCAGCAGAGAATTGCCCATTCATCCTGATTTTGTCGGTAAATCCATTGATTCCATTGTAACCCAAAAAGTAAAAGTCTACTGGGGGGATGAAAAAAAGGTGATTCTATACGAAAGTGTGTAGTGAAAATAAATAATTCGAAAAATCACAATAAAACAATAGCTTTGCACCCTAATGCAGCTTAGTACAAAACATCTGCTTGGCATTAGAGACCTTCAACCGAAGGATGTTCAAATCATTTTAGATACAGCAAAACAATTCAAAGAAGTTTTACAGCGTCCCATTAAAAAGGTCCCATCCCTCAGAGATGTTACCATCGTAAATCTGTTTTACGAAAATTCAACCAGGACAAGAATCTCTTTTGAATTGGCCGAAAAGCGACTCAGTGCAGACACGATCAACTTTTCAGCCAGCGGATCTTCTGTTTCAAAAGGCGAAACACTGTTGGATACGGTCAACAATATTCTGTCGATGAAAGTGGACATGGTTGTCATGCGACACAGTGCTACCGGTGCTCCACATTTTCTGGCAGAACATATTCCCGCTGCCATTGTAAATGCAGGTGATGGCATCAATGAACATCCCACCCAGGCATTGTTGGATGCTTTTTCTATACAGGAGAAATTAGGCGGACTCCAAGGCAAAAAGATTGCCATCATAGGAGACATCATGCACTCGAGGGTGGCTTTGAGCAATATTTACCTGCTCACCAAAATGGGAGCAGAAGTCACTGTTGCGGGTCCACCTACTTTGATTCCCAAATACCTGAAAGACGCTTTCGGAATTAATATAACCTATAATGTAAAAGAGGCATTGGATTGGTGCGATGCAGCCAATGTACTCAGGATTCAATTGGAGCGTCAGAATCAGGTGCTGTTCTCATCTTTGAGGGAGTACAACCGTGCTTACGGGATTACCAAATCACTCTTATCATCCCTTCAAAAAGACATCGTCATCATGCATCCGGGTCCGATCAACCGTGGGGTGGAACTCGACTCCGATGTGGCAGACAGCGGTCAATCCATCATTTTAGATCAGGTTGAAAATGGGGTAGCAGTAAGAATGGCTGTACTATATTTGCTTTCAGGTAGAAGAGAGGCAAATAATTAAACAATTGCACATGCAGAAAATCTGTGTTTTCCCCGGGACATTTGATCCGCTGACATTGGGGCATGTTGATATCATCAATCGTGCATTGCCTTTGTTTGATAAGATTGTGGTAGCAATTGGAACCAATGTAGGTAAAGCTCTCATGTTCAGTGCAGAACAAAGAAAATTGTGGATCGATGAAATTTTCGGTAAAGAAGAAAAAATATCTTCTGCTGTATACGAGGGACTCACGGTCGAATTCTGTAAACAGATGAATGCCAACTATATTTTACGTGGTATCCGTTATGTGAGTGATTTTGAATATGAAAAAGCCATTGCTGATGCCAACCGCAACTTGGATCCTACCATTGAAACCTTTTTTCTAACCTGCGAACCCAAGTACACATCTGTAGCTTCGACCATTGTGAGAGACATCATCAGAAATGGCGGCGATGCTTCACAATTTATACCTGCACAAGTGGCGAACTCAATCAAATCAAAAGGTTAATCCAGGTAATATTTTTTTACAATCTCTCGAATAGAAGCATAGGCGTTGTCCAACAGTTTTTCAGCTTCTTTTTTATCAACCCATCTTACTTCTGTAATGTCTTCTTCGGTCTGTGGTACAGGGGTTTCATTTCCAGCATATTTCATCAAATACCAGTGTGAGGGTTTGATGACTTTTTTACCTTTTAAAGAATAGGTGTGATACGTGGTCTGCAGTTTCTTCCCGATGGTAAGTTTTGTGAGTCCGGTTTCTTCTGTAACCTCTCTCAAGGCACATTCTCTGATGGTTTCACCTTCATCCAGTTTCCCTTTGGGCATATCCCACATACCTCTTCTGAACATCATCAATAATTCTCCCTTTTGGTTCAACACCATGCCGCCTGCAGCTTCAATCTTGTCAAATTGAAGGAGGTATTCTTTGAAGCTTTGTTCTGATCTGAAGATCTTTTTACCCTTGGGTTCATGAATGGTGATGTACATAACTAAATTTCCATAATTCAAGTCCATGGTTCAAATTTGTAAGATGACAAATGAAACCACGGTAGCCGAAAAACTCTTACAAGTTAATGCAGTTAAATTGAATCCGAAAGACCCATTTACTTGGGCTTCCGGCTGGAAGAGTCCCATTTATTGTGACAACAGAAAGGTATTGGGATTCCCTTATGTGCGTGATTTCATTAAAAGTGAGATGTGCAACGTCATTTTTGAAAAATTTCCTGATGCGGAATTGCTGGCGGGAGTTGCAACTGCGGGAATTGCTTGGGGAGCCATGTCGGCCGATCAATTGAAGCTGCCCTATATCTATGTTCGTCCAAAACCCAAAGAACATGGACTGGGAAATCAAATCGAAGGTTATTTTGAAACGGGGATGAAGACAGTCATCATAGAAGATCTGATTTCAACGGGTAAAAGCAGTTTGCAGGTGGTAGATGTGGTAAAGAACGCCGGACTCGAAGTCATGGGAATGGTATCTATTTTCACCTATGGATTTGAAGCTGCAGAGAAAGCCTGCAGCTCAGCAGGGGTCCCGACGGTTTCTCTAACAAATTATACAAGCCTGATCTCTTTGGCGGTGGAAAAAGGATTGGTCGGGGAGGAAGATCAAAAAACACTGTTAAACTGGAGATTGGATCCAGCCAATTGGCAGCCGGGGAATTAATTTGCAATAAATCAACAATATGCGGGTCATCATTTCAATCTTTATATGCCTCTTTTTTGCCATCTCAACCAATGGGCAGCAGCAAAAGCCCGTAACTGTAAAAATCAGCACTCCAACCGTTCAATGTGAAAAGTGTAAAAAGAGGATCGAGGACTACATGAAAGTGGAGGAAGGGGTCCTTAAAACAGTGGTCGACTTCAAGCAAAAACGCACAACCGTTACCTATCTGTTGGACAGAACCAACCTGGAAAATATCAAAACTGCCATAGCCAATTGTGGTTATGATGCAGAGGATGTAAAGGCTGAACCTGACATGTATGCCAAACTTCCGACCTGTTGTAAAAAGCCGGCTGACCAGTAAATATTGACTATCTTTTTTAGTATTTCAAGCTTTTAAAATAAGTTCCACAATACTAAAATAAATAGATATATTTAAATTTAATAAATATCTGATATACAATTAAATATAATATATACATGAATCATTAATTAATTTAATTTTAGACTTATTCTATATAGATTTATTCATTTAATGTAAATAAATATATTTATTTGTATTATACTGATTTACAATATTTTCCGACGATCAACTACTTATTAACTTTAGTTAATGCTAGTCTTATTGCTTTTTCAGGAGATGTTACTTATAAAAAGACATCCTTCATGAATAAAATGGAGTTGCCTGGAGCGAATGGAATTGTGAAACTTTCCATTCCCATCAAGGGGGGACGTTCTGTCAAAGCATTGTACAAGGATGTTGAAATTGATCATAAAACAGCTTGGCAGACAAATCATCTGCGAACGATTAGCAGTATTTACGGGAATGCCCCTTTTTACCCTTTTTATGAAAATGGTATCCAGGAGCTGTATGGCTCCGATGTGACAAATTTGTTTCAGTGGAATCTGCGCTGTTTTGAATTTTTTGTCAGGAATGCGAAAATGTCAAATATGATTCATTACGAGACAGTTGTAGGAGACAACCTTTCTATGCCTGCAGCCGATATTAATACCCATGTGGACATAGATCTCTTCCCTGCTTATCACCAAGTTTTTGATGATAGAGTCGGTTTTGTTCCAAATATGAGCTGTCTGGACCTTTTGATGAATGTGGGTCCGGATACAGCCACATATATGAATCAATGCCAAAATAAACTTCATTGAATATCAATCGTTTAATTACTAAATCTTACTTTAGTACACACATTTAGATATAGCCACCCTTCATGAATCGTTTCTTATTACTTTTTGCTTTTACATTTTTGAACTTGATTGGACTCTCGCAGGATTTTTCCAATAAGGGCAAGGAGTTTTGGATACCGTATTCATACCATGTAAATCAGAGTGGTGGCGGAATTGGATCACTGGTTATGACATTGTATCTAACCTCTGATGTCAAAACAGACTATAAGGTTGAAATTTTCGGTGTCTCAGTAATTCAATCTGATACCATAAACGCAGGTCAGGTAGTCACTTGTATTATTCCCAATACGTATCTCCTAAACAATGAAGGTCTTTTCAAGAACATGGCCATTCGGGTTTCTGCACGAAATCCCATTGTTGTATACTCATACATTACCCAAAGTGCCATCAGTGGGGCAACACTCTGTTTGCCAACAAATGTATTGGGACAAGAATATATCACAATGAATTATAGGCAAATTTCAAATGTTCCAAATTCAAATTCATATTTTACCATCATAGCAACAGAAGATAATACATCAGTTGAGATTACGTATGCTGCAGTTACAAAAAGTAAAAAATCTGCAGGATCAAAGGATACAATAAAATTAAACAAAGGTGAGATTTATCAAGTTTTAGGGGATCACAATAATACTGGAGCGAATTTATTTTTTGGAGAAGATTTGACTGGTTCTAGAATAAAATCGATAGGTACATGTAAAAGAATTGCAGTCTTTTCTGGTTCTGGAAAAATCCGAATTGGAGATTGTGTTGGTAATAACAATACATCTGATAATTTATATCAACAAAATTATCCTGTTTCCACTTGGGGGAAAACCTTTCTTACCATATCTAGCTATAATAGACAAACGAATTTTTACAGGATTATTAAATCAAAAATTGATGCAGTTGTAAAAATAAATGGACTTACAATCCCATCTGCCAATTTTACCAACAATACTTATTATGAATTTCAAACTTCTTCGCCATCAAAAATTGAATCTTCCGAACCCATAACAGTCGCTCAGTTTTTTACTACTCAAGGATGTAATCTTAATCCTCAGCCATACGATCCAGACATGATTATTCTAAATCCGGTCGAGCAGAATATCTCAAAGGTAACGTTGGTAAGTTCTAATCTTGTAGCTCCTGCAAACCAACAGCATCATATACATGTCATAATGAATAATAGAGGGACAAGCATCTCTTCATTCACAGTTGATGGTGTAAAAGTCCCAGAAACGGCATGGAAAACCCATGATGCCGATAATCAGTTTTCTTATTTATATCTAGAAAATGTGACTCAAGGTTACCATACTTTATCTTCAGATTCCGGCTTCAATGCCTTGGCTTATGGCTATGCAAACGCAGAATCATATGGATATTCGGCTGGATCGAACGTGCGTGATTTGAACCAATTTGCATCTATAAAAAATAAATATGCTGTTGTAAACTATCCTTCAACTTGCAGGGAATCTCCGTTCACACTAAAGGTGACCTTGCCGTATAAACCGACCAGCATTGCCTGGAACTTTTTTGGCAATCCTGATTTGGGTGCAAATCCAGATACGTTGAGCGGAGTAAACGGGAGTCCATTGACTCCTGATACGGTTGTAAGGAGTTTAGCAGATCCTACAAAAGAACTATATGAATACAATGTTAAAAAAAATGATAAAACATTAAGAGAGTTCATCATAAAGAAAAAAGGGGTGTTCCCGATAGAAATCATTGCAAACAATCCGAGTGTCGATGGATGCAACAGCGAACGTATCATACCATATGACTTGACTGTATATGATCCCCCTACCAATACCATTTCTCCCAGTTCAACTGGTTGCTTAGAGGATTCAGTCCTTCTAACAGCATCAACCCTAACAGATGGCATACCTGTATTAAAATATTTATGGGTGGTAGATAATATTATTTATGATACCAAATCCAAAATATACAAAGCAAAATATGACAGCGATGGGTTAAAAAAAGTAAGTGTTTCAATTGTTACCAATATCGGTTGTATCAGTAACAATTTTGATACAACAGTATTGTTATCATATAAACCAGTTCCAAAATTTGAAGCTGCTGGAAGTGTATGTTTGGGAAAATCGCAGAAAATTTTAGATAAGTCAACTTTAAAAGGTAATTCAACCATTGAAAATTGGATATGGAGTTTTTTTGACAAACAGCCCTCTGACACATTTGTGGCAACCTCTTCTTCAAAAAATACAACTAAGCAATTTAATGACTCAATACTTCCTGTCAAGTTGGAATTAACAACAAATTCCGGTTGTAAAAATACACTGACCGATACTTTATTTGTAAAGCCCAATCCTGATGTTGTCATGTTTCTGCCTGAGATTTGCTTGCAAGATGCGGTTGCCAATTTCAGAAGTCTTTCAACCATTCCTGGCGATAGTAAGATGAGTATTTTTGAATGGAATTTTGGTGATCCAAAATCATCAGCAGAAAAAAATATTGGAAAAGATTCAGTTGTTTCGCATGTATACAGCGATCCTGGTGCATATACGGTGTCTCTATCTGTTACTTCCAATTTTGGTTGCAATACCAAACGGGACACTTCCTTCTATATCAATGGCTCTTTTCCTACCGCAGATTTTTCAATTGTAAATGAGTCTGGGTTATGCAGCAATCAACCCATTGTACTTGAAAATAAATCAACCGTTGACATAGGGTTTGTTGGGAAACTGGATGTTTATTGGAATTATACAGATATCAATGCAACACCTGATTCTACAGATGAAAAGCCTACCAATAAAAGCACATACACCAGATCATTCAGTAATTTTCAAGATAGACCCAGTATCAATATTCCCATCAGAATGATTGCATATTCTGGAGGCGTATGCAAAGATACTGTTGATAAGGTCATCACTGTATACGGCAGTCCCCTTGATTCTTTGCGTGATTTGAGTCCCATTTGTACAAGAAAAGACAAGCGATTATTAGATGCAGCGGTCATTCAAAAAGTAAGTGGGGTAAATGGGGTGGAAGTCTACTCAGGAAAAGGAGTGGTGAGCGAGGGAGGCAATTACTACTTTGACCCAAAGATAGATTCTGGTTATTATACCATTTATCATAGATATACCACTGAGAAAGGTTGTTTTGCCGGTGATTCAACAGTGATAAGGGTCAATTTTACCCCTGTCATTGATGCTGGTCCGGATTTGACTGTTTTAGATGACACAACCAGACAAATATATGCCACAGCCGTTGGTGTTGATATGAAATACAAGTGGTATCCCAACACTTTTTTAAATGCAGATACTGTTCTTCAACCATTCATTGCGAATCCACAGGAAGACATTGTCTACACACTCACTGTAACTGGAGCAGGAAATTGCATTGAAACAGATCGTTTTAAAATGACTGCCCTTAACATGGTTGAGCCAACGAATACGTTTACTCCGAATGGTGACGGATTCAATGATATTTGGAAAATCAAGTACATTGAAAAATATCCTGATTGCAATGTTGAATTATACAGTCCACAAGGAAATCTTATTTATAAAATTAACAATGGTGCACAAAAAGCATGGGACGGTACCATCAACGGCAGACCCATGCCGGCCGGTACTTATTATTATATCATCAACCCAAAAAATAATCGTAAACGTATCACGGGATATGTAACACTGCTCCGATGAAAAAAAATCGAATCATCATATTCTTTTTGTTTTGGTCAGCTACAATTGTAGCCCAACAGCGTCCCCATTATTCCCAATACGTGCTCAACAACTATATTGTGAATCCTGCTGTTACAGGTATCGAAAATTATGCTGATATCAAAATGAGCATGCGCAACCAATGGGTTGGAATACCAGGAGCCCCCAAAACAGTCTATTTTACGGCTCATACACCTTTGAATAAAAAAGATTACCGTGAAAATAGTACTTCACTTGGAATGAAAAATAATCCAATGGGCTATGATTTTACGGAAACATATAATTCTGCTGAACCACATCATGGTATTGGTGTGTCGGCGTTTAACTATTCAACCGGATACATCAATCGTATCAATGCAATGCTGAATTACGCATATCACATGGGTCTCACTGAGACATGGAATCTAGGTGGCGGATTTGGTGCCGGTTTTTCACATATAGCCGTAAACAGATCTCAAATTTTGGTAGAAAATCCAAATGATCCATTGATTGGTGCATTAACCGGTATCAAGAGAAAATTCAAGCCAGATTTAAGTGCGGGTTTGTATTTATACTCAAAAAAATATTTTTTTGGCATATCCGGACAACAATTGATTCCTGGCAAATTAGATATTACAGATACAAGCTATCAAACAAGTTTGGTTCCACATTTATTTGGTACAGCCGGTATCAGAATTAATTTGAATGAGTATGTATCATTTCTGCCATCAATCATGTTCAGATATATTCAAAATACGCCCATTACTGTTGACTATAATTTCAAATTACAATACACCAATTTCATGTGGATTGGAGCCAATGTAAGAAGGGGAGATGGCATCTCGGCATTGGCAGGAATCAATTTCAACAGTACTTTGAACGTTAGTTATGCGTACGACATGACAGCCAGGAATAAACTTTTGGGACCACTGAACAAGGGTACACACGAATTGGTGGTTGGATTTGTACTCAATAATAGGTACAATGATTTGAGCCCAAAAAAAGTTTGGTAAAATTTCAAAAAAGTCATAATTTTAAAAAAAACTTATGCTCTTTAGGTATGTCACATTTTTCGTGCTGGGTATATCTTTACTATCCACAGGTTGCAAAAAAAATCCAGATACAACACCACCACCTCCACCTCCAACGCCTACTGAAGAACAATTGAGCATTGCTTTGGACCCTGATCCAGGTTCCACCACAGCAGCAGCCACAGGTGCTACTTATGCTTTCAAAATTTCTGTAACCAAAGCCCCTTCTGCAGGAGTCAAAGTTGATATTTCCACTAAAAAGAACGCAGACAACAGTGTTGTACCTGAAGGAACCAAAACCATTGATCCTTACACTCCGGGCGGTGAAATCTCAATCGGCGGTTTGGTCGCTGGTACTTTGTATGATGTATCTGTTACTGTGACGAGCAAAAGCAAATCAACCAACAACGCTTCTGCAGCTTTCAAAGTAGCAAGAAAATAGATAGATCTTTAAAAGGGTCCCACAAAAAACCTATTCATTTGAATGGGTTTTTTTATGTCCTGAATGATGAAGCAGTTTATTTTTTGGACTCAGTTTGACTGATTTTGATTGACATCTCTGAACCCTTGATAAAGGACTTATATTTCTCATATGCAATGACAACACCATTTACGGTGAGTGTATTGTTCTTGAATTCAATGTTGTTATCACCTGCCTTGATCAAGCCATCTGCGTTCAATGCGCCAACGAGACCTTCATCTGGACCCTCAACCACTTCAATCTTGGCTGCAGAACTATCATTGCTGATGACAGATACTTCAACAGTTTTCTCTTTTTTGATTTCTGTGGCGTGTGCATCAGATTGATGAAGCTGTGCAAGGGTAGGAGCTACCACCAACGAGACAATTGACATCAATTTGATCAAAATATTCATAGAAGGACCAGAAGTGTCTTTGAAAGGATCACCTACCGTATCGCCTGTAACGGAAGCCTTGTGCGGCTCTGATTTTTTGAAGTATGTTTCACCATTGATTTCAACACCTTTTTCAAAACTCTTCTTGGCATTGTCCCACGCACCACCAGCATTGTTTTGGAACATCCCCATCAATACACCACTTACGGTTGCACCAGCAAGGAATCCACCTAAAGCCTCTGGACCAAGTATAAAACCAATCAACAAGGGAGATACAATCGCAATGGCACCAGGAGCCATCATCTTCTTGATAGATGCTTCTGTAGAAATGGCTACACATTTGTCGTACTCTGGCTTACCGGTTCCTTCCATGATGCCTGGAATATTCTTAAACTGACGCCTTACTTCTTCCACCATCGACATGGCAGCCTGTCCAACTGCTCTTATTGCAAGTGAAGAAAATATGAAAGGAATCATTGCACCTACAAACAAAGAAGCAAGCACTTTTGCTTTGTAGATATCAATTCCAGCCATTTCATATCCATTGTGATTGATCACACCAACATAAGCTGCAAACAAAGCCAGTGCAGTCAGCGCTGCAGATGCAATGGCAAATCCTTTTCCGGTTGCTGCTGTTGTATTACCAACTGCATCGAGTACATCTGTTTTCTCTCTTACTTCCTTCGGCAGTTCACTCATTTCTGCAATACCTCCTGCATTGTCTGCAATCGGACCAAAAGCATCAATTGCTAACTGCATAGCAGTGGTAGCCATCATACCCGCAGCTGCAATTGCCACACCATATAAACCTGCACAAGCATATGATCCCCAAATACCTCCAGCCAAAACCAAGATAGGAAGGAGGGTAGATTCCATACCTACAGCCAATCCACCAATTACATTGGTAGCGTGACCTGTTGATGATTGTTTGATGATGGAAAGCACTGGACGCTTGCCCATCGCTGTATAATATTCAGTAATGATGCTCATAAGTGTTCCAACAACCAATCCAACTGCGATGGCACCCATCACACCGTTCTGTGTGAATGTCATTCCTCTCAAGCTCATTTCTGCTGGAAGAATTGTGTAAACCAATCCAGCGCAGGCAATTGCTGTAAGAACAATGGAGCCCCAGTTACCCATGTTCAATGCCTTC
Source organism: Bacteroidota bacterium (assembly GCA_016868855.1). GTDB lineage: Bacteria > Bacteroidota > Bacteroidia > Chitinophagales > Chitinophagaceae > Pollutibacter. The sequence goes on along the minus strand of VGFP01000001.1, from coordinate 176,782 downwards.
TGCACATTGTCTGTAATGATGCCAGCTGCATCACTTACACGAACAAAGAAAGTTCCAATGATGGAGAATATTATTCCCGCACCTGCAATCAGCATAGGGAGTAGGATAGGAGCAAACCCATTGAATTGATCCTGTGAAATCGTTTCTTGTCCGAGTACCATCGTCGCTAACACCGTTGCAACATAAGAACCGAACAAATCAGCTCCCATTCCTGCCACATCACCGACATTGTCACCTACGTTGTCTGCAATGGTAGCCGGATTTCTTGGATCATCCTCTGGAATTCCTGCTTCAACTTTTCCAACCAAGTCAGCTCCAACGTCAGCCGCTTTGGTGTATATGCCTCCGCCCACACGAGCGAACAAAGCAATGGACTCAGCGCCCAAAGAGAAGCCAGTCAACACTTCGATGGTCTTGACCATTTCCTCAGAAGTAGCAGCCATTCCAGGTGCAAATATTTGTTGCAATACGATGTATAAACCACCAAGTCCCAATACCGCCAAACCTGCAACTCCGAGTCCCATTACAGCGCCTCCTGTAAAAGAAACGTTCAAGGCTTTAGAGAGACTTGTTCTGGCAGCATTCGCTGTTCTAACGTTTGCTTTGGTGGCGACTTTCATTCCGATATATCCTGCAAGTGCACTGCTGAATGCTCCAAATACAAAAGCCAGTGCAATGCTCCAATGAGAGTTGGGATTGCCGGTCGACATAAAACCAAGCAACAAAGCAACAATCACCACAAAGTATCCAAGTATTTTCCATTCGGCTTTGAGGAAAGCCATGGCACCTTCAGCAATGTAATTGCTGATTTCTTTCATGCGTTCGTTTCCTGCATCTTGCTTGGAAACCCAGTTGAATTTGATGAGTGTGTAAAGAAGTCCAATCAGACCCATTAGCGGGACGAGATAGATCAAATTTTCCATAAACAGTATTTCTAGGTTTTGTTTGATGAATTCAACCCTTTTCAGGGGGCAGCAAAAATAAGCAAAAAATGCTATTGTTTATCCATTCCTGAGTGACTGAAAAGCAGCTGATAAATAATGAATTATGTCTGTGGCATTCATATAATCTTCGCCCCATTTGTCTCGGGCAAAATCGCCTGCCAATCCGTGTATATACATACCTAAAATACCCGCATCTTCTGGAGTATATCCCTGTGCTAAAAGGGAGGCTAATAAACCAGTCAATACATCCCCAGCACCAGCTTTTCCCATGCCTGCATTTCCTGTTCCATTAATATATATATCAGATGGTGTAACCAATACTGAATAGTGACCCTTAATTAATACATTGACATTCAATCTTTTGCAAAAATCAATGCTGGTATTGATTTTTAAATAATCATCGTTGGTTTTGAAAAAAAGCCTTTCCCATTCACCGTGATGGGGAGTCAAGATACAGTCCTTGGGCAGTTTCTCTATCCAATCTTTTTGCTCTGCCAAGATGTTTAGTCCGTCTGCATCGATAACCAGAGGCTTCTGCGATGAAATTGCCAAATTGAGCAATTTTTTGGAAGATGCTGAGGATCCGATACCCGGACCAACAGCCAATGCATTGAAAGCGTCAAATGGAATATTTTCAGATTCTCGATCCCATACCAAAGCCTCTGGAACAGAGAAGTGAATAAGTGAAAAGTAAGAGGATGGTACGATCGCGGTTGTTTTTCCACAACCCGATCTCATGCAGGCGGAACTGGCAAGGATGGCAGCTCCCATCATACCGTTGGTACCTGCTGCTACAGCAGCGTGTCCTCTTGTCCCCTTATGAGCAAATGAATCGAATGATTTGATGCGTTTTTTGGCCTCGAGAGTGGAGGTATTGAAGACTTCAACCCTGTCCAACTTGCGCAAATCATGTGGTATCTCAGTCATCATCATCCAATTGAATGCCGTACCCTGAAAAGATACCGGCAATTTTTTTAGCCTGGTATATATTTCTATTGAATTTGTTACCAAGCACAATAATCGTTGTTGAATCCTGCATCAATTTACTGTAAACAGTATTGTTTCCATGCCACCAGCCATTGTGGTATACAATTTTTTTACCGGAAGGCATTTCATACAACCTCCATCCCAAACCGTAATTCTTGACGCCCCTGCGTTCGTAGCTGTATCCACGAAATGCTTGGTCCAATGTTTCCTGCTTGAATAATTTACCGCTGTTGATGGCAATATCCCATTTCAACAAATCTCTGGTTGTGCTGTAAATATTCTTATCGCCGTATACTGCATCCAGAAACATCATGGGTTCCAGGCGGTTGTTGTATTTGAAGGAGGGCAGGACTTTCTCCGTTTTGTTGATGTCAAATACAAAGGTGTTCATCATGCCAATAGGTGTAAAAAAGGTCTGATCCATATAAGCGGCAAAAGACTGACCAGAGACTTTTTCTACTAAAATAGCAAGGATGGCATAATTGGTATTGCAATAATCAAAGTATGCATTTGGTCTGCCGATCTTCAATCTCGACCTGTTGGTGATCAGCAAATTCAGCATGTCATCGTTGTGAAGGTATTTTTTTCTGTTCCATCCAACCTGTTCAGCGAAATAGACATAATTGGGTAATCCAGAACGGTGACTCAATAAATTTCTGACAGTGATCTCTTTGAACGGGAATCCGGAAATATATTTCCCAACTTTCTCATCGATGTTAATTTTGCCGTCCTCCCATAATTTCAAAACCGCCATGGCAGTAAAAGTCTTGGATACAGATGCCAAATGAAAAGAGGTCGCTGAATCTATGGGGTCACCCTTGATGACTTCTTTCAATCCCGCGTATTCCTCAAACACAATCTTTCCATTGTATGCTACCAGCATGGCTCCGTTGAATCTTGAACGAACAAGGCTTTCCTCAAAAAATCTCGAAGAGGATTTACGCAGCATTTCCTCTGTATTCGTAAGAGGTGACGCAGGGGCAATCTCAATTCGATAAATGGAGTTTCTTTTGGAATTGGTGGTATTGCCAAGTAAATAATTTTCAACAAAATAAAAGAGACTGGAAAACGCAAAGAACAGTACCAGGAATACTTTGATTTTCAACATCACAGGTCTTTAATTGGAATAGGGGTTAGAAGTTGTTAAATTCGCATAAAATTACAGAAATTTCTAATGAGTCATCCAACACCAACCAGTTATCCGAAAGACAAAATCAAAATTGTTTTTTTCGAAAACATCAGTGATGCTGCGATCAAGATTTTCAAAGATGCTGGATATGTTGACATCAAGAAGTTTTCTGGTGCCCTTCCCGAATCGCAACTCATCCAGGAAATCAAAGACGCTCATCTAATAGGCATCAGATCTAAAACCATGATAACCGACCGTGTGTTGCAACATGCCAAAAAACTGCAAGCCATTGGCTGTTTTTGCATAGGCACCAATCAGGTCAATTTAACAGAAGCAAGAAAGAAAGGAGTTGTTGTCTTCAATGCACCTTATAGCAATACAAGGTCAGTGGCTGAGTTGATCATCGGCGCATCCATCATGTTGATCAGAAAAATCATTGACAAAAACAAGTCAGCGCATGAGGGAATCTGGAACAAAGAGGCAAAAGGTAGTTTTGAATTGAGGGGCAAAACGTTGGGCATCATTGGGTATGGAAACATTGGATCACAGGTCAGCATCATGGCAGAAGCCATGGGTATGAAAGTGCTTTTTTATGATGTGGTAACAAAACTTCCACTCGGCAATGCCGTCTCCAAAAAATCATTGAAAGAATTGGTCTCAAAATCAGATATCATCACTTTGCACATTCCTGAAAACAGCCATACAAAAAACCTCATCAACAAATCATTGCTCAAGCAATTTAAAAAAGGATCAATCCTCTTGAATTATGCTAGGGGTGAGGTGGTTGATCTGGAAGCTCTTCGTCAGGCATTGGTATCAGGACATCTATCTGGAGCAGGGATTGATGTATTTCCATGGGAACCTGAAAAAAATGGAGATGCTTTCAAGAGTCCATTACAAGGAATTCCCAATGTGTTGTTGACGCCGCATATTGGAGGTTCTACTGAAGAAGCACAATACAACATCGGCGAAGACGTGAGTGCCAAAATGCTCAATTATTTGGAAACTGGCGCCACCACAGGATCTCATACGATTCCTGAATTGAGTCTTCCACAACAGGAAAAAACACACCGTATCCTACATATCCACAACAATATTCCTGGTGTGCTCTCTGAAATCAATAGCAGTTTATCTGAACATAAAATCAATATACTCGGACAATATCTTAAAACAAATGATGATATCGGTTATGTTGTTCTTGATATCGATACCAAATTGTCCAAAAGCGCTGTTGAAGTATTGAAAAAAGTAAAAGGTGCCATCAAAGTAAGATTGCTTTATTAAATGGAATCACTGCACAATGTTTTAGGTGCTTTTATTGATCCTGTTAGAGGGTATACCATCGAGCTATTTGGATCTGGACTTATCCATCATACCTATGTAGTAAAGAAAGAGGCAAGGCATGTTTATATTTTACAAGAAGTCAATCATACTGTCTTCAAATGGCCTGAAAACATTGCAGAAAATATTGAACAATTATCAACATGGCTCAGGCAAACCGGCTCCAGCACGATTTTACCATGTCCGATGAAGACAAAAAATGGTGAGCACTATCATTTGATGAATGGTGTATATTATCGGCTGATACCTTTTGTAGAAAATTCACATTCGATCAATGTTTGTGAGATTCCTGATCAGACTTACGAAGCCGCTAAGCAATTTGCAAACTTTACCGCTTCCTTCAAGGAATTTTCCGTGGATCGGTTGAAGCCTACCATCGTTGGCTTCCACGATCTTGCATTCAGATGGAAACAATTCAGAGAAGCCCTGAAAAATGGGAATCCAGAAAGAATAAGGGCAACCACACCCATTATTGCATCCATTGAAGACGACCACGCCATCGTCTCGTTCTATGATAAAATCTTGCATGCAGGTTCATTTAAATCGAGGGTAACACATCATGATACAAAGATCAGCAATGTGTTGTTCAATCCTGAACAAAAAGGTATATGCGTAATCGATCTTGATACAGTCATGCCTGGATTTTTCATCAGTGATTTAGGTGATATGTTCAGGACCTATCTTTCACCTGCCAATGAGGAAGAAAAAGATCTTCATTTGGTGGAGGCAAGAAAAGATTTTTACCATGCAATTGTGGAAGGATACAAAGAAAAAATGGCAGATCAAATGAGCGAAGATGAAATCAACCATCTCAATTATGCTGGCGAATTCATGATCTATATGCAGGCCCTGCGTTTTTTCACCGACTATCTCAACAATGATACTTATTACTCAATCAGCTACCCCGACAATAATCTTGTCAGAACCAAGAACCAGCTTAAACTGTTGAAAAGTTTCAGATCAATCATTGCTTAATTGCTGAAACCATTACCGAATCTCTTGCCATCAAGAGGGTGTCTTTTGGAACTGGTGATATCAACTGTAACTCTTTTGGAAATTGAATTGAAGCAATTTCTGTCTCCTTCAAATTTGTTTTAAATAAATTGAGGTATTTCAGATCTTTCAAATTGGAAATATTTTTGAGTCCCACGATACCAACTTCCGTATGGTCCAACCATAATTTTTCCAAATGGATAAATTTTGAAAGGTTTTGAAGGGATGAATCATTTGCGTTTGTAAAGGATAGTTTCAGTTCAACCACATGCGCTGCTATTTTCTGTAAAATTTCCATCACACTGTAGATTGAATCTTTTGCATTGAAGGCAACGATTCTGTAATAGTTTTCCTGCTGGGTCAATGGCGTAACCGTGCAACCGATGGATTGCAACTGTTTGATAATAGCAGGGTCGAACTTATTGAGAACCGGACGCTCAACTTGGATAGGAGCTGACTGTTGCGAAAAGACCTGGTGAAATTGTTTGATGGCCATTGCAGTTATACTGTCTTTGCCCATTTCATTAACATGCTGCTGATTGCCAGCACCGGATTGTACCCACCATTTCAGGAGTTGAACCTCAAAATCACGCAATGGCAATTTTCCTTTTGGGGGCATGTGCTTATCATCCGATTCATCCAATAAAATTCTTCTTATCATTTCGCTATGACCAATGTCACCTGACTTGATGATTTGACCAGACTTTCCACCTGTCAATACATATTGGTATGTATCCAATCTCAATTGACCTTTCTGTTTCTGAGCACTGTGACAAGAAATACAATTTTTATTAAATATATATTGTACCAAATCCTCATAAACCCTCGCTTCCTCTATGTTTTTAATTTGAAGCGGCTGTATTTCAGGTTGAATATCATCTTCAAAACTCAAATAATTTTCACCATGTGTCAATACGCCTCCCAGGTGACCGGTTGCTACAATTGAAAACAGCAGTAAAATAAAAAATCCAATAACGTATACCGGTTGGTAAAATATACGATTCCTAATTATGAAATACAATGTGAATAGCAGTGTTGTAGTAATGGCGGTCCACTTGTGCCAAAAAATATCATCTTCAGGATAAGTTGATACATCTGCGTTGAGGAGACCAGTAATGATAGAAAGTACAGCAGTTCCAATACCGATGAAAAATAGAATGGTATTGATAGGAGCAATCAGCTTATACTTCTCATTTCTACGCAAATATTCCAGCAATAGATACACCAATAAAATACCAATGGGTAAATGAACCAGCAGGGGATGGAGATGTGCTATGAATGTTTTCATGATCAAGCAATGACTGGTTCAATAACTTTTCCGAACACATCGGTCAATCTGAAATTTCTTCCCTGAAATGGATAAGTAAAAGCGGTATGATCAAATCCCAACTGTTTCAAAATGGTTGCTTGGATATCGAACACAGAGACTTTTCCGTTGACTGCATGGTAACCAATTTCATCCGTTTCACCGTATGTAAAACCTTTGCGTATACCTCCACCTGCCATCCACATACAGAACGCATCTGAATGGTGATCTCTTCCCTTGAATACATTTTGTTTTCCGTCTCTGTTCTCCTGCATGGGAGTCCTTCCAAATTCTCCACCCCAAACGACCAAGGTTTCGTCCAGTAGTCCGCGTTGTTTCAAATCCATCAACAAAGCAGTGACAGCTTGATCGTTCTGTCTGCATTTGTCAACAAATCCCAAATCAAGTGCTGTACCCGGATCAGTACCGTGACTGTCCCAGCCCCAATCAAAGAGCTGTACAAATCTTACTCCTTTCTCTACCAATTTGCGGGCAAGCAATACATTGTTCGCGAATGATTCTTTACCTGGAGCAGTTCCATACATGCGATGAATGTATTCAGGTTCGTCGGTAATATTCATAACATCTGGAACAGCAATTTGCATGTTGAATGCCATTTCGTATTGTGATATTCGGGAAAGGATTTCCGGATCTTGAAATTCTTGATAGGCGACTTGATTGACCTGGTTGATGGCTTCGATGGAAGCCTTGCGCATATCCCTGTCAATCCCATTTGGATCTTTTAAAAACAGAACAGGATCTCCTTCAGAACGGCATTGAACCCCTTGATAGACCGAAGGTAAAAATCCACTTCCCCAAACACTTTTTCCAGCATCCGGATTTCTTCCACCAGAGGTAAGCACCACAAATCCAGGCAAATTTGAATTCTCCGATCCGAGTCCATAGGTAACCCAAGAACCCATACTGGGTCGACCCAATCTTGCAGTCCCACAATGCATCAGCAATTGTGCAGGTGCATGATTGAATTGATCAGTTGAAACAGCTTTCAAAATTGAAACATCATCTACAATGGATGGAAAGTAGGGCATGTGATTGGACAACCAGATGCCGCTTTCGCCGTATTGTTTGAATGAAGCCTGTGGACCCAATAATTGAGGAACACCTCTGATGAATGCAAATTTTTTTCCTTGTAGAAACGAATCAGGACAATCCATTCCATCCATTTTTTGCAGGGCAGGTTTGTAATCAAACATCTCCAATTGAGATGGAGCTCCTGCCATGTGAAGGAAAATAACCGATTTGGCTTTTCCCGGCAGGGGAGATGCTTTTGCAGCAAGTGGATTGGCATTGAGCAATCCAGTATTTTCTTTATCACCTCCAAAATAATTACATCCATCCAACATTGATCCCAGTGCCAGCATGCCCATGCCGGTTCTGCATTGCTGCAAAAAATGTCGTCGTGTCTGGAATTCCAGTGATACTTTCTTTGCTTCTTGATGAATGTTCAATTTTCTCATCAGTTCTAATTTTTGGTAATCACTTCATCCAGGTTCAAAATTGCATTGGCAGTGATGGCCATGGCAGCCAGTTCATGTGTTCGATTGATGCAGGAGTCTGTTAACAATGCTTTGGACTTCTCCGGATTTTTCTGAATAGTTCGAAAGGATGTCCAATATAAATTTTTCAGCAGCTTCACTTTGGCTGGATCCGGATATTTTCCTACTGCTGTTTCATAAGCATCTACGATTCCTTGATCCATATTTTTTGGATGCTTATCAAGAATATCTTTTGCAAATTTTAATGACAAGTCCCAATAGGTGCTGTCGTTCAATAAATTCAACGCCTGCAAGGGTGTATTGGTTCTGATACGTCTGCTTACACAAACTTCCCTTGCTGTTCCATCAAAATTGATTTGGGTAGGATAGGGACCTGTTCTTTTCCAATACGTGTAAATAGCACGGCGGTATAAGTCCTCGCCCTTGCTTTGCTCCCAAGTTCTTCCATCATAAGGTGATGCCCAAATTCCTTCAGGTTGATAGGGCATGACACTGGGGCCAAACATTTTATTGCTGTATGCACCACATATTACCAATGCCTGATCCCGGATTTGCTCTGCAGACAATCTCACACGCGGTGCACGGGCATACCATTTATTCAGTGGATCTTTTTCGAGTGTTTTTTTGTCAACGATGGATGACTGACGGTAGGTGGCAGACATGACCATTCTTTTCAATGTTTTCTTGATGCTCCATTGGTCCTCGTGCATAAATCGATAGGAAAGATGATCTAGAAGTTGTTGATGCGTGGGCGATGCTCCCTGCGATCCTAAATCCTCCAACGTCTCCACAATGCCCTGTCCGAATAATTGTTCCCATAATCGGTTGACCATGGTTCTTGCGGTAAGTGGATTTTGTTTGTCTGTCATCCATCTTGCCAAATCAAGTCGGTTTCGGTATGATTTATTTTGCGAATTGAATATGGATGGAATGTTCGCTTCTACCAATTTTGTTTTCAACAACCAATTGCCTCTTTCAAATACATAGGTATTACGTGTTAAGTCAGATGGATTATCCATCATGATGGGAGTGAGTTCAGCATCGGGTCGATTCAACAGGTCTGTGAATGTTTGAAAATATGTTTTGAAAGCTGGATCATTGGAGCCCGGAAAGGATGGAGCGAAGCAGAACCAGTCAAAAACCGGACCGTTATCGTTATTTGATTTTAAAAGTGGACTATCAAAATGTATAAAGATGTCTTTTCTTCCATCAAAAAAATGTTGCATCGGGATGGCCATCAATTGCCATCCATCTTTTGTTTGTTGGATTCGGACTGATGCAAAAGGTTTTGCATCAACAGAAGAAGCATAGAAATCCAATTTGCCGTATTTGACCGGCATGCGGTAACGGATATACAATACTTGTTTGTCACTCAGTCCAACTGCTCTAATTCTTGCCCATGCATTTTTTCTCATGCGCAGAAACTTGGTATCCTCCAATGCGGCATTGGACAGTGAATCAGCAGTGAGACTGTTGATGCATTGTTGTCCTGTTTTTACAAAAGTTTTATAAAAATGATTGGTGGAAGTATTTGCTTTTGTTTGCAACCAATTCAATACGGAGTCATATTGCAGAACACTGTTGTTTCTGAACTCTCTCAACAATGGATATTCATCATAGGTGTCTTCGTCTCTCGAATTATTGAAAAATGCCATGAAGGAATAATATTCTTCGTGGCGAAATGGATCATAGGGATGGCTATGGCATTGAACACAAGCAAAGCTAGTTCCCAAGAGCGTTTCCCAGGTTGTGTTCACACGATCGATGATGGCAGCAGTTCTGAATTCCTCGTTGTCTGTACCACCTTCATCATTGTTCATCGTATTTCTGTGAAAGGCAGTCGCAAGAAATTGATCATCGCTTGGATTCGGCAGGAGGTCACCTGCCAACTGTTCTGTAATAAACTGATCGTACGATTTATCTTGATTGAATGAATTGATCAGCCAATCTCTGTATCGCCATATCGATCGGATATAATCTCGTTCATATCCCTTGCTGTCGGCATACCTCGCCAGATCCATCCACATGGCAGTCCACCGCTCCCCATAGGCAGGCAAATTCAGTAAACTGTCAACCAGCTTTTCATATGCCTGGGCAGAACTATCTGTCAGATATGCTGCTTGGATATGTTTTGGTGCAGGCATTCCAATCAAATCAAGTGCAACCCTGCGCAACAATGTTTTTTTATCTGCTTCCTTGGATCTTTGGAGTCTCACGTTATTCAATTGCTGGTCAATAAAACGATCAATTTCATTGCCGTCTTTCTTTTGAAAGAAAGAAAAGAATCCACCCGATGGAACAGTTGTTTCTTGAACAGGCAGGTAGGCCCAGTGTGTTGAAAATTTTGCACCCTGATCGACCCATCGCTTTAAAATATTTTTTTCCTGATCGGTCAACTCTTCTTCATGATAAGGCATGCGTTCATCAAGATCTTTTGCATAGAGCCTTTTGATCATTTCACTGTTCTTTGCATCACCGGGTATGATGGCTGGTTTGCCTGATTCAGTAGGAGCCAAAGCTTCCTCCTCAAAGAGCAGACTGAATCCAGCTTTTTTCTTGACACCACCGTGACAGGAAATGCATTTTTGATTCAGTATTGGTTTTACCTCTGTATTGTAATCAACCTTTGGTTGGTGAATGAATAAAAAGTAACCAAGCGACAAAATAGTTGCAAGTGAGATTGAAAGAAATAATGGCGATTTTAACTGGAAAGGCATCGTTGCTTAAAATTAAGCGAAAATCTCTTCCAATGCAGAACGCAGCAGGCGGACTTCCTGCTCATCGATGCTGATTTTTTCAAGCAGCCCATGCATGGAAGCATGCTCGTAATCCATCATGGAGGAAACCGTTTTTCGAGCCGATGCGTGAAATACAGATGCTTTTGTATGTGACTGAATCTCTTTGATATTGGATGACCTTATCCCTGATCCAACCATGATTTTTATTCGATTACCCGCCAGCGAAACAAGTTGCTGAAGTTGGTCCTTTCCTTCCATGGCAGTAGGATGACCACCTGAGGTAAGGATGCGTGTGCATCCGAGCTTGATAACCTCCTCCAATGCTTTCTCTTGATCATTTACGCGGTCGAATGCCCGGTGAAAAGTGACCTCCATTCCATTGGCATGGTGTATCAGATCGTGACAAGCATCGATGTCAATGGCACCGTCTTTTTTCAGCATGCCTATCACCACACCATCACATCCCTCATTTTTGGCGATCTTGATGTCTTCGATCATGGATAAAAACTCAGCCTTGTCATAGATAAAATCACCACCCCGTGGACGAATGATAGGGAAGAGTTGAATGGACGATGCCTTTCTCGCCATGCGCATCATACCAAAAGATGGGGTAGTGCCCCCTTCATGGGGATTGGCACAGAGCTCTATCCGATGCGCTCCGGCATTTTCAGCCACCAAGCAGGAAAACAGGTCAAAGGCAATGACTTCTAATTCAAATGACATATCAATCAAAATAACTTTCTACTGCAATTACTTTTTCTTCAGTACTGGATTTCAAAGAATAGTTAAATCCTTTTTGCATGGCAAAAGCACCTACATTTCCAAGCTTATCGATGGCCAGGAATCCAATTTGCAGGCTTTTGGCTTTTTGAAGATCCCTTTTGGCGATCCTTTCTACCATTTTTTTGCATGCTTGCCCGGGAGTGAATCCAATTCTGATGTATTCAACAACTGAATGGGAACCTACACATCGAATGACTTCTTCTCCAACTCCTGTGGCTGTAGCAGCACCCACTTCACCGTCCACAAAGAGTCCAGCGCCAATGACAGGGGAGTCACCAACCCTTCCGTGCATTTTAAAAGCCATTCCGCTGGTTGTGCAACCACCGCTGAGGCGTCCGGATGCATCCAATGCCAACAATCCAATTGTATCGTGGTTGTTGATTCCACCTAAAGCAAAGCTATTGTCTTGCTTCTTATATAATTGATTTTCAATATTTATAACAGGTTCATATTTTGAATTCTTCAACCATTTTTCCCAAGCTTTTTTACTGTCTGGCGTCAGCAAGTTTTCCTTTTTATAGCCATTTTCAAGGGCAAATTGAAGGGCTCCGTCACCCACAAGGATGATATGTGGGGTCTTTTCCATGATTTTTCGTGCAACTGAAATGGGGTGTTTGATGTGCTCGATGGCCATCACAGAGCCACAGTTCCCAGCTTCATCCATGATACAGGCGTCCAGCGTAACGCAACCGTCACGATCGGGATATCCACCGTATCCAACGGTTTTGTTGGATTCGTCAGCCTCTGTAACCCTTGCAGCCTGCTCAATGGCATCCAGTGCATGGCCATTTGAAGCCAAAACTTTCCAGCCCTCAGCATTGGCAAACCTTCCGAAATCCCATGTAGAAACAATAAGAGGTTTGGCTGCTGATTGAGCAGCTGACAAGTTATCGGACATGCTTGAAATGGAAGTCCCAGCCAACAAACCATTCCTGATAAAGGATCTTCTTTTCATATAAACCAATTGATATTCAATATACTGTAAATTATAAGAACCAGAAAATCAGAATTATTTCTTATAATTTATATTATGTTAAGTAATATAAGTTAGAATAAACCCCATCGATGGATGAGGTTTAATTCATTTAGTGAATATTGCTCACGCGATCATACTCTTTGTTCCATTTGGCCTCATCTGCTTCAAATTTCGCTTTGTCGGCAGGTACCTTGGAAAGCTGTCTTTTTGATTGATAAATATCAATCAAAATACTGATCAACTTTTTATAGGTCTGGGCAATGTTTTTATCAGAAATTTTCTTCTCCAACATTGGCTGTGCTTTTAACAAAAATGGCAATCCCTTGTCATAGGCCGACAATTGTTTGGCACGTATCTCATCCCGCTGGGTTGTCAATTCTTTGGGTGGCGGTGGAATTTTGCCGGTCTTATCAGGCTTCTGACTATCGTTGAATTTTCTGATCTTATCGTTGATATCAGAAATTTCGTTGTTCATCTCAAAGGCCTTGTTGACATAAACTACACCTGCGTTGAATGGCATAAGTCCATCTTCGGGTCTTGCAGCAGCCATTTGATTGTACAAGCCAACCAATTTTGTTTCAGCAGCTTCATAATCAGCTTCGTTTTTGTAGTATGGATTGTCCAGATCAAATAAACGTCCAAATAGTATTTCTGTAAGGATTGACAGCGCATCGATATTTTGAGGATCGCTGGCAACCTTCGCTTCAATCCTCTTCATTTTTTCATCCTTGTCCCTCATATCATTGATGAACATCACTTCATCGTAGGTGAAATATTCTTCTTTGGGATACAATTTGAGTCCCTGCAAACGGTATTTTTCAAATTCCGCAATGTTATTCTTGTTGAAATGATAGATCATGAGATTCTTGTAAACATCCTCAAATCCTTTTTCAGCAATATTGATACTGGCCAATTTTGCGAAATATCCTGCTGCTACTTCTTCTTTTCCAGCCAGCAAAGCTGCAAAGCCAGTATAGAAAGTCAGGTTGGTATCCAATGGCGACAATCCGAGTCCCCTTTCAAAGATGAACCTACCAGACATATCAGCCAATTGAAGTGACTTCAATGATTTGTCGTATTCTTTGGCATCGAGTTCTTTCACACCCTTGTTATATGGAATGGCGTAGATATTGAACAACGCCTGCGCTCCTTCCAATGTAACTGTCATGGTAAACTTGTTGTTGTCCATGGAAGCAGCTTTTTTGAAATTCTCCAGGGATGTTTCAACCGCATTTGGATAGTTATTAGCCAGGTTGGTATCGACACATATTTCACTGTAGACTTTCCCTTTTAGATAATACAGATCAGCATTCTTTTGGTATTTGGGATTGTTGATCATTTCATCCAACTGCGTATTGGCTTCTGCATATTTCTTGGCAGTGATTGCATCTTTGACCTTGGTAAGGTTTTGACCGTTTGCCATCAACAATGCAAACAAAGAGAAAACCGAAAAGAGGATTTTTTTCATTTTTTTCGTTTTGTATGGAATTTTAGTTTGTTTCTGTTGTAGGTTTTTCATCATTGTTCTCTGTTTGTTCCCCCTCTTCATCTTCTGATACTTCATCCAATGTGGTCAGTGCTGCAATGGCGTCTTCATCATTCAATCGAATCAGCTTCACACCCTGTGTTGCTCTTCCCTGTTCACTGATTTCCGCAATCTTCATGCGAATGGTGACACCGGATTCACACGTGATCATCAGGTCTTCAGTTTCAACCACATCCAATATGCCAACCAATTTACCTGTTTTTTCGGTAACGCTGATGGTCTTTACTCCTTTGCCGCCTCTGTTGGTGATCCTGTATTCATCCACCTGCGTTCTCTTGCCGTAACCTTTTTCTGATACCACTAGTACAGTCTTGGATTTATCATCTGCATGCACACAGATCATACCCACCACTTCATCATTGGCATCATCCACCTCAATGCCTGCAACACCAATGGCTCCCCTGCCGGTTGGTCTAACTTTTTCCTCGGGGAAACGGATGGCCCTGCCGGATTTTACAGCCAGCATCACTTCACATTTTCCATCAGTTAATTTAGCATCCAGCAATTGATCGCCTTCCACAATGGTGATGGCATTGACTCCGGTAGCACGCGGACGACTAAAGTCAGCCAATTCAGTTTTTTTGATGATACCTTGTTTGGTACACAACAGAATGAAGTGGTTGTTTACAAACTCTTCGTCCTGCAGATTCTTCACATCGATGATGGCCCTGATCTTGTCATCTGTTGGGAGTTGCATCAGATTTTGAATGGCTCTTCCCTTGCTCTGCTTCTCTCCTTCTGGAATCTCATATACTTTCAACCAGTAGCATCTTCCTTTTTCTGTGAAGAACAACAGTGTATGATGTGTTGATGCTACAAACAAATGTTCTATGTAATCTTCTTCTCTTGTTCTTCCACCGATGGATCCCCTTCCTCCTCTTTTCTGAGCCCTGTACTCATCTGCCGATGTGCGTTTCACATATCCCAAATGAGATACAGTGATGACAACATCTTCTTCCTTGATGAGATCTTCCATTCTGACTTCATTGTCGAGATAGGTGATTTCAGTACGGCGTTGATCTCCAAATTTTTCCTTGACTTCTGTCAATTCAGTTTTGATCAAATCGTACCTCATGCCTTCGTTGGACAACAATTCTTTGAGTCCCGCGATCAATTTCATAATCTCATTGTACTCCTCACGAATTTTTTCAATTTCCATTCCGGTGAGTCGCTGCAACCTCAATTCAAGGACAGCTTTTGCCTGGATTTCACTCATCCCGAAATTCGACATCAACCCTTCTTTTGCTACTTCCGGATTGGCAGCTTTTCTGATCAGTTGGATAACTGCATCCAGGTTATCCAATGCAATCAGATAACCCTGCAATACGTGTGCTTTCTTTTCAGCTTCTTTCAATTGATACTGTGCTCTGCGCACAACAACATCGTGACGAAACTCGATAAAGGTTGAGATCAGGTCTTTCAGACTGAGAATTCTGGGACGACCTTTGACGATCGCCACATTGTTGATGCCGTATGAAGTCTGTAAGTCAGTATACTTGTACAATTGATTCACAATTACACCGGCAACTGCATCCTTTCTGATGTCGATCACAACCCTTGTTCCTTCGTTTTCGTTGGACTCATTGTTGACATGTGTAATTCCCTCAATCTGTTTTTCAATCACCAATTGTCCGATACGTGCAGTCAATGCATCTCTGCTCACCTGATAGGGAACTTCTGTAATGATAATCTGTTCCCGTCCGTTGGCCTTCGCTTCAATTGAAACTTTTCCCCTCAACACTACCCTGCCCCTTCCAGTATGCATGGCTGATTTCACACCTTCCATGCCATATATAACACCACCACCTGGAAAATCAGGTGCTTTGACATGTTGCATCAATTCATCAATAGTGATGTCTCTGTTGTCGATATACGCGATGCAACCATCAATGACTTCAGAAAGATTGTGAGGAAGCATGTTGGTTGCCATACCTACAGCAATACCACTGCTGCCGTTGATCAACAGGTGTGGAATCTTGGTAGGCAATACAGTAGGCTCTTCCAAAGAATCATCAAAATTGTATTGGTAATCAACCGTCTCCTTGTCAATATCATCCATCATGAACCCTGCCATTCGCTGCAGTCTTGCCTCCGTGTAACGCATGGCAGCTGGACCCTCACCGTCGGGTGAGCCGAAGTTTCCCTGTTTGTCAATCGTTGGATAACGGGTATTCCATTCTTGTCCCATTCTTACCAATGCATCATAAACAGCAGTATCTCCATGTGGATGGTATTTACCTAACACCTCACCAACAATTCTCGCACACTTTCTTGTTGGCTTGTTATAGTCCATGCCCAATTCGTTCATGGCAAAGAGGATCCTGCGGTGAACTGGTTTCAATCCATCCCTTGCATCTGGCAATGCTCTTCCCACAATGACACTCATGGAGTAGTCAATGTAAGCTGACTTCATTTGCTCCTCAATATTGACGGGAATGATTCTGTTGTTATCGTTGGTTTGCTCCGGTAAAAGTTGATCCTCCATTGAAGTTTAGATGGGTCATGTGAGTAATAAAATATACTAACAAATTTACTCTATTTTAGGGGTAAAATCAATAAAAAAGGTGGTAAGATTTATCCACTAAAAATTGTGTAAAACTCAATAAAATCAAGTACTCCAGACGAAACGAGGATGTGAAAAATATCAGGCTGTCGACTCCCCCGCCATTTTCATGACGATCTTCCATTCAACCTCCAAAACTGGTTGTACAGAAAGTCTACCCAAACGAAGCAATGCCATGTTGGACAATGACTTTTCAGCCTTGATTTGTGCAAGCGAAACTGGTTTTTTTAACTTTTTCTGCGGTTTGAAATCAACTGCCAACCATGCAGTTTCATCTGTGGTTGGATCCTGATAGGATTCTTTGATAACCTTGGCAATGCCCACTATTTCCAATCCCTCATTACTGTGATAAAAAAAGGCCAAGTCACCTTTTTTCATCGAACGAAGATTGTTGCGTGCAGCATAATTGCGCACACCATCCCAAAAAGTGGAACCATCTTTCACGAATTGATCCCATGAATATTTGAAAGGTTCTGACTTGATCAACCAGTATGCCATAAAAAAATTTAATAACCGCTGGCAAGGATATCTGCCAAATGCAAGCTTTTGATGGGGAGTCCCTTTCTTTGGATGATGCCATCCAAATGCATCAAGCAACTCATATCGGTGGATACCAGGTATTCAGCTCCTGTATCTACAACATTGTTGACTTTTTGTTCACCCATGGCGGTAGAAATTCCCTCAAATTTTACCGAAAAAGTGCCTCCGAATCCGCAGCAAGTCTCGTTTTCATTGATGGCCAACAATTCCAATCCCTTTACTTTCGAGAGCAACTGTTTGGGTTCTTTACGGAGATTGCATTCTCTCAATGCAGCGCAGGAATCGTGGTAAGCAACCTTGCCATTGAATACTGCACCAAGATCATCCACATGCAATTGATTGACCAAAAAATCACTCAGTTCAAAGACACGTGATTGGACTTCTCTGATTTCTTTCTGATTGGGCGCATTGTCGTAAATCTTGCTGTAATAGTTTTTGACAAACCCTGTACAAGAAGCACTGGGCATCACAATTATCTCAGCATCCTGAAAATCTGATATGAATTTATTGCAAACCTCTTTGGCTTCTCCCCAATAGCCTGCGTTGAAGGCAGGTTGACCGCAACATGTTTGTTTTGGATTGTAATGAACATTGCAACCTGCTTTCTCAAGAACCTTGATGGTATTGAATCCTGCGCTGGGAAACAACTGGTCAATGAAGCAAGGTATGAAGACGTGGACGTTCATTTATTTTACAACACCGAGACGAGCCAGGTATTTATCAACTACAAATCCTTTGTCTGTCCTGGGATATTTATCCTTGATTTGCTGATACAATTCAATGGCTTTTTCTGTATTGCCATTGATCTCAGCAAGCAAGGCGCCTCTGAATAAGTATTCTGATGAGATCGATTGATCGTCTGGAAACAATGAACCTGCCTTGGCATACAAATCAATCGCTTCGTTGTTTTTCTTCAATTCAGCATATGCATCTCCAAGCAGTCCGGTTACTTTCGCCTCAACTTGTTTGGCAACACCTGGATTGAAATCCTCCAAATGCTTGACTGCCTTTTGAAAATCGCCCAACTGCATGTAGCACTCGCCTGCATACAAATGTGCAAGATTGCCCGCATCTGTATTGCCATATTTCGAAATGACTTTGAGAAAACCGGCTTTCCCCTGTGTTCCGTTCAATGCTATGTTGAAAGAGTCTTTACGAAAATTGGACTCCGCAAAAAACATTTCTTCACTGGCTTTCTGTTCATTGGGAAGCTGAATGAAATTCTTATACCCGAGATATCCTCCGATGGATACAACTACAAGAGCAGCTATGCCAATGATCAGTTTAGAATTTTTTTGCCAAAATCCTGCTGCATTTGCAAGAATTTCTTCTTCGTTTTTTTCAAGCTTTGCTTTATCTGACATTTGAAAAATTTTATTAGTCTACTATGAATGGATAATCTTCTTGTTGATAAACATCTTTCAGTAATTCGTTGTCATCTGGCCATGGACTCTCTTCGGCAAATTTCACACACTCATCAACAACAGATTTAACTTTTTCATCGATCGCCTCAATGACGGATGGTGCTACTTTAAAAATTTCCAATAATTTCATCTTGGTGACTTCTATTGGATCTTTTTCTTTGTAATCCTCTACTTCTTCCTTGCTGCGGTATTTCTGAGGATCACTCATTGAGTGGCCCTTGTACCTGTAGGTTTTCATTTCCAACAAAGTGGGACCGCCACCTTCCCTTGCACGTTTTACCGCTCTTGCAACAGCTTCATGTACAGCCTCTGGACTCATTCCGTCTACCTTATCACCAGGCATGTCGTATGCATCAGCCAGTTTATATATATCCGTAACGTTCGAGGTTCTCGCAACGGAAGTTCCCATTGCATAATTATTGTTCTCACAAATGAAAATCACAGGAAGCTTCCAAAGCATGGCAAGATTAAATGTTTCATGCAACATACCCTGACGAGCTGCACCATCACCAAAAAATGTGAGGCATACATTGTCGGTTCCTTTGTATTGTTCAGCGAAAGCCAATCCAGCGCCTGTTCCTATTTGTGCACCCACTATTCCGTGTCCACCAAAAAAATATTCGTTTTTACCAAAAAGGTGCATGCTTCCACCCTTGCCTTTTGAACAACCTGTTGCTTTTCCATAGAGTTCAGCCATGCAGGCATTGGCTGAAATACCCTTTGCCAAGGCAAGTCCATGGTCTCTGTAAGCGGTGATGTACGGATCCTCTTGTCTTGTAGCTGTCATGCATCCAGCTGCAAGTGCCTCTTGTCCGATGTAGAGATGACAAAATCCACGGATTTTTTGCATTCCGTAAAGCTGACCAGCCTTCTCCTCAAATTTTCGAAGCAAAAGCATCAATTCGTACCAGTACAGGTATGTTTCCTTGGTGAACTTGGTTGCTGCCATAATCAGTAAATGGTCTTTTTTAAGATCTGCAAATATAGTGTGAAATTGGCAATTTCATACTTGAAAATCAGCCGATTTGAGCACCGAAATTTTGACCGGCAAACAGTAATTTTACCGTTACTTCAGACTTTGTTCAGCATTCACCATATCGACCTCATTCAATTCAGAAACTACCATTCCATTTCCTTGGATTTCAAGGAAAGAATCGTTGCCTTTTGCGGCAACAATGGTGCTGGAAAGACCAATCTGCTGGATGCCATTTATTACATGGGATTCACAAAAAGTTATTTCAACAAACCGGATGCAATTTCCTCCGAAATTCCTGGAGGCGGCTTTCGTATAAGCGGCAGTTTCGGATTGGATCAAAAACATACTGAAGTTTCTGTCCTGCTGAGAGAAAATGGGAAAAAGGAATTATTGGTTGATCAATCACCTGTTCAAAAGTTTTCAGTTCATATCGGTAAAATCCCACTGGTCTTTATAGCACCTGACGATACGAAATTGATCACGGGCTCTAGTGAAGAGCGACGTGCTTTTATTGATGCGCTGATTGCACAATACGACCATGATTATCTTGTTCATCTGATCAAGTACAACAAAACCCTGTTGGAGAGAAACAGATTGTTGAAACAGGTGCCGTATCAAAATCTCGACCAGCAACTGCTGGATACCTATGATGAGTTACTTTTTCAACATGGGGTGCCAATACTGCAAAAGAGACTGGATTTTTTTGAATCTTTCTTCCCGATCATTCTTCAGATTTTCGCTTTTTTATGTGATGAAAAAGAAGCACCAACAGTTTCTTATCAATCATCCACCAATGTGCAGAGCTATTTAAATGACATAAAAAATAGTTTTCAAAAAGACTTGATATTGCAACGGACAAGCATCGGTATCCACAAGGATGATATGGACATTGAGTTGAACGGACTCCCTTTTAAGCAAACTGCTTCACAGGGACAAAAAAAGAGCATGCTCTTTGCTTGTAAATTGGCATCTTTTGAAATGCTGCACCAACAGAAAGGCTTTGAGCCTATTCTGCTCTTGGATGATATTTTTGAAAAGTTGGATCAACAGAGACTGAAAAAACTGATGGAATGGGTTTGTGTGCAACACAAGGGACAAGTATTCATGACCGATACGCATGCTGACAGATTGCAACAGCTTTTGAGTGATATTTCCTTACCTTTCCAAACGATCAAACTCTGACAATGTCTGATGCTTTATCTCTTGGTGATGCCTTGAAACAATTCCTGAACCAAAGCAGGATCAAACACAATATCCAGTCACTTCAAATCGAAGACCACTGGGAAAAAATCATGGGATCAACCATCAGCAAATACACCGATAAAATTGAGATACGCAAAAACACGTTGTTCATTTACACCACAGTAGCTCCCTTGAAAAATGAGTTGGTATTTCAAAAAGAACTCATTGCACAAAGGATCAATGAAAGCATGGGAGAAGAGTTGGTAAGGGAAGTTGTGATCGTATGATCAACCTGCAAAATTGATATAGTTCTGCAGATCCTCAATGGTATTCTTTTGTGCATGAATGGTTTCCTTCACCACATCGATGATGCTGACAACTCCGACATAAGCGTCCTCTTCAAAAACAGGTAAATAGCGGAGATTGTGATTGGTCATCACCTCCATGCATTCTTCCATGGTAGATTGAAGAGAGACCTTGGGCAGATAAGCTGACATGATCTCACCAACTGTTAATTCGCTTGAACTTTTTCCATGTAAAATAACTTTGCGTGCATAATCACGTTCTGTGATCAATCCCATGTATTGTTGATCCTTCATTACCACCACTGAACCGATATTTTTTTCAGCCATGATTTTCAATGCATTCAAAACTGGTTCATCCGGAGAAATAACGATGTTGTTCGTTCCTTTTCTTTTGAAAATATCTGCAATCTTTTTCATGTTAAAAGGTTTTGTGAAATAACTGCTTAACCTAATATACTAAAAAAAAAGAAAATTTCAACATCGAGCTGGCGAAAATCAATGGGCGATTGCATCCTTCAAATCAAGTCGACCCCATTTACTCAAAATAACACCCTGTTGTATGCGGTATAACGTGGGCGTGGATCTTGCGGCAGTTTTAATGGCCACTGCATCGCCTTTGTAAATAGGTACTTGTATTCCATTGTCCTCAAACACTTTTTTTACATGATCAAAATCAGAGGTAATGACGATGACAGGTCTGCCTCCTTGCTGCATCACCGTTGTAACAGCCTTGAAATCGCCAACCCACTCGTGGTATTCACTCATCTCCTTTACAAAAAGCACCATCATTTCTCTTGGATCACTGAGAATCGCTTGGGTGGTATCTGCTCCGTCTGCTGTGTTGATCACAAAATCTTTGATTGGCGGTTTTGCATTACCCTCCCTGATCAGTTTATCGTATCGTTTTATAAAGCTGTATGCTGAGTCATTGAAATCTTCAGGAAAATGCTCAGCATCAAACTCAAGCTCTTTTCCATCTTTTAAATAGACAAACTTTATAACCGTACTGTCCGGTATAGAACCAAGGGGAGCTTTCATGCCTTCCTGAATATCGTTTCCAATTTTATATGGCAAACAATCAACATAGGGTTGGTGTTGCAAGACATGTATTTGCATTAAAAAACTCAGGACGGTTGACAGAGAAAGAACTGAAGCAGATACATAATTGTTGAACAAGGGTTGTACAGTATTTCGTTTGGCCAACAAATATCCAATCATGCCAAACAAGATAATGTCTTTCAAGAATGACTCTTCAGCAGTGAGTTTGATGCAATCGCCGAAACATCCACACTCTCTGATGGCGCCAGATAAGACTGCATAGCCGGTGAGAAAAGTAAAGAAGATGATCAGTCCAAACAGCAACCAACTGAACAACTTGAACTGCCATCCCAATAAAACAGCAACTCCGGCAATGATTTCGAATGCAATCATCAGGATGGAAAATACCAGCGTAGCATCATTCAACGCTGACAGGTTCCAAACCTCAAAAAACTCTTGCATTTTATAACTCAATCCAGAAGGATCATTCGCCTTGATGAGTCCGCTGAAAATAAACAGCACCCCTACTATGCATCTGAAAATATGTGTTATGACCTTGGCCATTATCAAGCTTTGTGTCCTGGTTTACCTTCTTCAATCAATAAGAGTCCAAACAATGCATAATTAATGATGTCAACAAAATTGGCGTCAATGCCCTCACTGATGATCGTTTTTCCGTCGTTGGAGAGAATCTGCCTAATCCTGCTGAGTTTCATAAGGATAAGGTCGATATAACTCTCCTGACTCATATCGCGCCATGCTTCACCATAATCATGATTTTTATCCAACATGGTATTCCTGGCAAAGGCTATATGTTCATCATAGAGTTTTGAAACATGATCAGCATCCAACTCTTGTGATGCCTGATCATCCATGGCTAGTTGGATGAGTCCAATGATTCCATAATTGACAATCCCCTTGAATTCTGCATTGATATCATCTCCTACTTTCTGTACTTTTTTTTCCTGGATGGTTCGAACCCTCATGGCCTTGATGAAAATCTGATCCGTAATGGAAATGATCCTCAAGCATCTCCAAGAGGTACCATAGTCGATCGTTTTCTTGATGAAAATATCCTTGCAGGACTGAACAGCCTTATCGTATTGTAGATTTGTAGTGGAATTCATCGAAATTTGGGATCTGATTTACAAATGTAATAAAGAAACTACATGTACAAGCTTCATTCAGGAAACGATACACTGAACATTGACAGTCCCAAGATCATGGGAGTAATTAATTGCACACCGGATTCTTTTTATGCTGGCAGTCGCACAAACAACATAAACCACGCTAAAGCCATGATCGAGAAAATGGTTGAAGAGGGAGTGGATATCCTAGACATAGGTGGAAGGAGTTCCAGGCCAGGCAGTGAGGAAATCAGCGATGAGGAAGAAATTCAACGGATTTCAGAAATCATACTATTTGTTGCAAAAGCCTATCCCTCTATTTGGATGTCGATTGACACAACCAAATCATCTGTTGCACAATATGCAGTTGAACATGGATGCCGCATTGTAAACGATATCAGCGCAGGTAACATGGACCCATTGATGTTGGAAAAAGTTGCACACATGAAAGTGCCCTTTGTTTGCATGCACATGCAGGGTACTCCCGATACGATGCAAAAAAATCCCACGTATAAGAAAATAGCAGAAGACATTGAAGCTTTCTTCACAAAAAAAATTGATTTGCTGACATCAAAAGGAATCAGCGAAACCATCATTGATCCTGGATTTGGTTTTGGGAAAACCATTGAGCATAATTATCAATTGATGAGAGATCTTGATCGTTTTACATCCTTTAAAAAACCACTGCTGGTCGGAGTTTCTAGAAAGTCAATGATCTATAAATTATTGAACAGCACACCAGAGGAATCGCTGAACGGCACCAATGCGTTGAACATGTATGCTTTGATGAAGGGAGCCAATATTTTGAGGGTGCATGATATAAAACCTGCAAAAGAAATCATTGCTATTTTTCAGCAAATGCATGCATAAAAAAGGCAGCTGATGCTGCCCTTTTTTAAAAATGATTTTAGTAACCTCCAGGAGGTGGACCTTGGGGTTGTGCAGGAGCCTCTTTTACCTCCACAACTTCAATTTCGAAAATGAGATTTTCGTAAGGCTTGATCACAGGAGGATTTCCCTGCGGACCGTATGCAAGGGTTGAAGGAACATACATGGTTCCTTTGCTACCAACCTTGAAAGCAGTGATGGCCTCAAGCATGCCTTGAATAGCACCTTCTCTCTTGGAAATAAAATAAAATGTTTCCATTGGATGAGCCGTGCTTTGTTTTGCAGAGTCCACATTTGAATCAAAATATTTTCCATCAAAGCTCTTACCAGAATATTTAATACCTACCATGAGTCCAGAATCAGCACTGCGTCCTGTTCCTTCCTTCTCCATCACCAAATACACACTGTTGTTGACTTTCTGAGCAGGGATGTTTTTAGCATCTACATATTTTTTAATTTCTGCCAATTCTTTTTCCTTGTGTTTGCTGATCTCACTCTGATAATCTGCATAGGCAAGTTCTCTGCCGACTTGATCGGCTTTGTTTTTGAATACCTTGATAATTTTAAGTGAAGCAATTTGTTTTTCCCCTTTTTTCAAATAAGGAGGCATTCCAAATTGTGAGGTTTTTTGCATGGAATCATGAAATTGATATGTAATGAGACTGTCGCCTACTTTCAATTTGGTCATGATTTCTGAAAAATCGTGGAATCTTCCTACGCTGTCCACTTGATCATAGGCAGGCAACACTCCGTAGGTACTCATAACAACAGAATCTTTATAGGTAAGTTTGTATTGAAATTTTACAAAGTCGCCCTGCTCCAATTTTTCACCATCTCCGGATTTGATGATTTTATATTGGAGTCCGGATTTTGTTTTTTCAAACCCAACCTGTGAGCATGAGCTGAAGAGGATAGCTGCTACGGCAGCCAATAAAAAGTTTGTTTGTTTCATTGTATGTTTATTGTTGTAAAGATGAGAATTCTTTCAATACCTTCTTGAATTGTGCAATATTTTCTTCAAGTGATTCAACACTCCTTCCCCCAGAAGCATTATTATGCCCGCCGCCATTGAAATATTTTCTTGCAAAACTGTTGCAGTCAAAACTTTCTTTGCTTCGGAACGACCATTTGCGTTCATCATCGCGATCAATCAACAAAGCTGCCATTTCAATGCCTTTTATAGAGAGTGGATAGTTGACGAGTCCCTCTGTATCCCCAGTCTTGATATGATATTTCTGTGTATCAGATTTAGGGATGGCAATCAGTGCGGTATTGTATTCATATAATATTTCCATTCTGTATGTAAGCACATGTCCAATGAAGCGGAGTCTGTTTTCATGAAAATTTTCGTAGACTGCAGTATGTATTTTGGCATGATCGATTTGAAATCCTTTCAAATGTGCAACCATCAAATGCACACTTGCAGTGGTAGATGCAAATCGAAAAGATCCAGTATCAGCCATGACGCCGGCATAAATACATTGTGCTGATTCCTTGTTCATCAAGTCTGATTTGTCGGTTGAAACAATGAAATCATAAATCATTTCCGAAGTCGAGCTTTTGCTGATGTCACTGATGCCATAATCAAATACAGCTGTTTGTGGTTCCCGGTGATGATCGATCAATACTTTTTTGGCTTTTGAATTGAGCAGGATTTGTTCCATGGATTTTGTTCTGGACATATTGTTGAAATCCAGACAAAAAATCCAGTCAGCCTGTTCAACGATCTGATTGGCTTTTTCACGCATGTTCTCATAATCCAATACAACATCAATTCCTGGCATCCATTTAAGAAAATCAGCCCAATTCGTGGGAGAGATCACATGCGACTGAAAACCAGCGGCTTTCAGGAAATGGAAAAGTCCCAAAGATGAACCCATCGCATCAGGATCTGGTTTCTGGTGCATGGTAATTACAATGCTGTCTGCTGGAGCGATGGATGAAAATACTGATTGAATATCTTTCATGCGGCTGTCAAATGTACAGCTTTTCTTGGTGGGTGGGTGTTGTAGCATTAACTTTGCAGTCCAAATTTACAACCTAATATGAGCAACAGAACCTTTACCATGATCAAGCCAGATGCATTCGCAGCTGGACACATCGGATCTATTTTGAAACACATCGAAGCAGCAGGATTCAAAATCATTGCAATGAAGGCCATCAGACTAAGTGCAGAAAAAGCTGGTGAGTTTTATGCTGTACACAAAGAGAGGCCTTTCTATGGTGAATTGGTTGAGTTCATGAGCAGTGGTCCCATTGTTGCCGCTATTCTAGAAAAAGAAAACGCTGTTGCAGATTTCAGAACATTGATCGGTGCTACCAATCCCGCACAAGCTGCTGATGGAACCATCAGAAAATTATACGCAAAAAGTGTTGGAGAAAACGCTGTTCACGGAAGTGATAGCGATGAAAATGCAGCCATAGAAGGCAGCTTTTTCTTCTCTGCGTTTGAAAGAATTTAATTGAATATACATGGCATATTCATCTCTCGAACAATGCCTACTTGATCTGGAAAAAAACGGTCATTTGAAAAGGGTCACTGAAGAAGTTGACCCTTTTCTTGAATTGGCAACCATTCATCATCGTGTGTATGAAGCAGGTGGACCCGCACTGCTTTTTGAAAATGTAAAAGGAACCAGTTATAGAATAGCATCCAATATTTTTGGATCACTGGAAAGAAGCAAATTCATTTTCAGAGATACCCTCACTCATGTACAGCAATTGATCAGGGTCAAACAAAATCCAGTTCAAGCACTTAAACATCCGTTAAAAAATATATCTGCAGGTATACATGCTATTCATGCCCTCCCATTGCGCAACCCAATACAAAAACCTGTTTTGTACAAAGAAATCAGCATTGAAGCATTACCGTTGATTCAACATTGGCCCAAAGATGGTGGAGCATTTGTGACACTTCCTCAGGTTTATTCAGAAGACATCGATCAACCAGGCATCGCACAATCCAATCTTGGGATGTACCGGATTCAATTGAGCGGCAATGATTATCGTCTCAACAATGAAATTGGACTTCATTATCAACTCCACAGAGGTATTGGTGTACATCAAACAAAATCAAACAAAAAAAATAAACCACTCAAAGTAAGCGTTTTCGTTGGTGGTCCTCCTGCTCATACAGTTTCTGCTGTCATGCCATTGCCTGAGGGAATGAGTGAAATCAATTTTGCTGGGATTCTTGCTGGAAGAAGATTTCGTTATACATATAAAGATGGTTTTTGTATAAGCACTGATGCCGATTTTGTTATCACAGGTGAAGTTTATCCTGGGGAAAACAAACCTGAAGGTCCATTTGGTGATCATCTCGGCTATTACAGTCTCGAGCATCCATTTCCTTTAATGCGTGTTCACAAGGTATATGCAAAGGAAAATGCTATTTGGCCGTTTACAGTAGTAGGCAGACCTCCGCAGGAGGATACCAGCTTTGGACAATTGATTCATGAGATTACAGGTGAAGCAATACCGAATGAAATACCAGGATTGAAAGAAGTACATGCAGTGGATGCATCTGGTGTTCATCCCCTCTTGCTTGCCATAGGAAGTGAACGTTATACCCCCTACTTGCCCACCAAGCAACCAGCTGAAATTTTGACCATCGCAAACCACGTACTGGGAACCGGACAATTGAGTCTCGCGAAATTTTTATTCATTACTGCAGATGATACCAATCAATTGTCCACGCATCACATCAAAGAATACCTCAAGTACGTATTTGAAAGAATTGATTTAAAGAGAGATGTTCATTTTCACACCAATACTACCATCGATACGCTGGATTATTCAGGATCCGGACTCAATTCAGGCAGCAAAGTTGTTTTTGCAGCATATGGCGATAAATTAAGGGAGCTCGCGACGGAAATCCCGGAAGAAATCAAATCATTGAATGGAATCACCGATGCAAAAATGATTTTCAATGGAATGGTGGCCATTCAATTAAAACCATACGTTGATCATCAGCAAGCAAACACTGAAATGGAGCAACTCAATCAGCAGCTCATGCATGCAGTTGAACGATTGAAAGGTATTACAATGTTGGTGGTTTGTGATGATGCAACATTCGTTTCAAAACATTTGAATAATTTTCTTTGGGTAACATTTACCCGCACGAATCCTTCTCATGATATTCATGGAGTGGGATCATTTGTTGAAAACAAACATTGGGGATGTACTGGTCCCATGCTGATTGACGCACGCATCAAGCCACATCATGCTCCTGCAGTAGAACTGGATCCAGCCATAGTGAAGAAAACAGACAGGCTGTTTTCTTCAGGAGGCAGTTTACAGGGAATATTGTAGATATTATTTGAGTTTCATGTTAACTGGATCCCACTTCACAATTTTCGTGGTGAAATAGCTGTCGTTGCAAGCCAATGTTGGTGCTGCAGCTCTGAATCCAAATGTTGCATCTTCCACTACTTTCTTTCCTGTTCTGATGGAATCGAAGAAGTTGGTGAAATGATCTAGGTGTTCATCGTATCCAGCCGGAGCCTTGTACACCACATCGTCTTTTGTTTTTCTTTTACGTTGAGCGGGAGTCCACTTGGCATCATATTCTTTTTGCATTTCCTCTTGCATGTTCTTGGCAAAAGTGAAAACGGAATCATATCCGCCAAAGCCAGGTGCTTCCGGAAGAATAGAGTGTTTTACTGTGATGTTGTTGCCGTTGACTTCCATTACCCCTTCAGATCCAATCATGCGGATGATTTGTTGTCCGCCTGTTCCACTGATGAAGTTCACTTGAAGCGTTAACTGGAAAGCAGGATGCTCTGGGCAGTCTGGATACTGCATTATACCCGACATAACATCCGGCATATTTCTTCCATCCAGCCAATGACTGAATTGTCCAGTGCTGTAGATCGTTTCGGGTCCGTTTGAATTGGTAATCAAATGCGTACCACTCAACAGGTGCACAAAAAGATCACCTGCCACACCGGTCCCCACTTCTTTGAACGCTCTCCACCAGAAGAATTTCTTTGAGTCATAAGGTATTTTATTTGTTACCTGTATGAACCTGTCCCAATCGGTTGAATCGGCATCGGCATCTTTAGGTATGGTGTATTCCCAAGCTCCGATAGAACTCTGTCTGTCGTATACAGCATTGACCATGTTCAATTTACCAATCTCCCCTGCTGCAAGCAGTTCTTTCGCCTTTGCGAGTCCGATACTGCTTACACGCTGACTACCCACTTGCAATACTTTACCATATTTTTTTTCTGCTGCAATAATATCTGCACCCTGGTTGATCTTATATACCATGGGCTTTTCAATATAAACATGCTTCCCTTTGGCCAGTGCATCTAGCGTCATTCTTGCATGCCATACATCATGTGTGGCAATGATGACAGCATCGATATCACTTCTATCCAGCAATGCTCTGTAATCTCTGGTGGTAAACAAATCATTGCCGTACATTTCTTTTGCGTTTTGGAGTCTGCCTGTATACAAATCGCAAATTCCTGCCAGTTCTACACCCGGTACTTTCAAGGCAGTTGCCAGGTCAATATGACCTTGCACACCAAATCCAATCACACCCAATCTGATTTTATCTCCTGTTGAAATTTTCTTTTCATAACGAATGATTCTTTCTTCTGCTTTCTCTTGGGCTGAAAGTGAACCCAAAGGTGAAATGGCTGCTACCAAACTGGTGGCACCGATTTGTTGGAGGAAATTTCTGCGTGAGGAGGAACTGTTCTTCTTCATATATCAATTTTTGTAGGAGTAATTTACATATAGTTTTTAAATTTTCTAATGAAGTTTACTTTGAATACAAACAAAAAGCCCTGGCTTTTGCCAAGGCTTTTTTGTTTTGTCGGGAAGACCAGATTCGAACTGGCGACCCCTTGCACCCCATACAAGTGCGCTACCGGGCTGCGCCACTTCCCGAACGGAGAGCAAAATTAAGAAAAATCACCCTAATGGACACCCCTTTAACTATATCATTCCAATGCTTTATCTTTGTGTAATTCCTCTTTTATGAAGATACTTGTCCGCCAAGCACTTATTAAGGACAACAACTCATCCCACAACAATACAGTCAAGGACATCCTTGTTTCCGACGGTATCATTACAGATATTTCTTCCTCCATTGATGTAAAAGCAGATCATGTGCTGGACGCCAAAGGCAAAATGGCTTCTCCAGGTTGGGTAGATATTTTTACAGTTGGCACTGATCCAGGGTTTGAATTCAAGGATGATCTAAAATCACTAGCGGAATCAGCAGCCAGCGGTGGATTCACACATGTTTTTTCATCCCCCAATACCCAACCGATTGTTCAATCAAAAACCGGTGTGGAATATATTGTTTCAGCAAGCAAATCATTGCCTTGCCAAGTTCATCCCATTGGAGCTGTAACCAAACTGACTGAGGGAAGGGAGCTGACAGAAATGTATGACATGCACGCCTCAGGTGCCATTGGATTTGGAGATGGAACAAAATCAATTCAATCAGCCGGACTCCTGATCAAAGCACTTCAATACGTAAGTGCATTCAATGGCATCATCATTCAAATACCGGATGACCAGTCAGTCGCACCCCATGGTCAAATGAACGAAGGAATCATTTCCACCCAAATTGGTTTACCCGGAAAACCTGCCCTGGCAGAAGAGATCATGGTTGCGCGGGATTTAGCGCTGGCCAATTATTCTCAATCAAGGATTCATATTACGGGTGTGAGTCTAGCTTCATCCGTTGCCATGATCAAAAAGGCAAAAAAAGATGGAGTGCAGGTGACTTGCTCAACAACAGTTCACCACTTGCTCTTCACTGAAGATGATTTGGTTGGATACAATACGAATCTGAAGGTCAATCCCCCGCTCAGAACAGAGAAAGATAGGAAAGCATTGATTCAGGGAGTAAAAGATGGCACCATTGATTGCATCACCACTCATCACACTGCACAAAACAAGGATGCGAAAATTTGTGAATTTGAATATGCGGGATATGGAACCTTGGGACTAGAAGCGGCTTTTGGTTTACTGGGAACAACCGGACTTACCATCGACGAAATACTTCAGACCATCTGCTACAAACCCAGAACAATATTCCAACTACAGGCAACCATTGAAAAAAACAATCCAGCTGATATTACCATTTTTGATACTGAATCAGTTGGCACTTATACCACAAACCATATCAAATCCAAATCAGCCAATGCTGCATATATTGGGAAAGCGTTTAAGGGCACAGCCTTTGCAACCATTCTTCATTCCAATTATCAATTGAAATAACCCATGGAAAAAATTTCATCTCTACACAACAAAGAAACCATTCAGTATGGATTGATTTCCGCAGCAGCTGCTGTCCTTGTTTTTGTTGTATTGTACATCTTGGGAGCAGAGTATTTTATGAGCCCAGTTGCTTGGATCTCTTCATACCTTATACCTATTGTATTTGCTGTGATGGGATGCATTGAGGTAAAAAAGAAAAACAACGGCTACCTGAATTTCAATGAGGCACTTAAAGTGTGCTTTGGCGTTCTGGTCATAACAGGAATTGTGAGCACAATTGTCTCCTATTTCATATTCAATTACCTGGATGTTGCATTTGCAGAAAGAATGAAACAGCTCACCATTGAAAAATCTCAAGAAGCCATGGCCAGGTTCAATGTTCCAGAATCTGAAATGGAAAAGGCAATGGACAAAATTGCAGAACAGGATATCTTCTCATTTGCCTCTTTGATGAAGTCATTTGCCTATGCTTGCATTTTGTATTTCATTGAAGCCCTGATCATAGCAGCCATCATCAAAAAGAAAAAACCTGAATTAGAGTTTTAATGGATATCACAATTGTCATACCACTCAAAGACGAAGCGGAATCATTGCCTGAACTGACGCAATGGATCAAAAAAGTAATGGAGTCCCATCAATTTAGCTTTGAGGTGATCATGGTAGACGATGGCAGTTCTGATGATTCCTGGAAAGTCATTTCATCCATATATAACAGCGACAACAGGTTCAAGGGGATTAAATTCAAACGCAATTATGGAAAATCCGCAGCGCTGAATGTTGCATTCAGAGAAGCCCAGGGTGATGTTGTCATCACGATGGATGCTGATTTACAGGACAGTCCCGATGAAATTCCTGCCCTTTTCAAAAAAATAAAAGAAGAAAACTTTGACCTGGTCAGTGGCTGGAAGAAAAAAAGATACGACAATGTGTTG
This sequence comes from Bacteroidota bacterium, assembly GCA_016868855.1. Taxonomy (GTDB): domain Bacteria; phylum Bacteroidota; class Bacteroidia; order Chitinophagales; family Chitinophagaceae; genus Pollutibacter. Next base: position 144,305 of record VGFP01000001.1, on the reverse strand, counting down.
ACCAAGAATATTCCTTCCAAATTCTTCAATGCCGTCACCAGAAAAATGTCTGGTATAAAATTGAATGATTTCAATTGTGGTTTAAAGGCCTACAAACTCGAAGTAGTCAAAGGAATAGAGGTATATGGAGAAATGCACCGTTACATACCTGTGCTTGCCAAATGGCAGGGATATACAAGGATTGGTGAAAAAGAAGTAGAGCACCGTGCCAGGAAATACGGAACAACAAAATTTGGTTGGGAAAGATTCGTCAATGGTTTCCTTGATCTTGCCACCATCATTTTCATCGGAAAGTTTCGAAAAAAACCCATGCAGTTTTTCGGACTGTTGGGAATTGTTGCCTTTATGATTGGATTCCTGACGAGTGCCTTTTTGATCGTTTCAAAAATTATTGACTTCAACTATTCTATTACCACAAGACCAGCTTTTTATATTTCTCTGACTTCCATGGTGATCGGTACACAGCTTTTCTTAGCTGGATTTATCAGTGAAATGATTTCCAGAGGAGCGCCAGACAGAAACAACTACAACATCGAAACAGAAATAGGTTTCAATAAATAGCCTGTGCAAAAAATCATCATCATTGGTTCTGCATTTCCTTTAAGAGGTGGTGGCATCACAACATTCAACGAGCGATTGGCTAGCGAATTTCAACACATGGGATTCGAAACAGTCATATACTCTTTCTCGCTGCAATACCCTTCCATTTTTTTTCCTGGTAAGTCACAGTTTGCACACAGACCTGCGCCTAAAAACATTCGAATCAAGTCAGTCATCAATTCTGTCAATCCCTTGAATTGGATAAAAGTTGGAAAACAAATTGCAGATGAAAAGCCAACACTTGTTCTCATTCGTTACTGGATACCATTTATGTCACCTGCGCTGGGCACCATCGCCAGGATGATTCGAAAAAAAACAAATGCCCCGATTATTTGCATAGCAGACAATATCATTCCACATGAAAGAAGATTAGCTGATAAGCTACTCACCAGGTATTTTATAAAACCGATGGATGGTTTCATAACCATGAGCAATAAAGTCACAAATGATTTATTAACCTTCAATCCATCTGCTTCCTATAAGCAGGTTGTACATCCACTCTATGATAATTTTGGCAAAAAATTAGATAAACAAGAGGCAAGAAGCTATCTCAAAATATCCCACGATGTCAAACTTGTTTTATTCTTTGGCTTCATCAGAGAATACAAAGGCTTGGATCTGTTATTGGATGCGATGGCAATGCCCGAAATAAAAGAACACAGTGTTCAACTTGTTGTAGCCGGTGAATTTTATCAGGACAAGGAAAGGTATCTCCAACAAATCAAACAATTGGGTATTCACAAACAAGTACATATTGTTGCTGATTTTATACCGGATGAGATGGTAAAGTATTATTGCTCTGCGGCTGACCTGATTGTTCAGCCGTATAAGAAAGCGACACAGAGTGGCGTTACACCTCTCGCCTATCATTTTGAAGTCCCCATGGTTGTTACCCATGTAGGCGGACTCCCTGAAATGGTAAAAGATGGAGAGAGTGGACTGGTATGTGAACCCAACAGTCAATCCATTGCTGATCATATTTGTGAATTTTTTGTCAAAGGAGAAAATCATTTTCTACCTGCACTGAAATCAGAGAAAGAGAAATTCAGCTGGCAAGCATTTGTCAATTCAACCATGAAATTGAAAAATGAAATCAGTTAAAAAAATACTTTATACTTTTTTTGCTCTGCATATTGCTTTATCCCAAGCAATTGCTCAGTCAAACAGCCAGTTGTTGCTTCAAAAAGAGGATTCGCTTCAATACCAAGGCAATATCATTGTAAATGGCGAATTTGCTGAACAGCGATTCAGGGCTGATAGCCATTTCACAAGAATACTGGTGAGAGCACTTCAAGTGCCGTATTCTTTTTACTATTCATTTGACTCTGTTCAAACCATTTCAAAATTGTACAGTCCGGACAGCTTGTTCAAAGTTTTTACCTGGCAGGTCAGCAAAGATGAAAATGTACACAGAAGACACGGTGCCATCCAGATGAATACCAAAGATGGCAGCTTGAAGCTTTTCCCGCTCATTGACAGAAGTTCACTGATCATCAATCAAGCAGACACCATCACCAACAACGAATGGTGGATTGGCGCGATTTATTATAAAATCCTGATGCATAAAAATGGAGATCAAAAGTTCTATACATTGCTGGGATATGATGAAAACAGTCGTGTAAGCACCAGAAAAATGATTGAGATACTGTACTTTGATGGCATGAACCGACCTGTTTTCGGATCCAGGCTATTTGATTTCAGTAAAGATAAAACAGCTAAAAAGCCACAGAGCAGGTTCTGGATTGAATACAAAAAAGATGCTCAGGCCAGCATTAAATTTGATCAAGAACTTGACATGCTGATGTACGATCATTTGATTTCAGAAACCAATGCTACAGAACAAAAGGAAACCTTTGTGCCAGATGGTGATTATGAAGCATTCAAATGGGTAAACGGAAAGTGGCTGCACATTGAAAAACCATTTGATTTCAAGTTGGAAGATGGACAGGCACCAGTCATCAAACCTGTTACCGAATCAAAGATTCCAGTTAAAAAATCAGGAAAAAAAGGAAATTAATCATCCAGCTTCAATACTGCTAGAAAAGCTTCTTGTGGTACTTCTACGTTACCTATTTGCCGCATACGCTTTTTACCCTCTTTTTGTTTTTCCAAGAGTTTTCTCTTTCTGCTGATATCACCCCCATAACACTTGGCAGTAACATCTTTTCGCATGGCAGAAATATTTTCTCTTGCAACAACTTTCGCTCCAATAGCAGCCTGAATGGCGATTTGAAATTGTTGACGGGGAAGCAATTCTTTGAGTTTTTCACATAGTTTCCTTCCGAAATCCTGCGCCCTGCTTCTGTGAATCAAAGCAGAAAGTGCATCGACTTTATCACCATTGAGAAGAATATCCATTTTTACAATATCGCTGTCTCTGTAGCCAATGGGATGATAATCGAACGAAGCATATCCCCTGGTTTGACTCTTGAGTTTGTCATAAAAGTCAAAAACGATCTCTGTGAGTGGCATTTCAAAAATAAGCTCTACCCTGGTTTGTGTGAGATAGCTTTGGTTGATTAGCATTCCACGTTTTCCTAGACAGAGGGTCATGATATTGCCAATATACTCTGGTTTTGTGATGATTTGAGCTTTGATGAAAGGCTCTTCAATGCGATCCATTTGGGTTGGATCCGGCATTTCTGAGGGGTTGTTGACAGGAATGACTTCCCCTTTGGTGCTGTATGCTACAAAACTAACGTTGGGTACAGTGGTAATGACTGTTTGATTGAACTCACGTTCCAGTCGCTCCTGAATGATTTCCATGTGAAGGAGTCCAAGGAATCCACAACGAAAACCAAATCCCAATGCCTGTGAAGTTTCCAATTCATAAGTCAGTGAAGCATCATTGAGTTGAAGTTTGTCCATGCAATCCCTCAATTCTTCAAAATCATCGGTATTGATTGGAAAAATTCCGGCAAATACCATCGGTTTTACTTCCTCAAAACCTTTGATCGCTTCAGCTGGGTTTACAGCATCTACGATGGTATCTCCCACTTTGACTTCCTTTGCATTTTTGATACCGGTGATCAAATACCCCACATCTCCGCACCTGACCTCTTTGACTTCCTGCATATTCAACTTGAGAATCCCTACTTCATCTGCCTCGTAATCCATATCAGTTGAAACAAACTTGATCTTCTCTCCCTTTTTGATGCATCCATTCAAAATGCGGTAGTATACGATGATGCCTCTGAAAGAATTGAATACACTGTCAAATATCAAAGCCTGCAGCGGTGCATCTGGATTCCCTTTGGGGGATGGAATGCGATGAACAATGGCATCCAAAATAGCTTCGATACCAATACCCGTTCTACCACTCGCCAATAAAATATCTTCTGGCTTGCAACCAATCAGTTCTATGATTTGGTCTTTTACTTCCTCAATCATAGCACCATCCATGTCAATTTTGTTGATGACAGGAATGATTTCAAGATTGTTCTCGACCGCGAGATATAAATTGGATATGGTTTGTGCCTGTATTCCTTGTGTTGCATCCACCAGCAGCAATGCACCTTCGCAAGCAGCCAGCGCACGGCTGACCTCGTAGCTGAAATCGACGTGTCCGGGTGTATCAATCAGATTCAACGTATACGCTTGCCCATCGGTATGCTTGTAATTGATTTGAATAGCATGGCTCTTGATGGTGATGCCTTTTTCACGCTCAAGATCCATGTCATCCAATACCTGATCCATCATATCCCTTTCACTGATTGTATTGGTTGTTTGCAATAGACGATCGGCCAAAGTTGACTTGCCATGGTCTATATGTGCTATGATGCAAAAGTTTCTTATATGTTTCATGGAAAATATCAGCAATCACGGGGAAAATCCCGCATCATTGAAGGTGCAAAGTTAATCAATTATTGTATTTTAGCATACCAATGGAGACAAGAGAATTATTCGAAAAAGCGGTAAAGGATTCAGAATCACTTTCTGAGAGACCCAGCAATGAAACTTTGCTTCAATTGTATGCTTTGTACAAACAAGCTACAGAGGGCGATAACTTGAACAATGCCCCTGAAAATCCTTTTGATTTTGTCAAAAAGGCCAAACACGAGGCATGGCTGGCACTTACTGGAAAATCAGCCGAAGATTCCATGAATGAATACATTCAACTGGTGGAAAAACTGAAAGGTTGATTTATTTGAGTGACTTAATAATTTGCAAGAACTCATCTGCAACCAGGGAAGCCCCTCCAACCAATCCCCCATCAACATCGGGCTGCGAAAAGATCTCTTTTGCATTAGAACCCTTCACACTTCCACCATACAAAATCGAAATATTGCCGGCTACATCCTGTCCAAATTGTTTTGCCAACACTGAACGAATATGTTTATGCATATCCTGTGCCTGATCTGAGCTGGCAGTTTTACCTGTTCCAATAGCCCATATAGGTTCATATGCAATAACAACCTGCTGGATAGCATCTGCATCTAAATGAAACAATGACTCCTGTAATTGCTGTTGGACAAATTCGTTTTGAATACCAGCCTCACGAACATTCAGAGGTTCCCCGCAGCAAAATATAGGAACGATTGATTTTGACAAACAGAGATTAACCTTGTCTGCCAACATGCTGTTGGACTCAGAAAAATATTCCCGGCGTTCACTGTGACCGACAATGCAATATTTGATGCAGATCGATTGAAGCATGTCGACTGATACTTCACCCGTATATGCACCAGATGTTTTATGGTGACAATTTTGTGCTGCAACAAACGTATTTTTTTTGGCGCCAATGGACTCGTTGGATTTCAGTAAATATGGATAAGGTATGGCAAACACTACCTGTTGGTGTTCTTGTACTTCGCCCATTCCACCAAGAATTCCCTTTAACAACTGCTCTCCTTCAGAGAGCGTCTTGTTCATTTTCCAATTTGCTGCTGCGATTTGCTTTCTCATTTGTTATGTTTTTTATACAATTCAACAATGTTTTCTATTTCTGCTTCAGTCAATGATTGGTTTTTCATTTTCATCCACCGATTGATGTCTTTGATCAAATCATCCAACCGATACATTTTATGTGTGTCCAATCCCCATGCAAACATGGGTATAAACTTCGGTGCAATGGCTGCATTGGATGAAAAAATATTTGCAAAAGGCGATACAACCGTGCCACTGTTGAAACTGGTATTGATGGCGGTTTTCACATGATTACCCATGAATACCCCTGCTTTATTGGATGCGCAGATGTACTGTGCGGTCGACTGGTCCCAAACACGAATCTCACCTGCTGTATTTTTAAGATTGGATCCTGTTGTGCCTGCACCTAGATTACACCATTGTCCAATATAACTGTCGCCTATGTATCCATGGTGACTCTTATTGGAAAAATCTAAAAAGATTGCATTTTTGATTTCACCTCCCACTGTACAGTTGTTTCCAATATTGGTACCGCCATATAATTGTGCCCCCATCTTTACAGTGGAATATTTCCCAATATAAATGGGGCCGCGCAACATAGCACCACTCATGATATGTGCATGTTCGTCAATGATAACTGGTCCGTCGCTTGTATTGATAAAACAGTTTTCGATGTTCGCAGTTTCATGAACCAGTAAATGATGGCTTCCGGAATGGTTGATTTCTTTGTTTTTTTTCAAAAAATTATGTTCACCCAATAATGCGACATCACTTGTAATTGTGTTTGCATTATGGACTGTTAGTTCCCATAATTTGTTGATAGGTTTGAATCCGGTGAAATCAAGTTGTTTGTTTTGAAAAAAAGAATGCAGATCCAATGCGACTGGTAGTAAAAGATTGGCGGGAATGACGATATCTGCTTCTGTGGAATCTTCTACCATTTCAAGGTGAAAATGTTGTCTTTCAGCCAATTTCTTCCACCGTTCTAAAAAGGAAAACAAACCAATCCTCAAGTCCTCAAACTTGTTGCTTACGGTAAGAGGATAAAAGGAATCTTTAAAATGCTTATCATCCAGGTAAATACGCATGAACGAAAACAAATGTAAATGAAAAACCCTCCGTAAGGAGGGTTGTGAAATTATTTCTTTGCGTATTTTTTCTTGAACTTATCAATACGTCCTGCCGTATCAACCAATAAATTGGTCCCGGTAAAAAATGGATGAGAAGTATTAGAAATCTCAAGTTTGATGACCGGATACTCGTTTCCGTCTTCCCACTTTACTGTCTCTTTGGAAGGAGCTGTTGAACGGGTAAGAAAGGCCGAACCGTTACTCATGTCTTTGAATACTACGAATCTGTAATCTTCTGGATGGATACCTTGTTTCATATTAGAAATTTTTAGGCTGCATGGTTTTTGCCATGACATTTTAAATAAGGGTGCAAATGTACGGATTTGGAGGGTAAATTCCAAGAAAAGAGGTCAGCTTCTCATGTTTTCAAACTGGAGTGGGAAGTCCAAATTGGCTGATTTACAGGCTTGTATGACTTCCTGCAGGTCATCGATCTTCTTCCCCGTTACACGGATGATATCATCCATGATCTGGGTCTGCACTTTGAGTCCAGAGTCTTTCACGAGCTTGGTAATCTTTTTGGCATCTTCCTGTTTGAGTCCATTTTTAACTTGAATCTCCTGTTTCACTGTTTTACCGCTTTGGTAGGAAGCTTTTGACTGGTCAAATGCGATGGGTGGAATACCCTGTTTATTGGCGCGGTTCACCAGAACTTCTATCAACTGTCGCATCTTCATATCGTCAGCTGTTTCGAGTGAAATTTTGAAGTCTTTTTTGTTTAGGTCGATATTGACCACCGTATCCTTGAAATCGAATCTGTTGGTGATTTCCTTTTTGGTTACGTTCACAGCATTGTCGAGAAGCTGTGGATCAATCTTGCTGACGATGTCAAATGAAGGCATAGGAAAAAAATTAAACTGTTTTTAATCTATATTTTTTGACGGCATCGGTCCATACCCAAACTCCGATAGCAAACAGAACAGTTGAAATGATCTCAGCCTGCGTTGGATGAAAACCGAATATGTCGTACGTGGAATTGACCCTGATTTTTTCTACCAGAAACCGCTCCATTCCATTCATCATGAGATAGAGTCCGAATAGTTGTCCGGGTGGTTTTAGTTTTTTTCTCAGTCCCCAGAGTATGAAAAACAGGATGAATCCAACGATGATTTCATACAAAGTTGTTGGGAAGACAGGGGGCGACATTTGATAGCAATATTGTCCTTCGCATCCTTTGATGGGAATACCCTGTTCGTTTACATTGTGCGGATAATTATAAGCCCAAAACCAATTGGGAAGGAATGAGAGTCCCTTGAAACTTTTATGCGGCACCTTGTCCAGGTCACCATATTCCGCCACCAACATTTTGGCATACTCCTGGTTGTCCATCAATACCTGATGAAACTCCCAAGATCCTGCTTCTACGATCTGATTTTTTTCATTGACTTTGTAGGCACTGTTGAAAATGCCCCAATCACCATCACCAGAAAAATGACATCCCATCCTGCCTACTGCATAAGCAATCATCAAAGCAGGTGCCACTGCATCAATAAAATGACGGGTAGTGATTTTCTTTTGATGGGTATACCAAAGAAGGAATAGACTTGCGAGGATCAATCCACCATAAAAGGTCAAACCGCTGGGTGACAACAAATTCCCGATGGGGTCTGTCATGAACCTATCCCAATTTTCCAGGTTGTCAAATATTTTGGCACCAATGAAACCAAAAATGGCTGCATATACTGTGATATCGCCTACCCGATCATGCGGCCATATTTTTATTTTTCTCGTTTCGGGCTTCGGCAGGGCCATTTTTTTCTTCTCGAAATAGCGCAAGGAAGTGAAAAGCACTGCCAGTGCAATTCCTCCAGCTAAACTACCCTCAGAGGAAAAGATATATTCCTGTGGATTGCCATTGGTGGAGTTCAGGAAAATTCCAATGATTTTATACCCAACGATGAATCCAAAAATAAAATTGGTAAGGAGATCAAGGACTGATGCAGGCTTGCCTACAACAATCGATTCTTCCAATGGTTGCAGCAAATTTTCTTTTTCCTTTCTTTCAAACTCTTTTCTAAGCACATATGCTGCCACAAAAAAAGCGAGGGCAACCAGTATGCCAAAAGTATTCAGGTATTTGGTGAAGCCAAATGGTTCAACACCAAATACCTGTTGAATAAAAAAGTAAAGGTTCGGATACATCTTAGTTACAATATTCCTCGTATGCTGCGATGAGGTTCTGCGCAATCATCTGTGCTGGTCGGCCTTCGATTTGGTGACGTTCAATCATGTGAACCAATTTTCCATCTTTGAACAAAGCCACTGCTGGAGATGATGGAGGATAAGGCAGGAGGTGTTCCCTCAATCTGCTAACTGCATCGATATCAAATCCTGCAAAAGTTGTGGTGAGGTTATCAGGTTTTTTGGGAGAATTGCTGACAGACATCAATACGCCTGGTCTTGCACTTCCTGCAGAACATCCACATACTGAATTGATCACCACCAATGTGGTTCCTTCCTTGGAAACAGCCTGGTCGACGTCCGCTGGTGTTAGCAATTCATCGAAGCCATTTTCTGTCAATTCCTCTTTCATGGGAATTACTATTTGTGCTGGGTACATAATGTTAAGATTTAAGTGCAAAATTACACATTTAGCATGTTTTCAATTACATTTGTCTAAACAATATTGCCATTGAGGATCAAGTTATTTATCATCTTTTTGGCCGCATGTAAATGCACGTTTGCTCAGGAAATCAGTAAAGACACCACCCTCCCCAACAAGGATTCCATCACTAACCTACCCGCTCCCAGGCAAGACGCCGATAGTTTATTAAGGATCATGAATTTGAGTCCTTTTCTCTCTCTGCAGGCCGATTCTACATTGACATATGATTTCAAGATCAATCGTCCGATGGAACAGTATTTCTGGTACCTGAAATCAGCTCCTGTTGGACTCCGAATCGATAAAAACACCGGTGTGCTGTTTTTCAGAGCCGACAAAAATTTATTCAAAAGCGGTAGGTTGAAATTTGACATCCCTTACAAAGTTGAATTTGGTGTGCAAAACCTCCGCAATGCCTCTGAAAGAATAGATACCAGTTTCAATCTTTTGTTCTTCAGCACTGAAATCAATGTAACGCGACTCAAACCAACGGTTGGAAATTTTGTACAGCTGGAAGAAGGCGATACCATCCGTTTCAGGGTTCAGTGTGAAGAAGGGAGCTTTCCAATCGATCAAATCACCATCAATGCCAATCAGCCCATCACCAATTTTAAACCTGTAAAAAAATGCAATGATGAGTTTGAATGGACAGTCCCCTATGATTTCATCAGAGAAGGAGATACTGCCCGTCAGAAACTACTCGTACTCCAGTTCATCGGCACAGATACCTATCGCAATTCAGACACTGCAACTGTTAGACTCTATATCAAACCTGGAGTGAACTATCCTCAAAAAATGCAAGAGTACAAAATGATTGCAGATGAGATTAAAAAATATATTAAAGACCTTAAACTTACTTTTTTCATACTCAGCAATGAGATAGAGCAAACAAAGAAAAACAGGACTTACTTTGATATAGGAAGTTCATCTACTGCCATGTTTGGAACGATTCTTTCAACCTCCGCACAGAGCAATGGTGCAAAAAATTTCGGGAAGGTGCTTCCATCATTGGGCTTGACATTGGTGCCTGTCAAGGAAACAGTATCACCCAACAAAGTACAAGAGCAAAACATGGCCTCTCAAGTGCGCGGAACCATCAAACGATTGGAATTCATGCTCTCTGAATACAGTCTTGTGGGCGAAAAGGACATCGACGTTCTCACCAAGACGCGTAAGTTGAAAGATGAGCTGAAACAATCACAACTGCAGTTGATTGATCTCCCTTTGGTAGAGTTTGATCCAAAATTCACCCAGGACGAAGCAGAAAAGTACTTCAACAATCCGAAGGTCAACAAAAAATATAAAATGAACGTCCGTAAATAATCCGGTTAGATATAACCGAGAATTTTCAGCATGCTCTGAGCGGTCTGTTCTTTTGCATATACCCAATCAATCAGTTTTCCGTTTTTGTCTTTGCCAACAATGATATGTTTGGGAGATGGGATCATGCAATGTTTGATTCCTCCGTATCCACTGATTTGATCCTGGTAGGCACCTGTATGAAAGAATCCCAGATAGAGGGGCTCTTTTGGATTTTCTCCATTGGTCTTCGGAAGGAAAACTTCATTGATATGTTCCTCTGAATCGTAGTAATCATGGCTATCACAGGTGATGCCACCCAAAACGACCCGTTGGTATTCGTTGTTCCATTTGTTAATGGGCAAGAGCAGGAATTTTTCACCGATGCCCCATGTATCAGGCAAGGTGGTGATGAAAGATGAATCGATCATGTACCAGATTTCTCTGTCGTTCTGGATTTTCTCCGCCAACACAGAATAGATATGTGCCATGCTCTCTCCCACTGTAAAACTGCCAAATTCTGTGAAGATATGTGGCATGGGAACCCTTGCTTTTTTACATGCTTTCTTGATATTAGAAACGATTTCATTGATCATGAATTCGTAATCGTAATCAAATCCAAGTGAATGTTTGATCGGGAAACCTCCTCCGATGTTGATAGAGTCAAGTTCAGGACAAATCTTTTTCAATTGGCAATACAGGTTGATCACCTTGTTCAATTCACTCCAATAGTAAATATCATCCTTGATACCCATGTTCAAGAAAATATGGAGCATCTTGAGTTGAAACTTTTCTTCGTATCCTTCAATCTGATCCACATAAAACTCAAGGATGTCTTTTGCTCTTATACCTAAACGTGAAGTATAAAAAGGAAAATTAGGTTCTTCCTCTGCAGCAACACGAATGCCTAGCTTGAATGGTTCTCTGACTGATTTTTTGTAACGCTCCAGCTCCTCTTTGTTGTCAAGAATAGGAATGACATTCCTGAATCCTGTATTGATCAATCTTGCGATCCTGGAGGTGTAATGCTTTTGTTTGAATCCATTGCAAATGATATAGGTATCCTTGGAGATTTTCCTCTTCTTGTGCAACTGATTGATGATCTCAATGTCGTAAGCATAGGAGGTCTCCAAGTGAACATCATGCTGCAAAGCCTCTTCAACGACAAAAGAAAAGTGTGAACTTTTGGTGCAGTAGCAATAATGGTATTTACCCTCGTATTTATGCTTCTTGATCGTCTTGGCAAACAATGATTTTGCCTTGTGGATCTGTGAACCTATTTTAGGGAGATAAGTAAGTTTAAGAGGTGTGCCATACTTATCTATCAATGCTTTGAGGTCCAATTCATTGAAAAACAAATTGCCATCTTTCGTATCAAACCCTTCCTGTGGAAAGTAAAAGGTCTGTTTGACAAGGTCAGTATAAGTATTGCTCATCTCTTAAGCAAGTGGGGAATCAGGTTTATTTAACTGATTGAACAAGCTTCTTGAATGACTCTGCATTGTTCATGGCCATATCAGCCAATACTTTGCGGTCCAATTCAATACCCTTGACTTTCAGTTTGTTGATGAACTCAGAGTATGTGAGTCCCTCTTCTCTTACAGCTGCATTGATACGTACAATCCAAAGACTGCGATAATCTCTTTTCTTCAGCTTACGACCTACATAGCTGTAAGTGAGACCTTTCTCCAATACGTTTTTGGCAACGGTATAAACATTCTTTCTTTTACCAAAGAATCCTTTGGCTTGTTTGAGTATTCTTTTTTTGCGTGCTCTTGAGGCAACGGCATTTTTTGAACGTGGCATATCTTAATTCTTTAAAGTTGATTGAAATGAAAAAATCCTATTTGAGACGGATCAGACGCTTCACGAAATCAAGGTTGGCATGATGCACCTGACCTTCAATTCTGAGTGCTCTTTTTCTTTTGGTTGATTTTTTCGTTAACAAGTGGCCACGAGTGGGCTTTCTGAAAGTGATCTTGCCACTTCCTGTGATTTTAAAAGTTTTTTTCGCCCTTGAGTGGGTTTTAACTTTTGGCATGACTGTATTTTTTTCGTTACCCCTGCTGGTGTCTTCGAACCGACGAAGAACTTATGGGACCTTTTGGGAATAATTCCAAGCAATGTCTTGGAGACGCAAAATTAAAGCATTTTGCGACAAAAGAGGTCTTTTTTGGAATTTTTTAGTGCTACTACTTGGAATTCAACCAGTTGTTGTTGTCTGAATTGACATCAGGAAACACTTTGTCTGGATCCAAAACAACCTTTTTCAGCTCTTCTTTGACTGGAATGCGGGCACTGACACTGACTGCATTTTGCCATACTTCCACCGGCAATTGCAATCTGCCTTTGAGTCCGGAAACAGTTTCATATTCAATAACCACTGGCATTGCCGATTTCTCAAGGTTGTGCACGGTGATGATATAACCATTTTTGGGACCGCCTGACTGTGGCTCTACTTTTCCGATGGATTGATCCAACTTCCAATTTTCCAAAATCATCCCCTTCCAAAACCAACCAAGGTCTTCCCCGACACTGTTCTCCATGGAATGGAAGAAATCCCAAGGAGACGGATGTTTGTAAGCCCAATCTCTGATGTATTTTTTAAAGGCGGCATCAAATCTTTTCTCACCAACAATCTGTTCTCTCAAGAGTGTAAGTGCATAACCGGGTTTGTAGTACAATGAGAGTCCTATGTTAAACTCCTTCAAAGCATCAGGCGTTTTCATCACAGCCTCAGTCCGATCACTGTATAGGAATTTAGCCATTTCATGCATGTTTGATTTTGGAGCTTTGTATTCTCCGTTGTTGAAATCATCATCAGCGATGGCATTGAGGAATGTATTGAATCCTTCATCCATCCAACCATATTTCCTTTCATTGCTACCAACTATCATAGGAAACCATGTATGTCCAAATTCATGATCGGTCACCCCCCAGAGTCCCTCTGTTTTGGCATTTGCACCACAAAAAACAATTCCAGGATATTCCATTCCACCTACATTGCTGGCAACATTGGTGGCAATGGGATATGGGTATTCAAACCACCGCTTTGAATAATTCTCAATCGAAGCCTTGGTATATTCAGTACTTCTTCCCCATGCATTTTTACCATCTGAACTTCTGGGATAAACAGATTGAGCAAGCGCTGTTTTGCCGCTGGGCAAATTGATTTTGGCAGCGTCCCAAATAAAAGACTTGGATGAAGCCCATGCAAAATCACGCGCATTGGTGATGGTATATTTCCAGGTCAGTGTTGGTTTATCCGGACGACTGGCAGGATCACCCACTTCTTCATTGCTTCTGATCAATACTGTTTCATCGGATGTATGGGCCTTTTGATATCTCTTCAACTGTTCAGCTGTCATCACTTCACCCGGATTCAATAGATTTCCTGATGCCACCACCACATGGTTGGCGGGTGCTGTAATTGAAACTTCAAAATTTCCGTACTCCAAATAAAACTCACTTGCACCCAAATACGGAAGAGTATTCCAACCCTGGATATCATCAAATACACAAATACGTGGATACCATTGTGCAATGGCATAAATATTGCCATCCGCATTTTTCAAAATGCCGGTTCGGTCAGCACCATATTCAGGCACTACAAAAGAGAAATCTACTTTTATAACTACTTTATCACCGTTTGATTTCAATGTTTTGGGAAGATCAACCCTCATGCGTGTATCAGTAATATCAGGCTCTACTGATACCTCGGTTGATTTGCCCGCAACGGTATTGACAACTTTGACAGCCTCTATTTTGTATCCACCATTCACTTCTGAGCTTACACCAGTATACCTGCTTCTGCCATTGACAGGAAGCTTTGCATAACCACGAGAGGATGTATTGAAAAGATTTTGATCCAGCTGAAACCAAAGAAAATTGTGTTGATGCGGACTGTTATTGGTATATATCAGCACAACTGAACCTTTTACTTCATTGGTTTCATCATTCAATGAAGCCTTGATAGAATAATCAGCCCTGTTTTGCCAATATGCAACACCAGGTTCTCCATTGCCTGTTCGAATGGTGTTTCCATATTGTTTGTAGAACAATGGATTGAACAATTCATTGGGATCGTATTTGGTTTGAATACTTTCTTGTGCAAACAAGCACATTTGTCCGCAGAACACCCATAAAAACGTCATGATAATTCTCATACAGGTCTATTTATTTTTTTACTTTTTTTAATCCCCACCGCCCCTTGGAATGAGGGAATGGGTGGATCCAACTTCAAGATCTCAATTTCTATGTGAAGGATTTGTTTAAATTTTTGAATCATTGCATCAAGGATCCTGTCAGCCAATACTTCCAGCAATTTTTCCGTCTTGCTGAACTCTTGTTTCAACAAAGTGAAAACCTCAGCATAATCAATCGTATCATTCAATTCAACCACCTTGTTCTCTCCTATTTCAATGATGAGGTTGACTTTGAAATGGGTGCCTGTTGTATTCTCAAGTGGATGTACCCCGTGATACGCAAACAACAATATATCTTTTAGCAGGACTTGCATGATCAACTTCCGAAAAATAAATAAGCCATCAATATTGATGTAATGATACCGACCAAATCGGCCAACAGCATGCTTCCTATGGCATACCTTGTATTTTTCACAGCCACTGATCCGAAATAAACAGCCACCACATAAAAAGTAGTATCGCTTGTTCCCTGAAAAACAGCAGATAGCCTTCCGGCAAAAGAATCAGCACCATAGGTATTCATGGTGTCCACCATCATGGCCCTTGCACCACTGCCGCTTAGTGGTTTCATCAAGGCGGTTGGCAGTGCCTGTACAAATTGTGTATCGACCCCTATTGCGGAGAAGACGTAACCCAGCGAAGAAGTGATGAATTCAAAAGCACCTGAGCTTCTGAGAACGCTGATCGCAACCAACATTGCAACCAAGTATGGAATTATTTTGATGGCCACTTCAAATCCACCTTTCGCACCTTCTACAAAACTTTCAAAAAGATTTACTTTTTTATACATCCCTCCCAGCAGGAAAACAAGAAAGATCAAAAGAATGAGTCCATTGCTGAGTATACTCGAAAAATTTTCAATCTGGCTATCTGCCAAAACAAATTTGATATAACTGATCAGCAAACCAATCAACACTGAAATTCCCAAGATCCAACTCAACACAACAGATTGCAACAAATTGATCTTCTGTTTAAAAGAGACGATGAACAAGGCAGCCATGGTTGCAGCAAACGTAGCAATCATGCAAGGCAGGAAAATATCGGTTGGATTGGCAGCTGGAGGATTGACAGATGCACGAATGGCGATGATGCTGATGGGAATCAATGTGAGTCCGGATGCATGCAATACCAAAAACATGATTTGGGCATTGCTGGCAGTTTCTTTTTGTGGATTCAATTCCTGCAAACTTTGCATCGCTTTGAGTCCGAAGGGAGTTGCTGCATTATCCAATCCAAGCAGGTTTGCAGAAAAATTCATGATCATGTGTCCAAAGGCGGGATGCCTGTCGGGCACCTCTGGAAAGAGTTTAGAAAAGAATGGTCCAACAATGCGTGATAAAAACCTAATGGCACCAGCCTTTTCACCAATATTCATGAATCCTAAAAACAAGGTCATGATCCCTATCAGCTTGAATGACATATCCACACTGTCGCCAGCCGATTTGAAAATACCTTCTGTGATTGTTTTAAAAATCAGAGGATCACCTGTGATAATCCATTTGAACAACGCAACGGCAAAGGCAATGATGAAAAAAGAGAACCAAATGAGGTTGAGTGCCATGGTGCGTATTATAAAACTTGCCTACAACAAGAAAGCTTATGAGGCAATCTCACTACCTTTGCAACGCAAAATTGAACTTATGGCATTACAGGCAGGAATTGTTGGCTTACCAAATGTAGGAAAATCAACCTTATTCAACGCATTGAGCAATGCAAAGGCACAAGCAGCCAATTTTCCTTTCTGTACCATTGAACCCAATGTAGGTGTGATCACCGTCCCCGATCAACGACTGATTGAACTGGAAAAACTGGTAAAGCCTCAGAAGGTTGTTCCGACAACGGTAGAGATTGTGGATATAGCAGGACTCGTCAAGGGAGCCAGCAAGGGAGAAGGACTGGGAAATCAATTCCTGGGCAATATCCGAAATACAGATGCCATCATTCATGTGTTGAGGTGTTTTGAAGATGAGAATGTCATACATGTGGATGGAAATGTGAATCCCATACGTGACAAAGAAGTGATTGACACTGAATTGCAATTGAAAGATCTCGACAGTGTAGATAAAAAGCTGGCGAGAGTAGAAAAAATGTCCAAAACCGGTGACCGCGATATTCAGCGTTGCATCGAAGTATTGAAAGAATTGAAATCATTCCTCGAACAGGGTAAAAATGCTCGTGCATTTGAGATCAGCAAAGAAGAAAAAGAAAAATTCATCCATGATTTATTTTTGCTCACCATCAAACCTGTGATTTACGTTTGCAATGTGGATGAGAAAAGTGTGATCAAAGGCAATCAACATACACAACAGGTAATGGAGGCGATTAAAAATGAAAAGGCTGAGATCCTGTTCATAAGTGCTGCGATCGAAAGTGAAATTGCAGTGATGGAAAGTTATGATGACAGAAAAATGTTCTTGGAAGACATGGGACTCACAGAGAGTGGTGTAGTACGACTCATTAAATCAACCTACCAGTTGTTGAATTTGGCCACCTATTTCACTGCAGGGGTGCAGGAAGTAAGGGCTTGGACGATCACAAAAGGTATGCTTGCTCCACAAGCTGCGGGTGTAATTCATACCGATTTTGAAAAAGGATTCATCAGGGCTGAGGTGATTGCATACGATGACTACGTTTCGCTCGGCTCAGAAAATGCCTGCAAAGAAGCAGGAAAGATAACGGTACAAGGAAAAGATTATATCGTGAAAGACGGAGATATTATGCATTTCAGATTTGCCGTTTAAACAAATCGAACAGATATAAAAAAACCGGATGAGTTGCATCCGGTTTTTTTATTAGCGATAAACAGTTTATTGTGGCAGCAATACCATATCAATTTTATGATATACTCCGTTGATAGCGTGACGGTCAGTCGCGGTAATCTTGGAATAAATTGGATTCTTGAATCCCTTAACACCTTGTGTTGCATCAAATGTCAAAGGTGGAGCAACAGGTAAAGATGCTGAGAGCAAGGTTGGTACTGGTGTTGGTGTTGTTGGCAAATTAGGTGAGAATGCTCTTGCCAATAAAACGTGGTAAGCAAGTATACCCCTTACAGTTGCCGCAGGCAACAAAGCAAAAGAGGTAGGTGATTGTGGCAATCCCAACACTGCAAAAAGGTTATTGAATGCCTGGTTGGTTGGAGCCATCACTGTAAAGTTTGCCAACGGATTAACGAGATAATCTTGGAATCTTTGTCCTGATGGAACACCTGCATCAGCAGCCAATACTGCTGCAACCAAATACTGCAAATCAGCATCTCTTGCAATGGTATCCAGCAAAACCCTTGTGGGAGGAGCAGTTACAGCAAATATTCTATGCATTACACCATTGGCGGCATCAATATCAGTCGCTGTGATGGGAATATTGTTGACAAAAGCTCCGGATGCACCTCTTGCAACAAAAGTACTGAATCTTACCAGCGGGTTGGTATTAGGTGCTGGAATGATAAAGCTTGTTACAAATTGTGTATTGGGGAAAGAGGTTGGAATTTCTGCAGCTACCAATTTCTTACCAGGAATGATATGGTATTGCAAAATACTCGCAAGGGTACTCGCCGGTAAAACATTGATGGCAGCAGCTGGTATTCCGGAAAGGTTGAATGCAGCATCATTCGGTGCAAACAACGTGAACACCTTGTTTCTATCAGACAAGTCTGCCATGAGTCCCGCTTTGGTAACAGCAGCCTTCAAGATAGAATAATTGGCATCGTTGTTAAGAATATCGCCGATGGTATTGTTGCTCTGTAGATAAAATTGCTTGGGAACACCCTCTGGAACATTTTTGTTGCAGGAAGATGCAAACACCAAAACGAGTGTAGCTACAAGCGCAACTGATAATGTATGTGTAATTTTTTTCATAATCATTTGTTTAACGAGTTGATAATGTATTACGCTTGTTTAGAAAATATTGTACCCAATTGAAACATAGTACAATCCACCAATAGACGGATTGGCCAATGCTGTGATGTAATATTGATTGAGCAGGTTGTTGGCACCCACTTTAACAACAGATTGGATTTTTGGAAACTTATAACTAACCTGTGCGTCCAATACATGGTATGCCGGAACTGTTCCGTTTGCCAAATCACTTTGGTAATCAAAAGCAGCCTGCCAACGATGTACCACATTGAAAGCAACTCGCTTGGATTTACCCATTCCATGATTTCCAAAAGTTGTGTTGGTACGCAATTTTGGTGCATTGAAATAGGTAATGTATCCATTGGGCACATCACCCAATTGATCAGATGAAAGGTTCGTATTCAGGAAAAATCCCTTTGGAAAACGATATTCCAATGACACACCCCAGCCTGAGGTTTCTACCCTGGTTGGACTGTTTATAGGAATCGAAAGGATTCTTCTGGTGGATGCTGCGAGTACATCTGTAGGCTTGGGACTTGCAGTGATTGATTGTGCAACCAATACTCTTGTGATGAAGTCCTGGTAATTGCCTCTATAATAATACGCATCAAACATCAATTTGCCATTTTCCATGAGACCTCTGTATCCAATTTCATATGACTTTACAGCCTCAGGTTTGAATTCACCCAATTGCTGCACCGTCAATCTTCCGCTCGCCAATTCACTCAAGGAGTAAATAGGATTGCTGGCTACTTTATAAAAATTCAACATTTCAGGAACACCTCCGATCAGAATGGCACCACCTGCTGCAAGATTGATGTACTGCTGTTGAACAGATGGGAAACGATAGGCTGTTTGATAAGATACCCTGAAGTGATTGTCCTTTGCCACACGCAAGAGCGCGGTAGCTCTTGGAGTAAATCTTCCTTTGAAGTTGTTGTTCTTGTCATAGCGACCTGATACTGTGAACTTCACAGCATCATCAAAGAAACCTTTAACAACTTGCAAATATGCACCAGACTCGGTAACAGGAATGGTTCCTGCCGAATCGGCAAACAAGGTTCCTTGAGAGTTCAACACAAATCTTCTGAGATTTCCACCCACAAGAACTTGTGCCCAATCATTGACTACTGAGCTAAGATTGTATTGACCTTCAGCAGCAAACAAGTTAGTGCGATCGATGAACTTACCACCACCTTGAGAGATTGCTCTTGATCTAGACGAATCATATATTCTATCGAATTGTGCACTTCCAACAGCGGGACGTCCCACGTCAGCAATTGAACGTGCAAATCCATGTGCTTGATTGGAATTCATACCAGAGAGCATTGCATTCAAATATGCCTGACCGTATTGAGTATACCAGGTAGTTGAATTTTTCCAACCTTCATTGAAGATCCTTGTGGTAACTGTTGTGTTGTAAGACTCTCCGGCATTTTCCTGGGTAGTATAAACCCTGAGCATCCAATTTTTACTCTTCAACTCTGCCTTGTATTGTCCCATTTTGAAATTCAACAAAGAATATCTGTCACTGCCAGTGTAAACAGTGTTACCTGTTCCCCAATGTCCGGCAATGATTGCTTCCACATTGTTGTTGATCTTATAGTGTAGTGCACCACCCACTTTCACATTGAAAGTAGTTGGATTGGTGACTTCTTTTTCTGTATAACCAGTTCTGGAAACTGGATTCGGAGCTCCTGTGATTGAATTGATATATGGTGCCAAGAAAGGTGCCTGTTGACCAATGCCTCTCAATACCAAATTCAAATCGATTGTTGTCTCATCACCATAAATATTCATACCATCATAGTTGGGGTCGGTTGGACGTGTACCGTCAATTACCTTGCCCAAAAACGGACCTGATCTCAAAACGTTTCTGTTGTCAGCTGCCAACCAGTCCTGCGCCTGTACCAAACCAGTGGTAATTTTGAATGCCAGACGATCATTGATTTTCTTGGCATATCTCAGATCATAATTGTAGTAAGGTGATGGATCACGGTATTTACCGTCAACATGCATCACGCCATTTTTTGCCTGGAATGACAGTCCCTGGTATTTAAAAGGATCCTTGCTGTTGATGATCAAGGTACCGTTCATACCACCTGAACCGTAAAGTGCAGAAGATGCACCTTGCATCAACTCCATGCTCTCAACATCTAATTCACTCAAACCGATGATGCTACCAACTGAGAAGTTCAAACCAGGTGCCTGATTGTCCATTCCGTCCACAATTTGTGTGAACCTGGTATTACCGCTTCCGGTAAAACCTCTGGTAGTAATGGTTTTGAAAGTTAAACTTGAAGCAACCATGTCTACACCTTTGAGATTCAATGCCATATCATAGAAATCAGCAGCTGCTGCATTTCTCAGCGCTGTGGTATTCAAACGCTCAATGGAAACAGGTGATTCAATGATTCTGGTGGGGGTTCTGGTTGCAGAAACCACTACCTCCTCGCCCAGGGTTGAACTTGGTTGCAAGGTGATATTTTTCATGGCCCCGGCAGCATCAACCTTCATTTCAGTTAATCCGAACCCAATTGAAGTAAAAACAAGTGCAAGTGGAAATTTTGCTCCAGAAGGCACTACCAATCTGAAATTTCCTTTGTTATCGGTGAAAGTCCCCGCAGATCCATCTTTCAGTGTAACTGAAACAGATCCAATGGCTTCTCCACCAGATGCATTTTTAACGCTGCCTGTAATCACTTGACTTTGTGCCAAGACCAATACAGGTGAAAGCAAAAATAGCAATGCAACTAGGCAAGCATATCTTTTCATAAGCATTTAGTTTTGATCAATTTACGGCAATTTACTGAAAATCAAATAAGTAATTCTCCTCATCTAAAAACTAACTGATTCTGAATAACTTAAATTGTAGAAATCAGCCATCAGAATTACATTAGCGGCATGAAAATCTTCCATTTTCCGGGACAAACCAGCTTTTATTCAGGCAAGGTTCGGGATGTATATACCATTGCTGATTCAACCCTTGTCATGGTTGCAAGCGATAGAATTTCAGCTTTTGATGTGATTTTGCCCAGACCTATACCGTTCAAGGGACAAGTATTGAATCAGATCGCCGCATACATGCTTGGAAAAACTACCGATATATGTCCCAATTGGCTCCTATCCGTCCCAGCCCCAAATGTATCGATCGGGAAAAAATGCGAGCCTTTTAAAATCGAAATGGTGGTGAGAGGGAATCTAGTGGGACATGCATGGAGAACCTATCAACATGGACGATTGCTCTGTGAACAAACAATGTCCGACGGATTGAAAGAGAATGATTTTTTTCCAACCCCCCTGATTACTCCCTCTACGAAGGCATCAGCAGGACACGATGAAGACATCAGCGAGAAAGAAATAATAGCACAAGGACTCGCCACCAAGGAAGAATGTGAGCTTTTGAAAAAATATACCCTGGCTCTTTTCGAGAGAGGTAAAGAATTGGCGAAAAAACAGGGTCTTATCTTGGCCGATACCAAATATGAATTCGGAAAACTCAATGGCGAGATCGTCCTGATGGATGAGATCCACACACCCGATTCTTCAAGATATTTCTATGCAGATGGTTTTGAAGAGCGACAAAAAACAGGTGAACGACAAAAACAACTCAGCAAGGAATTTGTAAGAGAATGGCTCATCGCAAACAATTTCATGGGAAAAGAAGGACAAACAGTACCGGAAATGTCTGACGAATGGATTCAAATCATTTCAAACAGGTATATTGAACTATATGAAAAATTGATTGGAGAAAAATTCAATCCCCTTGCGCTTAGCGATGAAGAAACAACGTTGAAAATTACAGAGGCTATCAACAAACTATAAAGCAGTATCTTTTTTTTCAGATAAACCCTCCATGCGCTTTTTAGATTTGTTGAAAATATTTCTTCCTTTGTCAATTCCCTGTCTTCGACTTTTCTGTTCCACCGCATCTAAGTGTATAAAGTCCTGGCACTCCTTGCTGCAACACGCCGACAATTTCTCCTTGCATGCCTCGCATTGTATGAAAAGCAGGTGGCAGGCTGCATTTGCACAATTCACATGTGTATCACAGGGTTGTCCGCATACATGACAATTGGATAAAACATCATCTGTAATTCGTTCTCCTAATCGTTCATCAAAAACAAAATTTTTTCCAATGAAATGGTTTTCCAATTGCTTCTCACGCACATTGTTGATGTAATGTATGATGCCCCCCTCCAGGTGAAAAACATTTTTATACCCTTTGTGCAACATCCATGCACTTGCCTTTTCACACCTGATGCCTCCTGTACAATACATGATGATATTTTTATCTTGATCAGCCTTGAACATCTCAGCAGCCATGGGCAATTGTTCTCTGAATGTATCGCTGGGTATTTCGATGGCATTCTTAAATCTTCCCACCTCATATTCATAATGATTCCTCATATCAATGACCATTGTTTGGGGATCCTTGACCATTTCATTGAACTTTTCAGCTGATACATATCTCCCCTTTTTTTGCATGGAGAAAGTAGCATCTTCGATTCCATCTGCTACAATTTTATTTCTGACCTTGATATCCAACACATAAAACGAATTTCGGTTTTCGTCGACTGCCTTGTTCAAGCGAATCTGTTGCATGGAAGGCTCTGCTTCTAGGAGTGACCTCAATGCATCCATGTTTTCATCCGGACAACTGATTTGTGCATTCACACCTTCATGTGCGATATAAATTCTGCCAAGAACAGACAGTTTACTCATCTCGCTGTACCAAGTATTGCGAAATGATGCTGGATCATCAATGGGAAAATAAAAATAGAAAGAAATGGTGGTGCGAGGTGTTGTGTCCTGAAGTGCTCTTTGTTTGAGCTCTTTCCTGGACACACGGTTGTGCAGTGTAGCCATAAAATGATTTTAATCCTTTTGTCAGAACCCTGGTTGCAGGCCAGGCAAAATCTAAACACTGCAAAGATAGATATTTGAAAGCAGCTATTGCTTTTTAAGCAGAATGGCAAGTGATCTTCCGGTAAAAGCAGCCATGCCGGCAGAGATTCCGCCGATCAATGCAGTTGTCAACATCAAAAGAATAGGATAGTTTTTCTTGATGACCAATTCCGCAACACGGGATGCCAAGATATGATCATTGGCGTTGCTGATATAAAAAGCGAACAAGCCCCAAAAAAATGAAACTCCTAAAAAAACTGCCAGTAAACTAAAAAACCTTTTCTGGGGAATAAAATATCCGACGAGGAGTCCCACAATCATAACCGACCACCAAGGAAGAAACAATCCAAGTGCATAGGATAATAATGCGCTTATAATGACAGATGCAAGAAATTTCATAGTTGATTCTTTTATAATACAGGATTAAAACTCATTTTCCATTTCACCTGATCAGCGTTTACATCTTCTTTGTGCATATAAAACAACGTATAGTACTCCCCCTTCGCCCAGGTATCAATGAAATTATCATAAAACTTACTGCCGGGATTTCCACTTTGTCCTCCAGGATAAACAGCAAATGCACGTATAGGTTGTGTTATTTCAATGACCATCCTCCAACTCGGACCATGATCATGTTGTGTTGCATTAACAATTCCATTGCCGCCTCCATTCATGATTCCTGCTCTGGCAAAAGGCAAGGTGCTGATCTTCAATAAATGATATACTGTTGTATTTTTAAATTTAGCCCACTCAAGTTTATCTGCAGAAGCCAGTTCATTCAACTTGATGGTTGCTTTTTTCAAAGCACTGGTAACCTGCATGGCAAGATCTTCCTGTTGGGCAGTATTTCTGTTATCTATAAAACGAAATGCTGAATCTTTTGTCAGCGCTTCCAACAAGACGAATTTCTCTGGACGCACAAGCGGCTGACTGGTTTGATGAAGATCATCCATAAAAATATTGTTGTACAATGAATCCCACCAAGCATGAAAAGCAGTAACTCCTTTTTCATTGGGATCATTCTGAAGATTCCAGCTCTCCACTATCTGCAGGTATTTGGACTCATCTGCATTCAATTGATCACGATGTACATATTTGCTCAGCAATGGCCTTGCCAACTCTGCAAAAACATTGTAATTATTATTCTGAAGCGCCTTCATATCATCTGCAGTGATATTGACCATACCATCGAGTTTTTTGTTGATGGTAATGGCCCTGTATACCTCATAACTTCCTGGAATAAAGTATGGATAGGTAGAATCAGCCGGACGTTGATTGGCACTGCTGACGTATCCACTGGTTGGATTTACGGCATGCGGATTTTCTTCCTTAGGAATGAACCCCTTCCACATATAACTGCTGTCATATCCTGGCATTACAAACAAGCCCTGCCCTTTCCATCTCAGAGGAAAAGCTGCCTGTTGCCACAATGCAAAATCGCCGCTGTGTGAAGCAAAAATCATGTTTTGTCCGGGCACATTGAAATAGCCAATAGCATGGTGATAGTCATCATAATTTTTTGCTCTGTTCAACAACAACCACATCTTTAAAATATTGGAAGTATCATGTGCGACCCATCTCAAGGCATAAGCTTTCTCTGCTGTAAGTTCATTCTTGAAACTTTTGTCATACATAACTGGTCCGAATACCGTATAAGCAACCGTATCCAACAAATTGTTGGATCCCTTTACTTTGATATTTTCAATTCGCTGCTCAGCATTTTTCCATTCACCATTGAACCAGTAGGCAGACTTGGATGCATCTTTGAATTTGATCTCATAATAATCCTTTACATCTCTTCCCGCATTGGTAAATCCGAATGCAATGCTGTCATTGAAACCAATCACCACACCAGGCAAACCAGGAAAAGAAACCCCATAAGAGTTGAACGCTTTGGTATGCAATTGAATTTCGAACCAAATAGATGGCAAACTCAATGAGAGATGCGGATCGTTGCTCAGGATGGGCTTTCCGCTTTGGGTCCTGCTACCAGACACTGCCCAATTATTGCTTCCATTCGAGGGATTCGGTTTGAACTCCTGTGCTATATGAATGGTATCATTTCTTTTGAAATAAACAGAGTCAGCATTGGCAGGAGGTACAAGCTCCGCAAGTGGTTGGGTATAGGGTGTTCCCTTGGCAATGACGGGATACAAGGAGTCGGCTATTTCTGGATAGAGCAATTGAAAATTTTCTTCGCCCAGCAATTTCAAGGCATGGGTGTATTCAAAATCTTTGTCATAGCCTGCCAATGTATATGTCATCTGCTTGGTAAACAAGGCTGACTTGAAGTTGCTCCATTTCTCGGGCATGTATCCAAGCAATTTGTATTCAATCGGTAAATCCGCTTTGTCCAAAGTTGAAATATAGGCATTGACTCCTTTTGTATAAGCATCCAGTGCGGCTTTGGTAGAATCATCTTGCTCCATCGCATAAAGTGCACTTTCAGCAGCATATACCATGCCCATCCTGCGCTGATTTCTATCGAACTGTATGGCTTTGTCTCCTACAAACTCACTGAGCCTTCCAGCAGCAGCAAAGGTTTGGAATTCCATCTGCCACAAACGAAATTTTGCGTGTAAAAAACCTTGGACATAATATGCATCATTTTCATCCTCGGCAAAAATGTGTGGCACCAATCTTTCATCCAAATAAACATTCACTTCCCCATTCAAGTCCTTCAAAGCAACGTTCTCAGAAAAATCATGGTCAGCCGATTCAGCATTTTGCCAAATCCCTTCTTGCACGCTTAAAAATTCACCCAATGGAATGGGCAAAACTTCCCTTGTACCTAATACATAGACCAGAGCAGCGTTGATCAGAAGACTGACTGTGAAAATGACATATTTCATAAAAAAAAAGAATAGACTAAAGTTAATCAAAATAATTGACCTCAATAGTGGAAGCAAGGATTAAGAAAAAAACGCTATTTCTTCATTGAAATCGATATGTGGGAAACGATTTGAAAGTTCAACTGCTTTGTCAAGGAATTTTTTTCTGAATTTGATGTGCTCAGTTGAATGTGGATGAAGGGGACGGTGTTTCAATGCCTGCTGAATTTGTGCAATTTCTTTCATCGCCTCCTGTGTTTTTCCATCAATGCAGGCATGCACAAATTTTTCCCATACATATTGGGTTGCGAGGTAATTGGGATGCACCATGTCTTCTGCATAAAATCTATAATCACGTAAGTCATCAATGATCAATTCATAGGAAGGAAAATAATACACAGATGGATCAGATTGACATATCAAATCAATGGCACGCAGCAAAACAGCCTTGCTTCGGTTGTTTTCAATGAAACCATCTCGAAGGTGGCGAACTGGACTCACAGTCAGTACAATTTTGATATCTGGATTGATGGTTCTCATTCGGGCGAGGGTTTCAAAGAATTGATTTTTGATGGAAGTGGGATCCAACAGCATTCTCTTGAATTGATCAGCTGGGATTTTATGACAGTTTGCAACAACTTGTTGATCTTGGTATTTGTAGACAAATGCAGAGCCCAAAGTGATAAACATCCAATTGGATTTCTCTAGGAATGCTTTTCCTGTCTGTATCTGATGATTCATAGCAGACAAAGCCTCTTGGCGAAGCTCGTGACTGTATGCAGAATGGAAGTCCCAATGATGCCACAACCCCTGATCAAAGAAAAGCTCTTGCTCATTGATATGCTTGCCCTCCACGTAGCTATCAATTGAATGAAAAATACTGACTGGATTGAACAGAATGCCATGTGGATTTTGTGCAACATGGAATTTATGTATGTGAAACCGTTCATAGAGATGATTGGTGAAACACGACCCAATCAAAAAAAGTTGATCTCCGTACCTTATTTTATGATCAAACGGAGGTGGATCAAAGTCCATATGAAAATCAATCGCCATCTCAATTGTTCAATTTCATTCTTTGTTTAGAAGCTTCAAACAAGATGATGCCCGTGGCAACACCTACGTTGAATGAGTCGAAATCACCTTGCATGGGTATGGTAAATTTTTTATCAACCGCCTTGCTGATATAGGGCTGGATTCCTTTGTCCTCACTTCCCATTACAATGCAGGATGGTTTTTCAAAATCAACTTGCATGAGCGTAGTGTTGGACCTCATTTCAGCACTGCAAACCTGAATGCCATTCAAATGAAGGGTATCAACTGCTTTTAACAGAGATGCAACCCTGGATACCATTATTTTTTGAAGTGCCCCCGCGGATGACTTCATTGCTTCTTCGTTGAAAGCACCTATACCTTTATCAGGAATGATGAGGCATTGGGCGCCACAACACAGAGAGGTTCTAGCGATGGCCCCAATATTGCGAACGTCAGTAATGCCGTCGAGCATGACAAACAGCGGATGCTCTCCCCTGGCTACAACATAATCAATGACATCCTGCAATTCATGATACTGTATGATGCTGTTAATCCCAATAACACCCTGGTGATTGGCCCGTGTGATGTAGTTCAGCTTTTCGACTGGAACAACATTGATGGGAATTTGAAGTTTTTGGGCCAATGAACTGATTTCATCGATGATTTCTCCTCCAATATTTTTTTGGATGAAAATCCTCTCTAATTGCTGTCCGGCGCGCAATGCCTCCACTACAGGCTGCCTTCCTATGATATTGGTTGATTTACGCATAAATTATTTTTTTGACAGCAACATCAATTTTACTTTAAAGATAGCTGCAATGGTGATGGCATCGGTAATTTCTTTCATGTCGATCATCTGCAAAACTTCATCAATATGATGTCGGTGAATGGTGAATACTTCTGTGTCATCTGGTTCTGGCATTCCTTCGGTAAGATCTTCAGCCAGATATACAATAGACCTTTCATCTGATACAGAGTTTGACAAATGCATATCAAGGATTGGCGTCCACCGATCGGCACTGAATCCCGTTTCCTCTTTCAATTCTTTTTTGGCTGTCTCCAACGAGTCTATATCAAGCGGCCCACCTCCTTCAGGTATTTCGAGACTGTAGCTGTTGAGCACATAACGAAACTGTCTAACAAAATAAACGTATCCGTTTGAATCGACCGGTACAATACCGATGGCCAGGTTTTTAAAGTGTGCTTTGCCGTAAATACCGGGATTGCCTGCTGGGTTCAGAACCTGATCTTCCGTGACTTTTATCCATGGATTGTCGTATTTGACTTCCCCACTGATTTTTTGCCATTCTGTTTGTATCGACATACCTAAAAATAATTAAACCCTCCAATATGGAGGGTTTAATCTTGTATGTTTTGGCTTTAATTATTTGATACCAAAAGATGATTTGACTTTTGTGACATAATCCAGTTTCTCCCATGTGAAAAGTTCAACCTCTACTGTTTTCTTTCCGCCACCTGGAACATCGAATGATTTTTTCACGACTTCATTTTTTCTGCCCATGTGCCCGTAAGCTGCAGTTTCCTGGTAGATGGGGTTGCGCAACTTGAGCCTTGTTTCAATGGCATAAGGTCTCATGTCAAACAATGATTCGACCTTCTTTGCGATTTGACCATCGGTCATTTTTACCTTGGCAGTACCGTAGGTATCTACAAAGATTCCCATTGGCTTTGCTACACCAATTGCGTAAGAAACCTGTACAAGCATTTCATCTGCAACACCCGCTGCAACCATGTTTTTGGCAATATGACGTGCTGCATATGCTGCACTTCTGTCTACTTTGGAAGGATCCTTGCCACTGAAGGCTCCACCTCCGTGTGCACCTTTTCCTCCATAGGTATCAACAATGATCTTTCTTCCTGTAAGACCGGTATCACCATGCGGACCACCAATTACAAACTTTCCTGTTGGATTGATGTGATAAGTGATTTTATCGCTGAATAATTTTTGGACTTCTTTCTTGCATTTTGCTTTTACACGTGGCATGACAATATTGATGACATCCTTTTTGATTTGATCAAGCATTTGCTTGTCATTTTTTGAAAAATCATCGTGTTGGGTTGAAACCACTACAGCATCAATGCGCATAGGTCTGTCGTTGTCATCGTATTCGATGGTTACCTGGCTTTTCGCATCTGGACGCAGGTAAGGCATTTTGCTGTTTTTCTCTCTACGAATCGCAGCCAATTCAATCAATATCTTGTGTGCGAGATCCAATGCAAGCGGCATGTAGTTCTCTGTCTCATTGGTTGCATATCCAAACATCATACCCTGATCACCCGCTCCCTGATCTTCTTTCTTCTTGCGCTCTACTCCTCTGTTGATATCAGCAGATTGCTCATGAATAGCAGAGAGAATACCGCAGGAATTTGCCTCAAACATATATTCACTCTTGGTGTAACCAATTTTTGAAATGACATCACGCGCAATTTTTTGTACGTCCAATGTCGCTTTAGACTTTACTTCTCCTGCAAGCACAACTTGTCCGGTTGTAACAAGTGTTTCACATGCAACTTTTGACATGGGATCGAATGCAAGAAAATTGTCGATCAACGCGTCAGAAATTTGATCGGCTACTTTATCTGGGTGTCCTTCAGATACACTTTCGGAAGTGAATAAATACGGCATGGTAATTTTTTTTGCAAATGTATATATAAAATTAAAGCCTAGAGTATACCAGCCTCAATTTCATGGGTTGTGTAGGATGACTACCTCCACCTAATACGACTCCACCACGGCAAAGTGGATTCAAATAAAAAGAGGCAACTGAAGATGAATATGAAACCACATAAGGAGAATGCAATTTCAATGGATAATTGGGATTGTTTCTGGTCAAAATACCCTGTATATACCTGGTGATGTTCATTGCATACTGGGATACAGTCCTGCTCTTGGGATCAACAGTTGTTTTTCTCATGCCTCCAAAAAATGTAGGGTCATAAGTACCTCCTGGAAAACCATCGGATATGAATGGAACAAATTTGTTGGCAGAAGAGTCAATTCCCTCTAAATATAGATAAGTCGGTGCCGGAAAGATTTCCCCTCTCTTACCAGCAGTGATCACCTCTTGCATAGAAAGTTCAGCCAAGTGTACAATCACATTGCCTTTTCGCTGTTTAAAAGCATCAACAGCTTTCATACTGATCTTGGCATAAGTACCAGGTGTAGAATGTATATAAACCAGGCTGTCAGATAGTTTTTTAGAAATAATGTTTCGAACTTCTGAATTTTCGTAAGAACGCTTGATCTGGTTGATGGCGCCACCCGGTTTCAGGTTTTTGAAAGAAAAAGTCTTGTAGGCAGTATCCAAATCACCGTTTTTGGTATACCTATAATAAAATCTCAAATGTGTTGTTGTATCATCCATGTCAAAAGTCATGAGTGCATTGGCAGTATTGAGTTTTTGAGGAACAATGGCAAATCCCTTTAAATAGTTTCTGAACAGTGAATCGCTTTTCAATGGACCTTTTGCAAATCCGGTATCAAAAGAAATAAGCGATCGTCCGAATACAGCCTTGAGAGAAATTCGTAGCTGATCCTTTGTATTGAATGTTCCCAGATACAAAGAGTCATTTAAAACGGCAGGTGTAAAACGGGCAGATCCCAAGAGTTCTCCATAGGGAACGGAGGCAGACAATGGATAAGCAGAATCTGGACGTATGAAGTCCGTTACCCTGAAAACATCTACTCCCTGAACACCATTGGTATCACCATAAGTGCTTCTGTATTTCAGGGTAAGTACAACTGAATCCAGGTATAGACTGTCAGGAACATTCTGAAACTGAAATGGATATTCTGAAGGTTTCAATTCACAGAAAATAGATGCCGTGGTTGAACCAAATACAGGATCGTTGTTCAACTGACCCAAAACAAAATCTCCCACTTCTCCATATACATCTCTGGAAACCTTGGGCAAAAGTGAGTCGGGTGTAAAATCACCTTGAACCGAAACACTCAATGTTGTATCAAAAGTATTGACATTGTCAATGTCCGGAAGCAGATCGACACCAATATCTGTGTTCTTTATTTTGGTGCATCCAATTGATAAGATCAGTATGAGAAGGGGGAAAAAAGCTTTCAACAAACGCTGTAAACTCACGTATTAATTTTTAAAACTCCTTTGTTCAATCACTTGTTTGCAAGGTCGCTATACAATTGTAAATACTCTGTTAAATCAGAACCTTCATTGTAAGGGATTACTTTCTTGCCTTTCACTTTAGAAAAAGCTTCAAGCAATTTCTTATCTACATCTTCATCACCAAAAGAAATGGCATCAGCATATGTTGCACCACCCTTGAACATGGCAAGGTTGTTAGATTCTTTGAAGGGCTCGATATCTTTCTCTTTTATCGCAGCACTGATCAGGCATTGTTTTACAAAATCAGCTCCCAACTTTTGCTTGAAAGTGGATTGTCCGATTGTAAATATTACTTTGCTGTTGCTGAATACAGGTTCTTTTTTGTAAGCAGTCTTTAAAAACATGGGGATCAGCCCAGTCATCCAGCCACTGCAATGAATGATATCTGGAGGCCATCCAAATTTCTTGACAGTCTCGAGAGCTCCCTTGCAAAAAAATATTGATCTCACACCGTTGTCATCAAACCACTCATCCTGTTCATCCTGAAAAATAAACTTTCTTTTGAACATGTCTTCGTTGTCGAGAAAATAAACCTGCAATCTCGCATTGGGCAATGAGGCTACTTTGATTTGCAAAGGATAGTCATCATTTTCAATGGAGATATTGATACCTGAAAGCCTGACCACTTCATGCAGCCTGTGTCGTCTTTCATTGATTGTTCCAAATCTGGGCATGATGCATCTGACCTCAAAACCTGTGTCATTTGCTTTTATTGCCAATTTGTTTACGATTTCTGAGAATGCTGTCAGCTCCAAATAAGGCGACATCTCATTGGCAATAAATAAAATTCTCTTTTTACTCACCATGTAAAGGCTTTAGGGGAACATTTTAAATGAGTGCAAAGATACGAAAAAATGCTAATTGAATCCCGAATGAGATAGAAGCTCGGTCTTGGATACTTTTTACAAAGAAAAGATTATCAAGTCTTTAAATATCATATTTGTTAACTTCACTTATAAATTCAATCAATGATCAACAGAGTAAAAACATTTTCCAAGTTCTTGCTCTTTTTTGTATTGGGAATGTTCTTGTTATGGCTTACGACCAGGTCCTTCGGTGAGAAGGAAATCCAAGAACTCAAGCTTTTGATCAAAAATGCCAATGTTCAGGTCGTTGTCATCAGCACTGCTATTTTACTGTTCAGTCACTATATCCGCGCATTGAGATGGAAAATGATGATCCAACCCCTAGGCTGCAATCCATCCTCTTCCAATGTATTCTTTTCTGTACTGGCTGGATACTTTTTCAATCTGCTTTTTCCAAGGTTGGGAGAAGTGATGAAATGTACATTCTTGAGCAGATATGAAAAAGTTCCCGTGGATAAATTGATCGGGACAATGGTTGCAGAGCGACTGGTAGACATGATATGTCTGATCATGGTTATTTTGGCAACCATCCTTACCCAAATAGATCGGGTTGGAAACTATGCAAGTGAATTAGCCAATCAGCTTCGTGCCAAATTGAACATGACGCCGCTTAGCTGGGGACTGACAATTTCGTTTCTGTTGATCGTCATCATCTTTGCAGCCAGGTTGTTCAAGGTATCTAAAAATCATCCCAAGCTTTTTAAACTGAAAGAGCTCATCAAGGGAATGATAGAGGGATTGACAACTATTCGAAAAGTGAGGCATTTAAAATTATATATCTTTTATACCGGCGCCATCTGGATATGCTATCTGGCAAGCATTAGAATCGGATTTTATGGTATGGAAGAATTGCAAATCCTGGGATGGGTACCCTCATTGAGCATCCTCACCTTCGGAAGCTTTGCAATGATTGCTACACAGGGAGGCATTGGAGCTTATCAATTGGCTGTGCAAAAAACCTTGGTATTGTATGGCATCAATGAAGTAACGGGACTGGCATTTGGATGGTTGTTGTGGTTGGTGCAAACGGTGATGCTTTTCATAGTCGGACCCGCCTCAGTTCTGCTGCTGTTCATATTCAACAAAAAGTCCAATAAAATCGAAACTTAAAGGATTGATAAATATTTCAAAGTACAGCCTTGCCACGCCGTATAAAAATCCAAATTTGTAAATTGCCAATGAATCATCGAATATGAAAAAAATATCTATCGGCTTTCTATTGATGTTATGCATTTCGAACCTTGCCATGTCTCAACAGTATTACAAGGGTTGGCATCATGGCGACCTTGATTCAAACGCAGTGTATGGCACTTCAACAGAAAGGGCTTATAAAGAACTGATTAAAAATACCCAGCCCCGAAAAAAAATCATCGTGGCAGTGATAGATTCTGGGATTGATACTGTTCACGAGGATTTAAAACCAGTTCTCTGGGTGAACAAAAAAGAAATACCAAACAATGGGATCGATGATGATAAAAATGGATACAAAGATGATGTCCATGGTTGGAACTTCATTGGTGGAAAAGACGGAAGAAATGTTGGGAAAGACAGCTATGAGGGTGCAAGAATTTACTACCAGCTAAAAAAACTGTTTGGTACTGACAGCATCAATGAAAAAAACCTGGATGAAGAAAAAGCAGTTCAATACAGGCTCTACAAAAAAGTAGCAGCAGTGCTGGAAAGTCAGGCAAAAGAAGCCTCAATGTATGTGATGATTTTAAAAGATATTGTTGTCAAAATTCCCGCTGCAGATTCATTGATCAAAACTGCTATTTCAAAAAGCAGCTACACAGGTGATGAACTTCAAAACTTCAAAAGCAATGACCCTCAAGTAAGCAAGGCAAGAGCAACCATGTTGGGAATTTTCCAACAAACAAGGCAGATGGAAAGCACCAACCAGGCCTTGATTGGAGAATTGATGCAATTTTATGAAGGCGAGAAATCCAAAGTCGATGCCTTGGAAAAAGAACCTCCCCACTACCGTCAAGACATCGTTAAAGACAATTATGACGACCCAAATGATAAGTACTATGGCAACAATGATGTAATGGGAACCGATGCCTCTCACGGCACACACGTTGCAGGCATTATTGGAGCGGTAAGAGGCAATGAAAAAGGAATTGATGGAATAGCCAATCATGTTCAAATCATGCCCATCAGAGCAGTGCCTGACGGTGATGAACACGACAAAGACATAGCAAATGCCATTCGATATGCAGTTGACAATGGTGCACTTGTTGTCAATATGAGTTTTGGGAAAAGTTTTTCTCCCCAGAAAAAATGGGTAGATGATGCAGTAAAATATGCTGAATCAAAAGGTGTGCTGCTTGTTCACGCAGCTGGCAATGACGCCAAGAATATTGACGTGGAGGATAATTTTCCATCCAGAAATTTCAACAATGACACGTTGAAAGTATTCAGCAATTGGATCACCGTTGGTGCAAGCGGTGCTGTTGCCAATGAAATTGCTGCATCTTTCAGCAACTACGGAAAAAGAGAAGTGAATGTTTTTGCACCTGGAGTAAAAATATACTCAACCATCCCTGGTGGAAACACTTATGGAGATAAAGATGGTACAAGCATGGCAACTCCTGTGGTAGCTGGCATTGCAGCTCTGTTGCTCTCCTATTATCCAGCATTGTCACCCAAACAAGTGATTGAAGTATTGGAAAAATCCTCCAAAAAAATTGAAACTTCTTTTCCAAAACCTGGGACTGACGAAAAAGTCATGCTGAGTGAGCTGAGCATCAGCGGAGCCATCGTAAATACATACGAAGCATTTAAGATGGCCTCCTCTATAAAAGGTGAAAGAAAACTACCTACTACCCCTGCAGTTCCACTAAAAAAGAAGAAGAACTGATCAGGCAGATTTGCGCACCAGCACTCCTTGCCCAATCATATCTGAAACAACCTGAGTGGTTTCATTGATATAAACATCTTTGGATATGTTGGATATCCATTGTTTTCTTCTTTCAAACTTATCCTGATCTGCAGACAATCTTGTACTATCTGATGGAATAAGATTGACTTGAAGTTTATTGATTGCTTTCGCAGCATCATCGATTTTCTTGTACGACTCTCTGATTTTCTTTTGCTCATCGCGGTACTTCACCAAATTCAATGAATATATACGTTGATTCATTTTTTCGGTCCAGGCAGAAGATTCCTTGATGGCATTGAAAATTGGATTTGCCGCAACCCTTTCCAAACTTTTTTGTCGCACTATGTTGGCTTCATTGACAGATCCAACAATTGGATAAAAAGCTTTTTGTATTTCATCCCAAGGCAATGCATCAGGGTTGTCTTTTTCCCTGTATTTCAAATTTTCATATTGATCTGGTAAAATGATATGGGGTGTGACGCCTTTCAATTGGGTAGAACCACCATTGATTCTATAAAATTTTTGTAAGGTCAACTTCAATGTTCCAATTTCACCAATATCCTTGCTGAATATACCATTGGACTGATCGAGTCCGATATTGCGCTGAACAGTCCCCTTTCCATAAGTGGAACTGCTGCCGATCACCATCCCTCTTCCATAGTCCTGTATGGCTGCAGCAAAAATTTCTGATGCAGATGCTGAAAATTCGTTGACCATCACTGCTAGTGGGCCATCATACAAAACGGATCTGTCACGGTCCCTTAGAATAGAAGGATTCCCTTCTCTGTCTTTCACCTGAACAATGGGACCTTCAGGTATAAAAAAACCTACCATCTGCACCACATCATACAGTGAACCTCCACCGTTGTTTCTCAAATCCATGATGAGTCCATCTACTTGCTGCTCTTTGAGTTTGAGAATCTCTTTGGCAACATCTTGTGAGCATCTTGCTCCATTGGGCCTCTCCCAATCAGCATAAAATTCCGGAAGGAATATATAGCCGATCTTTTTACCACCTTCCTGGATAACTGCACTCTTGGCATAGGTTTCATCCAATTCTACTTCTTCCCGAATCATGGAAACTACTTTGATGGTTCCGTCAGCTTTTTTGATGGTCAGTCGAACTTCCGTTCCCTTTTTTCCACGAATCAGTTTAACAGCATCTGCACTTTCATATCCAGCCAGGTCTACAGGTGTATCAGCACCCTGAGCGACTTTCAGCACTTGATCACCCACAGCGATTTGCTGAGATTTCCATGCTGGGAGTCCGGCTACAACGGTTGCAATTTTAATAGCACCCGATTCATCATTTCTAAGAGATGCACCAATACCAAAAAATCTGCCGCTCATCTGTTCATCGAATGATCTTTTTTCAAGCGGCGGAAAAAAAGTGGTATGCGGATCCATGAATTCAGTCACGGTATTCACCAATAAATCGAATCGTTCATTCTCCTTGGTCTTGGAGATCATTCTGTCAAAATTCCTAGATATCAACAGCCTTACTTTTTCATGTGCTTCTTTCTCCAGCACCGCGTCTGATTTGTAAGATGTATCACCTTTCTTCAGTTGATCTCTAGCGTCCAAGAGATCACTGTATCTCTCCAACACCATGAATTTTAATCTTTTTTTCCAGGTCTCTTTGCGCAGTGCATCTGTTTTGGGGAAATCCAATTTTTCTGGATCGAGTACCACTGTTTCATCCTGATTGAACACAAAAGGAGTTTGCAACAAGGAAGGATAAAATCCATTGACCTCATTGATGCGTTTGAGATAGATTTGTTCTACTGCATAAAAAAATTGTATAGGTGCACCGTGCAATTCATTGTCAATCGTTGTTTCAAATTTTTTTAAATCACGTATATCTGTGGCCAGAAAAAGATCTTTGCTGGGATCCAAGGCTTCCAGATATTTTTTAAAAATATTCTTTGAAAATTCGTCGTCAATTTTCTTGGGACTATAATGCGCCACTTCCAACATTTCTGCCACCTGGGTAAAAATGACTTGGTATTTATCAGGCGGGTTGATCAAACGGGTGGATCCAAATGCAATGAGAAATCCGGCCAAAACAAAAACAACCACAAGGGGCAACGATCTTCTACTGAACATATTTTTAATGAATTGATTAGGCATGCTCAAATGTAAAACATTTAAAAGGCCTGAAAAAGCAGAAAAAGCAATGATGAATGAAAGAAATGTTAAGAATAAGGAGGGAGGAAGATGGGGCTCGAACCCACGACCTTCTGAACCACAATCAGACGCTCTAACCAGCTGAGCTACATCCTCCGTATTGTGAAGAGTGCAAAATTATGACAATTGTTTTCTTTGCCAAAATACATTTTGAATGGATTTCAAAAAATTACCTTTGCAGAAATACAGCATGCATGAACTACTGGCTCATTTTGATACCCCTGATATCTGCTTTCATCGGATGGTTCACAAATTGGATTGCCATAAAGATGCTGTTTCATCCCAGAGAACCGAAAAAGGTACTGGGAATTACCATTCATGGCATCTTCCCAAAACAACAAAAACAATTTGCTGAAAAATTGGGGAAACTGGTAAGCACCGAATTGCTGTCTTTCAATGATATCGAAGAAAAAATCACATCACCTCAAAATGTAGAAAAACTCATGCCATTTGTGGAAGCCAAGGTTGATGAATTTCTTCGGGTTAAGTTAAATGAGGCATTCCCTATCATATCCATGTTCATTGGAGAAAATACCATTCAGCAATTAAAAGGAATCTTCATGCAAGAGCTGCAGATTATTTTCCCTCAAGTCATAAACAAACACATTAAACAACTGGAATCGCAACTTGATTTGGAGAAAATTGTATCTGATAAAGTTGCTGGCTTTTCCAGTGATAAACTGGAACAGATTCTAAACCAGATCATGTCCAAAGAATTCAGATTCGTCGAAATCATCGGTGGAGTTTTAGGATTTGTCATTGGACTGCTTCAAATTCTCATCACAACAATTACCGCATAATGCTGTTATTGCATTTGTTTTAACATTTATTCCTCCCCGTTTTCGAAGGAATCAAGCTTACATGACATCTAAAATGCCATAAATGACACGCACGATCAAAATATTAGGAATTTTTCTTATTTGCTCCCTTTCTTACAGTTTTGCCCAACCGCCGGCGGGATATCGAGGCGGAGGTTTCTCTGCAAATGGCCGTTTTTATGGAAGAATTGTGGATGGAAACACCAACAAAGGCATTGACGCCTCATCTGTTCAATTGACACAAATAAAAGTCAATCCCCAGACCAAAGAGAAAACAGAAACCATTGTTTCAGGACAACTGACAAAAGCAAATGGTGATTTTAGTCTCGAGAACCTCCCTGTGAGCGGCGAAATGAAACTGAAAATCACTGCCATTGGATACATCACATTCGAAAAATCAGTCAAATTTCAAGCCCCCAATTTTGACGTGGATCTCGGCAATATAAAATTAGAACAGGATGCAAAGCAATTGGAAGAAATCAAGGTGGTCGCAACAAAACCTTTCATGCAAATGGGGGTTGACAGAAAAATTTTCAATGTTGAAAGAAACCTTGTATCAACAGGACAAACAGCAACAGAGTTGATGAAGAATATTCCAGGTGTTGATGTAGATATTGACGGCAATGTTTCATTGAGGAATGCATCCCCCACTATTTTTGTGGACGGAAGACCAACCAATCTTTCATTGGATCAAATCCCATCCGATGCCATTCAAAGTGTTGAGCTGATCACCAACCCCTCTGCCAAATACGATGCATCTGGCGGTACTGCAGGTATCATCAATATCATCTTAAAGAAAAACAGAAAAGTCGGTTACAACGGAAATATCAGAACTGGAATTGATACGCGAGCCATGCCGAATGTTGGAGGAGATCTGAATGTGAAGCAGGATAAAATCAATTTTTTCGTGAGCTCCATGTATAACAGGAGAAAATCAATTGGAACAGGTGAATCTGTGAGAGATGAATTTTTCTACACCCCCACCATTCGCTATACCCAAAACAACAATCCAATCAACAATGGTTTCTTCAATTTCAACCGTGCTGGACTTGACTACTTCATAGATAACAGAAACACGATCACCCTTGCAGGAAATTTTGTGCAGGGAAAATTCGGTAACACCGATTTGCTGTCCATCCAAACCGATACACTTTTTGCATCCGGGGCCAAAACCATTTTTTCTGAACGCGTAACAGATTTTGAAAGCAGATTCAAGAATTACGGTGCTACCGTAGGTTTTAAACACCTGTTTGCAAAGCCCGGCAAAGAGTTGACGGCTGACTTGAACTTGAATAATAGTAACAATAGCAATGGGGGTGGATTCAATACACAATATTTTGATGTAAACAGTATCGCCAAAGGTAAACCAATCAACCAAGCACAGGAAGGAAAAGGTGGCAATACCTTCAATACTGCACAGGTTGATTTTTCCAATCCACTCAGTGCCCAATCCAAAATTGAAATGGGCGCAAGAGCTGCTGTGAGAGATTTTCAAAGTGAAAACCTGAACTATATAAATGGACTACCGGTATTTTCAATCAATGCCAATTACAAATTCAATGACCGTGTGTTGGCAGCTTATACTACCTATTCCAATGTGGTTGGCAAGAAAACAAACTATCAGGTTGGGTTGCGTGTGGAGAACTCCAAATATTCCGGAACATTGCTCACCAATGGAAATGAATTTTCCAATAGCTATCCATTCAGCCTTTTCCCAAGCTTGAATTTTACACATCAGATTTCTCCATCACAGGATCTCCAATTCAGCTATGCCAGAAAAATCAATCGTCCTAATTTCTTTCAAATACTTCCCTTCATAGATTACACAGATTCTCTGAACATCAACAGAGGTAATCCGGATCTGGTTCCTGAATTCACCAACTCGATGGAATTGAATTATCAGATTTCCATGAAAGGCAACCATGGACTCTTTTTCTCAGGTTATTTCAAACAGACGGATAATCTGATAACCAGGTTCCAGGTCAAGGAAGCCAGCACGGTTTCAAGCAAGGACGTATTGATCAATACATACATCAATGCAAACAGCAGCAGAGCATACGGACTCGAATTGACCTCAAGAAACCCCATCACAAAATGGCTTGAAACAACCACCAATCTGAATGTATTCAATTCAAGCATCAACAGCTCTAACCTGCAAGTAGATCTCAACAACTCTTTGTGGAGTTTCTTTGGAAAAGTCAATATGAACATCAAACTTCCATCCAGCTTTACTTTGCAACTCACAGGTGATTATCGTAGTAAATCTATTCTTCCGCAGAACAGTGGCGGAGGCGGTGGCAGAGGCGGCGGCGGTGGACCGATGGGTGGAGGTGGCGGAGGCTGGGGAGGATTTACCCAGACTACTGCACAGGGATATGTAATGCCGAATTATGGATTTGAGTTTGCCTTGAGAAAAGATTTTCTCAAGGAGAAAAGAGGTTCCCTCACCTTCAGCATGAATGACATGTTCAAAACGAAAATCTTTGGATCATACTCCTCATCACAATATTTTACACAAACCAACAGCAGAAGAAGAGATTGGCAAGTGATGAGAGTCAACTTTAGCTATCGATTTGGTAAAGTGGATGCAAGTTTGTTTAAGAGAAAAAATACCAAGGCTGGTGCCGACGGAATGCAGGAAGGAATGAACATGCAACAATAAAATACAGGCCGCTGAAAAGCGGCTTTTTTTATTCTCTTTTCCCCACCAGCATGGGCACAAAAGAAAATTGATCAAATTTTTCTTCAACCAGACTTCCATCTTCCATTTTGGTGATGCGGTGCATCCGCTGCATATCATTTTCATCCAATGGCAATACCATCATGCCTCCTGGCTTCAATTGTGCAATGAGTTTTTCTGGAACAAAAGGTGCGGCTGCTGTAATCAACACCTTGTCGAATGGCACATAGGTTGGGAGTCCCTCGAAACCATCCCCATAAAACATTTGCAGCGTTGGATATTTTTTCAAAAAAGCAAACTCTTTGTTTGCATCGTATAATTTTTTCTGTCTTTCAATGGTATATACCTTCGCCTTTAATTCTGCCAATATTGATGCCTGATAGGCACTCCCTGTTCCTACCTCCAAAATTTTCTCAAATGGTTTCACCTGAAGCAATTGTGTTTGATAGGCGACAGTATAAGGTTGTGAAATGGTTTGATCTTGGCCTATAGGAAATGCCCGGTCCTCATATGCCTGCTTTTCAAAAGCAGAATCAAGAAAAAAATGACGTGGCACATGGAGGATGGCTTGTAATACTGCCTGATCAGTGATTCCTTTTTCTTTGATTTGATCAACCAATTTTTTTCTCAATCCCTTGTGTAGATAACTATCCTCAGTTGTTCTCATGTATTATCCTTTTCACTCAATTCAATCCCAGGTCACGAATGATGGCGTCAATTTTATCACCTGCTTGTTTCCAGGAATGATCAAAATCCGATGCTTTCTCAAGCTTGCCTTGCACACTGAAATAAAATTTTATTTTAGGCTCTGTTCCAGATGGCCTTGCACTCACTTTGCTTCCATCCTCCAACACAAATTGAAGTACATTGCTTTTTGGCAGATCAATGCTGCAGACCTGACCGTTGTTGAGGTCTTTTGCTTCCTTTTTCTCATAGTCATAGAGTCCCACGACTTTGACTCCTCCCAAAGTAGATGGCGGAGCTGACCTGTATTGCTCCATCATGGCTGCAATCTGTGCCTGTCCGTCTCTTCCCTTCTTGGTGATAGAAATCAAGTGTTCTCTGAATAAACCATATTTAAGGTATAGCTCAATCAACTTTGAAAAAAGTGTTTTACCTGCATCCTTTTCATAGGCTGCCATTTCACACAAGATGGCAACTGCACTGACTGCATCTTTGTCCCTCAGCTGGTTGCCAATCATGAGTCCGTATGACTCCTCTCCTCCTATCACATAATTTTCAGTTGCTTCCTTTGATTTGATCAATTCTGCAATCCATTTGAAACCAGTCAGCACACTGTAACAATTGATATTATTTCTGGAAGCAATGATATCGATCATATCGGTGGTCACAATTGTTTTTACCACCATGTCATTTTCTTTTGCTATTCCTTTTTTCTTTCTTGCTTCGATCAGATAATTGAAAGCAAGGACTGCCGTTTGGTTGCCGTTCATCAGCACCCATTTTCCGTGGTGATCTTTGACCCCAATACCTACTCGGTCTGCATCGGGATCTGTACCGAGCAATATATCTGCATCGATCTTCTCTGCTTTTTGGAGCCCCAAGCTCATGGCTTCACTTTCCTCAGGATTGGGATATACAACTGTTGGAAAGTTTCCGTTGGGTTCAATTTGTTCATCGACCAAAACGATGTTCTCAAAACCATATGTTTGCAATACCCTCGGCACCAGGGTGATACCTGTACCATGTATGGGTGTATATACGATCTTGAGGTCTTTTTGTTTTTCGATTACTTCCGGATACACGCTGAGTCCTTTCACCATGTCGACATATGCTTTGTCCATTTCTTCACCAATGAGATGAATATTGTGTTCACCCCCTTTCCATTTAACATCATCCACGCTGGCTATTTTTTCTACCTGGACAATCACGTTTTTATCATGTGGCGGAACCAATTGTCCACCGTCGTTGAAATAGGCTTTGTAACCATTGTATTCTTTGGGATTATGTGATGCGGTACACACTACACCACCATGACATGATTGATGGCGGATAGTGAAAGACAATTCTGGTGTTGGACGCAAAGCCTCAAAAAGAAAAACCTGAATGCCATTGGCAGCCATTACATTGGCAGTGATCTCAGCAAATAGACGGCTGTTGTTGCGGCTGTCGTGCGCTACGGCAATGCGCAATTGCTGCTGAGGAAACATTTTTATCAGGTAATTGGCAAATCCCTGTGTTGCAATGCCCACAGTGTATTGGTTGATTCTGTTGGTTCCAACTCCCATGACTCCGCGGAGTCCGCCTGTCCCAAATTCAAGGTTTTTGTAAAAGGCATCTGCCAATTCATTGGGTTGCTCGGTTTGCAAACGACGTATCTCCGATTTTGTAGCTTCATCGTAGTTACCATTCAACCATTGATCAACCTTATGTGCAATTGCCTGTTCCATATATTGATTTTTGCAAAAATAACAATTGAGCCTGAGAAGCCTATGCTAAATAAGCGCCCTGCAATATTCCATCTTTGAAAATGACTGAAATATGATCCTCCAGCGTGGTGGCCAATGAAACACCTACATAGTCTACATGCACTGGATAGGTCTTGTAACTTCTTTCAACCAGGGTAACTGTTTGGATTTGATGAGGTGATAAGGCCAGTATGGGATGGATGGCATGCAGCATGGCTTTACCACTGTTGACCACGTCATCCACGATCAGTACATTCTTATTCTGATAATCAACCGATGCATCAAGCTTACAGTCAATCGGATTGGATTTATCCAATTCGATGGATGAGAGTTCTATTTGAAAGCTTGATATTTCTTCCAGGATTTTTTTCAATTCCAAGGCCAGCAGGTACCCATTCTCTTTGATCCCTGCAATGTGCAATGAATTCAAATGGGTATTTCGTTCCAGTATCTGAAACGCTATGCGCCTCAGTTTCATGTGAGCTTTTTCTGCAGTAAGTATATATTTCTTGTTCATTTTGACATTGTTTTAATCATACATCGTGTAATTTAGCATATCTAATTTTTTGCATGGAAATTTTCCAACAAATTCTTTTCGGAATAGCACTTGTAACGGCGGTCTATTTCTTTTCAAAAAGAATGTCACTGATCCGAAAGCTTATTTTGCTCGGCAAGGAAGAAGATTTGCATGATCAGTCGTTCCAAAGGTGGAAAAATGTATTCCTGTTGGCACTGGGACAAAAAAAGATGTTCAAAAATCCAACCGTCGCTTTTTTGCATTTGCTGGTATATGTAGGATTTATCATCATCAACATCGAGATGATTGAAATCATGATCGATGGATTGTTCGGAACGCATCGGTTTTTACTGGGTCTCATCCCTTCTTTGTATTCCTTTCTCATCAATTCATTTGAGCTACTCGCCGCACTGGTAATTGTAGCTTGTGTAATCTTTCTCGTCCGCAGAAACCTCATTCACGTGAAACGCCTCTGGTCAAATGATCTCAGAGGCTGGCCCTCAAAGGATGCCAACATCATCCTTGTTGTAGAAATTGTACTGATGATGCTGTTTTTGAAAATGAATGCAGCAGATACTTTGTTGCAGTCGAGAGGCGTTGGGGATTATT
This sequence comes from Bacteroidota bacterium, assembly GCA_016868855.1. Classification (GTDB taxonomy): domain Bacteria; phylum Bacteroidota; class Bacteroidia; order Chitinophagales; family Chitinophagaceae; genus Pollutibacter. The sequence continues at coordinate 99,828 of VGFP01000001.1, read as the reverse complement.
CCAATCATGCTACTGGAAACTTTTATATTTCTTCGTTGTTGCACCCCTTGATGAATCGCTTTTCAATTGAAACACTGGTGCTCACAGAAAGAATTTGCTGGTGGTTGCACATTTTTGGTGTTCTGGGATTTCTCAATTACCTGTCATGGTCCAAACATCTGCATATCATATTGGCCTTCCCGAATGCCTATTTCTCTAGATTAGAACCACAGGGTAAGTTGAAAAATATGCCTGCAGTTCAAAAAGAAGTTTTGTATGCCTTTCAACCTGAAATGGCAACAGCTGGTACAAATGACCAAAATCCTTCTTCATTTGGCGCAAAAGACATCCAAGATTTGTCATGGAAAAATTTATTGGACGCTTTCAGTTGTACAGAGTGCGGAAGATGTACTGCAGCTTGTCCGGCCAATCAAACAGGAAAAATGCTTTCTCCAAGAAAGATCATGATGGATACGCGTGACCGGGCGGAGGAAATTGGATCAAAAATAAATCAGGGAATAGATTGGAAAGCAGAGAACCGAACTTTGTTGTACGATTATATTTCTGAGGAAGAGATCCGAGCTTGTACTACATGCAACGCATGTGTGGAAGCCTGTCCAGTCAGCATCAATCCACTTGATATCATTGTAGAATTAAGAAGATACCTCATCATGGAAAAAAGTTCGTCCCCACAGGAATGGACATCCATGTTTGGAAATATTGAAAACAATTTTGCTCCCTGGAAATTTTCACCAGATCAGAGAATCAACTGGACAAAAGAATCAACATGAAAGTCCCTATTTGGTCAGAAGAACTCAACAAAGGCAATCAACCCGACATTCTTTTTTGGGTGGGTTGTGCAGGAAGCTTTGATGCGAGGGCCCAATCCATCACCAAGGCTTTTGTTGCCATCTTGAACAAGGTAGGCATCTCCTATGCAATTCTCGGCGCAGAAGAAATGTGTACAGGGGATCCTGCAAGAAGAGCGGGAAATGAATTTCAGTTTCAGATGATGGCCTATCAGAACATACAATTGCTCAATGGGTATCAAATAAAAAAAATCGTGACTGCTTGTCCACATTGCTTCAATACTTTGAAGAATGAATACCCAGAGTTAGGCGGACATTATGAAGTCATACACCACAGTACGATGCTGCAGCAATTGATTGATGAAGGGAAAATTGTACTCAACGAAAACGGTGCCTTCAAGGGCAAGAAAATCACCTTTCACGATTCCTGTTATTTGGGCAGAAGCAATCAAATTTATGATGCGCCAAGATCTGTCATCGAAGCATTGGATGCATCGTTGGTTGAAATGAAAAGATGCAAGAGCAACGGACTTTGCTGTGGTGCCGGAGGTGCACAAATGTTCAAAGAAGAAGAAAAAGGAACCAGCAGGATCAATATTGAAAGAACATCAGACGTGCTTGCATCGGGTGCATCAGTGGTAGCATCTGCTTGTCCCTTTTGCAATACCATGCTGACCGATGGCATCAAACTCAATGAAAAACAGGAAGAGATCAAAGTATTGGACATTGCTGAATTGATCGCACAATCCATATAACATGAATTTGACGTATACTCATTTATTGCCTGCAGATTTCAGTGATGAATCAAGGGTATGGATTTATCAATCGAATCGTCTTTTCAGTATTGGGGAAGCAATGGAAATTGAAAAAATACTGGAAAAATTTGCAGGCGAATGGACATCCCACGGTACACCCGTCAAGGGATTTGGAACGCTATTTTTTGGTCAATTCATCATTCTCATGGCCGATGAAAAACAAACGGGGGTCAGTGGTTGCAGCACCGACAGCTCAGTGAGAATGATCAAAATGATTGAATCATCTATGCAGGTCTCGCTTTTTGAAAGAACCAATCTTGCCTTTGTTGTAAAAAACAAAATAGAGCTGCTTCCATTGCAACAGGTTCAATATGCTCTGGAGAAACAGTTTATTGATGAAGAAACCTTGTTTTTTGACAATACCGTTTCCACCAAAGCATTCCTTCAAAACAACTGGATCATTCCCCTTGGGAAATCCTGGTTGGCCAAGCGCTACCTCCCTCAAAATTAACAGATGACAATTTGTCACATTGATCGATTTCATTAATTTTGCAAAATGTTTGAGATCGAACAAAAAGTGATGGATGAATCCCGCCAGGGCGAAGCATACGAGGGGGTATTGGATACCCTTTCGGCTCCAAATAAACGCTTTTACATCGAGAGCTATGGCTGTCAGATGAATTTCAGTGACAGTGAAATCATTGCATCAATTTTACAGAGCAGCGGATTTGGATCCACGCGTGATGTGGAGCAAGCCAATTTAATTCTGTTGAATACCTGTTCGATCAGAGAAAAAGCTGAGCAGACCATTAGAAAACGACTTACTGAATTCAAAAAAATAAAACGCAGCAATTCTTCACTTTTGATTGGCGTTTTGGGCTGCATGGCTGAGCGTCTCAAAAGCAAACTGCTGGAAGAGGAAAAACTGGTAGATATCGTAGTTGGTCCGGATGCCTATCGCACACTTCCTCAATTGATTGAAGAAGCTGAAACAGGTGAAAAAGCGGTAAATGTTTTATTGAGCAGAGAAGAAACGTATGCAGACATCGCTCCTGTAAGAATAAATAGCAATGGAATTACTGCATTCGTCAGCATCATGCGCGGATGCAACAATATGTGCACTTTTTGTGTAGTACCCTTTACAAGGGGCAGGGAAAGAAGCAGGGATCATGCATCCATCGTGGATGAATGCAAGGATTTGTTTGATCGAGGATTCAAAGAAGTGACCCTACTGGGACAAAATGTGGACAGTTATTATTGGGTAGATCCTGTTAGCAATCATGCAGTTGATTTTGCTATGTTGCTCGAAAAGGTGGCAAAGATCAACCCAGCGTTGCGTGTCCGCTTCAGTACATCTCATCCAAAGGATATTACAGAAAAAGTATTGCAGACAATGAAAGCATACGACAATATCTGCAAATACATTCATTTGCCTCTTCAAAGCGGATCTACGAGGATATTGCAATTGATGAACAGAACATATACCAGAGAATGGTACCTCGCCAAAGTGAAACGCATACGCGAAGTGATGCCGGATTGTGCCATCAGCTCTGATATCATAGCAGGATTCTGTACGGAAGATGATCAGGATCATTTGGATACGCTGGATGTCATGCGTAATTCGAAGTATGAATACAGTTATATGTTCATGTACTCTGAAAGACCAGGTACATTGGCTGCCAAGCGATACAAGGATGATGTTCCCATGGAGATTAAAAAGAAACGACTCGAAGAAATTGTTTCCCTGCAGAATCAATTATCACTTGAAACCAACAAGCTTGATATCGGCAAAAAAGTAGAAGTCTTGATTGAAGGAAATTCCAAAAAGAATGAAAAACAGTGGATGGGAAGAAACAGCCAAAACAAAGTCGTTGTTTTTGACAAAACAGATAAGGCATTGCAACCTGGAGATTATGTCTGGGTGGAAGTGAAAGATTGTACGCAAGGAACCCTGCTTGGAAACATGGTTTCCTAAAAAAATATACAATGGATTTACAAAGTCTAAAGAACAGATTTGGAATCATCGGAAACTCTCCTGCTTTGAACTATGCATTGCAAGTGGCTTCGCAGGTTGCAAACACTGATTTAACTGTGCTGATTGTTGGCGAAAGCGGCGTGGGTAAAGAAATATTTTCCCAAATCATACACGCACTATCACCAAGAAAGCACAATCCTTTCATCGCTGTGAACTGTGGTGCAATTCCAGAGGGAACGATTGATTCAGAATTATTCGGACACGAAAAAGGATCTTTCACCGGTGCTGTTGATGCAAGGAAGGGATATTTTGAAACGGTGAATGGCGGAACCCTGTTCATGGATGAAATTGGAGAAATGCCTTTGGGCACACAAGCCAGGTTGCTCCGTGTATTGGAAAATGCAGAGTTCATAAGGGTGGGCTCATCTAAAGTGCAGAAGACAGATGTAAGGGTCATAGCTGCAACCAACAAAGAATTGTTGATTGCTACACAAGACAATAAATTCAGGGAGGATTTGTATTACAGATTGAATACAGTGCCGATCAGGGTGCCTTCATTGAGAGAAAGAAAAGAAGATATCATCTTGCTGTTCAGAAAATTTGCAGTTGATTTCGCAGAGAAGTACAGAACGAGTCCCATTCAACTCACCGAAGAAGCCAAACAAATGTTGCTAAATTATCCTTGGCCAGGAAATGTTCGAGAGTTGAAAAATATTGCTGAACAAATTTCAGTATTGGCGGAGGATAAATCGATCTCTGCACAGGTACTCGAGAAATTTCTTCCCAAAAACAACCAAAACAATCTTCCCATGTTGGTTGGAAGCAACCAGCCTGGTGTTGGGAAAGCGGAGTTCATGAATGAGCGCGATATCCTTTACAAATTGTTTTTTGATTTGAAGAAGGATGTCACGGAGATGAAGAAAATGTTTTTAGAAATTGTTCAAAACCCTTCCGTGGCATCTTCTGTTTCACAGATGGTTGAAGAAAATTTCAGACAGGAAATACCCATGAGCAGCAGATCAGCGCATGAATCAAACAGTCACTCCAATATTATTCCTGTGCATACCCATCAGCCTGTGATCATTTCAGATAACAGAGATTTGGAAGATTCCATCGTAGTTGATGAATCACTCAATATCATGGATAAAGAGAAGGAGCTGATTGAAAGGGCCTTGAAAAAACACAAAGGAAAAAGAAAAGATGCAGCTTCAGATCTGGGCATCAGCGAAAGAACACTCTACAGAAAATTGAAAGAATATGATATTGAGGAGTAATAAATCAGGTCGCCTCCTGCAAATGTTGTCAATGTGGTTGATAGGCATCCTTTTTTTACAGGGTACATGCCGATACTCACTCAAGGACGCGGCGCCCATCCCGGCAGATATCAAAACAGTAAAAGTTTCTTTTATTGAAAACAAAGCTAGGTATATCAATCCGCAATTGAGTCCCAAGCTAACCGACAAGCTTCGCCAAAAAATTGTGAACCAAACCCGTTTGTCGCAAACCAATGATGAGGCTGACTTCGAAATCAGCGGATACATCAGCGACTACTCTGTGAGCACCTCAGGCATCTCCCAGCAGCAGGTTGCGAGCAACAACCTCAATGTGACCGTACACATTGTGTTTAGAAATAGAAAAGACGAAAAGAAAAATTTCGAAACAGATATAACGAGGAATTTTCCATTTTCAGCAACAAAGAGTCTTTCTCAGGCTGAACTTGATTTGAATGATCAAATGGTCAACAACCTGACCGATGAAATATTCAACCGAATTTTTTCGAATTGGTAAACAAGCTATATTAGCAGCATGGGCAAGGAGACGGACTACATCGTAAAATCACTATTCGACCGGGAGCATCTGAAAGAGCTTACCGTGGACAAACTGAAAGAAATGACAGCGTCCTTCCCCTATTCATCCATTTTGCATTTGCTCTACACTAAAAAATTAAAAGCAAACCTGCATATCGGATACAAAGATGCGCTCATGCATACATCCCTTTTCTTCAATCAGTCACAATGGCTTACATATCAAATGCATGATGAAGCTGAAATAGGAGTATTCAGAAACAACAACGTTGAAAGAAGGGAACAGACTTTGAAAGAAGAACAAGTGGACGAGCAACATTCAACGGAAGTTCAGCATACCATAAACTCCTTATCCCCTGAAGAGGAAAAGTTGGAAATTCCGATTGATCCCTATCATACGGTTGATTATTTTGCTTCACAAGGCATCAAACTTTCCAAGGAAGAACAGAAAGATGAACTTTCGAAAAAAGTACAATCATTCACAGCCTGGCTGAGAACCATGAAAAGACTGCAGCCTGCACCTGAAACAACAACTTATAAGAATATCGAGGAAATCTTTGGCAACCAGCAAGAAGAAAAAAGCCAGGACAAAAACGAAGTATTTACCGAAGCGATGGCTGAAGTATATCTGAAGCAGGGATTGCGTGAAAAAGCCATCGAGATCTATCATAAATTAAGTTTGCAAAATCCTGCCAATCATCATATTTTTGCCGCCAAGATTCAACAGATTAAAGAAAATAAATTATGACTACCCTTTTCATAGCCCTTATCATCCTAGCCTCTGTATTATTAGGAGCCATTGTGTTGATCCAAAATCCCAAAGGCGGCGGATTGGCTGGAAATATTGCAGGTTTTAGCAACCAGTTCATGGGTGTAAAACAAACAACCGATGTGCTTGAAAAAGGTACCTGGATCCTCGCAAGTGCACTGGTTGTTCTATGTCTGGTTTCTGCCTTGGTGATCAAAACAGGTAAAGGCACAACCAACGATACGATCAAAAATATTCCAACTACTGGAGCAGCTGCCAATCAACCAACCCCAGCCGCACCAGCACAACCGGTTGCTCCCGCTCCCGCGAAATAATTAAATTATTGCAACATATACCCCGCTTTATCAAGCGGGGTTTTTTATTAGATTGAATCATGGCGAAGGCTAAAAAGTCAGTCAGAAAAAAAAGTGGCAAGAAAAAAGGCAGCAGCATAGGACTTATACTGATCTGCCTATTGGCATTGGTATTTGCAGGATTCTTTTATACGCTATTCCTGAGACCAGCTACCAACTTCAAAGGCGAGGAAACAGTGATACTGATTCCCGCATCAAAAGCAAACAAGACATTCGTAAAAAACAAAATAAAGAATGCTATCAAGCCTGCACAGTATACCAGTTTCCTGGCACTTGCTGAGTGGTTTGGCTATTGGGAGCATATCAAGCCAGGCAGATACATCATAAAAAAGGATGCCAGTATTTTCAGTTTCTTCAGAAAACTCAATGGAGGAAGACAATCCCCTATTACACTCACCATCAATAAATTCAGGACAAACAAAGATTTCGCAAAATATGTTTCCTCCAAATTTGAATTCACTGAATCGGAATTTTTAAAATTCATCTTGAACAACGATTCCATTGCTCCATTTGGAGTGAATACCCAAACACTGATGACCAAAATCATTCCCAATACCTACGAAATTTATTGGAATGTGGGTCCGAGGGAATTCCTTGAAAGAATGAACAAGGAATCAAATGATTTTTGGAATGAAAGCAGGATTGAGCATGCCAAGGAATTGGGACTCTCCAGGGAAGAAATTTACACCATTGCCTCCATCGTTGAAGAAGAAACCAATAACAATGAGGAAAAATCAAACATTGCAAGTGTATATGTGAACCGCCTGAGAAAAGGCATGAACCTGAGCGCAGATCCCACCATCAAGTTTGCATTGAATAACTTTGGATTGAAAAGAATTACGCTTGCGCACATCAATGCTTTCAAATCTTCTCCATACAACACATATAAAAACAAAGGACTGCCTCCGGGTCCGATTTGCACTGCCTCTATCTCCTCCATCGATGCAGTTTTAAAAGGCGAGAAGACAGACTATTTGTATTTTTGTGCAAAAGAGGATTTCTCAGGTTCGCATAATTTTGCAGCTACTGCTGAAGAGCATTTTAAAAATGCAAAAAAATACCAGCGTGTACTGGACAGCCTGAGGATTCATTGATCAACAATGATAAAACTACAAAGGATCATCATTGAAAGCTGGCCCGTCAGACCAATCATTGACTGGTCGAAAAAAGTGATATTGCCCGGGTTTGAGGGAATTCCTTTGTATGATGTGGTAGTTTTTTTCATGAGGCAAACACAACAAATCGGATTGAATGAAAGGGCAGCCTCCGTTGCATTCAATTTCCTGATGGCCATTCCACCTCTTTTCATTTTTCTTTTTACAACACTTTCATTCCTTCCTGGATCCAAAACCCTGTACAAGGAAATTCTGATTTTACTACAGAACATCATACCAGACCAACGCACCTACCTGATGATCAAAAATGTCACAGATGATTTTTTCTCTGCAGGAACTGGCACACTGTCCTTCGGATTGTTGCTTGCGCTCTACTTCTCATCTAATGCAACCATCACACTGATGCGTACTTTCAGGAAATCCATGCTGCACATCGAAATTGAAAACAGAAATTTCATTCAAATCAGATTAGCAGCCATCCAATTGACATTCATCATCGTTCTGTTGATATTGGCAACCATCCTGATCATGTTTACCCAGAGTATATTTATTGGATACATGACCGATCTACTCAACATCAAAAATCATTCATTGGATTGGCTGATTGCAACCACCCAAATATTGCTAACGGTATTGCTGATTTTCTTCGCGATTGGACTTATTTACAAATATGCTCCGCATGTACAGAAAAAATGGAAAATCAGAACTCCTGGCTCTATTTTGGCTACCACATTGATCATCACCTTTTCCTATCTCTTCTCCTATTGGGTAAACAACATTGCATCGTACAATAAAATTTATGGCTCTTTGGGAAGCATTTTGATCCTGATGTTTCTCGTATTTGTGAACTCCCTTGTGCTATTGATCGGATTTGAATTAAATGTTTCCATCAATTCCATCAAATCCATTTCAGAAAAAAGAAAATAAACTTGATATGCATACAAATCCTCGTCCATTCGTGTTGGCAGAAACCAACTGGAAAGAAATCCAACAACATGCATTTGATATTGCCGTGCTTCCATGGGGTGCTACTGAGGCACACAATTACCACATGCCCTATGGAACAGACAATTACCAGGTAGATGCCATCGGCTATTTGGCTGCAGAAAAAGCCTGGAAAAAGGGTACAAAAGCATTGATACTTCCTGCAATCCCTTTTGGTATCAATACAGGTCAAATGGATATTGCCTATTGCATGAACATGAATCCATCCACCCAACTTGCCATCCTGAAAGATGTTTGTGAAGTGGTAGTGCGACACGGAGCAACCAAATTCATCATTTTAAACGGACATGGTGCCAACAATTTTGTTTCGATGATCAGAGAGTTGGCAGGCTTGTTCCCGAGCCTCTTCATCAGTGTGATCAATTGGTATCAATCGGCAAAAAAAGATGATATCTTTGTTAACAAAGGAGATCATGCAGACGAAATGGAAACGAGTGTTATGATGCATCTTCACCCACAATTGCTTCTGCCGATTGCAATGGCAGGAGATGGTTCCAATAAAAAATTCACTCCAAAAGGTTTTCAGGAAGGATGGGCATGGACGCAAAGACCCTGGACGAAAATCACCAAAGACACGGGATCTGGAGACCCATCACAAGCAAATTCGGAAAAAGGAAAACTTTTCATTGAAAGATGTTCTGACAATATCTGTGAATTTTTCTGTGAAATCGATCACAAAAACATTGATGCACTTTTAAAATAATTCATACATGCTCCCAAAATCACTGGTTTTTCTTTTCGCTTGCCTTTTTTTTACATCCCATGTTGGATTTTCTCAAACCGTTGAAAAAGACACACTGAACACAAGCAATACTGAAAAACAGTTGGAGGAAGTGGTCATATTCGGTCCAGAAAAGAAACAACAGAAATCGCTTTCCTCTCCCAATTCCATCACATCGATTGACAAAAATCAAATACAAAATCTAAGGATTTGGGAAATCAACCAGCTCCGCGGCATCTCCCCTAATTTCAATCTTGCGCATTCAGGCGATAATCGAAATATCGCCAGTATCCGGGGAATTGTTACCACTTCCTATGACCAGGCAGTAGCAACATATATTGACGGTGTGCTCCAGTTCAATTTGGATACCTATATTCCCCAGCTGAATGATATTGAAAGCATTGAAATCATCCGTGGTGCACAGGGAACTTTCTATGGCAGAAACAGCATGGGCGGCATTATCAATATAATAACACAAACACCCAATAACAAACCCAGTCTTCAAGCAGGTTTTACAATGGGTAATCTTGGTCAAAAAAGATCAAGCGTTCAATACAAGTCGGCCTTGATTAAAAATAAATTGTTTTTGAGCGCATCATACTTGTTGGATGCAAAAAATGGATTTTATACGAATGATTTTACAAAAGACGCATACGACAAACAAACCCAGCGTTTGGCCAATGTACAATTGAAATACCTGATGAAAAACAATTGGTCACTCCAAGCTGATTTCAAAAATTATACCGTCAACAACAAAGGGGCATTCCCTTTGAACGCAGATATGGAGAGTGCTTTCAAAAAGCCTTTTGAACTTTCCCAGAACCAGACGACCACCATGAATGATCAAACAAACAATCTTTCTCTGATTCTCCAGCACAAAGGCAAAAAAGCAAATATCACCCTCCAATCTGCCTATCAACAGAATTACAGATATTACGACAATACATTGGATGCAGATTTTTCACCATATAGCATCGTTGGTATTTTCAACAATTATGGAAAGAATTACAACAATGTCAAAGCCTTTACCAATGAATTGCGGATACAATCGGTTGATTCAACATCAAACAAACTGAAATGGTCAACTGGAATGTTTCAATATACCAGCAACAGTCCCACGAGACAAGCTACAGTATTTGGAAAAGATGCTGGATTCATAGGCATTCCTGATACTGACTTTTCCCTGATTGCATACAACCTTTCAAAAACAAATGGATTAGCGGGATTCGGACATGCAATTTACCAATTATCAGAAAAATTCTCCATTCAAGCAGGCATGAGACTTGATTATGAACAAAGAGCGCTCACTGTAAGAAGCGAGTATGAAAAACAACCCTATCCTGCATTCCCAATTCTATCAGATACTACCGGTCAAAAAAACTATACTGCCTTTTCACCAAAATTTGGATTGAATTATGCAGCATCAGATAATCAGTTCATCTATTTCTCGTACAGCAGAGGTTTTCGATCTGGGGGACTTACCAATATCTCCAGCGATCCATCCCAAGCCCCTCTCTCTGCCTTTTTGCCGGAATTTGCCAACATGTTTGAAGTTGGACTCAAAGGCATGAACCAAAAAAGAACTTTGCAATATGCATTGGCTGCTTTCTTTAATCATGTTACCAATATCCAAACACCTTTTCTGGTATTACCAGATGCCATTACCATTACAAAGAATGCGGGAATCATGCGCAGCAGTGGACTGGAATGGGAGCTTACCGCAAAGCCTTTGCAAGGATTCACCGTTCAATACAATGCGGGTCTCACGAATGCAACATATAAAACCTTTACTGCCGTCAGCAATGGGACGCAAATTGATTTGAATAACAAAAAACAAATATTTACGCCATCCACTACCCAATTTATCTCAGTAAACTATCAAAAGAAATTGGGAAAAAATGAATTGTGGAGCAATGTACAATACCTGTTTACCGGCAATCAATACTTTGATTTTGCCAACAGTATTGAGCAAAAAGGATATGGACTCTTACATGCGCAAATTGGATACAAGTTTTCAAAAATCAATCTATCTTTTTGGGCGAGAAACATCACAAACAAACAATACATAAGTTATGCCTATGATTTTGGGGCAGTGCACTTGGGGAATCCAAGAACCTTTGGCATCAGGCTTGCTTATCGCATTTTATAAATCATTGTTGATCTGAATACCCAATCCGTGACCGGAAGGTATCTGCCAGGCATGGTTTTCTAGTAAGAGTCCCGTGGCAAGATCTTCTTTCAACAGCAAGGGACCATCTGCATCCAGGTAATCAACCAAAGGCGATAAATGAACCATGGCTGCCGTACCGATGGAAGACTCATTCATGCATCCCAACATGATTTTCAATCCTTTTTTTCTGGCTGAAGCAATCATTTCCATTGCAGGAGTAATGCCACTGCACTTGGTAAGCTTGATATTTATTCCATGAAAAGATTCTGCACAATGCTCGATATCCTTTGCATTTACACATGATTCATCAGCAATCATAGGTATGGAAGAAATGGATTTCAGCGCTTGCATATCAGTCCATTGCTCAATGGGAAGCGGCTGCTCAATCAGCTCTACACCGAATAAGGTTAATGCAGGTAAAATTTCTTTTGCTTCGTCATAAGTCCAACCCGCATTTGCATCCACCCTGATCGCAGCTGTGGTTTCCTTCCTGATGGCCTCAATGATTTCAAGATCATGCATTCCTCCCAGTTTAATCTTGTATACAGGAGCTGGATTTTGCCTGAGTTTTTGCAACATCATCTCTTTGGAATCGATACCGATTGTATAATCTGTAAGAGGAGGAGAAAAAGTTGGCTGGATTTGCAGCAGATCTCTGAGTGATTGTTTACGCATCTTACCAAACAGATCCCACGCAGCCATGTCCAATGCACAAACAAGAAAAGGATTGCCGGGAATCAGGTGATGAAGAAAATGCCAAAAACGTTTAGGATCCATCAAAGAAAATCGCTCAATGGCTGTTTTGTATTTTTCCAAATCATCCGCCATCTGTCTAGTTGTGATGTCGTAGTAAGATATAGCAGGTGCTTCTCCGTATCCTTTCAAACCCCTCCAACCCAATTCAACGATAAACGTGGGCTGATGCGTTTTTGTACCCTTTGAGATGGTAAAGGGAAATTCAAATGCCAGTTCTTTTTGCCAGTATTGAATGGATAACACTATCGACCGTTGGAAGTGATAAAATATTTCAACAAATCATTGAAGTCTTTTTTCTGCTGAAGCGCTTCAATATTGATGGGCATTCTGTATCTCCAATAGTGTTTAGGATCTCCAGGTATGTTGATGCGTTCCTGGTGCGGATCAGTCAACCTCAACGACTCATCCATGGCGAATAAATCCTGGATTTGAAAGACAGTCCACATGGCCGGAGAAGAAATATGCTGGAGCACAATGGATTTTGCAACATGCACATTTGCATCTGACGGTGCATCCCCGTATTGCCACATTTCCTGATTGTAAAATTGCTGGGATGCTCTGCAGTCTTCCGTCCACCACTCACGAATAGTGCTCATATCATGCGTGGATGGGGTAACGACTGACAGATAAGAGGCATGAGCCGGATTGAAAAATGCAGCGTTGGCTTGTTTGGGCATTCGCTGAACTTCCATGCACAAGAATCCAAGATGTGCCATGACATCCGGAACACAATGTGGAACCATTCCCAGGTCCTCCCCGCAAATGAGCATATCTGTACTTCTTTTCAATGAAGGCAGTTTTTCCAATGACTCTGATCGCCATACATGCTCCTGGCGATGGAAAAAGTAATCATGGTATAAATCCATAAGTGCTTGTATCACATTGGAAGGAAGATGACTAAAAGAAAGGGTTTGATGAACATTGAATCTGAAATGATATTGATTTTTTTGATCAGGATCCTTGTGTAAAATAATATTGCTGTGAAGATTGAAGAGCGCTTGCTTGAGCGCAGTATGTTGATCGCTTTCCTCTAAAGCATTGAAATAATTTTCGATCTTTCGCTGAGAATCAAATGCAGGTTTGAATACATAGCATCCATTCTTTGCTGGATCCAAAAAATTTTTAATCCCCGCTTCATTTCCACCTGTTATTTCCCACAATACTGTGTCATTGATAAAAGGTTTACAGAGTCGATCAATGGTCAGATGTATCCCTTTTTCATTTAATTCAGCCTGTGTAATTGGAATGGCAGGTACAAATCTTCCCATGATGCCTTCAACAGCGCTGATGGGAATGGACCAGATCCTGAAAAATCCCAGAATATGATCTATTCTGAATGCATCGAAATAATTCGACATTTGTTCGAAACGCTGTTTCCACCATGCATAATTGTTTTTGCGCATGGTTTCCCAGTTGTATGTTGGAAAGCCCCAATTTTGTCCCTTGATTGCAAAATCGTCAGGGGGAGCACCCGCCTGCATATCAAGATGATAGAGCGATGGATCCATCCAGGTATCAACCCCGTATCGATTGACACCGATTGCTATATCACCTTTCAACACAATTCCTTTTTTATTGGCGTACTCATGTGCATTTTTCAACTGCAAATGAAGATGGAATTGAATGAAATAATGCAGGGCAATTTTTTTATAATGTGGAGATTTTCTTGAAGTCATTTTTTCAATGAGGGCGTGACTGAACTCACTGTTTTCCTCCCAATTGGCAACATCGGGCGAATTGTATTGATCCCTCAAAAAAGAGAAAACAGCATAGGGCTCCAACCATGCTTTGTTTTTTTCAAAAAATGATACAAATTCTTTGTTGTCAAAAAAATATTCTTCCTGTGCATCATATAAGAGAGACAAAGCATCCAGTTTGCATTTCATAACCTGCTCATAGCATACCCCTTCATTTTCATTCAGGACTGACCTATGTGAAATGATTTTGCTGATCAACTTTTTATGCTTGGCTCCTGCGATGGTTTCAATGGAAATATAAAGAGGGTGCAGTGCAAAAGCAGATATGGCAGCATAGGGATAGGAATCTGCTTTTGTATGGGTGGAGGTAGTATCATTGACAGGCAGGAGTTGAATCATTTTCAATGATACATTGGATGCCCAGTCAACCAATGTTTTGATATCATTGAACTCTCCCACTCCAAAACTTTTGGCAGTTCTCAAACTGAAAACAGGAATAGCGATTCCGGTGCCCTTGAAACGATGATCCAATCTTGCATATCCATCTTGCACCACAAAGGCAGTATCATTCAACGGCTGACTCAAAACCCTGTTCGATCCATGCTCGTAACGCAAAAATTCACCGTCTTTATTTAGGACACAATACTTATACTCAAGAAAAGAAGCATCTGTCAGCTTTTCAACTTGCGCAACCCATGCGAGTCCATCAAAATTCATTTTCACACCATGCTGAGGCGACCAATTGCCAAAATATTCATTGTTACCCACCAGAACCAGTATCTCATCATGTTCGAGCGTGGGAGCAAATGCTTTCAGAAGTATTTTCTTGTCTTTAGCCTTCTTAAACGTTTTCTTCCTTTTTGTATGGTATATATTTTTAAAGGGTGCTGTGTAGAAATTGTTTTCAATCGATCCCATGTCAATCCAAGTATCCAAAACGATTGTATCATCATTGAGTTCAGAAAGATCAATAACCCTGTTTTCACCCCAATCTTCGAGCATTTCACCCTGATCATTTGTGAATATGTAAGTATAATGCAGGAATGGGTATTTCTTGATCTCACTGGCAGATAATTGGATATCAACCCGCCAATGCTGTTGGTCAAGGTACATCATGCTTACTGCATCCGACAATTTTCCACCTCCCAATTGTGGTATATTTCCAGCAATTTTCAGACTTTGCCCTGGGCACGTTGAGAATCTTAAATAAATGCTAAGCACCATATTCTATCCAATTGAAGCGCAACAAGTTACGGAAAATCAGGTAAGTGTAGTGAGTACACATTAAAAAATCATTTGTGCAGAATAATTTTTTTCCTGCAATGAATCTTGTTTTACATTTGCCTATAAATCAAAGATATATGACCAAGAGCCAAAAAAACACGTTCTGGATGCTTTTCTTTCTCTCATTGGCCCTTTCAGTTGCTGTCTATTTCTTCATTCCAGATTTGGTTTCGCTCATGGTAGTACCCGTTGTGACTACTTTCGCCAAGGCATTGGACCTTATTTAATTTTTCTTCAAAATTCTGATATTGAAATATTTACAAAATATTTGAGGGAATATTCGTATGCATCAAATAAGATCTACGTTTTTTGAATATTTTTTAAAAATTAATTTAAATATTTACATATTTTATATTTTCGCCTTTAATTAATATGTTTTTTTGAATATTTTTTAAAATATTTAAGAAAAAAGGGTTGGAAAAAGGAATATAAATTGCTATCTTTGCGTCACAATTACACAAAGTAATTAACGAAGTCTTAGCACAGTTTAATCTTACTAAGACATCCAATTTGAAACGGTTACCTGCTCGTGAGAAAAGCTATCTAAACTGTTTTATATGAAAACTTCAACTCAAAGAGCTAACATGAACGCCGAGACACTGAAAAAACAAGGGACTTACTTCATTCAAACCATTAAAAGTATTGTGTTGATCGCGGGGATGATGATGACAACCATGGGCAATCACACATATGCCACATTGCCAAATGCATTTTCACCTGATAGCAATATTTATGCTGCAGCAAATACACCCAGCATTGGTGATGAAATTGGCAATACCAAAATTTCCACCCCTAGCCTAAGATCATTCTACAGGGCTGATAGAGAAATCAACCGCAACATGGCAAATGAGATCAAAAAACTCTATTTGATCCGTTTTGAATTGCCCTCTTTTGATCTTTCAGATCAAAACATCAACGGCTCATTTTTAAATGAGTACAAGATTCAAAATGCCTATTCAGATAATAAAGCAGCAGATGAACTGATCTCAAATGAGTTTCATGCCTATAACATCAACTATCACATCAATGGCAACATGTTAACATCTGATAATGAGATGAATGTAAATTTTAAAAACACATACTTCATTTCTCATTCATTCAACATTGAAGCAGCAGATGCATGCATTGATGCCCAATTTCATCTAGAAAATAATTGATTCGTTAAGACCCTGAAATTAAAAAAGGCCTTCAGTGATGAAGGCCTTTTTGCTGTTTAAATAAGCCGGATTCTGTGTCATGCTATCATTTATCTGTTCTTCAGGTTGCCCAAAAGAATCAAGCTGCCTACCCATTCCGGCCTTTTCAGAGAGAACGAGTCATTCTCCAACTTTCGTTACCAGAACCTATGTGGCATTTCAGCACGCAAGGTTTACCCCCAATCACCATTACTGGAGATTGCCGTGAGCTCTTACCTCACGTTTTCACCCTTATCCGCCTTCGGCGGACGGTTATTTTCTGTGGCACTGTCTGTTCCTGATGAATCAGGACCCGGCTCTTCACCGGTGCGATGCTCTGTGCTGTCCGGACTTTCCTCGTTTCAAAGAAACGCGATAGCTTTTACAGCCTTGCAAAGGTACAGAATATTCATTCCTGGAAGTACTGACCAACCTATCTAGCGCTTTCGCTTCACTTTAAAACCGGCCTTGAGCAATCCAGATAGATCAATTGAACCATCCTCTGTACTGTCCTCCTTCATAACTTCATCTGTATAAATCGACGTCTCCATCCCTTTTTCGGGAAAGTTTTGAAACAATACAAATGAAAAAGAAGCAAGGTGCTCTTTCATGGTTCGCTCTGAGAGCGACAAAAATTGTTTGGGCCTGGGCTTGAAAGACACTGCATGATTTTTTGCCTTTTGTGGATGCATGGATTCAAGCGAGAATATCATTTCGAACTTGGGATGATCATTCAATCGGTCAAATGATAAATCGAACAAGTACATATCTTCCAGAGGAGATATGGTATGCTTTGTCTCGAGTTCTTTCAAATCCTTGAAATAGACAGTAAAATGCAACATCAAGGCATCATCGGTATGATTCAAGATATATACACGATAATGTGAAAAGACATCTTCATCAAATACATCTTTGTCCAGGATCGGGAAAAAAGAAAGATGCACGCCATCTCGGGGAATATTTTTCTCAGGTTTTTTCTCTCTCCTAGGAATATCGGTGGAGAGCGTTTTTTTGGAAGGCAACGCTTTCTTCTTTGAAAAAACATCGAAATAAGGAAAATCAATTTGGTCGGCATAAACAGGAAATTGTATGCCTCCCACATCAACCGTCAGCATTTTCTTATTGATCCATTCCACCACAACCCCTTTTTCCCCTGTGGCTATTACAATGATTTGATCTCCTTCCTGAAATTTCATAATGCATTCAACTTGCTCCTGTTCTTGCCGTAAAAAAAGTAAATCAGCAATCCCAATAACATCCACGCAAAAAAAACCAGCCAACTGTTTGCAGGGATCTCAACCATCAGGTACATGCAACAGGAAACACCCAAGATGGGAATCAGGGAAAAGTTTTTCAAGAAACTGAATATTGCCAATGCTCCTGAAAGCAATATGAAAATTAAAAATAACATAGCTTGGTATCCCTCTTCAAAAAGATGTTCGAATGCATCAACCATTCGTTCACGAAAAAAATAAACGAACAAGACATACAGCAAAGGGAATATCCATTTCGCATTGATATATGGAAGCGAAAATTTGCCTTTTTGTTTTTCAATTCTTGGCAGTACCAATACCCCTCCGCTGACCAATGCAAAAGCGAATAAGGTGCCGATGCTTGTAAGATCGGTCATCAACTTATCATCTATAAAAAGAACAAATGTGCCCACAAAAAGTCCGGTTACAATGGTTGAAAATCCTGGGGTCTTGTATTTCTTATCGATTTTGCCAAATGATTTGGGCAAGAGTCCATCACGGCTCATCACCATCCAAATACGCGGTTGTCCAATTTGGAACACAAGCAATACACTTGAAGCAGCCACCACTGCACTGACAGAAATAATGAAACCAACTTTTCCCATTTGAATTTTTTCAAATACAAAAGCAAGCGGATCGGTTACATATTGAAACTCAGAATAGTGAACCAGTCCAGTAATGACCAGCGCAGTCACTATATAAATCACAGTACAAAGTATCAGTGAATAGATCATGCCACGGGGAAGATCACGCTGCGGATTAGAGCATTCCTCTGCTGTTGTGGAAATAGCATCGAACCCTATATATGCAAAGAAAACAGCTGAAACTCCTTTCAATACACCTGTCATGCCACTGGGCAAAAAGGGTGTCCAGTTTTCCAATGTATTGTTGGAAAATATATACCAAAAGCCGATCAAAGCAATCAGCACCAGGACGATGATCTTCAGCATTACCATTGCATTGGCAGTTTTTTTGCTCTCCTTGATGCCAACATACGCCAGCCATGTAATCAAGCCTACAATGACAAATGCAGGCAGGTTGATAATGAAACGAATACCCATCCAATCAGGTGCATGGGTATAAACCAATTTTGATGTGTCTTGTCCTGCAGCCACTGCTGCATTGTACTGCATATGGGCGGTCTGGTATCCGATACTCAACCAATCGGGCAATGCAATGCCCATGGCATGTAAAATATTATTGAAATAAGCACTCCATGAAATGGCAACAACAATATTTCCAATTGCATATTCCAATATCAATGCCCATCCAATGATCCAGGCAACCACCTCGCCAAAACTTACATATGAATAAGTATAGGCACTCCCTGCAACAGGAATGCGGGAAGCAAACTCTGCATAACAAAGCGCAGTGAATCCGCAGGTAATGGCTGTAATGATAAACAAAAATATAACCCCCGGACCCCCATTGTAAGCCGCAGAGCCAATGGTTGTAAATATACCGCCGCCAATAACTGCAGCCACACCCATGAGTGTCAAATCTTTTACAGTCAACACCCTTTTCAAACCACTCTCATGGTCACCGTGAATATTAGCCTCACCTTGAAGAGATGCAAGTGATTTTTTTCTGAAAATATTTTTCAATGGATATTTTATTTATCTCGTTTGATTAAATATTGTGCAAGTGCCTTGAGTGGATCTTTTCTGACTGCGGAAACAGCAATTTCATTCAAATGATGATATGCCTTTTCAAGATAGGTCTCTTTCAATGTATTTGCCCATGCATCGATGCCGCATTTTCTGTAAATTGACAATACTCTGTCCACCTTATCAGCTGGAGAAGAGGTCAGCAGATGATTGAGCTCAGTAAGGTCATTTCCTTGCGTTGTTTCAAGTGCGTGTATAAGTAAAAATGTTTTTTTATTGCTTTGGATATCACCACCCACCTGTTTGCCAAATTTTTCTGGATCACCGAAAGCATCCAGATAATCGTCCTGTATTTGGAATGCGATTCCGAGATTTCTTCCGAATTCATATATATGCCCTTGATTGTGATCACTTGCCCCTCCGATGATGCTTCCAAGTTGCAGACTTGCAGCAAGCAATACAGAAGTTTTCAATTGAATCATGTGAATATATTCATCCAACTTCACATCAGAGATCTTCTCAAAGTCCATGTCCAGCTGCTGTCCCTCACAAACCTCCTTGGCTGTTTTGTTGAAGAGGTGAATTACTTTTTTGAGTTGGGGACTCTCAATCTTATTTAAATAATCATAGGCAACAACCATCATCACATCACCGCCTAATAATGCAGTAGATTCACCATGTACTGCATGTACAGTAGCCTTCCCTCTTCTCAAAGGAGCCTTGTCCATGATATCATCATGCACCAATGTAAAATTGTGAAACAATTCAACCGCAGCAGCCAAATGATACGCGTCTTGGTGGATATCTCCAAACAATTCATTGCCCATCAAACAGAGCACCGGACGAATACGTTTTCCACTGTTGGAAAGGAATTCCTCCAACGGATCATACAGGCTTGGTGGAACCGTAGGAAAATGACGGTGATTGAAAAATGATTCAAATGATTGTTGGAGCGTTTCGATAGACGACATAATGGAATCAAATCAGTACTCCGAAGATAACAAATGAACCTTTTATCGCTTGTTTTTTTTGGTTGAAACAGATCCAGGTTTAAAACCGATGTCTAAGATCCATTCATAATCAAGCTGCCTTTTGGATAGATTGGCAGCAACTACTTTTATTTTAACAGCATCGCCGATCCGAAATGCCCATCCAGAGCGCTTTCCAATGAGCGCATACTCTGCTTCGTGGTATACAAAATCATCATAATCCAACAATGAGGTCGCACTGATGAGTCCCTCGCATTTATGATCAACTGTCTCTGCCCAAAATCCAAAACTGGCAACCCCTGATACAACCGCATCGAACTCATCTCCCAAAAATTGTTTCATGAATTCAACCTGCTTGTATTTATTGGCTGCTCTTTCAGATTCCATTGCTGCTCTCTCCCTCTCACTGGAATGGATGCATTTTTGCTCCATTTTTTTATCTGCCGTAGGATCGTTGCCCAAAATACCTGTCAGTACCCTGTGCACAAGAATATCTGGATACCTTCGGATCGGTGAAGTAAAATGACAATAATGCTCGAAACCGAGTCCGTAGTGACCTATATTTTTAGATGTATATACCGCCTTGGCCATTGTCCTGATACCCATTTGTTCCAGCACACGCTGCTCTGGAAGGCCTTGTACACGGGTCAGCATCTCATTGAATGATTTTGCAATCTGGTCTGGTGAATTTGTCTTGAAATGATATCCATATTTTTTTGCAAACTCTACAAATGGAATAAGCTTTTCTTCGTCCGGTTGATCATGAATGCGATACGGAAATGGGATGGGTTTATCCCCCAACTTCACCTTTGCAACGCGGGCAGCAACAAATCGATTGGCCAACAACATCAACTCCTCTATCAGTTGATGGGATGCTTTGCTTTCCTTGATCACCACTCCAATAGGGGTTCCGTTTTCATCCAACTTGAATCTCACTTCCTGCGAAGAAAAATTGATAGCACCTTCCTTCATCCTCTTGGACCTGAATGCCTGAGCCAATGCATGTAAGTGTAAAATTTCTTTATCATAGAGCCCGGCTCCCGATTCAATGATATCTTGTACTTCTTCATATGTGAAGCGATGATTGGAATGGATGACCGTCCTGCCCATCCAAGAATCTTTGATTTCTCCCTTGGCATTGATTTGAAAAATACAGGAATAAGTGAGTTTGTCTTCATGTGGACGCAAAGAACAAAGTTCATTGGAAATTCTTTCCGGTAACATTGGTACAACCCTGTCGGGCAAATACACAGAAGTTGCTCTTTCGTATGCGGACAGATCCAACACCGAATCCTCCTCAATAAAGTGACTCACATCAGCGATGTGTACACCTACTTCAATGACACCATTTTTTAAATGTTGATAACTGATGGCATCGTCAAAATCTTTCGCATCAAAAGGATCAATGGTGAAAGTGAGTATGTCCCGCATATCTCGCCTGCGCTTGATCTCATCGATTGATATGGTATCAGGAAGGCTGGATGACTCTTCCATCACTTCTTGGGTGAACTGCAGTGGAAATCCTTGCTGAATGAGAATCTCTTTCATGGCTAGGTCTGCTTCCCTTGCTTCGGTCACAATTTCGATTACTTCGGCACGCGGACGTTTATCGTTCTTTTCCCAAGAAACAATCTTTGCAATAACTTTTTGCCCGTCTTTTGCTCCATTCAATGAAGAAGCAGGAATAAAAAAGTCGGGAATAGATTTTGATGAATCAGGAATAAAAAAAGCAAAATCACGGTTTACTTCAATCACCCCTACAAATTGCTTTTGTTTCCGCTCGATGATTTGCGTTATGATACCCTGCATCCTGCCTGATCTTGCATCACCTTTGGTGACCTCTACCCTTACAAAATCGCCGTGAAATGCTTTGTTGAAATCATTGGGACGAATGATGACATCCCGCTCCAAACCCTCTACCACCACAAAGCCCATCCCAGAGCGTGTAATCTCAAAACGGCCTTTGTATAGAGCAGCCGTTCTTTTGTATTCCTTGTTTCGTTTCTTTTTGTTCTTCTTTGACATATATTAATTTGACTCACCTGTAGCCGTCTGCTCAGCATAAAATTTTTGAGGATACTCCAACATCAATTGATCGAAGAGATGCTGTTGATTAAAGAGAAAAGATATACTTATTGGCAATACAAAAAAAGGAAGGCCTTTGATTCGATCCTTGAATTTTATCAGGCGAACAGCATCTTTATCTGTTGTAAGATACATCTTTTCTTCGGATTGAATGAGACGGAACCGCTCCTCCATTTCATTGATGTCATCAATCGTATAAATATGATGGTCTCTGTAAAAAAGAGCATCATAGGTTTTGGTGGACTCATGTATGTACTGCGTGAGCGGAAGCGGATTAGCAATACCGCAAATCAACAACAACTCTTCTGTCCTTGAAAGTGGTTTCTTCTCCCTGGTGATAATATTATAAGGGGTTCCGTATTCAATGCTAGTAAAAAATATATATTGATGGGACTGTATCCCCAATTCGTATTTGACTGTCAGTGCAGCTTCATGCGTTAAATCAGCAGGACATTTGGTCACGACAATGATGTGAGCCCGGTGTACACTTTCCTTTTGATCCCGCAGATCGCCTGTGGGCAGGAAAAAATCTCTTGAATAGAGATTGGCATACTCAGTTAATACAATATCCATTCCCGCAACAATCTCCCTGTGTTGAAACGCATCATCCAAAATGATGACCTTGGTATCCGGACGATCGTAAAGCAGTTGAGGAACAGCCTCAATTCTCTTTTCACCAACGGCAACAGAAATTTCAGGATGCGCCAAATGAAACTGCATAGGCTCATCGCCTATTTCGATGGAAGTTGAAAGTTGGTTGGCCAATACATAACCGGAAGTCCTTCGCCTATACCCCCTGCTCAGGGTTGCAGTTTTAAAATGTTGTTTGAGCAAGCCAGCGATATAATCGACCATAGGTGACTTACCGGTTCCACCAACAGAAATATTGCCAACGCCAATGATGGGTATATTGAATGCAATACTGCCAATGATTTTTCTATCGTAGAGATAATTTCGCAAGATGACAAATCCACCATACACCATTGCAAGCGGAAACAAAAAAAGACGAAATGATCTTAGATAAACATTCTTAAAAAGCATAAACACTTTCTGGTGTTATGCAAAAATCGAGCTTTTTATCGAAGTTCTCGATATCATCTATGGATTGAACGGGAGAAAAATAAGAAAGTCCAATTTTTAACACATCCTCCCTGCAGGTTGCCAAGAACCTGTCATAGTAACCCTTTCCGTAGCCAACCCTGTTGCCATTGACATCGAAAGCCAATAGAGGTATGATGACTGCATCCAGCTGGATTGATTCCACTTCTATTCCGCCTGTAGGCTCGGATATACCGTATTGATTCAGACAAAACTCAGTATTGTCATCAGATAAATAATGTTTCATGCTGAAATCAGTATCATCGATGGAAGAATACACGATGCTCAATCCGAGATCTCTGAAACGCATCCAATCTACCAATGGTGCAGGATCAGGTTCTTTGCTGTTGGGCATGGGAATATAGGTATGCAGATACTGAATATAAGGAAGCTGTAATTGCTGAAAACGAATGAGCAATAAATCCTGGTAAACATTGACATCCCTGTCAGTCAATGCCTGTCTTTTTTCTTTGAACTGTTTTCTGATTTCAGCCTTGTTCATGCTTATTGATCATTCGGTGGACGATTGACAAATATTGAAAATATGGTTGTTCCATATTTTCGTTCGGTCCTGTAGAATGGAAACGCTTTATAATCATTTCGCGGGGTGTGCTCCAGTACGAACCAGCCATTCGTTTTCAACAATTCTCGTTCGAAAATCATGCGGGGCAAATCATCGATGGCAGTCAATGAATATGGTGGACCAGCAAAGATGAAGTCGAACTGCTCAGTGCATTGTTGCATATACTTGAACACATCAGAAAAAACGATGTTCATTTTGTCAATACCCAGTTCAGCTGCATTTTTTTTGATGAAGGCGTGCATGCCGGGATCTTTTTCTACAATCGTCAGATCAACAACTCCCCTTGAAAACAATTCGTAACTGATACTTCCAGTTCCCCCAAAAAGATCCAATGTTTTCAGATCTTCCAACTCCAAATTGTTTTGGATGATATTGAAGAGTCCCTCTTTGGCAATATCTGTTGTTGGCCTTGTATGGGGCATGTTGGCAGGTGGGGTAAATCGTCTTCCACCCAATTCACCGCTGATTATACGCATTGTAAAACTTGCAGATGTGGAGTAAAGAAATGAGATCCAACTGAATCAGATGTGGATGTTTCAATGGATGTGGTTGGCTCCAGTGAGATATCCAGCACATATTTTTTAAGCTCTTTCCATGTAGCAGAGTCTTCGTCGATATGTCCACTGACCTGTGCTTTGAGATATTTTAGGTCCATATGATGACGATCCACCAGATTCAACAATTGATAGATGGCATCCTCAGTGGTTTGAAAATAAATAGATTGAGCGAATTGCAATTGTGCTCCTTTGACCAGAATAACAGTAAGGTAATATTGACTGAAATAAATTTTGATGAAAGAATCAAGGTCTTCTAAATTGTTTCTAAACAAAGAGACCAATGCTAGACTGATAAAATGCTTTGTTTGCAGTGACGGATACCTGGCTTTTAAAAAATGAAGAATAGTTTTTTCAACTCCATAAACCAATGCAAGCTCCCACTGATTCACATGATCAGTATGTATGTCTGAAACTTTCAGGTCACCATGCAAAGTCTGATAGATAGAATCTGAGAGATGATCCTTGTGAAATTTTTCAGGCACCAATGAAACATCGGGTGTGTTGACGATCAGATGCACTTCCTCATAGGAAGCTTGACTGTATTTTTCTAATTGCAAAATATATTCGAGGGTGTATACATCTACCCCTTCTTTCAGTACATATGTTTCAATTGAAAGGGGTGACTTATCAGCAGCACAAAGAGAAATCGTCAGATAATGTTCTCCCAACTCAATAAAGAGATTCAGGTGATCTGCAGCAGGTATTGCTGCATCAATTGAATAACCAAAACTGGGCTGGATAAGATGTTGCATGATGATACAAATTTAATGCTTTTGGGTATGAATCAGATGCCAATAATGACTTACTTTGCCGCCTGATTGAAGTCCGGGAATCCCATGAGAGAAAACTTAAAACTCGAAGTCACCTATAAACAAATACTCCAGATGTCGCTGCCCATCAGCTTCGCGATACTGGTCCCCCAATTTAATTTTCTGATCAACAGTTTTTTCCTCGCACAGCTGGGAAAAGGATACATGGGTGCTTCTGGTGTAACCGGTGTTTATTATCTCATTTTTTCAGTGATTGGATTTGGACTTAATAACGGTCTTCAGGCGTTGATTTCTAGAAGAGCCGGACAGGACAGGCTGAAAGAAATTGGAACACTTTTCATGCAAAGTGTGTATATCAGTTTTTTTATAGCACTTATAGGAATAATCATCACCTACACTGTTGCTCCTCAAATTTTCAGGAGTTTTACGGATATATCAATCTATACTCCTACCATCGAATTTTTGAAGATCAGGATCTGGGGACTCCCATTTTTATATCTCTATCAAATGAGGAATGGTTTGTTGGTTGGAACCAATCAGAGCAAGTTGCTGGTATATGGTACACTTGCAGAAACCACAACGAATATTGTATTGGACTATGGATTGATCTTTGGCAATCTGGGAATGCCCAAACTAGGTTTCAATGGAGCTGCCTATGCGAGTATTGCAGCTGAGTTCCTGGGCATGGCAGTTGTTTTCATGGTCATTGGCATCAAGGGTATGTCCAAACGATTCGGACTTTTTGAAACCCTGTCTTTTGATTGGGAGAATACAAAAACAATCCTGGT
Source organism: Bacteroidota bacterium (assembly GCA_016868855.1). Lineage (GTDB taxonomy): Bacteria > Bacteroidota > Bacteroidia > Chitinophagales > Chitinophagaceae > Pollutibacter. The sequence goes on along the minus strand of VGFP01000001.1, from coordinate 73,730 downwards.
ACAATCCTCTCCACTCATCCTTCAATACGCCATCAGCATCATCAGTTGGGAATTCTTTTTCATACTGGTATCACACGATGGACAATTGGCATTGGATATCAGTCAAGTGATGAGGCTCATGTTTGGTTTCTTTGGAATTTTCATTTGGGCATTTGCAGCAACATCGAATACGATGGTTTCCAATATCATTGGCCAGGGATTGCATGAAAAAGTAACATTGTTGGTCAAAAAAATCATCACACTGAGTCTAGGTTCAACGATTGTATTGCTATTGCCCATACAATTTTTTGCAAAAGACCTGCTGTCCATTTTCAACCAGGATCCTGATTTCTTGGCACTGGCCATTCCTGTATTCAGAGTAGTGTGTACAGCAATCGTATTCATGTCGGTTTCAACGGTATGCCTCAACGCAGTAACAGGTACAGGCAATACCAAAATCAATTTGATGATTGAAATATTTACGATTGTACTTTACTGCATCTATGTATATACAGTGATGGAAGTATGCAATCTCTCCATCATATGGGGATGGGGATCGGAATGGGTATATTGGCTCACCATTCTTACTTTGTCGTCACTCTACTTGAACAGTGGAAACTGGAAGAAAAAAATGAATATTTAAGTAAAATCAACCTTGTGGTTCTGCCGGAGCAGCTCCAGATGAGGCTTTTTTCTTCTGAGATTTTGGAGCAATTACCATCAGCATTCGCTTTCCCTCTAGCTTTGGCAATCCTTCTACCTGTCCTATTTCAGCAAGTCGTTCAGCAAATTTCAACAGCACCAATTCTCCTCTTTCTTTGAATTGAATGGCGCGTCCCTTGAATTGAACGTATGCTTTCACTTTGTTGCCCTCCTTGAGGAAGTTTTCTGCATGACGGGCTTTGAAATCAAAATCATGGTCATCTGTGCCAGGTGTAAAACGAATCTCTTTGAGTTCGGCAGTTTTACTCTTGGCCTTCATTTCTTTCTCTTTACGCTTTTTGTCGTAAAGGAATTTATTGTAGTCGATTACCTTACAAACGGGAGGATCAGCCTGGGGAGAAATTTCAACAAGGTCCAGCTGCTGCTGTTGCGCAATTTTCAATGCTTCCTGGGTTGAATAAACCCCCATGGTCACATTGTCGCCAACTAATCTTACTTGAGGAACCCTGATAAAATGATTGATACGGTGTTCTGCTTCTTTGCGCGGAATAAATTTACCTCTTGGTCCACCTGAACCTTGGTAATTGGGTCTGTAGGGTAATGCCATAGTCTTTTACAACTATCCTGTCGGCTGCAGGAGGAAGTTGTCCTTATTTCTGTTTTAATTTAATTGGAATGCCGCTGTTGGATTTCGGATGTTAAGGTAGTTATTATTTCTGAAATGGGAGACTGACCGGCGTCACCTTTGCCCTGGCGTCTGACTGCCACCAATCCTTCGTTTTGCTCCTTTTCGCCTATCACAAACATATAGGGGATCTTCAACAGCTCGGTATCTCTGATTTTTTTACCGATTTTCTCACCTCGATCATCCAATTCCGCCCTGATGCCAGCCTTGAGCAATGCCTGGGTTACTTCGGATGCGTATGGATTGAATTTTTCACTGATAGACAAAACTTTCACCTGAACAGGAGCCAGCCAAAGCGGAAATTTCCCGGCGTAATGCTCCAGCAAAAACCCAATGAATCTTTCATGTGTACCCAAAGGTGCTCTGTGAATGATGAGTGGGGTTTCTGATTGATTGTCTCTATTGGTATACTCTAATCCAAATCTTCTGCCCTGTGCGAAATCAACCTGGTTGGTTGCCAAAGTAAACTCCCTCCCGATAGCACTCCAAATTTGCACATCGATTTTGGGACCATAGAACGCACCTTCATCAGGTACTTCAACGTAAGGAATTTTTGAATCGATCAAAACCTGACGAACCATTTCTTCCGTTTCTTTCCACAACTCAGGTTCATTGATGTATTTCTGTCCAAGTTTAGCTGGATCATGCAGACTCAATCGCATGACGTATTTATCAATTCCAAATATCTTGAAATACTTGATGTACATGTCGTTTACTGCCCTGAACTCTTTTGCAAAATCTTCTTTGGCGCAATAGATATGCGCATCATTCATGTGCAAGCAACGGACACGCATCAAACCAAATAACTCACCACTCTGTTCATAACGGTAGCAGGTTCCATATTCCGCCAATCGCAGTGGAAGGTCTTTGTATGACCTGCTTTCAGCAGAAAATATTTTATGGTGATGAGGACAGTTCATTGCCTTGAGGTAATATTTAACCCCTTCCAATTCCATCGGCGGATACATGCTGTCTTGGTAATATGGCAGATGACCGCTTGTCAAATACATGCTTTCCTTGGCAATATGTGGAGTTACCACACGCTTGTATCCTGCTGACTGCTCCGTTTCTTTTGCAAGCTTCTCCAACTCCTCGATGACAATGGTCCCATTCGGCATCCAAAGTGGGAGTCCCGGACCCACATCATCATCAAAAGTGAAAATACTTAGCTCTTTACCTAATTTGCGGTGATCTCTTTTCTTTGCTTCTTCCAGCATGAGAAGATGATCATCCAATTCTTTTTGATTGGGAAAACTTACTCCGTAAATACGGGTAAGCTGTTTGTTTTTCTCATCACCCTTCCAATATGCACCTGCAATGGAAGTAAGTTTGATGGCCTTGATGAGTCCGGTATGCGGAATATGCGGACCCCGGCATAAATCAGTAAAATTTCCCTGGGTGTAAAAAGTTATTTCACCATCCTGTAAACCAGACAAGAGATCCAGCTTATACTCATCGCCTTTTTCACTGAAATATGCTACTGCATCTGTTTTTGAAATTTCTTTTCGGATGTATTCACTGTTCTTCTTGGACAGCTCATCCATTTTTTTCTCAAGCGTCAGCAGCTCTTCCTCAGAGATATGCCTTCCGCCTAAATCCATGTCGTAATAGAATCCTTTATCAATCGCAGGACCCACCCAGAATTTAACGCCAGGGAAAGTTGATTCAACGGCTTCTGCAAGCAAATGGGCTGAGGAATGCCAGAAAGTAGCTTTTCCATCTGTATCATCCCATGTCAGCAATTTCAATTCACAATCTTTATTCAATGGTGTAGATGCATCTCTCACTACCCCATCAACGGATGCTGCAATTACTTTTTTAGCCAGCCCTTCTGCAATACTTTTTGCCACAGCCATGGGTGTAATGCCCTTGGCGTAACTTCTGACCGCACCATCTGGAAACCTAATATTGATCATGATTTGATTGAAATTGTTGTCGATTTTTAGAATGCAAATTTAACGAACTATTGGGTAAGCTCAGCTTCAATTAAGGATAATTTGCGCAGCAGCACCAAAAATGTAGCATTTGAATAGATTTCTACCTAGGTTTTTAGCATTTGCGGCAATTTTCAACCTGAGCTTTTTTTTCTGGCAGCAAGCGGCAGCCCAAAAATTGAGCGGACAATGGATTGGAAGTTTCAATTCCAAAGAGGATCCGGCAGAAGCACAAACTGAATATGTACTGGAATTCGACATCAATGGCAGCAATCTCAATGGATACTCCTACACCTATTTTCCCATCGCAGGCAAAAGATATTTCGTGATCTGCAAATTAAAAGGATCATACGACCAAGGAAGCAAATCACTTATAGTAACTGAAGTAGAAAAAATAAAATCGAATACACCCCCAGATTTTCAAAATTGTCTGCAGACCCACAAGCTTACCTATTTCAAGCAAGGCGAGAAAGAAACATTGGAAGGGAAATGGACGCCAGCAGAAAAAGGCAGTAACTGCGGGACTGGCAACTCACTCTTTGAGAGAAAAATGATTGAAAAAATAAAATCTATTGAAACGGTAAAAAAACAGGAACTGCGTCCATCCTCAAAACCTTTGCCCCTGGCAAAGAAAACTGTTGTAAGTCCTAAACCAACCAATCCTGTCATCAAAACTCCTCCAAATGCATCTGGTACTGTAAAAAAATCGGAGCAGCAAAAGAAACTATTGCCCAAGCAACCCATAGAGCAGAAACCCCCAACCATTGAAGCAGAGAAAAAAGAAGTGAATCATTTGATTGCAATGGATGAACCCAAAAAGGTAAAGGAAAATTTTTCTCCCCCAAAAGAAAAAATTTCCAACAGGGTTTACAAGATTCTGAAAACAATTGATATAGATGATGATAAATTCATCATTGATATTTACGACAACGGACAAATTGATGGCGATACTATTTCCATCTATCTGAATGACAAACTAATTGTTTCCAAAAAAATGCTCACTGCGAAACCCATCAATATTCAATTGAATCTGGAGGAAGATACTGATACATATGATATCATCATGTTTGCTGAAAACCTTGGTACCATCCCACCCAATACTGCATTGATGATTGTGCAGACCAAGAACAAGCGTTATGAAATAAATATTACCTCCACCGAGCAAAGCAGCGGAGCGGTCAGGTTTCGGTACAGAAAATAATCAGAATTTAAAATTATAAGTAACTGAAGGTATAACGGGGAAAAGGGAGACCTGTTTGGCCTGGACCTCCAGTGTACCTGCAAAGGCACTTCCTGTTTGATTGTAGTAAAGAAAATAGGGATTCTGTCTGCTGTAAACATTGTACAAACTAAATACCCAACTGTGCTTCCATTTTCTTTCCTTCTTGGGAGTAGGTGCATAGGTTGCAGATAAATCTAGACGATGATATGGAGACAAACGATATTGATTGATGCGACTGAACTGCTGTGTCAACACTCCTTCTATCAAATAAAATTTTTCAGGCAGAGAAGTTGCATTTCCTGTAGCATACACAAAAACAGATGATAGTTTCCACTTCTGATTCAGTTCATATATACCTACAACCGACAAATCATGTCGCCTGTCATATTTGGCAGGATACTTATTTCCGCTGTTCAGATCAGGGAATTTTCTCCAGGTCCATGCCAAGGTATAACCGATCCAACCAGTAAATTTTCCTTTGGTTTTGTTGATGAACAACTCCGTTCCATAACTCCATCCCTTTCCAAATACAAATTCCTCTTCCGGATCTTTGATGGAGGGCGTAAATCCCTCTCGATATTCAATCTGGTTTTGCATGGACTTATAATAGACCTCGATGGATGTTTCAAATGCATTGTCATTGAAATTCTTAAATATACCTGCTGCATATTGCCAGGACAGTTGGGGCTTTACACGCAATGTACTGGGTACCCAAACATCTGTTGGAAGAGTGGTTCCTGCATTGCTGACCAAATGAAGATATTGACGGTTTCGAGAAACAGAACCTTTGATGGATGTTTCATCATTGAGCGCATACCGCATGGTCAGCCTAGGTTCTAGTCCACCGTACGTAATAACGGATTCATTGCTTGCATAGTTTGTACTGTCAAGTCGATTCCCATCTGCATCTGTTTTGTAATTGGTATACGGACCCAGTTGCTGAAAAGCACTCCATCGGAGTCCATAGTTGATCTTCAGTTTACTGTTTACCTCCCAATCATCCTGTGCATACAATCCATACTCGTTGGCAAATTTTGTTTGTGCATTTTTGGGAAGAAACAATACGGAATCTTGTCGACCAGTGGCTACAGAGGGACTCAACCGGTGATAGGTGAAAAGAGCGCCGTATTTCAATTTATGTTCCGGCGTCAGGTAGTGATCCAAATCCGTTTTCAAATTCAAATCGCGTATGCCACTGGACAAAACAAAATTGAAACTGTTTTGAAGTGCACCCAATGAAAACTGATAATCATTGTAAACGGCTGTAGTGTTCATGAATAATTTCTTGTGGAATACATGGTTCCATCTGGCTGACAGTGTTGAATTGCCCCAGGGGACCTCCACATCAAACTGACGTTTGTTGTTTACAAAATCAAATCTGTCGCGTCCGAAATATCCACTCAAATACAAACGATCCTTGGAAGAAAACCGATAATTGAACTTGGCATTGAAATCATAGAAATAATAGCCGGAGCCGTAAAACTGGCTTTCCTTTTTGATAAAAGGTTTTACCAATGCATCAATATAGGTACGTCGGCCGGAAAGCATGAAAGAGGCTTTATCTTTCTGAATGGGACCCTGAACAGAAAATCGGGAAGCGATGCTGCCAATTCCTCCTTCCACTTGATATTTATCCAAATTGCCTTCTTTCATGGAAACATCCAATACGGATGACAACCTGCCACCATATTGTGCAGGCATGCCACCTTTGATGAGAGAAGTATTTTTAATGGCATCTCCATTGAAGATAGAGAAAAAACCGAAAAGGTGTCCTGAATTATAGACCACCGCATCATCCAACAATATAAGGTTTTGGTCCGGTCCACCTCCTCTCACATAGAGTCCACTGTTTCCCTCCCCCGCATTTGAAACACCAGGATACAATTGAAGAATTTTAAGAGGGTCTACCTCACCAAAAATAACCGGGACGGATTTCGCACGGCTCATGCTCAAGTCGATTTGTCCCATCTGAGCATTTTTGATATTGGCATCGCGTTTTTTGGAGCTGATGACAATTTCCTGGGATAGACTTGATTTGGACAGCAAAGGAAAATCGATGGCCAGGTCCGACTGAAGGTTGATCTTCTTCTCCATTGGGAAAAAGCCAACAAAGGAAGTAATCAATACATATTCACCCTTGGGCAGGGTAAGTGCATAATATCCATATTGATTGCTGCTTACACCCTTGGATTGTTCTTTGGCTTGGATGGTAGCACCGATCAGGGTTTCACGGCTGAGTGAATCACGTACATATCCTGAAATGGTAAATTTTTCCTGGGCTGAGAGCAGGTTAAATACAAAGAGGAAGCTGAAAAATAAAATACGTTTGGGCACACTGCTAAAACACATAAGTGCATTCATTGTTCAACTGCAAAGGGAGAATATGCTAACTTCGCGGCGCAATAATGATCTATGCTGGCAGGTTTTCAGGACATGACATTTGAATTTGGCGCAAGGGCTATTGTGGAGGAAGCCACTTGGCATATTCATCCGGGTGAAAGAATAGGACTGATCGGCTACAACGGAACCGGCAAATCTACCCTTTTGAAACTTCTTTCAGGAGAATACTTGCCCAGCAAAGGGACAGTTGAGAGAAGCAGAACTACTTCCATTGGGTATTTGCACCAGGACCTCCTGAGTTTTGATACGGATGAAAGTATTTTGAAAGTGGCCATGGGTGCTTTTGAGCGCGTTTTGCAAATCCAGCGAGAAATTGAAATCCTCGGACTCGAATTGGAAAAAAACGACGATGAAAAAAAACTAATCCTATACACCGATCTATTGGCTGAGATGGATGTGTTGGATGGATACAACATCGATCACAAGACAGAGGATGTATTGCATGGACTGGGATTCAGTCAGGCTGACATGCAGCGGCCTTGCAAAGAGTTCAGCGGAGGATGGCGGATGCGCGTATTGCTTGCAAAGATGATTTTGATGCAGCCAGATCTGCTCATGCTGGATGAACCTACCAACCACTTGGATCTTCCATCCATTGAATGGCTTGAAAAATATTTGATCCACTACCAGGGAGCAGTGGTTATTGTGAGTCACGATAAGTTTTTCCTCGACCGCATGGTCAATAAAATCGTTGAGCTTTACCAACGAAAACTGCATATCTACAGTGGTAATTATACTTTCTATGAGAAAGAAAAACAAGTGAGATTGGAATTGCAGCAAAGAGCTTATGAAAACCAGCAGGATTTTATCCGTCAGCAAGAACGGTTCATAGAAAGGTTCAAAGCAAAAGCATCCAAGGCAGCACAGGCACAGAGTGTACAGAAACGACTCGACAAAATAGACCGACTGGAAGAAGCATCCATCGAGCGTCCGAATATCCGCATCAACTTCAGCGTGGACAAAGTCCCGGGAAAAATCATCTGTTCATTGAAAGATATCTACAAGAGGTTCGGTGAAAATGAAATTCTCCATGAAGCCAGTGCAGAAATCGACCGTGGTGATAAAATTGCGCTGATTGGAGCCAATGGAAAGGGTAAATCAACCCTGTTGAGAATCATAGCTGACAGTGAAGGTTTTGAGGGGGAAAGAAACTGGGGACACAATGTCGATGAAAGTTTCTATGCACAGCATCAGCTCGAACACCTGAATCTCAACAACAATATTTTGGAAGAGTTGCAGATGGCTGGAAGCAAGAAAACCGATATGGAACTCAGAACCGTATTGGGTTGTTTTCTTTTCAGCGGTGATGATGTCGACAAAAAAATCAAGGTATTGAGTGGAGGTGAGAAAGCCCGTGTAGCATTGGCTAAGACCATCATCAGCAAAGCGAATTTTCTGATGCTGGATGAACCCACGAACCACCTTGACATGCATTCTGTTGATTTATTGGCAGAAGCATTGGATAAATACGAAGGAAGCCTGATCATTGTCAGTCACGATCGATACTTCATTTCCAAAACAGCCAATAAAATTTGGGAGATTGTAGATGGTAAGATTGTTGAGTTCAAAGGAGGATATACTGAATGGGTGGAATGGAAGGAAAGATTGACGAAACAACAGGTATCTGTTAACAGTTCACAGTTGACAGTTAAGACTCAACAGTCAACCGCCAACCGCCAACCGTCAACTGAAAAAAAGGGACAAGACACAAGAAACGAGGGACAAGAAAAACAAAAAAAGAAACTCCAGCGCGAGTTTGATGAGTTGGAGAAGAAGATTGCAACTTTAAAAGAAGATAAAGCAAAAGCGGAAGAGGCACTTGCAGATCCTGCAGTGTATTCCGATAAATCAACATTTCAGGAAGCTGAAAAAAGATACAAAGAAATAAATAGTCAGCTCCCTCTTATTGAATCAAAATACGAGGAGTTGTTTGAGCAGCTCATGAAATTAGGTGCTTAGTACTGAGGTTTGATAGAGTGGAAAATTTCTATCAATAAAAAAAGGCTGTCATTGCTGACAGCCTTTTTTGTTATAATTCAAAGAAAATTAGTATCCAGGGTTCTGAGTCAGAACTGATTTACCATCTTTTTGAGAGTTTAGGATTTCATCCGCTGGAATAGGGTATGCATTATTTTTTGAAGTGAATACTCTACCAACCAAATATGCACGTTTGTTGAAAGATCTGCCATCCCAACTTTTACCGGCAACTGATTCTTTTGCTATATAAGCGTTGAGTACTTTTTCAGCAATACCCCAACGTACGAGATCAAAAAATCTGTGACCTTCCATGGCAAATTCTAATCGTTGCTCAAAGTGTGTAGCATTGATTGCAAAATTTTTACCTTTAGTGGTAAATGTACCCGCAGGATAAGGCTCAACTTTAGTTTTTATATCTGTATCTTGGGGTGTGGATCCTTTGGCCCTATTTCTAATTTCATTCACATACTTCTCTGCCTGATCAAGATTACCTAACTCAGCTTCACATTCAGCGAGCCAAAGAATAACATGAGAGAACCTAATCATTCTGTAATTATTTTTAACAGAGCGCCTTGCGGTAGCATGTGTAGTAGAATTTTCATCTGCTAGATAATACATCCATTTTTTACCAGTAAAAGGACCAGCATAAGGTTGATCTCTTACCCAATTATATCCGGGCATTTTCCCCCAATCTAAAAATTTAACACCGCGGCGGCCGACAGTCCAATCCAAACGAATGTCAACAGATTCAGTGTTATCATAGACCCAAGCTGCAGTATGTAAAAATCCTTGGTCGTTTGGAACATCAACTAAATTGTAGGTGTCTAAACTGCCATCTACAGCACTGCCAATTAGGGGTAATCCATCTGCATCGGTTTTGAAAGCGTTTACCAGATTATGGGATGGTTGGTAAAAACCACAACAACCACGACCGGGGGAGGTTGAAGTATAGGGCCAATTTAAAGTTGAGCCATTGTTTCCATTTCCGCCAGTGGTCCCGTCATTGACTGAAAACTGCACTTCGAATATAGACTCTTGATTATTGTTGGTAATGTCTCTATGATTAGCATGATACTCTTTCATTAAAGATTTGCCTGATCCCGTGTATACTTGAAGGAGATTGGCTTTTGCTTCAGCCCACTTTTTTTGAAAAAGTTGTGCCTTTGCAAGATAAGCGAGAGCTGCCCATTTAGTTGCTCGACCTTTTTGAGCTTGTGTGCTTGGTAAGTTATCAGCAGCAAATTTAAAATCAGCTTCAATATTTGGCCAAATATCCTTGTCATTAGTTACTAAGACTCCAGAGGGATTTGCGCGATTATATGACTTATCATCAATGTAAGGAGGTTTATTCCACATTTTTTTTGCTTCAAAGTGATAATGTCCTCTTAAAAATCTAGCTTCAGCAACTACTCTTGTCTTTTCATCAGCTGACATATCCTTAACATCGGGGCTTTGGGCAAACTGAATTGCTTCATTGGATCTGGCAATACCATCATATACAGCTTGCCACTTGCCACGGAAGTGGGTATTATCAGCAACCCAATTGTATTGCTCAATAAAAGATTGTTCAGGTTGGTCACCAGCATCGGTTCCCTTGTAGGCGTCATCTGATGCCACACCTCCAAAAACCCAATTATCCACGGCACCATGCCAGCTGGTAGTTCCAGCTCCCACGCCATCGAGAAGGGAATATGCGCCTATTAATATTGCGTTTACACCTGCTTTGCTTTGTAAAAGTTTTTCGCTTGCAACACCTTGAGGTGCGACGTCGAAAAATTTTGTACACCCAATCGCCGTTATCACAGCAATTGACATGAGTAAAAATTTAACTTTTTTCATTTTTGATAATTTATAGGTTTTTACTTTCATTTTTAAAATTTAACTCTCAGTCCAAACAAATAGGTTTTAGCTACAGGATAAGCACCTTCGTCAATACCCATATGAATGTCTTGGTTATCAGCACCAGAATTTCTTAGGTTAATGTCAGGATCTATTCCACGATACTTTGATAAAGTCAGGATATTTTGACCTTGAACATAAATCTGAGCCGAAGAAAAACCAACTTTTTTCATAATATCGTTTGGCAAAGTATAAGTTAATTGCACGTTCCTCAAGCGTAAGTAGGACCCATCCTCTAAAAAATAAGTAGACACTTGCTGGCTAGTTGCATCACTAGAATTTAGTCGGGGCAACAAATTCTTTCCGCCCTCACCATAAGCGTCGTATAACATACGCTTTGAACGATTACCCTGAAATACATTGAAATCAGTCCAATAGCTCACGTAATTGAATATTTGATTGCCATATGTTCCTGACCCTTGTACATCCAGGTCCCAGTTTTTATATCCTGCACTCAGGTTAAACCCGTATATAAAATCAGGGTGCGGATTACCGAAAATATCACGATCAGCAGCACTGATCACTCCGTCTTTGTTAAAATCTCTGAAATTGAAAACTCCCTCGCGAGTGTATGTGCCAAGTTTGGGGGCAGTAGCGGCTGTTTTAGCATCTAGTATACCGTCGGCATACAAGCCAAAGAAGCTTGCAATGGGGTAACCTGCTCTGGTTGCAGTTATTGACGGTAGACGAGTGCTAAATCCAAACAATGTTGCAGTGGGGTTATCGTTTAATTTAATAACCTCATTTTTGTAACGTGTAAAATTCATACCAACAGAGTATCGCACCTTACCCCCGAAAGCTTTATCTCGCCAGTTTAAATTAACATCGACACCCGTATTGTTCATTTCGCCAATGTTAGTGAAAGGCAGGGATGCAATTCCCTGTGCCCTTGGCACAGCGATTTGTGCCAACATGTCTGATGTGGTTCGCGTATACCAGTCGAATACAAATTCCAAACGGTTACTAAACATGTTTGCATCGATTCCGACATTCGCAGAAGTTGTAGTTTCCCACTTGCCATTGGGATTACCAAATTGAGCTAGATCAAACCCTGAAGCAACAGATGTTCCAGTTCCTCCAATGTCATACCCATTAGTTGCAGGATTTGATGCATAGGTAGTAAATGAATTATAAACATTTGGAATTAATTGGTTTCCTGTCTTACCCCACCCTACACGTACCTTCAGATCGTCCAACCAAGAAAGAGTTGAAAGTGGTTTTAATTCAGTAAGACGAAATCCCAGAGAACCAGCCGGGAAGATACCCCATCGTGTAGCATTTGCAAAACGTGAGGATCCATCGCGACGAACCGTAAAATCAGCGAGTATAAAGTTTTTATACCCGTAATTAACTTTTGCAAATTGGGAAAAGAGGCGTGTTCTGATAGCACCAGCACCTGCATTATTCAAACCTGCAGCGGAACCCGCATCCAAATATCTGTAGTCGAGATCATCAAATAGAAAATTACTGCGCTCCGCTCCAAAACTTTGAGCGTATGTAGCTACGGCCTCAGTTCCTGCTAATACATTCACCTCATGATCATCATTGAAAGTTTTATTGTAGTTAAGGGTGTTATACCAAGTCCAAGAATTATCAAATGCATTTGACATTTGTAAAGTGTTTGTATTTCTTGGTTCAGCAGCTTCAATATTTCTTATGAAGAAAGCCTTAGTATTAAATTGATTGTACTCGATACCTAAGCTTGTTCTGGCCTTTAAATTTTTAATTATTTGATACTCACCGAAAACATTTCCGAAAATATGTGTCCCTATGGTTTTGTTATCCTTTTCTCTATAAAGTGCAGCTAGTGGGTTGCTGGCATTACCCAAATTTGGACCACGGGGACCTCCAAAACCATTCCAAGGTGATGAATTGGTGCCACCTAGAGCGGGTGGGCCACCCGTAACGTCAAAAACTGGAATAATCGGGTGTATACGCCAAGCCAACATCATTGGGTTTGATTCTTGGTTATTGGTTATCCCTTTTCGTCTGTCGTATGAAACCGTCAAATTTTCACCAACAGTAAACTTACCTTGAGTGAATTCTGTATTTGCACGAACTGAGATTCTATCATAATTGGTAAAACGAAGAATACCATCTTGTTTGAAGTAATTAGCGGACAATGAATACTTTGCATTTTTAGAACCTCCTGAAGCTCCAATTTGATAGTTGGAAATGGGAGCTGGATCAAAAATTACATCTTGCCAATCAGTTCCGGCTTTATTTGCCATGTTAACGTTAAACTTGGTTCTACCGAGATCGGGGTCGTTGATATCATTTGTGTAAGAAAAATTAGAGGGTAAGGTGGTACCAAAAACATTTGGATTGATGTAATCAGCCATAGTTACATTTCCGCTCTGATCAAATCTATACTGAGCAGATGGTGAATTCACCCAAGGAGTTCTTCCTGCACCAACGTCAGCCTTGAAGAGGTATTTACCTAACTCCTCTGCATTCAAAAGTTCCAAAAACTTACCGGGTGTTTGTGTACCAGTATAATAGTCAAAGGTAATTTTAGGATCGCCTGCTTTTCCTCTTTTAGTAGTTATGATAACGACTCCATTTGCAGCACGGGCTCCATAGATAGATGCAGCAGAAGCGTCTTTCAGTACCTGCATGCTTTCGATGTCATATGGATTTATTTGATTAAGTGTACCTTGAGTGGGAACTCCATCAATTACATACAGTGGTGAGTTATTATTTACAGTTCCGAAACCGCGGATACGCACCATGGTACCACCACCGGGGGAGTTATCATTGCCAACAATTACACCTGATGCCTTCCCCTGTAACATTTGAGTTAATGATGCAGCGGGAGTGGCAGCTAGTTGCTTAGCGTCCACCACAGCCACCGCGCCGGTGATATCTTTTTTACGCTGAGCGGTATATCCGGTCACTACAACAGACTGGAGAGCTTGCACATCCAGATCTAATGCAATATTCATGTTGTTAGAAGCCGCTTGATCTTTGCTGAGGTAACCATTGAAACTGAAAGTCAAGATTTTTTGATCTGACTTCAATTCAATTTTAAAGTTACCTTCTGCATCAGTCGCAGTACCATTGGCAGAGCCTTTGGCAAGAACTGAAACACCACCAAGAGGAGCACGTGTCTCCGCATCGGTAACTTTTCCACTCACGGTTTGCTGTGCTACAGTGAAACCGACAAAGCAGGTAACAAAGACTGTTGTGAGCAACAATTTACTCAATCGTGGCAATTGCAATTGTTTTTTCATAAACCCTTTTTAATTTGTTGATTATTAATATTTGAAAGTTAAAATACTGTTAATGGGTAAAATAAAAAAATTTATTTTACGCAGCGTTTAAGCAATGTTTAATTAAATGTGAATAAAGCTAAAAAACTGAGCTGTAAAATGCGGAAAATCAGCTTTTTAAGGGAAAAATGATATGTAAGAAAGTGATCCCGATTGGATTCGAACCAATGACCTACAGCTTAGAAGGCTGCCGCTCTATCCAACTGAGCTACGGGACCAGTGGATGTATGAGGGTGCAAAGATAATTTTTTTTAGTTTGCATACAAAGGCAATATTCGACAATGGACGTACAGATCGCGAAGGGATGGAAAAAGGCACTTTCAGAAGAATTTCAAAAGGATTATTTTTCAAGAATAACCGCTCAATTAAAAATTGAAAAACAGAGCCGTACTAGGATCTATCCGCCTGGATCCATGATATTCAATGCATTTGATTCAACGGATTTCAATGATGTAAAAGTGGTGATCATCGGTCAGGATCCCTATCACGGGCCCGGACAGGCAAATGGACTCAGTTTTTCTGTACAACCCGGGGTCAAGCCTCCTCCTTCCTTGGTCAATATATTCAAAGAAATTGAGTCCGATCTCGGGATGACCATGCCGAGAAATTATGGTGATTTGAGCGCATGGGCAAAGCAGGGTGTATTGTTGTTGAATGCAACATTGACAGTAAGAGCGAATCAGCCCAATTCCCACGCTGGACTGGGTTGGCATCAATTCACAGATGCGGTCATTCAAAAACTAAACCAAGAAAAAGAACACCTTGTTTTTTTATTATGGGGAAATTTTGCAAAAGAAAAAGGGGCATACATTCATCAAAAAAAACACCTTGTGTTGAAAGCAGCACACCCCTCACCTTTTGCTGCTGACAAAGGTTTTTTTGGTTGCAATCATTTTTCAAAAACAAATCAATACCTGATCGAACAGGGAATAGATCCAATCGATTGGCTGATAAAACCATCAAATGATTAAAAATATTATAGCCAGAATTTTAGCGGTATGGACTGCCATAGCTTTTATTGGAACCATGTTGATTTTTTTGATTCCCATATGGGTGACAGGTATTTTTGGTGAGCCCTCGAGCACTGCATGGATGATCCGTTTCAGCAGAATGTGGATGGCCCTCTTTTTTCCACTGAGTCTGATCAAAGTAAAAATTAATGGAAAAGAAAATTTTCAAAAAGGAGAAAACTATATTGTTGTTTGCAACCACAATTCTTTCATGGATGTACCGCTGTCTAGTCCAGGTATTCCGGGAGCCAACAAAACCATCGCAAAAGTTGAAATGTCGCGTATACCTCTATTTGGCATTATATACAAACGTGGAGCAGTGCTTATCAACCGAAAAGACGAAAACAACAGAAAAGAAAGTTATCAGAAAATGAAAGACGTTTTGAACATGGGCATCCATATGTGCATTTACCCTGAAGGAACAAGAAACAAAACCGATCAACCGCTGAAATCCTTTCATGACGGGGCATTCAGACTATCCATGGACACTGGCAAAAAAATAATTCCAGCCATCATACGTGGTACCAAAGAGATGCTGCCAACGAATAAAACTTTTTATTTCTGGCCCGGCACGATTTCAATGCAATTTCTGCTTCCAATAGACCCAAAAGAATTCAGCAATTTGAATGCATTGAAAGAACATGTACACAAGGTTATGATAGATGTGTATACAAGCTATTGAGTATAAAAATATCTTGTGCGGTTGATTTTGAGATCGCGCAAAATGCCCGACTTCGGGCTGATACTGATGTTGAAAAACTTATATACGCCAACGGGCGTGATATTAATAGACAACTGCCAACAATGCATGTCACGCGTAATAAACGTGGTGAGCGATTGAATGCGCATCGTATTCAAATCGTAATACCCATTTGCTCCCACTTTCCATTTCGGCGTCAAACTGAAATCGCCATTAAAATTTATGCTTGAAGCAATTTCTGTCTTGAACGTATAATCCTTTTGCAGCAACTTTGAAAAAGTAAGTGAGTAACTAAAACTCAGTGTCCACGGAATACTAAAATCTGTAAATTCCGCAGGATTCCGTCTTACATAATCCAACTGTTGTTGGATCTGATCATTCGTTAGATTTTCATTCTGACTGATTTCTGAAACAAGCGGTTTTTTGTCATCCTTTTTCTTGCTCTGCAAACTGGTAGAAATGTTGACGTTCCCATTGACAATTCTTCCCATGTTGAACTTCCCTCCATTCCAGGCATATTCATTTATCCTGTAACCGGTCAATGGATTGGTTTTATATGGATCCAATGTTGCGTTGGCTGTTATATTTATTTTATCAAACAAACTGCTTCTGGCATAAATATTCATCGTAGAAAGATTGAAGGAATCCGCCAAGAGATTATACCCCCCAGTAATTCCAAATCCATCCAACAATTTTATTTTCTTAATTTCTGCTTCCCCTGTATCGGATTTTACCCTAGCCTTCATTTCCATATTGTTATCAATGCCAAACCCAATACCACCGTATTGTTCAGCACTGAATGGACCAAAAATACTACCATCGAATAACGACAGTGGTAGCTTATCACCCCGTTGATTGATTTGTTGGTTGGAATAAAAAGGCTTCATCAAATCAGGCTTGTAATTCACTGAAAATACTGGTCGCATAACGTGGCGGATGGCCTGTACTGTGGAAGTTGCTTTTTTGGATTGATAGGTTCCAAACAATGCGGTGCTTACAGAAAAGCCCATGCTGATTTCCCTTGCAGCAAAAAAACCTTTTTCAATGGTTGTATCCAATTTATTAGTGACATTGTTCCAGTTGCGGAAAAATTTCTGTGCAAACCATTTTTCTTTGAAAGAGAAATTAGGAGCTGCCTGAAATGGCCCGAGGGAAGGCAATGATAAAATGATCGGCACATTGTGTGATGCACCCCATTGGAAAGTATCAATCAATTGCTTGAACCTGAAAGCAGTATCATAAAAAGTTATTTGTCCACGGTAATTGCCAGTATATCCAATTCCCAACTTCTCATACCATTTGGATTGTCCGACAGATTCTTTCGGCTGAAACGGATAAATGTTATTCATCACAAAGGTGATATCGGGAAGATTGAGGTTGACAATTTTGGTAGATGTATTTTGGTTGTGACTCAGATTCATCGCCAAATTGAAAGGTGTGCCATTCCAAATTTTCTGATAGGATATTGTTGAAGTAAGCTGATTCGTGAAATTAATTGGCTGCATGTAATTACCGGCACCAGCAATATTTCCGGTAAATCCGGGATTGACAAGTGCTCCATTGGGAACCAAGCGAAGGTATTTGCTGCTTCCCGCATTCACGCTGGCATTGAAAGTAACACCCGGACGCGCCTTGCTGTCCATTGAGTGGGTCCAGGTAACAAAAAAACTTCTGTTCTTGCTGTAGTCTGGATCGTTCTTGAAAGCAAACTTGGTATTTTGCAAACTCAAATTGAATGTTCCATTGTAGTGGTATCTTTTTCTGTACGTGGGAGAAAAATTGGCACGCCAAGATCCGTATGAGTATATATCGAACCAAACTTTTGCATCTACATAATCATTGATGGCCCTGTAATAACCCAATCCCTCGAGTCCCAATCCAAAATTTTCATTCACTGTAAACTGTGGTGGTAGAATGCCTGACTGTCTTCCTTTTTGCATGGGAAAAATTCCAAATGGCAAATAAAGCGGTATTGGAACATCCTCAAATTCAGGATGAACAGGTCCGGTTACAACGAGTTTTTTATTGATGAATTTTGCTTTGCTGAAACGAAATGCAAAGTGAGGTGTATCCAAATTGCAGGTAGTGAATCTCCCCTTGGATGCAAAAAATGTTTCTGCATCATACTTCTTCACCTTTTCAGCAAAATTGAAAAAATCTGATTGCTGAAAAAAAGACGCGTAGGTCATTCCACGCTGCGTTTTAAAGTTGAACCGAATGCTGTCGCTCACAGTAGTTGATTCTGCCTGTTTGAGCTTCGCCATTCCCTCTACCTTTCCGGTAGAATCTTTTGTCATTTTCGCATACACAAACTGTGTCTCCTGATCAAATTCAATCAAGGGTGCATTCAGCAGAACATCTTCGTATTTGATTTGTGTCTTACCAAATAAAAAAATCTTTTTGGCATCCACATCCAAGACCATGGAATCTTGCGCTTCGTAATCAATTTGCGCAGGTATGGAGTCCTTCGAAATCTTAAGCAAAACAGTATCCGTCTTGTTTTTATTCCCGAGCGTATCTGTTTTTGGAGGAACAACGATGGTGTCTTTTGCCGGGGCTTTGGTTTGAGCTTGTATGGGAAACGTTAAAAGGGCGCATGCCCCTGAGCATAAAATCAAGAAAAAAAGATATTTTAAGCTAAATTTGCTAACGACCTGCAGCATAATGATGGCAGGTAAAAATAACTAAATAATGTGGTAAGGATATGTGAAGATTCTTTGAATGCTTCACGTCAATCTTCCTGAATATGAATAGATTATCAGCTACAGTTCTTTCTCTGGCCCTGGCAGCAGTTTGGGTGACTGGTTCTCTCAAGGCGCAGCAAATGCCAACCAAATCACCCAAAATAAAAACCATCATCATTGATGCGGGACACGGGGGGACTGACCAAGGGGCGAAAGGGACCTACTCCACCGAAGCACAGATTACATTGCAACTGGCGTTGACACTGGATACTGTGCTGAGAAATGAGATGCCTGATATTCGTTTTGTCATGACCAGGTCGACCGACATTTATCACAATCCCAAAGAAAAAGCCAACATCGCCAATCGGGAAAACGGTGATTTGTTTCTGTGTATCCACGTCAATGCTGCTCCCCCAAAAAAAGAAATCACTGGTTATAAAACGATTGCCACCTACAAAAAAGTAAAAGGGAAAAAGAAGAAAGTGTACAAAAAGGTACCCACTTACAGATATTCACCCAATCCGGTATATGGGACTTCCACCTATATATGGGCTGCTGACAGATCGGATGAAAAGACCAAAGGCATCATCGCAGATGAGCGATACGAATCATCTGCAGAGGTAATGGAAGTGCCTGATGTAAATAGTCCGGAGGCACTGATCAAAGCCAGATTATGGTCACAAAAATTCTTCAAGAATTCAGTTAGATTAGCCTCCATGATTGAAGATGAGTTTGTAGGAAATGGCAGAAAAAGCTGGGGCGTGCTGCAAAGAAATCACATGGGAATTTGGGTATTGCAGGCAACCAACATGCCGGCAGTACTGGTTGAAACAGGATTCATCACCAACAAAGAGGAAGAGGATTATTTAAACAGTGAGGCAGGACAAAAAGAAATTGTTCGATCAATCGCCAATGCGGTTATCAAATACAAACAAATGATTGACGGGAAACCGCAATAATTAACCAACATGAAAATATCCAACGAAACAAAAATCGGCACCCTCACCGCCATAGCGATCACACTGTTGATACTGGGATTCAATTTTTTGAAAGGGAAAAATCTTTTCAATGAGAAGGCAACCATGTATGTGACTTTTCAGAAAGTTGAGGGACTCAATATCTCCGATGCTGTAAAAATCAATGGATTGAGGGTCGGCGCCGTTGAAGGCATGCAAGAAGGTGACCAAAATTTGAAAAATGTAGTGGTTGGATTTCAACTTACAAGAGCAATTAACATACCGGTTGACTCCTATGGAAAAATCGAAGCAGCTCCCCTCGGTGCGGCATATATAGTTATCACCATGGGATCCTCAAAGGAATATTTGAAAGATGGTGATACGATCAAGGGACTCGAATCGCCGGGACTGGTGCAGGATTTGAAATCATATCTGGTTCCTACCATCGACAATGCGAATCATACTTTATTGACAGTTGACTCTGCTGTAAAAAAAATCAGTGCTGTATTCGATCAGGAAAACAGAAAGAATCTTGGAGAGATGCTTGCACACTTGAATCATACATTGGAACTGCTGAACAATGAATTGACACCTGCTACAGGTGATTTGGCAAAATCAATTGACAACATCAATTCATTTACACAAAATCTAAAAAAGAACAATGATTCTGTATCTGCCATCATCAACAATACTGCTAAACTAACAAGAGAACTTTCCGGCGGACAAATCGGTGCAACACTGGGCGCGCTTGAAAAATCCATCACCGAGCTCAATGTCATTGTAACTGAGATCAAGAATGGTAAAGGGACCTTGGGCAAGCTTGCCAATGATGATCAGCTGTATAAAAATCTAACCAGCACCACCAACAGTTTGAACATATTGCTTCAAGACCTCAGATTGCATCCTAAAAGATATGTGCAAGTCTCTGTTTTCGGCAAAAAAGACAAGACGGGTCCGTTGATGCAAGCACTTCCTGATTCAGCCAAACAATAATCCATGCAATTGAAACGTGCATATCTGATCATGTTGACAACAACATTGTCTTTCCTTTTTTCAAAAGGACAGGTTGTGAATTATGCAGATAGTACGAAAAGGGACTCTACCAAATTCATTAAAATTCTTGCTGCAGATACTTTCAGAAGAATCAAACAAGATAGTACAGGCGACTTGAACTTGCTGATTGGTCATGTGCAGATGAAACAAGAGAATACCCTTTTTTATTGTGACAGTGCTGTGCAAAACATACGTACCAACACCATTGAAGCTTTTGGAAATATCCACGTCAATGATGGCGACACTGTTCATGTATATTCACAATACCTCAAATATTTGGGGAATACCAAAATTGCAGATCTCAACGAAAAAGTAAAGCTCACAGACGGAAAAGCAACGCTTACGACTGAATCCCTTCAGTATGATGTAAATGCAAAAATCGGCACCTATTTGAACAACGGAAAACTGGTCAACAAACAAACCACGCTTACCAGCAAAGAAGGGTACTATTATGCCGATACCAAAGAGGTTTACTTCCAGAAAAATGTAAAAGTGGTGGATCCTGCATTCACCATGCACACTGATACCCTGCTGTACAACACCAACAGCGAGATTGCCAGTTTCTTATCCCCTACGCTCATTTATGATTCAACATCCAGCATCAGAACCCGATCAGGGTTTTATGATATGAAAAAAGAGATCGGCAGTTTTCAAAAACGCCCAGTTATCAAAGACAGCAGCCAAACCATCATTGCCGATCAAATAGATTTTGATCAGAAAACGGGCGAGGGACTCGCAAGAGGAAATATGCTCTACCAGGACACATCAAATGGCGTCAGTATTGTAGCAGGACAAGCAAATTTCAATAAAGAAAAAAAGATCGTCAAGGCATATCGCTTCCCATTGATGGTCATCAGCCAGGACAATGATACACTCTATGTTTCATCGGATACTTTGTATTCTGGCATGATGAAAAAAGATACATCAAACAAAGCCAACAAAGACTCCGTTCGCTTTTTCTCTGCTTATCACCACGTAAAGATTTTCAGCGACTCCTTGCAGGGGAAGAGCGATAGTCTTTATTATTCTGCAGCTGACTCCATTTTCAGATTTTTTAAAGATCCTGCACTCTGGGCGCAAGAAAGCCAGATCACCGGAGATACGATCCTATTGAAAACAAAAAATAAAAAAGCAGATTCTGTTTTGATCATTGACAATGCTTTCTCTGTCAACATGACCAAAGAAGGCTTGTTCAATCAATTGAGGGGAAACAATATGACCGGTTCATTTGTGGAGGGAGAAATTGATTTTCTCAGAGCCAAGGGAAACAGTGAAAGTGTATATTACCTGCAAGATGATGAAGACAGCTCTTACATGGGTTTGAATTATGCCATGGCAGATGTGATAGGCATGAAATTCAAAAACAAAGAACTGAAAAGAATCTCCTGGATCAATGCTGTAAAGGGCATCACATACCCCATGGATAAAATTCCGGGTGACAAAAAAACATTGAAGAATTTCAAATGGTTAGAAGCAGAAAAACCAAAAGGTTTAGCTGATCTCATCTCATCACCCATTAAAAAATAATATTATGCTGATAGCTGTTTTTATCATTGGTTACCTGTTGATAGCGCTTGAGGAGTTTACACATATCAGCAAGTCAGCCATTGCGCTCATCACAGGAGTTGGATGTTGGACAGTATTGTATCTCACACATGGTGGCGATCATTTGGGTCACGAACTCATCAATCATTTAGGTGAAGTATCGGGCATTTTATTCTTCTTGATTGGTGCCATGACCATAGTAGAGCTGATAGATGCACATGATGGTTTCGACATCATCGTCAGCAGCATCAAAACCAGCAATAAAAAAATGCTGGCACTTATCATCGTACTGCTAGCCTTTTTTCTTTCTGCGATACTGGACAATCTTACCACCACCATTGTGTTGATCAGTATTTTTCTGAAAATCATCCAGGATCCTAAAGAAAAAATTATTTACGCATCTCTCATTGTCGTATCAGCTAACGCAGGTGGCGTATGGAGTCCGATTGGAGATGTAACCACCACGATGTTGTGGATGGGTAATCAGATAACAACAGCCACCATCATCAAAAGCACATTCATTGCCAGCTTGGTATCTGTTATTATACCATTTGCTGCACTCGCTTTTCAACTGAAGGGCTCCATTCCTGCTATTTCATCAGAACATGAAAACAACAGTCAACGATCAAGTTATGCGAACATGTTTTTCATTGCTGGTATTGCTGCTTTGTTGTTTGTACCTGTATTCAAATCCATCACCGGACTCCCACCTTTCATGGGAATGCTGTTGGCCATGGGCATGATTTGGCTTTTGTCTGAGTTGATCGACAAAAGAAAAGATGAAGAGGAAAAACAACTCACCTCCATCAACCATGTTTTAAAAAAAATTGATACGCCCAGTATCTTATTTTTTCTTGGCATTTTACTGGCAGTAAGTGCACTCTCAACTGCCGGATATCTCAATACTTTTTCAAATATACTTTCAGACTATACAAAGAGTCTGAACAATATTACCATGATACTTGGTATTTCCTCCGCAGTGGTTGACAATGTACCACTGATGGCAGCAGCACAAAACATGTATGACCTGACAACTTATCCAACGGATCATCCTTTCTGGCTGATGCTTGCTTATACTACTGGAACAGGTGGAAGCTTGTTGATCATTGGATCTGCAGCTGGAGTTGCAGCGATGGGACTCACCAAGATCAACTTTGGATGGTACTTGAAGAATGTAAGCTTCTGGGTATTGCTCGGCTATCTGGCAGGCTGGCTCTTGTTATCAATGACCCTTGGCAGCTAAATAACGTTCAGCATCTATTGCAGCCATGCATCCGCTACCAGCAGCTGTAATGGCCTGTCTGTAATTTTTGTCCTGCACATCTCCACATGCAAAGACACCTTCTACATTTGTTTTGGATGTACCTGGAGTTGTTTTGATATATCCAGCATCATCCATGTCGATCAGTCCTTTGAATATATCTGAATTGGGCTGGTGTCCGATGGCAACAAAGAATCCAGAGATGGGGATTTCAGATGCAACGCCTGTTTGGTTGTTTTTGATTCGAACTGCCTCTACCCTGTCTTTGCCCAATATTTCATCTGTATCGGTATTCCAATATATTTTTATGTTGGGAGTATTTTTCACCCTGTCCTGCATCACCTTGGATGCACGCATTTCTCCTCTACGGATGAACATGTATACAGTGGAACATAATTTACTCAGGTAATGGGCCTCTTCAGCTGCTGTATCACCTGCTCCAACAATCGCAACTTCCTTTCCTTTGAAAAAGAATCCATCGCATACCGCACAAGCACTCACACCAAATCCGTTCAACCGTTGTTCACTTTCCAATCCCAACCACTTCGCTGAAGCACCAGTAGCAATGATAACTGTATCTGCATGCATTTCTTTTTCTTCATCGATCCACACCTTGTGCACATCACCAGAAAAATCAACTTTCGTTGCGAGTCCGTATCGGATATCAGCACCCATGCGTTTCGCCTGTTTTTCAAAATCAACCATCATCTCAGGTCCCTGTACACCATCCGGATAACCAGGATAATTCTCCACTTCTGTAGTGATGGTAAGCTGGCCGCCTGGTTGAATACCCTGGTAGAGCACTGGTTGTAGGTTGGCACGCGAAGCATAAATTGCTGCTGTATAGCCAGCTGGTCCGGATCCAATAATCAAACAACTCACTTTTTCAATTGCAGACATGATGCATTGTTTTATTGTCTGCAAAAATACATATTTCAGTTTAGAGTTTCGGGATGATCACGGTTCGATATTGTGCTGCATATCCACCAAAATATCCCAGTCCGTTATTGGAGATGTTTGATTTGATGACAATGGGACTCGAGAAGGGATTCCCAACACTTTGAAAAGAAAATTCATAGGTCCGCCAGAATTCATATGTGTTCTTATCGATCTGACACAATTTGAGTGTTACCGTATCGCCTCTTTTGTAGTAGGCCAGTGAGTCAACGAATTGAGCGTTTTTGTCAAAACCTTTATCCAGGGGAATGGTATACGATTTTCCGTCGATGATATCATCATCAAAAACACTGGTGAATCCTGGCAGAAAAGGTCCGCTGTTGACTTTTGTAAAATACCGGATATAATCACCCAGACCTGGTTTGTCTGTAGCGGTGAGCATTACACGCGAAGCTTTGGGATCATCGGAAAAAGGCAGCTTTTCCCACCATATTGAGTCGATTCGTCTGGTGATTTCCGGAATGGTGGTTGTGGAGGCATAGGTATCTGAACCAACTTGAATTTTGAGGTTGTAGGTGGTTTTTAATTTGCCAACGAATAAACTTCCTCTTGGGGTTGTGTAATAAATGATTTTGTTTCCTAAGGTGTCGATGATGGTTTCCTCCACCAATTTTACTTCCTGCTTACCATCGGAAATCGTCACCAAAGCATTGCTCACAAAAGAGGCAGAAAGTATTTCAGGTTTTATTTTACTGAAGTAGTCAATGCTTTTTGAAAGAAAGACGATGGGTGGACTGTCATTTTCGATAGAAGCATCAACCACCAGTCTATTTTCACTGGGATCCAATTTTAAGTCAATATCTTTTTCACAAGAGAAAAAAGCAATACAGCAAAGAAACAATCCTGCAATCCTCATGCATATATAACAAACAACTGTGAAATGAGTTTAAAAAAAGCCCCGCAAATTGCGGGGCTGTATGTAGCTTATTAACCTAAGTATGCTTTCAGCGCGTTGCTGTAGCGCGCCTTTTGAAGTCGCTTGATGGCTCTTTCTTTGATTTGACGGATACGCTCTTTGGTCAAATCATATTTTTGTCCAATTTGTTCAATGGTAACGCCGTTCTCACCATCTAAACCGAAATATGCGTTTACAATTTCAGCTTCTCTGGGACTGAGTGATTTGAGTACGCGTCTGATTTCAGCGCGAAGAGAATCCTTCATCACATCATCATCCGTATCATCGCTTCCTTCCAGCAAATCGCCCATGGCAACATCTTCTGCCTCGTGTACGGGAGCATCCAGTGAAGTGTGGCGGGTATTGCTTTGAAAAATATTGTTGATTTCTGTTTCGCTCATTTCAAGAATTTCAGCAAGCTCTTCGGTGGAAGGCTCACGCTCATGTTCTTGTTCGAATGCCATGTATGCCTTGTTGGCTTTGTTATAAGTACCGATTTTGTTTTGAGGCAAACGCACCAATCTTCCTTGCTCGGCCAATGCCTGCAAGATAGACTGTCTGATCCACCATACTGCATATGAAATGAATTTGAATCCTTTTGTTTCATCAAAACGTTGAGCCGCTTTAATCAAACCAAGGTTTCCCTCATTGATCAAATCACTCAATGACAATCCCTGGTGTTGGTACTGTTTGGCAACAGAAACAACGAAACGGAGGTTGGCCTGCACAAGCTTGTCCAACGAACGCTGATCGTTCATTTTGATGCGTTGTGCGAGGATGGTTTCCTCTTCGGGAGTGATCATGGAAATTTTGGAAATTTCCTGAAGATATTTTTCAACCGCCTGGGAATCTCGGTTGGTAATCTGTGTAGCTATTTTTAATTGCCTCATATTCGAATTTGTGGGATGCTTACAAAATTAAAATTCCTTTTCCAGAAAAAACGGTGGTTTTAGAAAAAACAACCAAAATTTATGAAAATCAAACAAATATGTGAATCAAAAGTTGAAAAATAGGGTCAATTTCAGCCTTGCTTGGGCTAATTTAGCAGCATGATCATTGACCTCAGATCGGATACCGTAACCAGACCTGGTCCAGGGATGCTCGATGCCATGCGCAGTGCCCCCGTCGGGGACGATGTTTTCGGTGAGGATCCCACCATCAATCTGCTGGAAGAGAAAGCAGCAGCCATGTTCGGAATGGAAAAAGCGATTTTTTGTCCCAGTGGCACCATGACCAACCAAATTGGCATTAAATGTCATACCCAACCTGGCGATGAAGTGATTTGTGATGAGCTCTCCCACGTATATCAGTACGAAGGCGGTGGCATTGCCTTCAATGCAGGTGCATCGGTGAGGTTGCTGCAGGGCGACAGGGGCAGGATCAACAAAAACCTGATTCAATCAGCCATCAACAATCCCGATGATGTTCACACACCGATTTCGCGTCTCGTGGTGGTTGAAAATACAGCCAACAGAGGTGGCGGAAGTTGTTATGAAATGAGTGACTTGGTTGAAATGAGTGAGGTCTGCAAATCATTGGGGCTCTCCTATCATTTGGATGGCGCCAGGCTTTTCAATGCCCTTGTTGCAAAGAGGCAATCCGCCAGCGAATACGGAAAAATATTTGACAGCATATCCATCTGCCTGAGCAAGGGCTTGGGTGCACCCGTAGGTAGTCTTTTGTTAGGCAAGATGGACTTCATTAAAAAAGCAAGAAGGATTAGAAAGGTATTCGGTGGAGGCATGCGGCAGGCTGGAAGCCTCGCTGCTGCTGGGATATATGCATTGGATCATCATATCGAGCGACTTTCAGATGATCATCAACATGCAACAATCATTGAAAAAATCCTCACTCAACAATCATTCATCACGGAAACATTGCCCGTTGAAACCAATATCGTCATAGCTGAATGTGATCCCTCATTCAACCTGAAAAAATTCATTGACAAGATGAAGGAGCAAGGTGTATTGTTTTTTTCTATTTCACCTACCCGTTTCAGAATGGTCACCCATCTTGATGTCAACAGCCAGATGATGGACGCTTTGTCAGAAAAAATTAAACTCGCTTTATAATGTCGTTCCCCGCAATCAATCCCACAAGTACCAAAGCCTGGAAAAAATTAGAAGCCCATGCAGAAAAAATGAAGCAGGTGCATATGAAGGAGTTGTTCAGCCGAGAGTCTGATCGCTTTTCTTCTTTTTCCATTGAAGAAAGGGATATTTTGTTCGATTACTCCAAAAACATCATTACCCGCGAGACCCTTGATCTGCTCAATGAGTTGGCAGACGAATGCAAATTAAAAGATGCCATGGCCGGCATGTTCAATGGGGAGAAGATCAATCAAACCGAAGGAAGAGCTGTGCTGCATACTGCCCTCAGAAATTTTTCAGGTGCGCCGGTGATGACTGACGGCGAGGATGTCATGCCCAAGATTAGAAAGGTGCTGGCACAAATGAAGGACATCTGTCAAAGGGTGCACAGTGGAGCATGGAAAGGATATACAGGAAAGAAAATCAAGCATATTGTCAACATCGGCATCGGAGGAAGCGATTTGGGTCCGGTGATGGTTACCGAGGCCTTGAAACCCTATTGGGTGGAAGGGATGCAGGTTCATTTTGTATCCAATGTTGATGGAACGCATATTGCTGAATGTCTGAAAGTTATAGAGGCTGACTCAACCTTATTTTTAGTTGCTTCCAAGACCTTTACAACCCAGGAGACCATGACAAATGCCCATACTGCGAGATCCTGGTTTTTGGAAAAAGCCGGCCAAGAGGGTCATATAGCCAAGCATTTCGTGGCATTGTCAACCAATGAAAAGGCAGTAACAGAATTTGGCATTGCGAAGGAGAATATGTATGAATTCTGGGACTGGGTAGGCGGCAGGTACAGCCTTTGGAGTGCAATCGGACTTTCAATTTCACTTACTATTGGATATGAGCATTTTGAATCCATGTTGAAAGGTGCATTTGAAATGGATAACCATTTTCGTCAAAAGCCATTTGAAAAAAACATGCCTGTAATCATGGCTTTGTTGGGCATCTGGTATGTCAATTTCTTTGGAGCAGCCTCTGAGGCCATTCTTCCTTATGATCAATATTTGCATCGTTTTGCAGCTTATTTCCAGCAGGGAAATATGGAAAGCAACGGTAAAAGTGTTGACAGGAAGGGTGAGAGGCTTCCATACAGCAGCGGACCCGTTGTCTGGGGTGAACCGGGCACCAACGGACAACATGCTTTTTATCAACTGATTCATCAGGGAACCTTGCTTATTCCATGTGATTTCATTGCACCAGCAAAGTCACATAATCCTTTGGGTGACCATCATCCAAAACTGCTTTCCAACTTTTTTGCCCAAACAGAGGCATTGATGAATGGAAAAACGGCTGAGGAAGCTGAGAAGGAATTGTCTCATCTGGATACCTCGGAAAGAAAAAAACTGGTTCCTTTCAAGGTTTTTGAGGGCAATAAACCCACCAATTCGATCCTGGTAAAACGGGTAGATCCATTCACATTGGGAATGCTGGTTGCAGCGTATGAACACAAAATTTTTGTACAGGGAGTGATCTGGAATATTTTCAGTTTTGATCAGTGGGGCGTTGAACTCGGCAAGCAATTGGCAAACAAGATATTACCGGAGCTCAAAGTTGCAGAAAAAACAACAGGCCATGATAGTTCTACCAATGGCCTGATCAATTTGTATAAAAGTTGGAAGTAGTCGATTACCACTTGTCTACCTGCTCTCCTGCTCCATTGTCACCCTCAGATACATCTCCTCTGGGTTCAGCTGGTGCGGCGGATGGTGCCTCTACTGAGCTCGCTGGAGCATTGTAATGTCCGCCTTCCCCATTTTCTTCATCATACTCGTGGTTGAATGCATCGAAATCAAAATCAGGCATCAGTTCTGTTTTGACATGATCTACTGCCTCGTTCAATGCTTTTAAGAATTTGTTGAAGTCTTCTTTGTACAAGAAAATTTTGTGTCTGTCGTATCCATCATCGTTGAAACGCTTTCTGCTTTCAGTGATGGTCAGGTAATAATCATTGCCCCTGGTGGTTCTTACATCAAAAAAATAGGTTCTTCTTTTTCCAGCCCTGATTCTCTTGCTGTACACACTGTCCATTTTCTTTTCGTTGTTGTCGTACGCCACAATCTTAAGTTTTGGTTTTGGTTAATTTATTCTCAAAGAAAGAGAAAATTGCTTTTTGATAGCCAAAATTTAGTTGATTTTTTTGAAAATCCGATAAAATTCAAGGATTTTTTTGAAACTAGGCAGTTCGATCACTAAGCTGTTGATGGAGATAGAGCTCCCTGTAATAGCCCCTTTGTGCAACCAATTCAATATGTGTGCCTTGCTGAACAATGCAACCATCCTGCATGACAATGATCTGATCAAATGGAATGGATTGTATGATGCGATGGGTGATAAAGATTGAAGTCTTACCATCTAAATAAGATGCTAGATTTTCCGAGATCTGCTGTTCTGTTTGGGTATCGACTGCACTCAGGCAATCATCAAAAATGTACAGGTCAGCCGACTTGGACAATGCCCTGGCAATGGAAATTCGCTGTTTTTGTCCGCCCGATAAGGTAACTCCCCGCTCCCCAATGGTTGTTTGATACCCCCCAGAGAGTTTACCAATCTCCGCATCTATCATGGCAGCTTTTGCTGCAGCCTCAACACCAACAGCACTGATATCTTCTGTACCAAATGCAATATTTTTCTCGATACTGTCGCTGAAAAGAAATACATCTTGAGGCACATAGCTGACCAAACCTCTCAATGAGCCGATATCAAGATGGCGGATGTCTTCTCCATTGATAAGCACCCTACCATTGTTGACATCATACATGCGCAACATCAATTGCGCAATGCTGGTTTTGCCACATCCGGTTTTTCCGATGATGGCAATTTTCTCTCCTTTCTGAATGGATAAGTTGAATGCTTTCACTGCCTGGATGCCCGTATGTTCATATATGAAGTCAACTTCTCTGAACTGCATCTCTCTTATCTCAGAAATCTTTTTGGCATTTGTTGCATTTTCGATTCCTGGACGAATGTGCAGAAATTCATTCAGACGTTTCTGTGAAGCGGCAGCTCGTTGAATATTAGAAACCACCCACCCGATGGCTGAGACAGGAAATGTCAACATATTGATATACACAACAAACTCCGCAATGGTACCGGCACTTATTTTATGTTCCAATTGATAAACACTGCCAATGTAAATAGTTAGCAAGGTGCTTAAACCAATCAACAAACCTATCACAGGAAAATAAACTGACTCAACCGTTGAAAGGGAGAGTCCACTTTTTCTGTATTGCTCGCTTTTGTCATTGAAATGTTTCCAAGTATGTTTTTCCTGAAAAAATGATTTAATGACCCTGATGCCTGAAAAAGATTCTTGTGCAATGGTGGTTAGTTCACTCAATTGGGATTGAATGGATTCACTTTTTTTAATGATGTATGTATTTACAAAATACATGGCAACTGCCAACAACGGCAAGGGAGCCAATACATATGCCGAAAGCAATGGATCTTTTGAAAACATGTAAAATAAGCTGAATCCGATCAGCACCAAGAGATTTACCAAATACATCAACGCTGGACCTGTATACATCCTGACACGGGAAACATCTTCCGACATTCTGCTCATGAGATCCCCTGTGGCATGGACTTTGTAAAACAAGGCATTTAATTTTTGATAGTGGGCATAGACTTCATTCTTTTGATCAAACTCAATATGCCGACTCATTACAATGATTGTTTGACGCATCAAAAACATAAAAAATCCACGCAAGAGCGCAAAAGAAAGCAGCAACAATCCTGCGAAGAGAATCAGCGTGCCAAATGAAAAGGCTTGTGCTTCCATCCAATGTATGGCCAAAGAAACAGTTGGATCGAAAAAAACTTTTGCTTCTCGGACAGCAGCAGGATTCACAGCATGTTGTACTTCATCCACGACAAAACCTGTAAGTTGAGGCGCCAGGATACCAAAGTAATTGGAGGTCATCACAAAAAGGATGCCCAGGAAAAATCTCCATTTGTACTTCCAGAAATACTTATTTAAATGTTTCAGATGTTTCATAAACTAAAAAACCCCGCATTGCGGGGTTTTCTCGAGCGGAGAGAGAGGGATTCGAACCCCCGGACCTGTGACAGTCAACGGTTTTCAAGACCGCCGCATTCGACCGCTCTGCCATCTCTCCGCCGCAAATGTAGTTCAAAAAATTTAATTTTTAGAGCCCCCTTCGATCTTAAATACCCAGGCATGATCACATGGCAATTTTGTTGGCCAATTCAAGGTCAGGGTCCCTTCTTTCATATCGTGCTGAAGCGAAACGGGCTTCTTGACTCCCAGCATTTTAATCTTTGAACCTGGTCTCACCTGTATATTTTTCAATACAACTGGTTGATCAGATTTTTTGACAACAATGGCATAAACATATTTCTCATCCTTGCTGACGGTATATTTTATATTGTCGCCTTCTTTGTATTTTTTCAAACTCTTGGTTGCATAAATAGCCTCTCCATTGATGTTCAACCAATTTCCCATATCCTTTAACCTGTCAACCGAAGCAGCAGGGATCAATCCCTCTGCTGTTGGTCCAACGTTCAACAAATAATTTCCACCCTTAGCAGCGATATCAATCAAATTATGTATCAACGTTTCACTCGATTTCCAATTGTTATCATTTTTTTTGAAGCCCCATGTATCATTCATCGTCATGCAACTCTCCCAATCAGAATCTGAAGTGCCCTCCAAAATTTCCTGCTCAGGAGTTCCAAAATCGCCTGCAGCATCCTGGTATTTGCTCATACCCTGCATGCCTGCCCTT
Organism: Bacteroidota bacterium; assembly: GCA_016868855.1. Taxonomy (GTDB): domain Bacteria; phylum Bacteroidota; class Bacteroidia; order Chitinophagales; family Chitinophagaceae; genus Pollutibacter. The sequence continues at coordinate 41,797 of VGFP01000001.1, read as the reverse complement.
CCTTTCCCAACACGGTTATTGATGATGAGATCTGGCTTCAGGCTTCTCAAGTAATTGTACAAATCTTTTCCCTGATCTTCTGTCCACTCTGAAATCCATTCACCATCAAACCATAAAACGGCTGGATCATACTTCTGAATAAGTTCTTTCAGTTGAGGCTTTAAATATTCTTCTCTGTATTTAGCAAAATTGGGATTTGCACTGTTCTGATGGGTATAATCCTTTTTGCTTTCTGCATCTGGCTGATGCCAGTCCATGATGGAATGATAAAAACACATTTTGATGCCTGCCTCTTTACATGCATCAGAAAGCTCTTTGAGGATATCTCTTTTGAAAGGAGATGCATCCATGATGTCGTAATCGGTAACCTTGCTGTCCCATATACAAAAACCATCGTGGTGCTTGGATGTGATGACAATGTACTTGATGCCTGCTTTTTTGGCAACACTCACCCATTCTTTGGCATTGAACTGAACAGGATTGAATTGCTTTACAAATTTTTCATACTCCGGAATAGGAATATTGGCGCTGTGCATGATCCATTCGCCAATTCGTCCATACTCCTTTCCATTGTATGAACCGGCGGGAACTGCATATGCTCCCCAATGTATGAACATGCCAAATGTTGCATCACGCCACCAGTCCATTCGAACATCTCGATCCTGCTTCGATTCATTGAGAAAGTTTTGCTGGGCATCTGCTTGCAACAGCAGCAAAGAACATAACAGTGTAAATAAGATTTTCATAACGACAAGTTTATATAATTAAAGATCTGATTTTTTATAGAATCCGATTTCACTCAATGTAACACACACTGGTGAGGCATTGACCTTGAGTCGTACCCTGTTTGCTGTGACAGGATTATTGAAGTAAATAATTCTTGCAGCACCTACAGAAGTTGCCTCTGCAATTTTCTTCCACTGATTGTTCTCAAATACTTCCACTTGGAATGACTCAATGCGTTGTCCCAGTGGAATGAATTCCCTCAAGCGAATCAGATCAAACCTGATGTTTTCCTTCCATGAAAATTCAATGGCAGGTCTATGAAAATCATCGCCAGATGCCCAATAGGTATCGGTGCTTCCATCTACTAATTTTTTAAGATCAAAATTCTTTCCCCTGGTTTCTTTGGAAGTCAAAGTTGCCGTTGCTGCAAGGTTATATTTAAAGGATTCATCCACGATTATTCCAAAACCCTTTAATGAAGCAATGTCTTCCTCAGCGAGCAATCCAAGTGGATTGGGTGCAATTCCCAAATCAAGTGCTGCACCCCTGCCTACACTTTTTAAATAGAGATCAAATAATTGTTCGGGTGACTTCACTTTGTCTTTTTCGTCGGGATGATAAAACCATCCTTTTCGAAGTGGCACATCGCATTCTGCGGGGACCCAGTTGTTTCCATTTCTGGTACCAAAAGGATTTTGCTTATCATCCAATTGTCCGGGTACTGTCTTGCTCTCACCTTCAGCTGGAACAGGTGTGAAAGTGGCCCAAGATGTTTCTGCTGCAAATCCGCGTTCATTCCCTACCCAACGAACATCCCAACCAATATCACTGAAAATATTTGCATTGGGCTGCATCTTTCTGGTGATGGCCCAGGTGGTATCCCATCCATAATAAGTGGACCGGTCAATTTTTTTGGTGGTTCTTGCTCCTCCATAATATCCATCACCTCCATTGGCACCATCGTGCCATGACATGAATAGTTCTCCATAATTGGAATACAACTCACGCAATTGATTTCTGTATATGTCTACATAAGCTTCAGTGCCGTAGAGTGGATTGTTTCTGTCCCACGGTGAACAATAGACTCCAAACTTCATATTTAATTTTCGACAGGCCTGCTCAAATTCTTTCACCATATCACCTTTGCCGTTTCGGAAAGGAGAAAGAGAAATATTGTAGGTGGTGGTTTTGGTAGGCCAAAGAGCAAAACCATCATGGTGTTTGGCAACCAGGATAACCGCTTTGAGTCCACCGGCTTTCATGGCTCCCACTATTTTCTCCGCATCGAATTGGGTTGGATTAAAAATTTTTGGATCGGCATCCCCATACCCCCATTCTTTGTTTTCAAATGTTGTAGGTGTGAAGTGAATCAATCCGTAGACATCGGTTTGATGCCATTTGAGTTGCCTGGGGGTGGGAACTGCACCAAAAGGCTTGGGTGCCGGCTGCGCAAAGGAGCAAACCGACAACAACAAAAACAGAAAAAAAATTACTTGTTTTTTCATCGATTGATTTTTTGAACGTGATTGATAAGCGTCCCAATATGCTCGATTGAAATTTCAACACGATCATGTACCTGCAATGTAAATTCATCTGGTGGCACAATGCCCGTTCCGGTCATGAGCATCACACCATTTGAAAATGTTGTTTCCAGCATAAGAAAGTCTGCCAGTTCCTTCAATGAACGTTTCATTTTTGATAAAGATGTTTCGCCGGAGAAAATCAATTGTTCATCTCTGCATATTTTTAATTGGATGAGTGAATCAGCATTTATCGGATTTTCGGGAATCAGCAAGCATGGTCCCAGTGCAGCGCTTCGGTCATATACTTTGGCCTGGGCCAGGTAAAGTGGATTCTCACCTTCAATGCTTCTGGAGCTCATGTCATTCCCCACAGTATACCCCTCAATAGTGCCCTCACTGGAAACAAATAGAGTCAGTTCGGGCTCCGGGACATCCCAAGTTGAATCTCGACGGATATGAACAAAAGATTTATTGCCAGCAACCCTATGAGGCAGGGACTTGAAAAATAACTCGGGTCTTTTGGCATCATATACTTTATCATAAAAACTTCCCCCGCCACTTTGCGCTGATTCCTTTTCCCTTGCTTCCTTGCTACGTAAATATGTAACGCCAGCAGCCCATAATTCTTGAGAACCAATGGGAGGATCCCAATCACCCTGCTCATCCATTGCATTGATTTGACTGCAATCAGAAAGATGTTTCAGTAAATATGGATACAAATGCGGACGATTGACAAGTGCATCCCAATTCATTGTAGAAGCGAAAAAAACACCCTCATGTTCAATGTATACCTGAACGCCTTTTTTGTAAAGTTTCATGATTAAATATATTTAATTAATATATCTTTTCACTGCTAAAATTTTATGGTTTAATTTAAATTACAAAAGATAAAATCAACATGGCAAAAGCAAACTTCGAATTGGTGAGTCCTTACGTGATCATCACGGGCGGAGCAAGTGGCATTGGACTCTCCATCGTCAAGATTTTTCATGACCAGGGCGCCATTGTGGATGTATTCGACATGCAAAAACCATCAATTGATACGCTGAAACAACTGTCTATTCATGATGAAACAGTTCAGTTTCATGAAGTGGACATCACCCATGCAAAAGCAGTCAAGGAATTGGTTTCATTGATTTCAATTAAAAGAGGCATTGGCATCCTGATCAACAATGCGGGCATCGCACATATTGGCAATGCAATGAATACATCGGAAGATGATTTCCAGAAAATTTTTAACGTCAATGTAAAGGGAGCATTCAATTGCATGCAGGCAGTGATTCCATTTATGGAAGAAATGGGACAAGGACTCATCATCAACATGGCATCCATTGCAGCCACTGTTGGAATACCCGATCGCTTTGCATACAGCATGAGCAAAGGCGCAATTGTATCCATGACACTCAGTGTTGCAAAAGATTTTATCAAAAAGGGTATCCGCTGCAACTGCATATCACCTGCCAGGGTTCATACTCCATTTGTAGATGGTTTTATCAGCAAACATTATCCCGGTAAAGAAGAAGAAATGTTTGCAAAGCTCTCTGCGAGTCAACCAATAGGCAGGATGGCGTCCCCAGATGAAATTGCACAACTCGCCTTTTACCTGTGCAGCAAACAAGCATCCTTTATCACCGGAACAGATGTGCCCATTGATGGCGGATTTACAAGATTAAACAATTGATGATATGAAAATATTCAGGTACGACAGATCAGGAGCCGTTGGATTGGGAATGATCGATCAGCAGGGAAAAAAAATTGATATTTCTGCGTATTACCATGATTTCAATAGAAATTTTTTTGAACTGGGAGGCACAACACATCTATCCGAGTGGATCATCCTTCACGCAAGCGAGTGCGAAGAGATCAAAGAAGATATTCAATTTCTGACTTGCATTGCAGATCCTTCGAAAATTATCTGCGTGGGACTCAATTATGCAAAGCATGCAAGAGAGAGCAATATGGAAATTCCCAAAGAACCTGTTCTCTTTTTTAAAAGCACTACTGCCATATGTGGTCCCAATGATCCTGTCATCATTCCCAAAAACTCACTCAAAACCGACTGGGAGGTTGAATTGGCAATTGTGATCGGCAAAAAAGCCAGTTATGTTTCAGAAGCCGACGCACTGAACTTTATCGCAGGTTATTGCCTGCACAACGACTACAGTGAAAGAGCTTTTCAGTTGGAAAGAGGCGGACAATGGGTGAAGGGAAAAAGCTGTGACCATTTTGCTCCTCTAGGTCCCTACTTCGTTTCAAAAGATGAAATAATAAATCCCAACAACCTCCATTTGTGGCTGGATGTAAATGGAAAAAGAATGCAAGACTCCAATACATCCGACATGATCTATCAGGTTCCGTTTCTGGTTCATTATATTTCACAATTCATGACTCTGCTTCCAGGTGATATCATCAGCACAGGAACACCCGAAGGTGTTGGCATGGGACAAAAACCATCGCCACAATATTTGAAACCGGGAGATACCATTCATTTGGGGATTGAGGGATTGGGAGAACAATTCCAAACAGCGATTGCGCATGCGGATTGATGCACACCAGCATTTTTGGAGATATCATCCCCATTCACATGGTTGGATCAATGATGAAATGGCAGTCATCCGAAAAGATTTTTTACCAGAGGATCTCTTGCCACTACTCAAAGCACATCAGATAGAGGGATGCATTGCAGTGCAGGCCGACGAAAGCAAGGAGGAAAATGAAATGCTACTTTCATTGGCCGGGCAGTATTCATTCATCAAGGGAGTTGTTGGATGGGCTGATCTACTATCACCCAACTTCAATGAAGAGATCAGCTCATATTTGAACTCCGAAAAGCTCGTTGGATTCAGATGCATCATGCAAGGAAAAGAGGATGAAATATATCTGAAAAATGAAACTTTTATCCAACATGTTGCCTTGCTCGCTAAACTGAATTACACATACGACCTGTTGGTTTACCATCACCAGCTTCCGAGTCTCATCAAATTTGTGGATCGTCTACCTGACAATAAATTAATACTCGACCATATCGGCAAACCAAATATCCGACAGAAAGACTTTCGGTCATGGAAAGAAAACATCAGCCAAATTGCCCAACATCCCCATATCTATTGTAAATTAAGCGGGATGATCACAGAGGCAGATTATAAACAATGGAGATACGAGGATATTGTTCCCTACATGGATGCCGTTGGAGAGGCTTTTGGTACTGACAGAATTTGTTTTGGATCGGATTGGCCCGTTTGTCTCGTTGCAGGCAGCTATGAAAGAATGATTCAGGTAGCAGAAAAATGGGCATCTCAGTTGTCAGTAATCGAACAAGAAAATATTTTCGGAAAGAATACCATCAAATTTTACAATATCTGATATGGATCTAGGTTTAAAGGATAAAATTGTTCTCGTAACGGGCGGCGCCAAAGGCATTGGCGAGGGCATTACCAGATTGCTGGCGAATGAAGGCGCATTTCCTGTTATCATTGGAAGGAATGAAAAAGACAATCAATCATTGATCGAAGCAATAGGTACAGGCTTTCAAGTAAAAGCCGAACTGAGCAATCCAACTGAATGTAAAAATGCAGTTGAAAAAATATTGAATGCCTACAAAAGAATAGACGGAGTCATCAACAATGCTGGCATCAATGATGGCATATCATTGGAACATGGAAGCTATGAGGGATTTATGCAATCATTGCACAACAATGTCGTCCATTATTATCTGATTGTGCAAGCTGCTCTGCCTGCACTGATTCAATCCAAGGGATCCATCGTAAACATCAGCTCCAAATTAGCTGAAACAGGACAAGGCGGAACCTCCGGATATGCTGCTGCGAACGGAGCAAGAAATGCACTCACCAGAGAATGGGCCGTTGAACTTTTGAAATATGGCATTCGTGTGAATGCGGTCATTGTTGCAGAATGTTACACTCCTTTGTATGACAAATGGATCAAAACACTGGATCACCCCGAAGAAACGCTTCAAAAAATTACTGCAAGAATTCCACTGGAAAAAAGAATGACAACAGCAGAGGAAATTGCAAATACTGCTTTGTTTCTGCTTTCAGAAAAATCATCTCATACAACAGGTCAGTTGATTCATGTCGACGGCGGCTATGTTCACCTTGACAGAGCAGCACTTACATAAAACGGTCATATGAATAAAACACAATTTAATTACCGACTCCCCTTTATACTTGTCTCGAGCCTGTTTTTTCTTTGGGGCATTGCAAACAACCTGAACGGAATACTGATCCCACACTTGCGAAAAGCATTGCAATTGACCAATATGCAGTCCACCTTCGTTGATACTGCAGTTTACCTTGCCTACTTTTCAGCAGCCATTCCTGCTGGAATGATTTTGAAAAAATTTGGATATAAAAAAGGAATCATCGCAGGACTGATTGTGTTCAGCATCGGAGCTTTTATGTTCATCCCTGCTGCAAATCTAAGAGCGTATAATATTTTCTTACTTGGACTTTTCATCATCGGCTGTGGATTGACCATACTTGAAACAGCTGCAAATCCCTATGCTTCCAAACTGGGTGATCCGGCAACATCTACCGCGAGACTTACACTTGCGCAATCTTTCAACGGACTGGCGGTATTCATCGCACCTGTCATTGGTACTATTTTTATTCTTTCAGGAAAAGAATTCAGCAATGATGAACTCGCTGCCATGTCGGAGGCTGATAAACTATCATACCTGACAACTGAAGCAGCCTCTGTGAAAATGCCCTATCTCTCGTTGGGGATTTTCCTCTTGGCGATCGCCGTTTTGTTTTTGGTAAATAAGTTTCCTGAACTCAAAGAAGATGAAGGCGGTGAAGACAAGGGAAGTCTCACGAGTGCGCTCAAACACAAACATCTTGTTTGGGCTGTTATCGCCCAATTCTTCTATGTAGGAGCACAGGTATGTGTGACGAGTTTTTTCATCAGAGCTGCCATTGCTGGTGGTGGTGTAGATGAAAAAACGGCGGGTTATTACCTGAGTGTCTATGGAATATTGTTCATGGTGGGCCGCTTTGCAGGATCTGCCATCATGCGTGTCATTGCACCCAATAAGTTATTATCGTTGTATGCCATCATGTGTATTGCATTGAGCATTGTTGCCATTAAAACAGATGGACAATATGTTGTTGTGTCACTTGGTGGACTCGGATTTTTCATGTCAATCATGTTTCCAACTATTTTTTCATTGGGAATCGCTGGACTAAAATTCAATACCAAACCTGCATCCTCATTGCTTGTTATGTCCATCATCGGTGGCGCCATATTTCCCGTAATCATGGGAAATATCATTGACCGTTTTGGAGACGATATACAAATTGGATATGTTGTTCCGATGATATGCTATGCATTTGTACTTTATTTTGGCATCAAAGGATATAAACCATCCAACGCGATATGAAAACATTCTGTCTTGCACTTGATTTAAAAAATGATCCAGCATTGATTGATGCTTATGAAAAGCATCATCAAAAAGTATGGCCTGAAATTGAAGCCTCTATCAAAGAAAGCGGAATTCAGTCCATGAAAATATACAGAACCGGCAATCGACTTTTCATGATCATACACGCCAATGATGATTTCAGTTTTGAAAAGAAAAATGAAATGGACAGCAACAATCCCATTGTTGAAAAATGGGAAACATTGATGGATCAGTACCAGCTGAGATTGCCCTGGGCAGCACCAGGTGTTAAGTGGGTATTAATGGATGAGATTTTTTCGCTGGATTAATTAAATCCACCGTGTCCAACATAGAGTTTAACAGGTCCTTCTAATTTGAGCTCCAAAACAGTCATATAAGGATCAAGTTCAGATCTTGGTACATCAACAAAAACCAACCCGGGAACCGGACTCCAGGATATCTTCCCTACGACCTTGTGAGGCAATGCAGTTTCACTGCCTACCACTTTGATATCTTTTATTTTATTCACCAATCCCTTGATCATGATGGGTCCACTTGTTTGTGCCTGCAGGAATAAATAAAGCGAAGTAGAATCTTTTGAAATGGTTGTGGGTCCGTAAAAATGCCCTTTTGGAATACCAGCAACTGTTTCAAATACAGCACGATCATGTTTTCTATTCCATTTGCCCAATTCGATGAGCACATCTCTCTGCTCTTTGGGGATGGTTCCGTCTTCTTTGGGACCGATATCCAACAACAGATTGCCGCCATTTCCTATCACATCTGCGAACAAGGTGATGATTTCATTCGGCTTTTTCCAATTGGTATCCCTGAATTGAAATCCCCAGTTATTATTGATGGTCATACACAACTCCCACCAATTGTAGGCAGGTTTTGTAACGGGTATATTTTGCTCTGGTGTTACATAATCGCCATAACCCGCAAGTCTGCCGTTGATAATGGCATTGGGATTTTTTGCAAGAATATTATTCCTGACTTTAACACTCTCCCACTCTTCAGCATTGTGTTCCCAGTCGCCATCAAACCAAAAAAGATCTGGATTGTACAAATCTGAAATTTCCTGAATCTGTGATTGAAAAAATTGTTGAAACTGTTTCCATCTTGCAAGCTGGTCTTTCAATTTATATCTTACAGAATCCTTTTTGAATTGATCATAATCATTTCTGCTCCAATCAATCAAAGAAAAATAAGTACCGACTTTCAATTTACGTTCGCGCAATGCTGAAAACAAAGGAGCCAGCAGGTCTCTTTTGGCTGGAGTATTCCTTACCACATTGAAATGATCTTGTTTGGTGCCCCACAAAGCCACACCATCATGGTGCTTGGTGGTCATGACGGCATATTTCGCACCGGATTGTTGAATCAGGTCTGCCCAGTCAGATGGATTGTATTTGCTGGCGGTAAACCCATTCAATTGTTTCATGTAATCATCGTATGAAATCAATTTATTGTAAAAGCTCCAGCTTTCATCAACTCCATTGACTGCATAAATTCCCCAATGAATAAATATGCCAAGCTTGGCATCCTGAAACCATTGCATTTTAGGACGGATGCTTTCTGCCGGAATCTTTTCCTGTGCAATAAGAGGTTGTGAGATCAGCAATGCTGAAACAAAAAATAGCTTGATTAATTTCATATGGAAACAATTGAACCTGTATCGTAAATCTATGAAGATTTAGATGTTTCTTGAGCTGGTTCGGGCTTTTTCTTTACGGCTACCAAATCTTCATAATTGACCTGCAGAGGCATGGAGCCAAGTGTTACGAATGCTTTTTTACCCCTGACTTCACTCAATACAGCGATCTTGTTGTTTTGTTTCATCATCACATGATCACCCACTGCCGGTTTTTTAGCAAGCAGCATATAGTTGCTATCGATTTTCTTTTTTGCTTTTTCTTTTACTTGTTTTTCTTTTTGATTGAACAAAAGCGCCTGCAGATTTTTGATCAACTGTTTCTTGTCATCCTCTGCATCCATTCGTTTCCAATCGAAAACTACTTGTTTGAGTTTTCGTTCCATGTCTTTCAAGTAGACAAGCTTGTCTGCTGCAATTTTGTTTTGTTCTCTCAATAATTCAACCTGTTGCTGGTATTTCTCCCTGTTCAGTTCCTCGTGCAATTTCTTGCGCTGCAATTCATTTTCTTTGATCAGCTTCTGAAGCTCTTTTTCTTTCGTCTCTAGTTTTCTCAACTCCTGCTCGGTTTTATTTAGGAGCTTATCCAGTGTGAAATGATGTTCATCTACCAATGACTTAGCCCTGTCTATCAATTGCGAGGAGAGTCCAATTCTTTCTGCAATCGAAAAAGTATAAGAGCTGCCCGGCTTGCCTATGTTCAATTTGTATTCCGGCAAAAGATGTTTTTCATCAAACGCCATGGCACCGTTGACAATACCTGGTGTTTTGCTGGCCATTACCTTGAGGTTGAGATAATGGGTGGTTACAATTCCGAAGGCATGCTTCTTCAATAATTGTTCGAGAAATACTTCTGCGAATGCTCCACCAAGACTCGGATCGCTTCCGCTTCCCAACTCATCAATAAAAAACATGGTTCTGCCGTTGGCTTCCTCCATGAAATATTTCATGTTTTTGAGATGCGCACTGTATGTGCTCAATTCAAATTCGATGCTTTGGGTGTCGCCGATATGGATCATCAACTGTTTGAAAATACCAAAGGTGGATTCCGGATGTGCAGGCACCAATAATCCGGACTGAACCATGAGCTGAAGGAGTCCAGTGGTTTTAAGACAAACCGTCTTTCCTCCCGCATTGGGTCCGGATATTACCAAAATCCTTTGCTCGTCATTCAAGGTTAAATCAAGCGGCACTACTTTTTTACCACTTTTTTTATGGTAGATCAACAGCAACGGATGGGTTGCTTTGACCAATTTCACTTCTGCGTTTTCTGTGACATGTGGAAGATGTGCATCCATCATTTGAGCCAACTTGGCTTTGGACCTGACGAAGTCATATTCACCTAATATTTCCATGTATTGCTTTAGCAGCGGGGCATGTACAGAAAGTTGAGCAGTAAGTTGTTTGAGGATTTTATATTCCTCATCACGCTCATCATTTTCTAGAGAATAAATATCATTATTGATATCAATCGTTTCTTCTGGCTCTATGAATGATGTGCGCCTGGAATCACTCTCTCCGTGCAGAATACCCTTCACAATTCGCTTGTGTTCTGCATAAATAGCAAGCACTCGGCGGCCATTGAGGAATGATTCCTCAATATCTGCTATATAGCCAGCTTTTTGAAGTTTACTCAAGATGCGTTCGAAGCTTCGCCTTTGCTCATTTCTCTTTTTGTACAATTGCATCCTTATTCTAGAAAGTTCATCAGAAGCGGTATCCAGAACCCGCGCATCGTCACCTATGATTTTTTGAATCGAAGCAGAAATTGACTTCTCAATATGCGACGCAGCAAGGATGGCATACAAGGAAGAATATCGATCGATTCGCTCATCATCAAACCACCTGAAAATACTTTCGATATTATCTGCCAGGCTTTTGAACTGCAAAAAAACCTCTCCGGTAAGTACTGCTCCAGAAATAGACAAGAGCTTGATTTCTTTTTGCAAATTGAAAGCAGTTCCATGCTGGAATGTCTGACCCATGGCAAGCAATTGCAAATACTGATAGGTCTGTCGCAGCTCTGTTTCAATAAACTCTTTCTTGGTATGAATTCTCAATCCTTCAGCCTTTTCCTTCCCGATGAGCGTCTGAGTATGCTCAACCAGTAAAGCCTTGATTTTGTCAAATTCCAGTTGTATGGGGGCTGATTCAGGATAGAACCTCATGTTAAATGAAATCTAATTTCCCCGCAAAAGTACAGCTAATTTAACAGGTATCCTTTTTAGAATTAACTTCGTGCAGCTCAACTTTATCAGCATATGAAAAGAATAAGCATTGCACTTACATGCCTGGTTTTCATGTTCACAGCATGCGCACAGGTAGATAAAAAAAAGATGGAACAACCATCAAAAAAAATCAACTCAAAATCTATGAATACAGAGAAAATCACTTTGGGATCAGGATGTTTTTGGTGCACCGAGGCTATTTACGAACAGGTGAAAGGTGTTGTGAAAGTAACCAGTGGTTACTGCAATGGACATGTTGAAAATCCTACCTATGAAGAAGTATGTGAAAAAACAACCGGACATACAGAGGCTTGTGAAATAGAGTTTGATCCCAATCAGGTAACAGTTGACGAACTGCTTGAAATCTTTTGGCAGGTACACGACCCCACTACATTGAACAGGCAGGGCAACGATGTTGGTCCGCAATACAGAAGTGCAGTCTTCTACCACAATGAACACCAAAGAGAGAGGGCAGAATACTATAAAAAGAAACTGGACGAAAGCGGTGCATATGCTGCAAAAATTGTAACCGCTATCGAGCCCATCAAGAAATTTTACTCAGCAGAAAAATATCACCAAGATTATTACAAGGACAATAGCAGTCAGCCCTATTGTTATTTTGTAATCAGACCTAAACTTGAAAAATTTGAAAAAGTTTTCAAGGACAAATTAAAAGCAAAATAATTCAACATGCTTGGCTCCAGCATCCGTCTGTTGCTTTGCTCCGCACTGTTTTGTTTGCAATTCACATTTGCACAAACCAGCAATGGAGAAAAGAAATTCACCCATGCAGATTCACTCAGAGGTAGTTTGAGCAAGGCAAGAACTTGGTGGGATGTAATGCATTATACCATCCTTGTTGAACCTGATTATGTACAAAAAACCATTTCAGGAAAAGTTGATATTCAATTCAAAGCCATTGCTGCACACGATACCATGCAAATTGACTTGCAGGAACCCATTCAACTCAACAAAGCTTATTTAGGTGATGAGCAGCTGCGATATTTCAGGGACGGAAATGCTTATTTCATTTTACTGAGCAAATCCATCAAAATTGGCACGGAGGCCAAGCTTGCATTGTCATTCAGTGGAAAAGTAACGGAGGCCATCAGGCCGCCATGGGATGGTGGATGGATTTTTTCGAAAGACAAAAAAGGCAATCCTTGGATGAGTGTTGCCTGCCAGGGATTGGGTGCAAGTGTCTGGTATCCCTGCAAGGATCATCAAAGTGATGAGCCTGACAGAGGCGCTTTGCTCAGGATTTCTGTACCTGATACATTGATGGCGATTGGGAACGGCAGATTGAAAGGAAAACAACAATACAAAAAGGGTTGGACAGTCTACGATTGGGAAGTGAAAAATCCTATCAACAATTACAATATCATTCCCTACATCGGTAAATATGCACATTTCAATGAGCGCTATTGCGGTGAAAAAGGAAAACTGGATTGTGATTATTGGGTACTAGAAGAAGAATTGGAAAAAGCAACAGAACAATTCAAACAAGTCCCTCTCATGCTCAAGGCTTTCGAACACTGGTTTGGACCTTTTCCTTTTTATGAAGACGGATTCAAACTTGTTCAATCACCTCACTTGGGTATGGAACACCAAAGTGCAGTCGCCTATGGAAATGGATTTCAGAATGGTTACCGTGGCAGAGATCTGTCAGGGTCAGGTTGGGGACTCAAATGGGACTTCATCATAGTTCATGAAAGCGGACACGAATGGTTTGGAAACAATATCACGTCGAATGACTTGGCTGACATGTGGCTCCATGAAAGTTTTACCAATTACAGTGAAACATTGTTCACGGATTTTCATTTTGGGACAGATGCCGGCAATGCGTATGTACAAGGGACAAGAGCTTTGATACGCAATGATGCTCCCATCATTGCAAAATACAATGTCAATGATCAGGGATCGGGCGACATGTATTACAAAGGAGGCAATCTTGTTCATATGATACGTCAACTTTTCAAGTCTGATGAAAAGTTCAGAAATGCATTGAGGGAATTGAACAAAACATATTATCACAAAACGGTCAACACAGAAGAAGTGGAGGCATTTTTCAGCAGTAAAACCGGATTGAATCTTTCACCCGTATTTGATCAATACCTGAGAAATACCACCATCCCTACACTGGAAATAAAAAAAGGGAAAAAAGAAATCATGTACAGATGGAAGGACTGTATTGCAACTTTCAATATGCCTGTCCGCCTGATATTCGACAAAGAGTTAAAATGGATTTACCCAACAAGCAGTTGGAAAACATTGAAGACTTCAGCTGATTTCAGCAAGCTAACAGTTGATAAAAACTTTTATGTGGGCTTGAACAAATCCTCTTGATCAATCAGCAGCCTTGATCCTTCCAGCCTTTACAAATCTCCTTTGCCAATAAGGTTCATCCAAATCACTGATGATGACACCATTTGAAGTGGATGCATGTACAAATTTATTGTTGTTGATATAGAGTCCCACGTGCGAAATTCCACCCGTAGTATTGAAAAAAACCAGATCACCTTCCTGCAATTGATTTTTATCAATATCAGTACAAAATGCAGCCTGTTCTCTGGAGGTGCGGGGTAGCTGCACAGCGAATGCATCACTTGCCAATCCCTGCACAAATGCAGAGCAATCAATTCCCTCCTTGGATGTTCCTCCAATACGATACGGAACAGCATACCACTGATGGATGTATTCCACCAGTTTTTTGTTGGTCAGTTTCTCCACTTCGATATCCAACAAAACAGAATACCTGAAAAAATAACTGGGGAGAAACTCGATGCCGGGCAAATCACTCAAATAATTACCGGATGGTGCATCTTCAATGAATTTGATGGAGGCTTCGGCTACATACTGACTTTTTTTTCCGGGATTCAATACCAAGGCAATATCATCGAAGTAGGGAGAAGTTTTTTGGACCTTTTTGGCGCCGGGGATAGGTTTGAAAAGGGCACAGGAGGAAAACAGGGACGCGATGAGGCCACCCAAGAGCATGTTTCGCCCAAAAGGCATATCCAATGTTTTTTTCACGCTTAAAATGTGGAAAATACTCCTTCCCATTTACTGTTTTATTTGCGAAATTCGAATTTCGCTTATGTCACGTTTTTCCCACCTGCATGTACATACCCAATATTCTTTGCTCGATGGAGCGGCCAGCATTGGTGCTTTGTACAAAAAGGCGATCGACGATGGGATGCCAGGACTTGCCATTTCTGATCACGGCAACATGTTTGGTGTATTCCAATTTGTTGCAGAAGCCTACAAGCACAAAGTCAACCCAGACGACAAAAATAGCCCTTTGAAAGTAAAACCCATCGTGGGTTGTGAATTTTATATTACGGAGAACAGGCACAGAAAAACTTTTTCAAAGGAAGAAAAAGATCCCAGGCACCATCAGATACTGTTGGCAAAAAACGAGGTTGGATATAGGAACCTGGTGAAACTGACTTCTTTGGGTTATATCGAGGGACTCTACAGTAAATATCCGCGGATTGACAAAGAGCTTATACATAAATACCACGAGGGACTCATAGCAACTACCTGCTGCCTGGGTGCATTGGTTCCACAAACCATCATGAGGAAGGGTGAAGAGGAAGGTGAAAACGAATTCAAGTGGTGGCTCAATATTTTTCAGGATGATTATTATGTTGAATTGCAGCGGCATGGAATGGAAGAGCAGGAAAAGGTCAACAAAACCCTGTTGAAATTCGCCAAAAAATACAATGTGAAGGTCATTGCATCGAACGATTCACATTATGTGGATCAGTCTGACTTCAACGCACATGATATTTTGCTCTGCATCAATACGGGCGAAAAAGTTGCAACCCCCGCTGCAAGAGAATTTACTGATGATGATGCGAGTTTCAGAAACAAACGATTTGCATTCCCCAATGATCAGTTCTATTTCAAATCAACCGATGAAATGTCAAAAGTATTTGGGGATTTGGAGGAAGCAATCGACAATACCAATGAAATTGTAGAAAAGGTTGAAGTGTTGGATCTCAAGCGCGACATCCTCCTGCCCCATTTCGTGGTTCCAAATAAATTTAAATCACAGGATGAATACTTGGAGCATATCACAAGGGAAGGTGCTCAAAAAAGATATGAGATCCTGACCCCGGAAATAGAGGAACGCATAGCTTTTGAGCTGTTCACCATCAGAACGATGGGATTCGCCGGTTATTTTCTGATTGTTTCGGATTTCATCAAAGCTGGTCGCGATTTGGGTGTGTTTATCGGTCCGGGTAGAGGTTCCGCGGCAGGCAGTGTGGTTGCCTATTGCATTGGCATCACCAATATCGACCCCATCAAATACAATCTGCTGTTTGAGCGTTTCTTGAATCCCGATAGAAAGTCCATGCCAGATATTGACACCGACTTTGATGATGAAGGAAGGCAGAAAGTGATTGACTATGTGGTTGACAAATACGGTAAGAATCAGGTTGCTCAAATCATCACCTATGGCACCATGGCAGCCAAGATGAGCATCAAAGATGTGGCCAGAACACTTGATTTGCCCTTGCCTGAAAGCAATGCATTGGCAAAGCTCGTTCCGGAAAAACCCGGCATATCACTGAAAAGGTTGTTGCATGCGCCATTGAATGGAGAGAAGAGTCTTGCTGAAAAAGAAGGATTGAATCCTGATGAAATTGAGAACTCCAAAAAGTTAAGAGAAATATACGAAGACGGTGACATCAGAGGAAAGGTTTTGCATGAAGCAGAGATCCTGGAAGGATCCGTCAGAAATACCGGTACCCATGCTGCAGGCATTATCATTGCTCCGAAAGATCTGACAGAGCTATTGCCCGTATGCACTGCCAAAGATTCTCCTATGTGGGTTACACAGATTGAAGGCAGTGTGATTGAGGAAGCGGGTGTAATCAAAATGGACTTTCTCGGATTGAAAACATTGAACATCATCAAGACCTCTTTGCAGTTGATAAAAATGAATCATGGCATAGAGATCGACATAGATAAAATTCCTCTCGATGATGAAAAAACATTCAAGCTTTATCAAAAGGGAGAAACCATTGGAACGTTTCAGTTTGAGAGTCCGGGTATGCAGAAATACCTGCGCGATCTGAAGCCTGATAAATTTGAGGATCTGATTGCGATGAATGCATTGTATCGCCCTGGTCCGCTCGAATACATTCCCAACTTCATCAACAGAAAGCATGGCCGTGAGGAAATTTCATATGACTTGCCTGCCATGCAGGAATATTTGGAAGAAACGTATGGCATCACCGTATACCAGGAGCAGGTAATGTTGCTGGCACAGAAACTCGCCGGATTCAGCAAGGGTGATGCAGATGTTCTGCGCAAGGCGATGGGTAAAAAGCAAAAGTCGGTGTTGGATAAAATGAAGCCCCAATTCATCGGAAAAGCAACCGAGAGGGGATATCCGGAGGATAAGCTTCAGAAAATTTGGACCGATTGGGAGGCGTTTGCCCAATATGCATTCAACAAATCACACAGCACATGCTATGCCTTCATTGCCTATCAAACTGCATACTTGAAAGCAAGATATCCTTCAGAATACATGGCTGCTGTTCTGAATCACGCTGGTTCGATAGAAAAAATTACTTTTTTCATGGAGGAATGCAAGCGAATGGGATTGAATGTACTTGGCCCGGATATCAATGAATCACTCCAAAGCTTTGCCGTTAATCAAAAAGGTGAAATCAGGATTGGGCTCGGTGGACTCAAAGGTGTTGGTGAGGCGGCAGTTGAATCGATCATTGCAGAGCGACAAAAAAACGGAACCTACCCATCGATATTTGAACTCGTAAAAAGAGTCAATCAGCGAACAGTCAACAAAAAATCATTGGAGAGTCTCGCGATGTCTGGTGCATTCGATTGCTTCAACACCATGCACCGGGCTCAATATTTCCATCAACCCGAAGGTGATACATCAAATGGATTGGAAAAAATCATTCGTTTCGGAAATATCTGGCAAAGCCAATCCACTTCAAATCAACATACGCTGTTTGGCGATCTTTCCATGGTGCAAGAGATTCCCTCACCAAAAATTCCTGATTGTGCTCCTTGGTCACTCACAGAATTATTGGAAAAAGAGAAAGAGGTTACAGGTATGTTCCTGAGTGGGCATCCGCTTGATCATTATAAATTTGAGTTGAAACATTATGGGATTTGTCCCTTGCTGGATTTCAATGAATTCAAGGAAGGCATCGAGCTGCAAAAGAGTCCAACGCAACCTCTGAAACTCGCCGGACTGGTTACTTCCTCTCAGCATAAAATTTCAAGGGCTGGTAAAAAATATGGAAGTCTGACCATTGAAGATTTCAGCGGAAAAGTTGAACTCACCTTGTTTGGAGATCAATATGTGAAGTTTTCAAATTATTTCAATGCCGGTACTTGCATACATGTGAAAGGCAATTTTGAAAAATGGGAAAGCAGAAATGAATGGAACTTCAGGGTGACTGAAATATGTCTGCTGGAGACCATAAAAAAGGTATTTACGAAGCAGGTTCAGATAACATTGCAGGCAGGAGCCATCAACGAGGGACATATCGAGTTCTTCAAAAAGAACATGAAGAAAAATCCAGGCAGATCAAGGCTGAAACTTGTAATGGTTGACCAGGTTGAAAAACTGGTCGTACAGATGCGAACAACAGAGAAGGGATTTGAGATGAATGACGAAATGGCTGATTTTTTAGAGAACAATCCCCTGATCGAGGTACAAGTTGACGCAGTTTGAGCAGAAACAAGACATTTATGAAAATATAAAAATTGGAATTAATTTTGCACTCTCATACACATATTTATCACCCTCAATAATAATACATGGCAAAGGAATTTACAGACAGCAATTTTCAGGCAGAAGTATTGGATTCAGATAAGTTAACCTTGATCGATTTTTGGGCAGAATGGTGTGGTCCTTGCCGAGCTATTGGTCCGGTTATCGAAGAACTTTCTAAAGAGTGGGAAGGAAAAGTCAACGTCGGAAAAGTGAATGTTGACCACAATCCGCAGTTATCCATGAATTACGGCATTACTTCAATTCCAGCCATTCTCTTCATCAAAAATGGTCAGGTAGTCGATAAGCTGGTTGGCGCGCAGCCAAAAGGAAATTTTGTAAGAAAGATTGAAGCTCATCTATAAGCACGAATTTCATTACATTTGAAACCGCCTACACAGGCGGTTTTTTATTTTATATGGCAACCATCAGAAAACAAAGCATTTATTCCTCCTTGTTCATATACGCAGGGTTTGTTTTCGGTGCCATCAACGTGCTATATTTCTTTCCAAAATATTTTACGCCAGAGCAGTTTGGACTGACAAGGATCCTGATGGACATTGCGTTGATTTTTTCAACATTGTGTACCGCTGGAATGATTCCCATTGCATTCAAATTCAGTCCGTTTTACAAACACCATCTTCCAAGATCAAAAAACGACTTGTTTTCACTTACGTTTTTGGTGGCATTTATTACTTGCCTATTGCTTCTATTTGCTCTACCCTATTTTGAACCCGTCATCGTTAGAAAATTTGGCTATCGGTCACCATTGCTTGTTGATTTTATAGATTGGATTTTCCCCATGACAGTCGGATTGGTAATTTTTTCCCTCTTAGAGGCCTATGCATGGGTGATTTCAAAAAATGTTGTTTCAAATTTTTTAAAAGAGTTCTTGTACAGGATCCTGGTCACATTGCTGATCAGTTTTTGGGCATTTAAATGGATTCAGCAATTTGACACCTTTATTGCATGCTATGCACTGCTATACAGCATCCTGATAGCTGCAATGGTATGGATTGTATACAAATCAAAGTATTTCAGCATTACCTTTAACAGAAGCAAACTGACCAAAAAATATGCTCCCATGATGATCAAATTCGGGAGTGCCTATTTTCTGAGTGCAGTTTTGAACATCCTCGCCAAGACCAATGATACGCTGATCATTGCCTCTCAATCAAGCGGGGGACTCAAAGATGCAGCGATTTTTACCATTGCTACCTATTTGATAACCCTGATGGATGTTCCTCAAAGAAGCATGGTTTCATCTGCGACTGTTCAAATTGCTGAAGCATGGAAAACAAAGGACCTTGCAAAATTGGATAGGCTATACAAAAAAACTGCTTTAACCCTCTTGATCACTGCCCTGGGTATTATGGGCATGGTGTTGATCAATGCTCCATTGATTGTTCAGTATCTCGGTCAGACATACGCAGGACTCCCCCTTTTAATGATCATACTAGGAGCTGGAAAGCTCATTGAGTTGGGAACCGGACTCAATGCACAAATCCTTCAACTGTCAAAGCACTGGAGAGTTGATTTGTTCACGAATATGTTTTTTGTCGGGATTTCTATTGTACTTAACTATTTTCTGACAAAGTCATTTGGACTCCTGGGCACGGCCTATGGAAGTGTAATGGCTATTATCCTGTTCAATCTGATCCGATTCATTTATATAAAAAAGCTGCTCAATTTACAGCCATTTTCTATCAGCAATGCAAAGGCCATTCTGATTGCAATGGCTTGGGGACTCCTCTGCTATGCAATACCCTTTGAAAAATCACAACTCATTGGATATATCTTGAAATCCATTTTATTCTTTGGGGGATTCAGTTTCACCATTGTAAAAATGAACCTATCCCCTGATATATCAGATTTGTTCCATCAGGTAAAAAATAAAATTTTACACAGCAGGTAGAACAAATGTGATGATACATCTAAATCAATTATCTTACCGAACAAATTGGCATCCATGAATTTTCAGTGGGAAAACCTCAGTCGCGGACTATTGGGCATGTTGTTTCTCGTCGGACTCTGTTATATATTGAGCAATAACAGAAAGGCCATCAATTGGAGACTGGTGTCGATGGGAATCATTGCACAAATCGCTTTTGCAATTGGCGTTCTCTCACAAGGGAAATACAATTTTTTCAGAATTCTCATCCAATGGCTCTCCGATCAATTCGTGCAGGTCATCAACCTTGCACACAAAGGAATTGAATTCATGTTCGGCAACCTTGCTGATGCAGGTGGAAGCTGGGGATATACATTTGCCATTCAGGCGCTGCCCAATATTATATTTTTTGCTGCCCTTTCTGCGCTCTTCTATTACCTTGGAATTTTGCAGAAAGTCGTTTACTTTTTTGCATTGCTGCTCAGCAAATTGAAAGTCTCTGGGGCAGAAAGCGTTTCCACAGCTGCCAATATATTTCTAGGACAAACCGAAGCGCCTTTGATGGTAAGACCTTTCCTTGAAAAAATGAATCGAAGTGAAATCATGTGCATCATGGTGGGAGGAATGGCCAATACTGCAGGATCGGTGCTGGCTGCTTACGTTGGATTTTTAGGCGGCAACGATGTTGCACAGCAGCATTATTTTGTATTGCACCTGCTCAGCCAATCCATCATGAGCGCACCTGCTGCAATTGTATGCTCGAAAATATTATTCCCCCAAACAGAAAAGATTGATGAAAAAATAGTGCTGCCAAAAGAAAAATTTGGTGAAAACGCCTTGGATGCGATCTCCCTGGGAACTACCGACGGCTTGAAATTAGCCGTGAATGTCGGCGCCATTTTGATAGTATTTACCGCCCTGATGTATGTACTCAACTGGGTGCTCGGTTCATTTGGATATTATCTTGGACTGAACGATTGGATCAAAAGTTTTTCCAGCGGTCGCTATGACTCTCTTTCGTTTCAAATGATTTTGGGATATCTTTTTTCACCCATTGCATGGCTGATTGGAGTCACTCAACAAGACATGGTGTACGTGGGTCAACTATTGGGAGAAAAGACCATCATCAATGAATTCCAGGCCTATATCACATTTGGCAAAATGAAAGCAGAAGGTGTGATCACAGACCCCCGCTCAATTCTCATCACTACTTATGCATTGTGTGGATTCGCCAATATTGCATCCATCGGAATACAAATAGGCGGTATCAGTCAACTTGCACCCAATCAAAGAAAAAACCTCACAGAACTAGGATTCAGGGCACTGATTGGAGGAACGATTGCTTGTTTGATGTGCGCATGTATTGCAGGCGCACTGGGCTAAACATGATTTAGGCAGGACAACATTTCGGTCGTAATTTTGCAAAAATTATGACCATGGACAGTGATTTGAGCTTGTTAAAACTGACCTCCCCTCACTTATCTGAGATCCTTCATAAAGTTGAACAAGGAGAAAGAATAACTCCGAAAGAAGGTCTTTTTTTATTTGAAAATGCAACACTGGCTGAGCTTGGAGCGATGGCAAATTTCATCAGAGAAAAAAAACACGGAGATACCACCTACTTCAATAGAAATTTTCATATTGAACCCACGAATGTATGTGTATTCTATTGCAAATTCTGTTCCTACTCACGATTGTATGCACATAGAGAGGAAGGTTGGGAACTGAGCATTGATCAAATGCTGGAGAAAGTAAAATCATATGACGGTCAGCCGATTACTGAAGTACATATTGTTGGTGGTGTTCATCCCAAAATGGATATATATTTTTTTGAAGAGCTGATCAAAAAGATAAAAGCCCATCGTCCGGATCTTCATATCAAGGGATTCACTGCAGTTGAACTGGACTACATGTTCAGAAAAGCTAAATTGAGCAGATTGGAAGGGATGACAGTCTTGCACAACGCCGGACTCGACTCTTTGCCTGGCGGAGGAGCTGAAATTTTTGATCCTGTAATACGCAATCAAATTTGTGCCGACAAAGTTGATGCCGATGGATGGCTGGATATTCACGCCACTGCCCACAAATTGGGCATGCACTCCAATGCAACCATGTTGTATGGTCATCTGGAAAATAATCATCATAGAATTGATCATATGGAACGCCTGAGGAACTTACAGGATCAAACAGGCGGATTCAATACATTCATACCCCTTAAATTTCGCAACCATGACAATGAGCTCAGCCATATTCCAGAAGTGAGCGCGATCGAGGATATGAAAACTTACGCGTTGTCTAGAATTTTCATGGATAATTTTCCGCATATCAAAGCGTATTGGCCCATGCTTGGCAGAGAACAAGCCCAGCTCACACTTTCATTTGGTGTAAACGATCTGGATGGAACCATAGATGATTCTACCAAAATTTACTCCATGGCTGGAAGCGAAGAGCAGAATCCGAGTCTCACGACAGAGGAACTCATCAACCTCATCAAACAAGTTGGCAGAAATCCTGTTGAAAGAGATACGCTCTACAACACGGTTCAAGCATATTGATCAACCTCCCATCAGGAAACAGCGACCAAGGAAATCTCAAAAATCAAAGCTGCGTTTCCAGGAATACTTCCTGCTCCATACGCACCATATCCGAGTGATGGTGGAAGGTAAAGGGTGATTTTTCCGCCAGGTTTGATCAAGGGGACACCAATTTGCCAACCAGGTATCAGTTGGTTCAGGGGAAATGTTACAGGGTTGCCAGATTCAAAATTAGAAGCTGAACCTGTTTGATCAAAAACAGTTCCATTGGTAAGATACCCTTTGTAAAACAAAGTGACTTTGGAAGAAATGGTAGGAGCTGTTCCAGCTCCTGCTTGATCAATTTTATAATAAAATCCGCGGCTGTCTTTCTGAACAGAGGAAGTCAATCCCTTCTTGGTTATGTATTCATCTATGGTCATAAGTTGTTCTTCTTTTTTACAACTGAAAAATAAAATGGATGCGAGTCCGATCAACGCCAACTGCTTCATCATAAAGTGTAATTTGAAATTTCATGCAATTTAGGACAATCTGTCCTTTGATTTTGACAAAAGTCTCTGGTACTCCTGCTCATATTTCTCCCACTTGAATCTGCGGTTGAAGATGGCAACGAAAACTGAAATCAACAGAACAGCCAACACAAGAACAGATGGATTGAACTGACTCAACCCAACAGCATCTGCCCTTTTGTACCAGAACCTGCCCAATAAAAAATTTACAAAAATCGGAACTGCGAATATCAACCCAATGGGGAGACCGTAGGTCAATTGCGTCAGGAGTCGCTTTTGCTTGAGGCGATTTTGCTCCCAATAGGCCATAAATTTAATTTCCTCGTCAGTATATAACATAAAATATCTCTAAATTACAGCATGCTTCAACAACAACGATTGTTTTTCTTTCTTTTTTCCATTGTTGCATTGATTGAAATTTCTCTCATAGCATTGGACATGGAGCAGCTGAGAATTTTCAGTAAACCACTCATCATTCCATTGCTGGCATTGACATATTACACCTCGCTGCATAAAAAAACATCTTTCTTCAAGGATGCGGTTTTGATCGCCTTGCTGTTTTCATGGTTGGGCGATGTACTCCTGCAAAAAGAGTCACTCTTTGTACCCGGACTCCTGGCTTTTCTAACTGCACACATTTTTTATATTTTCTTCTTTTTAAGGACCCAGTCAGACAAAACCTCGTTCTTCAAACTAAGACCCGTCATGCTGATAGCAGTCTTGGCCTATTTGATAGAATTCATGTATTTGCTCTGGCCCACATTGGGTGCGATGAAAATACCTGTCTTGATTTACGGCATCACCATCAGCACCATGCTCTCTGCAGCCATTTGGCAATATCAGAAACTGGACGACAGAACATCTTTGTTTTTGATCATTGGCGCTGCTTTGTTTGTTACATCAGATTCTATTCTTGCCATCAACAAGTTCAGTGCTCCGTTTGACAATGCAGGAATATTTATTATGTCGACTTATATCCTAGCTCAACTTTTCATTGTGCTTGGAGCCATTCGATACAGGAATCCCACTGAATAAAAAAAGCCCCGATTGCTCGGAGCTTTTTATGTAAGGTGTAGATATTAAATTAATAGCCCATTCCGCCCATGTCAGGAGCAACACCGTGTCCGTGAACAGGTTCTTCTTTTTTAGGCTTGTCAGCTACAACGCATTCAGTTGTCAACAACATACCTGCGATAGATGCAGCGTTTTCAAGTGCAACACGGGCAACTTTAGTTGGATCAATTACACCAGCACTTAACAATTTCTCATAATTGTCAGTACGTGCATTGTATCCAAAATCACCTTTGCCTTCTTTTACCTTTTGCACAACGATAGAACCTTCGATTCCGGCGTTGTACACAATGGTACGAAGCGGTGCTTCAAGTGCACGACGAATGATAGCGATTCCAGTTGATTCGTCCTCGTTCACACCTTTTTTCTTGTCAAGTGCTTCAACGGCACGGATGAAAGCGATTCCACCACCTGGAACAATACCCTCTTCAACTGCAGCACGTGTTGCGTGAAGTGCATCGTCTACGCGGTCTTTCTTCTCTTTCATTTCAACCTCAGTAGCAGCACCTACATTCAATACTGCAACACCACCGCTGAGTTTTGCCAAACGCTCTTGCAATTTCTCTCTGTCATAATCAGATGTGGTTGAATCGATTTGAGTTTTGATCTGAGCAATACGGGCATTGATTTCATCTTTCTTGCCTTTTCCACCAACTACAATGGTATTGTCTTTATCGATGGTAACTCTTTCAGCACGACCAAGGTAGGTGAGATCAGCATTCTCCAACTTGAATCCCTGCTCTTCGCTGATTACAATTCCTTTTGTGAGGATCGCGATGTCCTGCAACATCTCTTTTCTGCGGTCACCAAAACCTGGAGCCTTCACAGCAGCCACTTTCAATGTACCACGCAGCTTGTTTACAACCAAAGTTGCCATTGCTTCACCTTCCAAATCTTCAGCGATGATCAACAAAGGAGCACCTTGCTGAGCAACTTTCTCAAGAATATGGAGAATGTCCTTCATCGCAGAAATTTTCTTGTCGTAGATCAGGATGAATGGATTTTGCAATTCACATTCCATCTTATCAGAATTGGTAACAAAATACGGAGAGATGTACCCTCTGTCAAATTGCATACCTTCTACAATATCGATGGAAGTTTCAGTTCCTTTTGCTTCTTCAACGGTGATAACACCATCTTTACCTACTTTTTGCATTGCTTCAGCAATGAGCTTTCCGATTTCAGCATCATTGTTTGCAGAAATCGTAGCAACTTGCTGAATTTTTTTATTGTCGCTTCCCACAGTTTGTGATTGTGACTGAAGGTTGGCAACGACAATCTCAACAGCTTTATCTATACCTCTCTTGATGTCCATTGGGTTGGCTCCAGCTGCTACGTTTTTCAATCCTTCAGTGATGATGGATTGTGCAAGAACGGTTGCAGTTGTTGTACCATCACCCGCTACATCAGCAGTTTTGGATGCAACTTCTTTCACCATTTGGGCTCCCATGTTCTCAATAGGATCTTCCAATTCAATTTCTTTGGCAACGGTAACACCGTCTTTGGTTACTGCAGGTGCACCAAATTTCTTTTCGATAACAACATTGCGACCTTTGGGTCCAAGTGTAACCTTCACCGCATCAGCAAGCGTATCAACGCCTCTCTTCATTTTATTGCGGGCGTCTAAGTTGAAAAATATTTGTTTAGCCATTTTTATAGTTTTTTAATTGTTAGCTTGATTTAAACAATTGCGAGGATATCTGATTCTCTCATGATCAAATAATCATGTCCTTCTACAGAAATCTCAGTTCCTGAATACTTTCCATAAAGTACGTTGTCGCCTGCTTTTACAGTCATAGGCTCGTCCTTTTTGCCTGGGCCTGCCGCCACAACTGTTCCTCTTTGTGGTTTTTCTTTTGCAGTGTCTGGGATAATGATGCCACCTGCTGTTTTCTCTTCTGCCGGAGCAGGTTTCACGATTACCCTGTCATGTAAGGGGGTAATGTTTAACTTCTTAGCCATAGCGTTTTGTTTTGAGTTTAAAAATGTCAAGTTTTGCTTATACCCTATATGATCGAATTTTGTACCACCGGGTGAAAATTGAAAATATGTCATATAGTCACCGATTTAGACCCTAAAAAGGGGGAAAATGGCATATTCACACCTGTTTTTGTATGCCATTTTAACACAAGAAAAGGCTAAAAATTGGACAGCGGACAGATATCAACTATCTTTGCAGCTTCCCAAAAGTTCTTTCCATGATCAGTCGCAGGAATATCAGGATAAAAGTGATGCAGTGCCTATACGCAGCAGAATCCGAGTCGACCGCCACTTCGGAAATGTCTTCCCTCAAACTACTTAAATCTTACCTGGATCAGACAGCAGAATTGTTTGCTTTTTGCATCTTTTCACTCACTGAAATAGCCAGGTATGCAGAAACCGATGCCAAGTTGCGCTCTTCCAAACATTTACCGAGCTACGAGGACCTGCATGTAAACATCAAAATTGCTGGAAATTCCCTGCTGTGGAAAATCCTTGAGACAGCCTCTTTTCAAACCATCATAAAGCAAAAACATTTCGCCGAGAAAATCAACCAGGAACTGATCCGAAAAATATACTACTCCCTGGTAGAAACCGAACTGTACAAGATATATATCAACGAAGAATCACGTGATAAAAAATCAGAAAAAGAATTATTGAGCTTCATCTTTACCGACTTGATGATGGCCAATGAAGAGTTTACAGATTTTCTGGAAGAACATTTTTTACAGTGGGATGATGACGCTGAAATGATTTATCAAATGGTATTGAATTATTTGAGCAAGCCAGCTGCCTATGAATTCAACGACGTAGTGGGTCCAGAAAAAACAAATTATGCACTGACCCTGCTGAAAACTGCCATTGAGAAAAAGGATTATACAATGGAGATGATCAAACCCAAGTTAAACAATTGGGATCCTGATCGCATAGCTGCATTGGATATGATTATGCTTCGGATGGGAATTTGTGAATTTCTTTATTTTGAAACCATCCCAACAAAAGTAACCATCAACGAATACATTGATCTCGCAAAAAGTTACAGCACCCAACAAAGCGGTCAATTCATCAACGGAATTCTTGACAGTATTCACAAAGAACTTCAGGCAGCAGGTTCCATAAAAAAAGTAGAATTCAAAAAACAATCCTAATTGGCTACATTTGTAAAACTTTTTCAAACAAATATTATGATGAATACATTCTTTTTACAGGCTTCTCCCAATGCAGGTATTATGCAGTTGGTATTGTTGGGTGGCATGATCGTGGTTTTCTATTTCTTTATGATCCGCCCGCAAGCTCAAAAAGCAAAAAAAGCAAAGAAGTTTCAGGAAGAACTTCAGAAAGGCGATAAAGTTGTCACCATTGCAGGCATACATGGCATTGTCAATAAAGTAAATGATGACTCTACCATCCAAATTGAAGTGAGTCCTGGTTCTTTCATGAAAATTGAAAAATCTGCCATCAGTCTTGAGTGGAGCGAACAGCTCAATAAGACTGCTGCAGCGAAATAACGTCAACGGCTAATTACCCAGCGCCTGGAAGAGATCCTTCCAGGCTTTTTTATTTACATTTGGTAATGCTAAAAGTGGGATTAACAGGCGGAATGGGATCGGGAAAATCTACAGTCGCCCAGATTTTCGAGGTGATGGGCGTACCTGTATATTATGCAGATGCAGAAGCAAAAAAAATCATGTCGAGTCACCCGAAGCTCATACAAGAAATAAAAAAACTGTTTGGGCAAGATGCATATACCAACGGACAATTGAACAGATCATTGATTGCTGAAAAAGTTTTTAAACAAAAAGATCTGCTCAACCAACTCAATGCATTGGTACATCCTTACACCATTGCACACGCAAAAGAATGGATGAACCAACAAACTGCTCCTTATGCCATCAAAGAAGCCGCTCTAATTTTTGAAAGCGGTATCCAGGGTGAATTCGATGTCATCATCGGAGTTTCTGCTCCTCATGCGTTGAGGGTACAAAGAACCATGAAAAGAGATGGTATTGGGTACGATCAAGTAATGGATCGATTGCAACACCAGATTGATGAAGAAATAAAACTCAGGCTCTGCGATGAAATCATCATCAATGATGAACAAAAGATGCTAGTACCTCAGGTACTAGCACTTCATGAAAAATTTTCAACATTCTCAAAATAAATCCTCGCACCCAATCGGAGCTCCTGGAGGAGCGTCGAGATAAATAGTGGGCGTCGCTTTTTCTGGCTCTTTGCATCGCATCAACAACATATCTATATGAGCTGCGTATTCAGGATTGGCAGTTGATTTCCTCTGTAGTTCTAAAAACTTTTTGAGTCCAGCTAAAGCAGCAACCACCGACGCCTTGGCCGGGTAGGATACTGCTGTTTGTATAGAAGAAGACAGTATGTATGTCATCATCATTTGTTCAGTCTGCATCTGAAGGGCAGCTTGCATTCCATTTTTTCTGGGAGATTTAAATGTTGCATTGATTGCTGTATTCAACATTTCAGCAAGACCATATCCACCTTCGAGTCCGTGTTGATACAAACGGTTGATTCTTTCAGGATGAAAAAGAAATGAAAATACGAGATCGGTTGCAGCCTCCGCAGGAGCCAACTGATCAAATGCCAATCCCGTTTTTTTCTTGAACAATTCCCTGTTGAAATCATATCCTGCGGGTCTTGGAGGAATCAGCGAAGCAATGGCGGATGGCAATTCAAGGAACGCCGGATCGATGCTCCTCATCATTTGCTGCATGGCTCTTTGCTGCAATGATTTGGAGAGTGGAGAAGTGATGGTTTGCCCATCGCCTTTCAATGCATAATTATAATGCATTCCCCCGACCAACTTGGAGACAGCCTCAACCTGATACCGGTGGTGAAAATAAACAGGTACCAATACATCTTCCAAAAATGCCATGGGCGTTCCTTTTCTAATGGTTTGTAAACCGAAAGTTGAAAGTGCCTTGGCTCTGACTTTCATTACCGTATCATATGTTGATAAAATATCATTCCCATTGTCCCACAAATGTGCATCCGGATGCAATCCACCTGCAGCTCTTGCATCGCGGTCACTGATGAACCTCATTCCTTTTGCATATGCATCAGAGAGTATTTTATTCAGTTGATATTTTTCATCCTTTTCATTTCTCAGATCTGCATATCCCCATGTGATGGCGACTTTATCCCAGTCACCTATTGCATGATCATAGGCATCACTCAAATCAATATTTCCTTTGCTGTCCAATTGAACGAGCGGATGAGGATAATCCATCACACTGGATCTGTTGACAGTGCTTGCTGCATAATTGTGCATGAGTCCCAGGGTATGTCCAACCTCATGTGCACTCAGTTGTTCCAAACGTTCGATTGACATCTTGAGCATGAGATCTTCCGAAACTGACTCATCTTGAAAAGGTGACAACAATCCTTGAGCGATCATGTAATCCTGTCGGACACGCAAAGAACCAAGAGATACTTGTCCCTTGATAATTTCGCCAGTCCTGGGATCAACAACACTTGCCCCATAACTCCAACCCCTTGTAGAACGATGTACCCAATTGATCATGTTGTATCTGATGTCCATGGGATCGCAAGTGTCGGGCAACACCTTTACAATAAAGGCATCTTTATACCCTGCTGCTTCAAATGCCTGGTTCCACCATGCAGCTCCTTTCAGCAAAGCACTGCGAATGGGCTCAGGAGTTCCATTGTCGAGGTAATAAATAATTGGCTTGATAGGCTCGCTGATGGCAGCAGATGGATTTTTTTTCTGCAGGCGATGTCTCACTGCAAAGAATTTTTCTATGGGCTCAGAAACTGGAGTACTGTAGTTGAAAAATGAAACATGGTTGAAGCTAGATCTTGGATCAAATACTCTGGGCTGATAATTATTGTCCGGCAATTGCACAAATGAATGGTGCATGCGCAAACTGATTGCTTCAGTTGATGGAGCAACTGCTTGCACATAAGCACCTGCAATTCCATCATTGTTTACCAATGTAATGGTTGACTCCAATTCTGTATTCAAAGGAAAATTTTTACAGGAATTGAAATACAGGGCAGAGCGACCTCTGTCGAGCACATAATTACCTTGTTTCATATTCCTGATTCTATTGGTAGCTTGCATGGCGTCTCTTGTCAGAAATTCTGTAGCGTCAACCAGCACAGCTCCATTTTGCTCTGCTTCAGCAGTGAATCCCCACAACGTTGACTGTGCGAATGATTGTTCGACTGCAGCTTTTTCCCTTGCGGCATCAGAGAGCGCTCTGTATCCATAGTTTGGCTCTGTCATCAGAATCTTTTTTCCTATCCGGATGAATTTTACAATTCTTCCTCCACCGAGGAGTCCCCTGTCCAAACCAATATCATTGGATCCAAGTCCCGCTGGCAATGACATTACATAAAGCAGTTCTGTATTGAGATGATTGATCTCAAGCCAAATTTTGCCATTTGCATCATCCCTGTAAAAAGGCACAAAGCCCTCATATTTTAGGAGTCCCTTTGTTTTCTCTGCAATGGACGGCAAGGGTTGCGCCTTCAAGAAGGCAGGTACAATCAAGAAAATGAAAACTATTTTTTTCATGCGTCAGTTTTATTTTATTCCAGGTTGTTTGATGTTTCCTGATTCTTTCTTGGCTTCATCAACGATCTTCTTCACATCCGCCAACAATTTTTTTGCATCGTATACAATACCGTCCTTGATGGTATACTTCACACCGCCTTTGCGCACCACTTCATTCTGGTCATTCAAATACACTGCACCTGTGCCGTAGAGATACTGCAGGTTTTCAAGAGGATTGGCGTCGATAACCACCAGGTCAGCCAATTTGCCTACTTCAACGGATCCAATTTCTTTTTCCATTCCCAGTGCCTGTGCACCGTACAAGGTGGCAGACCTGATCACTTCAAGCGGATGGAATCCTGCTTCCCGCAGCATTTCCAATTCCCGTACATATCCGAATCCATACGTTTGATATATAAAACCATTGTCCGATCCAGTAGTAACCCTTCCCCCCTTGTTTTTATATTCATTTACAAAACTCATCCAAATACGATAGTTCTCTTTCCATGCAACCTCTTGCTCTGTTCCCCAGTTGAACCAGAAAGAACCATGTGATTGGCGATTGGGTTCATAAAATTTCCACAGGGAGGGAAGCGTATATTCATCATGCCACTCCAACCTGCGGGTTTTGTGAAGATCTCTGGTGGCATCATAAATATTAAATGTTGGATCCAGTGTAAAATCAAGATCCAATAGCTTTTTCATCACGCTGTTCCATTTTTCAGAACCTTGTTTGGCAGCTTGCTTCCATAATTTTCCTGCCTCTTCAAATCGGTGTTGCTCATTCGCGTAATTATATGTGAGCGGATACTCTTGAATGGTGTTTTTCTCCAGCAATGCTTCAGGCAGACCATACCAGTGTTCCATGGATGTCAGTCCAGCCTCTGCAGAATTCACAACATTCCACCGGGCAACATCCATCTGTGCATGATGGCAGCAAGAGCGCAATCCTATTTTTTTGTTCTCACGCAAAGCAGCATCCATGATGGCGGGCGCAGCACCGAAGAACTTTATACCGTCAGCTCCTTTCTTTGCGTTTTCTCTTACCCACTCAATTGCTTGTTCAGGTGTTGAAATACCGCCTTTTGCTCCCATGCCGAATGCAGTGTATGCGTGGATGCGTGGGGCTGTAATAGCATTTGATAAACTTTTTTGCTTTTGATCCAATACCCAATCGAGCCCGTTGCCACATGATGGATCACGAATGGTTGTGATACCATGTGCCATCCATAATTTGAATACATATTCTGCGGGTGTTCCCTGTTCGGTTCCACCAATATGTCCATGCATGTCAATAAATCCAGGCAATATATACATCCCACTGCAATCAATTTCTCTGCCACCGCTTTTCAAAACAGGTCGTGAGCCTTGCCTGATTGCCAATCCGGGATAGCCAACATTTCTGATGGAAACAATTCTGTTTTGTTCAATCACAATATCAACCGGACCATTGGGCGGAGCTCCTGTTCCGTTGACCAGCGTGGCGCCACGAAGAATGAGTTGGGTCCAGGGACCCTCACCCTCCGCTCTGTTGGGTGCTTTTTTGATTTGTGCAGATGCGAAAACAGCCATCAGCTGAATCGTTAAAATAAAGATCAATTTTTTCATTGCAGGAGTTTGATCAATCAAATTACAAAAAATGTTCGTTTTCTTTGTACATATCATGAAGATCGAATTCTGGAGCATCGGAAAGCAGCATGATGCAGGCATCAAATCTGCCATAGAGGATTATTCAAAACGCATCAACAAATACTGTTCCCTGAAATGGGAAATCATCCCCGTCCCTAAAAATGCAGCCATGCTGAGCGAAAATGATTTGAAGCGATTGGAAGGAAAAATGATCTTGGATTGGATCGACAAAGACACAACATTGATTGCACTGGATGAATATGGAAAGGAGATGGATTCTGTGGGACTGGCAAATTTCATCACCAAAAAGACCAATATGGGTGCAAGAAAATTGGTTTTCCTGATTGGAGGTGCATTTGGTTTGGATGAATCTGTACTAGAAAAAGCTGACTTCAAATGGTCGCTTTCTCAATTGACGTTTCCTCACCAGTTGGCACGTCTGATATTGGCGGAACAGGTGTACAGAGCTTTCACGATCATCAAAAATGAAAAATACCATCATAAATAATGAGCATTACTTTTTTGATCATCGTCATCACCTCCCTCACTTCATTCATTGCCTTTTCCAAGCAAACCATGAAAGAGGATTTATTATTTTGGCCCTTCAGAATTAAAAGACAGGGACAATTATACAGATTCATTACCCATGGTGCATTGCATGCAGATGCCATGCACCTGATATTCAATATGGTCTCCTTCTATTCATTTGGGATTGCACTGGAGAACTACCTCTTCCTTGCATTGTTCGGTAATTTATCAAGAGCCTTGCTGGCCATCATGTACATCACTGCCATCATCGTTGCAGTCATCCCCGATTACTTCAAATACCAAGATCAAAGTTTTTACAGATCGCTTGGCGCATCAGGGGCTGTATCTGCTGTTGTATTTTCTGCGATCACCATACAACCCAAAATGCCCATCCAGTTTTTTTTCATTCCATACCCAATTCCCGGATATCTCTTTGGAATCGGATTTTTGGTACTGTCTGCTGCCTTGGCAAAAAAGGGAGGTGGTAACATCGGACACAATGCTCATTTCTGGGGGAGCATCTATGGAATAGTATTTACGTATGCAGCAGCCAAACTCTTGGCCAACATTGATCTTCTCCAATATTTTATCAAATCTGTAATTGGCTGATCAATCCCATTTCAATCTGAGGATCTCTTTTGAATGAGGCAAAACTTTGAACCTGTCATCAATACGTCTGCCAACAACCCAGATGATTTTTTTGGCTGACTCAATCACATACTGTGATTCTTTATCTGACTTGGAAAGCTTTAGATCGATCAGGAACTTTGAGATTTTTTTCTTTTTCTTCATCCCCAAAGGATAAAAATAATCACCATTTTTCCAGGGGCGAACGAGGAGAGGAAATTCCAATTTGGATGCATCCAGCCAAGCTTCTTTCTCTGCAGTTGAAAGGGATGAAGGATTATTATGTGCAGAAATTTGAATAGATTTTTCATCAATAGAAAGAGATGATTGGTCTTTCTCGATTAAATAAACCTTTGATGAAACTTCATGCAAGGGATCTATCAACAGCCAATCACGGTTTTTCAATACCCGATGTGTGGGTGACTGTATAAAACTTCCAGTATGGGCATGGAGTAATTTTCCCAATTCTACCACCTGAGCAGCTGTAAATCCAAATGGAGAAAAAATTTCATAGAGAATGGTATCCAAGGGAACAAGATGTTTGATCTTGTTGACAGCAACTGCATAACCTTTTTCCCTTTTCTCTAGCATGCGCTTTTGAATCGATGCTATTTGTTGTCTGTACAGCATTTCAGTCTCTTGAAAACGCTTGATATTGCCGGATAGATTTTGTCTGAAAGATGGAACAATCTTTTCAACCACAGGAAACAGATCGTGCCTCAATTGATTCCTTGCATAAAAGGTTTCGTTATTTGAGCTATCCTCTACCCAATTCAATTTTTGATCCTTGGCGTATATCTCAATTTCATTTCTTGATGCAAAAAGCAGCGGCCTAACCAAGTACCCATCTTTGTTATTCATGCCTGTAAGTCCGGCGATACCAGTACCCCGAAAAAAATTGAATGCAACTGTTTCCAACTGATCATCGAGCTGATGGGCTGTAAGCAACACAGGCTGTTTACCATTTGCTGCATAAAGATTGACTTGCTCATCGAACCAATTGTACCTGAGTATCCTGGCGGTTTCCTGTACACCCTTCCCCCATTGTTTCATTACCCTATTGGTATCAAAGGTTTTGACATAACAGTGAACTCCAAGTTGTGCTGCCAGTTGAACAACAAATGCCTGATCACGATTGCTTTCTTCACCCCGCAATTGAAAATTGCAATGCAGGATACTGAAATCAAAATGGAGCTCATGCAAAAGATGCACAAGCACAACAGAGTCTATCCCACCGCTGCAGGCAACAAGCAGATGTTGCTGTTTGGAAAATAACTTATGTGACTCAATGAATGCATTGAATTGAAAAGACAAGTCCTTTGTATGTGTGGAATTTTTCAATCTAAGTCCAAGTCATTTTTTAACTGATCCAAGGCGCCATTCAACTCTCTAAAATCATTCTGAGCTGCATTGGATGCAGCAATTTTGATACCTTTTTCCAATACCTCCAACGCATTGGTGAATTTTTCAATTTTCTCGTACGCTTTTGCCAAATGATAATAAGTGCCAACATGATTTTCATCAATCACCAATATATTTTCCATCTCATGAATGGCTCCGGTAATATCTCCAGTTTTTAGATACTCCATGGCCAATGCATGCCGACTGAAACAGTCATTTGGATATTTCACAATCATCTCTTTTAACCTTTCTACTTTGTTCATGAAAATTTCATTTAACAATCTTGCAAAATTACCCTTCCAGTCGTTACCTTTATGTTAAGATAGTTGTCATGACAACTAATTTTAAAACATCAAGCCCATGAAGATACTTGTTTGCATCAGCAGAACGCCTGATACCACGGCAAAAATCTCTTTCACCAATCAAAATACAACATTCAACGCTGAGGGTGTTCAATGGATCATCAACCCCTACGATGAATGGTATGCCCTGGTGCGTGCGATTGAATTGAAAGAAAAAGATTCAACGACCATCATCCATCTCATCAATGTTGGAAACAATGAAAACGAGGCCATCATAAGAAAAGCGCTCGCATTGGGAGGTGATGAAGCCATCAGGATTAATTCTGAAAGCAATGATCCTTTTTTTATTGCGCAACAAATTGCAGCGGTTGCAAAAGATGGTTACGATTTGGTATTGACTGGAAAAGAAACCATCGATCACAACGGTTCATCGATTGGAGGCATGATTGCTGAATTGCTTGATGCCAACTATATCAGTCTTGCTACAAAACTGGATATTGAAAATGGAAATGCGATTGTTGGAAGAGAAGCAGATGGCGGTGAAGAAAAAATAAGCGCACCCTTTCCTCTGGTGGTATCATGCCAAAAAGGAATGGCAGAAGCAAGAATTCCCAATATGAGAGGCATCATGGCTGCAAGAACAAAGCCATTGAAAGTAGCGGAAGCGGTTCAGTCCGAAAGTTTTACTGCAGTAACTGGATTTGATTTGCCTCCGGCAAAAGCGGGCGTAAAGTTGATTCCTGCAGATACGCCTGAATTACTGGTTAAATTATTGAGAGAAGAAGCAAAAGCCATTTAAATTATTGTATATGTCTGTTATCATCATTGCTGAATTATCAGAAAAGAAAATCAAAAAACAATCCCTTGAAGTCATTTCCTATGGTGTTGCCCTTGCAAATCAACTTGGAACAGATTCCATTGCATTGGTCATGGGAGAAACAGTTGACAACTTATCATCTTTGGGAAAATATGGATTGAAGAAAGTCATCCATCAACAGCATACCGCTTCAATGCTTTCAGATAACAAATTGGCATGCCGTTTTATTGCAGATGTCTGCACCCAAGAACAGGCAAAAGTGGTTGTATTCAGCAATTCCCTGTTGGGTAAAGCAGTTGCCCCAAGGCTGTCAGTAAAATTAAGAGCGGGACTCGTTACCGGTGCTGTAAAATTGCCCGATACTTCCAATGGATTCAAAGTCAGGAAATCTGTCTTCTCCGGAAAAGCTTTTGCAGATGTGGATATTCTGACGCCTATAAAAATTATTTCACTGAATGCCAATGCATTTGAAATCATTCAACAATCTGATGCAGTTGCAGAAGTAGTTGAATCATCTATAGAAATTGGGGCAGGCACTCTCAACATCATTGAAACAAAGAAAAACGAAGGAAATATTTCATTGGCTGATGCAGATAGAGTTGTAAGTGGAGGCCGCGGACTGAAAGGTCCCGAAAATTGGGGTATGATCGAAGAACTTGCTCAGGCACTTGGTGCAGCAACAGCCTGCAGCCGTCCCGTTGCCGATTCAAACTGGAGACCGCATCATGAGCACGTGGGACAAACAGGGGTAGCCATATCCCCGAACCTTTACATTGCAGTTGGAATTTCTGGAGCAATTCAACACCTCGCCGGTGTGAACAGGAGCAAGACCATTGTGGTGATCAACAGCGACCCGGAAGCTCCCTTCTTCAAAGCTGCCGATTATGGAATCGTGGGAGATGCATTTCAGGTCATGCCCAAGATCATAGAGGCAGTAAAAAATCTAGGTTAAATTGATGTAATTTAGAGCCTTGTATGAAGAAGATTGAATTGGAAATTGTTGCCCTCTCTCACTCCATCACTCAAACCAATTCCTACGCCGTTGTATTGGGCGAGGTAAATGGATTGAGGAGACTCCCTATTGTGATTGGCGGATTCGAAGCACAAGCCATTGCAGTTGCATTGGAAAAAATGAAACCTACGCGTCCATTGACACACGATCTCATGAAGAATTTCATGATGGCATTTACGATTGATTTGCATGAAGTGATCATTTCAGATTTGCAAGAAGGCATATTTTATTCCAAGCTGGTTTGCAGCAGCGAATCAGATACGGTTGAAATTGACTCAAGGACATCCGATGCCCTTGCATTGGCCGTTCGATTTGGTTGTCCCATTTACATTTACGAAAACATCTTCGATGTTGCAGGTGTTGAAAATACAGAAGGCGAAGAAGTGGCGGTTGGCAAATCGCCCGAGCCGGGTATTTCATCTTCTCAGGACCTGAGATCTATGTCACTCGATGAATTGAATCTCCTGCTGAACGAGGTACTTGAACAGGAAGACTACATCAGAGCAATCGCTATCCGCGATGAAATCAATGCAAGAAAAAAATAACTGAATGGTTGTTTTTCCCAATGCAAAAATCAACCTCGGATTGAGGATCACATCCAAAAGAACGGACGGATATCACAATCTGGACACCCTATTTTATCCCATACCATTGTTCGATGTATTGGAAGTAGTTCAATACCCATCACAAGACATCATTTTTGAAAGCAGCGGTAAGAAGATTGAGGGAACCATTGAGCAAAACCTCTGCGCAAAGGCTTATCATCTTCTGAAAAATGATTTTCCGCAAATTCCCGGCATACAGGTCCATCTTCACAAACATATTCCTATGGGAGCGGGAATGGGAGGTGGTTCAGCTGACGGAGCTTTCATGATCAAACTTTTGAATGAGAAGTTTAAATTGGGACTCGACAATGAAAAAATGGAAGCTTATGCATTGCAACTCGGAAGCGATTGTCCCATTTTCATACGAAATAAGCCATGCTACACAACCGGCAGAGGTGAGCAAATGGAAGACATAGCACTGGATCTCTCCGCCTATTATATGTTGATGGTGAGTCCGGGTATCCATGTCTCCACCGCAGATGCTTTCAAAAATGTAAGTCCCGATGCTTCCATCCAGCCCTGCAAAGACATCATCCAAGAACCCATTGAAACATGGAAGGACAGACTATTCAATGATTTTGAGAAAACCGTTTTTCAGTCCTACCCTGTTTTAAATCAGATCAAAGATGACTTGTACGCAATGGGGGCAGTTTATGCATCCATGACCGGAAGTGGCTCAAGTTTTTATGGAATATTCAAATCGCTCCCAGACGGTAAGCCCTTTGCTGAAAAAGGTTACGAGCTAAACCTGATCAAGCCAAAAAGTTAATTTCGGAACGTCTCGGAGCACTACTCTGCTTTTGAATTTTATTGTATAATTTTACATGGTGCAAACGAGCAATACATATCCGCTGCTCTCTATGAACCTTGATCTCTTGAATCATTAGGTTCCAATCTTTTCATCATCGTCTTGAATACAGATAACGGTTGACAGTTAACCGCTACTTGTTAATCGTCAACTGTCAACCACTACAACCAATAGAATTATTTTCATGCAATCATCATACTTCATAAAACTCGAAGAAAAATACGGCGCACACAATTATCATCCACTTCCTGTTGTTATTGCAAAAGCAAGCGGCTGTGAAATGTGGGATGTGGAAGGAAAAAAATATTATGATTTTTTAAGCGGTTATTCTGCCGTCAACCAAGGACATTGCCACCCAAAAATCATCGATGCACTGATTGAACAAGCCGGTGAACTCACATTGACGTCAAGGGCTTTTTACAATGACAAACTGGGAAGCTTTGAAAAGTACATCACTGAGCTGCTAGGTTTTGATAAAATGCTACCCATGAATACAGGAGCAGAAGCAGTAGAAACAGCCATCAAGCTCGCAAGAAGATGGGCCTATGTCAAAAAAGGAATTGAAGAAAACAAGGCCAAGATCATTGTATGTTCAGAAAATTTTCACGGAAGAACAAGTACAATTGTTTCTTTCAGCACCGATCCTTCATCATACAACCAGTTTGGTCCGTACATGCCCGGATTTGAGGTAATTCCCTACAATGATGTAAAAGCGCTGGAGGAAAAATTAAAAGACAACAATGTTGCCGCTTTTCTGTTTGAGCCCATTCAGGGTGAAGCTGGGATCATCATGCCAGATCAAGGCTATCTTACTAAAGTCAGTTCCCTATGTTCTTCCTACAATGTTCTCATGATGGCTGATGAAATCCAAACCGGACTCTGCAGGACGGGAAGAATGATGGCTTGTGATCATGAACATGTAAAGCCCGATCTGTTGTTATTGGGAAAAGCATTGAGTGGTGGAACCATGCCCATCAGTGCAGTGCTGGCAAACGATGAAGTGATGCTGACCATCAAGCCCGGTGAGCACGGATCTACTTTCGGAGGCAATCCATTGGCAAGTGTGGTTGCGATGGCCTCTTTG
Source organism: Bacteroidota bacterium (assembly GCA_016868855.1). Lineage (GTDB taxonomy): Bacteria > Bacteroidota > Bacteroidia > Chitinophagales > Chitinophagaceae > Pollutibacter. The sequence continues at coordinate 2,161 of VGFP01000001.1, read as the reverse complement.
AAAGTACTTGTGGAGGAAAACATGGCAGACAACGCAGAAAAAATGGGGACGCTCTTCAGGGAAAAACTGGGTCGACTTCCATCGCCATTCATCAGAGAAATAAGAGGAAAGGGATTGATGAATGCAATTGAAATCAATCATCCGAATCCCCAAGCAGCCTGGAAACTCTGTGAAACATTCATGCAAAAAGGTTTATTGGCTAAACCCACACATGGTGATAAAATCAGGCTCACTCCACCACTGGTGATCAATGAAGCGCAAATCAATGAGGCAGTTGACATCATCCGACAATCGCTTCCAATACTGGAAACCCTCTGATGTCAGATGTTAGCTCCTATTTTAGTAAATTTGCCGACTATTCAATGCAATGAGCGAAGAGAAATCACTTAACTTCTTAGAAGAAATCATCGAGGCTGATCTGGCATCCGGAAAAACCAAAACGGTTCATACCCGCTTTCCACCAGAGCCGAATGGATATTTGCATTTGGGACACGCAAAGAGCATATGCCTGAATTTTGGATTGGGTGATACATACAAGGGTAAAACCAATCTTCGTTTTGACGATACCAATCCGGTTACAGAAGATACTGAGTATGTAGACTCCATCAAAGAGGATATCAAATGGTTGGGATTTGATTGGGAGGAAGAACATTATGCATCAGATTATTTTGATCAACTCTATGCTTTTGCAATGAAGTTGATTGAAAAAGGATTGGCATATGTGGATGATTTGAGTGCGGAAGAAATTGCTGCTACCAAAGGAACACCAACTGAACCTGGAAAAGAAAGTCCGTATAGAAACAGAAACATCGAAGAGAACACTCGACTCTTTCAGGAAATGAGGGACGGCAAATACAAGGATGGAGAAAAAGTACTGAGAGCAAAGATTGACCTGACCTCTCACAACATGCACATGCGTGACCCCATCATGTACCGCATCAAGCATACATCACATCACAGGACTGGCAGCAAGTGGTGCATTTATCCCATGTATGACTTTGCCCATGGACAATCAGATTCCATCGAACATATTTCTCATTCCATTTGTACGCTTGAGTTTGAAGTCCACCGCCCCCTCTACAACTGGTATATCGAACAATTGGGCATACATCCCTCCAGACAATTTGAATTTGCGAGATTGAATCTCACCTATACCGTCATGAGCAAAAGAAAATTGCTGCAATTGGTGCAGGAAAAAATTGTGGATGGATGGGATGATCCGCGCATGCCTACCCTTTCAGGTATCAGACGAAGGGGATTCACTCCCGCAGCTGTCAGGAATTTTTGTGAGAGAATCGGGGTACAAAGAAGAGAAAACGTCATCGACGTCGGTTTGCTTGAGTTTTTTGTTCGCGAAGATCTGAACAAATCAGCCCTGAGAAGAATGGTGGTATTGGATCCTATCAAATTGGTCATCACAAACTATCCAGAGGGAAAATCTGAAATGCTCAAAAGTGAGAACAATCCTGAACTGGAGGACAATGGAGGATACAGAGATTTGCCATTTTCTCGTGAGCTGTGGATCGAAGCGGAGGATTTTATGGAAGTCCCGGCGAAAAAGTGGTTCCGCCTAGCCCCCGGCATGAAAGTGAGGTTAAAATCTGCCTACATCGTCGAATGCAAAGATTTCAAAAAAGATGCAAATGGCAAAGTAACAGAGGTGCACTGCGAGTATATTCCGGAGAGCAAAAGCGGACAAGATACGTCCGGTATCAATGTGAAAGGAACGATTCATTGGATCGATGCACATCAATCATCTGAAGCTGAAGTGAGATTGTACGACAGGTTATTCAATACAGAGGATCCTTCATCTGAGGAAGGAGATTTCAAATCATATATCAATCCAAACAGCCTTGAAATCATCCCCCATGCAAAAATTGAGGCATCCTTGCTCGATGCAAAAATTGGAGAACATTTTCAGTTCATCCGCAAAGGATATTTCACACTGGACAGTAAATATTCTACATCAGGGAAATTGGTATTCAACCGAACTGTAACACTGAAAGATACGTGGAGCAAGGAGGTTAAAAAATGAGTTGTAAGTTTTAAGTTGTAAGTTATAGGTTGTAGTTGTTGTCAGTTGTTGTCAGTTGACAGTTAACGGTTGACAGTTAACGGTTGACAGTTGACGGTTAATCATCAAATCTCCTAGTCACTTATC